>JAOPKD010000030.1 GCA_025517565.1 Halapricum hydrolyticum
TTTCTGCCATAGACACTCAGAACTCGTCCGCCTCATCCTCTAACTTAACGCGACCTACGCCAGCGACACGGATCGAGGAACTGTGCATCCATTGTCCTTGATCCGGCACGTTCTTAGTTGGGGCACTGAAATCCGGCGTATATGCGCATTCTTCGGGTCGCCCAGAAAGTGTATCCCGAGGTCCCCGGCGGCGGGACCTACCACGTCCACGCGATGAGTCGCGATCAGGCCGCGATGGGTCACGAGGTGACTGTGCTGACGATCCGTCGCGACCCCGACCGGCCGTCGATCGAGCAGCGAGACGGATACACCGTGGTTCGGTTCGATCCCGTCGCCGCGCCGCTTGGCAACGACGTCAGCCCCGGCGTGGCGCAGTTTCTCGCCCGGGCGTCGGAGTTCGACGTGGTTCACGCTCACTCGCACCTGTACTTCTCGACGAATCTCGCGGCGCTGCGGCGGCGCGTGGGGGACACGCCGCTGGCGATCACCAATCACGGGCTGTATTCGCAGAACGCGCCCGAATGGGTGTTCGATCTGTACCTCCGGACGATCGGGCGGTGGACGTTCAATCGGGCTGATACAATCTTCTGTTACACTGACGAGGATCGCGATCGAGTGCAGGAGTTCGGGGTCGACTCGCGGATCGAGGCCGTCCACAACGGGATCGACACCGAGCGATTCCGGCCCGACGGGCCCGAGAGCGACCGGATCGACCACGACGGGCCAGTGGTGTTGTTCGTCGGGCGGCTGGTCGAGGGCAAGCGGCCCGGCGACGCGGTGGCAGCGGTCTCGCAACTGGCCGAGACGCGGAACGCGAAGCTGTACGTGGCCGGCGAGGGACCGCTGCGCTCGGAGCTGGCCGCGGACCACGTCGAGTTCCTCGGACAGCTCCCTTACGAGGCGATGCCGGCGGTGTACCGGGCCGCGGACGCGCTCGTCTTGCCCAGTCGTGCCGAGGGGTTACCCCGGACGGTGCTGGAGGCGATGGCGTCGGGTGTGCCGGTCGTCGTGAGCGATCTGGAGCAGGTCGCGCCCGTGGTCGGCGACGGCGGCGTGACCGTGCCCGTCGGGGACGTCGACGGCTTCGTGGCGGGGCTCGAGACGGTGCTCGATGGTGGCGTCGGGGATCCGCGGGCGCAGGTCGCGGGCCAGTTCGACTGGGCGGAGACCGTCGAGCGGACGACTGCAGTGCTGGAAGAGTTGTAGGTTGTGGGTGTCGTCGCACCGATAGGGCCATCGTTAGAGCTGGTGTGTCGTTCGTGGTGTTGATCATCGCTGCTATCGTGACGACAGAAAGAAATCGTGATTTCCGAAATCGTAGTTTCCGAAATTGCGAATTCAGAAATCGTCATTTCCAAAAGCGGTAGTTCTATGTGACCGGATCGATTGCTAGCGGTATGGCGCACTTCGTCGATCGAGACGCCGAGCTCGATCACCTCACGGACTGCTACGATTCCGAGCGGGCCGAGTTCGTCGTCATATACGGCCGTCGTCGTCTCGGCAAAAGCGAACTCGTCCGTCGGTCCATTGCCGATCGGGACGACGCGGTCTACTACCAGGCGGTCGAATCCACGGCACAAAACCAGCTCGAGCAGTTCGTCGACACCGCCGCCACACAGTTCCCCGCGCTACAGAACGTCCGCCGCGACTGGGAAGCGCTGCTCGAAGCACTCGGCGAGCGGGACGCGATCGTCGTCATCGACGAGTTCCCGTTCCTCATCCAGGACGACGACTCCCTTCCCTCCCGCATACAGCGCGTCTGGGACCTGACGTTACAGGACACGGCAATGACGCTCGTGCTCGTCGGTTCGTCGATCAGCGTCATGGAAGAGAAGGTCCTGTCCGGCAGCGCTCCGCTGTACGGTCGGCGAACGGCGACGATCGACCTCAAGCCGCTCTCGGTCTCCGACGCGCGCCAGTTCTTCCCGGCATATGATCCCGAGACGTCGATCACGGCGTGGTCGATCTACGGCGGGACACCGTATTATCTGCAGACGATCGATCCGGCCGAGCCGCTGGGTGCGAACGTCCAGGCATCGATACTCTCGGAACGCGGACTCCTGTATTCCGAACCCGAGTTCCTGCTTCGAACCGAACTCCGACAGCCGAACACGTATTTCAGTATCCTTCGCGCGCTCGCCCACGGGCGTCGCACCCCCAACGAGATCGCGGGCATGGCCGGCGTCGAGTCGGGATCACTCAGTACCTACCTCCAGAAGCTTCGTCGCCTCCGCCTCGTCGAGCGTCACATCCCCGTCACGGAATCGTCGACGACCTCGAAACGGGGCCGGTATCGGATCGCAGCGCCGTTGTTCCGGTTCTGGTTCCGGTTCGTCTACGGCGATCAGGACCAACTTCAGCTGCTCGGTGACGACGCGTACGACGAACTCGTCGCGCCGGAGCTGGCGGATTACGTGAGCCCGCTATTCGAACGGCTCTGCCAGCGCGCGCTCCCCGATCTCGTCGATCGGCAGTTCCGCGACGTCGGACAGTGGTGGTTCCGGGAACACGAACTCGACATCCTCGGGCTCGCGGACGAGGGGCTCGTCGCCGGCGAGTGCAAGTTCACGTCCCGGCCGGTCAGTGAAGGCGTCCTCGCGGACCTCGAACGAACCGCGTCCGACGTCCGATGGTCCGCCGAGCCAGCGGACGGGGACACGCTGTACGTGCTGTTTAGCCGCTCGGGCTACACGGCCGACCTCGAACGCGCTGCCAAGGCGCGCGACGATGTTCAGTTGTTTGGCCTGTCGGATCTGTTCGAGACCGGTTTCTAGCTGCTCGTGCGTCTGCTCGTTTCGTGTCCGGACAGAAACGCGATGTCGAGGCGACGTTCAGGCGTCGGTATCGTCGGTTTCCTGGCGTACCCGGTCGAAGTGGTTGCTGATACGATCCGGCATCGACTCGAACTCGTCGTCGCTCACACGCTCGGCGGTCTCGGCGTCGAAGATCCCCTGCCCGGCGACGTCCGCGATCTGGCCCCTGCGGTCGAGTGCCGTCTCGATCACCTCGCTGAAGCTCCGGTCGCCTTTCTCTCGTTTGAGGCGACGGTAGACGTCGTCGCTGATCTCGATGGTCTTGGTCATATGTCATATACCGGCATCCACACCCAAAAAATACGCTGCTGGGTGGCCTCGGCTATGTGTCGGGTTGGAGCGTCTGTTCTGCTGGGCAGGATGTTTTCGCTGGTGCGTCGAACGCGACTGGATGGGCTGTCTGGGACGGTTCGCGATTTCGCGGGACGTTTTTGTTTCGGTCGCGCGTAAAGCAGAGACGATGAGCAGGACAGCCACAGTCGACGAGCGTGGCCGGCTCACCATCCCACGCGAGATCCGCGAAGCGCACGGGGACAGATATCGGATCGTCGCACTCGACGACCGCGTCGAGTTGATCCCGCTCGGAGAGGACCCGATCGAAGGATTCCGTACTGCCGTCGGCGATGCCTTCGACGAGCCGTCGATCGCGGCAATCAAGCGGGAGGCACGCGATGCGGCTCGGGAAGACGCTATCGAGGACGGCACGGACGACTGAATCGCGATCGAAGCACAGTCGCCGGAGTGGACGGTATCGGGATCGACTTGACTGAGAATTCTCTGAAAGCCCCGACCGGCTCCAGTCCCGGGTGGTTCGAGACGCCTCCGGCGTCTCGGCATCACGAAAATCTCCGATTTTCGGTCGACCTTGCTGCGCTCCTCGCTTCGCTGCGGTGCTTGCTTCGGCCGGGTTCCCGGAGCCGGTCGCCCCTTTCAGTCCCGCCCTGGTGGCTTGTGTCACCGGCCGACAAGGATGGGACGTTCGGGATTCAGTACTTTGGACTTCGTGCGGACGAGGACAGCTGCGAATGGCTTGCTCATACTGCCGGCAGGATTCGACTCTTTGCTCGGGAGAGACGAACGCTTTGGCTTACCTGAATGGCGTCAGTCCTGCAGGTAGCCGAGGTCCTCCAGGCGGGCCTTGGCGTCGTCGGACATCGTGGTTTCGTCGTCCGGATCGGCCTGCTCGAAGAAGTCGAGCCACTCGTCGAGTCTGGTGTCGAGGTCAGCGCGATATCCTCGTGTGTGTCGAAGCGCTAGGGGAGTGTCTCGAAAACTGGACTCCGTAGCAGAGGTCAACAGTCGGTACTTCCCAACCGGCCTAAGCAGCGGAGCTGAAGCGTCGCTCTGATTGAGGAAGATGTCCGGTTCAGAAGTGTGCTTGAACTACCCGAACCGGACGGTGTTCTTTCGGCAGCAGACGTGAAAGATGTAGCGGCCGACGTGATTGGACAGCTCCCGATGGAAGGAATCGAGGGCTCGCCCCTCGATTCCGGTGATATCTGGCCGGTCGTCACAATGGCCAGCGTCAACCAGTCGTCCGTCTGGGATGTGACCTCCCAGACGGACGACACACCCTGCGACGATACCGTCATGGACTGGCTGCACACACTCCAGCGTGATCAGCTCGAAATGGCCACCAGCCTCCTGTTTCGTCACCTCGCCATGACGATTCTCGACCCTGACCGGTCGAGAATCGTCTCCATCGACTTCGTCGATAATCCGTACCACGGCTCTCCCGACGAGGACAGCGGTGAACTCTGTAAAACCACGCCAACCGACGGTACCACGACCTGTCACCGTTACTGCACCGCCTACGTTGTCTCGAACGGGAAGCCGGTGACGCTGGCACTGACATACGTCCGCAGCGACGAGAAGGAGGCCGACGCGGTCGAGCGCGTCCTCGACCGCGTCGGCACCTATCCCTTCGAAATCGACCTCTTGCTCGCTGATCGCGGCTTCTACAATGAACGGGTGATTCGTCGCGCACGCGACCTTGCAACGACTGTGATCCCTGTCCAAAAGAAGGGTGAGCGGATGAAAGACAAGCTCGCCACGCACTGCTCGTACATGACGACCTACCGCATGTACAAGGGAAGCGAGCGGGAACTGCGCTTCCCGCTCGCGGTCTCTGTCTCCTATCAGAACGGAGACCGAGGCAAGCACGGTGAGGTCGTTCGTGGGTACGTGGCGTGCGATCTCGGAGATCGCACGCCTACACAAGTCGAACGACGCTATCGGAAACGGTCGGCAATAGAGACGAGTTACCGGCTATTTCGCCAAGCACGAGCAACAACGACAACACAAGACCCGATCGTCCGGTTTGCGTTCGTGATCGTCAGCTTCCTGCTGGAGAACCTGTGGCTGGTGCTGCGATGGGCGGTCGTCGCCCGCCCACAGCGGGGCGGGCGCGACCTGCCCGAGCAGTTCACGTTCCAGACGTTCTGTGACTGGATTCGTCACGAACTGGAAGAAGAGTTAGAGCGGCGGTGGGAGATTGAGATGAACGGTGTCGGCGTCCCCGACGCGTACGCCTCGGCCGCGGGCTGACGGGCAGCCCGCGGCCTCGGGCCAGCTATGCGTCAGCAGCAGCACTCGTCAAAAACCGCTTCAACAACCGTTCTCGTCACTGTCTCTGTTCAATTCAGACCGATGCTTCGATTCAGCCAGCTACCGTTCCGAGATTGAACGGCTCACACCAACTCAACTCGGCTTCCGAATTCTCGATTGGGAAGTACCGACAGTCGCTAGGTCATCACTGGGAGTTCCCGGTGACGAGATACTGAAAACAGACGGGATCAGTGTGGCAACCCACTAAATTCTGTTCGAAGTAGCGTAGACCCTATTTATATCCAAGGGCTTTCAGACGTTCTTCGACACCCGCGTCCGTTTCGACGTCTGGGACGACGACGTTTTCCGAAGTCTCTTCAATTTGATTGAGACGTTCACGGAGACGGGTCTCGAATTCCTCGGCGACAGTAGTTTCCGTTTGCGACACATCCGTGGTCTCCCCAGGATCATTTTCGAGGTTATAGAGGAACCGTTCGTCCTCGACACCGTCGTAGAGGTATTTCCATCGGGTTGTCCTGAGGCCGATTCGGAGGTGTTTTTCACCCCGAACACGCTTCTCGGTGACGACGACTGGTTCCTCGTCGCGTTTCTTTCCTCGGACAAGGGGCAGAAGCGATTTGCCAGCGAGTCGCTCGCGATGCTGTGTCGGTATCTCCGCGTCGACGGCGTCGATGATCGTCGGAAGAATGTCTATACAGCGTACTAGATCGTCGACGGTCTCACCGCGAGGGATGTCCGATCCAGATGGAGGCCGTATAACGAGTGGGACGTGTGTCAGTTCGTCATATGGCAGATTCCCGTGTCCGTAGCGACCGTGTTCGTAGAACTCGTCGCCGTGATCTGCCGTGAGTACGACGAACGTATCGTCGAGATGGCCCCGCTCGTCGAGTTCTCCGAGAAGATTACCGATTTCGCTGTCGAGATACTCGACTTCGCGACGGTAGTTCTCTCGGAGTTCCTCGTGTTCGGCTTCCGTAATGGAATCCGGATCCCGAACAGCTGCTTTCCGCCAGAGCCACTCCGCTCTGAACTTGTTCCGATAGCTGAAATTATCTCCTCCAAGGTATGGCCCATGGACATCCATATACTGCGTCCACAGGAACCACGGGGTATCCGCGTCGTCGACGAACGACAGTATGTCGGTGTTGACCTCTTCTGCAGGCGTGTAAGGGGTGCGGCTAAGGATTCTGGACGCGCGGCTGGCAAGGCGGAGGAGCTTATCTGGGAGGCCTTCAAGCCCTTCGTCAGGTTCGAAGGCGACGACATCCTCGGCAAAGTGATCGAATCCTCGGTCGAAGTTGCGGCGTGCAGAAACGTATGGATTCGAATGGATCGCCCCGGTATAGTACCCGCCGTCCCGGAAAACCTGGGCGAACGTGCGCTGATCGTCGTCAAGATACCAGTGACCACCGTAATCCAGCGGATGTCGTCCGGTGAGAATCGCCGTCATTGACGGCGCAGTACTGATACCCTGTGCGAAGCAATTCTGAAAGTGTACACCTTCGTCAAGCAACCGATCGATCGTGGGTGTCGCTGACTCCCAGTTGCCCGTGGCCACGTCGTACCGAAGAGAGTCAACGACGAGGAAGAGAACGTTGGGCTTGCTCATAGGAAATGCCTCAGGGGCCACTCGTAAAGATGTTCAGTTTTCCGTGCGAGTCACTATGCTTTTCTTGAGCGGGCTTGAATTGCAGCCGTGGCTAGTACCGATCGGATCAATCTGACATATCTCATCACGGGGCTCCAGTATGGCGGAGCCAATATCGGAATGGTACGGCTCCTCTCTGGTCTTGATCCAGAAGAATACGACATCACCGTTATTGCTGTCGTAGAGACATCTGACGATGTCGTCGATTTGTTGCCGGACCACGTCACAGTCCATCGTCTAAATATCCCCGAAGTCACTGAGTCGTATCGAGTTCTGAAGCTTGTTCCCCTGCTTCGTGGGACTGACGTACTCGTCTGTTCGCTGTTTCACGCAAGTGTCGTTGGTGTCCCGCTCGCTCGATTGTTGGGGGTTCCTCAGGTGCTAGTCTGGCAGCACAATACACAACCGGCTAACAGCCTTCGATATAGTGGTTTTCACGGTATTTATCGTCTTGCTGATCGAGTGCTTGCGGACTCGAACAGAGTTGAGTCGTTTGTGCGCTCAGAATACCGGATACCGACATCCAAGATATCAGTCTTGCCTATCGCAGGCGTGGACACCGAAACATACTGCCCTGCGGATCCTGAAACAGACGCTGACCACATATCTGTCGGGACCGTAGGAAGATTGACCCCTGAGAAGGGATTCGACGATTTATTTCGCTGTGCACGTCAGCTCGGTCCCGAATACCAGTTCTATATCGCAGGGGACGGCCCAAAGCGGGAATGGATGGAGACACACACACCCAAAAATGTGACTCTGTGCGGAACAGTTCCAAATGAAGATATTCCTCAGTTCCTGAATCGACACGATATTTATTTTCAGCCATCCAAGCGGGAAGGGCTCTGCATGACCGTCATCGAGGCCATGTCGTGTGGCCTCCCTGTCGTCGGGAGTAGTGTCGGCGGAATTCCAGAATCGGTTGTCCCGGAGACGACTGGCTATCTCTGTGAGCCGGAAGATATCGATTGCTTCGCAGACCGATTGGCGGAGCTCGGATCGGATCCTAAGCTTCGACAGCAGATGGGAGCAGCCGGACGTGAACGTGTTATCGATCGATACTCACAATCCGTATTGGTCGAGAAATTCGAACAGGTCGTTCGAGGGGCTGAGACGCAATGACTATAAGGCCGTTTGCCGGGGGTGTATCGGGATGATCATTGCCACGCTTATCTTCCTCCCGATACTTACAGGGGTTCTCTCTACCTATCTGTATCGGCGGGCGGTCCCTCGATCGGTCTGGATACTGTCGTTCGGGGCGTTTGCAGTGCGAGTTGGGTACGTGCTGTTCGATCGAGTGTTTGGAGTCTATGCTGGCGGGGGTGATCAAGCAGGCTATGATACAACGTTCTGGTTCGTCGCACAGCAGTGGCGATCTGGTGTACTGTTTGCCCCACTACAGTATGGTTTAAGTCCCGGAAATACTGGGGACTATATGCTTCTGTATTCGTCGGTTTTCTCTCCTGCATATGCAGTCTTCGGTCATATAGTTACGCTTCCACGACTGCAAATGGCTCTCGTCGGAACACTTGTGGTGGTCAACGTCTACTGTATCGGACGGGTACTCGCTAGCCACCGGGTTGGCTTCGCTGCCGGGGCAATTGCCGCTGTGTTCCCTTACTGGATCGTACTGAGCGGGATCATCTATCGGGATATGTTTGTCGTGTTCCTGTTTTCGATGATGGCGTACTACTTCGTCCGGTGGCAATCCGGCGAACAGACGACAAAACTCCTCGCGTTACTATTCTTGTTCACCGGTCTGGCACTGAGTATGCGACTACAGAACCTGATTGCCGTCGGTGCTATGTTCGCCGTCGCGGCGTTCCTGATCGTCGGCACAAATATTCGCGGTTACGTTCTGACGGTCGTGACTAGTCTCGTGGCGGCTGCAGCGATGTATTCTCGATTTGGAAGCGAGTTAGTGCTTGACGAGTTGGCAGGTCGGAGGCGATGGCTTGCTCGTCCAAATCCCGGCGCATACTTGCCCGGGTTCGCCTACGAGTCTTTGTACGAATTTATTGTTTTCGCGCCAATCGGTGCGCTTCACTTCGCTCTTGTTCCCTTTCCCTGGCACGTGGTCGATTTTATGTCTCAAATCGCGTTCCTGCAAAATCTGTTCATCTGGTATCCGGTTATTGTCCTTTCGGTTATCGGGTTCAGCGATTGCTTGTCCACCCCGTCAGGCAGAAAAATCGTGTTGCCGTTGATGGCGTTCAGTCTCGCGGGAATCTTCGGCTATGGGATCGTCGAAGGGAATGTTGGACCTGCAAATCGACATCGCGCCCAGTTCCAGTTCGTGTTCTTTGTGCTTGCGGGAGTCGCACTCTCGAAGCGAGTTCGGATTTCAGCATTTTCCGAAGATGCGTCTCAAACCGAGACCTCCCTGGGTACTGACCATACGTGACAGCTACCGAATCGATACTTGCTACTGCGCAGCGTTATCAAGGGCACTCCTGTCAAGATAATCGTTGGCACTGCGTAGTATCCTAACGCGATCACCAACGCGACTATAAAATCTACTCTTGATATCCAAGATTCCGGAGCCGCTCAGTGACAATATCCGATTCGATATCAGTCATCTCATCGCTACTTGAAGACGCAACCACCTGACGTCGATCCTCTGATTTAGATTCCAGCCACGGAACACGGACGACTGGATCGTCGTATAGGCCTCGAGGATGACCCCATTCCTGTATCGGAATCGGCGATGCCCGTTCCCCAACGTAGTTCCCGTGATCCGCTGTGACGACGGTCTTACCCGAGATCCCATCAAGCAATTCTTCGACGTGTTCGAGTACGTATTCGAGGTTCTCCGTATATATCGACCAGAGTTCCTCACGTGAGACATCGAGTTCGCCTTTGAACTTCTGATTCCACACATTCTCGCCTGATGGTCCGCCACCCTCCCCGTCGATCTGCTGGAGATGCTCCTTATCGAAGTCCGTCTCTGCAGGGACGAACGGGTAATGCGGTTGCATATAATGGACGACAAGACGCTTGTGAGGGAACTGTTCGGCGGCTTCCAGTGCGGCCTCAGTCATCGTTTCAGCACGGACTGTCCCTGTCTTATCGTCCCAGCCCTCATCGAGCCAGACGTTGATCGTCTCGTGGAGCTGGATATCTCACTGGTCGCGGGTCTCCTCACGCTGAGGGTTAGCCGTCACGTAGACTGTATCGCAGAGATTCTATGGTTGTAATCCAGGTATATCAGCAGATGTTATGGATATTTCTGAACAGTTTGATCGATATCGTGCGATCGTGCGTTCCAGTCCAATAGTGCTACTGATAATAGCTGGATGAGTATAGCTCAGAGAAAGCAAGATCATTCTTCGAACAGTAATGTCTGAAAGGGAGGTTCGAAGGTACTCCCTTGCTTGTTTTAGGCTGCCATCTCCCAAATAAGATCTACCAATCTCCTCGTTAACAGAGGCTTGGGCTTGCTCCCATACGCCTGCATTTCGGATCAGACTTTCATGCTTTTGTAGAATTTTCTTCTTATCCCGTTCAAGTGAGTGGGTGGAACTCGACATACTCTCGTGGACTGTCCTGAAACAGAGGTAGTTCTCAACAGCAGCGATATCCCATTCTTGACAGAGTCGAAGGTAGAAATCCCAATCCTGCTTAGTCGGGAGCGATTCATCGAAGGTTCCGATATCGTCAAAGCATTCCCGACGTACGAGCACTCGAGATGGCGTCCCAATTTGATTGCCAATAAGCATCGATTCCGAACAGTCACCGCTGGGAGCGTCTGTCTCACAGTGGACTACTTCATTGTCTGGTGTGAGTGCGACAACGAGGCACGTTGCCAACCCAGCGTTTTTGTTTTCATCAAGAGTAGACACCTGGCGAGCGATTTTCGTCCAATGCCAGCGATCGTCATCATCGAGGAACGCAACGTATTCGCCATTCGCGTTTCGGATTCCCGTGTTCCGGGCTGCAGAAAGTCCCTTATTTTCGTCGTGGCGAATACACGTTACAGACTCAGGGAACTCGGCTACAATCTCGTCCGCATAGAATTCTGAAGATCCGTCATCGACAACTATCACCTCAATATTGTCGTATGTCTGCCCGAGCGCTGTTTGGATAGCCCCTCGAAGGTACTCCGGCCTCTCATACGTGGGGATGACGACGCTAACCAGCGTTTTAGATCTATCTTTGGTCATAGTTACTTGTATCCAAGATCCGCAAGGCGTTGTGATACTGCTTCCTGATGGTCAGTATCTGCTGACGATCGGTCCCCAGCGACGACTTCCTTTCTCGTGCCCGTATTCGTGACAAGCCACGGGACTTCAGTAAGAGCAGGCATACGAATCTCGGGCGGATGGCCGTAGATCTTAACCGGAACCGGCCAGGCCCGCTCGCCAAGCGCATTGCCGTGATCAGACGTCACAACTGTGTATTCTTGGAACGTCTCAAGAAGTCGTTCGATGTGGGGAAGCGTAAGGTCGAGATTCTCTCTGTAGGCCTTCCAGACTAACTCGACTGATGCCGAACCCTCGTACAGCTGCTCCCAGGTCGACAGTTGGTCGCGTCGGGCTTCATTGTCAGTTGCCAACCGCTTGGAAAGTTCCATCCCGGAATGCGAATTCAATTCTTGCTGGCCGATATCGCCAATAAATGGATAATGTGGCTGGATGAAGTGAGAGATTAGCCGCTTGTTCGGATATGATTCGTAGGCTTCGAGGGTTTCTTCGGCCATTATCTCTGGCATAACCGTGTGCAGTTCGTCGTCCCAGTGATCTTCCCACACGTTGATGACCTCGAAAAACTCGTTTTCTAGGTGTACGTTCACTTGGGGATTTGCAGTGACATATACTGTATCGCTGAAGTCCCGACCTTTGAAGTTGTGTTGAAGAAATTCAGGGGTGTTCGAAGCCTTTGAGGTGCGTTTACTCAGCTTGCCAGAAAGGCTAGACTGCTCGGCAAACATATCATAGCGGCATGCATCAAGTATCAGAAGGTTGTCCCAGTCCTCGTCTGGGAGATGAACGCCTTCGTGTGGTAAATGACTGTGTACCCTACGTGCTACGTATGGAAACGCGACTTTCCGCCACCAGAATCTGTTATTCCAATGCTCGATCCCTTTCTTTAGTGCGTTTATCATAGCGAGAGACTGTGTACAACCGAAAATCTTCTCTACGACCAATTTATATCTGCCGTTTTAGTACCGATACACGCGCTTATCCAAATTTAATATATTGTATATTTTATATTTATTCATATATATTAAAATGAGTTACTTGTGAGATTCCAGTAATGTCGATAGGGAATCGCTTATTACTTTAGCTGGATTCTAATGTACTATGTGGTCCAAGCTCAGAAAAGGAATAAAGTATCCTACTCAGATATTGATCAAGTCTGATGATGTTTTAGGCCGAGTTAGAGCCAAAGTCGAATATGAAAAGAATTCACAAATATCACCATTAGCAAAGATTAGGAATCCAGAAATGGTCGAGATAGGGACCCATTCAAAAATATTCCCACTTACAGTATTAAAACCGAAAGATAGTGGGATAGTAATAGGAGACCACTGTACAATTCATGAATTTGGATTTTTGGCAGGGAATATATCAATTGGAGATAATGTACGAGTGGCACAGAAAGTCAGTATGCATTCATTTGACCATAATATAGACCGGACTCAGGAAATTAGAAAGCAGTCTCTAAATAAAGGAGAAGTAATAATCCAAGATGATGTCTGGATCGGGTGTGATGTCACGATTCTCAAAGATGTTGAAATAGGAGAAGGAGCAGTAATCGGAGCCGGTTCAGTAGTGACAGATGATGTTGAGCCATATACAATTGTTGCAGGGAATCCTGCTAGTCAGATTGGTATACGTGATTAACAGGAGATAGTTTGTAAAGAGCGTGACGTCATAACTACACTCAGTATCTCACAAAGCCCGTTAGTTGAGAGGTCTGCTTACTAAAGTGTGACCAAACACAAGCAGCAAGCAGACGGTGAAATCCACGAGGACCAGGACCTTACGTTCTGGTCAAGCTGTAGTCCTGTTTAGACTTTACCTCCGAGGGTGACTCCATGACATACTTCACGCTCCAGGGGCTTTAGCGGGATTCTCATGGAGTCACCCTCGGACGGTGAGTGTAATTTCGATCGGGGACCCTCTCATCTCAATACCAGAGCAGTTCCCTTCCTGTGACATATCAACTGCTACTTCGTTGCGGAGATCGCGAACCTGATTCTAAACGATGCTGCTGCGCGACCAATGTTTTAGACCATCCTTGATCGCATACATCATAGTAGAGAGCCGATCACAATCGAACCATTCTTTACCATTGGTATATATCCACCGCTTGTGTCTGGCAAGACGTTACATCTCGTCTTTACGGAGTCTGATCGTCCGGATACTGGTGGTGACGAAGTATTCGAGATATCTGAGGATCTATCAGAGGAAAACGACTGGTTCGCACGCCTCTCAGAACTCACCACGTCGCAAGAAGGTATTTTTTCGTATGAGATATTCCTGTCACATTTAGTTCACTATGGGAACTTACTCACATATACACAATTATATTCGGAACTCAGTAAACGAATCGAGCGTGAAAACATCACACATCTCGCCAGTCACGGGCTTGAAAAAGGGTATCGACTTGTCGCTGAAGACCTTGCTGAAGAATACGACATCACGGTCGAACACCAACAGCAGGATCAGCGCACCTTACTCCCTACATCAAAGATTCTCTTTCGATTTTCTGTACTGCTCCTGTTCGTAGATCAGATCCTATCCATACTCAAGGAACAACTACTCTCCTCTACTTCTGTATCACAAAATCGACCGCTTTTCTTGCCATACCCTGGCCGTTACAAAAGTATGCTCCCGATCATTCGGCAAATGGAACATCCGTCTAATATCATTGTCACTCCCTTAACAATCAGTTGGCGGTTACTCAATCCCGTTTCAGACTGGCCAAAGGCACACACCACCAAGACATTGTCAGAATTCTCTGATCTCTCGACAATCAGAGCAGAACTGTCCGAACTATTTAGATTGCAAAAAGCGGTACTGACAGACAGCCTCGAGCTGAGTAAGAACGTCAACGAACAGTTAGAAGACGAATATGGCGTTCGGCTATCTCGAACGGTCGAGTATGTCTGCCGGGATACGCTACGTCGGGATATTAGTCTCGTCTTGTCTCTCTATTTAGTAGAGAACGCTGTCGAGCAAACAGAGCCTAGTTCGGTGATCGTTGGGGGAATGAATCCACGGGATAAATATATGCTTGAGATTGGTGAGAAAGCAAATGCAGATCTATTTTATATACCGCACTCGATCGCGTACAACAGAGAAATTATCCCCCAGATAACAGATACAACCCATTTTGTTGCAGGACAGGCTGACAAGCGAGTGATTCAGAATCAATATAAGGAAGAGCAACTCCCCGATATCCAGCCAATAGGACGACCATACCTAGATGTCTTGGCCGAATCAAGTAATGACCAATCCGAAAGAGGCGAAAAACAGAGAATCATTTTGGGAACTCAACCATACCCCGACTGGATGCGAGAGAGGTTCGTCAAAGAGGTTCTGGAAGTGATTGCTCAAATGGAGTACCGTGGAGATGTCTTAATAAAGATTCACCCATCAGAGTCTATAGAATACTACGATAATATAATTGGTCGTGAGATCGACACTTTTGATATCCAGATTAGGCAAGGCGATATCTCTTCATACATCTCTCGAGATACTACTTTAATAACTATAAATTCGAATGTTGGTATTGAGTCGATCATTGCTGGGGCCTATTGTATTTCCTATAATCCCTTTGAGCCGTTCACCCACCCATCATCATATATTAACAGCGAAGATGTACCATACACAACGACACCTAAAGAGCTCCAGAAACAACTTGAAACAGTGGCGTCAACAGAGACACGTAAAAACCAGATTCAAAGTATAGAAGATTCATTCAATTTCGGAAACAGTGCGTGTCGGATAGCTAAAAGAATTCAAGAGAGGAGTCGGTCTAGTTGAGGAATTAAGAAGCGACTGGTCATGGAACCCGCAGACCTCCTCAGAGAACGCTTAGACGTGGAGAATCAAGATACTTGGCTCTGGTGAATCGCTGGACAGCGTCGGCTTCGACCGTTAGAACTAGGAAGATGAAGCGGGAAATCGCCGATGATCCATGTCGAAAATTTCCCGCTTCACGAGCAAAGTCGTTCAGTTAGCTAAAAATGCTGCGCTCATCCCGACACATTGTAACATAGCAGTTTCTCGAACCAATTTTCAGGTGAGTTGAGTTTCAGTGCAAGGAAGTTGAGATACTTCTGAAGATGGTGTTTCGAGACACCTCTGAACTTCGCTAGCCACTGGCGAAGGAAGCTGTGGCGGTTCTCGCAGGTGTTTGTATGGGCGTCGCCGATGACGTAGGTGTCGGAGTGGGTGACGGCCAGATGGCCGTCCACCCCCTCCTTCTCCTCGATGTCCTCGTAGATCGAATAGCCATCCGTGCAGAGAATGACACTACCGTCGCCGTACTCCGCGATGTCTTCGTCAGCGTCTTCCAAATCCTTGCAGACGAGAAATCGAACTCGTCCGTCGCTCCGACGGACGAGTGTCAGTACTGGTGGTTTGTCACCCTCGAAGTCTCCGCGTCCCTTTTTTGAGTCCGCGCTCGCGCGGACTCTCATCCTCGTTCTCACGTCCTTTCTCACCAGCAGTCACGTAGATCTCGTCGGCTTCACACACCTCGGAAAGCTCGAATTCGTCGATGTCACCGCTCGTTTCTTGCACTTGGTGAACAAAGTTGAGAACGGCTTCGTAATCACGGTCAAGATCACGAGCGATCTGAGCGGTCGGCTCAGATCGCATCTCCTTGACGGTGTAGAACATCTCTTCGAGTTCGAAGCGATGGTGGCCGAAGATCGTGTCGGTGAGGTCGTTAAAGTACGTTTCACAGGCTTTGCACCAGTACTGCTGAGCGTCTTTGCCTGTGGTTCCTCGCTTGACGACCTCGTTGCTTCCGCAGTGGACGCACGTCACCGTCTCGCCGAAGCGGGCGAGACGGAGACGTTCAAAGCACCGTTCACGTGATGGAAGGAAGACTTGAGCAGATTTCTCATCCATCGTTGACTGGTCATTGGTTCGCCAGCAAAATTGGTGTTACGAGTTATCGGGATGAGCGTATACACTATAATATAGGCGATATCAATGAAGTCATATTCTCATACGCATGCATTCTATTTTCATCAACAGATTCAAAATCAGAATATGCATTAGAGATGGAGTTCGATATACTTTCCATCACGTCACTAATAGGACGGTATATTCCTTGCCGAGCAGATACATCACCCGGTGTTTCTAAAGATTCGCTTACGCCAAATCCACGTCCGTCAATTTGAAGCAAAAATGAAGGAATGCCAGCAGCGAGAGCTGGTATATGTCCGTGAACCCGATAACCCACATGTAGATCTGCTTTTGAGTACCGATTTATATAATCTGCGCTCTGAGATGCGTCAAAGATTTTTATTCTATCGTTTTCTTTACCAATTTTACTAATATATTTATACAGTATGGCTGAGGTGTTGGCAGCCCACGTTGCTTTTTCCCAGGGATAGCCTATTATCGGGATATGTGCATTCTTGTGTTCTCCCCGATGAAAAGCACATGTAATTACTGACCCTGGGTATTTTTCTAATAGGTTCTGGATTAATATATAATATTGTATCATGTACTTGGTCGAGTTTTGTGGTGGTGAACTCACAATTATTTCGTTAATCTGGCTTGGCGGGTCAAAAACTCTAGATGGGGGAAATCCATCAGGATAGTACCACGCTGGACAGCCGGTAAGTTCTGCAGCAACCCCGTGTTTACGAAGTACGCGCACCGTAGGGATATCTCTTGCACCCAAATACGGTACTTGATCCTGTTCAGCTATACGCTGAAGCAACTTGGTTGATTCGACAGTAAATGTATACTTATCTTCATCTATACCCTTCCAGCCAGGCCCAAGAGGAACAACTGTAGTAGCATCAAGGAGATCCTTCATTGACGGATATACCCCGGGATAGAAATCCGGCTGATACCCTGGCCCCCCTGCAAGAAATGCGGCTTTCGTGTCTGAGATCTCATCCATGACTGAATTTGGTACGTTTTCACGTACAACATCTACCATTAACAGTTCTTCTTCATCGATACCACCGACATTAATGAGAAGGGATTTCGCAGCATCTCGAATCAAGAAATCTCCACTATTCTCTTTCGCACCATGTAAGAGAGCAAACTTTGCCATACCTACGCTGTTGCACTTCAAGTATTTATAACTGGGTGGGGTGATGGTGGTCGCGTTAAGTTGGAGGATGAGGCGTTCGATGTTCAAGTTCCTATGCCCAAAATAGAACGCCTCAACGAGAGTGTCGCGTGGATAGACTTGTCGTTTTGTGGAGCGCCGGCGGACACCCGAGTGGGCGATTGAAGTCGGCATCCAATGTCATCTGTCGGGGATATCATTACGGGATTCAAGTCAGTTTCTCTATGAATTGGGGTCCAACGGAGTTACGTGGCGATCCACGAGTGGGTACATAAGGCCGATCTACAGCCGATCTCGACGGTCAACGCAGATCAACTTGCGGTTGACAAGAAGATGATCCGCCTGCACGGCCAGGAGTTCTGGCTATACGGCGCTGTTGATCCCAAATCAACTCACACCAAACATAGCCCGATACCTAGGGGGAGAACTATATCAGTTCCCATGTCAATATATTATCTGCCTCTATTCGCTTTCGCGCTTCTCTATTTACGACTATATCGAGCATCATCGGCGAGATTCCAGTCCCTGGTCGTTTGATCGATAGTTGCTCTCGCGCGATCTCCTCGCCTTGCTCAATATCCGTCGCAGCGACGAGACTTCGACGAGCGTACTCTCTGCTATCCGTTTCTGCAGGGATTGGCTTCTTTTTCATCTCCCCTGTCGTAGCAATCATTCTATCGACATTTTTCCGAAACGTTCGAATGTCTTCTGGATCCATCGCGTGATAGTGGTCATTTCCTTCGAGGGACTTGTCAAGAGTAAAGTGCTTTTCGATAATCGCAGCCCCGTTGACCACCGAATTTAGCAGAGTAACCATTCCATCGTCAGGCGGGACGTGATCTGAGTAGCCAGCCGTATACTCGGGGTATACTGTATCCAAATGGTCGATCATCCCAAGATTGGCGTTTTCGGGGTCGGTAGGATACTGGAGAATACAGTGAAGCAAGCATATCTCCGGGTCCTGTACCTCATCTTCAATGACGCGTACCGCTTTGTCAATTTCGCCGATCGTGCTTGCCCCTGTCGACAGTAAGACCGGTTTTTCCTTTCGAGCGATTTGCCGAAGGAGTGGGTGATTAGTGATATCTGCGCTGGCGACCTTGTATGCAGGAACGAGGTCCTCTAGATACTCAACGGCGTGAAAATCGAAGGGTGTCGAAAGGAAGTCCACGTTATAGTTCTTGGCCGTCCACGTTGCTATCTCTTCGAACTCCGCAACACCAAAATCATCATACTGAGAGAACAGCTCGTACTGGGATTCAGTCGACTCCTCGCTCGTGTCCCAGTAAACGGGGGAGTGTTTCGACGCGAGTTGATCCGCTGAATACGATTGAAACTTCACTGCGTCGACGCCAGCAGTGGCTGCCTCCGACACCATTTCTTTTGCGGCGGAAAGCGGCGAAATGTCTCTCTGTTCAGCTATATCGAAGTAATTGACACCGATCTCAGCGATCAAATACGGTTGCGTTCGACCGTCAATATCTGTATTGTTAATCTGCATTGTTCTGGTTGAACATTATTTGTTTGATTCTCTCAACCCCGTTAGTAATGTCGTGACCTTCTAATGCTTCACGCATCGTTTCGCGTTTTTCTCTCTCTGTAACGTACTCTTCAACAGCAGTCCGCACGTTTTCTTCAGTCACATATTCTGCCTGCCCCAAAAAAAGTACTCCTCGAGAGATGTGCGCATACGGATGTTTCTGTTCGCGATGGTTCTGAGCAATCGAAATCACGGGAACATTTAATGATCCCGCCTCATACAACGTTCGACCATTTGACGTGATGAGCAGGTCGGCTTGTTCCATGTGCTCCGCCATAGACTGGACATTCTGGTTGATTTCGACACTAATATTGGGGGGATACGTTGCTGTGACCGAATCAAGCGACCCCTGATCAGTATATCCTAGTCCCAGAACTACATCAAGATGTAACTCGTGATCAAGATCGGACAGTGCGCGCAAGGTTTTAGCGGTAAGATTGTTCTCATCAGTCCCTCCAAAAGAAATCATAATCCGTTCGACCGATGGGATTGCAGTCCGTGGGTCTGCATACCGAAACTCATTTCTCAGGCAGAAGTATTTGAACCCAAAATAGTGGTTTTCCGGAGGATTAGAATGTTCATACAACGCGTTGATCACTGCATCAGCGTGATCGGTACCAGCTCCTAGATCTTCGAAATTGACAACGCGGGAGGTGTATTCTTTAAGAGATTTAATATATTCCGCAGAAGTGTCAAGAATATCATTGGCAACTACATCGGGTTGAGTCGAACGAACGTAGTCCAGAAATGACGGTTCATTCTCGAAAATTTGGTAATCATAATTGCTTTCTTCTAATTTCTCAATTGCTAGGTCTTCAGTCGCCTCAACCGCAAACAAGACATCATGCTCAAAGAGACGATCAGCAATCGTGATTCCTCGGTAAACGTGGCCTGTTCCTGCATTACCATTCCCTATCAAGCGATAAAGAACCTGTTTCCGCTGTAGTTGACTCTCCGCAAGAATCCAGTCTGCATATGTATCAATGTCAATTCCTTCATACATTCCAACTTCGTAAAATTCAGAGGAATCCCCAACTCGACGGCCTTGCCTCACTATGTGGTTTTCCGAGAGAAAAATTCCTATTTCCTGATATATCTCATCCATCTGTTGTCTGTTCTTCCTGTCGCTTGCCACCGGTTCATAACCGTTCTCTCCATCTCTCCAGTAGATATGGGTACTATCTCTGACAAAGACAACGCTGTCAGCGTTGCTATCTATCCCAGCTTCAATTCCCTCGTCAATTGAGTCTACCGAAACCAGCGGAGCCGTGGGTTGGAAACAGAGGACATAATGGAATTCGTGGTCCACTTCCTCAAAGGCATGTTCAATAACTGGCGCAAGGGGAATTTCGTCCGTCGCTAAGCGCGTCGGTCGATCAATGATAGTATCTACGCCGTATTGTCGTCCGATCTGTGCAATCTCTTGGCTATCAGTAGTCAAGGCAACATGATCGATCCAATTGGACTTCTTACTCTTTTTGATTGCATGGGCGACGAGGGGATCCTCTCCCAGCTGTCGCAAATTCTTCCTAGGTATTCCTTTCGATCCTTTTCTCGCAGGGATGACAGAGAGAACATTATACGCCATTACTGAAAAAGTTCACACCGCTTCGTAAACTCTCTTCGATTTTGATGAGACATGTCCATGGCTGAGGCTCCACTCTGTCGTTCACCCACTTGATTGAATACCCATCCGTATTCGGTTAAGAACTGAAACCGACAGACTACGTTACGATGATGAAGTTATCGCTGTCGGCCAAATAGGGAGAGGTTGTGAAACCCGAACTCTTCCCAGATATTGCACGACACCGACTGACTTCTCTCTTTCCAGCAGTCCGTATCGAAGACATCGCGCGTGAGCGTGATGTCGTCCAGCGTGACCGCAAGCTCGACATCACGATGTTCGTCTGGACGCTCATCGCGGGCTTCGCCGCTGGCGGCGAAGCACGCTCTATTGCCGCCTACCGACGCTCCTACAGCATCGCTACTGGCTATAATCTCTTCCCATCCAGCTTCTAAGACCGTTATGCCGACGGTATCGCTGATCTCCTCGGCGACCTCCTCAACAGCGAGGTCGAGGAGGTCGCTGTCCCTCACCACCTCGCACCAGCCTTCGACCGGTTCCGCGGCGTTATCGCTGTTGACGCCACTATCGTCCGGTTACATCGATTCCTCTCGGCCTTTCCAGCAACCCACAAGGGCCTCCGGCCTCTAACTCTATCTCGTTCATCACGTCACCGGACAGTCGGTGATCTCGGGAGATCACCGACGAACGTACCCACGAGAGCACACTCTTCAAAACCGGCTCGTGGATGCGTGGACGGCTCTTCCTGCTAGATCTCGGCTTTTTCAAATACCGTCGCTTCGCGCTTATCGACGAAAATGACGGCTTCTTCCCGAGTCGCCTCAAGCGGAGTGCGAATCCACTGATTACTGAGGAACTGGAGGAATGGCGCGGGCGCGCTATTCCATTGGTCGGCAAGCATGTCTTCGACATCGTTGGCGACCTTCATCAGAAGGAAATAGACGTGACGGTGGAGGTTTCGGCTGAACGGCTCCCTATGACGAGACGCAGTTGGTCACTCCTAAACAGTTTCGAGTCGTCGGCATCCGCGATGAGGACGCCGACGACTATCATCTCTACATCACGAATCTGCCGAGAAAGGAGTTCCTGCCGTCGGATCTAGCGACTCTGTATCGGTGTCGGTGGGAGGTAGAGACGCTGTTCCGTGAGCTGAAGACGCAGTACGAACTGGACGAATTCGCCACGAGTAACCCAGATGTCGTGAAAATTCTGTTGTACGCGGCGTTGCTGTCACCACTGGTGAGCCGTGATCTGCTGGATCTGGTCACTAAGCAAGCTGATAATGAGATCGTGTTCCCGCCGGAACGCTGGGCGGCGACCTTCCGGTCGCACGCCCAGCTTATCCTCCACGAACTCGGTGAGTACCTTGGCTACTCGCCACCGCCGCTGTTGGAGCGGCTGATTGAAGATGCACAGAAGATCCACCAGCAACGACCGATCTTACAAGAGACGCTCGCTACCGCTACGCAACCGAGGTGTGAGTCTTAGCTAAAGACGAATGGTCTTCAGTGATACCGTGATCAGAGAGAAGTCCGTGAATCTTGTTGGCGTACTCGGTGCGATTTTCGACTAACGCTCTTGTGTAGCACATTGTTGATTTCAGAGCGTCGCTTGGATGGCGCGTTTGA
>JAOPKD010000031.1 GCA_025517565.1 Halapricum hydrolyticum
CCGCCGCTCCACAAACGACAAATCTATCCACGTGATAGCATCGCTGAGGCGTTCGAGATCGGGCATGGACACTCAGAGATCGAACGCCTCATTCTCTAACTTAACGCGACCGTATTAGGACACGCTCGGCAGCGCGGCAGCGCTCGGCGTGTTCGTCGCTGGCGCGGTCGTGACGTTCCTGTCGCTCTCGCATCTGCTGTACGGTCGCTGATCGATCCGATTTCTCTCTACGGCCATTGATCGGCTCGATCCGGCACTGTTTTGTCCCGCCAGTGCGCCCAGCCAGACATGTTCGACAAACTCGGTGCCGTCGGTATCGTCGGCCTGATCCTCGCGCTGGGCGGACTCGGCGTCATCGCGTACGAAGCACCGCTGATCGCTGCCGGCGTCGCGCTCGTGCTGGCCGGACTCGGACTCGCTGCCTTCGCAATCGTTCGAAACCTGCTCTCTTCGCTCGGCATGGGTGCGATGGTCTAGAATCTCCCGATCCGGCTGCCTTCGAACTCGTGTGGTTTCCACCTTTGCCCGTGCCTTTCGCGTCCGTCTGCTTTTTCCGTGAGGCCGGGAACGGTCCGCCGAGTTCTCGGGCGTAGACGGCCTGCACCCGTCGAATGACAGGTTTAGGTCGTTCGAGCCCGTACGTTGATATATGGTGCCGTGGGAGCCCCTCGTCGTGTACGTTCTCATCCTGATCGGAGCAGCCCTGCTGGGGTGGCTCCCCTTTTACGTGCTCGACCGGATCTCGATCGTCGATCGGATCGACGTGGCGGAGGCACACCGGAGGCGCGAGGCGGCGACCGACTCGACGGTGATCTGCCTGAGGTGTGGGCGGCCCAACGAGCGCGAGTACGCGTTCTGCCGGTCCTGTGGCGGCAAGTTGCCGACCGATCAGGAGTGATAGACCCGATGAGCGCCGAACCCTGGTCCTTTTTCTCTATCGGCACGTCCTCTCTGGTAATGGCCAATCTGCAACTCGACGAACCCGAACCCGAAGCCGCCGACGACGGCGTCTGGCTGACCTGTATCGAGTGTGGAGAGACGTTCGCGCCGTTCGAGGGGATCCGCTATACCTGCGACGAGTGTGGCGGGCTGCTCGAAGTCCGCTACGCCGACCTGCCGACTTTCGAGGACTTCGACTCCGCCGCGATCGCCGACAGCGTCTGGCGGTACGACGCTGCGCTTCCCTTCGAGGCGGGCGTCTCTCTGCCCGAAGGTGGGACGCCGCTGCACGAAGTCCCCCGACTGGAGGCCGACATGGGCGTCGATCGACTCCGCGTCAAACACGAGGGGATGAACCCGACCGGGTCGTTCAAGGACCGCGGGATGACCGTCGGCGTCCGCGTCGCGGAGGAGATCGGGGTTGACCGACTCGCCTGTGCATCGACGGGTAACACCTCTGCGGCGCTGTCTGCCTACGGCGCACGTGCCGGAATCGAGACGCTGGTGTTGCTCCCGGCGGGCAAGGTCGCCGCGGGCAAGGTCGCCCAGGCGAGTCTGCACGGCGCGCGCATCCTCGAAGTCGACGGAAACTTTGATCGCTGTCTCGACATCGTCCAGAACCTCGCGGATCGCGGCGAGGCGTATCTGCTGAACTCGCTGAACCCCTTCCGTCTGGAGGGCCAGAAGACGATCGGCCTCGAAATCCTGGAGCAGTTCCACGCCGAGGAGGGGGCCTATCCGGATCGGATCGTCCTGCCGGTGGGCAACGCGGGCAACACCGCGGCGCTGTACAAGGCCTTCCGCGAACTGGTCGAAAGCGGCGCGCTCGATGAGTCGGACGTGCCGAAACTCACCGGCGTCCAGGCCGAGGGGTCGGCACCGATGGTCGAGGCGATCGAGAAAGGCTGGGAGGACACCAAACGCTGGGAGGACGTCGAGACGATCGCGACGGCGATCCGGATCGGCAACCCCGTCAACGCACCGAAGGCGCTGCCGGGGATCCGCGAGACCGGCGGCACCGCCGTCGCGGTTTCGGACGAACAGATCACGGCCGCACAGCGCGATCTGGCATCGGAAGGCGTCGGCGTCGAACCGGCCTCGGCGGCCTCGGTCGCCGGCCTGCGAAAGCTCCGCCGCGAGGGCGTCGTCGAAGCGGACGAACAGGTCGTCTGTCTCACGACCGGCCACCTGCTAAAAGACCCCGACGCCGCGGCCGAAGCCGGAAGCGATCCCGAACCCGTCCCCGACGATACCGACGCTGTACTCGAACACCTCGCGGAGTGACGGCGACACTCGATCGTGGCGCCGCTTCTCGGTTCGCGATCGCGCTGACGCACGTCTGACGGTGTTTTATGGTAGCGTGTCACATGGATAACGGTATGGCGGCCCAAGAGGACTCTGGTGAGGACCGAGTGGCGGGGGTCACTATCCCGGAGCCGCATCGCGTCATCGACCACCGGAGCGTCGAGCAGACGACTGCGACGAGTGACGAGTCGCCTTCGGCAGCCGAAATGGATTGCAGGTGGATCGAAGCGATGCGGGAGCGACTCCGCCGGGAGACGGCTGCGGAGGAGACGTTTGTCTGGACGGACGAGGACGACCGGATCGCGGCGTTTCTCGAGCGCGAAGGGTTGTGTTACTGTTGCGAGATTCAGTAGTATTCGGTCGTATCCGGTAGTCTTTCATAGCGGAGCGCTTAACTATATGTATGGCATATAGAACGGTATGGGCGACAGGTACGAGATTGAAGGCGAAGAAATCGTTGAACGGCAAGTCAAACCATTTGGGAGTGGCGGCGCGCATGTCACAGCCCCGAAAGACTGGATCGGTGCAACCGTTAAACTCGTCCGCACTGCCGAGCCTGCCCCCGAAGACGACGAATGACCCACCTCACCGAACAGTTCCACGTCCCCGACGAGTATCACGAGGCGTGTGACCGCCTCACCACGCTCGTCGAAAAACACACTCGGCGACTGCTCGCTGACGACTACTGGAGCGACGACCATCTTGACGCCATCAGTGACCATACGGGCCAGTCCTACACCTACATTCGAGACGACGACCACGACGCCTTCGAGAGCGTCGACGAATACGTCTACAGTCGATTCAAGCGGTGTGTCTACCACCGCGTCACGCACATTCTTGATGCCCACGCCGACGAGTTCCACGCCTTCCAGTTCGTGACCGAAACTGTTGCCGAGCGCAAAATTCGACGCATTGGGTGGCAGAGACTCCGCACACGACTGTACGACGAGGAGTCGTCATACATCGAATGGCGCGTCTTGGAGTCCGTTGTCGACCAACTCAACACCTACTACGACACACATGGACGGTTCCCCGAGGCGTACACGGAACTCGTCGGGACGCCCGATCCCAACGGCACACTCCCGTATGCACCGGACACAGGCGACTACCACATCCACGAACTATCGATTGAAGACGGCGACCTTTGCTTTGTAGTGAACGCGCCGGACTCACTCTCGCCGGACAGCTACCACGACTGGACAGACCACGAAATCCGCTTCCCCACCCACGCACGGTTCAGCGAGATGCTCGACACGGGAGACGTGAAAGCTCCCACACTCCACGCATCCGAGCATGGGTACACACTTGACGTGCCCGTTGCTGTGCCCGAACAGAACGCTGAGACGGTTGCCGACCGTGTGTTGGCGGTGGATCTCGGCGTGAAGAAACAGGCCACCGTGGCCGTGCTCGACGCCGGTGATGACAGTCATCACGAGCAGGTTACGCCACCGGAGTTTATCGATCACCCAGCCAAAGACAAACTGTTCCGTCTCAAGGCTGACGCCGAGGGCATCAACGACCGACTGGCAGCACTTCGACGACAGGGCACTGCCCACACGGAACGGTTCACCCACTTGCTCAGTGAGTACCGCCAGACACGGCGGAAAGAGCGCCGGTTGCGTGAGCAAATCCAGCACGACGTAGCGAACCAGTTGGTGTGGTTGGCGATAGAGTACGGCTGTGAAACCATCGTGTTCGAGTCACTCGGGCAAATCGACGCACCAGAGACGAGCGGTTCAGTTGCGTGGTCGATCTCCTCGTGGGCTCGCGGCGAACTCCTCGATCGCGTCGGATACAAAGCCGAGTTGGTGGGGATCGACTTCGAGACGGAGAACCCGTGGGGAACGAGCCGACACTGTCCGCGATGTGGCGAGCGTGGGGAGACAGTGAAAGCACCAGACAACCACACTGAGTGCCGTCACGGCGGGCACTTTCACTGTCCTGAGTGTGGGTACGAGTGCGACCGCGATGTGGTCGGGGCAATCAACGTCGGACGGAAACACCTCTCAGACGCACAGATGGAGACGGCGAACCCTGCCGCCTATATGGAGGCGGGGAAGCACGCCAGTTTTCCATCACCGCGAGGTGCCCGTTCTACTGGCGGTGAGCGAAGCGAGGCTTCGCGAGCCTCAGAAACGCTTGCCGTTTCTGGCGTTCAGTCCGCGACCGACCAACAGGATGTGGCGAGCGGTCGTCAGACCCACCTGTCCCAGTACCGTGCTCCGTCACTCACTGTGAAACGGAGCGGGACAGACACGGGTGGACTGCCACACAATCACGGTAGTAACACGGGCGAGCGGACGCCCAGCGGTAGTGTGACACGGCACGTACTCGCCAGTGCTCCCGATTATGGGTGAATGCTACCAAATGCTACTGAAAATCAGAACGGTAGTTACTGAAGCTCGACGCCGGTGAAATCGAAGCGTGCGCCGCCGGACTTGGAGTCGGTGATCTCGACCGACCAGCCGTGGGCCTGTGCGATCGTCGAGACGATGTACAGCCCGTATCCGGTCCCGTCCGGGGATTGCGAGTAGCCCATCTCGAAGACCCGCTCGCGGATGTCGGGATCGATCCCGTCGCCGCCGTCGGCGACGTAGAACCCGTTTCCGTCGCCGCGGATCCCGACGCGAACCGTCGTGTCCGCTCGCCCCTCAACGGCGTCGTCGGGAGCTTGCGAGTCCGGGCCCGTACCGTGTTCCACCGCGTTGCGAAAGAGGTTCTCAAGGGCCTCGACGAGCCGGTCCCGGTCAGCGACGACCGTTCCAGTTGAGTCGACGGTCAGCGTCGCTCTGGGGGCGTCGACGACTTGCCAGGCGTCGCTGGCGACGGCCTCGAGCGCGACCGGTTCGGTCTCGCCGACGACCTGTCCCCGACGGGCGAGCGTCAGCAGCGCCTCGATGAGGCGCTCCATCCGCTCGAGCGCGTTCTCGATCCGGTCGACGTGCTCGGAATCGGTCTCTTCGGCAAGCAGTTCGGCCGAGGCACTCGCGACGTTCAGAGGGTTGCGCAGATCGTGGCTGACGATACTCGCGAACTCTTCGAGGCGGTCGTTTTGCTCTTCGAGTTCGCGCTCGCGCCCGGCCCGGTCGAGCGCCGCTTCGAGACTCGACGCCAGGATGTTCGCCAGGTCGATACCGAATTCGGTGAACGTGTCGGCGTCCGCAGCGAACCCGAGCGCGCCGTGATCGTCAAGCGGCAGAATCGCGATCGAGATGTCCCGCTCGTCAGTAAACTCACCTGCCGCTTGCCCGCCCGTCGTCAGATACCGCGGCTGTCTGGTCTCGACCACGTCTTCGAATCGATCGCGATAGGTCTCGAACAGCGAGTCGCCGTCGTCGATCGAGAGCGGTTCGAGCTCGCCCGTCGCATCGTCGGACAGCACGACCTGGATCCGCGAGACGACCGGAATGTCCTCGGTCAGCCCCATCGCGGCCCGACCGATCTCCGCCTTCGACTCCATGCGCACGAGGTGCTCGGTCGCCGCGTGGACCTCTCTGACCATGTACTCCTTGCGCTTCTCCTCGGTCACGTCGCGGCTCGACCCGACGATCCCGATCGGTTCGCCTTCCTCGTCGTATCGCGGGGCCTTCGTGATCGAGACCCACCTGTCACGCCCCTGATCGTCGACGTAATGCTCGATACGCTCGATCTCGGGCTCGCCACTCGCGAGCAGCGCTTGCTCCTCCTCGTAGGTCTGTCTCGCGGTCTCCGGGTCCAGGATGTCGTAGTCGGTCAGGCCGACGATCTCCGATCGCGCGAGGTCGTACTCCCGTGCCGTCGCCGCGCTCGCCCCCTCGAACCGGCCTACGTCGTCCTTTAGAAACAGCTGATGGGGATAGTACTCGAACAGCGATTCGAGCAGCTCGCTGTCCGTCCGCGGGTCGACCTCCATTCCTGCGGCGCTTCGCAACTGTCGGTAGACCAGTTCCGGCGCCTCGGGAACGCCCTTGATCGTGTCGATCCCGCGTTCGATCGCGTCCTTCAGACGTTCGTTGTCCCAGTTGTAGTCGTAGACGGCCACTGGCGTCTCCGGCAACGATTCGCGGGCCCGCTCGTAGGCGTCGATACCGTCGATCGCGGGCTCGTGTTCGGCCTCCAGGGCACCGAGCACGACCAGGAGATCCACGCGCTCGGCGCGCGCGGTCTCGACTGCGTCGGCCACTGACGGCACCGATTGAACCTCGATCGGATCCGGGTACTCCCTGAGCGTCTCGATGACGGAGTCGATCCGTCCGTCCGGATCGACGAAAAGTGCGTGTAACGTCCCGACCGACGGCTCGACGCCCATCTGTATATCAGTATTTAGCACCCCTTATGAAAAATACTGCCGTGCAAATATCACGTTAGAGAACAGCAGTCAGACGAGCGATTCACCCCGGGTGGATCGCCTCGTCGATCTCGGCCACGTCGGCGTCGGTCTTGAACGTCGTCCCGCCGTAGTGGGTGCGCGACGCCTCGTAGCCCGCGTCCCGCAGTCGCTCGAGGAAATCGTCCATCGCCATCGCGCCCTCGCCCCAGCGCTTCGCGAGCCGATGCTGGTCGTAGTGTGTCGGTGTCTCCAGCTCGGCGGCCAGCCGTTCGGTCAGCGCCCGCGCTTCGTCGGCGGTGCCCATCTCGTCGGTCACGCTGTCGCCGACCCGTTCGACGAACGCCCGATCGTGGACCGCACCGAGCCAGAGCGGGCCGGCCGTCTGGAGGTGCTCACTACAGTGAGGGCACTCGGCGGGCGGATCGGGGATCAGGCCGTCCTCGTGGGTGCGCCACAGGCAGTGCTGGCAGTGATGGACGTACCCGAGCTGGTCGATAGCCTCGTTGGCGACCCTCGCACCGTCCTCCAGGGCGAGGTAGGTCCGGACGTAGTGTTTGGTCGCGTGGGTCATGACTGGCGTGATCGCCCGGTCGTAGCGGGCGGCGGTCCGGGCCAGTGCCGACAGCAGGATCCGGACGCCCATCTCCTGGTGGTATTCGGTGTTTCGAGGGACGGCGCTGTAGGATCGCACGCCGCTCTCGAAGTGTGCGCCACACAGCGGCGCGGTGTCAGTCGCGGTGACACAGAGGAGGTCGATCGCGCTCCGGGCGGCGGCGTCGGCGAAGGGGATCGGCGTCCCGAACGGGTCCAGGTCCACGATATCGAAGCGTCGCTCGTGCATGAGCGCGTTGGCGTCGCGCTGGACGACCTCGCCCGAGAGGTCGTTACGGTCGAGGTTCGTCCGACAGAGTTCGGCCGCTGCCTCGTCGCGATCACACAGCGTGACGTCCCAGCCGTCGGCGGCGGCCCGAACCCCGCGGACGCCGCTTGCAGCGGTCGCGTCCAGATACGTCTCGGCGTGTTCGAAGCGCCCGCGGGCGGCTCGCAGGACGGCGACGGTCAGGTCGCGGTTCAGCTCCTGGACGGGGTTGTAGAAGACGCCGTCACCGATCCCGTCCTCGGTCTGCTCGGGCACTTCGATCTCGACGCTGCCCTCCGTGACGCGCATACCGGTGCTCGAAGAGCGGCAAGGAAAGCCGTTGCGTTCTGAGACGGACTGTCGTACCGATTTACCGCTCCGATCGCACGTGTCGTGCGGTCGATGCGGAACCGACTGACAACAGTCCGTGTGGACGGTGCCGAAGCGTTTTGTCCTCGCTGTCCATAGCCCGGGGTGTGAACGCGGTCGAGCAGTGGCGGGCAGCCCTCGCCGAGGCCGGCGAACTCGACGCGGACGTAGTCGACCGTATCACGTCGCTGCATGGCTCCCGTGGCGTCCAGGCGATCGAGGCCGTCGCCGAGGGGCGAGTCAAGCAGTACAACGACTTCACGGTCGTTGTCGGCCACGACGACGAGTACATCGTCGAGGACGACGGCTGCACCTGCAAGGATGCCGAGTACAATCTCGATTCCGAGGACCCGACCGAGCTGTGCTGGCACGCCCTCGCCGTGAAAATCGCCCGCGAGATCGACGCCGTCGACGACCACGACATGTTCTACTCCGAAGTTCGGGATCTGCTCTGAGGACGACGGGAGAACCGCTATGTGGATTCGACCGTCACGCCATCGAAGACGACTCGCGTCTCCGATTCAGCGATCTCGACGGCCACGTCCCACCCCAGCGCCTCCGCGAGCACCGAGACGAGGTAGAGGCTGCCCTCGCCCTCGTCCGCGCGTTCAGAATAGACTGGCTCGAAGAGGTCGTCGGCGTCGGGATCGAGTCGCGGGTCGGCGTCGTCGGCCACGTAGAACTCCTCCTCCACGACGCCGATTTCGACGGTCGCGGTCGGCTCGCGGGCGGCGACGTTCCGGAACAGCACCGACAGCACCTCGGTCAGCGCGTCGGCGTCGGCCACTACCGTCGCGCCCGTGTCTGCCAGCACCGTCAGCTCGTTCGTGACCGATTCTGCGGCCGTGCCCGCGGCCGAGGCCAGCGCCACTTCCTCGCTCCCGCGGGTCATCGATCCCGTGCGGGCCAGCGTCATCAGCTGTGAGGTGAGCCGGTCCATCCGTTCGAGCGTCGCCAGCGCCGTCTCGCCGGCCGTCTCGTCGCCCGCCAGCGCCCGCTCGGTCGCGCCAACCGCGATCTGGAGGTTGTTCCGGAGTTCGTGGGAGCCGATCCGGGCGAACTGTTCGATCCGCTCCGCCTGGCGCGTGGCCCGTCGCTGGTTTTGATAGCGATCGAGCACGGCTTCGACGTTCGCGGCCAGAATGTGGGTCAACTCGATCGTGAACGATTCGAGCACGCCCCCGACGGTTTCGATTCCGAACGCGCCGTGCTCGCCCAGCGGCAGGCGGGCCCCGACGACGCCCCGATCCGGGAGCCACGTGTCCTCGTAGGCCTGTCGCTCGGGACCGGTCAAGATCGAGCCGTCGTCGGCGAGATACAGCGTTTCGTCGGTCTCGATCGCGCGCTCGAAGGTCGTTTCGTCCCAGGCGATCGCTCCGTTTCCGGTGGCTTCGACAACCTGCCCGTCGTCACAGTCGACGACGATCCGCGCGTCCGGTAGCGCGTCGATTTCCTCGACGACGCCGATCGCTTCGGCGGCGATTGCCCGACAGTCCTCGGCGCGGATCAGTCGTCTGCTGGCCCGGTGCAGCGTCGCCAGTGCGTGCTCCTGACGCTTGAGGAAGGTCACGTCTCGGACGTCCCCGACCAGTCCAAGTAGCTGTCCGTCCTCGTCGTATCGGGGGGCTTTGGTCGTCGAGACCCACCTGTCCTCGCCGTTCTCGACGTAGTGTTCGACGTTCTCGAACAGCGTCTCCCCTCGCGCGAGCAGTTCCTGTTCCTCCTCGTAGAGCCGATCCGGCAACTCGCCGGGAAACAGCTCGTAGTCGGTCAGGCCGACGCGCTGGTGACGACTCATCTCGCGGTTGTCCAGCGAGTGTTCGGAGATACTGACGAACCGCCCCGCACAGTCCTTGAGATAGATCGTCTCGGGATAACTCTCCAGCAGGGATTCGAGCTGTTTCCCGGGCGGTTCGACGGAATCGAGGCCACAGAGCCGGTCGATCCGCGCTGCGAGCAGCGCCTCCCGCTTCGGCGGCACCCTGATCACGTCCTCGACGCCCGCGTCGAGCAACTCGTTGACGCGTGCTCGTTCCGGGTGGCGGACGTACAGCGCGACCGGCGGCCGCGAGTCGAACGCCTCGGCGACCCGATCGAACGTCGCCAGCCCGTCCTGCTCGGGATGGTCCTCGGTCGCAGGCGCGTCGATCGCCAGTACGGCGGCCACGTCTGACCGGTTGGCCTCGGCCAGTTGCTCGACTCGGCGGATCGGCTCGCGTCCCGCCCGACGGAGCGCCGCCGTGATCGGCTCGAGTCTGCCGTCGGGATCGATCACCAGCAGCGTCCCCGGCAACTCACCGCCTGGCATAGCGAAGTCTGTGGGAATTCGGCACAGACACACAAAAGACTCCCGGCCTCCGCACAGACACCGGACAGGTCACTGCACGTGAGCGATGTCGACGCCGTGAAACGCAAAGCGCGTGCCGCCGCAGTCGCTGGGTTCGACCTCGATATCCCAGCCGTGGGCGTCCGCGATCGCGGAGACGAGATAGATACTGTCGCCTTCCGGCTGCCCGTCGGAATGGGTCGGTTCGAACAGCTCTGCGGGCTCGACCGCAGAGGCGTCGTCTTCGAGGACGAAGCCGTCCGGGAGCGTCCCGACGCGCACGTGCTCGCTCCCGGCGGTGTCGACGATCGTCCGGAACAACATCTCGAAGACCTCGAGCAGCGCGTCCCGATCGGCCGTGACGACCGCGTCGTCCTCGACGACGAGCGTCATCTCCGCCGTCCCGGTCACCCCCCACGCCGTCTCGGCGACCCCGGACAGTGCAACCGCTTCCGTGGATCGACTCACAGACCCCGTCCGGGCCAGCGTGAGCAACTGTGAGACGAGCCGATCCATCCGGGAGAGCGTCTCGATCACCTCCTCGATCGCGTCGAGGTCGTCTTCGGCACGCGCCCGCCCGGCCGTTCCGAGTGCGATCTGCAACCGGTTGCGGAGTTCGTGTGAACTCAACGCGGCGAATTCTTCAAGGCGTTCCGACTGGGCGGTGAGCTGGCGCTCCTGTTCTGCCCGGTCGAGCGCGGCTTCGACGTTCGACGCCAGGACGTGCGCGAGTTCGATCGTGAACGGATCGATCACCCCGTCGCCGCTGTCAAGGCCCAGCACGCCGTGATCGCCGAGCGGAAGCCGCAACCCACACACGCGGCCGATGCCGTCCGGCAACTTCAGCTCGCGATGGTCATGCTCGTCGATCTCGACCGGGACGAACTCGCCAGCTTCCGTCCGGTAGTGTGGCGTCCGTGTCGCCGCGGCGTGCTGGAACGACTGCCCGTCCCAGTCGACGCCGTCGGTCTCGGCCACTGTCCGGAGCCCACCGGCCTCTACGTCGAACAGGTCGACCCGCGCCCGCGGCAAGCCGCCCATTTCCGTGGCGATTTCGACCGCCGTTTGGCCGACTTCCCTCGGTGACGTGGTGCGCACGAGCCGTCTACTCGCCTCGTGGAGCGTCGCCATCGCGCGCTCCTGCCGTTTGATCGACGTGACGTCCTTGACGTTTCCGACCAGCCCGAGCAGCTCTCCGTCGCTGTCGTACCGGGGAACCTTCGTCGTCGAGACCCACCTGCTTTCGCCGTCCTCGACGAAGTGTTCGATCTTCTCGACGATCGATTCGCCGGTTTCGAGGAGCCGTTGTTCTTCCTCGAACAGTTCGTCCGCGAGCGGGCGCTCGTAGAGCTCGTAGTCGGTGAGTCCGGCGACCTGCTGGCGGTCGAGTCCCGTGCCCTCGAACCCCCTGCCCCGGGTCACGTTGACGAACCGACTGAATCGATCCTTGAGATACACCTTGTTGGGATAGTACTCGAGAAACGACTGGAACTGCGTCTGTATCGGTTCGTCGTCGACGACGCCGGCGAGAGCGCGAATTTGTCGGGCGAGCAGCGATGACCGTTCCGGCGGCACACGAATGACCACATCGGCACCCGCGTCACGCAGGCGGGCGACCGTCATCACGTCCTGATCGAGCGCGTAGACTCCGACTGGCACGTCAGCACGTGCGTCGCGGACGGTCTCTATCGCGTCGATGCCGTCGATCCGCCCCCCATCACCTGAACCCGGGTCGTGCGCGACGAGTACGCAGGCGACCGGCCCCGCGACTGCCGCGACCGCTGACGCCTGCTCGACGGTCCGCACGTCGTCGAACTCCGTGCCGATGGCGTCCGCGACGGGTTCGAGCCGGCCGTCCGGATCGACGACGACCACGGAACCGGGAAGCGCTTGGTCCGCAGGCATTTGTTACGCTCGTGTGTGGATGCCAACCCTGATAAGCGTCCCGAGTCGAGAGTTTGTCACGGATCTCTGCCTGTATCCCTAGATGCGGCTGCCGACACCCGATCGACTCGCCTGGCTGCCTGCGTCACCACCCAGTTTCGAGAAGTCCATGTCTTCGAAGAACTCCGGCGCAGTCTGCTCGGTCGCGTAGACGTACAGCGCGGTCTTGGCGATGCCGGTCAGAGACTTGCCGATAAGCAGCCCGAGGACAATCCCGCTGAGTCCGACGACGATCGCAACGGCGACGCCGGCGCCCGAGGGGACGACGAGGAAGGTGACGACGCCGAGCAGCGCGCCGACCAGCACGAGTGCGAACGTGACGAGATTGATCGCGCCCATCGCGCCGATGGACTCGCCCCAGGTATTCTTGAAGGTCCGGGCACTCTCCTCGAACATCCCCGAGATAGAGGTGTCCTCGAAGACGATCACCGGGACGACGAAGTAGGTTATCACCGACCAGGCGACGGCGAACAGCCCGGCGAGAAGCTCGGCGACGATGTTGTCCTGGGACTCGATCGCCTGGATGAGCACGCCGACGACCGCCGCGATCACCGACCAGACCAGTAACGGCCACTTGTGGTCCCAGGCCTGTCTCATGGCGTCGGTGACCGTCGGCGTCTCACCGTGGAAGACGGCTCGCGTCGCCGCGACCAGCGCCGCCGCGAAGAAGGAAGCGACCAACGTCTCGACGAGGTAGATGGCGAACAACGCGACGTACAGAGCCACGCCGCCGCTGTCGTAGACGCCGCCGGCGTACAGCGCGCCGAACAGCGTCGCGACGAACGCGATACCTGCGATCCCGCCCAACAGCGGCAAGATCAGGAGATTCGGGTACGTACGCAGCACGCGACCGCTCCGACGTGCCATACCGAACCCGACCTTGAACCGTCTGAACACCCCGAACATGGTCGTTTGGAGGATTGACTACACACGATCTTGAAAGTACCCGATCACTCACTCGCGAAATTACCTGATAGCTTACCCACGTCTTTTCGGTGGGGCCGGTCCAAGCGACCGGTGATGGGCGCCCTCACGCTCGACGTTGCCGTGATCGTCGCGACGATCGGTGGGCTCTGGATCGGCGCGCGGTTGCTGGTCGACGGCGCGTCGGCACTGGCGACGCGGCTGGGCGTCAGTCGCGTCGTCGTCGGGCTGACCGTCGTCGCGTTCGGGACCTCGATGCCGGAGTTCGCCGTCACCACCGAGGCGGCGCTGGCCGGCCGCGGGGACATCGCCGTCGGCAACGTCGTCGGCTCGAACGTGTTCAACCTCGGGTTCGTCCTCGGAACGACGGCACTGCTCGGGACGCTCGATCGGACGCGCCGACTCGTCCGTCGGGACGGCGTCGCGCTCGCGCTGGCCGCCGCCGCGCTGCTCGTCCTGATCCAGGACGGACGATTCACTCAACTAGAAGGAGGGTTGTTCCTGCTGGGACTGCTCGTCTACCTCGTGATCCTGGTCCGCGGCGGCGTGGTCGAGACTGTCGCCGAGCCGGCCGAGCCAACGCGACCGCTTGTCGACGCCGCTCGCCTCCTCGCTGGTCTCGTACTGGTCGTCGGAAGCGCCCGACTGCTGGTCACCAGTGCCTCGACTATCGCGGCGGCCGCGGGCGTCTCCGAGTGGGCGATCGGCGTCACCGTCGTCGCCGCCGGGACGTCGACGCCCGAGCTGGTGACTGCGCTGGTCGCCGCCAGACGAGGCCACTCCGGGCTGTCGGTCGGCGGTCTCCTCGGGAGCGACCTGTTCAACATCCTGGGCGTGCTCGGTCTCGCCGGGCTGTTGGGCCCGCTCTCGGTCTCGCCCGAGGCGCCCCGGAGCGTCGTCTGGCTGCTCGGGACGGTCATGCTGGTCGTCGCGCTGCTGTGGACCGGCCGACAGCTGACTCGGCTGGAAGGAGCCGCGTTGCTCGTGCTCGCGGGGATCCGATGGGCGATCAATCTCCTGTGACGGCGATAGACGTGCCGACGTACTCGACCGAGACGACCGACAGAAGTCGCTGCACTCAGCTGCTACAACGACAAAAAACGGGACGGTGCTGCGCCGATCAGTCGAAGCGGATCAGCGGCTTGATGATGTCGTCGTCTTTGGCTTCCATCATCTCGAAGGCCTCTTTGATGTCCTCGAAGTCGAACTCGTGGGTCGTCATCTTCGTCGGGTCGACCTTGCCCTGTTCGAGCAGCCGCAGCAGCCGTCGGATGCGCAGGCGGCCGCCCGGACAGAGGTCGGTGACGATGTCGATCTCGGCCATCCCGACGCCCCACTCCTCGCGAGGGATGCGCCGGAACTCGCCATCGCCGTGATAGCCGACGTTCGAGACTGTCCCGCCGGGCTTGGTGACCTTGATGCAGTCCTGGAGGGTCTGGTCGGCACCGAGCGCCTCGATCGCGGCGTCGACGCCCTTGCCGTCGGTCAACTCCATGATCTGCTCGACCGGATCCCCGTCCTCGAAGTCGACGATGTCGGTGGCTCCGTACTCGCGAGCCAGTTCCTTCCGGTTCTCGACGGTCTCGACGGCGATGATCCGCCCGGCACCCTGGAGTTCCGCACCCTTCGTCGCCATCATCCCGACCGGGCCCTGGGCGAAGACCGCGACGGTCCCGCCCATCGGGATGTCGGCGTTCTCCGCGCCCGCGAAGCCGGTCGAGAGCATGTCGGCTGTGTAGGCCGCCTCGTGGTCGGTGACGCTGTCTGGGATGTGTGCGAGGTTCCCGTCGGCGTCGTTGATGTGAGCGTACTCGGCGAACGTGCCGTCCTTGACGTTGGCGAACTTCCAGCCACCCAGCGCCCCGTTGGACTGTGAGGGGTGACCGTCCTGTGCGGCCTCGGAGTTCCAGTCCGGCGTGATCGCGCCGACGGCCACACGGTCGCCCGGCTCGAAGTCCTCGACCTCCTCGCCGACTTCGTCGACGACGCCGACGATCTCGTGGCCCAGCGTGAGGTCCTCGCGGTCGCCGATCGCACCGTGGACCGTGTGTGTGTCCGACGTGCAGATCAACCCCACCGTGGGCTTGAGGATCGCGTCCATCGGCCCGGGCTCGGGCCGTTCCTTCTCGATGACGGCGGTCTCCCCGATCTCTTTCATAACGAAGGCTTTCATTGACATCTTTCCACATACCCCTTCGAACGCGAGCAACAAATAACTAAGGTACGAGTAAATACTTCTGGTATCTGTGACGCGGCTCCTCGCGACCGAGTGCGAAGCCGACGCGGGGCTGCAGGAACGGAGCTAGCGGCCGGGCAGCGACCGCCGCCTATCCGCCCGCCAACCGGATAGTTTCATACGCGGGGGATGCGTATCCCGAATCGTGACCCGGGCATTGTCACCAGCGGAGCAACGTGAGGGGCCGCCGTGATCGTCGGAAGCGTCGCGACGGAGTTCACCGACCTCTTCGGGTCGAATCCCGTCGTCCACGGGCTGGTCGGCGGACTCTTCATCGCGACGATGAACCTGATCGGGGCGTCGCTGGTGCTGGTCTGGCGCGATCCCAGCGAGCGAACGCTCGACGGCGCGCTCGGGTTCGCCGCGGGCGTGATGATGGCTGCCGCGTTCACCAGTCTCATTCTCCCCGGGATCGACGCGACCGAGGTCGTCGTTCCCGGCGTGGCCGCTGACGGATTGGTGCAGCCACTGCCGGTCCTCTTTGGGGTGTTGCTGGGTGCGCTCGCGCTCGACCGGAGTGACGTGATCGTACCACACGCTCACTACCTGCTGACCGGCCGAAAGCGTCGCGACGCGGCCGGCCCGGGCGAAACCGTCCCCTCGGTCGACGATCCGCGAGTGGCCTCGGTCGTCCTGTTCATCCTCGCGATCACGCTGCACAACATGCCGGAAGGGCTCGCCGTCGGGGTCGGATTCGGGTCGGGCAACGTCGCGGACGCTCTGCCGTTGATGCTCGCGATCGGCATCCAGAACGTTCCGGAGGGGCTTGCCGTCTCGGTCGCGGCGATCAACGCGGGCCTCAACCGGCGCGCGTACGCGATCTTCGCCGGGATCCGGGCCGGCGTCGTCGAGGTCCCGTTGGCGGTCGCCGGCGCGGCAGCCGTGGTGGTGTTCGAACCGCTGTTGCCCTACGCGATGGGCTTTGCCGCCGGCGCGATGTTGTTCGTCATCAGCGACGAGATCGTCCCCGAAACCCACACGCGGGGCAACGAACGGATCGCAACGCTCGGACTGATGGTCGGCGTCGTCCTGATGCTCTATCTCGACGTCGCCCTCGGGTAGGTCCGGCGAACCGGATTTCAGGCCCGAAGTGGTTCGAGCACCCGTTCGAGCAACGCGTCGTGAACGGTCTCGGCGATGTCCTCGCGCTCGGTGGTGACGTGGTTGACGCGTGCGCCTTTGATCGCCGCCATGATATGCACCGCAGTCCGATTGGCGTCGACTGGTTCGAAGACGCCCTGTTCGATTCCGTCCTCGATGATGTCTGCGTAGAGCTGCCGGACGTACTCGTAGTTGGCGGTGAACTGCTCTTTGAACGTCTCGTTGTGCGGCGCGTGGGACTGTATCTCGAGTAGCATCGCGTGATACTCCCAGTGGCCACCGGAGTCTCCGTCGCGGCCGTTCGGTCCGAACAGTTGGGCCTCCGTCAGCGCCCGCAATCGCGCCTCGGGATCGCCCTCCGGACCGGTATCGACCTCTTCGATGAACTCCGCGAGCAGGTACGACAGCGTCTCCGCGAGCAGCTCCTCTTTCGTGTCGAAGTGGTAGTGCAGTGCCGCCTTGCTCTTCTCGGACTCGTCGGCGATCGCCTGCATCGTCAGGTCGGCGAAACCGTGCTTGCACATCGCGTCCCGCGTCGCTTCGATCAGCTCCCGTCGCGTCTCGCTGATCTCCCCCGCGGAATCCCCAGTCGATGTGTCCATTCCTGACTAACCGATCAGTCAAAGAGAAAAAAGAACCTTCCGATTCGCGAGAGACCGTAGCACTCACACCGCTCGGGCACGTTTCGGTCAGTAATGAGTGTAACATTCGACGCGGAACAGCCCCCTGACCGACCCATTGATCTGGCCGACAGCGAGGCGTTAATGGAATTCGTCGAGACCTACGAGGACGTCCTCGTCGAGTTCTATACCGACGGGTGTGGCGTCTGCGCGTCGATGGAGCCGGTCCTGAGCGGTGTCGCTCGGGCGGGCGTCGTCGTGGGGACGATCAACCCTCGGGACGACCCGCCGCTGGTCGACGAGTACGAGATCGCGAGCGTCCCGACGTTCGTCCGGTTTCGCGACGGCGAGCCGATCGATCGGCTCGCCGAAGGGTTCGTCCCCGGTGAGCAACTGCAGGCGTTCGCACAGGGCTAGGCGCGCCGCCACAGCAACAGTACAGAGAGCCCGGACACCAGCATTACTGCCAGGACGTGCCCGGTCACCAGCAGCTGCAGGAGTCGCTGTCCGCTCAGAAACGGTAACAGCACGACCTGGACGGTGGCGAACCCGATCGTGACGAGATCGATCTCGATCAGGGCGCGCCTGGTCGGGCGATCGAACCGGTCGGCGAACAGGACCGACCGCCACAGGCCGACGACGCTGGCCCACCAGCCAGTGCCGATGCGATAGCAGACGTCCCACAGCACCAGCAGGGTGAAATACACCGCGACCACCGACGGTTCCGGCCCGAGAAGCGCCTCGAGCAGCGGCTGCCCGGACTGGCGGGGCTCGGCCACGAACAGATACGTGAGTAGTCCGACGTAGGAGAACACGCCCAGCACGATTTCGACCTGCGTGCCGAACAGGGCGTGGGTGTACCGCTGTGGTACGTCGAGTTCCCGGATGCGCCGGCCGAGCGTCAGCATGAGGACGCTTCCGGCCGAGACGACGGTGACGGCGGCCAGCCCTGCGGGCGCGGCCGCCCAGCGATCGGTGAGCGCCGCGAGCACGACGACTCCGAGCCCGAACAGCACGAGCTGGATGGTCATCGCCTGCGTCCGAGAGAACTCCACGCCCGGGATCGCGCCGACGATACTCTCGTAGACCCATCGATCTTCGCGACCCGCGGGAATGTCGTCCCGACTCCCGGTCGCGTCAGCCGGTGTCCCGTCCCCGACTGGGTCGGCCGGCGTATCGCTCCCATTCCCGGCCGTATCTGTCGCTGTGGCTTCGCCGTCGGTGCTCACGCCGAATCCTCCGCCAGCGCGCGCTCGACGGCCTGCTGGAACGGCGTCCGCTCGACCGCGACGTGGCGGTCGATGCTGTCGTCGGTCACGACGACCGGGTTCTTCAGCCCGAGGATCAGCGGATGGGAGATCGATCTGGGGATGTCGGTCACCAGATCAACCCAGTACGAGGAGAGTTTCGGCGACAGCACCGGGACCGGAACGATCAGCGGTCGCGCGTCCATCGCCTCGCCCGTCCGGACGAGCATCTCCTTGTAGGTCAGCACTTCGGGACCGCCGATCTCGTAGGTCCCACCCGCGGTCTCGGGCTCCTCCAGCACGCCCACGAGATACGAGACGACGTCCGCGATCGCGATGGGCTGACACTCGGTGTACACCCAGCGGGGCGCGATCATGACCGGCAGCTTCGCGACCAGCTGGCGGACCATCTGGAAGCTGACGCTGCCCGCGCCGACGATGATCGCCGCCCGCAGCGTCGTCAGGTCGTAACTCCCGCGGGCGAGCAACTGTTCGACCTCCTGGCGCGAGCGCAGGTGTGGCGAGAGGTCGTCCCCGGTCTCGCCCAGGCCGCCCAGGTAGATCACCCGGTCGACGCCGGCCCCGCTCGCGGCCGCCGCGAAGTTGGTCGCAGCCGTCCGATCGCGCTCCTCGAAGTCGCCGCCCGTCTGCAGAGAGTGGACCAGGTAGTAGGCCGCGTCGATGCCGTCGAAGTCGCCGGCTATCGTCTCCGGCTCCAGGAGGTCGCCCTCGACGACGTCGACGCCATCCGGTGGGTCGTATCGATCGGCGTCGCGGGTCATCGCAACGACTTCGTGGCCGGCGTCGAGCAAGGCCGGAACGAGAGAACTCCCGACGAATCCTGTTGCCCCGGTGACGAGTACGCGCATACCCTCTAGAGAGGGCCGGAGCGCAAAAAGCCGCCGGGCGTCGGGTCCCCCTTCGGGCCGATCACAGCGGTAACAGCGCGGAAGCCCACCGGCTTTAGCCGTCCCCAGAACGCTTCGCGTTCTGGTGGGCTGCACAAGACCTTCGGATTACTGTGACGTACATGGCGTGGGAAGCAACTCGAACGGTTCGCGTCCGTCTCGACGTGCCTGACGACCGCAAGAGTGACCTCCACGCCACCAACGACAGGTTCCAGCACTGCGCAAACCGTACCGCAGACTGGGCGTGGCGCTATCCCGAACGAGACTGCGTAACCAGCAAGAGCGAAGCCGAAGCCGCCATCTACGACGACCTTCGTGACGAAACGGACTACCTACACGCGAACCTCGTCCAGAAGGCGATCAAACGCGCCACCGACGACATCGACAATTGCGTTGACCGGCTTGCTGACGGTGAGAACACCAGCAAGCCCCACTACGACACCTTCAGCATCGTCTACGACAAGCGGGCCGCGACCTATTCCCGCGACAAAGTAAGCCTCGCCACCGTCAACGGCAGAGTCGAATGCGAATACGACCTCCCCGAGGACCCTGCCGGTACACCACATGGTGAGTACCTGCTGAACGATGACTACTCTTTTTCGACCAGCACCGTCCACTACGACAGCGAAGCCGACGAGTTCTACCTGCACGCCGTGATGGAGCGGGAACTTGACGTTGCCCGTCCTGAGAAAGCCGAGCATTCGAAAGTGCTTGGCGTGGACTGCAACGTCGATGACCACATTGCAGTGACCTCAACGGGTGCGTTCGTCGGG
>JAOPKD010000032.1 GCA_025517565.1 Halapricum hydrolyticum
ATCGATCACCTGTTCGTTCATTCAACAGCTGACGCTAACGTGCAAAGCTGAGTACATGATAACAATAGTTGAGTTGTTAACGAAGCTGTAGGTCTCACAGAGCCCACGAGCGACTACGTATAGCACGGATCAAGACAGACCAATGCGTGCGCACCTATGCGTCGGTCTTTTTTGCGAGTTCCAGGATTTCGATTCCCCAGGTCGCGTCTTCCGTAGAGACGTCCACCCCACCCGTGACTCGAACGTCGTTGCTGTATGCAGCAATCAGCAGAGACTGCAGTTGCTCTTCGAGCTCTTTTCGGGTCTGTGGCGGGTCATCTACGCGAGAAGCAACATCAGTTTGTTCAGGCATGGTTTCACAGTTGCCACTGTCTTCGACCGATAAACAAATACTATTTAAAAATGCGTCGATATACCATGACAAATATAACGGGGTCGTCGTAGCTGGCGAAGGAGTTCTCACGGCCGATTGGGAGACAGAACCCGACCGGCGAAATCTATGGATTGCTTCGACAGCCCTCACGAATCGCTCGGGCATATCAGCCCGGGAATTCATACCAACTGCTGTAACAGTGTGCCCGCCCAACTCCGAACAATTGGTTCGGAAAGAACTTGCAGCAGCCACTATCGGTCAATACATGTCACGCCTCTCCGTAGAACGGCAGTTCGCGTATGCAGCCTCCTGTGAGAATATACGTGCTAGAAGCGTATCTAGAGCGCGCCGGATACGCCGGGAGACGACCGTATCAGAGACGCCGAGGTCCTCACCGAGTTCCGAGAGTGAGGTCTCCTGTGGGACGGTGAAATAGCCCGCTTCGTACGCTGTACGGAGAGTTACACAGTCCGTGAGAGAAAGTCCATATGGATTCGAATCAGCGCCGTACGTCTTCGTGAAAAGAGAGAGCAATTTCACCGCACGATCGTCACGATTCCACTGGGCCATCTGATCGCGCATCCGCTCTCGATCGGGGAACTGGATACGAAACAGCCACCTCCCGTCGGCTCGCACTCCCCTGAGCACAGAACCCTCGTTGTCCTCCGGAGGGTCGAGAGTCCCATCGAAGTGGTCGAGTATCTCGACGAGAAGCATTGTAGCCGACCCCACTGTGATCTCGTCTATGATTTCTGCATCCAAACGCGCCAGGATCTCTCGGGCTTCATACCTCTCTCGGCGTGGGACCAGAAGTTGCAGTACAACGGTTTCGTCGTTACGTATAACAGCAGTCAGGTCCAGAGAGACATCTCGGACCGTTTCTGGGGTAGCACCAGGGATCAGGTCTACTATCGGAACTTCGACGTCAGCAATGACAGGTTTATCATCATTGACCATATTTATCACTCCAATATCCATCGGAGGACCGTTTATGTTTCACCCCACAAACCATCGCGACCGATCCGACCGATACGATATACCATATATGTCCATTTGATAGACAGTATTCCTTAAATATTTCCCCAAGAATAATCATCTAAGGATGATATGTAGCACTCGGTGTCGCGCAAACCAGCGGACCACCTCAATTGACTTGAGTGACGCTGACCGCCGGGGTCGGCGGGCAGCAGGACGTCGCTACGGCAATCACTCGTGGGTCGCCGACATCACGCTGTCGGCGACCGATTCGGGGTGGTGATCCCGCATCGAGGCGTCTTCCGGGATCGCGCTGACGGCATAGAACGTCGTCTCGGGATCGCGGTGTTTTCGCCAGTGCCACCAGGTTTTGGCGATCAGGTAGAGCTTGCGAGCCCGGCCCAGATTCGCGTCCCGATCGATGGTGTTGAAATTGACGTGGCGAATGCGGCGATGATGCTCGGCATAGAGGACGGCAGCGAGCAGCACCGCGAACTGGCAGTCGTCGGGGAGATAGCGGATCCCGGCGACGCCGTCACGGTAGAGGCGCTCAGTGCGGGCCATCTCGGCGCGCACCGCGGCTTTGAGCGATTCGGTGGCTCGACGCCGGACGATGTCTTCCTCGCTGGCTCCGAACTGTTCGAGCGTCTCCAGCGGGAGGTAGATCCGGCCGTACTCGGTGATGTCCTCGCCGACGTCACGCAGGAAGTTCGACAGCTGGAACGCCTCGGCGAGCGACGCCGCGTGTGGTCGGGCCGTCTCTTTCTGTTCGGGATCCATCACGTCCAGCATCATATTGCCGACGGCGACGGCCGAGCCGCGCATGTACTCCTCCAGGTCTTCGTAGGTCTCGTAGCGGTCCCGCTCGATGTCCTGCTCCATCGCGTCGATAAAGGAGTTTACGTCGGCGTCTCTGATCTTGGTTTGCTCGCGCAGCGACTGAAACGCCGAGAGGACGTCGTCGTCGGCAGACTCCTCACCGAGCGCCTTCGCCCGGAACGATTCGAGCCGTTCGTACTGCTGTTCGGGGGGGAGTCTATCGGACTGGTCGACGACCTCGTCGGCGATCCGGAAGAAACCATAGAGGACGTAAGTGGGCTTGCGGATCCGCTCGGGAAGCAGTCTGGTCGCGTAGTAGAACGTCTTGCCGGTCTGCCTGTGGATTTCCTTGCTCGTGGTGATATTGTCGTCTAACATCGAGATCGAAGGGTGTTACGTCTTTTTTGGGGGCGACACACAGTTAGTTCTTTGCCTGACAGAAACTGACACCGGGAACGGGGATCCATCGGCGTTTCTGCGTTGCAATCGTGGCTATCTCTAGGCGGAGTGTTAGTATAAGGTGGCTACCCCAATGGTTAGGCGTTGCAAACGTGTCGCCAAGAGTATGATTCGGTCCAGTCAGGCAAAAGCTAACGCGTCTCGACGACGGTCACCCACTACGGAGCACGCTGGCCGGGTCGTGGCGGGTTCACGAACAGTGCGTCCACGACCGCGATCGCACCGAGTACGGCCCCGAGACCGATCGCCGCCTGGATCGAGATCGGAGACAGATGTCCGAGCAGCAACGCTCCGAGAAATACCGACGGAATGGCCGCGAGGACAGCGTCGTATCGACTCAAATCGGGACCCTTCGCACGCGCCTCTGTTCGCCGATCGACCGGTTCGACAGTCCTGTCGCTCGTAGCCATTCTCAACACACCTCCCTATGCACTGCTATGGGATATAGCAACTAAAAACTTACGTTGAGATAGTACATCGAATATATCAAGCGGTTTTTTCGAGCTAACACAACGCCAAGGAGGACTATTTCTGGATAATCTCTAAATATAACCTCTAGATTTTCTTATACTCTGCCGCCGCGAGTTCGCGGAAGAGAGCAAATACACCAAGAAGGAGCGTTGACACTCCTCGTCCGTCTCACGGACACTCGGATCGACAGGGATATGCCCGGTAGGTCAGCGAAGTCCGCTAACGATAAGACAAGTAATGTAATTAGCGGGTGCTTCCTCGGCCATCCAGGAGCGTTGAAGTCGAGAACGCCTAGGGGAAGAGACCGGATTTCTCCGCGGCGTCGAGCACGCGCTGGATCGAGACGACGTACATCGCGGTCCGGAAGTTCGGCGTCCCGTGCTCCTCGTGGGCCGCCGTCATGGCATCGAAGGCGTCAGTGATGAGTCGTTCGAGTTCCTCGTTGACGCGCTGTTCGGTCCAGGCGAATCGCTGGCGGTTCTGTACCCACTCGAAGTACGAGACCGTCACGCCGCCGGCGTTGGCCAGGATATCGGGGACGACGTAGACGTCACGGTCGGCGAGAACGTCGTCGGCGTCGGGCGTGAGCGGGCCGTTGGCCGCCTCGACGATCACGTCGGCCGAAACGTCCTCGGCGAGATCGGCGTCGATGGCGTTTTCTAGCGCCGCGGGCACGAGCAGATCCACGTCCAGCGTCAGCAGTTCCTCGTTGGTCAGCCGTTCGCTCGCGCCCTCGTAGCCGACGACGCTGCCCGTCTCGGCCTTGTGGTCTTTGACCGCGCGAGCGTCGAGTCCGTCCGGATTGTGAACAGCGCCGCTGGAGTCGCTGACCGCGACGACGTCCGCACCCTGGTCCTCGATCAGCCGCGCACCGATCGAACCGGCGTTCCCGTAGCCCTGCACCGCGACGGTCGCCTCGGAGATGTCCCGATCGAGATACTCGAACGCTTCGCGGGCGGTGATGCTGACCGACCGGCCCGTCGCCTCGACGCGGCCCTCGCTGCCGCCGTTGTCCAGGGACTTGCCGGTGACGACCCCGGGCTCGGTGGTGTTCTCCAGCGTCTCGTAGGTGTCTTTGATCCAGTCCATCTCCTGCTGGCCGGTGTTGACGTCCGGCGCAGGGATGTCCTTGTCCTCGCCGATCAGCGGGCGCAGTTCCTTCGCGAACGCCCGGGTGATCCGCTCTAGCTCGGATTCGCTGTACTCCGCAGGATCGATCTCGATGCCGCCCTTGCCGCCGCCGTAGGGGATGTCCACGGCCGCGCACTTGTAGACCATCCACCCCGAGAGGGCCTTGACTTCCGCCCGGTTGACTCCAGGATGGTATCGGATGCCGCCCTTGTAGGGGCCGCGGTCGCCGTTGAACTCCGACCGGTAGGCGCGGAACGTCTCGATCGAACCGTCGTCCATCTCGACAGAGAGCGTCGTCTCGAGCACGCGCTCTGGCTGTTTGAGTCGCTCGATCATGCCCTCGTCGGCATCGAGGTACGCCGCTGCGTCGTCGATCTGCTCCTGTAAACTCTCAAATGGGTTTACTTCGTCCACCATATCCTATCGAAAATCGACGACTGGCAAAAAGTTACCGTTCTCTTCCGCTTCGCGATAGACGATTGAACATTCCACGAGGGGAGGAGGTCGTCAATGGTATTGTAAAATACTGTGTTGACTATACAGAAAATCGAGGCCGAATGGCTTAAGCGAGTGTCGCCACCCAGAGACAGGTATGTCGCGCTGGTTCGCGCCTGGAACGTGGTGGTACGCGTTCCCGCTGCTGGTCGCTGCTGGCCCGGTCATGTGGGTCTGGCCGTCTGTCGGGGCCGGGGTCGCGCTGGCGGGGATCGCCGTCCTGTTCTTCCATCGGGATCCGGACCGAGAGATACCTGAAGCGGGGTACGTCTCCCCTGCGGACGGCACAGTGTCAGTCGTCCGCGAGGAGGACGGTCGCCTGCGCGTGGGCGTGTTCATGAACGTCTATCACGTCCACGTCAACCGGGCCCCGACGCCGGGGACGATACAGGACACGACGCACGTGCCCGGTGCTCATCGGCCGGCGTTCTCGAAAGAGTCGGACCGCAACGAGCGGCTCCACGTCGACTTCCCCGAGTATCGCGTCACGCTGATCGCCGGCGCGTTCGCCCGTCGAATCCATCCGCACGTCGAGACCGGAGACGCGGTCGAACGTGGCGAACGGATCGGGCACATCTCGTTCGGGAGTCGCGTCGACGTGCTGTTCCCGCCGTCGGTGACTCGCAGCGATCTGGCGGTCGAGCGCGGCGACTCGGTACGGGCCGGCGAGACCGTGCTCGCGAACGCGTAGCCCGCACGTCGCTGCTATCTCTCACGCCCACGCGGTACTCTCATCGTGCCCACTCGACCATCTTCGCGTAGGTATCGTCAGTTGAGAGTGCGTCAGCGTCGCCGACCAGGACAAGCGACCGCTTCGCACGCGAGAGCGCGACGTTGATCCGTCGGTAGTCCTCGAAGATTGGGCCGGCGAGTTCGCCAGTGGCGACGAACGAGACGACGATCACCTCCTTGCTCGATCCCTGGAACCGATCGACGGTGTCGACCGCCACGGCATCGTCTAGGCGCTGACTGATCTCGGCGACCTGCGCGCGGTACGGCGCGATCACGCCGATGTCTGCCCGAGAGACGCCAGCCGACACGAACTCCTCGACGATCCGGGCGACCGCGTCGGCCTCTTCGGGGTTGGTGTTGCCGCGGGCGTGCCCGTCCGGATCGACGAAGACAACGCGGTCGCGGAGGTGTTCGGGGAGCGCCGAGGAGTCGACGCCGTCGAGGTCGTCCAGACGCCGGGCGGCGACCTCGCCGGACGCGGGACGTAACTGCCCGTCGTAGAACGCCCGCGAGGGGAACGCCTGGATGCGCTGGGCCATCCGGTACTGTCGATCGAGAAGCACGCCCGCGTCAGGGTGAGTCTGGATAAGTCGTTCGAACAGCGACTCCTGCAGTTCGTTTTCCGCCCGCACGACCGGCGGCAACTGCTGGTGATCGCCGATCAGGACGAACCGTTCGGCGAGGTTCGTCGCCGCGAGCGTCCCCGGTTCGGTGAGCTGGCCAGCTTCGTCGACGACCGCCGCGTCGAACGCCTGCTCGCGGACGATCCGCGAGCCACAGGAGGCAGTCGTCGCCGCCACGACCGGCGCATCCCGGAGATCGCTTGCCAACTCGTCCGGTTCGCCGGTCTGTTCGAGCCTGAATCGCTGCATGTCCTCACGGACGCCGCTCTCGGTCCCGATCCGGACGATGTCTTCGAATCCCTGCTCGACCAGCGCCTCCATCGCGTTGTCGACGGCCCGGTTGGTGAACGCCGACAGCAGGACCCGCTCACCGCGGTCGACGAGTTCCCGGACGATCGTCGCCAGCGTGTAGGTCTTTCCCGTCCCGGGCGGGCCGTGTACCAGCGCAAAGTCCTCCGCACCGACTGCCAGCCGGACCGCCTCGTCCTGGGCCGGGTTGTTGTCGATGAACGTCTCCTCCGGGCGGTCGAATTCCGGATCGCGCCGCCCGAAGAGCACGTCTTTCTTCGGCGAGGGCTGTTTGAGGACCGCGTCGTGGAGCGCGGTCAGCAGCCGATCGGTCGAGAGTTCCGAGGGATAGATGTCTAACCGGCGGAGCTCGACTGGTTCGTCCGCAGTGACGACGATCTCCCGCTCGCTCGCCGGGCTGTCGCTCGCATCCTCGACGTCAGGCGGCGGTCCACCGAGCCGTTCGACTCTCGCGAGCTCGGCGTCGCCCCTGATCGGGTGGCCGTCGCTGGCCAGGACGACGTCGCCCTCACGGATCTTCGAGGTCGCACCCGTCCCCTCCGCGCGGAGTTCCCAGCGGCCTCCGTCGATCTTTCGCTGGCCTGTGGGTTCGAGATCCACCAGCGCGCGGTCGTCGTCGGCCCGCTCCGTTGAGCCCTGTTCCCAGAGTTTCGCGTACTCCCGGTGGACCTCTCGTCGTTCTGCCTCGATCGCCCGGTAGAACGACTCGAAGTACTCCCGTTCAGCCTCTGGGATCGGCGAGCCGACCGTCCCGGCTTTCGACTCCTGGTCGAGTCGTCCGGCGACGGCCATGCAGGTGTCCTGCTCGAAACAGTACTCGCATCGGGCGTCGGCCTCATAGCCCGTCGGAACCGCTGTGTCGTACTCCATGGCCGCGATGGCGTTGCGCTCCCGGAGAACGAACTCCAGCAGCCCAGAGCCGATCGAGAATTCCTTGGCCGGCGAAAGGTCGCCGCTCTCCTCGTTGCGCTCGACGGCAGCGTTTTTCGTGTAAAGCAAGGTCCCGGTGTCGGGCGCGGCCGCGAGCGCGGACGGACTGTCAGTGCTGGCAGTCGCTCCGCCGTCGCCCATCATCTCGGCCGCCGAGGTCTCCTGCGCTGCGCGCTCGCCGAGGATCAGTGCGTAGGCGGCGGCCTGGATCTTGTCGTGAAAGCGAGGCTCCCGACGGGTGTTCTTGCCGGTCTTCAGTTCGACCGGCATCCCCCGGCGAACGGCGTCGGCCCGACCCTTGATCCCGTATCGTTCGCTGATCAGCGTCATCTCGGAGCGCCACTCGCTTTCGGCGGGGCTGAAGTCCCGCTCCGAGCTGTCGGCGGCTGTCGCTGCTCCGTCGCCCCCGGTCAGCCTGCCCTGGGCGAGCCATCCCTCGATGGCGCTGGCGTGATCGCGGACCTCCTGGCGGACGCTCTCGCGATCTCGTCCCAGCAGGCCGAGTTCCAGGCCGGCGGCCTCGACCTGCTCTTCGACCGCGGTGTCGAGATCGCGCCCGCGCAGCAGGTCGCCGAACACCTCGTGGACGATCGTCCCCTTGACGACGGGATAGGCCAGCGGCAAGCCGTCGATCTTGTTGAGGTAATACATCCGGGGACACTGCACCCACGCGCGGACGTCAGTCACGTCGACGATGAAGTCGGGCTCGACGACGACCATCGTGTCGCTTCCGGTGGTGTACTGGGTCTCGCCCTGATAGGTCCGCTCTTCGGCGTCGTAGACGGCCAGTTCCATCCCCGGCTCCAGCTGCTCGGCGTTCTCGACCCAGTCGCCCCACAGTGTCACCGTCGTCGGCTCGCCACGGCCCCGGTCCGGGCGGACCGTGACTTCGCAGAGCTCGCGCTCGCCGTACTGTGTGCTGACGGTCTTGGGGTCTTCGGCTTCGACGACGACACCGCGAACGTTCACGGACTCAGCCAGGGCCGCGCCGGGAAAAACGCTGTCGGTGGCTGTCCCGGAGCACCATCCGTGTCCCCTAGAACGTCGAAGCGTTCTCCAGGCGGACAGCCGTCAGTTCCGCGTATCTGTTGTCGCTGGGGCAGAAGTCCGGCTGGTCGGGACTCGATCCGTACCACTGAACAGTGACACGATCCCGAGCGGAGAGCTGGAACTCGATTTCGCCCGGCGGGATCGCGATCGAATCGCCACGAGAGATTGTGTCGTCGCCGTCGATCCACTCCCGGCTGGCGGTGTCCGGGCTAGCGGCGTTTCGAACCGAGACGACAACCCGATCGGTTGTCGGGCCGCCGACGGTCTCGTTCCCGACGTACGTCGCCGTGACGGTCGACCCGTTCGTGGAGATCGCAAACTCCGCGGTCGGCGGCTCGACCGTTTCGGCCCCGCCACAGGGCGCGCTGGGGACGACGAACAGCCCCGCGTACGCGAGCCCGACGACGCCGAACAGTAACGCGACCGGACCGAAGACGACGACCGTCCAGCGCCAGCCCGCGATCTCCGACATGGACGCCGGTTCGCTGGCGAGGGCAAAGAGCGCGCCGGTTTCGATCGATATGTTCATTCCCCGTCAGACACAACCGTCGGGTATGCGCGTTCGCGACTGGCAGGACATCCTCGCAGACGTCGTCGAGGACGACAGCGACCCCGACCAGTGGCGAGCAGTCGGCGGCGACCGGCGCTCGGGCGTCGGCGAAGACCTCTATCTCGCTCACCCATCGACCGGCGTCTACCAGCTGAAGACCTACGCGAAAAACCCCTACGAGGTCGAAGGCGTGGGCGCGCAGGTCGCACGCCGGATCGACGACGAGATCGAGCCGCTGTTCCCCGAGGAGGGAAGCGGTCTGTTCGGCGTCCAGCAACCGATCGAGGACGAGAGCGAGGCCGAGCGGAAGGCCAAGCATCTGGAGACGGTACTGGAGACTCACGCCGACGTCCCGACGACTCCCGAAGCGCTGTTCGAGGACATCATGGAGACGCTCGACAGCCCGGCCTACGGCCCGATGGAATTCGACACGCACGGCCGCCCAGACTCGATGACCGATCTCACCGACACCTTCGAGGAAGCAGAAGAGTTGCTCGACACCGAACTCGAAGACCTCATCGACGAAGACGTGACGCGCGGCTTTCACTAATCAGCGACTGTTCCGTTCACTTAGGGATTATCGTAGCCGGTCGGTGAATACCAACCTCCGACCGGGCGACGGGAGTGCGATTTCACAGGCGAAATCTGCGAATTGCTACGATAATCCCTAACTGCTGTCCGGTAGCAGCCGATTTTGTCGTCGGCTGAGCCGGGCGACAGTGTAAATACACCTGTATAAAAACATCAGACGTAACTCAGAATCGTCGGCGTCTCGGATTCGAGCACGACGAGAACTCGGCGCCGAACTCGGGGATTCGTAGGCGTTGAAAGGGGCCGGTCGCCACGATTACGTTGGTCGTCTCATGGATGGTGTCGGTCGTCTCGACGGTATCGGCGGCGTCGTGCTTCCGAACCGCCAGCACCTCGACGCCAGTCATAAATGGAGGATCGAAACGATCAACGTAGGTCTCGAGATACTCGGCGACTTCGTCGCAAGTGAGAAGGCCGTCGGACTCGTCGCCCTCGTAGGAGAAGCCCGGAAAGCGGCTCATCACGTTCGGCGTCACCAACGTGAACGAGTCCCACTTTTCGCTGCGCCAGCGCTCGCCGGCTCGGTCACGTTCGAGGACAACGTGGTCACAGCCGGCTTCCGTCAGGTAGTAGCTCGTCGCCAGCCCCGCCTGTCCGGCGCCGATGACGGCGACATCACGGTGTTCGGTCATTGCATTATTGTCCGTCGGTTTTGTTGTCGTTCATGGGTTGGCTTGACGTCCGATCACTGGACTATTCCGTCGGTTCGACGTTGTGGTTGAGTCGGAACAGGTTCTCCGGGTCCCACTCGTTTTTGATCTGGACCAGCCGCTCGTAGTTCTCGCCGTAGGCGGCCTGCTGGTCACCGTCCGCCTCGGGGACGAAGTTGGCGTAGACGCCGCCGGTCGCGTGGGGAGCCATCGCCTCGTGCATCTCGCGAGCCCACGAGATACACTCCCCGTCCTGCTCGGGATCTGTCCACATCGTGTGGAGGTTCATCGTGAACTGGAACTCACGGTGGGGATAGGCGGTCGCATCGACGGGCTTGTCGTTCATCGCGCCGCCGAGATGTGGAATTTCGATCATCGTATCCCGGGTGGGGATGGTTTTCCCGTACTCGATGAACGTCTCTATCATCTCATCGGTCATCTCGTCGAAGTTGTGGGACTTCCAGTAGTGTCGGGCCCCTGCCGGGGCCAGACCGTCGAACGCCTGTTGCCAGTCGGTGTAGCGATTCGGCCCAATGGCGTCGGCGATGGGATCTCCGATGTCGCGTAGGGGCAGGAGTGCGTCTTCGCCCTCCTCCATATCGCCGGCATAGAATGTCGCCAGGATGACGACCTTCCGGCCGTGCCACTCCTCGGGGAGGAACGGAAACGGCGGTGCGTGCCGAATGACGGTCCAGACCGTCGCGTCGTTGGGTGCGTCGGCGGTGAACTCACGAACTCCTTCGAGGACCGTCTCGGCGTCGTCGAACGGATGGACGATCGGCCCAGACAGCACCGTCGGACCGACCTCGTGCAACTGGAACTCGAAGGACGTGACGATCCCGAAGTTGCCGCCACCGCCCCGGAGGCCCCAGAAAAGATCCTCGTTTTCGTCTTCGCTCGCGTGGACGAGTTCACCCTGGGCGGTGACGACGTCGGCCGACAGGAGGTTGTCGACGGTCAGTCCGTGCTTCCGGGATAGCCACCCCCACCCGCCGCCGAGCGTCAGGCCGGCGATACCGGTTTGTGAGTTGTATCCGGCGGGCGTGGCGAGGCCGAACTGCTGTGTCTCGTGGTCCAGTTCACCGAGTACGACTCCCGGTTCGACGCGAGCAGTCTTCGCGTCCGGATCGACCCGGACTGATTTCATCGGCGAGAGGTCGATCATGAGCGCGTCGTCCTCGACTGCCCTGCCGGCGATGTTGTGGCCGCCACTCTTCACCGAGATTGGGAGGTCTTGCTCTTTTGCGAAGGTCACTGCATTGATTACGTCCGAGGTACCCGCACACTGAACGACGAGTGCCGGGTATTTGTCGATCATCCCGTTCCAGACCGACCGTGCCTCGTCGTAGCCCTCGTCGTCCGGCCGGAGGAGTGTCCCTCGGAGTGTTCCCGCGAATTCAGTGATTGATTCGTCAGTTGTTGGTTGTGTTTCCAGTGACATTGTAGCTCACATTCTGTCGGCTCCGGTTACGTATCGCAGTTCGACCGCTTCGGGGAAACAATTCGACCGAAGAGAACACAATCGTTGCCTTCAGTACCGTCGTCGGAATGGCACAGACGAGATGAGATATCGAACCCGGCTGTGTCGGGATTTCCCCAGTCACCCTTCAGTATCGAAGTCGTGATTCTATCGTCCGCGCTCAATCGATAGCGATCGGGGGCACGGACAGACCTGTTCCTAGGGCCGAAACCAAGTCGGATCCGGTGCATAGATGATGGAGCGACCATGAAATCGTTCAGCCAGTTCGCGAGAGAGCTGTATCAGGCGGTCGCGGGTGAGAGCTTTCGACGGTAGTGTGGCGACCTACTCGCGAACCCTGATTCGGAATATAAGCCTATCCATATCAGCTCTCTTGCCGTATTTTCTATTATACGCCCTCAAGCGAGTCCACCATGACAAGTCCACAAACCATTCTCGGCGAATCCGTCGTTGCTGCTCTCCGATCCAGTGTCACCGGTGGTGTGGTTACGAGCGACGACCTTGAACCGATCGACGAGAATAGCACCGAGGTCACGTTTACCATGTCGTTCGTGCCGAAGTACGGCCCAGTGGGCTGGCTGATGGCCGAGTTGATGATGAAGTCCCAGTTCCGTGACACGGAGGAAGATATCCTCGCGGGACTCGACACCCACCTGCAGACCGGGGAGGTCGTCGACCAAGATGGCAACCCGGAGACGGCGGACGCACCCATCGCGACAGCGGCCTGAGACGCGATTAGAACGAATCCAACCGTCCTCGCTCGGTAGGCGCTACGCGCAGGAGAGGCAACCATGGGACTCGTCCCCTCTACTCAGCAAGACTGCTAAAACATATTTTTGAGTGTCGATTTCAACCCTGTCGAGAAGCTTAATTCGGGGCCCACTCGAGCCCCCGCGGATTCGGCGGTGGCGACAGGGGACTCTTCGGGAGACCGGCAACAGGGTCCGGGTCGTTGTACGCACAGGGTGCGATGTCGTTGGGGGCGGCAGGGTAGAACAGCGAGGCGAGCGCGTGGAGGTGCTGGCGGCCCACGCTCAACTCAGTCTGCCCGCCACCGTACATTCCGATTCCACGGTCGCGACAGTACTCGATCGTCTCGAAGAGGTTCTCGATGCTGCCGAAGCGGGACGGTTTCATATTGAGCCACTCAGGCATGAACGGCAACTCCTCGATGCTCGCGACGCCAGTGATGGGCGCGTCCCAGGTAACCCGGTGTTCGTGGCCCTCGAACAGCGGTAGCGTCTCCTCGGTCAGCCGCGGGTCCTCGATGAGTGCGTTGGGAAACCTCTCGATGATCCGGCGATACAGTGTGGTGTCCGGCGACTGGTCAACATCGGTGTGTTTGTAGTGGCCCTTCAGGTCGAGTATCCGGACGGCGTCCGTCGCGGCGAGTTCGTCCATGATCTCCGGTGTCCACGCGGAGGTCGCGTCGAGTTTGAACTCCGTTTCCGGATTGAGTTCGAGCCACTGCCTGACCCGCTCTAGCGTCGGTGGGTCCCCGAGACGCGTACTCACCAGAAACCGGGCCGGGTCGTACTCCCGACCGAGCACTGTCGCGAGGTCCGTGTCCGCCTGTTTGAGCGCAATATCGAGCGCGGCACTCTCGAGCGCCCACCGCCTGTAGGATCGTGACGCCTCCCGTCCCGGGGTCACTCCGGGAAAGAGGTCGATCCCGTCGAGCGCTTCCGAAAAGGAATCGATAGTATAGGAACCGGCTGGTGGGAGGTCGATCGGTTTGTCGTCGAGCGCCTGGTGGTCCTCGATCTCGTATGTGACGTCTTCACCAACCCCGGTCGCCCCATCGCCGTGAATAGAGAACCGGGTACACGGCCGAGGAACTCCTCGCTGTCCCGGATGAGCGTCTTGCAGACAGAGTATGACGCTGATCCGGGCGAAGTCACCGGCGCAGGTTCGCTGCCGGAATTCGACGTCGTATCCGTCGATATCGAGCGGCAGATCCGATATCGCGTCGTACAGCGACGCTTTTGTCATGTTCGTTATGTCTACTCTCGCTCGGTTGTTGTGGGTTCCATGAGTGGACTACGGGGAGTCCTCCCATCTCGCAAGGTTCCGTTCGCCGCCCGCCACACTCTCTTGGAATTTCTCCTTTGGACTGAATTCGATAAGGACATTGCCTGCATCGACGGAGATGGTGTGATCGGGTGCCATGTATTCAATCCAGTAGTCGGGTAGGAAGATACGGATTGCCTTCGGACCTGTCGACGGGAACTGTGGTGAACGATCACGGAACCGAACTGTTCTCTACTAACCGTTCGTCGCGGGCCTTCGATATCGAATTCTCGGCTCCCTGATCACTTCTATACCACTCCCAGGAGTACCGTCCGAAGCATGTCTCTCGAACCGGCCTTCTTGTAACTCTTCACCTCTGACATCCGGAAGTGGCACTCTCGTTTAAACCCTCTAATGTGATGGAATCTTGTATACCGAAATCGACGGCAGGGATACAGAGCCCACAGACAGCACGTCTCGAACTTGCTCAGTCTTATTAGTCAGTGAAACGTACTGTAGCTACTATGCCAGTTATCCAGTGTAACGGGGCTGGCCTCTATTACGAGGATTACGGTGAGGGTCAGCCGATCGTATTCCTTCACGGAGCCACGGCGGGTCTTCGATACTTCGAGTCGCAATTGACGGCAATGTCCAGTAACTACCGGACGGTGGGGGTAGATTTCAGAGGCAATGGTCGATCCGAGAAGACGGAAGTCGGTCACACCACGCAGCATTACGCTGAGGATATACGGGCGTTCCTGGAGCAACTCTCCCTCGATGATATCGTTCTCGTCGGATGGTCGATGGGCGCTATCGTTTCTTGGGAGTACGTCCATCAGTTCGGGGCTGACCGAATCCGGGGGCGCTCGTCGATATCGACATGGAACCGTCTCCGATGAAACGAGAGGATTACGAGTACGGGAGCTACGGGAGCGAGGACCTTGAAGAAGTCAGCAGGCCGGTCCAGACGTCCCCCCTCGAACTTCTCGAACGGCAAGCGGAGGGCATGCTCAAGGAGCCACCATCGCGGGAACTTCGCAATCTAATACTCGATGAAGGTTCACGGTCGCCCGCATCGATCCAGGGCGCGGCACTGTTTGGATTACTGTTCCTCCGTGATTATCGGAATGTACTGTCCGAGATCGACGTACCGACGCTCGTGTGTGCTGGAGCAGATGAAACGTGGCACAGCGGCGAGTCCGTCAAATACGTCGCAGAACTCGTATCCAACGCGCAGTTTGAGATTTTCGAGAACAGTGGTCACTGTCCCATGCTTGAAGAACCCGAGCGGTTCAACCGTGTCCTGGGTAACTTTATCGACGGGCTGTGACCGATCCGCGTTGATTTCAGCGACGGTCTCTCGCCCAATTGTTGAAGGAGTTTATGCGAAACTATGAACTGCTCCGATAATCCCCGTCCATCTCAGCGTCGTATCGACGGACGAGTACTCAGGGCTTTCTGCCGTCCTTCGGGACCGGATAGCGAGTATTCGTTTGAGCCATTCGAACCGTTCGTTCTCCGAGTACAAAGTAAAAACGAGAGTAGTCGGAGTTCGTTCGTCGTACGTTTGTACCAGGATTCTCAGGAAAGAGCTTCGGAGACGACGACCTGTTCGACGGCGACTGCAAGGCCACGTCGCATGCGCTGAGAGAGCGCACTGTCACTGATTTCCATCTCTTCAGCCATCTCGGCTAGTGTGATGCCCCTGGGAATCTCGAAAAATCCGCGCCGATACGCCTGCAACAGCGCCTCTCGTTGCTCCTCTGAGAGTGTCGATGCGTCCTCCGGCACGGTTGGATTGTAGATGTGTCGTAGCGTTACTGGGATACCTGCGTCAGTGAGTGCCATGTTGAGATCGGAGAGATGTTCGCGGGCTTCGAACCGCAACCGGAAGTCCCACGTCTCGGCTTCGCCCGTCGCTTCGAGAATTTTTGCCCGGGTCTCGATGAGCGCCTCAACAATCCCGTTGATCTGGTCCGCCCAGCGGACTTCGAACAGGGTCTCCTCGTCGGTCGTGGTGAGCTGTGTGACGCTTTTCGTGTGTCGATTCTCCGATAATGCCGCTTCGATCTCTGCGGTATCGGTGCCGGAGATCCAGAACAGTGGAATGATGCTCTCTTGGAGTGGCACGATCCGTTCGAGTTCGACCTCGACATTCGGAAAGTCCTTCAGGACGCGGCCTAACTCAAAGGCGTCTGCAGGGACAGTGATGTCAGCGATGATAGTCATTGGTACACTTCGGGATCCGGGAGCGGGTTTGATTTGTCGTCATTGTCTATTTGCTGCGGTATGTCGCCACACTACGAGGACAAAAAATAAAAATCGATGGCCTTGCCGAATGGTCGTGTTTAGTTTGTCGCTCTTGGGTAAGCGATTGTTGGTAGCCTCATAGCGCAGTTTCGAGGATGGTTTTGAGCGCTTCGTCGCCAGGTTTTCGGCGGACGCGTTTCCGAAGCTGTAATGCTCTGAGATAGGGTGTGAGTTTGTCTTTTGAGACGCCTCGATGCGGTGAGAGCCACCGTCGCGCCAGCGACGCGTGGCTCTCGCACGTGTTGACGTGGACATCCCCATCAGCGTATTCACCCTCACCGTGGACAACGTACTGACGGTCGAATGCGTCGTCCTCGTCGAGTGGCTCGTACGCTCGAAAGCCGTCGGTATAGACGGTCAGCGACTCCTGCTTGCGGTCACCGAGCAGGAGTCAAATCGTCGGCTGTGGTGAATCGCCAGACGTAGCTTGATTTCACTGTTTCAGAGACTGCTTAATGTTGTGAACCGCACACATCAGAACAAGTTCTCGAAATTCACCGTACCAAGTTCGCGCACGCACGGCGTCGCCGAGGGTGCGTTTGATTGTGGAGAAGACGGTCTCACACATCGCTCTCTGACGGTAGCGAGGCCCATCGATCCGCGCGTCATGCGCGTGATCGATGGGCCGGAATTTGCGGTGCTTAATCAGTGGTCTGACGCCCTCTTCGCGGAGTTTTTCACGTAACTCCCTCCAGTCGTAGCCTTTGTCCGCAGCGAGGCTGGCGAGGGCGCCCGCGTTGCGGCGGGCGACCTGCCAGCCGAGTTGTGTGTCATGACGTTTCTCGGTCGTACAGTGAACGTCCAGAATTGCTTGAGTTTCTGTATCGACGAGAGCAGTTGTTTTGAGTGTCTGAACGCGGTAATTCGTCCGACGGAAGTAGTGCTTGCTCGCGTTTTCGCGGTCGAAGAACGTCGCGTCGATGGCGGCGTGGCTGCTTGGCTCGTGCAACTGCGCCGAGAGGCGCAGCAGCACTCGCCAGAGTGCCGTCTTGATCCTGTCAAACCACTTCACTAGCGTCGAGTGATGCGGGAGATCGGCCGGTTCGAGGCCGATCTCCCCGAGAATATGTGGCATCTCGCTCAGCAGATCCAACGCCTCTCGGTAGGACTTCTCCAAGTAAATCCGCAGACAGTGCAGCGACACAACAGCGTAGTCGGCGAAGCCGCCTCCTCCTTCGGGGGCGGCGACTTCGCCTCGGCCACCGACAGCATTTTTAGCTAACTGAACCGCTTTCTTTGTGAAGCGGGAAATCTTCGACATAGGCATCGGCGGTTTCCCACTTCATTCCACTAGTTCTGACGGTCGAAGCCGACGCCATCTAGTGATTCACCAGAGCCGAAGAAGACGAAATGGGAGAGGTCGCTGGCATCGTCTGTCATCCCTCTAAAGATGTCGGTGTTGTTTTCTTCTTAACGAGTTCGAACTGCGCTTGACATTCGATTCGTCGGGTTCGATCGCCACGTATAAGTTTCCCGAAAACTGCGAAGATATACGTCCCATCTTCAAGATTCGCCGTAATAAATGTCTTCTCTTCTGTATAGGGTGTCGGATGGGATGTCAGGCTGAGTGACCACCTGTGAGTTGATTCTGGACCGATTGTAATCGATTGTTCGGTACGTTCACCTGACGCATTTTCACTCCAGTTACTATCTCCCCGACGCATAATTACCCATGCACCAGGGTTGATGACAAATTGATTATCCGCTTGATTGTGGAGCGTCAGACCGAGAGTTTCGACCGTCTGATTGGTTGTTACGACTGTGAAGGGTTGTTCGTCTGACTCGATAAACACTGGTTGATCCTTTGTTGAACCTCTGTCTGCACAAACCACTCTATCGACATCAGATCCAAATGTAGGACAATTTTGTATTTTAGGTGAAGTTGTGGTGTCCTGCTGATCTCTTCCTACCGATCCTGTACCGAGGCAACCAGATATCAGACCGAGACAACCTACCGTAGTGACATCTCGTAAGAAGGTTCGACGATTCATGGCTGTATCTGGGGTTGGGTTAAGTAAAGTCTTTGTGGTGACTTAAAATTTGGCTATGACTATTAGAATATCAATTGGTTCGTTAAAACTCATTCGTTAGGTCTAATTTCTCTTCGGACCTCTTAGGAACTGGTATTCATAGGAGATCGTCGCAAATCACTCCTGTTCTACTTGTGAAGTATGTCAAATTCATAAATATTAATAACATATGTAATAATATGGTTGTGAGTTTAATATGAATGGTGTATATTTGACTACAGATATGTCTGGTCAAAGTATGTATCTGCTGAGGATGTTCCGTATACATCTAAGTAGCATCCAATATCTTTCTGCCAAGTATCCCAGTTTAATGTGACTTCATTACCATTCACATTTTGGAAGTACATATTGGAGAAATCACAGTCATCGGGGAGCTTACTGCATTGACCTTCTGTGAAATTGTAGAGCTCGAATGCAGTGTATGCATAGCGGAACTCACCTCGATCCAGCACATCAGTAATTATGTCAGTGTACGTGTTTGTTCTTTCATTCTTGACCTCGATATACCAATCAGAACCTCCGCTAGACTGGTTGTCCCTTTTGCTGATGTAGCCACCGATTGTATCCCCGGGCTTTACATCTACAAACGAACTGTGATGGTAGTTGCCATTGTCATCTGGACCCCACCAAGCCGCAAGCTCCCAGTCCGTGTTTGTCCCCCAGTTCCAAGCTAGCACGGGCTGGAGAATAGTCGTTGGGCTGCCGTCATTCTGAAACGCCGGGAAAAAGAAATGAACAACACTTGAGTCGTAAGTCGCCGGCTTAGGAGGACACTCAAAATCTCCTATCATATACTGGAACTCTTCACCATCAGATAGTGCTGCGTTTGTATTTGCCGCCCAACCATCAACCTCAGGAAACGGTCGATTGGGGGCATTACCCTTTCCTTCAACTGTTGTTGGTGCTTTCCCGGACTGTTGTGATGCCAGATCCAGCCCCGCCTTCTCATGTGCTTTAACTTTTGATTCAGGAACCCGCTCGCCAGCAGGAACAGGGACTAATCCATCATTCTGTTTCGCGGAACTCCCTGGCAGCCCATGATGTTGTTTAACAGACTCTTCTGATAGTGTAGTTGAATTATCTTCACTACTCAGCTTTGCACGTTGAAGTAGGAGCGTGACGTAGGCGGTAGCAAGGACAGA
>JAOPKD010000033.1 GCA_025517565.1 Halapricum hydrolyticum
TCTGTCCTTGCTACCGCCTACGTCACGCTCCTACTTCAACGTGCAAAGCTGAGCTCGAAGTTGGAGACACGCAAGGGAGAGTGACTGTGGGCTAGTCGCTCGCTCGACCGAGCGAAGCGAGGTCGAGACTTTTGATCCAGCTTTTTCTCGTCGGGTTTCCTCGGGCCTGCGGCCCTGCGGGAACCTCTCCTCGAAAAAGCTGGGCGGGACGCTTCGGATCGAGGACGCCTGGCTGGTCTGATCTGCGTGCTCGATCCCGGACAACTCGCCGGCGCGGTGTCGGAGATTCGGGCGACACACCCGGAGTATCACAACCCTTATCTGAATACCTCGGCAACTACTGGCAGGATACATGACGATCACGCTCATGGATTTCATGGCTGACTGGTGTGGGCCCTGCAAGACCCAGGAGCCGATCATCGAGGATCTCGAGGAAGACTACCCCGACGTCGAGTTCGAGCGGATCGACGTCGACGAACGACAGGACATCGCCAACGAGTATCAGGTACGCTCGCTCCCGACGCTCATCGTCGAGAACGACGATGGCGTCGTCGAACGCTTCATCGGCGTTACCCAGGCCGAGGACCTCGAAGAGGCGCTGAAGGAAGCCGGCGCCTGATCGACTCACGTCGTTCGGTCGCTTGCAATCGTCGCCGCGGTTTCGTCAGCACACAGTCACAGTTCTTCTTCGCGCAACTGCAACTCGGCGACGATCGCGTAGGGGTCGGCCCCCTTCCGGATCTGATCGAGGATCAGGAACGCCTCCGTCGGCGAGAGGAAGTGTCGACAGACTGCCCGGCCGAGATCCGTGGGTTCGAGCCCGCCGATGAACTCGTACTCCAGGAGTTTGCCGATCGCGTGCTTGGTCGGGATTTCCCCGAGCATCCGGGCGTTGAGTCGCTTCGCCTGGCTGCCCGCGACCACGAGGTTCGCGAGGGTCTCCTCGACGGCCGCGTTCTCGTCGTAGCGGGTCATCACTGACTCCATCTCGCCTTTCAGGAGCTTGAACGCCACCTCGTCTTCGGTCATCTCCTGGCTGTTGTGATACGCTCCATCGGGTTCGACGAGCAGGTAGACCGTCCCCTTATCGTGGTAATCCGGACGCCCGGCACGGCCGAGCATCTGGTGGAACTCCTGGACAGTCAGCCACTCGATACCCATCGCCAGCGAATCGAAGATCACCTGCGAGGCCGGGAAGTCGACCCCGGCTGCGAGCGCGGCGGTAGTCACGACTGCCGCGAGTTCCTGGTCGGCGAACTGCTTTTCGACGCGCTTTCGTCGCTTGTTGTCGAGCCCGGCGTGATACGGGGCTGAGGAGTACTGCAGTTTCCGGGAAACCTCGTGACACCGTCGTCGGGAGTTAGTGAAGATGATCGTCTGCCCGCGGTAGCCCTTCGAGGACTTGGTGTCGAACGCGCGCTTGACGAGCTTGTCCTCCAGATCGAGCTTCTCGTAGCCGTCGGCGAAGGTGACGTGGCGTTCGATCGGGACCGGCCGTTCCTCGAACTCGATGAGCTGGGCACCCAGCTTCTCGGCCAGCTCGGAGGTGTTGCCGACCGTCGCCGACAGGTAGATCCACTGTGTGTCGCCGGCGTCGTGAGCGCCTGCGCGGCCGTCGTGTCGCTGGGCGACGGTCCGTTCGACGTCACAGTAGTACTTCAATCGCGAGATCAGCCCGTCCAGCCGGTGACCGCGCTCGCCCTCGCCCAGGGTGTGGACCTCGTCGATGACGACCGTCCCGATCGTCCCGAGGTCCTTGCCGGTCCGCAGCGCGTGGTCGACCCCCTCGTAGGTGCCGACGATCACGTCGGCGCTCGGGTCGAAACGGTTGTCGTCGCCGCCGATCCGGCTCGACCCGACCCGTAGCGTCACGTCGACGATGTCACCGTACTCCTCCTGGAAGTCGTTGTACTTCTGATTGGCCAGCGCCACCAGGGGAACGAGAAACAGCATCTTGCCCTTCCCGTTGAGGACCCGATCGATGCCGGCCATCTCGCCGATGAGGGTCTTCCCGGTCGCGGTGGCCGAGACGACGAGCTGGTCCTGACCCTCCGTCGCGCCGTTCTCGACGGCGAGACTCTGGACAGGCAGGAGCGTGTCGAATCGGTCTTCGAGCTTGTCCTGGATCCCGGGATGGAGGTTGAGCGAGTCGGTCGGGACGGGATCGACCTCGTCGACGGTCGCGGATATTTCGTCGAACTTCGTGAGTTCGGGATCGAGATCGCCCGCGAGCAGATTCGTGATCCGGTCGAGATCCTGCACGTCCAGCAAGAGTTCTTCGAGTCGGTCGCGGGCACTGCCGGTCACGTCGCCGTGATAGGCCAGTTCGCGCTCCAGTTCCTCGATCGCACAGTCCGGACAGATGTACTCGTCGTCGGCCAGGATCGCCGTCTCGCTCGTGATCGGGGAGTACTGTCCCGCCGAGGCACAGTACCGACAGGTCCGGACGACCTTCGCCTCGAGCTGGTAGGCGTCGAGCATCTCCCGGAGACGTTTGCGACCGCGCTCGGAGGTCTGCTCGGAGATACGAATCCGGGCCGCCTGGCGGGCGAGCTCGACGAACTGATCGGGGCTGCGTGGCTCCTCGCTCGAACCCTGCTTGACCCGCAGCCGGGCCGGCCGCGGGCCGGCGCTGGTCTCTTTGAGTTCGAGGACCGCGTCGAGCACGCGGCTCCCGTCGCGCTGGACGGCGACGCGGACGTTCTCACCCTGCTCGTGGAGGAACAGCGTATCCACCTGGGCGACCTGCTGTGACACGACTCCCGATAGGAGCGTGAGCTATTTCAGCGGTTCGGAGTACGGCCGGCCCAACGGTTTCGTGTTCAGGAAAACCTCCACCACCGCCTGTCCAGGCAACACGGGCGCACTTCGGGCGACTTATTATTGTCGCGAAGCAATGTATTGAGGAATGAGCAACGCGGCACGTGATGTCATCGAGTTTCTGCTGACAACGACGATCTACACGGACAATCGCGACCTGGAGCCGGACGATCTGCCACCGGCCTACCGGGCGGTCTTCTGGAGCGACGGGACGATCGAACGCCCGCTTACCCCAACCGTCGAGACTGCGCGCGAGGCGACCGGCGTCGAGCGCCCCTGGGACGCGATCTCGGGGCTGATGTTCACCGATCACGACGAGTTCGACGGGTCGCTGACGTTTACCGAGCGGGAGATGGCCGAAGAGTGGTTCTTCGACCGAGTCGAGGCCGGAGACATCCTGGACAATCCTGTCCTCGCCGCCGAATACGAAACCGAGTTCGACGACGTCTCCTACGAACGCGCCCGGGAGCACAACCGTCCTCTCAGGGCCGATCGGGTCTGGATCGACTCGATGCTCGAGGAGTACTTCGACGACGAGGACGAAGAGGAGATGCTTGACCTCGTCGAGGTGCGCGCCCCCGAAGAGGTCGAGATGCGGCTGGACGATCTGGTGCTCACCCACGATCAGGAAGACGAGATCAACAAACTCGTCAAAGCGATCGAGCACCGCGATTACCTCGCACAGATCGGCCTGCGCGAGATCGGCAAGCTCCTGTTCGTCGGGCCGCCGGGGACCGGCAAGACCAGCGTCGCGCGGGCGCTGGCGCACGATCTGGATCTCCCCTTCGTCGAGGTAAAGCTCTCGATGATCACGTCCCAGTATCTCGGGGAGACCGCAAAGAACGTCGAGAAGGTCTTCGAGGTCGCCAAGCGGCTCTCGCCGTGTATCCTCTTCATGGACGAGTTCGACTTCGTCGCCAAGACCCGCGCCAGCGACGAACACGCCGCGATAAAGCGTGCGGTGAACACCCTCCTGAAATCGATCGACGAGGTGAGCCTGATCGACGACGAGGTCCTGCTCATCGGCGCGACGAACCACTCCGACCAGCTCGACGCCGCGGCCTGGCGGCGCTTCGACGAGATCGTCAACTTCCCCAAGCCCGACCGGGACATGCGCGCCGACATCCTCCGGGTCGTCACCCGCGAGATGGAGATCGTCGACTTCGACCCTGAGACGCTCGCCTCGATGACTGAAGGCCTGACCGGCAGCGACCTCCGGCTCGTCCTTCGGGAGGCCGTGCTCGACGCGCTGACCGAAGAGCGAACGACGCTCACCCAGCAGGATCTCGAAGACGCGATCGCCAATTTCGAGGAGCGAGACAACCTGAAGAACCTCGACATGATCGAGGGCGACCACGACGCACTGGTCGCGGGCGGCACCCCCGGAAGCGACAGTCACGATCACGAGCACTGATCGACGATCGTGAACCCACGAGAGATCGAGTGAGACACCGTTTTCATCGTCGAGCACGAACCACAGGTAATGACTGACCCCGCTGCGATCGACGTGACCATCGTCGACGGCTACGTCGACGAACCCGCGCACTTCGGCGTGCCGCCGTACATCTCCACCTACCCGCGGTACGTCGCCGGCGCGCTGGTCGACGCCGGAGTCCCTCGCGAGCGAATCACCTACCATACCATCGACGCGCTGCGCGAGGAGACGAATCGCTGGCGAGCGGTTGCCGACGCCGATCTGACCGTCTACGTCGGCGGGATGACCGTCCCCGGCAACTACGTCGGCGGTACACCCGCCGAACCGGACGAGGTTCGGAAGATCGCATGGACGGCCGACGGCACGTCGATCATGGGCGGCCCGATCCGGTTCGGCGTCGGCGAGGAGAACGCCGGCGCGAGCGAGACCAGCCGCGACGACCTGGACTTCGATTTCGTTGCCGGCGCGGACGTCGAGGCCGCGGTCTTCGATCTCGTCGAGAACGGACTCGAAGGGTTCGAACCGCGCTATCGCGGCGTCCCCGAAGAGACGCGATGGGCCCGCAAGGGCGCGTTCGTCGTCGAACAGCACCCCAACCACCCGGACTATCTGCTCGCCGAACTGGAGACCTCGCGAGGCTGTCCCTACCGGTGTTCGTTCTGCACGGAGCCGATGTACGGCGATCCCGACTTCCGGCCGCCTGAGAGCGTCGTCGACGAGGTCGACGCCCTCTCCGAGCACGGTGTCAGGCACTTCCGGCTCGGCCGCCAGGCCGACATCCTGGCCTACGGCGGCGACGGCGAGAAACCCAATCCCGACGCGCTCCGGTCGCTCTATCGGGGCATTCGCGAAGTCGCCCCGGACCTGGAGACGCTTCACCTGGACAACATGAATCCGATCACTGTTGTCAAGTGGCCGGAAAAGGCTCGCGAGGGGATCCGGATCATCGCCGAGCACAACACGCCGGGCGACACGGCCGCGTTCGGGCTCGAATCCGCGGATCCGCAGGTCCAGAGCGACAACAACCTCAACGTCACCGCCGAGGAGTGTCTGGAGGCAGTGCGGATCGTCAACGAGGAGGCCGGCTGGCGACCGGGCGAGGACCCCGCCGACGCGCCCAACTTCGGTGAGGACGCCGCCCCGCGCCTGCCGAAGCTGTTGCCGGGGATCAACCTCGTCCACGGGCTCAAAGGCGAGCGCAGGGAGACCTTCGAGCACAACAAGCGGTTCCTCCAGCGCGTCTACGACGAGGGACTGTTGCTCCGGCGGGTCAACATCCGGCAGGTCATGGCTTTCGAGGGGACAGAGATGGCCGATACCGGTGCCGAGATCGCCGCCGATCACAAGCAGCTGTTCAAACAGTACAAGCGGGAGATCCGCGAGGAGATCGACAACCCGATGTTACAGCGTCTCGCGCCGCCGGGGACGATCCTCGAAGACGTCCACCTCGAATACCATCAGGACGCCAAGACTTTCGGCCGCCAGCTCGGGACCTATCCGCTGCTGGTCGCGGTGCCCGGCGAGCGCCAGATCGGCGCGACGATCGACGTCGCGGTGACCGACCACGGCTATCGCTCGGTGACCGGCGTGCCGTACCCGCTGGACGTGAACTCGGCGTCGATGGACGAACTGCAGGCGCTGCCGGAGCTGGGTCGCCAGCGGGCCGGCAATATCGTCGTCGATCGGCCCTACGATAGCGTCGAGGAGATCACGGCCGCCGACCTCTCGAAGTTCGCGGTCGCCGAGCGCGCCGAGTGATCGGACGCGGGCAGCGCGCCCTGATCGATGTTTCGCCGGCTCGCGACGACACACCGTCGAAAAATACTCGAGGTGCCGTCCACCTACGGTTCAGTGATGTTTTTGCCCTGGATAAAGACGTCAGTGCCCCTGTCCAGCGGACTCCGCGAAACGGCACCTTCGACGGTGACACAGTCACCTTCTTGGATGTCGTCCGAAGCAGCCATCACGAACGCCTCGCTGGTCCCATCGTCGATGATGAACGACCCTTTTTCCGACGCGTTCGTGACTTCGCCCGTGAGCGCCACTTCCTCGGAGCCAGCTTCTATGTCTTCAATTGCCACGTCCCCCGGACCGCACGAGTCCGAACTGCCCCCACCGAGCGCAGAGCAGCCCGCAAGCGTGGAAAGGACCACCAGTGCTGCGACGATTCCGATCGTTCGTTTCGTCTGGAGTCGCATCTCCACGAAGCGCTTGCCTCGGTTTGTCATATAAATATTCGTCTCGACACTCGGCGCCATCCCCGACGGCGGCGGAATCGATTCGAAATCCTTTTTCCTTGGTCCCACTCACGTTGGAGTGCGCGCCGCCTTAGCTCAGACTGGGAGAGCACTCGACTGAAGATCGAGCTGTCCCCCGTTCAAATCGGGGAGGCGGCATGGTTTTTTCGGGTCGAACCACAATCACCGCACAGCGTTGGGATTTACCCGATTTCGACGGGAAAGCGTCGGGAGATTTGAACCCGTCGCAGCACGCGACCTCGCGCTTGCTTGCGTTTCACTAGATTCGATGCGGGCCAGTATGGTATAATTCCGGAGCCGAGTGAACGTGAAGACGAATCCCCGACGGCATACGTGCAACCGGAGAGACACAGAGACGTACACGCTCTCCGCATTCGGGAGTGCCACGATACATCACAGGTACGTTCCTCGTCTCGACGGAGAGAACGGGGATGACGCGTTCGCTATACAACAGAAGACCTGAGGCGTCACAGGTGTCACAGGGTGGGTGCGAGTCGTCGTCGAACAACCGATGAGAAACAGTCCGTGCCGTGAATATAGGGTCGTCAACCCCGCAAGAATCCGAGCACGTTGTCCGAGACGTGTAGGAGTCCCCACAGCGGCAATCCTACGACGATAACGCCGAACCAGAACGCAAAGAGGGCTATATCAAGGGAATGCGGAAGCGCGGTGATGGGCAGACCGACCGCGTTGAGACCGATAGCCGCCAAGAACGAGAGGAAGCCGAGGACGTTCAGCATCCCAAGGGCACGCCGAGGCGACCGGAATGGTCCTCGTGGGTCCGACCAGTCCCACGAGTCGCCGTCTGTCGAGGTCTCCCTGTCGGTCGTGTCTGGCTCATGGTCGTCTTCGACTGCGGAACCACACTCAGGACAGTACGAAGCGGCGTCGTCAAGCTCTGCACCACACTGTTGGCAGTAGCGCATGACACGGCGCTCGGAGAAGATGCTGGTAGGTTTGGTGGCGGATTTTCTAATCCGAAATCCTACAAATCGATGATATAGAGATACCCTCTCTCCCTACGTGACCTATCTCTTTACTAGTTGAACCTTTGCTAATATGTTCGTCTCGTGGGGACGTGAGGTTTGGATTTCGGAACTACGCTATCTCACATCATATTAATTCTTCTACCTAAATACGGCCCTGTTTGTGGCTCGTAAGGATGAACTCAGATAGTCTCGGACGTTGTCCTGTGGTGTGACCCACATGAATGAGAATCCATCCAACGACGAAGTGGAATTAAACATAGACGAATTCATAGAATGGTTTGTGCAGGAGGACTTAAACAACTACAGTGAACTAGATCGATTGCTGTTCATTCCTTAGTTTCGATTTCTTTGCTCTTTCCGGAGGTTGGCTACTCATCACAGCTATCATCGATACGTGAATTTGTACTCTCCTTCTCGCTGTGTGCCTTGTCTCTGAACTAGTCCGATTCGTTGTCTCTGTGTCACCTTCACGGAAACCGAGGAGCAAGGTGGTATGCTCGCGTTCGTTGATGCAGGCCCCTACGTCGCATCAGTCACGCTTCCAACCGCTTAGACGCGGGCTGTCTGCGTTGACGGGGTTATAAAATATTTAATAACGAGTGGGACTCTGGATGTCATCCCACAGTTGACGTGATACCAGCGCATCCAAGATTTTGACTATGTGTCGGTCTATATCCTTGACTTCAATCTGGCAAATAGTCATTCCGCACCTCAAAACCCGATTTCAGTTAGGAAAATAAACTGAATGGCAGTCAGAATTTCCTAATGCAGCATTTTAGCAAGTTATCCGTCTTCACGAGATGGTCAATGCTATCTATAGGTGACGTATGAATGCAATGTCGAATACAAGCATTGTAGTCGCAGCGGAGACGCGTGACAACCTTCGCGCGTTGAAGACAGGCGGACAGACCTACGACGACGTGCTCGTTGAACTGATGGAGCACTACGAGGAGTCGTAACTTTCGAGGTGATAAAAATGGAAACCGAGAACTCATCTGACGATACGGCATCCAGCGACCTAGGCGTTTGCACCGACGGTGAGAATACCCAAGACCCGGAATATTGGCGACAGCAGTTGGTCGACGCTGACAACAACCGAAAGCGGGCCTACACCGCGAGTAAGTGGATTCGAGCGCGCGGAGATATCGAACCCGTCGAAGGAGGTCAACTTCGTGCCTACAACGATGACGGGACGTGGAGCGAGGACGGAACGCAGGCACTCCGAGAGCGACTCGGTCCCATACTAAGAGAAAATTGGGGTAAGCGTGTTCTGAATAAAACGGAGGAGCAGTTGCTCGTAGACGGTCTTAGAGACCGTGACGAGTTCGGGATGCCGAGCGGGAAGGTCGCGGTTGAGAACGGTCTTCTTGACCTACAAAACGGCGAACTTCGGGACATAAGGCCTGACGACCGAGTCCTCTGGAAGTTACCGACTGAGTACAACCCTGAGGCTGATTGTCCGCGCTTCCGACAGTCATTGAGAGAGTGGTTACCGGACGAAGGGGCCCGCAACAAGGTTCAGGAGTTTGTCGGTTATGCGCTCGACTTCAACAACACGGCATACGAAGTCATGTTGATGCTCGTGGGTCCCACGCGAACGGGCAAATCAACGTTTCTCGATGTCATAGACGCTCTTTTCGGAGCGGATAACACCACGTCAATGTCGATTCAATATCTCGCAAACGAAAAGTGGGGGATTGCAGAACTTGAAGAAACACCGCTCAATATCCGTCGTGACCTCAACTCGAGTGATATCCGTAAAGAAGGTGCTGTCAAGGAACTCGCAAGTGGAGAGCCGATGAAAGCGGAGCGTAAGGGACAGGACCTGTATACAATCTACCCCCGGACGAAACATATGTTCTCCGCGAACCAGGTGCCCGGATGTGACCAGACCGACGACGCATTTTACAATCGCTGGTTAATGGTGAAATTCAACGAGCAGGTGTCTGAGGACGACCGGGACAAATATCTTGACGCGAAGTTAACGACCCCTGAGGAGTTGTCCGGGGTTTTGAATTGGGCGTTAGAGGGGTATCAACGCCTGCAACGTCAGGGACACTTCACTGCTGAACGTGGTCCTGACGAAACGAGAGCACTCTGGCAAAAGAACGGGGCGTCAATCGAACAGTTCATCCACGAACACGTGGAGACCGCCCCGGACAAGACGACAACGAAGGAGATGATGTACGCCGCGTATCAAACGTTTGCCGAGGAACATGGAGTCGCACCTGAGGCCAAGGGTAAGCTGACGCGGAAAATCACGACGCTTGAGGGAGTCGATACCAGCCAACGACGATTCGAAAGCGGGCGTGAGAGAGTGTATACAGGGGTAAAACTCACGAATTGGGACTAACCTGATACAATACAACTCTATTTTGTCACAGGCGTCACGGGTAGTTCGACAATAGTTGATTCGCACACGCACAGGCCTCGCGGTGAACCCGTGACAGTTGTGACGGTTATCTATACGTTCGGAATTTCGTCCCCGCCAATATCGCCCTTGAGAAACCGTTCTCCGAGGTCAGTCACACGGTAGTTCGAAGCATCAACTCGTTGTAACAGTCCCGCGTCCGTTAGTTTCCGACACCGACGAGAGAGGTATTCTTGCGTGTAGTCGATATTTGCAGCGATGACGCTGGGAGAGGCGACGATGTCTTTCTCGTGTAGAAACTCAAGTACTCGTTCGTCCGCCTGCGTCATCCAGTCAACCCGTGGTCGCATTTGATAGTGTAAATACAGGGTTTGACTGTTTCAGAGGGCGTCAAGACGTGGTTACCAGCATTATAATCTAGTTCTAAAACCACAATTTCTTGTGGTTAATGCTAAGTTGGTGGAGATGTTCTGTCGAGGTAATGGACTTGGGCCGGCGCGTACTCGAACAGCAGGAACCCCTGTACGCTGAGGAAGAGGAGATGTACGAAGACGAGGTCGCCCGGCTCGAATCGTTACCAACTGCGTTCGAGGAGGGTGAATGGTCGCGTGAGGATTTGGAGTGGATAATCGAGTGGAAGGTCGGACCGGCGTTCGTGAAACCGGTCCTCGGATATTTCCACAACAACGACGACGCAGTCATTCAAGAACATATCGAACGAGCAGTTCACAAGTCGAGTGTTCGGGACAAGGTTGAGGCACTCACCTCCCTGACCGGTATTGGTGTGCCAGTTGCCTCGGCGATTCTCTTGTTCATCAACCCTGACCGGTTCACTGTCATCGACGAACGGGCATGGAACGTCCTACAGGAAACAGGATACCTCGCGCAAGAGCTTTCAGACGACCCCACCGTTGACGAGTACTTGCTGTATCTCGGTGCGTGTTGGACGCTCGCCAACGAGTACGACGTGAGTCTCCGAACGCTCGACAGGGCACTGTGGGTGCTCGATATCAATGAGGACAGGAACTCCAGCGATTAAATACTGTCAGGAGAAATACTACAACGCATGGATGACCCCGAACGGCCCGAACGCCCCGGCCCCGACGCCGATGCCGCCGAGATCGCGCGGTGGATGGAAGAGGATTTCGGGCGGGCCGTTGTCGAGGGGATGGCAAACGCTGGCGAGGAGGACGACACCGACGACGAGCACGAAGTCGTAGAAGTCGAGATACTCAATCACGAGCTGGATGAAGTCGTCGGGACAGTGGACACAAACGGGAATCTCGACACGGAGAGCGAGGCATTACGCGAGGTCTCGCAAGAGTATCTTGAGGAAGGCGTTCCCGTACTCGTCCCTACGACCTACAAGAACGAGGACGGGGAGACGGTACACGCGGACGGAGAGGTAATGGTCGAACCGGGAACCACGGGGTTCGTGCGGGCCTTCCTTGACAAACTCTCGAGTCCGTTCGACTGCGAGCCTGAGACACTTGCTGACCTGCCGGCTAACGACGTAGAACAGGATTAATCACACAGAGAACCCTTCTATTCCGAAAATCAAAATTCATCGGCATTGGAGACTACCGTTTTCAGAGCGATATCTTTTCAGCGACTAGTTCACCGCTGTCGACTCACTCCTCGCGGTGATAATGCATATATACATTTATCCGGTCGGGGACGGCAATTCCTGAATATAGTGCAGCAGCAATCTTGTGTTCAGCAATCCCCGAATATGGACTCAATCTTACCCGCCCAGACAATTACTTCTGGTAATTATAAGGTTCAAGACGGATCACGTAGCAACGTGATGCAAGGAGAAAATCTCGTAGAGAATCGTATGTTGCAGGTAAAAAACGATCGACGCCTAATGGAAGATTCGTAGAATGCCACGAAGTGATGACTACGATATCAGCAAATCAATCGATCTCAAAGACGCAGTCTCAGGAGGATCTCAACAGACTAGCTTAGAGGGTTTCTTGGGAGAATCCAGTCAGGCAGAGCAGAAGATCAATACTGATGAAGTGTTGGAAGTTTATAAGTTCCCAACTGAGGAATTATCTAGGATCGAGGGCATAACGTTCGCCGATAGTGTCGCTGAGGAAGTTACTGACTACACGCACGGGATGCACACGTATCCCGCCAAATTCGTTCCTCAGATACCACGCTGGGCATTTCGCCTAGCAGAATTGGATCAAGGAGACACGGTCTATGATCCATTTGTGGGCTGTGGAACGACGATGGTCGAAGCTCGATTGTGCGGGCTTAACTCATACGGTACGGATATCAGTCCGTTGGCCCGGATGATGACAGAAGTGAAAAGCAATCCGCTCTTCCCAGAGGATCCCGCACGTCTCAAATCCTGTACTCGAAAGCTACTGTCCAACATCCGTACTGATAATACTAAGGAAGGGTTGACTGACGAGAATAAATATTTTAATCCTCCAATCAATTGGGATTTCTGGTTTCCAGAACAGGCAATTGCAGATCTAGTGAAGATCAAGCGTCATATCCTGAATTTTGATCCACCTGTTGAGGTTTCAGAGCAGGATCAGGAACTGTTAGAAAAATTCTATCTGATCAACCTTTCTTCAATCGTCGATACGGTCTCGTATCAAGACGAGAATCAAATCAAGGTCCGAAAGGATGACGACAAATTTGAAGACGGACTCCCAGAAACTGTTGATCTATTTGAGAAAACTATCGAAAAGAACCAACAAGGCGCTGTTGAGTTTGCTAAGAAATGTGGACATGACGGTCTCTTCGCTAAAGTAGTCGGAGAGGATGCACGGACCCAGGCACTTGATGAGAACTCGGTTGATCTCGTAGTCACTTCGCCACCGTACATCAACGCCATCGACTACACGATGGCCCACAGACGAAGCCTTATTTTCCTCGATTTCTTCGATCAAGAGTCCTACAAAGAGCATAGACGGGAATACGTCGGGATGACCGAGCGGGCGGTTACAAAGGACTACTATGACGAGCTGCGTCTGACTGGATACGACCCGATCGACGAGCAGATCGAGAAAATATTCGAGAAGGGTGAACGGAAAGATAAGATACGGGCATTCATCCTCTATCAGTACTTCACGGGAATGGAAGAAGCATTTGAGTCGCTTAACCGTGTTCTGAAAAAGGATGCCTATTGTGTCATCGTTGTCGGTGACAACGAAATTCGGAACGAGTATATTCCAACGGCGAAGTACCTACGCTCAATCGCGGAGAGCGTTGGTTTCAGTTCTGTCACGAATTTCAAACACTACTATCGGAAGGTGCAATTGCAGACCGGTCGACGAAGCACCGGCGGAAAAATTGACTACGAAACAGTACTCATTCTACAGGCCTAATTCAGCCTTCCTTGTGAAACACGAGCATCTTTTCGACTTTTTGATTTTCTTCCATTTCATCACTATTTGCGCGCATTCCGAAGTGAGGCCCGTATACCTCTTTGCTCACCGAATTCCCTAACGTAAGGCCGTGTTTCTGGGCTTCCTCGACAAGAATCTCGTTCGTATCGATGTGTGCGCCATCAACGACAGAAGTAGCGTTTACGATAACGGCACGTCCATCATCACGGAGAACCCGTGCGACATTTTCCAGGACGTCTGACATATCATCCCTGTATCTACTGACTTTGTCACCCTTGCGCCGGAGATGTCGCCCGATCTCACGCTGATTGAACGTGTCGACATCCAAGTCGAGCCACTTGAATCGAAACTTATGATACAGCCCGTAGTCCCAAGAGTTGAGATACGGAGGACTCGTAACAACGAAATCTGCACAATTACTTGGGACACCGTCCATCTCCCGTGAGTCCTCGTTGTAGATCTCGGCCTCTACCGACTCGGGCACTTCTGCCTCGAGACTTTGAAGCTTATCCAGTATATGATTCGCCTGCTCGGTGAACCGCTCAAGGCACTCTTTGTTATCTACGTCGTTCTCTACCTGTGTGTATCGTGATTCACTGTCCTGGTTTGAGACACCAACAATAATTCGAGAGAACGCGATACGTAGTGCATCGTATACTCGTTCGTTCTGTACATCCTCAATACGCCGTTTGATGACCGCTAACTCTTTCTGTACGTTCTTATTGAACCAGTCGTCCCTGTTATGGAATTCCGGTATCTCAGGCTCCTCGAACGACCTGTCGAGAAGATTTTGTTGACCGTATAGGCTATTGACGTCTGTCGATATATCTGAAATGACCTCCCGAGCGAGTCGTCGGTCTCCATCTTGGAGCCTCGTTGTTTTAACCTTGGCAATCAAGCAGGCGAGAGGGTTTGCATCTACACCGATCGCGTTGCGTCCAAGGGACAGGCTCTCGACTAATGTGGTCCCAGACCCGCTGAAAGGATCGAGGACGATATCTCCATCATCGGTATACTCTCGAATCAGGTAACGAGGAATCTCCGGTGAGAATTTAGCAAAGTATGGATGAATATCATGGGTGAGTTCTTTGCTACTACTATCCTTTATCGCGCTCCAATCTTTCTTGTCGAGAGTCTCGAACTCCATATTATGTCCTTACAAGAAACGATGCCTGCGTCATAGGATATAAATTGTGATGCGGGGTCAGGCTCGTACTGCTCTCGCATCTTCCTCGCGCAAGTAGAACCGGTAGAAGGGATCATACTGAATGTCAACATCTGGTCGAGACGTATTCCAAGTCCCGAACCCGAATACGAGTCCGGTGATTTCTCGATTGAGTTCGTTCCCCAACCGTTCAAGAAGAGCCTCGCTCTTACCGAGGTACAACTCGAATTTCGCTTCCAAATCATCGTCAAACCGCTTGTCCACCTCTACGATAACAAGATTATTATCGGCGTCTATAGCGACGATATCTGGAGTACGATCATACAGGTGCTCGAAAGTTAGATTCAGATTCGCCCGATCACCGATTCCTCCACGGCTGCTACCAGGTTGATCAGTATATAATACGTCGTGATTGTGGTCTTCCAACCAGGTCTTGATTTCGCGGATCGCTAAGGATTGAGTTCGACGTATCACGTGTCCCTGAAACGTGGAACACGAATAGCATACGTCTTTCCCTCTCTGTTATGTGACTATACAAGGATCAGCGCTTGGTTTGAGGTCTACACGTCGATTTGATCGCTCTGATCAGCGTAGTAGAGTTCGTCTGCGAATTCCTTCATCAAGCGGTAATACAGTTCTTCTTCGTTCTCCTGGAACCACCAAAAGTCGCTCGGGAGGTTTCGGAAGAATATGCGAAGATCGCGGATTTTCTCCCCTTCCTCGTTGTACGCGAAGAGTATCTCTGACATCTTCGCCATGCCTGGGTACGGGTCGAGATTCCCGGTTCCTTTCGTTTTCCATCCTTGACGGTCTGGATTTGGTCCTGGTATTGAGGTGACGTACTCGTCGTCGACCCGAATCCAACTCCGTCGTCGTCCGTTCTTCGTCTTGAGGATAGACTCAGGTTCGAAATCCTCAGCGATATCTTCGACAGTCTGTGAGACGGTCTCCATCGACCCGTTCTGGTCACCATTGACCGCCCAGTTACAGAGATTTGCGAGCCGAGTTGCTTTTTCGTTATGATCTTCCTCGGTAAACATGAGGGCGAGACACGGCGGATTATAAATCTGATTCGCCTTACGGAAGGTTTCAGCGAACCACGTGTGATATGCCGTGTCTGTATCGTATGATTCGACTTTTTGGAAGATCACACTCGGCACGCCTTCCATGGCTGGCTTTACTTGTCGAGGGATACGTTGTGCGATATTATTGTAGGTGAGTTCGTGGTACGTCGTTTCAACGGAAAGGACCGGTTCTTCATCGACTACGAGGATAATATCAGGGGCACACCACTGAACGATATCCTGTACCGGCTCAGGTGCAATGACTTTCTCCTCGTGCATCGCACGGCGATCCAAGTCGAATTCGAAATAGGATCCGTTCAGGTAACTGTCCTCTCCGCCACCTCGTTTGGCGATGTAGACGTTGTCGACCTCGAACTCGAGGTTGTCACCTACGTTACTGAGAAAACCTGTATCTTCGTTCACCAGTTCACCCGAAGTTTCCGAGTAGATATCGACTGTGGGACTCACGAGAGGGGCTACAAACGGCTTCCTAAAAGTAATAACTCCCAGTTTCCGTTTTCGAATGATGGAATAAAGTGACTGGGGAACTCGTGAAGATATTCTACGCTCTGATTTACAATAAGGGACCAAAATAACCTGTGACACCTGTGACGGGAGTCAGGTATCGTCAAGATACGCCCGCCGCTGTTCCATCTTCACCTGTTCGGAACGCTTGTCGTAGTGCTTGTCGAGTACATCCATCCCTACGTTCATCCGGTCACTCACGACCTTCTCGGGGACGTCTTCGGACAAGTGGTGCGTGATAGACCCGCGACGAATGTCGTGAGGACTCACGTTCGAGGGGCACTTACTGTAGTGCCCGTAGTTCGTCGCCTCGCACTCATTGGGGTCACGACCGACAGGACAATCACCGCCGTAGAAGCACGGACGAGTGACGAAATACACCGCATCCCTAATTGACGACGCCTTCATACGACCGTTCTCCGTCGTCAGCATCGGTTCACGTCCGTACTCGTCGGTCACGTCGTGACGGTTGTGGTCCATCCAGTCATCGATTACGCGGCACGTCTCCGCGGTCAACGCGACGAGACGTTCCCCCTCCTTGCCGTTCTTCAGGGGCGTGCCCATGTCGGGACGGTGTTCGAGAACGAGTGATTTGTTTTCGCCGTCGTAGTCGTCAATGTCGATTGAAATTAGTGCCCCGAGACGCATCCCCGTTTGCCAGAGAATTTCGAGAATGACGTGAGGGCGAGAGGCGTACTTGAAGCGACGAAGGTACGAGAGTAGTTCGTCGGCATTGTCACCGTCGAGGATGCCGTTCGCCTGTTCGTCGTGCTTCTTCAGGACGGGCATCACAATTTTATCGTTCAGTCCTTCGGGGACGGCGTCGATGGATTCGCACCATCGAATGAACACGCGAAGGGCATCGAGGTTGCCTTCCAACGTGATAGGTTTCAGATCTCCGTCGTCACGACGCCACGTCTTGAACTGTTGTAACTTCCGTCCGGTGAGGTCGTTCATGTTATCGAGGCCTTCGACGTTCTCACACCACCGGATGAAGTGTTTGAGACGGTAGTGATACCCGTTGAGGGTTGATTGTGAGACCTCGCGCTTCCGCGCGTTGAGGTACATTTCCTTCGCCCCAGCAGGCGAGATGGGTTCGAGCGTTTCGTGCGTCATGGGTTGTATCCGGAAACGCAAACGAAGCACGAAATCGCCGGACAGCAGTTTATTTTCTCGCGAGCTGTCCCCCGTTCAAATCGGGGAGGCGGCATACTTTTGTGGCGAGCAACTTCGCGAGCCACAAATATACGATCCGAGCCGATTTGAGCCTGGAAGTCGCAGCGGCCGAGCAACGCGAGGCCGACCGTCTTCCTCCGTTCAAATCGGGGAGGCGGCATTCCACTTTTTACTGCGTCGGCTCGCTCCCGCCGGCCGGATCTGCCGAGGTGTGTCCAGAGTCGTGTAGCACCCATGCATACCTATATTATATATGGGGTTATCATCCAATTTCTAAATTCATAACTATCAATAAATATGATTCGTGTGTTTCAATCAGGGCGGCCATTTCGCGGTGAGGGGCCTGACGTTCCGGTTACGAGAAATATGCCATAATATCCCGACTCAGGGCCTGAAGTCGTGTATAATTCTCGAACTATGGGAACATTCGTTCGAACTTACTACGTACTCAGCTTTGCACGTTGAAGTAGGAGCGTGACGTAGGCGGTAGCAAGGACA
>JAOPKD010000034.1 GCA_025517565.1 Halapricum hydrolyticum
GTTTGCTGTAGACACTTGTCGTTTGATAGCCCCTCGGCCGGAGAGAGCCAGCGGCGTTTGCACCGGTGTACCTTAGCCTTCCTTTGGATGATTTTGGAGGTGCAGAGAGTGATGAAACGGGCTTAGATTTAGCAAGAGGGGCGTCGGGCAGTTCTCAGCGGTTATTGATGTCCTCGACGAGTTCTAAGATACGGTAGTTTGGTGGGATTGTACTCGACGGGGTGGTGAAGTCCTTGATTTCGAGAGAATCGGATTCACATTGTAATTGAGGTTTGGTATAACTGACTGACGGCAAATGATGGGCTACGTAATGTTGGTTCTAGTGACTCACCCGTTCTTGGCCAAATTGGTCGATACAAGGCCTGAAAAGTGGATGACGAGATTTCAATATCCGTCACACCCCCGTCTTTTGAATAATGATGTGGTACCTGACAATCGACTGTCTGCGTTAGAACTCGTTTCCCTTACCCTCGGTTTCACTTAGTCGATCGTACATCTCATCCGGGAAGGGGAGACTCCCCCAAATCGAGTATGGACACTCATCCTGTCCGATGCAGTACCGCTGCATATCGTCGTTATCGCAGTTCATCGGAAGCGGGGTGTCGCCACCAATCGTATTCGAGAATTCGTAGCGAATCTGGTAGTCGGTGACCTGTTCGTCGTACCACGGCCATCGTGAGAAGATGTCCTTGAGGTCTGCGACAATCGTCTCGAGGTCACTGTCCTGGTACTGGGGCAGCCACATCACCATCCGAGCAAAGCTGTACAGGTCCTTTCGGACTGGCTTCTTTTCATGGAGGCGTTCGGCCATGTTCGCCATACAGGGGAGTTCGAACAGATCTTCGATCGACTCGACGTCAAGAGGCTGGACGTCACGCGAAGACTCCTGAATCCGATAGTGGTTCGTATTTCCGTGCTGTCGGATAGTGAGATTCCGGTGGTCGCGTTGGGATGCAAGGAGATTCCCAAGACTCCGAGGACTGGAGATACGATTACACACGTCTCGCTTCCAGTCCGATTCTGGGTCGTACGCCTCTACTGCTTCAAACAGCTCCTTCGCCGAGTGGAACTCCCCCAGTGAGACGACCTCATCTGGAACGTCTCGAATCGCGTCCCGGAGCACACGGATGGTCCGTTCACCTGGGTTCCAGTCTCGCCAGATTCGTTCGTGGTGTCCTGTCTCGATGAAGCGGTCAATGCGCTCTGTGATGGCCGACTCATTCGTTGTCAGCCACGTCAGCTGGTCTTCCGAGAGGTTCTCCTCCTGGACTCGTAGAAGCTTCTTGAACGCGCGTCTAGCGTACTCGCGATACTTCGTGTCGAAATCACCGACCGGTACGTAGAGGCAGTTGTCCTTGACGCGAGTGAGCAGTTCTCCGGTCTCACCTGGCTCGGTGTCGGCGTGAACGAGACAGTCCCTCGACGCCGCAGCCATCGGGATTTCGAGATACAACCCCTCACTGAACTCGGGCATCTCCTTGATCCCAGTACAAACGCGACCCGGGTGCGGACCATCCTCTCCGGGGCCTTTCGCGTACAACACCTCTGCAATATCCTGTTGAAGACTCCCGTCACCGAATTCTCGCAGGAGAGAGGCGAGATTGTTGACGTAGAGCTCGCGAATATCGTAGAGGACCTGCACCTTTCGCGGTGGGGCGTGATCGAACTTCGGGTGTGCCTTGACGCAGACTGCGCTCAACGTCGCGAGAACGGCGAGCGTTCCGGGCTCGTCGACGAAGGGTTCCTCTGCGGCGTTGGCCCTGATATCTTCTTTGAACGCCGCTGTCCCGAACCGTTCGAGGTCATTCAACAGATCGTCTGGTTGGTCTTCGCCGTCGACGATGTAGCGATTGTAGCCACGCGTGAACAACTGGTTGATGCGAGTTGTGCCGTATTCGAGCGGGAGCGTTGCAACGCAATAGGCGGTACGCTCGTCCTCGACAGGCGTCGACCGGCTCATGACTGGAGCACCTCCGGTGTCGCAGACCGAACGTCGAAGGTCGGGCTCTCAATCGGCATGACGATGCTACAGACGTCAGCGTGCAACGAGTAGGGTAGTCGGGCGACTCGACGACGGTCGGCAGTAACCACTGGGTCGATAGGGATCTCGTAGGTGTCTTGCAGAAGGTCGTTCAGCACTTCTCGACTCTTACCGTCGTACCGATGGGCAGGGTCCGTATCGAGGAGGTAGACGTGAACGCCCTGGCCGCTGTACACCACCATCGTCTCCTGGGCGTTGAAGTCATCCTCGAAGATATCCCGCAGCTCGAAGCCGTACTCGATGGCTCGTTCGATATCCTCAAAGGCATACGGATACCCCTCGGGAGCTGCGTCGAGGATTCCTGCGGCGTTGAGGAACGCATCGTTATTCTGGTCGTCGACGTCTTCCGAGACCGTATCCGCTGCTCGGTTCCTGGCGATATCTTTCGCATCGATGTCGACGAGGAGGACCCACGGCCGCTCCCAGTGATCGAGGGCGTAGTAGACTGCATCAGGACACGGGTCTGGTTTGTCAAGCAAGTCTGGGTCTGCGAGCGCGAAGTTACTCCGACCGAGTGGATCATTTCGTGCTGGATGGCGGATGAACTCGAGGACGTCGTCGAATTCCTGAAACACTGCGGTGGTCCGCTCACCGGAGGTGTTCGTCTGCCACGTATCTCGGCGAATGAAGTCCTTGTCTGGGACTCCGTCTTTCCGTACCGGGTGGGGTTCCCGAAACGCGAGTGCATACTGTTTCGGTCCCTTCGCTGTGATGAACGACGGGAGTTCGTCACGGTATGAGGGAAACTCCTCGGCGTAGTACCTGTAAATCTCTTCGCGAGTCGCTTGTCGCCAACTCATGAATTGAACTCCTGGTCGAGTTTGTTGAAGCTCCGAATCGTCGTCAGCCCAGTTGCGTCGAACGATTCAACGGCCTCTCGAATATCTGAGAACGACCGGGCTGCACGGCCGCTCACACTGCTCTCAATTCGATTAGCCTCAGAGAGACAGTCCAGCACTTCGACGGCTGTCTCGCGTCTGTTGAACGCCCAGACAGCGTTCGCATCTACCGCACTCTGCTTGTCGTAGTCGTCGACTGGCGCGTGTTTGTTGTTACTCGCGAGTTCAGCTTCACCGACCCACACGAGTTCCCCGTCAGCATCGAAACCGGCAACATCGAACACCGTCTCCTCATCGTACTCATAGTAGGATTCGACCTGTGCGACGTCGTCGCGGGAGTCTAACCACAGTTTGAGCAGCTTCACACCGACCTTGTGCGGCGTCTTCTCCCCGACATCTCCCTGACCAGGGCCGACCTTGAGTTTCTGGCCGAGTAGTTCTCGCCCTGCCGGGAGTACGGTGTAGTACTTCCGACCGCACGCTCGTCCTTCCTCCAGCAGGTCTTGATCGACGAGCCGTTGCACGTCCAGGTCGTCAAAGTCGTTCTTGAACGCACTCATTGAATCCAAGAGGCCATGATTCGGTGCGTCACCATTCATCACGTCGAGGATGCGGGTCAGGAATCGGACGTCGTCGTGAGTAAGCCCGCGCCGTCGAAGCTCGTCATCTGGAACGGTTACACCACCAGCCTGTACTGGTAACGATCTGTTCTCGTCGACAACCGTCTCCTCTTCTTCACCGACTAGCTCTTCTGACTCAGTTGACTCAGGATCCCCAAAGAGTGGGTTGATGGTATCCCTGTCTTCCCCTTCGTTTCGTTCGTTTCCTTCGTTCTCTTCGTCGGCTGCTGAACCACTGGTTGCCTGTCCGATGAACGACGACTGCGTCGTGTCCACAGGGCTATCCGATTCTGTGTATGTCGACCGTTCATCCATCGATCTACTTCCCCATCCCTCGGTGTCTCCGGGCTCTGATTCGCTAGTGGCCTCAGCAAGCCCGTACTGGGTCTGTGTCCGCTCGGACAGTCGAGGGAGGGCCACGGTCTCGAAGTGGTCCTCCTGTTCGATAGAAAGCGGCTCGTCGCTCTCTGGATGGCCGACTGCTATCGGGAGCGGCTTTACAGAGAACGGGGCTGGCCCTGTCTCCCCGAATGATGGGCTTGGGAGTTGTGCAATCCACTCCCCGCTGGGGAGCGTGTTGATCCGATTTCGCAGGTCAGTCGGACTCAAGTCTTCGTGGGCCAGTGACTCGGCGAGGTCGCGCTCGATGGAGATGTTCCCGATGAGCTTCGTCTTGATGTTGTTGAGGACCTCGTTGTAGGCGCGCTCGCTTCGATTCCTGACTTGCTCGGGAAACTGCATCACTAGTCCCATGCTCAGGCCAAAGGACCGGCCTTGGGGAAGCAGCTGCTCGGAAACAAGTTTCGTTGAGGCGACGGGAGCCGCCTCCTCAATGATGAGGTTGGTGAGCTTCTCGTAGTCTGTCTTCCCGTCACGTCGACGCACCTGTACCGCGTCCCAGAGGTTACTCAACAGAAGAAGTGTGATTGCTCGCTGTGCCTCTGGACGGAGATCACCCAGATCGAACAGGATCGTGGCATCTTCGTCGAGAAACTCGCGGAAGTCGAATCGGTTATCGACGTATTCGCCATCATCGCCCTGTTCCGGAACGTGACTGAAGATGTGTCGCAGGTGCGCGTCTTCTCTGAGTTTGTCGAGACGGTTTCCAACGGCATCCATCGACACCTGGAATCGACGGTCATCCTTCTCGAAGTGGCGCGTCAGCGACTCCTCGACATTTTGGTTCTCAGCAGCGACCGGAGGGACTGTCCGCTCGCGTTGCATCTGGAGTGCAGCCGCAAAGAGATCATCAAGGCCGAAGGCATCACTACCGTATTCCTCGTCGAAGAGGGCCTTGATGAGGTAGCTGAGGATCTCGTTCGCGACGAATGCCTGTCCGTATTGTTTGCGGCCCATGACCATCCGCATGATGTCGTGGAAGTGGTCGACCTTGTCCTGAATCGCGTCTTCACGGTTCCGTCCGGCCTTGAGCGCAGGCCGGATGTCGAAGAAGGAGAACGCAGGGACCGTCTCTGGGACGCGGAACTGGTAGACGTCGTCCACTCCGTTGAAGCGCTCGTAGTGGCAGCGAAGGTAATTCGCGCACATGCCGTCGCCTTTCGGATCGACGATCACGACGGGTCCGCCGGTCGTCGCCCGGAGGGACAGCGCGTCGTTGATGATCGCCTTCGATTTTCCGCCACCGGTCGAGGCGAATCGGCCGTAGTGCGTCGTCAGGAGATTCGGTGGAATCCGAATCGGGTCCGGTTGGGGAGATCCGTTCTCATCGAGTGCATACCCGATCTCCATTCCCTCTTGGAACTGTTGAACCAGATCTGGATTGGGCCACGGAAGCGGGTTCCGGCTTTGTTGTTCAGCGCGAGTACCGCGTGTTCCCTCAACTGTGAGCTGCTCAGACGATGGGACGAGCACAAAGTTCGCGAGTTCCGTCCCACAGAGGACGAAATCTGGTCGGGTCTTACCCCGGCCCGTCGTAATCTTTCGGTCAAGCAACTGCTGGAGAGCTCTCTGAGCGTTCTTCTCCTTCGTCTTTTCACGAAAGCCGCCAGTACGGAGTCGTTCTCCTTCGACTTCGTAATAGGGGCCGTCGATTGGGTCAAACACAGGACGAAGCGCCTTCATCTGGGCCGCGAGGTCGTCGCGGGCTTCGTCACCGGTCGGAACGCCGACTGCTCTAATGTTGGCAGTGAACGACCGCTTGGGACTCTTCGCGTCGATATACTCGATACGCTTGGCGACTGACTCGCTGAGCTGTTTCTCGTCGTGATTGCTCCGCTGATCTTCGACCTCGAGGAAGGAGCCAACGATCTCCTGGAAGAAGGTGTCCCGTCCGTCGACAAGATCCTCTTTTCTGATCTCGACGTCGGACTGCCAGCTTGTCCGTCGCTGGAACACAACCTGAAACGCTACTGGTGACGCCGCCTCCATCAGGTGGTCGACGAGTGACGCGAGAGTCGCACCGGGCTGGTCGATAGCAGCCAATCCGTCGTCTTCGTCCTCGGATGCGAAGGGCGTCAACGACGTCATCCAGTCTTTCTTTCGAGTGGTTGAACCAGACCAGCGTACCCCGACTGGCGAGACGGCGTCGACGGTGGGCCGAGCGAGTATTGTTCCCTCGGCCGTCTCCGTCGGCTTTTCGAGTGTTGTCAGTGGTTGCTGGTCCGGTATTGCTCTCTGCGGTGCAAGTTCAAGTGCCGTCTCCCCAATTTTGACGAAGTGATCAAGAGATAAACCAACGGTGGTACCACCATCTGCAACGGAGGGCGCTTCGGTCGTTAGTGCCTGGTCTTGGTCACGCACGTCGCTGCCAAGCTCGTGCTGCTCGTCGGGACTAAATTCGTACTGTAGTTGCCCTGCTTCGTAATATTCGATGAACTCTGCTGGTGTGAATTCGACTGGCTGAATGAGCTGTGAAGCGATGTCGACGTTAACGCGTTCGATGTCGAACGTCTCGGGATAGATCGAACGAAGGCGTTTTTCGAGCGTGTCGAGATGCTCGTCGGCGCCGTAAAAGAACTCGACAGGGTCGTCCGCTCCCTCAGATAGTGCGAGAAACTCGAACTTGGGTGGTGTCTTACTGTGGAGTGGGTTCAGCTTCTGCGCGAGTCCCGTTGATTTTGCCGTCGTCAGTTTGTGCAGGCTTTCGAGGACTCGAGGGATTCCCTCGGGATCTAGGCCTTCTGATGTTGGCGTGACTCGGAGATACTCACGCATTGTCTTCTCCCTCCATCGAACCGCCGTCAGGCTTGGCAGAGATGGATTCCGCGTCACTTGACTGTCCGTTAGTCGTTTGCTCTTCCAGCTGCTCTCGGAACTCCTGCACGTCGGTATCAACTGCGCCTTCACCAGCGCCGGGGAGTGAGGAACGGCGCTGCTCGGTCGGGTCGAAGTCGATGACTTGCTTCTCTTTGGGCATCGCCTCAACGTTGATGCCGCGCCACTCACCGTCGACGCCGACGAGCGCCTCAGAGAACCCGGCGTCCTCATTGCCGGGGACCGCGTCCTGTACGTAGCGCATCTGTGCGTAATTCAAGCCGAACTCGTCGGCCAATTGGTCGTCCATCCCGTCCAGCCGATGGAACTGCTTGACGGCACACTGGTCGAGGATGGCTTCGGATTCGGCGTGCTCGAAGAACTCGTCGACGGTCTGGGTGACGAGCCGGATCGAGAGGTCGTGGTGGCGATGGTGTCGAAACACCGTTTCGAGGAACGCCAGACTCGCGGCGTCCTGCATTATGTAGCGCGCCTCGTCGATGACGAACACGACCTCCTTATCCGTCTCTTTCGCCCGCTCGTACACGAGCGAGATGAGCAACTGCATCGTTAGTGCCGTACTGCTGTCGACGCTGCCTTCCTGCTGGGCGAGATCGAGATAGATGACCTTCTCGTTACGGATATCGAACTCTGAGGACTTCCCGAGATTGGCGTGGCGACCCGCCTCCTCGAAGGGGCGAAGCTGGTCCAGAAGCCACGTCGCGTCCTCGCGAATCTTCCCGGACTCTTCATCGGAACGAACGACGAACTCCTTGGGGTCGCTGACCATGTCCTCGAAGACGTCCATCATCCCCCGGATAGTCGGACTGGGGTTGCTGTGCGTCGAAATGTCGTCGGTGATGTCGTTGCGCTTGTAGGCGCGCTTGAGGCCGAGTTCGAGCGTCGTCCGACGATCACCGAGCGAGATACCCCGCAGTGCGAAGAAGTTTGTCAGGAAGCTCATCGCGTCGTCGAGCTTCTCGTTGAACGGGCTCGCGTCCTCACCCATCGCCCGCTGGACGTGATCTGGTGTCTGGCGAATCTCCAGAGGATTCAGACCGAGCGTCCCACCGACAGTGATGCGTTTCGCACCGAGTGCTTCGGAGACACCTGCCCAGTTGTTGAGCGGTTCGAGGATGATACCGATGCGGTCCTTACTCTGCTCGATAGAGCGGATGAAGTTCTGTTTCGAGCCGAACGACTTCCCAGACCCAGTATCGCCGACGGTGAACATCGCATACCCGCTGTCACGGGCGAACGGGTCGATGACGACGGGGCTCTGGTTGTCCTTGTGAATCCCGAACTCAACGCCACCCTCTTCGAGGATCGTCGCATTATGGGGCGACGAGAGCAGTGCGCCGACGGCTCCACCAAGGGCGATAGATTCTCGCCCGAATACGTTGTCTCCGATGGGGGCTGCCGACTGCAGCGCGAGGTCCTGCCGACAGATTGCGGTCTTCGGCGTGAGATTCGCTGGATCATCGCGGAGAGCACTCTTGACTTTCTGGACCGAGTCCCTGAGGTCATCCTTGTCGGCGGCGCGAACCGTGACGAACATTCCCTGGTCGAAGACGTTCGCACCGCTCTCGACGGCCTTGTAGGTCGCAGCGGCTTCGTTTGCTCGCTCCTGAAGGTACGCACTGCGGACGCTCTGTTCAAGATCGGCGTCCACCTGGAGGTCGTCAGCGATGTCCTGTAGTTCGTTCCGCGCTCGCTGCTGGTTCTTCGGCGAGATGTGAGCTGTGAGGTCGAATTCGACGTCGGTCAGCTCGAAGAGGTCACTCAGATAGCCGTCGTTCGGGTAGTCGGCGTAGTCAGCGATGTAGAGCGTCGTCGTCCACTGCTCGCCAACGCGTGCGGCTCGTGTCTCCCACTCGATGGCTGCTGGCGCAGTCACCGTCTTGTGAGACTCGGAAACGTCGTCGAGGAGTTGGCCTTCTACATGACCCTCCTTAAGCGTCTCCTCGTCAAGGACGTCCGAGAAGTCGACTTCGGGTTCGTCGTCGGCGGTATGCCGGTTCCAGAGGAGTTTCCCGGCGACGCCGAGGGCCACAACCAAGAGGAGGTAAACCGCCACACCCTCAGGTGATGTTGGATCCAGTAGCCACTCTGTGAGCTGGGCGAGAGGCCCGCTGCTCGCTTGGAGAGTGACACTACGCATTGGTCTCATCCTCCCGGCGTGAGTGGCCGATGATCGGTTGCTCGCGAATGACGCGGTCTGCGTCGTCGTAGTCGTGCTCGCGTCCGTTCCAGAAGTCCATGTTCAGAACGAACAGCTCGACCGTACTGAGCCGGCGAGCAGACCAGCCAGACGCTTGCTGAATGAACTCGGCGCGAACGTCGTTGACGCGGCTGTCGAGTTTCTCGAACATCTGGGCGCGACGTTCGACATCGGTGAGGTCCTCACGTCGCGTCACGAAGGGATTGAACAGGAACCCGATGACGGGGAACTTGGTCAGTTTCTCGGCGGGCGTCCCCTCGTCTCGGAAGCGGTCGTAGACTTCGAGCGGTGTGACCTCGACGCCAAGGTAGTATCGCATTTGCTGAATACCACGGTCACGCATCTCTCTGGGGCGTGTTTCTCGATATTCCTCAAGGAGTTCCCGGAAGATCGGATTCTCCGTGACGTCTTCGTCGGTAAGCCGTTCCTCGATGGTCTCTGTGATTTGCTCGACCGGGAATGAACGGGTTGTCGCGTGGAATTTGAGCTTCGAGTCGAGTTCCTTGTTGGCAAAGTCTCCGCCCGCGTTCTGGAGCTGGGCCCAGTCGTTCGACATCGCGAAGTCCATGTTCCCCGGGTCGATCTCGATGAAGGCCTCCATCGTGCCGTCTGTCCGTTGGATCGCGCCAGCACCGGGCCACGCCCGCTTGATGTTCGTGAGGTCCTGCGTTCGCTCATCCGGTTTGAACGGTGTGTAGTTTGCGAGCCCGCCCTCGTTTCGTTCGGTCTCGTTCGTGGTACTGTCAGCTGCTTCTGGGGCACTGAACGTGACTCGCGGGCGCTTGGCGTATCGATAGACGCCCTTCGTCCACGTCCACGCGTTCAGGTGGTCGGGAGAGACGTAGATGACTGCAACACCGAACCCGAGTCCGCCAGCCACAAACGGAAGAGCTAGTGATTCGACGCCAGTGAGACTCGCGATGAAGAGCCCGATTATCGGGAAGGTGATGAGCACGCCGACGTCCCCCTCCTCGATGTTGAGGTAGGGGATGCGACTCTCCTCGCCAAACTGGTTCATGATACGCCGCGCTGCCGCGTCTGGATCTGTAGACATTAGTGAATACCTCGATCGTACTCCATTCCGGTTTTGTCACTCGATGCGTCTGCAGTGGCCCCACTGGGGTCATTCTCGGTTCGACGGTACGATGGGGATCCGTCCTCAGTTCCGTGCCCGCCTCGAGCAGCAGCTTTCTGTGCGATAGCTTGGCCAGCTGCTGCTTTCGGTCCCCACCGTGCGGCTGTCGTCGCGACACCCGCTCCGCCAACGTAGGCGCCAGCCGCGACACCGCCGATGAGAGCTGCACCTTTTGCAGTCCCTCCAACGACTCTGGCTGTCAGCGGGGTCGCATACTTGAACGTCTTCCAAGTGATGTAGAGCGCAACCAGCGGGAGAGAAGAGGCAACTAAATATTTGAGAAACGCCGTTCCGGGCGTTAGTGACCCGCCAGCGTATATGAGATCATATCCTTTGAGGACTATTGCTGCGGGCAATGGAAGTACGGCCAGTGGAACGAACCGTTTTGAGAATCCCGCCGCAATGCTAGAGATGACAGGGATATTTCCGTAGGCGAGTGCGAACGAAATCGGCATCCCGTACAAGTATACGTAGAGTAAGACCCTGCGAATGTAGAACAGGGCCTCCAAAGCCCACATCGAAATGCCACCGATGAACGCGAACAAGAATCCTAAACCAGGATTTGTGATCGTCACTTCTAGGAACCCGAGCATAGCTTCGGCAACTGAGAAGAGTTCTGGCATCAGTGCAATTGTGAATCCGTCCACTAGGTAGAGCGCCAGAGTTCCAACCCAGTACCACGTGATGATTAGAAAAGCCCCGACCCACGCTGTTTTCTTAGCTTTCTGAGCTTCATAGGCACTGCCAATGTTGAAGATCCGGACTGTGTGACGCCCTTGAACACTCATCACGAGGAGCAGGAGCGCGAGAAGCATGATCTCGCCACCGACAAGAGCATCTTGAAGTGCTGGCCAGGGTGCATTGGTCGGTTGCCCGAAAACAAAGGCCCCGTTCGTCTCTGGAGTAGGAGTTCCAAACATTCCCTCAGTCAGAGTCTCATATCCCGTGACGAGGCCGTCCATGAACAGCCCGATGAACCAATCAACGGCGCCTTTGATTCCCTCGAGTACGACGTCAATTAGATCAACCATGGTTATGTTTCCGTGATTGTGACCTCACAGTCCGTCATGTCGTCGGACCCTGAGTACTGGACTTCGTAGGATTTTGAGATCCGGTTGCCTTCGACTCGTGTCTCAACAGTAACGGTGAATTGACCACTATTCCCATCTGGCGAACATCCCATTCCATTCTCGGTTTCTGTACCAAATGGGAACGAACTACTGAACAGATCAATTGTCTCGCCTGGAGCGATTACAACTTGTTCAGCACCGTAGATTCCACCCCCTCTTGGGTCCTCAATTGGATTCGGAACATCACCAGAGAACAGAAGTTCTACGACAGCATCCGGCCCACTACCAACGTTCTCGACGGTAACGAATGCTTCTCCGTTCTTTTTTCGATCTGTCTCAGTGTCTCCGTAGACCTCGTCCCACGGCTTGTCAGGATTATTCCGGTAGAGTCCAACGTCCTGAATCTGAATCTCCGGTACGATATCCGTTGTACTCTCTGTGACCGTCTCCTCGCCTTTCAGTGCGACTACGCGATACTCACCAGGGTCATATGCGGTTCCAATCTCGAACGAGACCTGTTGGGCCCCTGCGGCAACGTCACGGGTTCCGAAGAGCTCTCCGTTCGGCTGAATGAGGTTGACCTGATCGACATCAGCGTCAGGCGAAAGTTCGACAACGAGCGTGGTCCCTTCGACAGCGGCTCGTTGCAGTGGGCCTTGACCGTCTGGAGAGCCAGTTCCAGAGTCTCCATCGTCGGTCAGGCAGCCAGCAACGCTTACAAGCACGGCACCTGTGGCTGTTCGGAGGACGTTTCGTCTGCTGATGATTGGGTTGTTTCGTGTCATGGGTCTCGTTGGAAGAGATCTTCTGGACCGAGCATTCGGAGGAGACGGTGTCCAGCGTAGAACATCACGAAGAACGGGATGAACTGCCAGAAGATCTCGAAGAGAAACGCGAACCAGCCGTCGATGGTTCCGAGTGGATGCCAGCGGGCAGTCGCCGTATCACTCACGTAGGCTGGGTTATGCCCAAGCCACGAGCCTGGGTGATATCGGGCTGTGTAGATCCCAGGATCGTCGACGGTTACAATGGCTACCCCGGACGCATTGGTCTCGACCTGCTGTCCGGCGATGGTGATGTATCCGTTACGGGTGGTTCCCCCAATCGGATACCAGCGACTGCTGTCGTCGAGGATGATCGGTGCGCCAGTTTCGTTGTCACGGAGTTCGATTCGGAGCGTGGCCTGTGACTGGTTCTGTCGAAGAACCTCCGCCGTAAGGGTACTACGACGGAGCTGTCGTTCAGAACCCGCGACAGGCTCGACGATTGACGCGTTGACTCCTCGAACGATACCTGCAACGTGGAGAGCGTCCCGATCGATAGCCTCGGCTCGAACGGCGACACCGTACGTCGTCGTGTAGGACTGATTTACGACCTCAGCTTTGCACGTTAGCGTCAGCTGTTGAATGAACGAACAGGTGATCGAT
>JAOPKD010000035.1 GCA_025517565.1 Halapricum hydrolyticum
GACCATCCGTGTTCGGTTAAGGAGAGAAACCGAGAGACGCTAGCGTTTTGATGAGGTTATCTTCAGAAACCGCGTAGAGAGAGGTTGTGCTACCTGAACTCTCTCCAACACTCATACGACGCCGGTTGACTTCTCTCTTCCCAGCAGACCTCATCGAAGGCATCGCGCGCGAGCGCGATGCCGTCCAACGTCACCGGAAGATCGATATCACGATGCTCGTCTGGTCGCTCATCTTGGGCTTCGCCGTTGACGGCGAAACCCGCTCTATCGCCGCGTTTCAACGCGTCTACCAGACAGCGACCAACAAGAAGGTGTCTCGCTCCAGCTTCTACGACCGATTTACGCCCCAACTCCGAGATCTTCTGAGCGACCTCCTCGCGCACGCGCTCGAGGAGGTCGCGGCTCCTCACACCGCCGTACCGCAACTCACCCAGTTCCGCGACACGATGCTCGCCGATGCAACCGTCTTCAGATTGCATCGGCTTCTCACAGCGTTCCCAGCGACTCACCAAGATCAATCCGGCGCACAGCTGTATCTGGTCTACAATATGACCAAACGGACGCTCGCACAGTTCAGCCTCACCGACGAACGAACCCACGAAAGCAGCCAGTTCCGCACGGGGAACTGGCTGCGTGGGCGGCTGTTTCTGTTCGATCTCGGGTTCTACAGTTACCGTCGCTTCGCGTTAATCGACGAGAACGACGGCTTCTTCGTGAGTCGGTTGAAGACGAACACAAATCCGCGAATCGTCGGTGAGCGACGGAAATGGCGCGGGCGCGCCATTTCCTTGACAGGGAGCCATCTCCAGGAGCAACTCTCGAAGCTCAAGCGCAAGCACATCGATGTGACCGGTGAGTTCGAGTTCAAGCGACGGCAGTATGGTGAGAAGCAATCATTAGCCACCGTAGAGTTCCGCGTCGTCGGTGTCCGTAACGAGGACACCGACGACTACCACCTCTACGTGACGAACCTTCCGGGAGAGTTTACGCCAGAGCAGGTAGCAGCGCTGTACAGCCTGCGATGGAAGGTTGAGTTGCTGTTCCGGGAGCTGAAGTCACGGTATGGACTGGAGAAGTTCGAGACGGGCGATGAAGCGATTGCAGAGTTGCTCGTGATGGCGGCTCTGCTGACGCTGACAGTCAGCAGAGCCTTGCTAGCGGTGTTTCAGGAGATTGACCCGGATGTGGAGTATCCAGAAGAACGCTGGGCGACGACCTTGCGGTCGGTCGCCCAGCCAGTACTTGCTGATCTCGCACTTGCTCTCGGGCATCCGCCACCTAACCTTCCTGAACTGGTGCGTCGTGAGGCACGCCAACCAGAGAGATCACGCCTCACCTTGAACAAACGGGTGGCTCAAGCCTTTAATCCGGAGGTATGGCCTTAACCGAACACGGATGGCTATCGACGCATACAGTGACAACATGTATCCAGATCAGAGTCTGATAACTAACGGGTTTGCTATTTAACTTCTATATGATCATACGGGTCTCTGTCATAGGCTTCCTGCATGGCTTCAGTTTTGATATGAAAATTTCCTTGTCGAGCACCACAGTTTCGGCAGAGGAAAGCATACTGTTGATCTACAACTTGGAGCGATGAGTACTCTTTCTTTCGGAGTACATCTCCTACCAAAGATATCGGCTCTGGGGATGTGAGCCCCTCATTAAATGGCCAAGTGATATAGACGTCACTACCACATTGATAACACGTGTATGGGAATCGAATTATCGGTATTTCTCTCATGTTAAGTCCCACTACCTCAATATCCTATATCCTGATCTATTCAGTACCGCTAAAGACTAAGCCTTTCCGGAGGTTCTTGGATATTGATCAGTTACCTCAGAGCCATATTCACTCTGTTCTGAGAGATTGATAGCAAGGAAAACACGGGTGGTTGGTCTATGACTGGTTTCTATAAACTGCACTCGATTAGTTCCGTTGGAGACCGGTGTTTGTCAAGAATCTCGTGACTGATACTGAGCATGTATTCATCATCCAGATCTAAAAAGAATTAGCACAGCAGCGACGACGATACCAGTTCCACCAACCGCTAACACTAGCGCGTCACCCGCGTTAATCAGGAGGTCCTCCCCAGTCCCAGCAAGAGATCCGGTTATCGTGATAGTTTGATTGAACTCTGTGAACAGATAAATTCCCAGTATGACGATGATAGCCACCACAATCAGAATTATAACCGCACTCACCGGATTCTGCTGCCCACGGGGTTCTGATATCACACCAAGGGGTAGGATACAGAGCCTTTTGGATTTTCTTTTCCAGTAAGCTTTGTTTCGGACATTTGCGCAAGACGTGCTGTATATTCACACTATCTGTGACAACAGATAAAATTCTTCCAGTAATGCTGTGTAAGATAGAGAAACAATAGTCAGCAAACCCGAATGGTTTGTTCCAAGTGTTTAATCGTGGAACATCCACTGGATTGGTTTTCAGACACGTCACCCTTCGGCACCTTCACCTCCAGAACCATCAACGACTGAGCTTATCAACCGCTCCGATGTTGTGGCCACCAAGAAGAATACACCAATCCCGAGAAAATATATGTGGGATGCAGACGATCCTACCGTCCGGTGGTCTAACCTCCTAGAGAGACCACCGATCGATTAATTCCTTGGCTAAGTCCTCAGTCCGCTGATCAATATCTTCACTCGTCCAATCTTCATATCTTGATACTTCTTCTGCAATCTTCACATCCGAATCACTGTAAGTTCTCTTCTTGTCGGAAAATGACGTTTCAACTACAGAAGCATGGTCGCTATCTAACAACAGAGTCAGATTCCCAAGCATGTCTTTCTGCTGCTCAAATCTATCATCATCGAGCCTTTCACGCCACTCGTAATAGTCAGGGTCCCCATATGTATTCCGAGGGGCAATATGTTCAATATGGAGGTCCTCAATCTCCATCTTCCACGGACCTCGACGCTCCTCTTCGATACTTACCAAGGCTAATAAGGTTCGGAAGTTCCAAGAACCGCGGATATTCATAGAGTTAGCTTTCAGATACTCTTCTATCTCTCCATCAGATGGGGTGTATTCTCTGATACAGTCACGGAGCGTTTGCCGAATATCGTTCTGATCTTCTGTCTTTCTAACCTCCGCTGCTGTACCGTAGATCGCGTCCCGAGTATCGGCGGATGACATCGAGCTTAATTCCATTCGCATAGCCAGAATCGACGCCAGTCTGAAGTTCTCTTTCAATAAGATATCGTCTTCAATATTGTTATAGATGGCGAGAGACAGTACTTCAGAGTGGGTCGAAGCGGAGTTTAAATATTGTAAGTGGCGTATGGCGTCGTCAGGTACATTCCTCCCCTCAACATCGTAACTGTTGCTACTAATTTGTAGGTATATGTCAACCTGATCCTGAAACCACATCACGAAGTCATACACATCATCGTAGTTGTCCAGGACCTTCTCGAAGTTCCTATACAGCTCGCTTTTGTCCACCTGTCTTGGGGTAGGAACTTCGGAATTGATGAGAATCTGCGTCATTGGACGACGAATACGAAGCCGTCTCTGGAATCGGGGGCCACCCAAGTCGTCTTCCAGCAGATTATAGATATGCCCCCACCGACGGGTAATCTCCTTTGACTTCTCTAAATCATCAATATCTTCCGCTGCGCCATGTATCCGAGCCTTGGCGAGAATCTGAGGCGAAACTTCCTTACCTCTCTCATTCTGAGACTGGAAGATTGAATATGCGAGACTTGGGTCTGTAGCTACGGTTTCTACCACACGAAGGTAGTCACAGATATTGTTCAGCAACTCTTCTAGTTCCTGTTCCTCCAATCCGTCGACTTCGCCAGAATAGTACTCATAAGCTTTCCGCACCCGACCGTTGGCATCTTCGACTTCGCCTCGCCAGAGCTTATTGAATTCCTCCTCTGCCTCCTCATCTGCAAGAATAATCTTCGGCTCTGGATCGTCACCTCTGTTGACCTCCAGAATATCCTCCAGACGAACATCACCCAGCCGTCCGTCTTCAGTCCCGAAGTGTGGTGTATCACGGATTGACATCATCAGAATGGAAATCGTAACCATCCGCTGCTGTCCGTCCACGATCTCGTAGAGACTTCCAGAATCCCGTTTGAGAAGAATAATGTTCCCGAGGTAGTGCTGCTCCACTTGCTTACCAATTCGGTCTACGTCCGTCCATAAGTCTCGCCAGTGCTTTTTCTCCCACTCATACCCCCGCTGATACTCAGGTACGTGGAACACCGCTCCTCGCTTTCCACCAAATAGATCTCTAATCTTCTTGTACCGTGCTTCCATAACACCAGCAAAAGGACGGGTGGCTAATAAATCCAAAACATCAATTGGGTCAAAGCCACACTCACTACAATACTCTCCCTAGTACTGCTGAATATGCGCTCTATGTTCAGCAGCGCCTTTGCTAACCCCTCAAATTCTGCTAGTAGAGCGTGAAACAGTGAGCGTGTTCGTCATTCGTCTTCATCATCCGGTAGTCGTCGCGAGAGTCGGTCAAACCGACTCTGAGCTGCTCTTGAGCGCTTCTCTGTCGTCTCAGAGTCGTAAACGACTGAAACCACTTCCCCGTCTTCAAACTCAACGTCAAAGATTGCATCCTGATGTCGCCCTGGCTGGGGCAAATCCGAGCGCTCGATAGTAACGTCGCTAACGACGTCACCATCGTCTTCGATGAGAAGTACAGCGAGCTCGTCCTCAAACCGATCAAGTACCGCTGTGTACGTCCCGCTGAGTGGTTCATTGGTCATGAGTAGACCTCCGTAAGTACGATCTCATTCGACTGATTGCTTACAGTAACAGTGTCACCGGCGTTGTTCCAGATCGGACTACCTGACCCCCAATAGAGGTCTGTCGAATTGTCTGTGCCAATTCCTGAGTGAATAGTAAGCGTTGCTCCCGGAGCGATCGTCACACCAGACGGGATTTGATACTCATGTCCTGCTGCATCAGCGACCGTCCAACCCCCAAGATCGACTGTCGTATCACCAGCATTCTTCAATACGATGTACTCATCGTTGAGGTTCTCGCTATCAGAGCCAGCAGCATCAGCGTGGACCTCTGACAGAGATATTGAAACACCCGATTGCGTCGTTCCTGGAGTTACTGTCGGGCTTGTAGTCCGATCTCCAGAGAGAGTGTACGTGCGTCGTCGCTCGGTAGACCCGCTTTCCCCAGGTTCGACTGGATCCGCTTGTCGTAGTTGAAGTGTGTCAGTCGGAGCGCTCGCCTGCGTCGCGACACTGAAACTTTGGCCAGAGCTCGTCACGACGATCGTCCCGTGAACGGCAGTCCAGTAGGTGTCAATATCGCGGGTTGCCAGTCGCTGTAGCACTTCCTCGTGCGGGTGTCCATACTGGGAATCGTACGCACTGGAGATGATCGCCACCTGTGGTGACGTCGCCTCGAGGAGTGCTGGGCTACTACTCGAATCGCTTCCGTGATGGCCAGTTTTGAACAGGTCGGCATTGAGCTCAGTACCGTAGGTTTCGACGAGGTATTCTTCAGCTGCCTGCTCACCATCGCCAGTCGTCAGGAACTGAAACGATCCATGCGAAACGTGGAGGACAATCGAGTTCTCATTTCGGGCTCCGTTTGCGAGGTACTCTTCTGGTGGGCTCAAGATCTGGATCGACGCGCCCTCGAAGGGGACCGTGTCACCAGCACGGACTTCGAAGAGGTCGACGTCGTGTGTCTCGACGGCATCGAGGTAATCTTGGTACGTCTGGCTACTCGAGGCAAGGCCTGGATCGTACACGGCGCCGATTCCCTCAGCCTCGGTTTCGAAATAGTTGATCACAGCTGCGTGGCCACCGATGTGATCAGCATCGCTGTGCGAAGTTACCAAATGGTCAATTCGCTGGACATCGTGGTTCTGTAGATATTGCAGGACAGCCTCGCCATCTGTCCGATAGTCTCCCGTATCGATCAGCATAGTTTCGTTCGACGTGCTTTCGAGGAAGATTGCCGTCGATTGGCCCACGTTGATGAAATGGATTTGGAGAGAACCTTCAGTTGGAGTCGCCGTCGATTGGGGCGCATCATCGATAGTCTGAGACGGTGTTGGCCCCGAGTCAAGCGTCGTCGTACAGCCAGCAAGGAGGACCAAAAACGCGACCCCAATCGTCACAACCGACGATCGGCTTGCAGAGAAACGCATTACCCGTATCTGGGCGTGTCAGAGGTATAATTCATGCGGTGGTTTATCGATCGAGTTCGATAATGACTCTCTTGTCTTGGTTATGGCCCCGACCACTCCTGGTCAATCTGCTCGATGCAACAAACTGGATCGAGACCCTGTTCGAGGGCGATCAAGTCAGCCAACTCGGCTGCGCGCTCTGCTCGGTCACGGTTGACGTGTCGTAACTCCAAACGCCACTGGGAGAGGGCTTCGATGATCAACAGCCAGTCCTGTGGATGGAAGTCAGTGTGTCGCTGCATCACACCGCTTTGAGCCGAGATCTGTTATAAATGTGCGGTAGACCTGTTGTCACGTGTCAATCTATTCGGCTCTCTACATATCGAGCCAGACTATCTCAGCGAAATCTAACGCATCCTGAAGATCTTCTGATAGCCGACCAATCACTCTCATCGCTTCAAATTTGGTTACATCCTCAGGAAAGTCCCACTCAGAAATCGAATAGTTCTCACAGACCAGAGTAAAAGTCGACCCCTCGGAAGATTCAAAGACTATCTGATATTCGTGGTGGTTGATCAGAATCTGCGGATTAGAAGAGGCCAATTCAATTTCGAATACTGGTTCGGCAGCTCCCCCACGATAGAAATCTGTAACTTCGCAGTCTGAATTATGGGCTGCGATTAGAACGTCACGATAGCCGTCATGCTCAATGAGTTCTATTGCTTCATCGGTAGACGAGAACCACTGCTGACCAGAGCCACCAGGGCTGTGTCTTCTAACCACTGCTGACTGAGCATCGGAAAGATCGTCTGTTTGTTCTCTTTTCAATGGTGGGAGCCCACCATTCTCGGCGTACTTCTCTTCCCAACCAGGAGGGACTTGGAAATCATTCCAGGGTTCGGTTGCCTTCTCAACAGTCACGTACTCTGTTTCGAGGTCATTCGGATCAACTGCCTTTGGGAAGTTCGCTTTGTAGACCTCGAGGGAATACTCACAGGCTTCGTTAAAGGCTTCCTCGGCCTCTTCTCCAGGAGCATAGTGACTACGTCCTGCGATGGTCCGGTAATAGAAGGCACGAGGTGATTCAGCGTGCTCCAGAGATGGCTCCGGAGAGTCTTGACGCTGTCCAATCCACCGGTTTGGAAAGCCATCAGTACCAGGTTCATAACGACGTGAAACTACTTCAGACTCGCCAATCTCGGGCCCCCAACGCTCGTATATGTCGCGACTCAATCGAAGTAGTTCCCCTTCTGGGAGTCTAGCATCAATCTTCGGGAATTGGTGAGTGTTTCTCTCTCTATCTGTAACCTCGATATAATCGTAGACTCGGTCACCTTCCCAGGTGATGTACCCCTCAGTCTCATCACCAAAGATACTCTGTGCGATTCGATCTAACGTTTCGTCCCCCGTTGAACTGAAGCCGGGTGTTTCAGTTGGGGTATACCCGTCACGATTCAGTACTGATGCGTAAGAGCCGTCCTGTTGCTCAAGACGTGTTCTGAAGGAGTTTATATCGCCCACGACGTCTGGATGGTTCGACAAATAATCCGTAAGAGCGTCTATCTCCTCAGATTCGAGTGAAGGAACGGTCACGCGTTGTGATGAAGTATCGGGATCAGCGTTCTGTGGCCGTCCTTCTTCGAGCGTGTATAGGTCTTTGATTTGCCGAAGAGGATGAACCAGGCTCCACGAAAGTTGATCTCCATCAGAATAACTCAGTGTGTCTGTGAGAAACTCAACCGCTCTCGGATCAATCTGGTATGTAATGTAGCCTACTTCGGGAGGCTTCGCTTTGATGAAATACTCTGTTTGGCGAGGATGTAGAGTATCGGACTTATTGACTCGGCGATTGAGAGTCGGCATCTACGATCAAACCGTGGAAGGTCATTACTATGAACCTTCTCCCTCATGGTGAATTTGAAGTGATATCAGGGTGGTCTGAACCAGATCTCTTTCGGCATGAACATTACCTCGAGCTCCCAGCACCCACACAGCATCCGTGTTCGGTTAAGGAGAGAAACCGAGAGACGCTAGCGTTTTGATGAGGTTATCTTCAGAAACCGCGTAGAGAGAGGTTGTGCTACCTGAACTCTCTCCAACACTCATACGACGCCGGTTGACTTCTCTCTTCCCAGCAGACCTCATCGAAGGCATCGCGCGCGAGCGCGATGCCGTCCAACGTCACCGGAAGATCGATATCACGATGCTCGTCTGGTCGCTCATCTTGGGCTTCGCCGTTGACGGCGAAACCCGCTCTATCGCCGCGTTTCAACGCGTCTACCAGACAGCGACCAACAAGAAGGTGTCTCGCTCCAGCTTCTACGACCGATTTACGCCCCAACTCCGAGATCTTCTGAGCGACCTCCTCGCGCACGCGCTCGAGGAGGTCGCGGCTCCTCACACCGCCGTACCGCAACTCACCCAGTTCCGCGACACGATGCTCGCCGATGCAACCGTCTTCAGATTGCATCGGCTTCTCACAGCGTTCCCAGCGACTCACCAAGATCAATCCGGCGCACAGCTGTATCTGGTCTACAATATGACCAAACGGACGCTCGCACAGTTCAGCCTCACCGACGAACGAACCCACGAAAGCAGCCAGTTCCGCACGGGGAACTGGCTGCGTGGGCGGCTGTTTCTGTTCGATCTCGGGTTCTACAGTTACCGTCGCTTCGCGTTAATCGACGAGAACGACGGCTTCTTCGTGAGTCGGTTGAAGACGAACACAAATCCGCGAATCGTCGGTGAGCGACGGAAATGGCGCGGGCGCGCCATTTCCTTGACAGGGAGCCATCTCCAGGAGCAACTCTCGAAGCTCAAGCGCAAGCACATCGATGTGACCGGTGAGTTCGAGTTCAAGCGACGGCAGTATGGTGAGAAGCAATCATTAGCCACCGTAGAGTTCCGCGTCGTCGGTGTCCGTAACGAGGACACCGACGACTACCACCTCTACGTGACGAACCTTCCGGGAGAGTTTACGCCAGAGCAGGTAGCAGCGCTGTACAGCCTGCGATGGAAGGTTGAGTTGCTGTTCCGGGAGCTGAAGTCACGGTATGGACTGGAGAAGTTCGAGACGGGCGATGAAGCGATTGCAGAGTTGCTCGTGATGGCGGCTCTGCTGACGCTGACAGTCAGCAGAGCCTTGCTAGCGGTGTTTCAGGAGATTGACCCGGATGTGGAGTATCCAGAAGAACGCTGGGCGACGACCTTGCGGTCGGTCGCCCAGCCAGTACTTGCTGATCTCGCACTTGCTCTCGGGCATCCGCCACCTAACCTTCCTGAACTGGTGCGTCGTGAGGCACGCCAACCAGAGAGATCACGCCTCACCTTGAACAAACGGGTGGCTCAAGCCTTTAATCCGGAGGTATGGCCTTAACCGAACACGGATGCAC
>JAOPKD010000036.1 GCA_025517565.1 Halapricum hydrolyticum
ATCTGTCCTTGCTACCGCCTACGTCACGCTCCTACTTCAACGTGCAAAGCTGAGCAATGCACAAAGAGGCAAACGGTGTTCGCGCGGTACCGTCGTCAACTAGTAGCGTCTGCACGGCATCGTCGCAGATTACCGTCAGCAAGCAGAGACGACGCGCTTAAATGCGCTGCTCGACTGTTTTTCGATATCAGTCGCTCGAGGGTGGCACGCATGTCTGATTCTGACGCCAGCGCCGAACCGACCGCGGGACAGCTACGCACACCGATCGTCGCCGTACTGGGACACGTCGACCACGGCAAGACGACCCTGCTGGACACGATCCGCGGGTCGGCCGTCACCGAGGGTGAGGCAGGTGCGATCACCCAGCACATCGGCTCGACGGCCGTACCGCTCGACGTCATCTCCGAGATCGCGGGGAAACTGGTCGATCCGGAGGACTTCGACCTGCCGGGGCTGCTGTTCATCGATACGCCCGGCCACCACTCCTTTTCGACGCTGCGCTCCCGGGGCGGGGCACTGGCCGATATCGCCATCGTCGTCGTCGACGTCACTGACGGCTTCCAGCCCCAGACGATCGAGGCACTGGACATCCTCAAGCGCACACAGACGCCGTTCGTCGTCGCCGCGAACAAGGTCGACACGCTGCCGGGCTGGAATCCCGACGACGTCGAACCGATCCAGAGCGCGATCGACCGCCAGTCCGACCGGGTCGAATCCGATCTCAACGAGCGTCTCTACGAGATTATCGGCGAGCTCAGCGACGAGGGCTTCTCCGCGGACATGTACTGGCGCGTCCAGAACTTCCAGAACAACATCGGCGTCGTGCCCCTCTCGGCGATGACCGGCGAGGGCGTCCCGGATCTTTTGACCGTGCTGATGGGGCTGTCCCAGCGATTCCTCAAAGAAGAGATGTCCATCGACGTGGGCGGCCCGGGCGCGGGGACCGTCCTCGAAGTCACCGAGGAGCGCGGGTTCGGGACGACGCTGGACGCGATCGTCTACGACGGTACCGTCCGCGAGGACGACCGGATCGTCGTCGGCGGGGTGAACGAGCCGATCGTCACTGAAGTGCGGGCGCTGCTCAAGCCCAAACCGCTGTCGGAGATCCGCACGGAGAAGGAGTTCGACACGGTCGAGGCGGTCGCGGCCGCCGACGGGATCAAGATCGCCGCGCCCGATCTCGACGACGCGATGGCCGGCGCGCCGATCCGGGTCGTCCGCGATCGCGATCTCGAGGAGGTCATCGAGGAAGTGCAGGCGGAACTCGCCGAGATCGAGGTCGGGACCGAAGAGGAAGGCGTCACCGTCAAGGCCGACACGCTGGGCTCGCTGGAGGCAATCTCCGGCACGCTCGAAGACGAGGAGATCCCGATCATGCACGCCGAGGTCGGCGACGTCGCGCCCCGGGACGTCCGGATGGCCGAGACCGCCGACGATCCCAAACACCAGGCGATCCTCGCGTTCGGCGTCGACGTTCTCGAGGACGCGCGCCGACTCGCCGAACAGGAGGACGTCGACATCTTCGAAGACGACGTCATCTACCAGCTCGTCGAGGACTACGACGAGCACGTCACGGCCATCGAAGAGGCCCAGCAGGACCAGATCCTCGAAAACATCACGCGGCCCGCGCGCTTCGAGATCCTGCCCGATCACACGTTCCGCCAGTCCGACCCGGCGGTCGTCGGCGTCGAGGTACTGGGCGGGAAGCTACGCCGGAACGTCGCAGTCGGCCGCTTCGAGGGCGGGGAGTTCGAGCGCGTCGGCCACCTCAAGACCATCCAGGACGAGGGCGAGGACGTCGAGGAGGCCACCCGCGGCGATCGCGTCGCCGTCTCGATCGACGGGCCGACGGTCGGCCGCCAGATCGAGGAGGGCGAGCAGCTGTGGGTCGAGATCCCCGAAAAGCACGCCAAGATCCTCGAACAGGAACTCCGCGAGGAGATCACTGGCGGCGAACGGGAGGTCCTCAAGCAGTACCTCGACACGCACCGCGAACGCGACCCCTTCTGGGGGAAGTAGGCGTTTTGTGTAGTCGATCGCGATATCGAGAGTCTCGATCGACGGTTCGGGTCGAGCTCACCGGACGTACCAGTCCGATACATGGGTAGCGAGCGGGCAGGTATACTTTTGCCCAGCCCCAGTGAAACACGGCCATGGAGCCGCGACTCACAGTCATCACGCTCGGCGTCGAGGATGTCGACCGCTCGCTAGCCTTCTATCGCGACGGACTCGGATTTCCGGTCCTGGAACGCTTCGGCGAGTTCATCTGCTTCGAGTTGAACGGGTTCGCCCTCGCGCTGTACCCCCGGGAGGCCCACGCCGAAGGCGCGAATCTCGATCCCGAGACGACCGGGACCGGTGACGTCTCGCTTGCTCACAACGTCCGCACGCGCGAGGAGGTGGACGAGCTCGTCGCCGAGGCGGAGGCGGCCGGGGCGACGATCACCGAGCCGCCAGGCGAGACCGATTGGGGCGGCTACTCCGCGTACTTCACCGACCCGGACGGCCACTGCTGGGAGATTGCCGCCGGGGCGGAGCTGTTCGAGCAGTTCATCTGAGGGGCGACGCCGATTCCCCGGCCTCAGATCCACTCGCGGGCCTTGAGCCGGGCGGTGAGCTGGATCGTCTTGCGGAGTCCACGGCGGATCAGCCCGCCGGAGTTCGGGATTCCCTCGCCGTCCTCGTAGTCGAGGCCCCGGACGACGACGACCGGGATCCGCTCGTCGGCCTGACCGAACAGGAGCGCCGAGCCGGCGGTGAGTTCGTTGGCGATCATGTCCATCCCACCGATCTTCGGCTGCCCGTAGAGGTCTGTCCGTCCGAAGTTGCTGTCGACCGCCTGGATCCCCGAGCACCCCGTCGCCAGGTCCATCGAACCCGGCCCGAGAATCTCCGAATCGGCCAGCACGACTGCCAGATCGGTTCCCGTTCTGTCCTCGAGTGCCTCGCGGATGCGCCGTGCGCCCTCGTCGGGATCCGCCGGCAGCAGCGTCATCTGCCCCTCCGGCGCGTTCGACCAGTCGATCCCGGCGTTGGTACACAGGCGGCCGTTCCGGTCAGTCACCAGCGCCGAAGGGAGTGCCGAAATCGCCTCCTCGGCGGCCTCGGGATCGACCGCGTGGTCCATGATGACGTCCTCGCCGATCGCTCCGACCGGGATCGCGCCGATGACATCGCTCTCCCGGTAGATGTACTCGACCTCTCGGGGATCGATCCCGGTCACGTCCGCGACCCGCTCGGCCTTCTCGCTCACCTCGACCTCGTCGGCGTCGACCAGCCGCTCCTCTGCCATCGAGACGACCTTCGTGGTGATCACGACCACGTCGCCGTCCTCCAGTGGATACCCCTCGGCGGTCGTCTCGGCGATCCGCCCAACGAGGTCGTCGCCCGGTTCCACCGTTCCGATGTCCAGCCCGTGGAACGTTAGCTCGGGCATACGTGATGATTCAGTTCCCATCACAGTCAATCTGTCCCCTATTCGAGGACAGTTTGGCCGGCGAGAGAAATTATGCGATGCTCCCGTCCTAATAATTAAGTTTATAACACCGCAACGCCATCTTGATGGGCGAGAGCGACTGGATCCAGCCGACGGAAGAGACGACCAGGACAGTGATCGCCAGGGGCGTCGCACAGTTGATCGATTACGTCGCGTATTTTGTGATATTATTTGGCATTGCTTACGTGTATTTTGTGGCGGTGAATCCCAGAGGGAGCGAGGAAGCGCTGACAATTCTGGCTTTTTTGTCGCTTCTGGCGTACAATACACTCTTCGAGGCGTACTGGAACGGTCAGACCATCGGGAAACGGATCACCGGTATCAAGGTCGTCGACCGCCACGGGGCCGATCCATCGCTCAAACAGGCACTGATTCGGAACATCCCGTCAGCCGTCCCGATCGGGGGGACGCTGGCGGTCATCGCGGCACTCGTCGCGATGGCGTCGACCGATCTCCGCCAGCGTAACTTCGACATCTTCGCGGACACGTACGTCGTCGCCAAACGGGGGCAGGCAGCGTCCGAACGTCGATCGGACGACGACGATGCGGAGGGGTACGAGTTCCAGAACTTCGGCGCGAGCTAGACAGGAAACAGCAACCACAGAAGTGCACGGGCCCGCCACGGGCAATCGGTTCCCGGAACGGTTCTGCCAGGCGAGAGTAGCGGATACCCACGTCGCCACGGACGAGAGGCGTGATTGTTGCGCCGGTCCCCGAAAGCCGCGCCACGATCCCCGAGCGGGAACGCTCCGAGGAGATCGTAGCGGCGAGCGCCGCAAGCCGTATCTCGACGCCCACTGCGGCCGTGATCCGGACAATTGGTGTAGCGGTAATAATATTTAATTAGACGGAGCCACACGATTCGGACGTGAGGGACGTCACCCTGGCAGACTGGTTGCTCGCGCTGATTCCGGCACCGATCGTGGCCGGGGCAGTCGTCGGTGCGGTCTCGTCGCTGTCGCTCGCGGCGACGATCGGAGCCGGCTCGGTCCCGGCGACGGGACTGGTCGGGTACGCGCTGTTCTGTTCGGGACCCCGGTAACGAGCGGGATCGACAGTCAGCGCGTCTGGCCCTGGTATTTTTGTGTCGAGTCAGCGATGTAGTACGTATGTCCGATCCGGCTGCGGGCAGTGAGTCGACTGGCGAAAACGTCGCCGGCGAACGGCCAGAACCGGAACCGGAAGGCGTGACCGACGAGACGACGGTCCAGGGCGACGACGTCGAGCTGGAACGGACGATCGGGCTCGTCGGCGGACTGGCGATCGGTATCGGGACGATGATCGGTGCGGGGATCTTCGTTTTCCCTGGGCTCGCAGCCGAGGAAGCCGGGCTCGCGGCCACGCTCTCCTTTGCGATCGGCGGCGTCATCGCGTTGCTGGTCGCGCTGCCGACCTCGGAGCTGGCGACGGCGATGCCCCGTAGCGGGGGCGGGTACTACTTCATCTCCCGGAGCATGGGCACGCCGTACGGTGCGATCGTCGGTCTGGGGCTGTGGCTCGGACTCGTGTTCGCCTCAGCGTTTTACCTGGTCGGACTGGGTCACTACGTCGTGGCCGTCCTGGCGGAAACCGGCGTCGTTCTGACGGGGCTGCCGGTCGGCCCCCACGTCATTCTCGGTTTGCTGTTCGGTGCGGCACTGACAGCCCTGAGCGTCGGCGGGACCGAGAACACCGCGACACTCCAGAACGTGATCGTGGTCATTCTGCTCGCGGTCCTCACCGGCTTTCTGACCTACGGCGTCCTCGACGCCGCCGGCGTGTTCGGCCGCCAGTCCGTCCCCCAGGAGTTCTTCTCCCAGGGACAGCTCCCCGTGTTGACCACCGCAGCGCTCGTGTTCACCTCCTATCTGGGGTTCGCGCAGGTCGCGACGGTCGCCGGCGAGATCAAACAGCCGGGCCGGAATCTCCCGCTTGCGATGGTCGGCTCGGTGATCGTCGTCACGATCTTTTACGTGGTGACGATATTCGTCGCGACCAGCTCTTTCGGGGCCGAGCGGCTGGGCACCTTCGGCGAGACGGCGATGGTCGAGGTCGCTCGCGACTTGCTCGGGCGCCCCGGGGCAGTGTTGATCCTCTTCGCTGGCCTGCTGGCGACCTTTTCGAGCGCGAACGCCTCGATCCTCAGCGCCTCACGATCAGTCTACGCGCTGAGCCGCGACGCGTTGCTCCCCCGGTGGGCCAGCCGGATCAACCTGAAGTATGGCACGCCCCACATCGCGCTGGGGATGGCAGGTGGGCCGATTCTCGTCCTCGTGGCGACCGACCAGGTCGAGATCCTCGCGGAAGTCGCCTCGTTCCTGCACCTGGTGATGTACTCACTGATCTGCGTGGCGTTGCTCGTGTTGCGGCGGCGCGACCCGCCCTGGTACGATCCGAGTTTCCAGATTCCCGGCTATCCCGTGGTGCCGATCGTCGGCGCGGTCGCCAGCGCCGGGCTGATCGCCTTCATGAACCCCGCCTCGATCGTGATCGGCGCCGCGGTCATGGGCGGCTCGTACCTGTGGTATCGCTACTACGCGACTGACGTGAGACTCAAAGGAGACGTCTAACCATGACAGACAGACCATCCGTACTCGTCCCGATCCGCGTCCTCGAAGGCGAATCGATCCCCGACGGCGTGCCGAAGCTGCTCGCGGACGCCCACGTCGTCCTGCTGGGCTATCACGTCATCCCCGAACAGACCGCACCGGGACAGGCCCAGATGCAGTTCGAAGAGCGGGCGACGGCCCGCATGGACGAACTCGAGGAACTGTTCGAAACTGCCGGTGCGACCGTCGAGCGACGGCTGGTGTTCACACACGCCGCCCAGAAGACGATCAACCGTCTCAGCCACGAGGAGGACTGCCTGGCCGTGCTCATCCCCGACACCGTCACCGAGATGGACGACGTCCTCGTGGCCGTCCGCGGGACTGTCGGAATCGATCGGCTCGCCCGTGTCGTCGACGGCGTCTTCGCCGGGACCGACGCGACGGTGACGCTGTATCACGTCGCTCGCGAGGGCGAGAGTGACGCAGACGCTCAGACGCTCCTGGACGGGCTGGCCGACAGACTGGTCGACAACGGCTTCGAGGAAGACCGAATCAAGACCCGGATAGAACGCGAGCAGGACCCGGTCGATGCGATCGTCGACGCGACGGTCGACTTCGACGCCCTCGTGATGGGTGAATCCGACCCCACGCTCGCCACGTTCGTCTTCGGCCTGCCGGCCGATCAGGTCGCCGACCAGTTCCTCGGCCCGGTGTTCGTCGTCCAGCGGGAACGACCGGAAGTCGAGGAAAAGACGGAGGAGTGACTGATACGGGCTGTTGTAACGATTTACCGCGACGATCGCACGCCCGAAGACTCGCGGGGCTCGACTTCCGAGCCCTCGTTCATTTCATTCACGAGGACGCAGTCGTGCGATCACTGCGGAACAGACGTACAACAGTCCGTCTGACGCCGGCTGACGCCCGGAATCCGGGCAGATATTGGATTGCCTGGAGTTCAGTGCTGATTTGTTCACAAAATCGTTGAGATCACTGGACTGATCGAACTCTCAGCGAATGATACTTCGGCGTGGTGATCGATCTTGCTAGCAACCGTTTCTTCTGCTGACGGCCGTGATCCTACCTCAACGACGGCAGGCACTTCATCCCGTAACTATCGGCTATCGGTGATTTTAAATACCCTATCCGAAACGGTATTTTTTGTAATGGGTGGGGAGAACCCAGAGAGTGGGACGAATCGTCGCAAAGTGCTCCGAACAACTGGCGCAGCCGTTGGCGGCGGTTTGGTAGTCGGTGCGTCTGGGATTGCTTCTGCATCCGACAGGGTGCGTGGCCAGGGCAGCGGTGGCGATCGTGGATGTGGTCAAGTCAGCGAAAGAGGGCGTGGTCGCGGCAGCGAAAGATGTGGCAGTGTGCAAGAAATCAGTACAGACGGCGACACTGTCGTTACGCTCGTCGAAGTGCTCGGTGAGAAGTTCCTTTTCAGAGAGGCTGCTACGTACAGAAACACAGACTATGTCTCGGCGCTGTCGGGTGACAAGACGTACGAAGCGACCGAGAGTGGCCATCCGGTTGAGTTCGGAAAGATCGACTCATCTGTGAGCGCAAGTTCTCTCGACAGTGGCGGGACGATCAGAGCCCAGCAAGTTGATTTCACCCCCGAGAATTTCATCGAAGACTACGATGTCGACGTCAAGCAGATCTGCAACGGCTGCTGTAATGATGTCTTGTGGAATTCACACTATGCGCTCGAATTCCACTTCCAGGGTGTGGGAGCGTTCTCCAGTATTGGGGTTGCGGCTCTTGCAGGATGTGTTTGCTATGCAGCTGGTGCTGCTGGGTCAATTCCGACAGGTGGTCTCAGTGGGCTATGCGCATCGGGAATCTGCTCGGGGCTCACTACAGCGATTGATCAACTCATTGATGTGGAGATGATCCCAAACAGCGTTGAAATGTCGATGGCGTTCTGGGATCGGGATGAATCGAACTTCTGGGGCTGGAATACGAGCCCGACTATCGCAGTTGGTCTGGCTCCGGATTGGGGTGTCGGTCATGACGAGATGGGGGAGATTGGAGAGTGTGATGTGAATATGCACCTGGGATTCTAACACAAGACGTGAGTTGATCCTGATGGAAAAAAGAGTGATACCGGTTGATCCGTGTAGCTAGCCAAACTCATGTGTGACCACGTATGGATCTGAATTCACTGCGCGCTGACGGCTGGGAAGATATAGTAGCGCTCTCCGTGATGGTAGTAGTAGCGATGTTTTTCTGGTATATGCGAGATATGTACTTAAACTGGACAGTATTCGTTGCGGGTATTGGTGCAGGAGTGGGAGTGTATTTCATCAATGAATTCGCAGAGGATTATCCGGTGGCTGGGTTTCCAATCTCGATGATGTTTGTCATTGTGATGCTTGTGGCGCTCTACGAAGAATCGTTAGTCGCTGGGGTCGTTGCTGCCCTCATCACGACAACTGCGATTAAAGTATACGAGGTGTATCTTTGACATCCTCCTCCGCCTTCACAGTAGTTGCCGAAGTAGCTGAGAGTCGGATTTCTCCGGTGACAGCGTA
>JAOPKD010000037.1 GCA_025517565.1 Halapricum hydrolyticum
TCGTCGAAGAACCGCGATGTAGGAGCATCGCGGTGTCGGGCGCGTGAGCGCCTTCAGGTCTTGGTGAGACCAATGTCAAGTAAGAACGTCTTCGGTAATGAGGTTTCGGTCGATGAACAGGCATTCGAAAAAGCGGACGAAGCGGCTGTCGATGAAGAGGGCTTCGAGGTCGTCGATGAGACGCCGGAGTTCCAGGCGACGGTGCAGATGGAGGTGCAGGCAAAAGTCGATGCGAACCACCCGGATGGGATGGTCGACACCAGTGAGGAGCGGATTTACGGTGCGACCCTCGAACAGGAAGAGCGCATTCGAGCTCGGGAGGGTGAACTGGAGCGCATCAGTGCCCAGGCGGAGATGGGGACGCAAGAAGGTCGGGAGAAGCGGACGCGAGATATCGTGACGAAGCGGAGCGCTGAGCGGCGTGCAGAGTTCCAGAAGCGGGCGGCGAGCGTAGACCCGTGGGCAGACCCGGAGAGAAACGATCCTCGTGCAGAACTCAGGCAGGAGCAGTTGGCGGCGGTGAACAAGCAATCGATGCGGCTGGCGGAGAAACTGGATGGCTGGTCGCGAGCAGCGATTGGTCGGCGGCTGGGTGAAGCCGTAGTCAGTGGGAAAGACCTGACGAGTGCAGTCGTCGGGGTGTTCAAGGAGTTACAGACGGCGCCGGGACAGGTAGTTCCCATCGGGATGCTCGAGGACGTCAATCGCAAAGAGGTGAGCATCGAAGGTACTGTGACTGTGCTTTGGGAGAGCGACTCGCCGGCCATTCAACAAGTCGGACTCATCGAAGACGAGAGCGGCCGTACGAAGCTGACTGTCTGGAAGAAATCGAATCAACCTTGGATCGAAGAGGGAGAGCGCGTGCGGATCCACGGCGCGGCAAAGAACTGGTACAACGGGCGCGTATCGGTGGCTCTGACCGGCTGGTCGACCGTTCATTTCCCCGAGCGCGGTCGGTGGTGGGAGTAGCCGGTCGTCGACCCCTTCTTTTTGCTACGTGCCGGACCGACCCAGGCCCCTCCTCCCCACCCTCCGCTCCGTGCTCGCTCCGTGAGACTCGCATTCGCTCGTCTCACGTGCCCTCGTTTGCGATGCTCACGAGGACTCCGCTGCGCGCGCAGCCACGACCTCGGGTGTCGGTGTGACATTTATAACAGAAAACGGGAGAAGGTGTGCGCGACCGGGCGTGTTTGTCCGACCCCACGAAGGGTGCGGGCGCACCAGCGCTCAGAGTTACGCATGAAAATCGAAGGAGACTACACGTGCGACATCTGTGGCGAATCGTTCGAGACGAACGTTGGGATCGCAGGCCATATAGCAGGCCACAAGCAGTCAATCTCACCAGACCACATCATCGAGGGACTCAGACGCGTCGCCGAGCGGAAAGGCCGAACGCCGATGCAACCCGAAATTGAGGAAGAGACGGAGTTCACAGCTGGTGCCGTACAATCAACGTTCGGGAGTTGGAGAGATGGGCTGCTAGAAGCGGGGCTTGAACCACTCGATCACTCGTACTCAGGAGAGGAGCTAACCGACGAGTTGCGGCGCGTGGCCGAGATACTAGGTCACTCTCCGTCAGTAAGGGAAATGAAGAAATATGGAGAAGTATCTCCAGGTGCGGTAACATGGCAATTCGGATCGTGGAATACCGGACTCGATGCTGCAGGACTGTCGACGACGAAATCGACCAAAGTCACACCGCAAGAAGTAATCACAGCAATTCAGGCCCTTGCTGACGACCTTGGGCGGCCACCGACCGCCTATGAAATGGATGAACAAGGGGAGTATGCAACGAAAGTCGCCCAGTGGCGCTTCGGTAGTTGGAACGCTGCACTTCAGGAAGCGGGTTTTAACCCACATACGCGGCGAAATATCTCAGAAGAGGAGTTACTTCAGGAGCTGACTCAGCTCCGCGATGAGCTGGATCATGTGCCCTCATCTGTTGAAGTGCGAAAACACGAAGAGATCACGATCTACCCATACATCCATCGGTATGGGTCGTGGAAGCAGGCCGTGGAGGCAGCCGGGTTCGAGTACCGGGGGCAACCGAGCGGACCAGATCATCCGCACTGGAAGGGCGGCTACGGGGACATTTCGTACGGACCGAACTGGTACAAGCAGCGCAAACGCGCGTTGGAGCGTGACGGCTTCGAGTGCCAGATGCCGGGCTGTACAATTGACCGAGAGGCACACCACGAACGCTGGGACCGTGACCTGAACGTCCACCACATTACGCCACTTGGCACATTCATCGATGCCGACGGCGTCCTCGACTACGAACGCTCGAACCGGCTTGAGAACCTGGTCACGCTCTGTCAGCGCCACCATATGTTGTGGGAACAGTTCGCTCCGCTCCAGCCCGATATCCGCTAACCGCGCACGATGGTGTTTCTCGCCCCGGAGATGGGTGGCGGGGACACCCGTTTCCCGTACCAGCATGACCGAAAATACAACGCTCACAGCCCGTGAACGGCTTCGTATTCATCTCCGCGAAGCCCGCTGCACGACCGACTCATCAATCGTGGAGGCACAGCTCGACGCCGCGCTGGACGCCTGGAACGATCTGTCGCCGACACCCCTTCGGGAGTGTACCGTCTGTGGGAAGGTCGGACTGCCAGAGCGAATAGAACAGCACAGTTGCCGGAGTTGATACAGTGACTCTTCCTCGTTTTGATTACTGTTTGTCTGACCCATACGAGTAGTCTATCATCGATCTGGTAGATACCAAATACTGTTTCTCGTTCCTTTTAAGACAACAAAGTTCTAACATCATCACCAACGCTGCATACCTCTCTATGCCTTCCAATAAACCAGATCCTGACGAGCTCACGGTCAAAACCCAGTACTTCATCTCAGGAGAGACCAGCCAGGCCAATTTAAAGAAAATCCAGCAGGAAATCACCCGGATCCTTCAGATGGAGGGGTACCGGCAGACCGATGTCGATCCACTTCCCATTGGGCCAATTCAACATACAATGGACTTCCGGCTCTTTGATGGTATCCCAGTAGAGGACCAAGAGTCACTAACAGAGAAAGCGAAGAACCTCTTCGGAAAGTCAGGGAGCACCCGAGGAGTTCGGGAAATAACCAAAGACGAATTCCTTGAAGGCCTGAAGAAAGCGAGAGATGACCTCCCATTCCGACTCGTGTTCCACTTCAAACCCTACGAGGAAGGCGATGTAGAAGGATACGACATCGAAATTGAGTCTATACCAGTTCTACTCCAGAAGTATCGGCAGTTGCCCGTCCGTGAAGACTACAGCTACAACAAGAAAGACATCGTCAGCCAAAACAAGCGGGAAGTAACGCGTATCATGGGGCGGATGGGCCTCGAACCTCTACAGGAACCTTATACCGAGGCGGAGACACTGGAGGCCCAACTGAAGCAAGAGTACCGGAGACACCTCAATTCATTAGAATACGGCGGCAAGGTTCTCCAATATCTGGATGAGGGAGACACATGTTTCCAGAGAGATTTGTATCACGCTGCTCTCAACTGCTACATCCACGCCCTCGAATGGACCATCATCACCTACCTCAATGAAGATCGAGGTAAGGACGTAATTGAGGAACAAAAGGAAAACGAGGACACCCGGTACTACTTCCACCACTTCGTCGACCTGATTCAGGGAGACTCTTCCATCGAACAGACGACTATGGAATCACTGCAGCAGTACAAGGGAACCGAACGTCACTGGATCGCCCACCATAGATCCGGGGACCTACCCGAAACAAGGGTGGAAGACGTCCGCGAAACTCTGCTAAATCTGATCGGCGAATTGTTCACTCCAAGTTGAGTCGGGCTTTTATTACCGAGTCAAGTGTTGTTCCAAAAATTCCCTGTCCATCTGATTATTTTCTGCTGCGAACTGGTCCGCTATATCTAATGCTGTTTGGAGTGAACCGTTTCCTGCTGCTTCTGCACTTTCGTACAGTCGAGACCGGTTCTGTTCTTCGCTATTGCGTGCAATAGCTGACCAGTCCTCGCAGGAAACAGTCTCTACTAATTCGTCATAGAGTTCTATAGCAACCACTGGATAGGAGATGGACTGTTCGGCAAACCACTCCTCCATCTGCCGCCAATGGTGATTTTTGTGGGCAACGATTGAAAGAGATCGGATAATATGTCGTTCTTCCTCTTCCAGTGTCGTTTTACTCGAGTTCCTTACGCAGTCAAGGAACTGATAGACTTCCGCACCACTCGCCTCATCGTCGGGGTCAAGCGTGTCTAACCTCCATGACCAGAGCTCTCGAATCTTTCCCCACTGTTCTTCAACATCGTCATTTCCCATTGACGAAGACATTGTTGACGCTAATTCCTTTGCTCCGTCGCGATCTACTACATCGTAGAACTGTCGTATGAGACTGTCCCCATCGGTGATGTCTTCATCTTCGAACAGATAGATGGAAGCGACGTGTGCGGTTGTCGAGCGCACCGCGATTTGATACCTCTCATCCTCGTCTGTATCTATGAGGCTGAGTGCGTGTCGGTAGTATGGGCGGAAAGAGTCATCATCCCAGTATCGATTACTTGCTGTGTAGGAGTTCCACGCGGCAATAAACCGTTGTCGACCATTCTGGTCAGTATCACGAGGGAAAATATCTGTAAGATGCTCTTCAATCAAATCTGGATCAAGAGAATATAGATGCCCAAATCGGCGTCCGATTACGGATCGAACCGCGAGTGAGGGATCCTCAAGGATCCGATCCCGGATTGGGTCGAAGATATCCTGGGAAAGGTCGTCTTCGGTGCGGTCATCCTGCCAGCTGAGGTAGGTAATATACGCGTTCACAGCCATTGGTCGGACACTGTTGATCGCTACTTGGACGGGGTCACCATGTCCAGCCATCCCCTCCGGAGGCTGGTCTCTATCGGCATCTGGGTCCGGGTCAGTCAGTAAGGTTCGTAGAATCGATTTAACGGCTGCCTCAGTACCGGCTGGGAATTCGATTGCATCCACTGCAATCCCTTTGTTTATTAGCCTTGCCAAGTTTGTTCGGACCTGTCCAGTCCATGCAGTCGGTGATGCGGTAATCGCTTGGCCGAGTTCAATAATGGACTCCCAGGGAAAGGTTTCTCCATCGTCAACGAGCTCCCTGAAGGCCCGAAATGCGGCTTCAGCATACCGTGGGTTCGCGTCTTCCAACACCGATATTTCACGCGCATATCGCTGCGGATCCTCCATAATCAGCTCTCGAAGCTGGCGGGAGAATCCTAGATAATTCTGTTCCTCAAGTTGATCGTCCTCCAGTGTATCCCAAAGGTCAGATTCTGGCGGTTCCCACTCGACTGCAGTCGTCAATACTTTCTCGGCAGGCTGTTCACGGAGTTCCTCGGTTTCGACGGGCCCTCGTTCGCGAACTATCCCTCCGCTCACCGTTGGCTGAGGGGTTCGCGACGGTAGTTGATCCGGTTCACCATATTTCTCTATCAATTCATCAAGCTGATCAGTATACTCTCCCTCCAAGTGCTCGCTGATCATGTACAACCGGTCTCGTCGCCATGTCTCACGAATCCGTTGTTCGAAGTAGCTTGCTGATTCTTCACCTCGTTCAGCCATCCGTGCCGCTTGATCCTCTACTGAATCGGTGTATGGCCCGTCTTGGATAATCTCACATACTTGGGTTTGAGCAGCGTCATCCAGGTATTCGAATCCTGAACTGAGGACCAGATAAAATTCGTACTGTGATTGGTGTTCGCGGTAATTCTCCGTCGCCGTCAATTCATCTTGAATGGTTTCCTCGAATGATTCCGGGTGCTCGCTGAGGACATAGAGGCCAACACGTCGAAGAAGGGTAGGTCCAGATAGAAGTTGCTCAACCAACTCGGTTTGCTCGTTTCCTAATGTATTCTCAGCCACCCAGGCAGTAACCGCCCGTACAAAATATTCCAGAAGAATCTCTTCGAGGCTGCCTCTATTGTCCTCGACATAGTGCAAATCAGCGAAAGAGGTACGTGCCGCAACCGGCCTTGCCCTGTCAGCGTATTGGTCCAGAGCCGCGGTGAGCTTCGAGGCGAACACGCTAATCAGTTGTTCACCTCGCTCGCTGATTAAGTCGTCAAAGCTCTCGTCAAGCATTGTTGTGAGATTGTAGCGTACCATCCCCTGGTCAATGTCTAACTGGTCCCCATCTCGGGGTTCCAGGATGGCTTCGAGCATTTCAAGTGGAACGTCGTATTCACCGTTTTCAGCCAGATATGAGGCTAATCGCAGTGTGTGGCTGGCGAGGTATCCGTATGCTTCGTCGTCTTGGATCCAGGTCGCTGCTTGTTGCCCGATTATAGCGGCATCATCGACTGGGAGGTCCCGGCCAATGGAGATAAGGAATCGGAGTGTACGGTTATCGTCGGTGTCGATTTCTTCAGCCACACGCCGAATAAACGTTGGTTGTGTCTCTGTGGTCCGTCCTAGATAACTAATGAGATTACTATCTGGGTTGGTGAATGCTCCGTCCTGAAACAGTAATTCGGCCCAGGATTGGTCCAGGTCGGTATCGTAGAAATCGTTCGCCATTGAACAGCTTGCATCAACGCTGTCGAGAACCGACTCAACGATCTCGTCTGGAAGTTCAGCTGCATCTCGTTTTTTGAACTCGCTAATAAGCAATGACAAGGGATAGAATCGGAGGCCATCATCAGCTACGGTTTCTTCAATAAGTTGCACGATGAGATGGGATTCTTCATTGATAACGTGGTCTGAGAGATGGGTTGACCACGATGTGACGTGATCGATTTCGGTCTCGAAAGTCCGATTCTCATCGACAAGCTGGATTAATTTCTCAGCATAATAGATACATGCGCCTCTGCGGGCGATTTCAATGTGATCGGAGCGCTCTTGCAAGAACTCGCGGAAAACATCATGGACTTTGAACGTTTGGAGGCCGTCAGCATTCCGACCGATTGTCTGCACGACGGTCCGGGTACTTAGGGAATCAAGAATATCACCGACGGTGATGCGGTCAAATCCATATTCCTCTGAAACAACCTGTGTGCAGAGTTCCTCATTGAGCTCATCTAACGGTGCTGTTGCCAAGAGGAGGCGGCGTTCATCAGGCTCTAAGAAGCCAAAATACCGTTGTTCGATCTCTTGTTGTACTTCTCGTTCTGGGATGTCGGGAAGCTCCTGGTCAACGTCCGACTCGGCCAACAACCCGATGTACAAGGGGTGGCCGCCTAACTGGTCATGAATCGTACGTGCTCGTTCGGTAGAAATTTCTGGGAAAACATCTTGAAGAAATGTTACGGTCTGTTCTTCGGTAAACATCGAGAGCGATACAGCTGTCTCGAGGTCATCCCATGCAAGTCGACCGGCCGTGATGAGAACCACCTCTGGTGGAAGGGTGTCATCAGCTTCTTGAATCGCATCTCGAATCGCACGTTCATCATCACTTAGTTCATGTACGTCGTCAATACAGATGAGCAGACGCTGATCCTCGGGGAATAATTCGCTAAGGCCCAGTAGGGAATCTCGATACCCAAACTGTGCTCGTGATGCTTCGGCTTCCACGCTTTCGAATGAGACACCAGCTCCGCCAACTGGTGAACTGACACTGAGCCCGGCAAACTGTCGTCCCTCCTCTTTTTTGTCTTCAGGGAGAGCCGCAAAGAGTGCGTGGCAGATTTCGCGAAATAGATCATTGAGACTATGGTTTGCCCGTATATTTCGCTTATTCACATCAAGATCGGCTATGCCATCGGTTATTACCCGTTCAAGAATTGTTGTTTTCCCAACGCCTGGCTCACCATAGATATGAATCGGACTCTTCCTCTCTTGGATATATTGGACTATGATTTCCTCCTCCGGCCGGGAAATTGAATCTGCAAGAAAAACACTGTCCCCTGTCATTACACAAGGGTTCTCAAAGCACCCTTTTCAATATTTATCCCGGACACCACCCTACACAGTATAATCATTCTCATTAACTTCGTACAGTTTAGAACCTCTCATCCATTGTGAAGATCGGAATTTGAGTGGTTTCTCTTCGCCCATCAATGAGTGAGGGGCACACCGAACCAGCGGGTTCCCGAAACATAGTGAAAACGATGGCAACTAGAGACATCTACGAAACGAGCTTCGACGAGGATATCCAGACGAGGTCCAGCACAATCCAATGTCCAGGGTGCATCCGTGTTCGGTTAAGGCCATACCTCCGGATTAAAGGCTTGAGCCACCCG
>JAOPKD010000038.1 GCA_025517565.1 Halapricum hydrolyticum
ACACGACACTCCCGGAGGATACTGACCCCCTCGACAAGCAGCGAGCGCGCTACGCAGCGCTGAAGGCGGCTCGTGACCGGGCGCTGGTGTTCGTTCTCGCGTACACAGCTGTCCGCGTCGGGGAACTGCTCCGGGATCCGAACGACCCGCGCCGGCGCGGCGTCCGCTGGGAGGACCTCTCCCTCGACGACGGGAGTATGGACGTCTACCGGAAGAAACAGCAGTGGGACGCCGCGAGTCTCCCCGACCCAGTGATCTCGCCGCTGCGGAGCTATCGCCGTCTGATGGACCCACCGACGGAGCGCTGGCCGGTGTTTCCGACGTTCGACCAACGGACGCTTGCAACACTCGTACAGGATGATCTAGCTGACCGAGGGGAACGCCCGAATGCAATCGACGAGCGACGTGGCGAATACGCTCGCGACTTCATACTAGCGCTTGAAGAGGATATTCGGCCGCCGTCGATCACAACGGATGGAGCACGGTCGATTCTTCAGCGACTCTCGGATAACGCAGAGATCGACATCGACCATCCGAAACACGATTATCTTGCTCCGCACGGTGGTCGACGTGGAATGGGCGAGGTACTTGTTCGTGCGTTTGGTTACACCGTCGCTGCCCGGTATTTAGACAACTCTGAGGAGATGGTGAGAGAGCGGTACTCACATATTGAAGCTGGTGAACTCGGTGACGTCGCAACTGAAGCACTAGAAGAGATTGATAGTCTTACACAATTGTAGCCGCATTCTCAACACAATCCGTTTTTGAAGAAGACAGGGTAGATGACCAATCGAGGGCTATTCGTTTTTGAGCATCTGCCGGATCAACGGAGTCAGAACCGCGGCAGCGTAACCTGCAGCACCCCACTTCGACGTCATCGAGTAAGCAATATACCCCGCTATCCCTCCAATAACTGCCCGCTGGTAATTTGTAGGCTGCTCATTAAACCACTCTCTGGTCTCAGAACCTGCTAAAATGAAATACGTAATCTGAGTTGGTACCTCCAACGCCAACTCAAAAGAGAAACTACCTGCATCCGGCAGAGTAGCATCCACAGTCGCCTCAGCAGGGCCTGTCTCCGGAACCACCTCGGCAGTAGCCTCCAATGGCTCAGCGTCTACACTTGTCGTCGATGTTGAATTAACAAACTGGGAAGACGGATAGCTACTGGCCGCAGCTGCCGCACTTACGGACGGTTGAATCGCCGCCAAATCAGCCAATACAGACTGAGGAACCCGGATATCTGCAATCACATCAGATAGCATCAATGCAGCTGATTGAGCAACCATATTTTGCTGTTCCTCAATGACAGCAGTCAATGGAGCCAAACTCCGTGCGAGTGCCATCTCCTGCTGAGCAATAATCGGCTGAAGGGCACTTGCCACCATCTTTTCCGTTCGAAACAGCTCTGAACCCACGACGCCAGCTAAAAGAGAAGTCTGATTCTGAAGAACCGTATCGTGGATGTCCGAAATATTAGCCACTGCAGCAACCGTGGAAGCCGGGATTTCAATACTTGAAACTATCTCACTCATATCCAGATCCAACTCTTCCCAATCAAAGGGTAGCGGTGGCGTCTCTTCCTCTGGTGGCTCACCTACCGACAAATCCTCAATATCGTGGTCCAAGTATAGCGCACCGACATACTCTCGAAGCAGATCTTCAACTGGCTCATCATCATTCTCCTCGTCGAACTCTTCCTTCAACTCTCGTTCCAGAGAAAAGTACGCTCGTGATGGCCTCGACGCCTTCGTTGCCACATCCGAGGGATCCTCGAAGATCAAACGGTAAACCGTGAGTGCCTCTTTCGTCGTCTCCACAGACAAGTCCGTCTCGTCAGCAACCGTTTCTACATCTCCTATATCACGCCATAATTCGCCGGCCTCACGAACCGTCTCTACCCACTCAAACGACACCTGCTCCTGACGCTCCTGGCGCTCCTCCTGAATCGCCTCCATCAAATCCTCAAAATCATCTTCACTGCTCGGTTCCTCGTCTTCTTCCTCACTCATTACCAGAAGGGTAAGTAGTACGGCGTAAAAAGACACTTCCCCTGATGGGCTACATGGGCGCTTCAGCTCTAGGTTTATACTGCCTGACGGACTTCTTTCCAGTATGAACCTCGAAGAGACGGTTGATTACCTCGCTGAGGAGTTCGACCTCGAGCGAAGCGAGCACGTGCGTGAGGTCGGTCAGTCAATTGCCGAACTTCGTGACTGATCAGAACATTTCTCTGAAGTCCCGTTCGACGGGCCTCTCCTCTAGATACGTAACGAACCCTTGTTCCGTTGACCCTTGCAGATCGAGTAGATCATCTTGGTCAGCACGTTTGAGGTCTGTCGAAGCGAACTCTGTACAGTGTGTTTCGTGCAGACTCGTCCAGGAGGGTCTCTCGCCCGTGTATGTCTAGCCCGAACTCGGTTAATCGATTCTGGATTCCGTTTTTCCGTACAATTCGGATGAGGGCCAGCTTCCCTTTACGGCGGAATCCAACTCGTGTGGTCGCGGAGCGTTGTATCGGGAGTTTCCATTGTCGCGCCGCACTTTGGGCAGTAATCTTCGATCGCGTCCTCGTCGTAGAGATAGTGGTCACACCTGGGAGGACTGGCTTGGAAATACACGTCGTCCCAGTCGAGATCAGGCTCTCGACCGTAGAGACAGAATGTACTGTGTCCTGACCGCCCTCGGTGGTTCGTCACTAACCGAACGGGACAGTACATACACTCGCGGAGTTCGATTAACGGCTGGTCGGAATGGTTCGTCCAGAGCGTTTCTCGCCGGCCCCATTCGTGAAACCCCTTCGGCCCCCGGCAGCGCTCTATCTCAGGTCGTGTCGCAAGCAGTTTCTCCACCTGTGCGGAATGGTACTGGCTTCCTGCCCACTTCCAGAATGGGTCTCGGTCGTACTCACGGACAATTGCGTTCTTGAGCGCTTTCAGGGGAAAGTCGGGGCCGTACTCGTCGCTCGCGGTGTAGGTATAACTGCCGTCGGACTCGTGAATCCGGCGTAGCTCGCAACCCTGGGCAGTACAGATATCGTACGTAATCAGGTCATCCTGTCCGCGAGGATGGGCATAGGGCGGTACGCGCTCCCACGCGTGTTCGCCGTCGTAGAGGAGCGCTTGGCAGTTCGTAAATCGGCTAGCTTTGCTCGTCCGTTGGGCGTATCCAGAACCGTCGTCTTGCTCAAATTCGGCATCAATCGTGTCGTAGTTGAATGTATCGAGAAGGACTGATGCAGCGCGTATCCAGACGACCGAGTACCCAGCAGCCAAGTAGTCATGCGTCACCTGATGGACGTCCTTGTCCTCGTGGCTGTGCTGTACCTCAACGGCAAGCCCTTCCCCGAAGTACGGATTCCAATCGTCAAAGGTCGCGAGTGCGTCGGCCCGGCGTTCGGTCACAGGTGTCGGCACCTCGGACACGTCGACGTCCACCTCCGTCTCGATGCGGGCGTTTTCTCCGAATTGCTGGTGCAGAGCGACCTCGACACGGGCGACTGCGCGTTCGTGGGTCTCTGACTCGCCGCCATTCGAGCAGCGCTGGCCGGCGTCGTCTGATACGTGGTAGAAGTGTCGAGACTTGCCCGGCGCCGATCGCGGGTACATCGTCCCGCCGCATACCGGACAGGTGACTTCTTCTCCATCGTCGATAATGGCGGGGACGACCGGGCGACCGTCACGACGACCGCGGAAGGGCATATCCCCACAGAATATCTCAATAAGCAAGTATCTCCCCCAGCTAATCGGTCTAGATAAGTGAAGCTAGACTCCGAGAGCGGACTCTATGGAGGGATTCTCTAAGCGGTATTTAGTGTTCTATGTCCCGGATCAGATCTTGCCTCCAGGCCGTATTCCTAATCAGAATTCAAAAACTAGAGAACAATCTCCGGCGATTCTATTCGTCTGATGAGTCGTCGGACCGTGTGTTATCGGGGCTGTCGCTGCCCTTGAATGTCTCGTTGGATCCGAACTGCCCCAGGTCGGGGGCTTCTCCGTCTCCAGAGGATCCGGAGTCACCAGAGTTGCCTTCCTCACTCATAGTATGAAGAGGAGTATCGTCCCGGCCACTAAAAGGATGACGCCGAGGATCGATGTGATGAGTGCGTTATCGACATCTTCAGACTTGTCCTCTGTTTTTGACTGTACCTTGTCGAAGCAGTCTGAGTGGATATTGATTGCACGAGAAAGATATTCAACTTCATCGTAGTCGTGTTCAGCCACCGCTCGAAACATATCGGTTTCAGGGCCTGTACTGATACTCTCTCGTTGTTGTGTTTGGAAGGCCCTGTATGTGGAATAGCCAAGTGAGATAACGGCCCCTCCGAGTAGGAATCCTGAGATTACTGTTATCTGAGTTAAACTGGATTGGGTGGGTACGAGGCTTGCGAAAACTGTAGCGACAAGTCCATTGAATTGTACGACTCGCCAGGCTTTCTGAGTAATATCGTTTAGCGATTGGAGTTCTTGATCGAGTACCCGTCGAGCGTCATCGAGTGCGTGGCGGCGAGCTTCTGAGGAGGTGTCAGAATCTTTCTTTGACTCCTCCTGATTTTCTGTCTCTTCCACGCTGTTACTCATACTCGGCGATATCAGCGGTGAAATAAGAGCCTATGGTCTCTGGGAAACGATTTCTTTTACTGATTTAGCTGATCGTATCTCTCTTTTACGACGTGAGCCGTGAGTCCGACGAAGAATAGGGTGGCTATGCCGACGTTTTCATCATAGTAGGCGTCAGGTGAGCCGTGCATTATTCGGTGACGGTGATTCCAGAAGTCGTCCCATTGTTGTTTGAATGACTCCCCCTCATCGTCTTCGACACCGAAAATGGCGTGTTCATCGTACCATTTCTCTAGAGCACATTTTTTTCGTCCGCCGAAGTAAACGGGGTTTCCGCCGTCGTTGTAGAAGTTAGGGTCAATATCTGGGTCGTTCTCGCAGAGCCAGGTGATCAGGCCATCAAGGGAGGAGAGTAGCAGGTGCAGCCCTTTGTATGGGTACTCGGTTTCAGAGTCATCTAGTTCTTCAGCGAGCGACGTAGATCCCTCTTCGATACGTTCTGCGATGGTGTTTAGATTTGGGACCCCAGTGGATTCGAGATATTCGCGTCCTTCATAGGTCCACTTCATTGCTGTGAAGGAAGCCTCTTCGCTTGGAGAGTAGTCCGCTGGGTCGTAGTCCCAAGGTGGACCGAGGTTGATGTATTCTTCTGCGTGTTGTCTTGATCGCTCTAATCGTTCCTGGCCCTGACGTACTGCTTGAACCAGTTCTTCCATTTCCTCCTGTGAGGGGAGGGCCTCTGTCGCCGCACGGAGCGTATCTTCAGATAGTCCAAAGAGTGAATCATCGGAATCACTCATCGTGTGGGTGTTGTTATCGGAGTAGTATAAATAGTCTTTATAAGTTCGCTCTAGTGGATACAGTACCATCGGCAGTATCTGGTCGAGATTCTGCGTAAAATCTTCGAACCTTTATATAGTGGACAAGAGAAGTCCGCGATGGAATGTCTGACCTCATCGTCAAAGCAGCCGTGAAGGACGCACTCTCGGACAACAACGTCTCGGCGGATTTCTACGACGCCCTCAACGAAGAGGTCGCCGAACTGCTCGAGGACGCCGCAGAGCGTGCCGAGGCCAACGACCGGAAGACGGTCCAGCCCCGCGATCTGTAGCACCGAATTTCGCGAGCTCACTCGTTACTCGAACGTAGCTTTTTGAGGCACCTATTCAGAATCTCTCAGATCTGACGGTTCGATATTAGTCCAGTTAACCAACAAAATCCGCGGTACAACTCTGTTGTTGGTTAAACCTCTATGGGCGAGAACCTTCTACAGTCTCAACTACGATCGGAAATCACGCCAATCTACCCGTTAGGAACGACTCAGCCCTCTATTTCGTTGAGCTCTTCGTACTCTGCTTCACCGTTGAGGATTTGCTCGCCGAACTCAGTGAGGCGGTATGCAGGCTCCTCTTCGTGGCGCTCAGCGAGTTCATGATCAACAAATACCGGACAGCGCTGAGAGATCCATTGGCGACTGAAGTCCGTATTGATCTCGAGATTCTTTGCCGTGTGCCAGCCATCGTACTCGCCCAGTTCTTCGAGAATGTATGGGTCGGCAGGTACTGCCCAATTAACTTCCCGATACATGTGGATACCTACACTGTCGTCCGAAGAGATGTATATATCCCCCGATGCGTTTCTTACCCATTCTATCAGATGCTATGAGATACAGAAAAATTCCCAAGAATACGTTCGAATGTTCAGATTCATATACCCGGTCTGTTTGTGATAGAATTGAACGCTGATTCCACGCATCCGTACGAGCTCGTGATCTATCGGACGATGGAACAGCTAACCATAGACACGTATGCAAGTATCAGATACCGATTCCCCGCAAGAAAAGCCGAAAACCACTCGATGGAGTACTGTTGGACTGAAGTTCCCCCTCACCATGGCAGTCCTCTCCCTCATTGCGATTGAACCAGCACTCGCTCAACAAACATCACAGAGCGCGGTATGCAATGCTGACAATCTTCCCGGAATGATTGAGGGGTTCTTCCAGCTAACTACTGGGCTGGGCATCGTCGGTCTCGCCATCGTCTGGCAAGCTGACTCCCTCATCGAGATGTTCACGCTCAATCCAGATCAGAAGAAGGGGCTCAAGCGCCACAAGCGCTCGGCAATGAAGTCCGCTGTGGTTCTCGTTATCCTCGGCCCTCTGTACACCGTCGCCGGCTCGATGATGGGACTTCCACTGGCGCAGTGTATTGACCTCGTCCCCTGGTAAGCCATTCACTCCTCTCTCATCGTGAGACCCCAACAACAACGCGAACTAACCGTACTCATCGCAGCCCTCTGCGTGGCTAGCCTAGTCACGGGTATCGTCTCGGCGAATCCGCCGCGACCAGGTACGGAAGATAACGGACTCACTGAGAACGAGTCAGCGACACTCTGGTCTCGCGATGCGGACAATTACATCAGTCAAGAGGAGTACCGCCAGCGCTACGGTGACGAGCGGACGTCAATCCACCAGCTTGCGAACGGGACGGATATTACGTTCAAGCGCCCGCCCGAGACTGCCGCAACCTGGACTCGAAACGATTTCGCGGATCTCGAAGCTGGTGGACCAGATACGTCCGTCCATCCACCCCACTCAACTCTCGAAGATGGCGTATTCATCGAGGACGCTCACGCAACAGTGTTCGCAGTTCAGCCGTCAACTCGGGGCCACCTCGAATCCGGTGAAACGCCACTATACATCGCCCCGAATGGCACGATGCGTGGGTTCGTCGATTACCGCGTTCGTATCCCAAACGGGAGCTCTTCGGGTAACAGCACTATCCAGTGGTCGCTTACGGATCACGAGATCGAGGAAGTTCGGCTGCAAAAGGACGGGGAGACCATCGCGAAGACCGATGGATCACACACGCCGGCGATCGACTACCAGATCGACGACGACTGGAGCGCAACCCTCACCCTCGAAGCAGAGGTCCACGTCCGACTGAAGAAGACGACCCGGACCGACGTTGTCAACGGAACCAATGTTGATGTCGTCTACCGTGAGGAGAGGCGAAACGTCTCGGACTCACTTGACGTTGAGGTCTACGACCTCTCCGCGTACCCCTATTACGCCGAATATCCGAACGGGGATTCCGGCGTTGCCATCTTCCAGTCCCGCCCCTGGCAGGGGTACACGCTTACTGAGGAAGGTGACGCGAGAGTTCGTGGCGTCTGGCGATTCTACACTGCCCGAGACACCAGTTGGGACGGGCTCGTGCGGTCCAACCGAACCGCTAGTACCGAAGTAGAGTCCGACGCGATCCCTGTGTTCGTCCACGCGTATCCCTCCCGAATTGGACCGCGTGCAGAGCCTGTTCGGGACGGCCCGGAGATTGTCGACACGTGGGGGACTGACCGGCCCTCTCCGGCGGGGACCATCGGTGAGAACGTCAATATCGAGGTCGTAACTCAGCTTTGCACGTTGAAGTAGGAGCGTGACGTAGGCGGTAGCAAGGACAG
>JAOPKD010000039.1 GCA_025517565.1 Halapricum hydrolyticum
GCTGTGAACTCCAGCTACTGCTGAGAACTGACCAACAATCCTCTACACAAGAGCGCTGTGAAAGCGTTCGCCGTGTCATGCGGGTGTCTGTGTCACCCGTGGCAAATAATATCTCGGACTGGCCGGCAGTGTCCAGGGGTTGAAATATACGATTCGAGATTGCAGCGGTAGCGAGGCGAAAGCCCATCGGCTTTAGCCGTGTGGAGGATGTTGGTAGCTGCCGACGAGAGTGCGAGTGATCGGCAAAAACATTAACACATTTCAATCCAACCAAGCATCCGTGATGTTGCCAGTGTTACAGCAGGGGTTTCCGACCAGTATCAACGAATTCACGACACAGTACGGCGACTTGCTCGTCTCGTTTGGGATCACGGTGCTGTCGTTCGTTGTAACGTTCTTGATTCTCTATCTCGTCGGAAAACCGATCCTCGTCCGCATGACCAAGCGGGCGCTCAACGCACGGGAGTTCTCGCCGTCGATCGTGAGTGTCGGGTCGAGTATCGCCGGAACGATCGCCGTCTTCGGGGCGGTCGCCATCGCTGCGGTCGTCGCCGGGTTCCCGGTCATCCTCTCGGCGTTCGCGACGATTTTCGCCGCCCTCGCGCTCGGATTCGCCTTCGCCGCCAGCGACATCGTGGAGAACTTCATCGCCGGTATCTTCATCATCAAGGACAAGCCCTTCGAGGTCGGCGACTACATCGAATGGGACGGCAACGGCGGGGTCGTTCGGGAGATAAACCTCCGCGTGTCGAAACTCGATACGTGGGACAACGAGCAGGTTACCGTCCCGAACGGTGATCTGGCGAACGGCACCGTCACCAACCCGATGGCGAACGAGACGCGCCGGGTCACCTTCGACTTCGGGATCGAATACGACGCGAGCATCAAAGACGCCCGGTCGATCATTCTCGAAGAGGCAGCGAAAATCGACGGCGTCCTCGACGATCCGGAACCGGCCGCCCCGGTCACTGGACTCGCGGATTCCGCGGTCGTCCTCAACGGTCGCGTGTGGATCAACCCACAGGAAACGGGTGCCGGCGGCGTCAAACACCAGCTCGTCGAGAACGTGAAGCGGCGGTTCGACGCGGAAGGGATCGGGATGCCGTACCCGTACACGGAGCTCACTGGCTCCATCGAAGTCGAACAGATCGGACACGACGGCGCTGTCGCCGACGACTAGATCGCGTTCCGGATCGATTTTTCGAAGCCGCGTGACGGTGCCACAGCGGTCTCTTCGGTCGCTGTGCCGTGGATCATCCCTCGACGAACTCGACTTCGAGGTAGTGCGTCGAACAGGAGATACAGGGGTCGTAGGCCCGGACGAGCATCTCGAGTTTGCGAGTGATCTCCGCTTCGTCCTCGTCAAGGATCGTCGGGACGAACGCCTCCATGTCGTGCTGGATGTTGGCGTGATTCTGGTTGGTCGGGATGACCGAGTTCGCCTTCCGGCACGTGCCATCCTCGAAGGTGTAGTCGTGGATCAGGATGCCGCGCGGTGCTTCGACGATACCGATGCCGCGGCCGTCCTCCGGGGTGATGTCCGGCCGGTTGTAGTCCGACTGCGGTTCGAGCCCGGCGTCCAGCAACTCGTCGATGAGATCGATGGAGTACTCGAACAGATGGGCGAGTTCGACGACCTGAGCCACGTTGTTCATGAACGGATCGTGACAGACTGGCTCTAGCCCGAACGCTGCGGCGACCTCTTTTGCCTTCGGTGACAGCTGGTCGAAGTTGTTGTTGACCCGCGCCAGCGCGCCGACGAAATACGACTCGCGGGCGTGCTTCGTGAACTTCGCCGAGGACTGGGGGACGATGTACTCGTTGACGATGGATTCGTAGTCTTCGTTTCGCATCTCGCCGGTGTCAGAGGAGTAGATGACACCGTCGAGGAGCGCGTACTCGTCGGGATGGGTCAGCGAGATGAATTCCGTCTCGCGCTCGAACTCGGGCAGTTCGTCGGTCAGCGTCCCCAGAAACTCCACGACGGCGTCGAGATCGTCCCACGCACCTTCGAGTTTCCCTCTGAGGTCTTCGAGGTCCCGTTCGCTCGGGATTCTCGAGAACCCGCCGGGAATGAGCCGCTCGGTGTGGACCGACCGCCCCGCCGTCGTCTCGAGGAGTTCGTTCCCGAGTCGGTGGAGGCGGATGACGGTTTCCACTTCGTCCCTGTGGGAGGCAGCCAGTGGCAGGACCGACTTCGATCCCACGAGGTCCGGCAAGGCCAGGTAGCCGACGTGGAGGACGTGGCTCTGGACCATTTCGCCGTTCAGCGAGAGTTTCCGGAGTTTCCTGTCCTGTTCGGAGATCTCGACGCCGATGGCGTTCTCGACGGCCTTCAGGGAACTGTTGACGTGACTCGCCGAGCAGATCCCACAGATGCGCGAGGTGATGTGTGGCACCGCTTCGTAGTTCTTGCCGATGAACATCGACTCGAAGTATCGCGGTGACTCGACGATTTGCCACTCGCAGTTCTCGACCTCGCCGTTAGCGGCGTTCACGACGATATTCCCGTGTCCCTCGACGCGCGTTACGTACTCCTCTTTGATCTCGATATCGGTCATTGTACCACCTCCTCGGTCCGCTGCCAGCCGAAGTACAGATTGTAGAAGTTCATCACCTCGTCCGTCGTGAGACCGTGCTCTTCGAGCACGTCGCAGGCGGCGTTCTCGTTGGGGTTCTTGACGAGACCGCGGCAGCCCCAGCATCGCGTCCCCCCGTTGACGCAAATGGAGTTACAGCCGCCCCGGGTCACCGGACCGAGGCAAATGTCGTCGCGCAGGTACGCACAGGTGTTCTCGTTGAGTTTGCACTCGAGACACACAGGGTAGTTGACCATCTTCGGTTCCCGCCCCCGGACCAGGTCGGTGAGCACGCGGAGGAACTCCTGGCGATCGATTGGACAGCCAGGGATCTCGTAGTCGACATCGATGACCGCGCCGATGGGCTTAGCTTCCGACCAGGATTCGAACAGGTCACCCTCGCCGCCGTAAACGCGCTCTTTGACCGCTTCGAAGTCCTGGGAGTTCCGGATCGCGTTGATTCCGGCGATGGTCGCACACGAGCCGAGCGCGACGACAGTCGTCGCGTTCTCACGGATCTCTTCGAGCCGTTCGGCGTCGTGGGGAGTCGTCGCGGATCCCTCGACGAACGCAATATCGTAGTCGTCGCTGTGGGCCGACGATGCCTCTCTGAAGCTGGCGATCTCGACGATCTCGACCAGTTCCAGGAGCTTCTCCTCCAGATTGATGACCTGTAACTGGTCGCCCTCACAACCGGTGAAGTCGAAGAAGGCCACCCTGGGTTTCATGTTGGTCGATTTGCTCATGACAGTGCCTCCGGCCGGTCCTTGATAACCTCGTAGTTGAACACCGGCCCGTCCTGACAGACGTAGAGGTCGTTGATCTGGCAGTGCCCGCACAGCCCGACGCCGCAGTGCATTCGGCGTTCGAGCGACAGGTAAATGTGATCGTGTGGAATCTCCTTGGCGTCCAGTTCCTCCTGGACGTACTGGAACATCACCGGCGGTCCGCAGACGATCGTGTAGGTGTTCGGTGCGTCGATCTTGAGCCCCGGGAGCAGCGTCGTGATGACGCCGACGTGGTCGTCCCACTCGACGCCCTCCGGGACCTCGTCGACGGTGATATCGAAACGAATGTCGTCGCGTTCCTGCCATCGCTCGATCTCCTCGGGGAAGAGGATCTCAGTGGGATCCTTACAGCCGTAGACGACGGTGACGTCCCGGAACCAGTCGCGGTGATACAGGATGAAGTTGATCATCGACCGCAAGGGTGCGAGACCGATGCCTCCTGCGACGAACAGCATGTCGTTCCCCTTGAACGTCTCGATATCGCAGGTCTCGCCGAAGGGGCCCCGGATCCCGAGCGTGTCGCCGACTTCCATCTCGTGGATGGCCGTCGTCACGCTGCCGACCTTCCGGATGCACAGTTCGAAGGGGCCGTCTTTCGTCGGCGAGGAACTCACCGAGAACGGTGCTTCGCCGACGCCGGGGACGAACACCTGGACGAACTGGCCGGGCACATGCCCGAGCTCGTCCCGATCTTCGAGTTCGAACTCGAACACCGTGTCTATCTCGTTGAACGTCGTCTTCGCGACGAGCGTCGCTTCCTCGGGTTCGTAGTGGACCCAGTTCGGTTCGGCGTCGGTGGGTTCGCTAGGCATTGGTACTCCTCCAGAGCTTGTTGTAGATTTCAGCCGGGTCGGCGACGTCCGCCACGCAGTGCTGGGTGCACCGGCCACAGCCGATGCAGGCGATGTCCCCGAATCGTTCGTAGATGTAGTTGCCCTTCCGCATCAGGCGGTGGCGGTGGCGCTGGACGGTCTCCTCGCGGAAGTTCTCGCCGCCTGCGACTGCCGCGAAGTCCTCGAGCAGGCAGCCGTCCCACCGCCGGACCGTCCCGCCAGTGTCGTCGGTGATGAAGTCGACGACGTCGACGTTGAAACAGTAGCACGTCGGACAGATGACGTTGCAGGTCCCACACGAGAGACAGCCGTCGGCGTACTCGTCCCAGACCGCCATGTTGTCGTAGTTCTCGTCGAGTAGCGACGGGAGTTTCTCCGGCGGGAACTCGATCCCTTTCTCGAATTTCTCGGGGAGTTCGTCCGTGATCCGTTCGACCTCGTCGACTTCTTCGAGGGTCGCTTCTCGGACGGGGCTCTCCTCGAGTAGTTTACTCCCCTTCCGAGACCCGATCTCGACGGCGTACCGGTCTTCGAGATCGGTCAACATGAGGTCGAACCCCGAGTCAGTGACGGCGGTCCCCATACTCCCAGCGAACGACCACTCCGAGACGGCTTGCATGTTGACGCCGATCAAAAGCGAGTTCTCGCGCTTTCGCCGGTAGGGTTCGTCCTGCTGGGTATCGATGAAGATCCTGTCGAGCTGTTCGATCGCGATCAGATCGTAGGGGTGAACACCGACGATTATCTTCCCCTCGCTACTCCAGTCTCGTAACATCTCGTATCCGTCTTCGGACTCCCTGTACTGGACGAGCCGCTCTTTCTGCGGGAAGAAGTACTTCTTCGGCGACAGCATCGTCACGTCGTAGTCCAGGCTGAGGTCCGCCGCCCGCTCCAGGGGCTTGAAGACGTATTTTGTCCCGTCGTCTTGGACGCCGACGACCTCACGGGGATCGGACTCTATGAGCCCGTTGACGAGGTCGTCGAAGTCAGACTTTCGTATTACTTTCATTTTTCCTCTCTCTATTTCGATACTGTGCTGGTTCGACTCGCTACCTGTCTTAAGTACGTTTTTGTACGTACTCAGCTTTGCACGTTAGCGTCAGCTGTTGAATGAACGAACAGGTGATCGAT
>JAOPKD010000004.1 GCA_025517565.1 Halapricum hydrolyticum
AAATCGATCACCTGTTCGTTCATTCAACAGCTGACGCTAACGTGCAAAGCTGAGTAACAAAGTAGTATTGTAATCTGGTTATGGATATGAGCTGCGCTAATTGTGACACCGAGATCAAGGCGTACACGCTTCGGGTACACCCTGAGGGGTCCGACTCGACCGTCGACATCTCGTTCTGCTCGACCGACTGTCTCGAAACCTGGGTGTAAGCCGCTCCCCGCTTCCGGACCCCCATTTGCTCTGGTGGACAGACGAGATATGGCCTCAGGGATCTGGCAGATACATCCTCTGAGTCTTGCAAGTCGAGACTTGAAGCTCCAGTGAACTACCCTACTCGCTCACGGCTAACACCGTTCGCTCCTTGAGGGTAGGGCTTCCTGCTTCCACGACGCGCTTTGCAGACACAGGTGTATCCACAGGGAGCGCAGTCTCCACAGGCGTTGATTCGGAGTGTCCCACTCCTACATCGGTGAGGCCGCGAGAAAGGATATTCCATGCCGCGTTCGCGTCCCTGTCCGCCGTGAATCCACAGGCCGGACAGGAGTGTTCACGGACCCAGAGCGGTTTGTCTGTCGAGACACCGCAGGACGCACACTCTTTGGTCGTCCCTCGCGGGTTGACCGCCACGAAGTGCGTCCCCTCGCGTTTGCACTTGTATTCGAGCAACGAGAGGAACGTTCGCCACGCCGCCGACGCCGTGTTGCGGCTGTTCGATGGCGACTCCATCATCCCCTTCACGTTCAGGTCTTCGACCGCCACAAGGTCGTACTCCCGAGCGTAGTAGTTCGAGAGTTTGTGTAGGAAGTCCCGGCGCTTCCGTCGGAGGTCCGCGTGACACTCCGCAACGCGCCGTCGTTGCTTCTCGTAGTTGTTCGACCCGTGTTGCTTCCGCGAGAGCTTCCGTTGCTCGCGCTCCAAGCGTTCGCGCTCGTCGGACAGGTCGAGCGACCCGACCGCCGTGCCGTCGGTGTCGTGGGCGTACTTGAGAATCCCCACGTCGATGCCGACATACTTCTCGGGATTCTCAGGCGGCTCGGGCGGTTCACGGTCCATTTCGACGCCGAACGTGGCGAACCACTCGCCCGTCGGTTCTCGTTTTACCGTGACCTGTTTGAGGGTCGCGTCGTCGGGGATGGCACGGTGGAGCCGAATCGGTATGTCCGCGAGCTTCGAGAGTGACAGGACAGTCTGACCGCCCTTCTTGTCGAGCTTGAAGCCAGACTGACTGTACGTGAAACTGCGGAACTGCCGTGGCGGCTTCCACTTGAGTTGGCCGACGCCGTAGCCGTTCTCTTTGAGTTTGGAGAGGCCTTTGAGGTTGTCGAACAGCCGTTCCACGACGGTTTGGAGAACCTTCGAGTACACGTCGGAGAGGTCGTCCCACCACTCCTTGAGGTCAGGGAGTTCCGACCGCAGGGTGGTCATGGACGGCAGTTCGCCGTGTTCATCTTGGTACTCGTTGAGGCGGTAGAGCGTGTGGTTATACAGTTGCCGACAAATATCGCGGTGGTGGTCCAACTCCTCACGGTGAGCGTCGGACGGCTTGAGACGATACTTGTAGGCGTAGTACATGGCTCTCTACTCGCGTTGGTCCTCTACGTACTGTTTCAACACATCCAGCGACACCTGCCCCGTCGAGATGAGGCAGTACGAATCGTTCCAGAACGAGTCGCCCCACAGTTCGGTCTTGAGTTCGTCCGCGTATTCGTTGCGGATACGGCGGGCGGTCGCGCCCTTGACCGTGTTGATGAACTTCGCGAGGTCTGTGGTTGGTTTCGCTCGGAACAGGATGTGTACGTGGTCGTCCTCGCCGTCGAGATTCGTCAGTTCGACACCGTAGTTGTCCGTGAACCCGCTGATGACCCCGCGAATGAATTGGGTTCGCTCCTCGGTTAGCACTCCGCGCCGATACTTCGTGGTGAGTATCAGGTGGTAATGCAGGGAATACGTCGAGTGCGCTCCCGAGTCGAGGTCATACTCCATTGGGGTCACCTTATATTATAGTAACCCAATGTAAAAACGTTGCGACTACGTGGGCCTGTAGGCCAGTAACCGTATCGCTGTAAGAGCAGATGATGACGGCGCTGTATTCCCACCCTACTGCGTTCCTTGTCCGCTAACGCGGACTGCGGTACTCGTTGAGGGTGGGGGCTTAGCGCCTATATCAAGCTAAGCGTCGAGGGCGACCGACACGCCGGCGGCTTCCAGCTCGGATTCGAACGCCTCTGGATCGGTCTCAAGCGCCCCGAAGGTGTTGTAGTGGATCGGAACGACCAGCTCCGGATCCATCTCGATTGCAAGCGCGGCAGCCTCCGAGCGGTCCATCGTGAACGCCCCGCCGATCGGCGGGAGGAACACGTCGACGTCGAGGGCAGCGTGACCGTCGAGCACGTCTGTGTCACCGGGCCAGCAGACGCGGGTACCGTCGATCGACAGCAGATAGCCACAGCCGCGCCCCTCCGGATGGAACGGTGAGCCGTCGGGTCGGGTGTGCGGGCCGTTCGGTTCGTTGTAGGCCGGGAGCGTCCAGACCGGGACGCCCGCGACGACGAGGTCGGACTCGTCGTCGACGGTTCGCACGTCGTAGTCGAGATCGACCAGCCGCGGGAGGTCCCGACCCGAACCGCGCAGGTCCATCCCCTCGAAGGCGACGACCGTGGCGTCCTCATCCGCGACCCGGTCGATCCCGTCCGGATCGTAGTGATGGGCGTGGGTGACACAGACGACGTCGCCGTCTTCGGACCGGTAGTCACGGCTCGGCGGGTGGGCTACTCCCGGGGTGTCCGGTTCCCACTCGCCCGTGAGCACGCCGTAGCGACCGGGGTCGAGGTAGACGACCGTGCCGTCGGCCGCTTCGAGTCGTACCGTCGCGTATCCGAGCCACTCGATCGTAAGCCCGTCGTAGGTGACTGTCATGTGCGTTAGTCGGTCTCTCTCCGGGAAAAACCTCGCGTCGTGGTCCTCGGCCAGTCGATTTCCGGGCTACTGCTCGGCAGCCAGTCGCTCGACGCGTTCGAGCGTGTCGGCGTCGTCGGGACCTTTGTCCTCGCGCACGCCGAGAAACCGGGGGAACCGGAGCGCGTAGCCCGACTCGTAGGTGCTGGAAGTCTGAAGTTCCTCGTAACCGACCTCGAAGACGACCGCGGGTTCGAGATCGACTGCGACGCCGTCCTCGCTCCGCACGTGTGGTTCGAGGCGCTCGGTCAGGGATTCGAGCTGTTCGTCGGTGATGCCCGTCGCGACGTTGCCGACCGGCGCGTACCCGTCCGGCGTGCGGACCGAGACCTCGAACGTGCCGAGCAGCTCCGCGCGGCGGCCCTCGCCCCATTCTGCCCCGGTGACGACCAGGTCGAGCGTCTCCACGTCGGGCTTGCGCTTGCGCCAGTGTTTGCCCCGTCGACCCGGCGAGTACGTCGACTCGGGGTCCTTGAGCATGATCCCCTCGTGGCCCGACTGCAGCGCCTCGGCCTCGATGGCCTCGATCTCCTCGGCGTCCTCGGCGAGCCACCACTCCGAGACGCCCGCATCGAGCAGCGTTTCGAGGCGTTGCCGACGCTCCCGGAGCGGTGCGTCGAGCAGGTCTTCGACGGACTCCGCGTCGGATCCGGGTACGCCGGCGTGCAGGCAGTCGAACGCCTGCAGGCGCACCTCGACGTCCTCGCGGGCCTTCGCGACGTCGTGTTTCCGGCGGAACCGCCGTAGCACCTCCTGGAAGGGAAGGGGCTCGCCGTCCTCGTCGACAGCGACGACTTCGCCGTCGAGAATCGCCGGCACGTCCAGTTCGCGCTCGACGAAGGTGACGACCTCCGGAAGCGGCTCCGTCACCTCCTCCATGTTCCGCGAGAACAGCCGTACGTCGTCGCCGTCGTAATGCACCTGCACGCGAGCCCCGTCGTACTTGATTTCGACCGCGGCCGTCTCCCAGTCTTCCAGCGCGCCGGTGACCGTCCCGGTCTGGGCGAGCATCGCCTGGACCGGCCGGCCGATCTCCAGGCGCAACTCTCCGAGCCCGTCGGTGCCGTCCTCGCGTGCGACCTCGGCGACGAGCCCGTAGTCGTTGGTGACCTGTAGCGCTCGCTCGACCGCATCGACCGGCACGTCGAAGGCCTCGGAGACGGCGTCCCGGACCGTCCCGCCGCCGACGCCGATCCGCATCTCCCCGAGAACGAGCCGGGCGAGATACCGCGCTTCCGCCGGGCTCGACCGGTTGAACAGCCCGAACAGGAGGTCGCGCTTGGTGTCCTGGCTGCCGTCGCCTTCGGCCGCGGCCACGTCCCGGAGGGTGCTGTCCACCTCGGCGACGGTCAACCCGCCGTCGTCACCACCGGTGAACGCGCCGAGACCCTGCTGTCCACCGAACTCGTAGCTGGCGGCGACGGCCCCGATCTCGCCGCGATCGGCGAGCCTCGATTCGACGTCCTCGGCGGTGACGTTCTGCCCGGCTGCACGGGCGATCGCCTCGTAACACAGCGCGGGGCCGATATCGAGCGTCCGGGAGTCGTGTGCCGGGAACACCCGTCCCTGCAGAAAACGGACAACCGTCGGCAACTCCGACCCGGCGTCGGCCAGCAGCACGCTCACGCGCTCGGTAACTGCAGTGTCGGCGCTTTCGGCGTCGATCTCACCGGCCCGGTCGGCGAACGCAGCGAAGTCCATCGCCCGCGAGTTTCCCGCTCGCACACCTAATACTTCGGGATTCCTGCTGCCACGCCGCCCATCGCGAGGGATTGCGTGCTGCTGTCGCCGGACGCGCTCTGATTGTAGGTGAGCGTCGCCTCGACGGACACCTGGTAGCTGCCTGCGGGGTACGGACGATCGGTCTCGTTGCCGTCGTAGTCGAACCGCCGGTTGTCGTTCGTGTCCAGATGGGGGATCGCGACGACCTCGAGCTTCGCCCGGTCGGGCGGGCTGTCCACCGGAATGACGACGTTCCGGTGGGTCCCCGGCGGGAGGTATTCCGTCCGACCGAGCACGTCCCTGTCTCTCGTGTCCATGGAGACGACAACGAACCCACCGTCGGACATCGAGACGGATTCGATCGTGATCTGTTCGCCGTCCGTCGCCGGCTGGGCCCCGAAGTTGATCGACGCGACCGGCGACGACAGAAGCAGGAGGGCCACGTAGGCGATCGCGAGCATCACGGCCGCGTGTTTCGCCCCGTCTTTGAGCGTCCCCTCGCCGAGCTGGCCGGCGATGAATCCCGAGAACACTGCCTGGACCAGTGCTGTGTGGAAGAAGACCAGCGCGTAGGCGGCCTTGTCGACCTCGCCGAGCCGGGCGAACTGCTGGGCGTTGACGCCCAGGCGGTTCGGCCCCTCCGGCGTCTGGATCGATTCCGGCAGTGCCGGGATCAGCACTTCCTGGACGGCGATGATGATCACGAGAAAGACGAAAAACGAGATGTAGATGACGACCAGATAGGTGAACATCTGCTGGCGTCGCTGCCGTCGCATCCGGAGGTCCGAGCGGGCCTGCGTGGCGGCGATCCGCAGGACGGGACCGATCCTGCCGCTGGCGTGCATCGCGTTGGTCAGCAGTGTCACGATCCGTGCGATCGAGGTCGTCCGGACGCGCCGCCCGAACCGGACCAGTGCCGCCTGCACGTTGGCTCCCATCTCGACGTCGCTCCAGATCCGATCGACTTCGTCGCCGAGCGCATCCAGGTCGCTGTCCCGAACCCGGTCGAGGCTCTCGACGACGGACATCCCGGCCTCGTTGAGGCTCGCGAGCCGTTCGAGCAATTCGGGCGTCGCGGCTTCGATCCGGTCGATCCGTCGTTTGTACACTTCCCGGACGATGGCGAACGTCCCGAGCACGAACAGCCCGGCCTGGATGAGGATGTCATCGAGGACACGGACGCTGAGCCCTTCCGCGGCCAGCGCCTCGGGCATCCGGATCCCGATCCACAGAAGCGCCAGTGGGACAGTCACGTACAGCAAGCGCGTCGGATGCCACATGATCGTCTGTAGCGGCGTCCCGAGCACTCGCTTGAGGCGGCTCGCGCGATCGTAGTGCCGCAGTTGTGCCAGGTTCGACTGGACGACACCGCTCGTCCCACCGTCGGTACTCGTCGTCGGCGTCTCGGGAGCAGTCTTGCTCCGGGATTCGCCTGCCGTGCTCGTCTCGGGTGCGGTCGTACTCGTGTCGTCGGCTTCGAGCTTCGAGACGCCGCTCTCTCGGGCGATCCCGAGTTGCTCGAGCTTCTGCATCAGAAAGAGCATGAATCCGAGGTTAGCCAGCGGAATGATCAGGTACCCGATCATCCGGATGAACGGCAGCGTGTCGGTCGTCGTCAGCCCGAACACGAGCAGGATCGTCACCAGAAAGAGCATCCCCGCGACCAGCACCGTCACGTACGCCTCGGCGATCGTCGCCAGCAACTCGAGGACTTCCTTCTGGCGCTCTTCGGCCTCTTCCTGGTAGCGCTCGTACTGCGACTGGAGGAATCGCGGCAGGCTCTGGCCGCTCTGGAGGACGCTGGCGAGGTTCTCGGAGAAGGTCTTCCACTTCTCGCTCGGGGTCCGGTAGGCGACCCGTCTGATCGCCGAGATCACGTCCACGCTGAACAGGTCCATCTGCCGGACGCCGACTTTCACCTCGGCGGCCGCGTCGCCGTAGATCTCCTGATTGTTCCCCAGCGTCCGCATCACTGTCGGGAATGTCGTCCCGCCGCGGGAGAGCGCGTACATGAACGCGACCGTCCGCGGGAGTGCCTCGTTGATCCCGCGTCGGCGGACCTCGGCGTTGCTCTGGGGGATCTGCCAGCGGAGGACGTAGGTCAGCGTCGCCGCGAGCGAACCGACGGCGACGCCGCCGCCGACGGACAGCAGGTCCCGCTCCAGCGGCGAGAGCACGATCACCAGGTTCGGATCGCCGAGCGCCTCGCCCATCACGGAGGGGAGTTGCGCCAGCGTGGCCGCCACCGCAGGCAACACCGAGAGCGTCCCGGCGATGAGATAGACGCCGAGCGTCCCGCCGGCCACTCCGGCGACGAGCGTGTAGAGATACGTCCGTGAGGCGTAGATCCGGTAGGTCTGATCGACGTGTGCGGCTTCCAGCGACCGTTTTCGCGCCGGCGAGTCGACGACGAACCTGTCGAATCCCAGCCGCGACATCCGGGAGAGAAACCCGCTCCACCCGGTGCTGACGAACACGAACGAGCACAGCCCGACCAGGGCCGCGGCGAGCCCGAGTGGCAAAAGCTGGATCGGTTCCATATCACTCTCTCGTCGTGACGGCGTCGCTCGCGTGCACTTCGTCCATGACCACGTCCTTGTCGGCGTAATACCGGTTGACCCACGCGGTGAAGCGCCGGTAGTCGGTCACGCCTTCCTCCCAGAGATACGAGAGGACTGCCCGCCTGTCGTCGAGTTCGCTCAGGAGTTCCGAGCGGGACCAGCCGCGGTCGGCCTGGATCTCATCGAGCAGGTCGGAGTTGCGCTGTCGGAAGGAGTCCTCGGTTGCGTCCCAGGAGAACGTGTTGGAGTAGTCCAGTTCGCCGGTCCGCTGGTCGATCCCCTCGATTTCCGCGAGCGTCTTGATCCGGCGCACGCGCTGGCCGTCGTGGCGAGTCAGCACCTGTACACAGAGCAGGTCGAGACTGGCGACCATCGGCCGCGGGACGTTGATCGGCTCGTTTTCCAGGCGATTGATCACCGTCTGGACCGAATCGGCGTGCATCGTCGAGTAGGTCGTGTGTCCGGTGTTCATCGCCTGAAAGAGCGTGACGGCCTCCTGGCCACGGACCTCGCCGACGATGATGTACTCCGGCCGGTGGCGCAGCGCCGACCGCAGCAGGTCGTACATCGTGATGTCGTCCTCGTCGAACCGTTCGCGCGTCACCGAGGAGAGCCAGTTGTCGTGATACAGCGACAGCTCGCGCGTGTCCTCGATCGTCAGCACTTTCGATCGCGGCGGGACGAACATCGACATCGCGTTCATGCTCGTGGTCTTGCCCGCTGCAGTCCCACCCGCGAAAATCAGCGACTTGTTGGACTCGATGGCCAGCCACAGGAACGCGAGCATGTCCAGATCGACCGTCCCGAACTCCAGCAGATCGACCGGTGTGAACGGGTCTTCGGCGTACTTCCGGATGGTGAAAGCCGATCCGCGCGGCGTGACTTCCTCGCCCAGCGCGAGTTCGATCCGCGACCCGTCTGGCAGGGTCGTCGAGACGACCGGATCCGACACGGAGATGTGCCGCCCGGAGCGCTGGGCGAGCTGAATGACGAAGTTCCGGAGCTCCTGCTCGCCGAAGGTGACGTTGGTCTCGATGTCCGTGTACTCCTCGTGATACGCGAATATCGGCAGGTCGACCCCGTCACAGGAGATGTCCTCGATGGCTGGATCGCGCATCAGCGGGTCGATCTTGCCGTATCCCTGGAACTGCCGATAGAGGTAATAGAACAGCCGATAAAACGTCTCGGGCTCGATCACGACGCCGTACGCTTCGAGACGCGCTTCCAGCTCCTCCATCAGCGCCGTTTCGGGGTCTTCCTCGATGTCCTCGCGATACAGAAGCGGCGTCCGGATGTCTTCGAACAGCCGTTTGAGCAGGTCCCGCTCGAGTTCGTCCAGCGTCGGCTCGACGACGTGATAGCGGTGCTCGTTCTCCTCGGGGTCGTAGTTGATCGAGACGAACGCGTAGGGGGCGTTGAGCCAGTAGCGTTCGATTTCGTCCATGCCGGCCAGCCCGTCGAAGGTCGCGAGCGGATCGTGCTCGGTGGGATCGTAATCCTCGACGTCGATCGACGAGCCCGTGACGATCCGCACCGAGCGGGCCAGTCGTTCTTTCGCACCGCTCAGCAGTCCGCTCGATCCCCCGTTCTGTTCGCGTTCGGAGTCTGCCATGACTCGGGAGCGCCGCCCTCGTAGCGACTCTTGCCGGGGATTTAGCCCCCATACACTTAAATTCGATACCCCGAGTATCGCTCCTCGAAACGCGCGACGCTGGCAAGGGGTACCGTCACCGTCGCTCCGCACGAAGCACTGCGACCGCCAGCGCTCCCATGATGGCGGTGCCGATCGGGATCGGCACGCCGGCGAGGCCTCGATCGAGGAAGTACAGTACCGACGCGGACGCCGTCGCGACGGTCGCGGCCGCCAGCAGCCAGCCGATCACCCGAACTGGATCGACAGGACTGCGCTCGATCACCGTCTCTTCCCGCAGGTAGAACGCGAGACTGAACGCGAACGAACCCAGCAACGCGACCGCCCCGAGCGCCCACGCGAGACTGCCCAGTTGCATGTAACCGTCGTAGTGTCCGATCGCTCCGACGGGTGAGGCGACGAACAGGCCAGACGCGAACTGTGTGCCGGGATACTGGGCCGCCAGTGCGTTGGTGGCAGAGACGAGCTGGTCGCCGACCGCCAGCACGACCGGAAACCGGATCTGCAACTCGACGATCGAGAACCGAACGAACACGACGGTACTGTCCAGTGGGGCGTTCGGGTGATAGACCACGTTCCAGGGCAATACCATCGCGATCCACGCCGAGAGGACGGCGAACTCGCCGGCGTACTCCGAGCGGACCCAGGCCATTGTCAGAGTTGCCACGGGCCGGGGGCCTAATACTTCGGGATTAGCGTAGCTGATCGGAGTAACTCTCATTCCGATCGGGTGACCGGATCATCGCTCCCGGGCGAAATCTATGGATTTCTACGCTACTCCCTAACTGTGCGTTCGTGGCTGTTTTCGACACTCCGGGTGCCGAATTCCTCCCGAAACGTTACGATCGACAGTATACCGATGTCGCTCGCCGGTTGCGTTACGTTCTTCTGGCGCCGTACCGTAGATTCAGGCGAGTCAATGCGGCGGGAAGAGTTCACGACCCACGTCGACGCTGACGAACGAGTGCCCCGGCTGACCGTGCGCTTCGAGGGGGCCCCGGCGGTCCTTCGGGACCGACTAGCCGAGGATGGACAGGTCCCGGAGGCCTCCGACCTCGACGTCTCCTATCGACGGACACCGGCGGACGATCCCGGAGTCCTCGGCGTGTCCCACCGGCTTACCGGTGAGTTCGCCTTCGAGGCCCCGCTGGAGTCGTCGGACCTGCACTCGCTCGTCGCCGCCACGAGCCGCCGCGCGGAGGGCGATCGACACTACCGGCTCCGGATCGAACCCGGCGACGGCGACCCCGTCGTCTTCGAGAAAGACACGCTGCTGGTCTACGACGGCGACGGCAATCTCGACCGCGAGCACAGCCTCATTCCCGGCGGCGTCGAACTGTGAACCCGTCTTCTCTTTTGAGACTCATTCGACTGCCTCGACCAGCGCCGGCAACGCCGCTGTCACGTCTTCCCGGAGATCGTATTCTGCCCGGTCGCTGACCGGTGTCTCCTCCAGGTTGACGATCGCGAGCGTCGCTCCCGACCGCTGGGCGCGCGCAGGTAACCCGGCCGCCGGCTGGACCTGCAGCGACGAGCCGATCGCCAGGAAGAGATCGCTCTGCCCGGCCAGTTCGTGGGCCCGTATCGTCGGCTCGTCCGGCATCGACTCCCCGAAGAGGACGACCGCCGGCTTCAGGACGCCGCCGCAAGCTTCACACCGGGGCGGTAGTTCACCGTCTTCGGCTCGCTCGAACGCCGTCTCGGCCGGGATCCGACGGCCACACTCGACGCACTCGGCCTCGCGGTTCGTCCCGTGGAGTTCGATCACCGTCTCGGAGCCGGCGACTCCGTGCAGACCGTCGACGTTCTGGGTGACGGCGGCGTCGAGGTACCCCATTCCTTCCAGATCTGCGAGTGCCTCGTGGGCAGCGTTCGGTTCGATCTCACCGTCCCCGTAGAAGGTCTCCCGGAGGTCGATCCGGTCGCGCCAGAATCCCGCTGGATCGGCGTCGAACCGCCGGTAGTGGAAATCGCGCTGGTCGAACTGCTCCCAGATGCCGCCCTCGCCCCGAAACGAGGGGATGCCCGACGCGGTCGAGACGCCCGCGCCGGTCAGTGCGACGACCCGCTCCGCGTCGGCGACCTCGGCCGCCAGCGACTCGATCCGATCGTTCATGTCCAGACCTACGGTGTCGGATGAGTTGGCTCCTGCGGATCCGGAAGCGTCGATGTCGAGCTGGAACGGCAAACATGTCGGCCACACCTGCAGCAGGGCCGGGATTTAAGCGCGCGCCACTCCCCTGTGAGAGTGACATGCGATTGCACGAATACCAGGCCAAGGAGGTCTTCGCGGCGGCCGGGATCCCGACGCCGGACTCGCAACTGGCCGGGACCGTCGAGGCGGCCGTCGAGGCGGCCGAGTCGATCGGCTACCCGGTCGCGATCAAGGCACAGGTACACGTCGGCGGACGCGGCAAGGCCGGCGGGATCAAACTCGCCGATTCGAAAGCCGAAGCACGCGAGGCCGCCGACGCGATCCTCGGGATGGATCTGAAGGGGTATCGCGTCGAGCGCGTTCTCGTCGAGGAGGCGGTCGATTTCGTCGACGAGTTGTACGTCGGCGTGACGATGGACCGCGGGCGGGGCCGCCCCGTCGCGATGGTCTCGACACGTGGCGGCGTCAACATCGAGGACGTCGCCGCGGAGGAGCCCGACGCCATCGCCCGCGAGCACGTCGACCCGGCCTTCGGGATGCACCCCTTCCAGGCACGCAAGGCAGTCTACGAGGCCGGCGTCGATCGCGACGTGGCGGGCGAGGTCGCCTCGATCCTGCGGACGCTGTATCAGCTCTGGGACGAGCGGGACGGCAGCGACGTCGAGATCAACCCGCTGATGGTGACGAGCGCGGAGTCAGGGGACGGCGAGCGCGGGGTGATCGCCGCCGACGCCGTATTCAACGTCGACGAGGACGCCCTCTTTCGTCAGCCGGAACTCGCCGAGATGGAAGAGGAGGCCGGTAGCGGCGACGAACTCGAAGCCAAAGCCGACGAGTACGGTTTCGATTACGTCCGCCTGTCGGGCAACGTCGGCATCATCGGCAACGGCGCGGGGCTGGTGATGACGACGCTCGATCTCGTCGACTACTACGGTGGCGAACCGGCCAACTTCCTCGACGTGGGCGGCGGTGCCAAGGCCCAGCGGATCGCCAACGCGCTCGATATGGTCTTCTCCGACGACAACGTCGATTCGGTGGTGTTCAACATCTTCGGCGGGATCACCCGCGGCGACGAAGTCGCCAGTGGCATCAACCAGGCTCTCGAGGAGTTCGACGAGATCCCCAAGGAAGTAGTCGTCCGGCTGGCGGGCACGAACGCCGAGGAGGGCATGGAGATCCTCAACGAGGAGCTGGTCACCGTCGAGTACACGCTTGAGGACGCCGTCAAACGTGCCGTCGAATACGCACAGGAGGTGCAAGCACAATGAGTGTTCTCGTCGACGAAGACACGCGCGTCGTGGTACAGGGAATCACCGGCGGAGAGGGCCGGTTCCACACCGAGCAGATGCTCGAATACGGAACGAACGTCGTCGCCGGCGCGGTGCCGGGCAAAGGCGGCCAGGAGGTCGCCGGCGTCCCGGTCTACGACACCGTTCAGGGGGCCGTCCGCGAGGAGGACGCCGACGCCTCGGTCGTGTTCGTCCCGCCCGCGTTCGCGGCGGACGCGGCCTTCGAGGCGCTCGACGCCGACGGGCTGGACCTGGTCGTAACTATCACCGAGGGGATCCCGACCCAGGACATGAGCCGTGTCTATCGCAAACTCGAAGAGACCGACACGCACCTCGTCGGCCCGAACTGTCCGGGCATCATCACGCCGGGCGAGGCAAAGCTCGGGATCCTGCCCGGGAACATCTTCGCGTCGGGTAATGTCGGCGTTGTCTCCCGGTCCGGCACGCTCACCTACCAGGTCGTCGACAATCTCACCCAGCGCGGAATCGGCCAGACGACCGCGATCGGTATCGGCGGCGACCCGATCATCGGGACGGACTTCATCGACGCTCTTGAGTTGTTCGAGGCCGACCCAGAAACCCACGCCGTCGTCATGTGCGGCGAGATCGGGGGCGAAGACGAGGAGGAGGCCGCCCGCTACATCGGCGAGCACATGGACACGCCCGTCGCCGGCTTCATCGCCGGCCGCACGGCGCCGCCGGGCAAGCGGATGGGCCACGCCGGCGCGATCGTCTCCGGAAGTGGTACCGGCACTGCCGAATCGAAGATCACCGCGCTCGAAAACAACGGCGTCCCCGTCGGCGACACGCCGGAAGCCGTCGCCGACCACATCGAAGACCTGCTGTAGGGCGCAAGCCCCTGTCTCCGCCCGTTCGAGCAACCCGGCCTGATACGAACTTTGATACTAGCGAGCACACAACACGGACACGATGACTGATCCCGAGCCGATACGCGTGTTGCACGTCGACAGCGACGCCGACCTGCTGGAGGTGGTGGCCGAGCACCTCGAATCCGAAGCCCCGGCGCTGCGTGTCGAGGGCGCGACGACTCCGGAGGCAGCACTGGACCGACTCGGGCGGGACTCGATCGATTGTGTCGTCAGCGACCATCGCCCGGCCGGGATCGACGGGCTGGCACTGCTCGAGCGCGTCCGCGAGCGCGATCCGGAGATGCCCTTCGTTCTCTACACGAGCCACGGGAGCGAGGAGATCGCCAGCGAGGCCATCTCGGCGGGGGTCACCGAATACATGCAAAAGGAGACCGGCACCGATCAGTACGCCGTCCTCGCGAACACGATCGTCAATGCGGTCGAGCACGCCCGCGCGGAAGCCGCGCTCGGAGAGAGCGAACAGCGCTACCGGACGCTCGTCGAGCAGAGCCACGACGGGATCTTCATCTACCAGGACGGCGTCTTCGAGTTCGTCAACGAGCGCCTCTGTGCGATCACGGGCTACGAGGAGTCCGAGCTACTCGGCATGGGCGCGTTCGAACTCATCCATCCCGAGGATCGCGACCGCGTGCGGGAGATCGTCCGACGTCGACAGGCCGGCGAGAACGGGTCGAGCCGATACGAGGCGCGAATCGTCACTGCCGACGGAGAGACCCGGGAGTTGTCGCTCAACGTCCGGTCGATCACTTACGACGGCGAACCCGCGCAGATGGGGTCGGCCCGGGACGTCACCGACCGCTACCGCAGCGACGAACGCCTCGACGAGTTCGCCAGTGTCGTCGCACACGACCTCCGAAACCCGCTGAACGTGCTGGCCGGTCGACTGAATCTCGCCCGCGAGACTGGCGACGACGTCCACTTCGACGCGCTCGAACGGTCGATCGACACGATGGAGACGCTGCTCGAAGACATGCGCGAACTCGCCCGCGCCGGGCTGCCGGTCCGCGATCCCGTCGTCGTCGACGTCGCCGACGCGGCCCGCGCGGCACGGGAGGGTCTCGACGCCGAACTCGACCTGACGCTCGCCGACGACCTCCCGACGATCGAGGCCGACCGCGACCGCCTCGAAGACGCCTTCGCCGAGTGTTTCGAGAACGTCGCCGTCCACGCCGAGGACCGATCGGTCCGCGTCGAACCGGTAGCGGGCGGCTTCGCCGTCGTCGACGACGGTCCCGCCATTCCCGAAGGCGAACGCGACCGCGTCTTCGAAGCCGGGTACACGACTGATCCCGACCGGACCGGGTTCGGGCTGGCGATCGTCGAGTGGATCGCCGACGCACACGGCTGGTCGGTCGCGGCCGAAGAATCGTCGTCTGGCGGGACGCGGATCGTCGTCACGGACGTCGAGTGATCTACTCCCGGGCCCAGCCGGCAGCCCCGCTATCACCGTCGATACTGCGAGGCAACCTATACGTGCAGCCAGCCAATACGGACAGACGAATGATCGAGGCCCGCGACCTCCGCAAAGAGTACGGCGGCTTCCCGGCCGTCGAAGGGAGTACGTTTTCGGTCGAGTCCGGCGAGGTGTTCGGCATCATCGGCCCGAACGGGGCCGGCAAGACGACGACGCTGAAGATGCTCGCGGGACTGATCGAACCCACGAGCGGGAGTGTCTCGGTCGCCGGGTACGACGCCGGCGAGACCGAAATGCGACGCCGACTGGGGTTTCTCCCCGAGGAGTCGCCGCTGTACGAGGAGATGACTGCCGACACCTATCTTCGCTTCTTTGCCGACCTCTACGACGTGCCCGAGGACGTCGCGGCCCGGCGGATCGAGGAGACGCTCTCGGAACTCGATCTCCAACACCGGGATCGCCAGATCGGGGATATGTCCAAGGGCATGAAACGGAAAGTCGCGATCGCCCGGTCGCTGATCAACGATCCGGACGTGTTGATCTACGACGAGCCCGCGAGCGGGCTGGACCCGCTGACGACGAACTACATCATCGAGTTCACGAGCCAGCTGGCCGCGGAGGGCAAGACGATCGTCTTCAGCGCGCACAACCTCTTTCACGTCGAGTCGATCTGCGATCGCGTGGCCATCATGAACGGGGGTGAGATCGTCGCTCGCGGCGACCTCGACCAGCTACAGGCCGAGCACGGCGAGACGGTCTATCACGTCCACGCGACCGTCGAGGTGCCCGATAGCGTCGCCAGGAACGGCCAGTACGTCCGGACGGTCGAATCGATGGACGAGGTCGAGGCGACCCGGGAGGCCGCCAGCGAGGCCGGCGGCGAGATCGTCGACATCCGGACCGAAGAGTCCAGTCTCGAAGAGGTCTTCCTCAACGTAGCCGACGGCCACGACTCTCGATCGCGGTCCGATCGGGGGGCGGACGCCGAGTCGGGTTCGGAGGCCTGACCGTGCGACCGCGAAAGATCCTGCGGATCGGCCGCTGGGAGGTGACGAAAAACGCCGGCGGGATCGACCGCAAGACCGCTGCGGTCGTCGGTGCGACGCTGCTCGTGCTGGGCGCGGCCGTCCCGCTCGTGCTCGCACAGGGCGGCGTGACCCTCGACGAGGGCTTCTACCGGGTCGGCGTCGCGGAGGAGAGCCCGCTGTATCCGGTCGTCGAGGACGATCCGACCTTCGCGGTTCGCGATTCCGACGCGGAACTCGGTTCGGCGATCGACCTGCAGATCGACGGCACGCAGGTCGTCGCCAGCGACACCCAGAAGGGGCAGGCCGCGCTGGCGGAGTTGCGAGGCAGCGTCGACTCGTACAACGACCGCGTGATGGCCGGCGAGTCCAACCAGTCGGCCGCGTTCCCGGTCACGGTGACGCTCGAGTACGCCGAGCGCAACCGCACGATCGCCCCTGCGGACGGTGGTGACGGCACGACCGGCGATGGAGCAACTGGCGGCGGGGCCGGCGATCAGGGTGGCTCCGACGATGGAGGTGGCGATGGAACGACCGGCGACGGCGGTGACGGCTCCGACGGCGGGACAACCGGTGGCACCACTGACGGCGGTGCCGGCGGTGACGGGGCCACGGGCGGCGGCTCGAGTGGCGATATCGGCTCGATCGCCCGCGGTCTCACGGGCAGTGACGCGATGACCGGCACGCCGTCGGACATCTCGCCGCCGTTTCCCTTCCAGTCGCTGATCCTGGCGTTTCTGTTCGTCATCCCGCTGAACTTCGTCATCCAGGCCTACGGGTCGACGATGTTGAGCGAGCGACTCAACCGGCGGGGCGAACTCATGCTCGTCGCGCCGGTCAGCCGCTGGGACATCATCGCCGGGAAGACCTTGCCGTACTTCCTGGGGGCGATGGTCTTCGAGGGGGCGATCGCGGGTGCGATCATCGCCCTCGAACCCGGGTCCGGAAGCGGCGCGTACGCCCTTCTGGCGGTCGTGCCGCTGGTGTTGCTCTTCCTGGCCGCAACCTTCCTCGGGGCGATGTTCGCCAGGTCGTTCAAGGAACTCACCTTCGTTACTGTCTCGATCACGGTCGGGCTGACGACCTACGCGTTCGTGCCGGCGATCTTCACCGACGTGACGCCGATCGCGCTGGTCTCGCCGCTGACGATCGTCGTCCGTGACATCCAGGGCGTCGCGATCGAACCCCTGGAGATGGCGATCTCGACGGTGCCGCCGCTTTTCACCGCGACGCTGTTTTTCGTCCTCGGAGCGGGCCTGTACCGCGAAGAGGACATGTTCACCCAGCGGTCGATCCCGCTGAAGGTACTGGACTCGCTCGCCGGTCGGATCCGGCGACGGCGCAGCGTCGCGCTGGTCGTCGTGTTGCTCATGCCGCTGGTCATCCTCGCGGAACTGGTCGCCGTGGCTGCGGTCTATCCGATCTCGATGGCACTTCCCCGGGAACTGTGGCTCGGGCTGATACTGCTCGCGATCGTCGTGATCGAGGAGGTAGCCAAGAGCCTGCCGGCCTACGCGGGATTCGTCCACAACCGCTACGACCGGACGGTTCGGTCGGCACTGACCGTCGGTGCGCTGGCGGGACTCGGCTTCTTCGTCGCCGAGAAGGGGCTGCTGATCGTCCAGTTGCTGGGCGGGCTGCCGGAGGTCCAGCAGGCGGCGGTCGTCTCGGCCGGCCCGACCGCCGGGATCAGCCCGATGGTCGCGCTGGTGCTGTTGCTCGCACCGCTGGCGTTGCACGTCGTCACGGCGGCGACGTCGGCGGTCGGCATGCGATCCGGCCGTCAGGGCTACGCCGTCGGGCTCACTGCGGCGATCGCGATTCACTTCGTCTACAACTTCGCGGTGGTGATGCTCGTTGTTTGACGACGTTCGAGTCGCCATCGCGCGGCGCGACATCGCCAGTCTCTCCCGGGAGAAAACGATCGTCCTCGCGCTGGCGATCCAGATCTTTATCGCCGCCTTCTCGTCGTTTCTGGTCGTCGGGCTCACCTCGCTGTACGATCCCGGCAGCGTCGAATCCGGCGAACTCACCTTCGGGGTCTCCGGCGACGCCCGTGACGAGCTCGATGAGGCGGCACGGTCGGCCGGCGTCGGGACGGAACACTACCCGACGCGCGAAGCCGCGCTGGACGCCTTCCGGCGCGGGGAGGTGGTCGGCGTCTTCCACGCCGAATCGGTCGACCGGCGGACATCGGTGACGGTGACCGTCCCCGACAGCAGCGTGCAGTCGACGCTCGCGGTCGTGAAGGCCCAGGACGCGCTGGAAGCACTCGAACGCGACGAGCGCACGCGTCGGGCCACACACCTCGAGACCCAACCCGTCCCGCTCCCGCCGGAGGCCGACGCCAGTTCCTACTTCGGGTTCACCTACACGGTGCTCGTGCCGCTGCTGTTGTTCCTGCCGCCGTTCATCAGCGGCTCGGTCACCGTCGACGTCCTGACCGAGGAGATCGAACGCGGGACGCTGGAGTTGCTTCGCGTTGCGCCCGTCTCGCTGACGGACATCTTCGACGGGAAGGCGCTGGGGATGGCGATCCTGGCCCCCGCGCAGGCGCTGTTGTGGATCGCGCTGCTGGTCGTCAACGGGATCACCGTCACGAACGTCCTGCCCCTGCTGGCGCTGGTCTCGGCGGTCGCGCTGCTGGTCGTCGTGCTCGGTGCGGTGCTCGGACTCCTGCTGGCTCAGCGTCGACAGGCCCAGTTGCTGTACTCGATCATCGCGCTGGGACTGTTCGGCCTGGCCGCGCTTCTGCCCGAACACCCCGCGACCGTCGCCGCGAAGCTCGCAGTCGGCAGCGAGACGACCGTCTCGACCGCGACGGTCCTCGGGCTCTCGGTGCTCGCTGTCGTGCTGTACGCCGCTGCTCGCAGCTACGTGGGCACGATCGATCCCGAGCGGTACTAACGGTGATCACTCGCTTTCGACGGCTGCACCGACACCGCGCAGCGCGCCTGTCTTCAGCTCTCGTGCCTTCGCTTCGAGCTTCTCGGCGGTCTCGGCGACCGGTTCGTCGCCCTCGTGGCCCTCGGCGACGATGTCGACCAGCGCCGAGCCGACGATGACGCCGTCGGCACCGGCGCGGACGATCCGCTCGGCGTGCTCGCCGGTCTTGATCCCGAATCCCACCGCCTTCGGAACGTCCCAGTCGCTGATCCGATCGAGTGTCTGTGCGGTCTGGTCGCTCACGTCCTCGCGTGCGCCCGTCACGCCCGTCCGGGCCTGGACGTAGACGTACCCGGAGACGCGCTCGCGCATGCTCTCGAGCCGGTCGTCGGTCGTCGTCGGCGCGACGATGAAGATCAGATCCAGGCCGAACTCGTCGCAGGCCTCCCGGAGCGGGTCGGCCTCCTCGGCGGGCAGGTCGACGACGACGAATCCCTCGATCCCGACGTCGGCGGCGCGCTCGACGAACTTTCGGGGACCGCCCTCGCTACCCCCGTACTGGAAAATGAGATTGTAGTAGGTCATGCAGACGATCGGCACGTCCACGTCGACTTCCTCGACGAACTCGAAGTACCGCTCGGGCGTCATCCCCGCTTTCAGCGCCCGGACGATCGCGCTCTGGATGGTCGAACCCTCGGCGATCGGCTCGGAGAAGGGCAGACCGAGTTCGATCACGTCAGCGCCGCCGCGCTCCAGCGCCTCGACGTACTCCAGCGAGGCCTCGTAGGAGGGATCGCCGGCGGCGAGATACGGGACGAAGGCCGGCTCCTCGGAGTCGAAGACCGCGTCGAGACTCATTCGCGGTCACCCCGACTGCCGAGGCGTCCGGCACCCACCTGCTCGAAGACGCTCATATCGGGTGCGACGTCCAGATCTCGTTTTGCAGTCTCTTCGATGACGGTTTCGAGGTCCTTGTCGCCCCGTCCGGAGACGTTGACGATCGTGAGATCGCCCACTTCTTCGGGGTGTTCTTCGAGATAGCCGAAGGCGTGGGCCGTCTCCAGGGCGGGGATGATCCCCTCGTCCTGGGAGAGGCGGTGGAACGCCTCCAGCGCGGCGTCGTCGCCGACGTTGACCGGCGTCACCCGGCCCTCGTCGACGAGATGGGCCAGTTCGGGGCCGACGCCCGAGTAATCGAGCCCGGCCGAGACCGAGTGGGATTCCATGATCTGGCCGTCGCTGTCCTGCAGGAGCTTCGTCCGCGCGCCGTGCAGCACCCCCTCGTTTCCGGTCGACAGCGACGCCGAGTTGGGCGCGACGCCCTCCGCCTCGTCGACGGTGAGCGAAGAACCTCCCGCTTCCACTGCGAGCAGGTCGACATCCGTGTCCGAGACGAAGTGGGCGAACGCACCCATCGTGTTCGATCCGCCGCCCGCACACGCGACGACGGAGTCCGGCAGGCGGCCCGCTTTCTCCCGGATCTGCTCGCGGGCTTCCTCGGAAATCACCGACTGGAAGTCCCGGACCATCGACGGGAAGGGGTGCGGGCCGACGATCGAGCCGATCACGTAGTGGGTGTCCTCGACGTTGGTCGCCCAGTCGCGCATCGTCTCGGAGATCGCCTCCTTGAGCGTCCCGCGGCCGACGGTGACGGGATTGACCTCCGCGCCGTTGATCCGCATGCGGAAGACGTTCGGTCGCTGGCGGGCGATGTCGGTCTCGCCCATGTAGATCTCGCAGGGCATGTCCAGGTGTGCCGCCGCCATCGCCGTGGCGGTGCCGTGCTGGCCAGCGCCGGTCTCGGCGATGATCCGCTCTTTGCCCATGTACTTGGCGAGCAGGACCTGTCCGAGCGCGTTGTTGAGCTTGTGTGCCCCGCCGTGTAGCAGGTCCTCGCGTTTGAGATAGACCTCCGTGTCGTAGCGCTCGCTGAGTCGATCGGCCCGCTGCAGCGGGATGGGCCGACCGCCGAAGTCCGCCAGTCGCTCGCGGAACTCGTCCATGAAGCCGTCCTCGTTGTCGAGGACGTATCGCCGGTAGGCGTCCTCCAGTTCCTCGATCGCCGGCATCAACACCTCGGGGACGTACTGGCCCCCGTACTGTCCGAAACTCCCGTCAGCTGGTTCGTCCGTACTCATAGATTCGTTAGTCGCTCCGTGTTCTTCTGCACGTCGCCGTCCATGATCGCGGATCCGATCAGCAGCGCGTCCGCCCCTGCCGAACGCATCCGCGCGGCGTCCTCGGGCGTTGCGATCCCGCTTTCGGCAATGAGCGTGACGCCCTCGGACCCTCGTCCCGCGTCCCCGCTCGACTGGCCGTCACGGACCAGCCGCCGCGCTTCCGGCGCGACCCGCTCGAACGTCGAGAGGTCGACCTCCAGTTTCGCCAGATCGCGGTTGTTGACGCCGACGATCTCCGCACCGGCCGCGAGCGCCGCCTTGACCTCCGTCTCGGTGTGGGTCTCGACGAGTACCTGAAAGCCCCGGTCGCGTGCCGCCCCGATCAGTTCGTCGAGATCGTCGGTTCCCTCCTCCTGGAGAAAGCGCGCGATCAACAGGACGACGTCGGCTTCGACGACGTCCAGCTGCTCCTCGTAGAGCAGGAAGTCCTTCCGGAGGACGGGCACGTCGACGGCTGCCCGGACGCGTTCGAGCGCCTCGGGAGAGCCGCCGAAGTGCCCGGGCTCGGTCAGCACCGACAGCGCGGCCGCGCCGCCCTCGACCATCTGTTCGGCGAGCGCCACCGGATCGTCCGCCCGTTCGCCGTCGGTGGTCGGACTCGTCGGTTTGACCTCCGCGATCACGGGGACGCGCCCCTCGTCTTCGGCCCGATCGAACGCCGCCGGTAACGACCGGGCGTCGACCGAGAGCCGTTCGTCGCCGCCGCCACGGTCGCGAGCCGCCGCCAGGATCGACTCGACCGCCGGTGCGACTTCACCACTAGTCTCCATTACTGTACACTAACGTACAGGGTTGGTCATAAGGCTTGCGTGTTCGTCGCCGAAATCTACGGGAGATTACAGAAACCCGTTCCAGCAAGCGAGCCTACAGAAATGTATTTCAGATTATACTTATCCCGATGGCTACCCTTCGGACTAGTATGAGAGAGAACAGACGCGCATCGAGATACGGTGGAGTTGCACAGCACAGTCTCGGAGACGTACTCGCGGTTGCGGTCGGCGTGCCTGTCGTGGTGGCGGCTGTGCTGGTCGCGGTGAGCTATCCTGTGATCGCTGCGGCCGTCGCCACCGGCGCTGGCGTGGCTCTCGCCGTCAGTCGCCTCCGGGAACGGATCGGCGGTGGGTCGACTGTGTGTGGCGTCGACACGACCGGCGAGGGCGGGACCGATCCGGCGCTCGCCGGTACCGGCCGGCACAGTTCTTAGGAGGGTGGGATGATTAGGCCCGGCATGGCCGAGGACGAGACCGATCCGCTCTCTCCCGACGAGGCGTTCGCGGCCCTGGGCAACGAGACGCGCGTACGAATCCTCCGGGTCCTCGGCGAGGCCGGCGACCCGCTGTCGTTCTCGGCGTTGTACGACGAGATGGCGATGCGCGACTCCGGGCAGTTCAACTACCACCTGGAGAAACTCGTCGGCCACTTCGTCCGCAAGACCGACGCGGGATACGAACTCGACCGCGCGGGCCGGCGCGTCGTCGAGTCCATCCTCTCCGGGGCCGTGACGGACGACGCGTCCTTCGAGCGGACACCCATCGACGAGCGTTGTGACATCTGCGGCGAACCGGTCGAGGCGGCCTACAAAGACGGCGGGATCGAACTCTACTGCACGGAGTGCGACGGTCGGTACCAGCGCCGCAGACGGTCGGGCGGGAAGAGTGACGACGGCTACCTCGGTGCTCTCCCGCTCCCGCCGGCGGGCCTGCGTAATCGCTCTGCCGACGCCGTCTCGCGTGCCGCCTGGACGTGGACGAACCTCGAGATCATGGCGATGGCCAGCGGCATCTGCCCGCGCTGTTCGGCCCCCATCGAGAGCCAGCCAGATATCTGTGTGGACCACGACACTGAAACGGACACCTGTCCCTCCTGTGGGGGCTACTACGCCGTCAGTGTCGGTTTCGAGTGCACGAACTGCACCTTCTCCAGCGGCGGCGCGGGCGTGCTGGCGATGCTGTCGGACACCCGCTTCCTCGATTTTCTCACCGACCACGGCCACAATCCGATCGACCCCGACTCGACGCGGGCGGTCAGCGCCGTCGAAATGAACTACGAGGAGACGATCATCGACGAAGACCCCTTCGAGGCCGAGTTCACCTTCGAGAGCGACGGCGAGACGCTCACGCTCACCGTCGATGCGGACCTTTCTATCGTCGAGGCCGTCCGCGAGTAGCACCGGTGAGCCGAGACGCCGGAGACGCAACGGCGGGACGAACCGGAGAAGCGACCCTGTCGGGACAACGGCTTTTTGCGAGGCGGATTTACATTAAGATGGGTATGCAAGGGTCGTACTCGCTACCGACGGGTTCGGGGACAGCGAGCTCAGTTATCCCTACTACCGCCTCCAGGAGAGCGGCTGAAACGTCGATCTGGCGACGCCGGATGGAGAGTCCATCGTGGGTGAGTACGGCTACGAGTTCGACGCCGATCTGGCGATCGACGACCGCGATTACGGGGACACGCCGCTCGTCTTCGGTTCGGTCGAACGTCTCCGGCAGCGACCGGGCGTCGAAAGTGTACTATTTTGGCCTGGGCGGCCCATGATCGAGTATGGCTTCGTCTGACCCGCGCGACCGTCTGGTCCCGGTCGCTATCGGACTTGTCGTGCTTTTCGCCCCCGTGTTGATTCTCGCTCTCACGATCGAGGTTCTCGTTCTCACCGGCGATCTCGTCGTCGAGGATCTGACACTGCTGACGCTGCTCGAACTGTACCTCATCGATCTGGTCGCCTTTGCCGTTCTCGCATACGTCATCTACCGATTGGCGCTGTGGCTGGTTGCCCACCGCCATCTCGAACCGACCGACCAGTCCGACTCCGGGGACGAGCTCTGGGAACCCGGATTCACTGGCGACACCGACGACGAACAGGACGATCGATAGGACATCAAACAGGACGGGCCGACCTGTCCCGATTTCCCGCTCCGACCGCCACATCGGGCGGTCGATGCGGAAGGGACGTCCAGTATTATAGGCTGAACAGGCGCAATACCACACCGTTCACGGCGTGGATACGCGCCGTCACTCTGTGAAAGAGACCACCATTCAAACGCCGCCCTGAGTTTCCCACGCTGACGTTTCAGTGACAGGTTGCCGTATAGTAGAATGGGAATTGGTCGGAACGGAGCGGATTCCGATCCGTCCTGCGGAGGCGGCCTGTCCGCCCGCACTACCGAGGCAGTATCCGGAACCAGTCCGGTGAACGGCTGGTTCCTAGAATGAGCCAGCGCGGTGCCGGACTGCTTGCACGCACTACGCAAGTAACTCCAAGTCCGTCGAGGTCTGCCGGACTCCCCGAGGCAAAAATAACTCTGGGAGTCCAAATACGATGGAGGATAGGAGTACCGGGGGCTTGGCACTCCCAGCAGTCCTACCCGTCCCAGTCCGCGAACATCCCACCAGATTCGTACTGGCGGGATGTTCGGTGGGACTGTCAAACCTGAAACTCCCACCGCTCGGGATTCCCCCGCGTTCACGCGGAGGAGGATGTCAATTGAAGGCGCTCGCGACCAGCAGCGGGAAGACCAGCGTCGCCTCGGCCTCGACGAGCGTGTAGTTGGTTTCGTCTTCCTCTTTGATCTTGCCCCAGGAGACCGCCTCGCTGGGGGGCGCGCCGGACAGCGAGCCGTCCCCTTCCATCCCGGTCGAGATGTAGACGACGTAGTCAGCACCGCCGCGGAAGAGGTTCGTCATGATCGCGTGGTGTTTGGGCACGCCCGCGCCGACGGCGATCAGCCCAGTCTGGTCGGCCAGCAGTCCGTCCTCGATGAGGGCGTCGTAGTCGTCGAGGATCTCGATCCCGACCTCCGAGTCGTAGGCCTGCCGATAATAGTACAGGAAGTTCCCGACTTCGGCGTCGGTCAGCGCCGGGCAGTAGACGGGGACGTCGTTGTCCGCGGCCTGTTTGAGTACCGAGTCCTCGTCGTCCAGCGTCTCGCCAAGCTCGCGTGCGAACCCCGTCGGCGTCCGGATCTTCTCCTCGGCGAAGAAGTCGTCGAAGAAGTCATAGAGGTACTCCTCCAGCCAGACGTACCGGTCGGAGGGGACGAAGAGGTTGCCGAGGCGGTTGATCCCCTGTTCGCGAAGCTCGGCCTCGTCGGCTTCCCACTCGCCCATCTTGAACGGCTTTGCCGTCTTGATGACGTCCTCGGTCAGCGACCCGGAGGTCGTGATGACGACGTCGACGTACCCCTCGCGGATCAGGTAGGCGACGGCTTCGCGCAGCCCTGATGAGATGATGTTCGAGGTGAAGGTGAGATAGATCTCGGCGTCTTCCTCCTGCATGCGCTCGGCGATGTCGATCGCTTCGGCGAGCTGTGTCGCCTGAAAGCCCGTCGTCGCGTAGGAGTCCATCATCTCCTCGAAGTCGAACTCCCCGCGGAAGTCGTAGCCACGAACGTCCGGGGTGTCGAGTTCCTCGTCGCTTCCCGGTACGACGTTGTCGCGTGTCTCGTCGGCGTCCATGGAGGCGTCTACTCCAGGGAGCGGTTTGAATACCTCGAAATCGACTCGGCGGTGACACGGGAGCGTTGGCGGCGAAGACGGGCCCGCCTACTCGATCGCGCGTCGGGGGACGATGTGCGGGTCGCCGTCGGGGTCGTGGCGAACGGAGGCGTCGACGTCGAAGACGTCCGCGAGCAACTGCTCGGTGACGACCTCCTCGGGCGGCCCCCAGTCGTAGACCGCTCCGTCCTCGAGAGCGACGAGGTACTCCGCGAAACGCGTCGCCTGCTGGAGATCGTGGAGCACAACACACACCGTCACGTCCCGCTCGTCGTTCAGCGTCCGGATGACCTCCATGACGCGAAGCTGGTGGTGGAGGTCCAGATACGTCGTCGGCTCGTCCAGCAAGAGCACGTCCGTGTCCTGTGCGAGCGCCATCGCGATGAACGCGAGCTGTTTCTGTCCGCCGGACAGCTCCGCGAGCGCGGTCTCCCGGAGGTGATCGATGCCGGCGAGATCGATCGCGCGGTCGATCGCCGCGTAGTCGTCTTCAGAGAGCGGATCGAGAAAGCCGCGATGGGGATACCGGCCGTGGGTCACGAGATCGTCGACCGTCAACCCGCCCGGCGCGTCGTTCTCCTGGTCCAGCAGCCCGAGTTCGCGAGCGAGAGCCGGCACGGACCGCTCGTGGACGTCGCGGCCGTGCAACAGGACGGTCCCCGACTCCGGGGACAGCTCGGCCGACAATCCCTTCAGGAGCGTCGACTTGCCGGACCCGTTCGGGCCGACGAGTGCGGTGACTCTCCCGTCCGGGATGACGAGGTGTTCACAGTCGACGACGATCTCCTCGCCGTAGCCGAGTTCGATATCCGACGCCAGCAGTGCGGCGTCTTCGAGCGGCTCGGTGTCTGTCTCGTCTGTCGTCTGTGCTCTGTCCGTCGAGAGGAGTGGGATCTCTGGCATGGTCAAAACTCCGTGAACGAGTCAGTCCGGCGCAACAACAGCAGGAAGTACGGACCACCGAGCAAGCCGGTCACGACGCCGACCGGGATCTGGGTGCCGGGCAGTGCGAGCCGTGCGAAGACGTCGGCGACGACAACCAGCGCCGGGCCCGCGAACAGACAGCCGGCCATCAGCTGGCGGTAGTCGCTGCCGACGAACGTGCGGACGACGTGTGGCACGACGAGGCCGACGAACCCGACGAGACCGGCGACGGCGACGGCGGCCGACGCGGCGACGATGGCGAGCGCGGACAGTCCGAACCGCATATGCTCGACGCGCATCCCCAGCGACCGTGCCGCGCGCTCGCCCAGCAAGAGCACGTCGAGCTGGCGGGCGCTCACCAGCGCGGCGGGCACGACGAGCAGTGTCGGTACTGCCACGATCCGGGCTTCGGGCCAGCCGACGCCGGTCAGCGAGCCGGCCAGCCACGCGACGGCGGTTCGCATCACGCCGTTGCTGTCGATGAAGTAGAACAGCCCGGTCTGGAGGCTGTTGAAGATCGTCCCCACGACGACGCCGGCGAGCACCAGCCTGACCGGGGTGGTACCGCCGCGCCACGCGATGGCGTAGACCAGCAGGAACGCAGCGGTCCCGCCGACGACGGCGGCCAGCGGGAGCAGATACGCGCCCAGCGAGAACAACAGCGTGAACACGACGGCGACGCCCGCCCCGGAGGAGACCCCGAGGATGTACGGGCTCGCGAGTTCGTTTCTGGTGATCGCCTGGAAGACGGCACCGGACACCGCGAGGTTGAGCCCGACGAACCCGGCCACGAGGACGCGGGGCAACCGGCTGGTCCAGACGAGGATCGTCGCGTCCGATAGCGTCCCGAGATCGGCAGTCAGACCCAGCGCCGCTGCGCCGCGCTGCCCGAGGACGATCGTCGCGAGCACGTCGGGGTTCGTCCAGACGGCCCGGTCGAACAACGCACGGACCGCCGTCTCGAGAGACATCCCGTACGCGCCGTACCTGACCTGGACGAGGCCGGCGACGACCGTCAGCAGGACGCTCGCCCCGATGATGCTGGCGAGCGTGGCGTCGAGGTCGGGTGCGAGCGCGTCGTGAACGCGGCGGCGTCGTGACATGGATCAGGCGCTGTCGGAAGTGACGATCGAGGCCAGTTCGTCGCGGTCGAACAGTTCGCCCTCGAAGGCGTCGGGATAGAGTGCGGTCGCGAACCGCTCGGTCGTGAACAGGTGCTGGAGCGGCCCCATGTACAGCGGCCCGCCGCGGAACACGTCGCCGTTCTCGACGGCGGTGATCCGGCTGGCGGTCTCGTGGTTCTGCATGAACGAGACGACCGTCTCCTCGAACTCCGATCGGGTCTTGTCCTCGTGACCGCGGACCAGAAGCACGTCGGGATCGAGATCCAGCAGCGTCTCGTAGTCGATCTGCGACCGACTGCCCGTCGAGAGGGCGTCGACGTCGGAATTCGCGATCGCGTCGCGGACGTTCAGATCACGGAACGGCTTCTTGTTCGTCCCCTCGCCGCTGAGATAGTACGGCGAGAACGACGTCGGCTGGTCGTCACCGCCCCAGACGAGCGCGGCGCGCGGCCCGTCGGCGGGCACGTCCGCCTCGATCCGATCGATGAAGTCGTCGTGGAACGATTGAACCGCCTCGTAGCGGTCCTGTTCCTGCACGACCTGTGCCACCTTCTCGAAGGCCTCGTAGAGGGTGTAGTACTCGTAGTCGTGCCACGCGTCGGTGCGCCGGAAGATCGTATTCCCCAGGAACGGTCCGGCCCGCTCCGAGACGAACTCGACGTCCGAGTCGTCCATCTCGAAGACGTTCGTCAGCCAGTTCGGATCGATCAGGTGGAGATCGGCGTCGATCGAGAGGAACGTCTCGCGCGTCAGTCCGGCGTCGACGAGGTTGGTCAACTCGGACGTATCCACGTCGACGCCGTCGAGTTCGTCGTAGTGATCGGTGTGGTACCGGCCGGCGTTCCCGATGGCGGAGAGAGCGTCTCCGTGCCCGAGCGCGACCAGCATGTCGGCGTATCCCGACATGTAAACGGCGATGTCTTCGGGCACAGCGTCGAACGTGACCTCCCCGACGGGTGACATCGAGACGCTGTACGGCTCTGCGGTCTCTGTCGCTGACGGCGTCTCGTCGCCGTTGCCGCCGTCGCCGGGACTTGCACAGCCCGCGACTACGCCTGTCAACGCCGTCATACCGCCTGCTTTGATGAAACTTCGTCGCTGCATACTCGATTAGGCTGGCCTAAAAAATAAAAGGCCGTCGGTTTTTTCGGCAAGCCTAAAATCCTGTCTAATAACCCTGATGGATCACAGAGCGGGCAGCCCGGCCGTACGCGGCGGTCGGGGCGTGATACCGACATGGTCCGGTCGTTGCGTCGGGGCAACGGTTAGGTACGTTCCCGACCAGGTGGGGGATATGACGGACGCCGAGACGCTCGCCGAGCGCGTCAAAGCGGGCGACCTTCGACTGTACGAACTGGAAGCCCACGCCGACGCCGACACGGCAGCCGCGGCTCGCCGGCAACTGCTGGCCGAGGAAGTCGGAGCCGACCTGGAGACGGTCGGTGACTACTCGTTCCCCACCGACCGCGCCGACCCCAACATCGAGAACATGATCGGCGTGGCCCAGATCCCGATGGGGGTCGCCGGGCCGCTTCCCGTCGACGGCGAGGCCGCAGGTGGCTCCTTCTATCTCCCGCTGGCCACGACCGAGGGTGCCCTGGTCGCGAGCGTCAACCGTGGGGCGGATGCGATCCGGGCGGCGGGCGGCGCGAACGCGACCGTCCTGCAACGCGGGATGACCCGCGCGCCGGTGTTCGAGACGAGCGGCGTCCGGGAGGCCGCCGCGGTCGCCGACTGGATACGCGCCAGCCGCGACCGACTCGCGGCTGCGGCCGAAGCGACTACCAGCCACGGCGAGTTGCGCGAGGCGACTCCTTACGTCGTCGGCGACAGCGTCTTCGTCCGGTTCGTCTACGACACCAAAGACGCCATGGGAATGAACATGGCCACGATCGCGACCCGGGAAGCCGCCGAGGTGATCGAGGCCGAAACGCCGGTGTCGCTGGTGGCCGTTTCGGGCAACCTCTGCACCGACAAGAAACCGGCCGGGATCAACGCCATCGAGGGCCGCGGCCGGTCGGTCGCCGCCGACGCCGTCGTCCCGGCGGACGTGATCGAGGACCGCTTCGGGACGAGTCCCGACGCCATCGCCGAGGTTAACACCCGAAAGAACCTGATCGGTAGCGCAAAAGCCGCCAGCCTGGGGTTCAACGCTCACGCCGCCAACGTCGTCGGCGCGGCCTTCCTCGCGCTGGGTCAGGACGTCGCCCAGGTCGTCGAGGGCGCACACGCCATCACGAGCGTCGAAGTTCGCGATGCGGGCCTCTACGTTTCGGTGACGCTCCCGGCGCTGGCGGTCGGCACCGTCGGCGGCGGTACAGGACTCCCAACTCAGTCAGAAGCGCTCGAACTCCTCGGTCTCGCGGGCGGTGGCGACCCGCCGGGGACCAACGGCGACGCGCTTGCAGCGGTGCTCGCGGCGGGTGCGCTGGCCGGCGAACTCTCGCTGCTCGGCGCACTCGCAGGTCGCCATCTCGCGAGCGCCCACGCCGAACACGGCCGGTGACCCTGCACGTCCGACCCAGAAGCCGGTCACGCCCCGGACAGGCCGAAACTCTCCGTGGCCAGTATCGTGCCACCGAACGCCAGCCCGAGCACGCCGGCCACGAACGGGACGATCGACGGCGTGACCTGGAACGACAGTCCAAACGCGATCGCGCCGGCACCGGCGATCAGTTCCCCGAGCCCGCGGGTGCGCGCGTCGATCCGCAGGTGGCCGATCCCCACGGCGCTGAAGCCGGCACCGAACAGCCCCATGGCGGTGACGCCGAGATCGACCCCGGCGACGGTCAGCGGCCCGAACAGGCCGGCCGCGACGATGACGAGCCCGGCCAGGACGCCGACGAGCCCGCTCGCGACGTCGAGCCAGAGGCGCGCGCCGGTCATGTTTCGAGCTCGTCGGCGGGCTGCTCGTCGGACTCGAAGAGGCCGATGACGACCGCGAGTTGGTAGATCCCGCTGGCAAGCAGGGCGACGCTGGCCGTGACGACGAACAGCAGGCTGGCGTCACCGTACGGGGCGAGCAACGCGAGCACGAGCGCGGCCCCGGAGACGAGGTGCGCAGCGCCACGTCTCGGGACGCCCAGCGCGACGTTGTCGTACAGGCCTGCAACGCCGAACGCGAACGCGGCGAGCGCGAACGCGACGACTGCGAGCGTTCCGTCGAGCAGGTCGACCCGATCGGTCGCGGCCACGGCCAGCAGGGTCAGTCCGAACAGGAACCCGACCACGCCGGCACCGCTTCCGAGGACGAAGTCGCGCCCGTCCGCAGGGAGGGAAGACGCCATTACCGGTTGTTCACCCCCGACATATTTCAAGGTTGATGGACGGTGCCAACGAGTGGTTGCTCGGCTTTGCGGCGGACGGGGTCGGATGCAGTGGATAGAGTTCGAGGTGGACGGAGCCAGATGTGATGGATAGAGTTCGAGGTGGACGGAGCCAGATGTGATGGATAGAGTTCGAGGTGGACGGAGCCAGATGTGATGGATAGAGTTCGAGGTGGACGGGCCCGGATGTGATCAGCTCCCTCGTGACGCCTAGAGTCGTCGGTAGACACCGTTCGATTCCGTGATCTCGCCGGTTCGGCGCAGCTTTTCGAGCGCCCGGTCGACGTAGTCCTCGGCGACGCCCTGTTTCTGTGCGTACGCGACGATCGCGTCCCTGGTCGGTTCGGCGAGTTCGTCCAGTGCGTCCGTGACGACCGCCTTGCGACTGCGCGAGCCACCTGTTCCCTGTTCGGCGCGTTTTCCCGCCTGCTCCGCGGCTTCGGGGTCGACGCCCGACGATTCGAGATAGGTATCGTCGTCGATCCCCGCCTCGTCGAGTCGATCACCCATACTCGAGAAATCATCGAGGTCGTCGAACGCCTCGCCCATCTCCTGGCGCTCGGCCAGCATCGCCGCCCGGGCCTGTTTCGCGCGGTCAGGGTCGTCGGTCGTGACGAACTGCTTGAGCCGGTCGAACCGTTTCCGGGTGCCACACCGGGGACACTGGGTCGTCTCCGGCCGCCCTTCGACGACCCACAGCGCGCTGCACTTGCTGCACCCGACGACAGCGTACATATCCGGGCATACGTCCCGGACCACAAGAACGTGCCGACAGATCCGTCGGACACTGCCAACGCTTTTGCCACGCGACGGAGATATGTTGTGTGTGACGTTACTCCGCCCCGATCCCGAGCGCCATCTCCTCGATCGACCGATACGGGCGATTGACGTGTTCGGATCGCGGCGAGCAGCCCGATCCCGACAGCGACGCGACTTGATTCTGGGCAGGGGGTGGGTCTGACGTGGTCGCGACGCTCTACGTCCTGGCCGTCCCGGCGACCGTGGCGTGTCTGGGGATGGCCTGGGCGCTGGGAGCCAACAGTAACTCTCCGCCGTTCGCGCCGGCGATCGGTGCCAACGCCATCTCGACGATGCGCGCGGCGTTCGTCATCGGAATCCTCGCGGCGCTGGGTGCGGTCACGCAGGGCGGGGCGATCTCCGAGACGGTCGGGACAGAGTTGATTCGCGGGGTCTCGATTTCATCGCCGGCCGCGACCGCTGGGCTGTTGACTGCGGCGGCGTTCATGGCCTTCGGCGTCTACAGCGGCTATCCCGTGCCGGCGGCGTTCGCCACGACGGGGGCGATGGTCGGCGTCGGCCTCTCGCTCGGCGGCGACCCAGCCTTCGAGACCTACCGGCGACTCGGTCAGTTCTGGATCCTCGTCCCGCCGGTCTCGGGCGGGATCGCCTACGCGACTGCCACGCTGCTTCGCCGGGACGACATCCCGGAGACGATCGGTGTCCCGGTGCTGGCGGCAGTCGTGTCCGCGATCGTCGCAAACATTCAGCTCGGCGTGATCCCGTCTCCCCCCGGGGCGGATCAGAATTCGATCGCCGGGTTCGTCTCGATGCTCGCCGACCTTCCGGCGCTCAGTGGCGTCGGCCCGGTTCGGGTTCTCGTGACGATCGCGTTCGCGGTCCTGGGATTCGTCGCCATCCGCCGTCGGACCCAGGAATCGGTCGAGAAGGGGATCCGGACGTTTCTGCTCGTGCTGGGCAGCATCGTCGCGTTCTCCAGTGGCGGCAGCCAGGTCGGGCTCGCGACCGGTCCGCTCCAGGCACTGTTCGTCGACGAGCTCGGCCTGCCCGTGATCGTCCTGCTGTCGATCGGTGCCGTCGGGATCCTCGCCGGCGCGTGGATGGGCGCGCCGCGCCTGCTGCAGGCGACCTCCCGGGAGTACGCACAGCTCGGTGCCAGGCGGTCGATCGCGGCGCTGGTGCCCGGGTTTGTCATCGCACAGACCGCGATCGCGCTGGGGATCCCGATCTCCTTTAACAACATCATCATCTCGGGCGTGATCGGTGGCGGGCTCGCCGCCGGGTCCGCGGGGGTCTCGCGACGGAAGATCGGCGTGACGGTCGTCTTCTGGCTGCTCACGCTGTCGACGTCTGTCGTCGTCGGGTACGGGGTCTACGCCGCGTTCTCGGCGGTTCCCGGCATACAGTGATGCTACCATCGACGACGGAGCCAACACGCTATCGGACGACCGTCACCGTTACCGGAGCCTCGCCGACGACCGCGGTCGAGACCGTCCCGAGCAGCCGGCGGGCGAGCCGTCCTCGATCGCCACCGTGTCCGCCCATGACGACGTGATCGACGTCGTGTTCGTCGACGAATTCGAGGATCGTCTCGGCGGGGTCCCCGACTTCGACGACGGTCTCGACCGTCCGGTCGGACTCGGCTGACCCGTCCCGTGCTGTCGCGACGGCTTTCTGGGCACGCTCGCGTGCCGTCCGGACGCGTTCCTCGTCGGTCCCGAGCACGCCGGCCCCGAGGACGTTGCCTTCGCTCATCCCCTCGTCGAGCGGCGTCACGACGTTCAGTACGGTCACTCGGCAATCGAACGTTTCCAGCGCGTACGCCAGTGCGTCCTCGGCGAGCGGTGATCCGTCGAGCGCGACCAGCACGTGCGAAGGAGCCATGGGTTGTGGATGCACGCGCGGACGGATATGTCGTCCGGTGGGCCTGCTATCGGGGTCCCCATTCGGAACCCATCTCGGCGATCTCTGCGGCCTCCGAACGAATGTCCGAAAGGTGCCAGACGATGTCGGTCAGCGTGACGACGCCCAGCAGGTCGACGCCGTCCATGACCGGCACCTTCTTGACCCCCTCGGCAGCCATTCGGCGGGCGACGTGCTGGACCGTCTCGTCCGGAGACGCGGTGATGACGGCCCCGTGTGAGAGCTCATCCACGCGGATCTCCGAGAAGGAGCGGTCGGTGCGATAGCCCGCCCGCAAGGCGTCGGTCTCGGTGACGATGCCCGTCGGATTGTCCGTCTCGCTGGTGAGGACCACCGATCCGACGCCGTGTTCGAGCACCTTCCCGACAGCGACCCGGAGTGTCGCGTCTTCCGGACAGGTCACCACGTCAGTCGTCATCAGCTCACCCACGAGCATGAGCGGACGTACCGGGCCCGGAAACAAAAGCGCTAGCCGCCGGGCGAGCCGACGCTCGTTTCGTCGGCGACCCCTTCGTTCGGCGCGCTGAAGCTGTCACGCCCCCGTTGGCGCCGATACTCGACGATCGATTCCTGGAGGTCCTCGGCCAGTTCCTGGCGGAGTCGGTTGGCTTCGCCGAGATCGATGTCGACAGCCATGGCGTCGTCGCCGACGAGACTGTACGTTCCGGCGGTGTCGACGACGAGCGTCGCCAGGTCGCGGCGACGCTGGAAGACCGTCTCGGACGTGACCAGCGTCTGGATCCGATAGATCGGGACGATCGTGATCCGGCGCGACCAGAAACCGTTGCGCGTGATGACGTGCCCGTCTTCGAGGCGATAGCCGCGATGGCGCCACTTGAGATGGGCCGCGACTGGAACGAGCACGACGCCACCGAGGAGCACGTACCACGGGAACGAAAGCGGCGTCAGCCGGACGATCCCGTAGGCGATCGCGAGCAGGACCGCCAGCACGAGCGCGTAGCGGACGGCGTAGCGCTCCCGGGCGCGCCTGGGCGGCCGTTCGAACGAAAGCGCGTCGAAGTCCTCGATTCGGCCGGCGAGTTCGATCGCGTGGTCACGCTTCGCGATCGGGATCGCCGACTGTGAGCCCGTCGTCCCCTGACCCGTTCCAGCGTAGCCAGCCGTCTCTATCGAGAGGCTGGCATAGCCGAGCCGACGTGCGAGGACGTTCTCAGAGAGCGTGATCGTCTGGACCTTGTCCTTGGGGATCGAGCCGCTGAACCGTTGGAGCAATCCGCGCTCGTAGCGATATTCCTCGTCGCGGTCGGTGAGGACGAACCCGTAGTACCTGGCCATCGACAGTCCTCCACTGACCAGTGCCGAGGCGACGACGAGCCCGACAAGACCGAGTGCGACGATAGCAAGCGACGCGGTCGCCGTCGGCGCGAAGTCGGACAGCACCGACGGCCCGACGAACGACAGCGGGACGGCGATTAGCGACAGCAGCCGCAGATCCATCGAGACGATCCCCAGGATCACCAGCTCGCGGCCGTCGAGTTCGAACAGCGTCTCCCCCCGCTCGGTCGCCGCCGATTCGTCCCCAACGTGTTCGCCGTGCTCGCGGCGCTTGCGGCGACTGACTTCCTCCTGAACGTGTCGGGCAGATTCGAGATCGACGTATCTGAGCCGCGCTTCCGTCTGCCCGCCGCCGGCAGTTTCGAGACGTACCTCGGCGATCCCGAGCGCGCGCTGGAGCACGTTCTGGCGGATGTCGACGTTCTGGATCCGGCCGTAGGGAATCTCTCGCTCCCGACGCGAGAGCACGCCCGAATCGATGTCGAAGGTATCCTCGGTCAGCCGGTACTCGAAGCGCCGAAAGTAGGCGACCTGCCAGCCCAGCGACAGCCCGATCCCAACGACTAGAATCACGCCGAAGACGGCGAGCCCTTCCGCGCCGCCGACCGAGCCGGCCCCGGCGATGCCCGCGATCGCGATGCCGATGACGACCTGTAGACCGCTTTCGACCGCCCGGTAAGGGATGGAGAGTGGATCGAGTTGCATGCTCAGACGGCGTCCTCGCCTTCGGATTCGATCGCTAGTGCCTTCAGTCGCGTCTGCAGATCGGTCGACTCCCACGGCCGCAGTCCGGGGATCGTCACGTCGGCACCGCGCGAGCCGGCGGTGTAGACGACCAGCGACGAGAGGCCGGCGGCTCGCTCGATCGGGCCGCGACTGGTGTCGATGTGCTGGACGCGGACGTAGGGGACGACCGTCCTGACGCGCGTGATCACGCCCCTGTCGAGAAGCAGCGAGTCCTCGCGGACCTCGTACGACCAGGAGCGATACAGAAGCAGGGCGTGCCCGGCCCCGAGGACGGCGACGAGTACGAACACGGCCGGACCGATCCACGGCCACTCGGGCGCGAGTGCCAGTGTGGCGGCAGTCGCGATCCCGCCGAGGACGAGCGCGACGACGAGCGCCCGCCCGACCCACAGCCAGCGCACGCGCGGGTCGAGCGTGCGTACGTCGGTCGTGTACGCCCCGGGATCGTCTTCGATCGCGTCCTCGCTGTCGCCAGGTGTGTCCGCGCCGCTCGGCGGGTCTGTCGGCCGAGTCTCGTCGTCAGCGCTCCGGTCCGCGTCGAGAGATCGCTGCGGTGGCTCCTCGTCTCCGGGGGCGTCCGGAGGCGGGTCGGTGCTTGCCTCCTCACGTTCGTCGGCTGGCTCGTCGTCCATCGTCGGTCTTTGCGTCCGTCCGGGGCTTATAGGCTATGCTCGACACGCCGGATGCGATCCGCCGTGACCGATTCCCCGGGCGCGTACTGCACGAGCGGCTCGCTCGATGGCCAGTCGAAGCCCTCCGCCGAGAACAGCGTGTTCTCCCGGATCGTCAGCTCCGCCGGCGCGACCGCCCAGCGATCGTGTGCGATCGTCCCCTCGTAGAGCGCGCCGTCGCCGGCGACGAAAAACCGGTAGTTCTCGACCAGAAACGCCGCCAGCGAGCCGGGCTCGACCGGCTCTGCGGTCCCCTGGGGCTCGATCGTCGCGTCGAACGCCGCGGGCGCAATGCCGTCGTGGGTTCGATAACTCCGATACCGTATCCCGCCGTCCCGTTCGGTGACCCGCATCTCCGCACGGTAGTACGGCAGTTTGAACAGCCAGCGGGCAACGGCGACGCTCAGGCGGTCGTCAGCGTCGAGGTTGTAGAAGTACACGCCCGTCTCGTCGCCGTGGCGGGCGTAGGTCCGGAGGTTGAGTTCCGGGAACGACCGACCGATCGGCGAGAACCGCGGACGGATGTCCTCCATGACGAACCCGACGATGCTCAGCCACGCCCGTCCGTCCGGGCCGGTATCGACCGCCAGCCCCTCGGGGAGCGTCGGCTCGATCACGTCCGGCTCGACCGGCCAGTGTGCGAACAGCGCGTCGCGCCAGCGCATCGAGAGCAGGTGTCGCGAGCCATGCCCGACCGTGTTCGACATACCTCCCCTACGGGCTGGAGCGGCTTGTACGGCCGCTTGAGATCACTCGTGGCCGGACACGGGAACCGGCTCGTAGGGCGCTTCGAGATACGCCTGCTCGCTGGCGGAGAGATCGATCTCCAGGGCTTCGACGGCGTCTTCGAGGTGTTCGACGCTGGTCGTGCCGACGATGGGCGCGTCGACGGCGTCCTGGTGGAGCAGCCAGGCCAGCGCGATCTGGGCCATCGTCACGCCTTTCTCGGCGGCGATCTCGGCCACGCGCTCGTTGATCTCCCGACCGCCGCCATCGAAGTACGGATGTCCGCGCGCGTGGTCGTCGGTCTGTCCGCGCGTCGTCACGTCGAACTCGTCGTGCGGGCGGGCGAGATACCCGCGCGCCAGCGGACTCCAGGGGATGACGCCGATGCCCTCGCGCTCACACAGGGGCAGCATCTCGCGTTCTTCCTCCCGGTACAGCAGATTGTAGTGGTTCTGCATCGTCTGGAACCGCTCCAGTCCGAGTCGGTCGCTCTCGTGCAGCGCGTCGGCGAACTGGTAGGCCCACATCGAGGAGGCCCCGACGTGGCGGACCCGGCCGCGACGGACGGCATCGTCCAGGGCCCGAAGCGTCGTCTCGATCGGCGTCCCTTCGTCCCAGCGATGGATCTGGTAGAGGTCGACGGTGTCCATCCCGAGCCGGTCCAGCGAGTTCGACAGCTCCTGCTCGATCGTCTTGCGGGACAGCCCCTGGGAGTTGGGGTTGTCGTCGTCCATCTGGAAGTACACCTTCGTGGCGACGACCTGCTCGTCGCGGTCGTAGTCGGCGAGGACGTTCCCGAGGATCCGTTCGCTCTCCCCGCGGGAGTACATGTTGGCGGTATCGAAGAAGTTGATCCCCAGGTCGATCGCTCGCTCGATGATCTCGCGGCTCTTCTCGTCGTCGAGCACCCACTCGCGCCACTCTGGCGTCCCGAAGCTCATACAGCCCAGCGCGATGCGGCTGACCTCGATCCCGGTCGAACCCAGTGTCGTGTACTCCATACCCGATACGGGACCGGCAGCGCGAAAAAACTCTCGGGGGGTCGGATTTCCCAGGAACCGGATTGATCGGAGGTCCGAGGAGGGGCGGACTCTGCCGGCCCGCTGGACCGCATTCCGTCTCGGTCACGATCGCTCGGCCGATCCGACGAGCACTGCCCCCCGAACGGACGGGTCCGGGCGGAACTTTCGAACCGTCGCGTGGCATTCGAGCGCCGTCCCGTCTCGGACTCCACTCATCTCGATGACGGCGTCCGCGACGCGCTCGGTCACCTGGCGGTTCGCCGGCTGGTTCTCGCCCTCGACGCAGTGTAGCACGGCGACGCCATCGGTTTCGAGCATGCGCTCTTTGAGCGTCTCCAGGAACTCGAGATACGCGTCCCGGTCGAGGGCTTCCAGCACGTCTGCGGGGTCGACGACGAGATTCGCACCCGAGGGCAGGTCAGCGAGCAGCTCGGTCGCGTCTTCGAGCGGATCCGCACCGACGGTCCGCACTGCTGGGCTCCCGGTCGGCCCGCCGTCGGCAGACAGCGCCGCGCGGACGAGCCCCGCGGGCCGGTCGGTCGAGAGATACAACGTGCCACGCGTGGTCGTCAGCCGGTGCAGAAGCGTTTCCGCGTGGCCGTCCGGCTCGCCGACCACGGCCGCGATCGACCCGGGCACGAGTCCGCCGTCGAGGCGGCGATCGAGCGGCTCGACGCCGGTCGTCATCCGGGTGCCGGTCGGATCGATCGGCTCGGGCTCGTTCGGATCGACCGTGTGCAGTCGCTGTGCTGCCCTGTCGTATGCGGCGAGGGCGTCCTCGTCCGCCAGCGGGGTCGCCGACTCCGGCACCGTCGCGAGCACCGGGGCGTCGAGTCGCGTTTCGACCCCGTCCGGCGCGTCCGCTGTCATCGTCACGATCGCACCCGCGACGGGAACGCCCAGTCGATCCGCGAGTTCGACGGTCGTCTCGGCGTCCTCGAGACCCTGCCCGTCGTCGGTCGTGACGACCACGACCGCGTCGGCGGCGGTCAGCGGATCGGTGAGGTCCGGTCCCGTTCCGGACGGGCAGTCGATGAGGACCTGCGATCCGCCGTCGTCGAGATGTCCGAGCGTCCGCTGTACGTCGACCGACTCCGCCGGCTTCGGTCCGGGGAGGACGCTCACGCCCGGCAGTTCGGATATCGATTGTGCGACCGTTCCGGCGTCCGTGCCGTCGACGGACGCCAGCGTCGGTTCGCGGTCGACGCCAGCGGTCACGTGCAGGTCGGGCATCTGCCGGTCGGCGTCGATAGCGAGTGTCGGTGTCCCTGCGCGGGCGAACGCCCCGGCTAACCCGAGTGTCGTGGTCGTCTTTCCACAGCCACCTTTCGACCCGGCGATCGCGAGCATACTCGCGATGGCTGCGTCATCTGACTTGAATGTGCGTACGGAACGGGTCGACGTCGGCGGCCGACCCGACCGTCTCAAAACTCTTTCTGGACCAGCTGGAGCGCCTGTTCGCGGTCCTCCCAGGGGATGAACACCGACACCGACGTCGCGGAGGTGATGACGTCGTAGATGTCGATGTGTGCGTTCGCAATCGGGTCGATAATTCGCTTGACGGAATCGCTTTCGTTGGGGAACTCCCCGCCGGTGACCCGGACGACGGCGACGTCTTCTTCGACAGTCACCGACGAGAGGGTCTCGTCCTCGACGACCTCGTCGTGCAGCAGTGCTTCGGCCTCGTCGGCGTCCTCGTCGGCGACGTAGAACGTAATCGAATCCATCCCTGAGGAGTTGGCGTCGATGTTGATCCCGGCGTCACCCAGGCAGGAGGCGAGGTCGCCCAGGATACCGGGGCTGTTGCGGATCGCACGGCCGGCGATCGTGACACAGGCCAGTTTCGTCTCTTCGAGGTCGATCAGACTCTCGAACTGGCCCTCGATAGAGGTGCCGCCAGCCAGCAGGTCGTCGTGCTGGTAGTGGACGACCCGGACCGAGAGGTCGGCGTCCTTGTAGGACAGCGCCGAGGGGGCGACGACCTCCGCGCCGCGGAACGAGAGGCTCTGGAGTTCGTCGACGGTGATCTCGCTGACGTTGCGTGCGCCCTCGACGACGCGCGGATCGCCGGTCATGACGCCCTCGACGTCGGTGACGATGATCACCTCGTCGGCGTCCATGTACTTGCCGAGCATCACGGCCGTCGTGTCGCTGCCGCCGCGACCGAGCGTCGTGACGTTGCCCTGGTGGTCCTCTGCGAGAAAGCCCGTGATGACCGGAACGACGTCGCCGAGTTGCCCGGCCAGGGCGTGTGCCCGACGGGTCGTCTCCTCGATGTCGACCTCGCCGTGCTCGTCGGTGATGATCGGCCACTGGTCGCTGCCGGGCTCTAGAAAGATCGCTTCGACACCTCGGGCCGCAAGCGCCGCCTTGAGCATCCGGACGGACGTCCGCTCGCCCATCGAGACGATCTGTGCCTTGTCGCCCTCGTCGGCGTCGAACTCGATCTCGTCGAGGAGTTCGTCGGTCGTGTTCCCCATCGCCGAGGCGACCACGGCAATCTCGTGGCCCTGTTCGACCGCTTTGGCGATCGAATCCGCCGCTCGATTGATTCGCTCGCCGTTCCCGAGGCTGGTTCCGCCGAACTTCGTGACTACGCGCATGCTACCACCTGTGCCCTGTGTGCGTGACTCATTACCCCGCCATATCCCGCCGCGGGGAATAACTGTGTTCATTCGCGTCTGGCGGAATCAGATCTCGACCGCCACCGGCCTGTGGTATATGCTGACAGCCGACAGTATAAGTACGAGGCGACCAACGGCACAGACATGGAGGTTCGCGACGCCGTCGAGTCCGACGCCGGACGGCTGGCCGAGCTGACTGACGCTCCGGGCGACGTCATGCGCAACCTGATTCACGACCGCACGGTTCGTGTCGCGGAGAACGACGACGAGATCGTCGGCTTCGTGAGCTTCGATGCCCGCGAGCGGACCGTCCACGTCACCCAGATCGAGGGATCGTCCGAGGCCTGCACGCAACTGCTCGACGAGCCGATGGGCTTTGCCGCGGGCGAGAACATGGCCGTCGAACTGCTCGTACCCGAATCGAACGACACGGTTCGTCGAGCAGTCGAAGGGGCGGGCTTCGAGCGTGACGGCACCGGGCCGACTTTCGACGGCACGCCCACAGTCCGGTTCCGGTATGAACCGTCGTAGGTAGGCCGACGCGACCTGCCGCGGCCACTATCGCCGGAGTCGACCCAGCAGCTCGTAATCGTGATCGGGGGTGTACGCCCGGAACAGCAGGCTGTTGGTCAGCACCGAGACGCTGGAGAAGGCCATCGCCGCGGCCGCCAGCACTGGCTGGAGCAACCCGAGCGACGCCAGCGGGATCATCAGCGTGTTGTATCCCAGCGCCCACAGCAGGTTCTGCTTGATCTTCTGGAGCGTCGCGTCGGAGACGCGAATGGCTTTCAACACGTCCATCGGATCGTCGCGCATCAGCGTCACGTCGGCCGCTTCGATGGCCACGTCGGTCCCCGAGCCGATCGCCGTCCCGACGTACGCGACGGCGAGCGCCGGCGCGTCGTTGACGCCATCCCCGACCATCATCGCCTGTCGACCCTCCGCCTGGATCGCCTCGACGGCGTCCGATTTGTCCTCGGGCAGGACCTCCGCCCGAACGTTGTCGGCGTCGATCCCGACCTGCTCGGCGACCGCCCGCGCGGTCCGCTCGTTGTCGCCGGTGATCATCATCACGTCGATACCGCGCTTTCGAAGGGCGCTCACCGCGTCTTTCGCGCTCGGTTTGACCGTGTCGGCGTCGGCGACGACGCCGATGAGTTCTCCTTCCGCTCGCGGCTCGCCGCCGGCTTCTCGCGGGCCTTGCCCGCTCGAATGGTCCGCGGAGCTCCGCTCCGCGCCACTCGCCTCGCGGTTCTCGCTTCGCTCCGAACCGCGCAACGCGACCAGCATCGCGGTCTTGCCCTCGTTTTCGAGGCGTTCCATCGTGTCGGCGGCCGGCGCGGGGTCGATGCCGTTGTCGGCCAGCAGTTTCCGATTGCCGACCAGCACTTCGCGACCGTCGACGGTCGCTCGGATCCCGTGGCCCGGAACGTTCTCGAACTCGTCCGGCTCGTCGACCTCGATGCCGCGCTCGCGTGCGCCCTCGACGATCGCCTGTGCGAGGGGGTGTTCGCTGGCGCTCTCGGCGGTCGCCGCCAGCCGGAGCAACTCGTCTTCGTCGAGACGGTCGCGCGCCTGCAGGGCGCCACCGTCGGCCGCTGGTTCGTTCCCTTCACTGCTCGTGGCTGTCGGCTCGCCGCCGTCGGCGACCGCGTCGAACGCGATCACGTCGGTCAGTTCCATCTCGCCTTCGGTGAGCGTCCCGGTCTTGTCGAAGACGACCGTGTCGACGTCCTTGGCGCGCTCGAGGACGTCACCGCCCTTGAACAGGACGCCGTTTCTGGCACCGATCGCCGTGCCGACCATCGTCGCCGCGGGCGTCGCCAGCCCCAGCGCGCAGGGACAGGCGATCAGCACGGACGATGCGAACACGATGACGGCGAACTCGAAAATCGAGACGCCACCGCCGGCGACGCCCGGCCCGCCGGCGACCAGTCCCCACAGCGGCAGCGAGTCGACGAACCCGGCCAGCGCTTCGGGGAACAGGAACCAGACCGTCCCCCACAGCAAGGCGTTCGCGATGACCGCGGGCACGAAGTACGCCGAGATGCGGTCGGCCAGGTTCTGGATCTCCGGCTGGCGCGACTGGGCCTCCTTGACCGTCTGGACGATCTGCTGGAGCGCCGTGTCGGCCCCGACTTTCGTCGCCTGCACGGTGAGGACACCGTTCTCGTTGATCGTCGACCCGACGACCTCGTCGCCCTCGCTCTTCTCGACGGGGACGCTCTCGCCGGTGACCATCGACTCGTCGACGGCGCTCTGCCCGTCGACGACGACGCCGTCGGTCGGGACCCGCTCGCCCGGCCGGACCTTCATCAGATCGCCGACCTCGACGTCCTCCAGGGGGACCTCCCGTTCGGTCCCGTCGCCGGCAATGATCGTCGCCGTTTCGGCTTCCATCTCCAGCAACTTCCGCAGCGCGTCGCTGGCCTGCCCCTTCGAGCGGGCTTCGAGGTAGTTGCCCAGCGTGATGAACACCAGGATGAACGCCGCCGTGTCGAAGTAGAGACCGCCCGCGATCAGGCCCGTCAAGGCGGCGACAGAGTAGAGATACGCCGTCGAAGAGCCCAGCGCGATCAACACGTCCATGTTGGCCCGGCCGTTGGTCACGAGCGCCTTGTAGGAATTCTTGTAGAACTGCCAGCCGAGTGCGACCTGGACTGGCGTCGCCAGCAGGAACTCGACCCACCCGAACTCCACGCCGAGGACCGTCTCCGGAAAGACGCTTCCGCCCAGGAGGAACCGGTCGACCATGAACAGCAGGAACGGTGTCGACAGCGCCGCCCCAAACAGCGTGAGTCGCAACTGGCGGCTGATTTCGGCTTCCCGGGCGGCGTCGCGGGCGTCCGTGGACTCGTCGTCGACTTGCTCGCGCACGGGCTCGTAACCGGCTTCCTCGATCGCGTCGTACAGGTCCTCGCGGCTCGCCTCGGCCGGGTTGTAGGTCACCTGCGCCTCGTCGGTCGCGTAGTTGACCTCCGCACTGAGGACGCCCGGTGTCTCCTCCAGGGCGGTGGCGTTGGCCTGTGCGCAGTTGGCACAGGACATGTCGGCGATGCCGATCGTCATCGTCTCCGAGACCACACCGTAGCCGGCCTCCTCGATCGCGTCGTAGATCTCGGCAAGCGACACGCGCTCGGGATCGTAGGTCACCGACCCCTCGTCGGTCGCGAAGTTGACGTTCGCCGTTTCCACGCCCTCGAGCGATTCCAGGGCGTCCTGTACCGTGCCCGAACAGTTGGCACAGGACATCCCCGTGATGTCGAGGTGTGACGTTCGCGTACTCATTGGTGTCTGTACGTACGGGCCCCTCGCTTAGGCAGTTTGCTGCTTCGAGACCCCGCTTTCCAGGCCTGCTCTGCTTTCGATTCCAAAACTGCGCCTGTCCACTTCGAGCTGCCGGTACTACGCGCCCTGTTCGGGTTACCGGTACTACGCGCCCTGTTCGAGCTGCCGGTATCGGCTCTCGAAACGATCGAGACAGGACGGACAGCAGAAGTGATAGACGTCGCCGTCGATCCGGGTCGTTTCGCCTTCGGCATCGACCGTGTTTCCGCACTCGGCGCAGGTGAGTGCGAACTCCAGCCCGTCGATCGACGGCGTCCATTCGGCCTCCTCGATCAGCGTGACGCTGTAGGTGGCCGCCGTGCCGTCCAGCAGCGATTCGATCCACGTGCGGACGTTTCGGGCCTCCGCGCGGGCGTAGAACCAGATCTCGCCTTCGGCGGTGACGAACACGTGCTCGACCGGATCGGCTTCGCGTAACCGATTCCGGATCCGGTCGATCGCCTCCGTTTCGAGTCGAATCAACACCGGCACCCCGGCTCGCAACTCCGAGCGGTCGACGTCGATCGTGAAGTTCCGGATGATCCCCGCCTCCTGTAGCCGCGTGACGCGGTCGGAGACCGCCGGCCCGGACAGGCCGACTGCCTCGCCGATCTCGCTGTAGGGCCGACGGGCGTTCTCCGCGAGCAACGACAGGATCTCCAGGTCCGTCTCGTCCAGTTCGCGCATACGATCACGTATGCCCTTCGGACGGTAGTATCTGCCGCCCGTGACTTTCGATCCGTAACTGTCCGGAGCTTGTAGCCTTCGACTCCAAGCAGCAATCGAAAAAGACGGGCAACCCCTATATCCGAACGCAATGAGTCTGACACTCACCGTCGAGGGGATGAGCTGTGAACACTGCGAACAGGCGGTCGTCGAGGCGCTCGAAGCCGTCGAGGGCGTCACGGGAGCGTCGGCCGACCACGAAGCAGGCGTCGCCGAGATCGACGGCGCTGCCGACACCGCTGCGCTCGTCGATGCGGTCGAAGACGCCGGATACGAGGCCTCAGCGTAACGATCTACTTCTTGCTGTCCGTGCTCGACGGCCCTTTCTTACTCTTCGGTAGCCGCTGGACTGGGCCGATCAGCTGGACTGGGTCGGTCGACCGGAACAGGCAGCGACGCGAGCGCGAGGAGAACCGCGAGCGCGAACAGCGTGATCAGCACCGACTGTAGCAACACCAGCGTGAGCACGACGGCACCGACGATCAGCACCGCCGTCAGCAACCGCATCGCGTACACCGGGACAAAGAGCAACAGCGCCGCGGTGCCGGCGACGCCGCTCCCCGCGACGATCGATCGCGTGAGTACGTCGACGACGACGGACAGCGCTGGACCCTGAACGATCATGGCGTGCGACTCGCTAGCGTTTTATAATTATTATTAAGGGGGAATAAAGCTAACGGGCGACCGTTGCGCCGCGCAGGCGGTCGTCTGCCGGCAGTATCACTCCGACTGCTCGGTGTCCGGGAGCGCGTTCCGGACGCTCTCGCCCGGGTACCGTCGCAGGTCGTCGCCGCTCAGCTCCGCGTAGTAGCGCGATTTCGTCTCCTCGTCGCCGTCGGCCCAGTCGCTGCCCATGTACGCCAGCACGTCCGCGTCGTCCAGCGACAACACGCGCCCGTCGAGTCCGCCGCGGGTCACGTGGGCCGTCTCGACCTCGGCGAAGTAGTAGGTACAGTTCTCGAAGGTGAACGAATCCAGAACAGAACATTCGATGTTGCCGACTGCGTCCGCGAGCAATGGCACGTCGACGTGCTTGCCGGGAACGGTATCGAGATCGAGATACTCGAGCTTGTCGACATCTCGGCCACTGACCTGTCCCGCGACTGCGACCGCATCGATCATTCCGGTGGAGGGTGCCGCCAGTACGAACTCGCCGCTTTGCTCGATAATCTCGTGGGTGTGGGTCTTGTGGCTGACTGCCAGTTGATAGCGCAGCGGATTGTATCCGGCAAGCATCCACCACGACGCAGTCATGAGATTCGGCCCCGTCTCCGGGCTGTTGGTCACGACCAGCGAGACGACTTTCGGCTTGAACAGCGATTTCGAATCGTGTGCGGATATCTCCTCGAACGCTTCGGACCGATCGAGCGACTCCATATCCGGAGATGTGCGCGACCGAACCTAATCCTGTTGTCGTCGGCAACGGCCACGCTGTCCATGCCGTCGGTATTTAAATAGCTGTATATTCAATCCCAATCCGGATCCGAGGGATGGCCGTATCGACCCGTATGGATAGACGTCACGCGACCGACGACGGTGAGGAGGAGCCAGCGGCCGACTCCACGGAAGAGACGGGCCTCGATAGCAATCTCCGGCGACGGCTGCTCACCAGCACGGCGAGTGTGGGCGCACTCGCGACGGCGGGATGTCTCGGCATCCTCGGCGACGGCAGCGAGACCGGGCCGCGTCCCGGCGAGCCGACTCCCTACGACGGGACCGAGACCCCCGATGGGACGACGACGCCCGGCACCGTCGAGGCGTTCGATGTCGAGTTCCTCAAGGAGGAAACGACGCTCAGCATCGGCAGCGATACGGCGGTCCTCGACGCTGCTCTCGATGCAGATCTGGACATTCCATACCAGTGCCAGATCGGCGTCTGCGGGCAGTGCACCTCGAAGATCACGAACGACGGCGATCCGACCGAACTGGTCGAACACGACGGTAACCAGTACCTCAGCGACGCACAGATCGAGGCAGGGTACATGTTGACCTGCGTGGGCTATCCGCGCAGCGACTTCTCGCTCGAGACGGGCGTGAAAGACGAAGCCGACTCGTACAGTCCCGGCGGCGAGACCGAGACGCCACCCGAGACGACCACCACGCCCGGCGAGATCGAAACCCACAGCATCGAGTACGTTGAGCAGGGCGGGACGATCGACGTCGCGAGCGACGAGGCCCTGCTGGACGCTGGTCTGGACGAGGATTGGGACATGCCGTACCAGTGTCAGGTCGGCGTCTGCGGGCAGTGTACTTCCAAGGTCGACGGCGACGGATCGGAACTGGTCGAACACGACGGCAACCAGTACCTCAGCGACGAGCAGATTCAGGAAGGGTACGTGCTGACCTGCGTGGGCTATCCGCGCGACGACTTCTCGCTGACGACCGGCAAGAAAGACGAAGCCGACCAGATTTGAAAGCGCGGACCAACCAGGTCTGATCCACGACGGTTCTCGGCTTTTCGGTCGGGTCTGGCCCACTGTGGTCCTCCCGCGACTGATCGCTCTGCCCGGTGGGGTATATAAAAAGCTGTAAAATGAATATACACTGGTATCGCCGAGAGGGCCGGATATACCGGTATGAAGTGGTGCGTGCAATCAACGAATGCGATTCCACACACGGGCGTATCGTGGTCTGACTCTCGAGCGGAGGACAGGAGGGTATCGCGATGACGGCCGTGAGCCCGCTGTTGCCCAGCCAGTTCTGGAGCCTCTCGATCGGGGTGTACCTGTTCCTGGGTGGGCTCGCCGGCGGCGCGTACGTCACCGGCACCGTCGCGGACTTCCTGAGCGTCCGGGATCCGTCCCGGCGCGAGGGACACCTGGCGACTGCCCGCTGGGGGACGATCATGGGGCTGGTCGCGCTGGCGATCGGCGGCCCGATACTGCTCTTCCACCTCGGAGAGCCCCTGCACGTCATCATGATCTGGCTGTTCACGAACTTCGATTCGTGGATGACGATCGGTGTGTGGGTGATCGTCCTGTTCATGGTGCTTTCGGCCCTGCAGGCGCTGTGGCTCGGCTTCGGAGCCGATCGCGGGTTCGAGATCCCGATCACCGCTCTCGAACCGGTCACGGACATCATCGATACCGTCGCGGATCTGACCCGTCCTTCCGAGACGCTTCGACGCGGGATCAACGCCTTCGGTGCGGTCGTGGGCCTCCTGTTGATCGTCTACACCGCGCTGTTGCTCAGCGCCTCCTCAAATGTCGTCCCGATGTGGGACGCGACGTGGCTCCCGCCGCTGTTCCTGGCGAGCGGCCTCTCGATGGGAATCGCCGCGACCGTCGGCGTCACCGCGGTCACGAAAGGCGTCACCGACACGGGCGTCACGATGTTCAGTGTCGCCGACGACGTGATCATCGTCGCCGAGATGGTCGTCATCTACATGCTACTGGCGACGCTGGTCAACGGCAACACGACCGCCGTCGAGACCCAGCGATATCTGCTGACGGAAGGGAACCTGATCTTCTGGGGCGGCGTCGTCGCCCTCGGCCTGTTGTTGCCGCTTGCGATCTCCGTGGGGCTGCTCACGATCGAGTGGCGCTACGAGCTGCACGACAACCCGCGTCTGGAGCGGCTGGCGACCGCTGGCTACACGGCCAAGTTCGGATTCGTCATCTTCGGCGGGCTGATGCTTCGACTGACGATCATCTACGCGGCGCTGAACGTGCCGCTGTTCGGAGTGTGATTACAATGAGCGACAACTACGATCTAGACGACATCGAGGACCGGGCCGAGGAACGACTCTCACACGTCGAGTTCGACACCGAACTCGGCAAGCAGATGGCGCGGGACGCGCGCCGCGTCTCGAACGGCGAGCTCTCGCGAGCGGCCTTCGAGGAGAAGTACGTCGACGACGTCCGCCAGGAGTTCGGCGTCGATCTGCGATCGGACTCACAGGCCGACGCCGAAGCGACGCCGGGCGTCCCGCCGACCGAGAGCAAGGCGTCCCGCCGGGACATGCTCAAGGCGACGGGTGCGCTCGCGACGGGCGCGGTGGCAGCCGGCGCAGGAAGCAGCGTGGCCGGCGAGTTCGTCTCCGGCAGTACCGGCGGCACTGCGGCCGCCCAGGAAGGCGGCGACGTCCAGGTGGGGATGGTCATCGACACCGAGACCTGTATCAAGTGTCTCCGGTGTGTCCAGGGCTGTAAAGAGGAGAACAACACGCCCGAGGGGCACTTCTGGCAGGACGTATTCCGCTACCGGCGCGAGGACAAAGAGTACGAGAGCCCACCGAACACCGTCGAGGGGTGTGACCCAATACAGCGACCGTGCATGCACTGTGACGACGCACCCTGCATCGAGGTTTGTCCGAACAACTCCCGGTTCAAGACCGAGAACGGGCGCGTCCTGTGTGACTACGACACCTGTCTGGGCTGTGCCTACTGTGAGGTCGCCTGTCCGTACCACGTCAATGCCTTCGTCCACGACGGAGCACCCGACTACCTCGGCGACCCCGAGAGCAACGAGGACTACGACCCGATCCTCGACGACGTCACTGCGGAATTCGAGGATCAGAAGTACGACGATCAGGGGCGCTGGGTCGCGGGCACCCCGCCGGACGGCTCCTGCAGCAAGTGCACGTTCTGCTCCCACCGCGAGCTGGACGACGAGCTAGACGGTACGACGACTGCATGCGAGGAGGTCTGTCCCGTCGACGCGATCCAGTTCGGCGACATGAACGACCCCGAGAGTGCACCGCGGCAGTACCTCCGGGAGAAAGTCGGCGAACTCGAAGACGGGGAGGGCGACCCCGAGGAGTACCTCGAAGAGTACCCCGAGGACACGTTCGTGCTTCGCGAGAACGCCTCGGATCCGAACGTCATCTACGTCGGCGACGACCCCTCGGACGTCGAGGTGACGGCCGTCCCCGGGCCGACGACCAAAGAGGACCGTGGTCTCGAAGAGGTCGACCGTACGCTGCACTGATAGCGATCTTCGCCTGGGTCCGCCCTCTCCTCTGCCCGTTCGTGTGGTTTCTGATTTGTCGAGTGTCTATTGTTCACATAGACACACGGAATAATTGCATGATCAACCGCCGGGGTTCGAATCGTGCCACCGGCCGCCCGGGCAGCACTTATATACCCCTGTACGTTTCCAGACTAGGCTTTATGAGAGTTGGGCGGCACGTAACTGTTGTAATGACACCCGAGCGTTCAGATTCTGAATCAGACACAGGCGTTTCGCGACGGAAGTTCGTCGCCGGCGGGGCTGCCGGCTGGGCGTCCGTCGCACTCGCAGGTTGTAACGCGCTGAGTCCCGGTGACGGTACCGAGACCGAAGAGCCGACCGACACAGAGACAGAAACAGAGACAGAGACCGAGACGGAGACGCCGGAGCCGCAACCGGAAGAATTCGTGGTCACCGACGACATTCTCGCCGGTTCGGGTGGCGAGAACCCGTCCGGTGCCGGTGGGTTCGCCGACGCGTGCTCCTGGACCCGGACGTTTACCCACGGGATGGAGCCGGTGTTCAAGGTCGGCGTCTACGATCCGAGCGGCGAGCAACTCGGCAGCGACGAGATCTCCGTCGCGATCAACATCGAGGGCGGTCCGACCGCCGACCTGGGCTGGAGCCTGGACGACGACGAGGAAGCCGAGCCCGAATGGAGCGGTCCCGTCTGGACGAATATCCCCGAGGACTGGCCGACCGGCGAAACGACCTATACCGTCGAGGTCTCCGACAACGACGGCACCTTCACCAGCGTCGGCATCGCGTCGGGCGTGTTCGAGGTCGTCGAGTACGACGACCCCGGGAACAACTACGTCGTCACCGCCGAAACCTACCACACGAGTACGCTCGGTGACGCCGGTTCGAACAGTCAGTTCATCAGCAGCTGCAACCCGGACTACACCTTCGACTCGACCGGCTCGGTCGGCTTCGACATCGGTATCTGGCACGCGAACTCCGGCGAGATGGTGACCCCGAGCGACGAGGTCGTCGATTCTGCACAGGTCTACTTCCCCGAACTCGACGTGACGCTCCCACTCGAGTGGGGTGCTGACAGCGACGACTCGTGGTCGGAGGGAAGCCACGCCTGGAACACTGTCTGGAAGGCCGACGACATTTCGGACGACCTCAACGGCGAGTACACCTACGAGGTGCAGATCACCGGTGCCAGCGGCGACGAAGAGTTCAACGACGTCGGCGTCTACCTGGGTTCGGTCTACTTCGTCAACCCGAACGCCGAATCCGACGGCTCGTAAGTCTCCCTTCCGTTTCCCGGCGCGCTCGAAGTTCGATTTTTCTCTCTTTTTGACCGCTCAGGCTGAGCCGCGGCTCACCTAATTCGAGGCGGAGGCCCCACCCTCAAGGAGCGAGCGGAGCCATTGCCCCCGAGCGAAGTAGGGGAGGGTAGTTTACACTGCTGACTCTACAATCTCGAACTGATTCGGCACCACGGACTACCGAAGGTCTTTTCGAACGTATCGCTACCAGTATCACTCCGCTTCGACTTCGTCTTTGATGTTCTGGAAGTACGTCTCGATGTCGCCCTGGATGACCCGGCTCAGGAGCCGTGCCCCGAGTCGGGCGACCCCGCCCGTGTAGTACAGCTCCGCCGAATAGGAGAGGTCGGTCCCCTCCTCGTGCTCGTTCATCTCCATGGCGGCGAGCACGTCGAAGTCGCTGCCGGTCGTCGAGTCGAAGCCGTTGCCCTCCATGACGATCCAGTCGGGTTCGTTCATCTCGACGAGTTCGAACTCGCCGTCCAGCGAGACCGTCACGCGACTGATCCCGCGCGTGATCTCACAGGTGTAATGGCGCTCGGAGAGTCGTTCGACCGACTCCGCGCCCGGAATGCAATCCGCGAGGTTCTCGGCCTGGGAGATGAACCTCCAGAGGTCGTCCTTGCTCGTCTCGATCGTGACCGTGTCCGCGAACTCCAGGCGAGCCTCCTCCTCGTCGAAGCTCGACTCGCTTGCCATCTCCGAGGCGCTGGTCTCCGCCGTCTCTTGTTCGCTCGATACGTCCGTCTCCGGTTCGTTGATGTTGTCTGTCATGGTTGGTACGTTCCTTCCCAGGGTGTGAGCACGTCGCCGAGGATCTCGGTGCCGTGGACGAACAGCACGCCCAGCACGTTAATCGAGAAGACGGCGACGTACATCCGCGGGATCGTAAACAGCTGCCAGGAGTTCCAGATGACGTAGCCCAGCCCGGACTCGGCGGCCAGCATCTCGATGACCACCAGCAGCGCGAAGCCGACGCTGAAGCCCATGCTGAGCGAACTGAATATCTGCGGGCGTGCACCCGGCAGGATGACCTCTCGATACAGATCGAACGTGCCCGCGCCGTTGTCCAGTGCCGCCTCGATATGGACGTCCTCGATCGACCGGACACCGCCCATCGTGTTGATCGCGACCAGCAGGAACACCGCCAGCGCCATCGTCAGGATCCGCACGGTCTCGGTGAGGCCAAAGAGCGCGAACATCACCGGGAGGAGCGCGATCTTCGGGAGCGGGTACAGCACCGCCAGATGCGGGTTCACGAGCAGCCGCGCCCGATGGGACCACCCGGCGACGATACCGACGGCGATTCCTGCGCTCGCGCCGATCGCGGTCGCGAGGACGATCCGCCGGACGCTCGCCAAGGCGTGTGTCAGGAACTCGCCCTCGATATACAGCTCGGCGGCCAGCGGCAACGTCACCGACGGTGGCGGGAAAAAGCGTGGATCGACGATCGTGCCTGCCGCCAGCTCCCACGCGAGCGCGAGCACGACGAACGGGCCCAGTAGCGACGGGAGCTGTCCGACGACTCTGGAGCCCGTGAGACGCGTCATCGTCGTTCGACCGTGCGCTGGACCTCGTCACTCAACACGTCCCAGACGCGGGTCTGCAGCTCTTCGAGGCGAGCGATGTCGAGGTTCTCTCGGGTGCGCGGCCGGTCGAGATCGACGTCGACGATCTCCTTGATGTGACCCGGCCGCGCGCCCATGACGCCGAGTCGATCGCCGAGCTGGATCGCCTCTTCGATGTCGTGAGTGACGTAGACGACGGTCTTCTTCGATTCGCTCCACAGCGACAGCAACTCCTCCTGAAGGTAGCGCTTCGTCTGGGCGTCCAGGTCGCCGAAGGGCTCGTCCATCAGCAGCACCTGCGGGTCGTTCGCGAACGCACGGGCGATGCCGACCCGCTGGGCCATCCCGCCCGAGAGCTGGTGGGGGTAGGCGTTCTCGAACCCCGAGAGGTTGACCTTCTCGATGTACTCGCGGGCGATCTCGTAGCGTCGCTGCTTGCCGACACCGCGCATCTTCAGCCCGAACGCGACGTTATCGAGCACCGACTTCCAGGGGAAGATCCCCTTCTCCTGGAAGACCATGCTGGTCGTCGGTCGATCCCCGTCGGATTCGGTCCGGATGTCGATCTCGCCGGCGTCGGCTTCCAGCAGCCCGCTGACCAGCCGCAGAAACGTCGACTTGCCACAGCCGGAGGGGCCGAGCAGGCAGAAGAACTCGCTGTCGTAGACTTCCAGGTTCATCCCCGACAGCGCCTGCACGCCACCGTTCTGGCCCGCGTAGGCCTTCTCGACCCCGGAAGCACGGATGCGGACGGATCGCTCGTTGTCGGCACTCTGCCTGCCAGTGCCAGCGACCGCGTCGTCCGTCGACGTTCGTGGTGGCTCCATGGGTGGATCTCTCGGCTGGACTGTCGCCGCCTGCGGGCGTGCCGGTCGGTCGCTCATTCACAGAGCGATTCGGCCGGGAACCCCTCGGGTTCGTCGATCGTCTCCAGTTCGGAGTAGGGCTTGGGCGAGTTCTGTCCCCACTCGTTTATCGTCTCGACGGTGGGCTCGGGATCGTCGAGCCGCCCGACTTCGTCGAGCGCCTCCTCCAGTAGCGATTCGTCGACGATCGACGACTCCTCGGCCTGCTCCTCGACAGTGCCACGACAGTGATGGTAGGTCTGCTGGCTCATGATGCTTTCCCTGTTGAGGCGCCCGTTCTTGTGGGGCAACGACGGGATCGACATCTTGATCAGGTTCTTCGGGAGACCGAACTCGTCGCTGACGATCGATGCGACCTCGTCGCTGGGGAACCCGCCCAGCTCGTAGTACTCCCGGACGCCGAGCAGATACGCCTCCAGCCACCGACGCGCGACTTCCGGACGGTTCTGCATGAACGGCTCGCCGAACAGATAGACGCCGATCTGCATCCGCGGGGCGACCTCCGAGGCGTACAACAGCCGCTTGGCACCGGTCTCGTTGACCATTCCGAGCCCGAGCGGATCGGGGATGGCGGCGGCGTCGATCTCGCCCGCGGACATCGCGCTCGTCATGTTCGTATAGAGGATATTCTTCGTCTGGACGTCGTCCCAGGTCATGTCGTTACGCTGGAGCAGTCGCCCCCAGATGTACGAGTCGACGTTCCCCTCGCCGTGCAGCGCGATCGTGAAGTCCTCCGAGACGTCCGAGAGGGTCATCCCCTCCGTGTACTTTTCGGGACGGATCAGGACCTTGTTCGAGGAAGGTTGGCCGCGCCAGTACTGAGTCTGGTCGGCGACGACGTTGATCTCGACGTCCTGGGCGACGGAATTGAACAGGCTCGCGCCCACCGATCCCGTCGCCGTGTCGAGGTCGCCGCTGGCCAGTCGTGGCGTCGCCTGGGGCGCGCTCTGGATGCGCTCGATCTCGAGTTCGATGTCTCGCTCCTCGAAGTAACCGCGGTCTCTGGCGACCAGCACCTCCGATACGGCCGGGATCGTCAGCGTCCCGAACGTCACGGTATCCGGACCGGTGTTCGACTCGTCGCTTGACCCGAGCAGCCCGCCACAGCCGGCGACGCCGGCCGCTGCTGTGACGCTTGCTCCTGCCAGGAATCTTCGACGCGTGCTCGCCGTTCGCCCGTCCCGCCGGTCCGACTGTGTACTACCCGTCATAGCTGTCTGTTTTCGTACCATCCGTGAAACCTATGTGCTTCATATTCCAGTTTGTTTTATAGTTCGTTCGACGTCGCGCGTCGCGCCGTCATAGTACGACCGTCCGTCGGTTGTCCGCGTGCCAGGGGACGAGCCGGCGCTCGATCGCGCCCAGCCCGTAGGTGAAGGCGATTCCGAGGATGCCGCTAACGACCAGCCCGGCGTACAGCGCGGTGATGTCGTAGGACATCCAGGCGATCCACAGGAAGTTGCCGAGACCGCTGCTCCCGGCGACCAGCTCGACGGCTACGACGATCAAAAGCGAGGTGCTCAACCCGAGACGCAACCCGCTCAGCACCAGCGGCAGCGACCCTGGCAGCAGCACCTCCCGGAAGAGCCGGTAGGTCGAGGTCGCGCCGTTGTCCCTGGCGACGTCGACGTAGACGCTCTCGATCCCGCTGGCGCCGTCCATCGCGTTCCACAGCACGACGAAAAAGGTTCCGAGGCCGGCAGTGACGACCAGCGCGGTCTCGGTGCTCCCCAGCAGCAAGATCACCAGCGGCAACAGTGCGATCATCGGCAGCGGGAAGATCGCCGCCGCCAGCGGCGAGAGGACGGCCTTGATCTTCGGGTTCCAGCCCATTGCCAGCCCGACGACCGTTCCGAGCGCCGATCCGGCGATCGAGGCCGCGAGCGTCCGCTGGAGCGTGACGAGCACGTCCGATCGAAAGCCCTCCTGGGCCAGCAGCGACGCCGTCGTCCCGATGATCGTCGCCGGCGGCGGCAACAGCGAGGGGCTCACGAGGCCGAACACACCCACCGCTAGCTGCCACAGCGCGAGCGGGATGGCGAGCGAACATGCCTGATAGAACCGATCCATTCGTGTGCTGGGCCCGGGATCCGACTATTCGGTAATCTTGAACGCCATGTGCAGACCCGGGAGCGGTCGGACGGGGTGGTTGTCCAGATACGAGAGGTGTGGGATCAACTCGAAGTTCGGCTCGTCTTCCTGGACGTCGAAGAGGCTGGGGTAGACGTCGATGAAGTGCCAGCCGGGTTCGCCGGCCGCGCGCAGCACCGTCTCGTTGATCTTGGCCTCGAGGCCACAGATGTATCCCAGCGGCTTGTTGTCGTACAGGAAGTAGTAGGCGTTCTCGTAGATGGGCCAGCCGATACCGGAGAGCGCGATCTCGATCTCCGTTCCCGCGGGGCCGCTCGTCGGCGTTATCTCAGTGATCTCGGGCTGGAGCATGAAGCCGGTGACAGCGACCGACTCGCCGTCGATCATCGCGGTGATGGGGCGGGTCGCACCGCGGTCTTTCGGGATCTCGAATTCGATCTGGAAGGAGCCGTCCTCGTCGGTCTCGACGGAGGGGAGCACACCCGGAACCGGCTCGGGCGTGATCGGGATGTCCTTCACGCGATGCCCTTCGTGGGTGTGCCAGACCAGATCGACCTGCTGCTCTGGCGGGAACCCGCGACCAGAGATGACCGTGTCAGTGCCGGGCTGGCCGCTCTGGGGCGTAATTTCCAGTTCGGCCTCGGTCTCGCGGTCGGGCTCGGGCATGTGGGCCGCCAGGGGCGCCTCGTCGAACGTCGACTCGACCCACGCCGTCTCCGGCTCGCTTTCGGGCTCGGTCACCTCGACCGACCAGGCGTACTGGCGGCCACCGGCGACCTCGCCGAACGGCGACTGCGTGTTGTTCTGGAGGAACGGTACGCCCCGGTAGTTGCGCCAGACCTGGATCTCGTGAGACCCGACCGGGCCGACTGCCCGGACCCGCGCAGTCGCAGTCCCGCGGTTGATCACGCCGGTCATGAAGCCCATCGTCCCGTTGTCCCAGGCGATCTGGTAGTTGTTCTCAAGGACGTTCGGGCCGATGCCGTAGCCCGTGATCGTGAAAAAGTCCCCGAGCGGGGCTTCGGTGCGATCGAGTTCGAACCACGGCGTGATCGCGATCGTCGTCTTCGCCAGCGGCGGTCCGTCCTCGTCTGTTCGGACTTCGATCGTGTGTTCGCCGCCGTAATCCTCCGGAATCTCCCAGTCTCGCTCGAAGCGGCCGTCCTCGTCGGTCGTCGCGGTGAACGCCTCGACCGTTCGCGGGCGATACTGTGCGCCGACGACCTCGTTGGCCTTCAGGATCCCCCACCGCCCTTCGACGGTCTTCCAGAAGACGTCGACCTCCGTGTTCGCGGGGAGGTTCAGCCCACGAAGTGTGATCGTGTCACCGACGTACGCCTCCTCGTCGCTCGCGACGAGTGTTCCCGAAGCAGTCTGGTCCTCCCGGCGCTCCTGTAGCCTGTCTCTGACTTCTGAAGACAGTCGATCGTCTGCCATGCCTGGCTATATTGACACCGCACGCAAAACGGTTCGGCTGTAATATAAAGCAGTTTAAGCGGAACGCGAGCGGACTCGTTCAGACCGTCTCGGTCTCCTGGATCTGTGTCGCGCCGAGGATCGCGGACATGATCTTCCCCTCTGCGGCCCGCAGTCGCTGTGACGCCGCCGATTTCGAGATCCCGAGCGCGTCGGCGATGTCCGCGAGATTGCCGCCCCGCTGGGTGGAGTAGTGTCCGAGCTCGTGTGCGACCTCCAGCGCCTCCCACTGCTTTTCAGTGACGTCGCTGACGTCGATAGACAGGCAGTTTACGTCTTCGCGCGAGGGGTCGACGATCGAGATCATCTTCACGCTCGACTCCAACTGAGAGTACTCGCGGACGACGTGCCGCAGGACTGACCGGTCTTCGACCTTCAACGTCACGAATAGCGGGTAATTCGAGTCAGTCATTGCACTTCCCGGCACCTCCCGGCCGTTTCCCCGCGCGTCGCCGCTGGTGGCTACTCGAACCCGTCCTCGTCATCTGACCCGCGCCAGTCGACCCCGCGAACTGGCTGGATACCGTATACCTGCTCATGGGAATACGTCTGTGCGACACCAGCGAGAAGATTCACCTTCATTTTACACTGTTTCAAGTACTGTCTCTGGCAAAAACCCTTCCCGAGTGACAGGTGTTCCGAAGGAAACTCAGTCCACAGACCAGTGATCGACGAGCTTGTGAATCAGTTTCGACTCGATCGATTTGAGCCGCTGGGAGACGGCCGACTTCGAGATGCCGAGCCGGTCGGCCAGGACTTCCAGATCTGCTTTGCGGGGCGTTTCGTAGTACCCCTCTTCGACGGCGACCATGAGCGCCTCGCGCTGTTTATCGGTGATGTCGGTAACGTCCATGACGATCGACTCGTTGCCTTTGACGTTCGACTGGGTGATGCCGTAGACGTCGACGCTGGAGCCTCCCTCGCGGAGCCGGCTGACGAGTTCGCGTAGCGTCTCGCGGTCGGGCAACAGCACGGAGACGACGATCCGGTTGCCCTGAACGCGCTCGATGGAGGGCACGCAGTCGACCTCGTGAAAGACGAGACAGAAACAGCCGGTCTCGACCTCGGACCGGACGTACCGGTCGGAGAACACGCCCTCGTCTTCCTCGACGACCTTGGTGTTGCACGTCCCGTCTTCGAGGTCGCTGTTCCCCGCGGACCGCGAGAACGTGAGGTTGTGATCCTCGATATCGATGTTGTCGGCTTCGCTTACGACCACGCAGTCGGCTTCCGGCGGTGGTTCGACCGCCAGCGTCGCCGTGATTGGCGGTCCATCGGGCATGGCTGTGCCCTGTGATTCGTCCGATATACTCTCGGAGCCCATGGTTCGAGTAAAGAACGTTTAGTAGCCTTCATATATACGTTCTTTCCTGCCGGCGTTCGCTACTGGTACCGGTGACAAAACCCGTAATTGATTTTCGTTTCGCGCGTGGTTTTGTACTATCTTTACACGATTGTACGAAACGCTCCCTCCGATCGTTTCCGACTGCGAACGGCCGATACGATCGCGTAGCCGCGTCGTTCCGCGACCGTGGCTACCGCAGTTCGGAGATCGTCACGAGTGCATCGGCGGCTTCGTTCGCAGCCTCGAGTGATTCGCGAGCGCGTCGCGGATCGTCGGCCTGTTCGGCTTCGCGAGCGAACCGGAGCAGGCTCCGGCGCAGCGACGCCCTGGCCTGCTCGAGGTCGTCGCTTCCGTCGGCGGTCGACTCGCGCTCGAACTCCTCGCGGCGGGCTGGCGGATCCGGACGGCGCAACTCCTCGCCTGGACTCCGGTCGCGGTCGGGAACGCTCGGCCGCTCGCGACGCTCGGGTAACTCCGACGCTTCACGCCGATCCGGTCCCGTCGGACTGTCGTCCGCGTCCGGGGCCTCCCCGGCGGTGTCGCTCTCGGCACCGTCCTCCGGAGCTGTTTCCGCCGCGGACTCGGCTGTCGGTTCTGTGTCGCTTGCCGCCGTGGACTCGGCTGCTGGCTCGGATCCACCCTCGTCCGTCTCGGCCGCGCTGGCGCCGTCATCGATCTTCGTGCCGTCCTCCGCGACGACTTCTTCGCAGGTCGGACAGAACAGCTGCCCCTCGTACCGGAAGATCGGATCGCCACACGTCTCACAGTGGACGTTCGTCATCGTCGCGCCTTTCAATAGGAGTTCGCTCATCCGCTCGGTCGCCTCCCGCTTTTGCTCGTCGCGCTCGTACTGTTCGCGGAGCCGTTCGCGCTCGGCTTCCTCGTCGAAATCGCTCATACGCGAGTGTTCGACGCCGATGCCGAAAAAAGACGCGGGCCAGCGCCGTCCGACCCGCGACGCTGGTTCGGTCACTCCCGGGCGGATCGCTCGTCCGACCGACGAGCGGCTGTTTCGTCGGCGATCCGCTCGTCGAGCAGCGACGCCCACTCCTCGACGTGTGTGTGTCGCTCTCTCATGGATGAAACATCTACGGCATTCATAATAGTCGTTTATATCGGCCAGCGAGGCTGCTTCGACGCTTTTTCGTACGGTAGGAACGACGCGGTGGACAGAGATGGGAGACAGCGAGTCCGACGCGCTCGTCGAGTACGGGATCGAAGATCGACCGCCACTCGGACGGTCGATCCTGCTAGGAGCACAGCACTACCTGACGATGATCGGGGCGAACATCGCCGTTCCGCTGTTGCTGGCGAGCGCGATGGGAATGCCGACGGACGTCACCGCGAAGTTCATCGGCACGTTCTTCGTCGTCAGCGGGATCGCGACGCTTGCCCAGACCACGTTCGGCAACCGATATCCGATCGTTCAGGGGGCGCCTTTCTCGATGCTCGCACCCGGTCTCGCTATCGTCACGACCGAGGTCGCCGTCTCCGGACTGCCGGCCTGGAACGCGAAGCTGCTCTTCCTGCAGGGCGCGATCATCACCGCTGCCATCGTCGAGATCGCGATCGGATATTTCGGGCTCGTCGGCAAGATCCGGGAGTACCTCTCGCCGGTCGTCGTCGCCCCGGTCGTCGCGCTGATCGGGCTGTCGCTGTTCTCCGCTCCGCAGGTCACGCAGGCGGCCAACAACTGGTACCTCCTGTTGCTCACGCTCGGGTTGATCGTGCTGTTCTCGCAGTATCTCGACCGACGTTCGCCTGTGTTCGCGCTGTTTCCGGTCCTGTTGGGGATCGCTGCCGCGTGGATCATCGCGGCAGTGGCTTCGGCGACGGGCCTCATTCCGGCCGGCGACCCCGGCTTTATCGATTTCGAGCGGGTCACTGACGTCGAATCGCTCCTGTACGTCCCGCTGCCGTTCCAGTGGGGGATGCCGATGTTCAAAGCCTCCTTCGCCGTCGGGATGTTCGCCGGGGTGCTGGCGTCGATCATCGAGTCGTTCGCCGACTACCACGCCGTCGCCCGCATCTCCGGCGTTGGCGCGCCCTCCAAACGCCGGATCAACCACGGCATCGGGATGGAAGGGCTGGCAAACGTCTTCTCCGGCGTGATGGGGACCGGGGGATCGACCTCGTATTCGGAGAACATCGGCGCGATCGGGTTGACCGGCGTCGCCTCCCGGTTCGTCGTCCAGGTCGGTGCCGTCGTGATGCTCGTCGTCGGCGTCGTCCCGTTTTTCGGCCAGCTCATCGCCACGATCCCGGATCCGATCGTCGGCGGACTCTACGTCGCCATGTTCGGCCAGATCGTCGCCGTCGGTCTCGCGAACCTGAAGTACGTCGACCTGGACTCCTCGCGCAACCTCTTCATCGTCGGGATCGCGCTGTTCGCCGGGATGGCGATCCCGCAGTACATCGGCGGGCTCGAAGGGTACTCGGCGCTCCAGACCGGACTCGCGAACGTCCCGCTGTTCGGATCGATCCTCGGCACCGAGGTCGTCGCCCGGACGGTGTTCATCGTGGGTGGGGTCGAGATGGCAGTCGGCGGCTTCATCGCGCTCGTGCTGGACAACACGATCCCCGGTACGCGCGAGGAGCGCGGCTTGACCGACTGGGCGAGACTCGCGGAGGACGAGGGCGACTTCGACTCCGCGCTCGACCGCGCCCGCGACCGCTGGTCCCGCGAGTCGCCGCCGATGTCCGGCGACGACTGATCTTCCCTCTGCTCCGATACCCGCCGTGAGACGCCTGTCAGACGCTCTTCTCCCAATCCTGGCCAAGAGTTAAGTGCTCCGGGAAGCTCGGTGAAAGTGATGAGCGACGACCCCGAAGAGGGGATGCTGTCCTGGGACGAGTCGGTGTTTCGCGACGAGCACGTCTTCGAGATAGACCACGTCCCCGAAACCTTCCGCCATCGCGACAGCCAGATGGAGAGCCTGAAGTACGCGCTCCGACCTGCCGTCCGGGGATCGCGGCCGCTGAACGTCATCGCTCGCGGTCCGCCCGGGACCGGCAAGACGACCGCAGTCCAGAAGCTGTTCTCCGAGTTGCGCGCCCAGACAGACGTCAACGTCGCTCGCGTCAACTGCCAGGTCGACTCGACGCGGTATTCGGTCTTCTCGCGGCTGTTCGAACACGTCTTCGAGTACGAACCGCCCGCTAGCGGGATCTCGTTCAAGAAGCTGTTCGGCCAGATCACCGACAAACTCGTCGAGGAAGACGAGGTGCTGGCGGTGGCGCTGGACGACGTGAACTACCTCTTTTACGAGGGCGAAGCCAGCGAAACGCTGTACTCGCTCCTTCGCGCACACGAAGCCCACAGTGGCGCGAAGATCGGCGTCATCGTCATCTCCTCGGACCTGGATCTGGACGTGATCGAGGCACTCGACAGCCGCGTCCAGAGCGTCTTCCGGCCGGAAGAGGTCTACTTCAACAAGTACGGCGAGCGCGAAATCGTCGACATCCTCCAGGAGCGCGTCGAACGCGGCTTCCACGAGGACGCTGTCGGCCCGACAGTGCTGGACCGGGTGGCCGAGTTGACCGCCGAGCAGGGTGGCGACCTGCGCGTCGGCATCGACCTCCTTCGGCGGGCGGGCATGCACGCCGAGATGCGCGCCAGCCGGATCGTCGAACGCGAAGACGTCGAGGAGGCGTACGACAAGTCCAAATACGTCCACCTCTCGCGGCACCTCCGCGGACTCTCGGACTCCGAGCAGGCGCTGGTCGAGGTGCTGGCCGAGGAGCAGGGCGGTCGCGCCGGCGACATCTATGAGGCGTTTCACGACCGGTCGGATCTGGGCTACACCCGCTACTCGGAGATCATCAACAAGCTCGACCAGCTGGACATCATCGACGCCGAGTACACCAGCGTCGACGGCCGCGGCCGGTCGCGGGACCTGACGCTGAAATACGACGCTGAAGCCGTATTAGAGCGGCTGTGATGCCGTTCCGTCCCTCCGTCCGCGAAACTCTGTAATCGATCCTCGAACGCCAGTGTGGGCACGAACCGTCCGATCGGTCTCACCGCCGGTCAAGCCGTCTGCTCGGATCGATCCGTGGCAGGGCCACGCTCAGTCGTCAGCCGGCTTCGGATCGGTCCCGAGGTCGATCCCGAGCGTGTCCTCGACGACGTCGCCGTGTTTCCAGGCCCCGCGACGGAACCACAGCAACGCGATGACAGCGCCGGCGACGTTCGAGACCGCGAAGGCCGTCCAGACCCCTTCCTGGCCGATCGTACCTGCACCGAACCAGGCGATCGGCAGACGGATCAGCCACAGCATGACGACGGTGACTGCCGCTGCGGTGAGCGTCCCGCCGGTCCCGCGGAACCCGCCGACGTACGCCCGCATGATGCCGATGAACCCGAAGGAGGGGGCAGCATACCGCAGGAAGGTCGATCCGGGCTCGATCACCGCTGGATCGCCGGTGAACACGCCGATGATCGGCTCCGCGAAGACGAACGCCACGACGCCCATGGCCGTGAGGACGACGAACAGCACCCGGGCTGCGAAGTTGTTCGTCGCCTCGGCGCGGTCCGTGCGGTCGGCACCGACGTTCTGACCGGTCATCGTTTCCACGCCCTGCGAGACCGCGATGGCAGGCAGGAAGACGATCGAGTTGACGCGAGCGACGACGCCGAAACCCGCGACGACTCCGTTGGCGAACTGGCCGACGATGAACAACATCACCGTCACCGACAGTGCTCTGCCCGTGACCTCGATCGAGCCGGGGACGCCGATCCGCAACAGCTTGCGCCAGTAGCGCAGGTCGGGGCGCATTTCCGAGCGGTGGATCTCGACGCCGTAGGTCCCCCGGAACATGATCGCCAGACCGACGACCATCGCCAGTCCGCGGGAGGCGACCGTCGCGACGGCCGCACCGGTGATACCCAACTCCGGGACCGGTCCCCAGCCGAAGATGACGAACGGGTCGATCGCGATGTTGATCACGACCGAGCCGAACATCACCAGCATCGGTGTGACGGTATCGCCGTACCCGCGCATGAGCGAGATGAACACCGCGAACCCGAACATGAAGGGCATCCCCAGGGCGATGACGCGCATGTAGTCAGCGGCCAGGGGACGAACGGCTGGCCCGGCACCGAGCAACCCCAGGATCGGCTCGACGACCGCGTACCCTGCCAGCCCCAGCCCGAGCGAGACCGTCAGCGAGAACACGACCGTCTGGGAGGCCGCGAACTCCGCTCCGGCTTCGTCGTCGGCACCGACGTTCTGGGCGACCAGCACGCTGCCGGCGATGGCCAGCCCCATCGCCATCGCGAACATCAGAAACACCAGCGGGAACGAAAACGTGATCGCGGTCAGCGCCGCGGTGCTGTAGCGACCGACCCAGAAGGTGTCCGTGAGGTTGTAGGCCGTCTGCAGCAGGTTCGTGACGATGATCGGCAGCGACAGGTAGAACAGCGGCCACGCGATCCCGCCGCTGGTCAGGTCCAGGTCGTCCGGGTCCCTGAACACCTGGCCGATGCGCTCGCGAACCCCGGAGAGCCGCCGCGTCACGCTTCTCGCGACGCTCATCGGAGCGACACCTCCGGGTGACGAACAACTGCGCGAGTTGACACTGCGGGGACCATCGTGACCGTACCAACACTGACTGACCAGTTAGTCAAGAACCTTCCGGTAGTTAGACAGGTAGTCACACAGTACCACTGGTCTTTTTCCGACGGAGACTCGACACGAGGAAAACCGACGGAAGGCCGGTTGATTGTGAGTCGGCGGCTGGTTCGTCAGGGGAACGGATCGACGCGGCCGTGGGTCCCGTCGTCGCGCCGGTGGAGCACGATCGGGTTGCCGTCCGGGTCGGCGACGATCGCAATCTCGCAGACCCCGGTCTCGAACGGCTCCGTCAGGACGGCCACGTCCTCCTCTCGGAGGTCCGCGACGGCCTCCTCGACGTCGTCGACGGCGAGTGCGACGCTGGCGGACCCTCCGCCAGGCGTGCTCGGGTCCTGGGGGCCGGGTTCGTTGAGCGCGAGCGTGGTGGGTGGCATGGCAAACTCCGCCCAGCCGTGTTCGTCGAGTCGGTCTTCGAGTGTCAGGCCGAGCGTGTCGCGATAGAACGGGACGGCCGTGTCGAGGTCGCTGACGGTGTACTGGACGAAGTCGACTGCCTTGGCTTCCATACAGTGTTGCTCGGCGGATGCGGCAATATACATGGCGGTTTGTCGATGGAATGAAACGAGCCATAGCCAGCGTCACGGAGGCGACGTGAGCAGGCCTTAACAACTGCGGGTGCGCACATTCAGACAATGGTAGTCTCGAACGACAAGGGCGACCGCCGCGAGCGGGAACTCGTCAACGCCCTCGATTCGGCCGGCTTCGCGGTGATGCGTGCTCCGGCCAGCGGCAGCGCGACCGAGCGGGAACTCCCGGACGTGCTGGCCGGCGACGGCACGACCTTCTACGCCATCGAGGCCAAATCCAGCAGCGGCGACCCGATCTATCTCTCCGGCGAGGAGATCGAGGCGCTGGTCTACTTCTCGCGGAACTTCGGCGCGAAGCCGCGTGTCGGGGTCCGCTTCGACCGCGAGGACTGGTACTTCTTCCACCCCGGCGACCTCTACACGACCGACGGGGGCAACTACCGCGTCAAAAAGGAGACTGCGCTCGCGGAGGGGACGGACTTCGAGGAGTTCGTCGGCCACTCGAAGAAGGTCACGCTGGACGACCTCGCTGCGGACGACGGTCCGGACCAGAACGTGCTGGACGTGCTCGCGGCCTTCGACCGCGGCGATCTGGACATCGACGAGGCCGCGGCGATGCTAGAGTGACCAGCCGCGATCAGATATCCAGCAGTCGCTGCTCGGTCGCTGCAAGCCGCGAGTGTGGGAACGCGTAGGTCCGGGGCTGTTCGCGGTGGGCCACGTCGCCGAGATAGCTCGCTTCGACCACCAGGTCGTCGTCGGGATAGCCCGCGTTCGTCTCGTAGGCGGCGACGGTACTGTCGACGGTGTCGATCACGTACTCGTCGGCCCGCTGGGTCGTGACGCCCGCGACGACCAGCCGGTCGCCCGTCTCGCGGTCGAGGACGACGTCGCCGGGTTCGAACCGGCAGTTCGAACAGAACCACGGCTCTGCACTGTCTTCCTCGACGAACGTCTCGACGCCACACTGCGCGCAGCGAACCTGACGCTTGCCCGGCGGCGGAACGCGGTGGCTGGTCACTTCGATGGCGACGCGACGAATGTGCTTGCATCGCTCGCCGCGGATCCGGTGGTCGGGACAGGTACAGCGACTTTCGGGGAGGTTGACGACGTACGTCGCGCCGCTGTGGCTGTCGACGGCGTATCGGCCCCCGCCCAGCGGACGGACGGCCATGCGCTCGGTCCAGGCGCGGGCCGCCCGCTCGTCCATCGTCCGGGTATCGGGCGCGAGCGCTGTCTTTCGGGTCGAACGACCCGGGAGTTGGTCGGTCATCGTAGATCGGACGCGGCTGGGTTCACGTCTGCGTCCACTAGACACGTAGGGGCTCCAGAAGCCTAAATTGACCGGTAGGTCGGGTCAAACCCCGGAACGGCGGGCCGACCGCGTGCTTCGACACGCTTTTCCGGGCCCGAATCGGATTCTCCCGGTAATGGAGCGTTCAGACGCTGTCGAGATCGGTGTTGCCATCGGGTCCGTCGCGATATTCGTCGCCGCGCTCGTCGCGGTGGGAACGCTCTACGGAACCACCGATGGCACGTTCGACGGAACGCTGACTGGCGACGCGACGCTCGACGACGGGGCACTGTCCGGCACTGTTGACGGTGATCTGCAGGGCAGCGTCGCCGATACGTCCGGTGGTCAGTTCAACGGGACGTTCGAAGGCTCGTTCGACGGAACCGACGACGGAGAACCAGTCAACGGGACGCTCGAGGGAACTGTCAACGGGACAATCGATGGGGCGAGTAACGCCACGTTCGAGGGGACGGTCACGGGGACGCTTAACGGTACGACCAACGCGACCGTCTCCGGGACGATCGAAGGGACCGCCGACGGGTCGATCCAGGAGACGAATCACATCGCCGCGGACGGCGCGCTCGCGCTCGTCGGCGCGCTCGCGCTGTTCATTCTCGTCATGACGGCTGTCGGTCTGTTCCTCGCACGTCAGGATTCCTGACTTTCGCGCCAGTCGGTCACCTCGTCTTCGTCGGCCTCGTCCAGCGCGTCCTCGTAGTAGGCCATCGGATGTGAGATCCGCTCGCACCGATCGTCCATGTTGACACAGTCACCGTACGATTGCATCGTCGCACACGACGGCGTCGAGTACTCCGTCGGGCTGGTTTCCCCGCGGATGTGGTCGGTCTGATAGCGCGTCATCTCCTCGCCGAACCCGGGATTGATCTCGTACAGTTCGACGATCTCGTCGGTGCTCATCCCGATCGAGGTCAGAAACGAGGTGATCGCGAACCGCGAGTGGTGTTCGAGGTGTTCGCCCTTCTGGATCTGATCCAGCAGCGCACGCATACACGGCGGGAACAGATCGGGGACGACCGTGTCGATGTCGCGGGTCAGATCCAGCTCTGCGAGCGTCTCACGTAACTGGGCGACCTCATCACCGAGTGGCTCGGCGATAGCGTCGGGCACCGTCAGCGGCAGGCCCGACTCGACGCGCTGCTCGACGGCCCGTCGACACAGTACGAGCAGCTCGCTCTCTTCGAGCGGCACCTCGCCGTCGGTCAGCGGCCGGTTAACCAGCCGCCACTCCTCGCCCCACTGCCCGGCCGCCAGATCCAGATACGGGCCGACTTCGACCCAGTAGCGATCGGCTTCCTCCAGTGGACCGGCCTCGGGTCTGACGTGTTCGAGCAGTTCGAACTCCGCGAGCAACTCGCGCAGCGTCAGCGAGTCACCGCTGGTGCTTTGCAACTGCGTGGTCGACGCCAACTCGTCGGTGAACCGCTCGTGGGCGCTCGCCGCTTCCGCGCGAGCGTACGACCGGGTCAGGACTGCCTCGTCGACGATCGACACGAGCACGCGAGCGACGGGGTAGGACAAAAGCTCCACGCGGGTCTGCCTGTGGGGTTCGCCGACGGTGCCGTCCTCGAGGGCTGACTCGACGCGATCGAGTCCGCGTTCGACTGCCGGATCGCCCCGCTGGACTACCGTCGCCAGGTCGATCTCGGCGGCCTCGACCGCCTCCCTGGCTGCCCGCATGAACGGATACCGCGCGTGCAGCGGCTTCATTCGACCGTTGGTTTCGTGCGCGCCTGAATAAACTCGGCGGTCCCCGAAACTCGTCGCCATTCGAGACGTTCACTGCTCGCCTTTCGGGGATTGCGATCGAAGCGAGGGGGCACCCCTGCTCGCTGTCCCCGAGGACTCATTTCGGTCGTCCTCGCTGCTCGCGGCTTCGCCGCTCGCTATTTCGAGATTCCTCCCTACTCTCTAAACTCGGATTCGATCTCCCGAATCACGCTCGACTGCTCGCCGCCGTCGCCGCGGATCGCCTGCCGGTACTGCTGGTATTGCTCGCGCGGCACGCGCACGGTTCTGGTCTCGCCCTCGCGGGTGACTTCCATCCGAACCGTGCCCTGGGGGTTGTTCCGGACGCGATAGCTGGCGACCGTCGAGAACACCGACCACAGCGCCAGACACGCACCGAAGAAGTAGACCATGGTCGTCTCGAAGGCGTAAGATGGCTCGGCCGGCGGCCACATCCAGGGATACGCGTGGACGAACAGCCCCACACCGACTATCGAGATCGCCGCCCCGACGACGACGCCGATCCCCTGGCGGCGGCTTGAGGGAAGAACCGCGACCACGCTGAGCAATATCGCCGGCACGCCAAGTCCCGCCAGCACGCCGGCGACCTCCCGCGCTTCGTACTGCCCAGTCAGGCCGAGCGCGTCCCCGAGTGGGGTCGCGACCAGCGCGATCGCGGCGACGATCGCTGCCACGCCCGCCAGGAACGCACCGATGCCCGCGATGACCCACTGCCGGTCCCGGTCGCTCCACTCGCGCTGGTTGTACGCCTCGCCGAGACTGGTCATACGCGTGTCCACGTCCCCAAAATACAAAACCACCCGTCAGACAGAGGCAAGACGCCCCTCTATACAAGAGGAACCGTGCTCTTGACACCGCTTTCATCGTATGGTGGTCCCTACCGTGTGAATAAAGAACATAGAGTGGCAATCAGACGTGATGAGCCGACTCGATTCCCCGATCCTCGAACCGCGGGTCGTGGATACAGGGATTCTCGTGGCCGTCGTCGCGTTGCTCGCGACCGGCGTCGCGAGCATGTTCGCGGCGACGCCAGCCACGGCCTGGGTGTACGTTCTCCACGGCACGACGGGCGTGCTTTTCCTCGCGCTGGTCGTGCTGAAACTCTGGCGCGTCCGACACCGCGTTCGCGTCCGTCCGAGTGGCGTCTGGACGTCGCTGCTCTTGGCGGCTCTTTCGGTGGCCGCGCTCGCAACCGGATTCGGCTGGGTGTTCGGCCTGGAACTCGACGTGGGCTTCTGGGGGCTGTTGAACGTTCACATCGCGTTCGGACTGCTTGTCGCCCCGGTGGTGCTCTTTCACCTTCGGCGGCGTTTCGCCGTGGCGAGCCGCGAGACACTCACCCAACGTCGGACCGTACTGCGGTCCGGTGGGCTGCTCGTCGGCGGTGCGGTCGCCTGGCGCGCCCAGCAGTCACTCAACCGGTTGCTGGACACAGCCGGAGCCGACCGACGGTTCACCGGCTCGCGTCCGGCCGAGGGTGACTCGGGCAACGACTTCCCTGTGACCATGTGGATGGCCGACGATCCCGATCCGATCGATACGGACTCGTGGACGCTGTCCGTGGGTGGGTTGACCGAACGTTCGCTTTCGGTCGGCGCGGACGAACTCGACCCCGACAGCGAGCAGCGCGCGCTGCTGGACTGCACCAGCGGCTGGTACGCCGAGCGCGACTGGCAGGGGCTGTCCGTCGGCGATCTGCTCGACGCGGTCGAGCCACACGAAGACGCCGCCTGGGTCCAGTTTCGGTCCGTGACGGGCTACCGGTGGACCCTCCCGATTGACGAGGCCCGGGACGCCCTGCTGGCCACGCACGTCGACGGGCAGCGACTCAGTCACGGGCACGGCTATCCGCTCCGGCTCGTCGCACCTGATCGGCGCGGCTACCAGTGGGTCAAGTGGGTCGAGAGCGTCGAAGTCAGCCGATCGCGGGACCTGAGTGAGTCGATCGCGATTTTCGTTAGCGGTTTGTGATCGGCGTCCGGGATCAGCGGTTTGTGATCGGTCCACGGTCTCTCCCGGCGGACGCTAGACGAGCGCCCGCAATGTCGCCCAGAACTCCGGCGCGTCCTCTTTCTCCTCGACGCGGACGGGCACGAACCCGGCGTTGCGCGCCCCCTCGACGTCCGAATCGCTGTCCCCGACCATCACGTACTCCTCGGCGTCGATCCGCTCCCGTGCTTCTTCGAACGGTGCCGGGTCGGGCTTGTGGGCTCCGACGTCGTAAGAGGAGACCACCGTCTCGAAGTACGGGAGCAGGTCGTGGGCCGCGAGTTTCTCGCGCTGCCAGTCGCCGACGCCGTTGGTGAGCACGCCCAGTCGATCGGACTCCCCCAGCACTTCGAGGCTCTCGTATGCACCGTCCGGGACGGTCGTGTGCTCGTGTTCGGCCGCCTGCAGGGCCGCGGCCATCGCGTCCGGGTCACCCTCCGCGTCCGAGGCCGCCACGACTGCCTCCATCCCGCGGCGAACGGGTTCGGGTTCGAGCGCCTCGAAGGCCGCGGTGAACGCCTCGTCGTAGGCTCCCAGCAGCGAGTCGGACGTCCGCCCGAGTTCCGACTCGAAGACGTCCCGCAGGAGATCGGCGTAGGAGCGTTCGAAGCGGACGAGCGTGCCGTCGCAGTCGAAGAAGATCGCGGTCGTCATCGGTCGTCGGTCTCGACGGGCTGACCGTCCTGGGTCGGTGGTGCGATGTGATCGATGAACGCCTCGACGTCCGGTTCCGTTACCCGAACTCTGACGTGGATCTCGCCGAGTTCGTCGGGATCACCGACGGCGAAGTTGACCACGCCCTGGAAGGCCGCTTGCTTCTTGAGGTCGAAGCTGAACGTATCGCCCCGGCGGTTCTCGAAGAACGCACCCCGGGCGGTATCGAGGATCTCCCGGCGGTGCAACAGCTCCGAGAAGTGACTCAGGTCATGGGTCTCGCCGACGATCTCGCCGTGCTGGTGGTCGAGTTCCGCCCCGGGGAAGACGTTCGTGATCGCGTCGGCGACCCGGTCGGCGACCTCGGTGTCGTAGACCGGCGCGGTGATCTGGACGTCGACGCTGTAGACCTCGCTCATCGGTCCCCCTCCACGGCGGTCAGTCCCTCGGTCAGCAGCGTCTCGATCCGGTCGTGAAACGCCTCCAGGGAGTCGGTGTTTGCCATCGTGCAGTCGGCCATCTCCATGGCCTCGCCCATGCCGAATCCCAGCTCGCGCTCGTCGCGCGCTTCGAGGCTCTCGCCGCCTTCCTCGACGCTCGCGTCCCGCCCTCGCAGATCGAGGCGCTCGGCCCGCAACTTCCGGGGGGCCTCGATGCTGAGGAGTTCGAAGTCCTCACCGAAGGCCTCGCGGAAGCGCTCGACCTCGACGTCCGACCGGATGCCGTCGACGACGACCGTGTCGCTATCTGCCAGTGCCTCGCGGATGATCGGCAGCGAGCGCTCGGCGATGGCAGCCGGCCCGTTTTCCTCGCGCAGGGCTTTGGCGACCTCGCCGTGATGGGTCGCGGGGTCCAGCCCCCGGTCGCGACACTCCTGGCGGATGACGTCGCCCATCGTGACCACAGGAATGTCGAGTACCCGGGCGACTTCGGCGGCCTCGCTCTTGCCGCTGCCGGGCATCCCGACGGTTCCGATAACTCTCATTGGGAGGATTTTGGCCGCTGTGTGTGGTAAGGATTGCGACCTCCCATCCACGCCCACACGTGTCCGCTCGCTGTTTCGAGGACTCGCTGCGCTCGTCCTCGCTACTCGCGGTTCGTTTCACTCACCGCTCGTCTTTTCGAGACCCCTCGCTTCGCTCGGCGTCTCGCTGTTTCGAGACGCTCCTTACAGTCGTCTCGCTACCGCTCACGAACGACGACAAACTTCGCCAGATCCTCCAGATACGCCAGCGCCTGCTCGTCTTCCACCTCGATCGTCGAGAGCGACTCCAGCGCAGCGTCGGACTGTGCGCGGGCGCGCTCGTTGGCCTCATCGGGCGTGAGTTTGGTCACCTCGACCAGCGAGGGGCGTTCCATGGCGGCGTCCTGACCGGCGGGCTTGCCCAGCTTCTCGGTGTCAGCGGTCGCGTCCAGCACGTCGTCGCGCATCTGGAAGGCCACGCCCACGCGTTCGGCGTAGTCGCCGACGGCCTCGACGGCGTAGGGGTCGGCGTCGGCGGCGATCGCGCCCAGCTCAGCGGCTGCCCGGAAAAGCGCGCCGGTCTTGCGCCGGGCCAGGCGCATGTACTCCTCCTCGGAGGTCGGCTGTGCGACCAGTTCGGAGGCCTCGCCCTCCCCGAGTTCGACCATCGCCTCGGAGACGACTCGCATCGCCCGCTCGTCGCTCGAAAAGAGGTCGAACGCCTCCCCGAGGAGCCCGTCGCTGGCGATGATTGCAGGTCCGTGTCCGAACGCCGCCCAGGCGCTGTCCGACCCGCGACGCAAGTCCGATTCGTCGATGATGTCGTCGATCACCAGCGACGCGTTGTGGACGAGCTCGATCCCGACCGCAAAGTCCAGGGCGTCTTCGGTGTCGCCCCCGAGCGCTTCACAGACCAGCACCGTCACGATCGGCCGGACGCGCTTGCCACCGGCGAGCACGACGTGTTCGAGCTGCGCTCCGAGTGCGTCCGGCTCGACCCGACCGACGACCGCCTCCAGTCGCTCGGCAACGAGCGACCGACGACGCTCCAGATACTCCATCGGACGCGCCCTTCGGACTGGAATGTAAAGTACGTGACGATCGGTCCGACTATCGCGATCAGTTGTCTCGCAGGATGTCCTCTTTCTCGGCGGCTTCGAGGGTCTCTTCCTCGACGTGCGTTGCGACGACGGCCGGCTTGTACGCCCCGCCGTCGAACAGGTCGTGTTCGCTCACCGAGGACTCGACGAAGCGGGTAAACGCCCGCCTGTTCGCGGGCAGTTCGCCGTAAACGACTTCCTCCTCGACCAGATCGTAGACCGGGATTCGCGGGGTCAGCAGGGTGTTCTCGCCCACGATCGAGTTCTCGCCCACCCGGAAGCCACTGGTGACCCGACAGCCCGCGCCCAGCGAGACGCCGTCCTCGACGATGACCGGACTGTCCTCGACGGGTTCGAGCACGCCGCCGATCAGCGTGTTCGCGCCGAGTTTGACGTTCTCGCCGATCTGGGCACACGAGCCGACGGTGTCACTGGAGTCGACCAGCGTCCCGTCGCCAACGTGTGCGCCGACGTTGACGAAGCTGGGGCTCATCATGATCGCGTCGCTGCCCACGTAGGCACCGCGGCGGATTACGGTCCCGTCGGGCGTGTTTCGCGTGCCGCGCTCGCCCAGGTCCCCGGTCTCCCGAAGCGGCAGGACGTCGTGATAGGTGACGCCGCCGTACTCGCGGGGCTGGGTCTCGCGAAGGCCGAAATTGAGGAGGATCCCTCGCTTGACCCACTCGTTGACGACCCACTCGTCGCTCCCGTCCGGCTCGGCGGCCCGGACCTCGCCGCCTTCCAGAGCTTCGAGGAAGCGTTCGAGGGTCGAAAGGTCGTCGCTGTCGGCTTCGCTGGCGGTCAGTCCGTCCTCGTATCGCTGCCAGAGGTATTCGACGTCGGTTTGCAGACTCATTGAAGAGTGCTGGAGTCTCGATCGATAACTATGCGTCGGTCTCTAGCCGTCGATCACGTCGCTGAACTCGTACCAGCCTGACTCTTGCTCCGACAGCCAGACGGCAGCGTCGATCGCACCCGCCGCGAAGACGCCGCGATCCTCCGCCCTGTGCGCGAGGGTCACGACCTCGTCGTTGCCGGCGAGCATGACTTCGTGCTCGCCCCGGATGTCGCCGGCCCGCCGGACGTGGACGCCAATCTCCTCCTCTTCCCGGGGCTGGATACCCTCGCGGCCGTAGACCTCCTCGAAGTCGGCTTCGCGGGCGTCCTGGATTTCTTCCAGGATCGTATTCGCGGTGCCGCTGGGGGCGTCTCGCTTGCCGTTGTGATGGGTCTCCGTGACCTCGATGTCGTAGCCTGGCAGCGCCTCCACCGCCGCCGAGACCGTCCGCAACAGCGCCTGGATCCCGCGGGCGAAGTTCGTCGCCTTCAGCACCGGCGTGCGCTCGCTGGCGGCCGCGACGGTCTCGAACTGCAGGTCGTCGTGGCCGGTCGTCCCGGTCACCAGCGGGACGCCAGCCTCGGCGCAGGCGGTCGCGAACGTCGTCGCCGCTCTGGGCACGGTAAAGTCGATGACGGCGTCCGGATCGTGGGATTCGAGCAACGTCTCGAACGCGTCCGGGTCGTCGATCGGGACGCCCAGAACCTCCTCGACGTCGGCGGTGTCGACGCCGAAAACGACTTCGACGTCCTCGCGACCGGCGGCGGTCTCGATGACTGCCTCGCCCATCCGCCCGGCCGCGCCGCTCACGCCCAGCGAGATCATCGATCCACCCCCGCGCTCTCGACGTCCGTTTCGGCCAGCCGTTCCAGTTCGGCTTCCAGCGCGTTGCGGTGCCGCTCGGAGAGGCGGGTCAGCGGTGATCGGACGTACGGCGTGCCGTGCCCGCGGATGTGCATGGCTTCCTTGATCGGGATCGGGTTCGTCTCGACGAAGAGCTGTCGGGTCAGCGGCCCGAGTTCGTGATGCAGGCGCCGAGCGCGCTCGTAATCGCCGGCCAGCGCCGAGCCGACCATCGCGCAGGTCCGCTCCGGCTCGACGTTGGCGATGACGGAGATACAGCCGTCGGCACCGATCGACAGCAGCGGCAGGGTCATGCCGTCGTCGCCCGACAGCACCGCGAAGTCCTCGTCGCGAGTGCGCTCGATGATCTCGCTGATCTGGCCCGTGTCACCACTGGCGGCCTTGAATCCCGCGACGTTCGGGTGACTCGCCAGTTCGACGGCCGTGTCGGGTTCGATGTTTCGCCCCGTCCGCGAGGGGACGTTGTAGACGATCTGGGGGAGATCCACTTCGTCGGCCAGCGTCCGGTAGTGCTCGACCAGCCCCTGCTGTTCGGGCTTGTTGTAGTACGGCGAGATCAGCAGGAGGGCGTCGGCCCCCGCGTCGGCGGCGCGCCGGGAGAGTTCCAGCGCCTCACGTGTGTTGTTGCTCCCGGTGCCGGCGATCACGGGGACGTCCTCGACGGCGTCGACGACCGCTTCGACGACCTCGACGTGTTCGTCGTGAGAGAGTGTCGCCGACTCGCCGGTCGAACCGACCGGCACGAGTCCGTCGACGCCTGCCGCTTCCAGTCGCTGTGCGTCCGCCTGGAGTTGGTCGAAATCGATGCTGCCGTCCGTGTCGAACGGCGTCACCATCGCGGGGTAGACGCCTTCGAAGAGCTGTGTGGTCATGGGTTGGGTGTATCGTGTCGGCTGTGACGTTGTCGGTGTCGTTGGCGCGCGAGCAATTAACAGGACCGACCCGAGACGGGACGCCACCCCGCCGCGAGTCACTGCTCGCGTTTCCGTTTCGACACCGCCGTCTCACCGGGTTGGTCACGCGTATCGGGGGTGAGACGGCACATACACCATCAATTATCGCTCGCCGACTTATGGATTGTGTGGGCCGCGTGGACAGTCCACAACACACCCTGGTGGAGCAATCGACACCGCCTTGATCGGGTCGCTCGTCACGACTGTTCGATCGGGATCGATCGCTGGCGGATCGACACACGTCGGCGGCTACTCGCCCCCACCGACTCGTCGCTCGAACAGCTCCCGAACGGCGTCCTCGATCGCGTACTCGGTCTCCCAGCCCAGCGTCTCGCGGGCGTTCGAGGTGTCGACCGCGAACTGATCGACCATCGTCTCCTCGCCCGCGCGGGGGTTCTCGACGAGCTCGACGTTGACGTCGATGCCGTACTCGCCGGCGATCTCTTTGACCTGTTCTGCGACAGTCATCACGCTCGGGTCCTGCTCGCTGGCGATCTCGTACTTCTCGACGCCAGTCTCGCCCGCCGCGAGTTGCTCCTCGAACCGCTCGGCACTCCGGACGTAGGCGCGGGCGACGTCCTTGACGTGGATGTAGTTGCGGGCCTGCGTGCCCGGTTCGTAGACGGTCAGCGGCTCGTCGGCCATCGCACGGCCGAGGAAGAAGTTGATTACGGTGCCTTTCGAGACCACTTTGTCGCCAATGATGTGATCGCCGTAGAGGTTCGATTTCATGAACAGGTGGGCCGGGAACGCGCCGTCGGCGTAGGTCTCGACGAGCCGCTCGCCCAGCACCTTCGTCCGGCCGTACCAGTTCATCGGATCGCGCGGCTGGTCGATCGTGATCGGGAACTCGCCGGGATCGCCCAGCACGGCCATGCTGAAGGGGAACGCCATCGCCGCACCGCTCTTCCGGCAGAACCAGGCGACGTTGGCGGTCCCCTCGACGTTGACCGCCTGGGCGAGATCCGTGTTGTTCCGGCAGTCGTCGACGCCGCTGATCGCCGCCAGGTGGATCACGACGTCCGCGCCCTCCAGGGCGGTCTCCAGGCGGTCGCGCTCGCGGATGTCGACGTGCTGAATCTCGACGTCGCCGACCTGGCGGACGTCACCGCGATAGAAGTTGTCGATGGCGCTGATCTCCCAGTCGGGATGGGTCGCCTGCAGGCGCTCGAGCACGCGACTACCGATGTAGCCCGCGCCGCCGGTCACCGCGACGTGAAATGTCGTGGATTCGTTAGTCATGGATATCGCTGTGCGGGCATGCCGGTTATCGCTGTCGTTCCGTCAGCGTTGCCGCGAGGTCGCAGACCCCCTCGCGGAGGGTCCATTCGGTCTCGAAGCCGGTCTCGGCGACCCGGTCGAAGTTGACGTGGTAGGACGGGCCGGGGTGCTCGTCTTCGAGGTAGGTCACGTCGACGTCACCGACCTCTTCGCTGACGATCTCGGCGATCTCGCTGATCCGGTAGTTGCCGTCGTTGCTGCCGACGTTGTAGACCTGTCTGGGCCACTGTTCGGGCGAGACGGCAGCCTGTTCGAACGCCCGGGCGGCGTCCCGGACGTGGATGAACGGCCGCCAGTTGGTGCCGTCGCCGTACACCGTCAGCGGGCGACCGGTCAGCGCACGGAAGACGAACAGGTTGACGACGAGGTTGAACCGGACGCCCGGCGCGTAGCCGTAGTTCGTGCTCATCCGGAGCGCAGTCGCCGAGAAGTCCCCCTCGTCGGCCCGCTCTGCCAGTTCGCGTTCGGAGGCGACCTTCGTCTCGGCGTAGGGATTGAGCGGGTCCATCTCGGTGTCTTCGTCGATGTTCGCACTCGTCGTCCGGCCGTAGTTGTTACACGAGGAGGCGAAGACGACGTTCTCGACGTCGAGTTTCTCCGCGGCCGTCAGGACGTTGGTCGTCCCGTCGCGATTGACGGCAAACGTCTCCTCGCGGCGGTCGTGCGTCGAGGAGGCACCGGTGATCGCCGCCAGGTGGACGACCGTGTCCGCGTCGCGCATGGCGCTCTCGACGTCGCCGTACTCCCGGACGTCGCCGCGCCGAAAGGCCAGCCCGTCGCCGAGTTCGGCCTCCAGCAGGTTCCGGGGCGACCCGCTCGCGAGCGAGTCCAGAACGGTGACCGACTCGACCTCGGGGTTGTCCTGGAGCCGCGGCAACAGCGCGCTGCCGATGTAGCCACAGCCGCCGGTGACGAGTACGTGCATCTTACTCGTCGGGTTCGAGCACGCCCGGCAGGAACCGGTCCTCGTGGGCCTCAATCCGGTCGGCGTACTGGGTCAGCGTCGCGAAGATATCGTCGACGCCCTCGGCGAAGGTCTGATCCTGTCCGTCGATCAGATCGAGATAGCGATCGTTCTCGATCTCCATCTTGTGAGTCTCGTCCTCGTCGCGGGGGTTCTCGAAGTGCTCGACCTCGACGTCCAGGTCGTAGTCGTCGGCGACCTCGGCGATGGTCTCGCCGACCTCGACGATGGAGATGGCGCGGGTGACCTGGTTGTAGACGACGTGATCGTCCGGCCGCTCGTCGGGATCGATCAGCGCCACGCGGGCCAGCCCCTCGACGGCGTCTTCGAGGCTGATGAACGGCTTGCGCTGCTCTCCCTTGCCGTAGATGGTGACGGGATACCCCGAGACGGCCTGAGCAGCGAAGCGGTGGGCGACGACCCCGAAGTAGTAATCGAAGTCGAAGCGGGTCTTCAGTCGCGGGTCTTTCCGGGTCTCCTCGACCTCGGTCCCGTAGGTGATCGCCGTCCGAACGTCGCTGATCGGGATGTCGAAGTGGCTGTGGGCCAGTCGCATGTTGGCCGCGTCGTGGCTCTTCGTGAGGTGGTACCACGAGCCGGCCATGGCGGGGAACGGAACCTCGTCAGTCTCGCCCTGGTTTTGCATCGTCGCGCCGCCTTCCGGGATGGGGAACTCCGGTGCGCCGTAGACGCCCGTCGTGGTCGTCTCGACGAAGTGGGTGTCGGTCATGTCGTGCTCTTCCAGCCCCCACAGCAGGTTCCGCGTCGCCTGCATGTTGTTGTGCTGGGTGTAGTTGGCCCGCTCGCCGTTGATCTGGCTGTATGGAGCCGAGGGCTGGGCGGCCGTGTGGACGATGGTGTCCGGTTCGTGGACTTCGAGCAACTGATCGACGAAGGACTTCTCGGTGAGGTCCCCTTCGACGAACGAGAGGTTCGTCAGCCCGAGGACCTCTTCTGCCGCGTCGATCCGCTCGTCGATCGAGGCGATCGGCACGGCACTGACCGAACCGATCTCCTCGACCCACTCGCGTCGGCCGAAGTTGTCCACGAGAATCACACGGTCGTCGGTTCGGTCCGCGATGCGCAGGGCGGCCGGCCACCCGAGGTAGCCGTCACCGCCGGTGACGATAATCGACATCGATGTTACTCAATTTCTGAGTAACGAATATAAATCTTCTCATCAGTGGCTTTTCGCCGGCGGACGGTCTGGACGCAAAACGAGTCCTCGGAAAAAACGGTTTCGGGATCATCGTTGTCCGTCTTCTCCGGATCGACCTCTTGCAGTCGGGCGGCCGTGCCGGAAAGTCGCTCCGACGATCAGTCGTCGGCGGGCACGCCGGACGTGGTCGCTCCGTACTCGGAGCCACCGCTGACTTTCCCGACGTTGTCGACGACGTACTTCACGACGAGGAACGAGAACAGATACTTCGCGACGATGTCGAAAGCGCTGTAGCCCCAGGACGTAAGACCGACCGAATCGATGACCGCCAGCCCCTCGTTTCCGAGCGCCCACCAGATCGTGTAGCCGAACCACAGCACGACCGTCAGGATCTTCAGCGTGCTGAATATCTCTTCGGTGCCCGCCTCTCTGGCGTCCTCAGACCACTCGAACAGCAGGATGTAGACGACGACGAGGAAGAACGTGACGCTGATCCCGTACCAGACCCACCGCATCGGGTACGAGGACGTGGTCAGCGCGGCGGCCAGCCCGGTGATCATGATGCCGATATCGAAAATGATGGCGGTGAAAATCTTCGTGATGTCCGATCCGGCGATCAGCCCGAGCGCGAGCAGGATCAGCGGTGTCGAGAACGCCCACGTCAGATATCGACCCCAGAGGCTGATCGTCCCCTCGACCGTCTCGCCGCTGTGAGCCAGTTCGGTCGTCGCTCCGGACATGGCGTGGCCGTCCGGCATTTCGAGGATGCCGATCGTCAACCCCGACGCGAGCCCGGTGTAGCTGGCGATCGAGACGGCCGAGACGCTCATCACCGACACGACGATCAGTTTGGCGCGCGGATCGGCGACGTTGCGCCCCATGTACGCGAACAACAGCAACGTCAACCCGGCGAGGGCGATGTTGGCGTAGATCGAACTCCCGAGGAGCGGATCGTTCAGCACGTGCTCGAACATGTCCTGCTGGGTGACTTGCATGACGACGGTCGGTACAATCTGTGACATGGTTCCAGTACACAACTACTGTCGCTACCGTGATATACTGTGTGCCAAACCAGTTTGGGAACCGACCATTTCGGAGGGGAGGGCACGCACCTGTTTTCAGCGATTCCGCGGTCCCGTTTCGACGATTCCGCAACTACTTTGCGCGCTGCCCGCGCGCCTCTGGATATGAAACTCGCCGGTATGGCTTCCAATCGCGGCCGAAACCTGCTGAACATCGCCGACCACGCTCCGGGTGGTGCCGAGTTCGCCGTCGTGCTTTCGAACGATGCGGACGCACCGATCCTCGAGGCGGCCCGGGAACGTGGCATTCCGACCGAGGTCGTCCCCAGAGACGAGGACGAACCTCGTCGCGAGCACGAACGGCGCGTCGAGGACGCGCTGGCCGAGTACGACTTCGAACTCGTCTGTCTGGACGGGTACATGCGGATCCTCACCGAGGAGTTCGTCGAGAGCCAGCCGACGATCCTCAACGTCCACCCCTCGCTGTTGCCCGCTTTCCCCGGGATGGACGCCCACGAGCAGGTACTGGAAGCGGGGGTCAAGCAGACCGGCTGCACAGTCCACGTCGTCGACGAGACCGTCGACGGCGGACCGATCGTCACACAGGAACCGATCCCCGTCTTCGAGGGCGACGACGCCGACGACCTCAAAGAGCGCGTCCTCTATCAGGGTGAGTTCGCGGCCTACCCGCGTGCAGTGAAGTGGTTCGCCGAGGATCGGGTGACCGTCGACGACGAGAACGACGTCGTCCACGTCGAGGGCGACGACGGTGGGCAGTTCCCGGCGCGGCGCGTGACCAGCGAGGATCGGGTCGCGGACCTGCGCTACGGCGAGAACCCCCATCAGGACGCCGCGCTGTACGCCGACAGCACCTGCGAGGAGGCCAGCGTCGTCTCGGCACCGCAGCTCAACGAGGGCGCGAAGGGCATGGGTTACAACAACTACAACGACGCCGACGCCGCGCTGAACATCGTCAAGGAGTTCGACGAGCCGGCCTGTGCGGTCATCAAGCATACCAATCCCGCGGGTACGGCGGTCGCCGATTCGATCTCGCAGGCTTACGCCGACGCGCTCTCGACGGACCCCAAGAGCGCCTTCGGCGGGATCGTCGCGCTGAATCGGGAGTGTGACGCTGCCACTGCAGAGCAGATCGTCGAGTCGTTCAAGGAGGTCGTCGTCGCGCCGGGATACACCGAGGAGGCGCTGGAGGTCCTCTTCGAGAAGGACAACCTCCGGGTGCTGGACGTGAGCGAGCAGTTCGAGGCCACCGAGACGCTGACCGAGAAGGACCTGGTCGGCGGGCGACTGGTCCAGGAGCGGGATCTGCAGTCGCTGGATCCTGACGACCTGGAGGTCGTCACCGAGCGCGAACCGACCGACGAGCAGATCGAGTCGATGCTGTTCGCCTGGCAGACGATCAAACACGTCAAATCGAACGCGATCCTCTTCGCGAAAGGTACTGAAACCGTCGGGGTCGGGGCCGGCCAGGTCTCGCGTGTCGACGCCGTCGAGATCGCGAAGATGAAAGCCGACAGCGACGCCGAGGGCAAGGACGCTGACGGAGCGGTGATGGCTAGCGACGCCTTCTTCCCGTTCCCGGATGGGATCGAGGCTGCCGCCGAGGCCGGGATCGAGGCAGTTATCCAGCCCGGCGGATCGGTCAACGACGACGACGTCATCGAGAAGGCCGACGAACTGGACATGACGATGGTACTGACCGGCCAGCGGTGCTTCCGGCATGACTGAGCCAGCGGGAAGGAGTGTCTGACCCTCGTTGGTAGCTGACCCGTGTATATACGGCAGTCGGTGATCGTTGCTAGGTATGGCACAGTCCGAACGGACCGTGATCGTTGCCGGGACGTTCACACCGATTCACAACGGTCACCGCGCGCTCTTGCACAAGGCGTTCCAGACCGCTAGCTCCGATAGCAACGGGGACGGACGCGTTATCGTCGCCCTCACGTCGTCGTCGCTCACCACACAGACGCGGAGTGACCCCGCCCACGCAGAAACGCTCGGTTCTTTCGAGCAACGGCGGGAGAATCTCGATGCCGAACTCGACCGCATGGACGACGCCTACACTGCCACCTACGAGATCATCCGGCTGGAGGACACGCACGGCCCGGCCGCGACGCGTGAGGATCTCGATGCGCTCGTCGTTTCGCCGGAAGCGAAAGCACAGCGCCGCGCATACGAACTCAATCAACAACGCGTGGAGACGGGTCTCCGGCCGCTCGAAATCCACACCCCACCGTTCGTCATCGCTGAAGACGGCGAACGCATCAGTAGCACCCGGATTCGAAACGGAGAGATAGACGCCCATGGGCGCATACTGGATGGGACGTGACTCGCCCGAGTCGTGACCGAGTCACAGCGATCACTCATAGTGGTTGCTGTAACGATTTACCGGTGTGACCGCACGATGGCGTGCGGTCAACCCGGAACAGACTTACAGCAACCACTATCACTCGCCCCGAGAAACGACGTGGATCGAGCTCCCGAGATACTTCTTGAGTGCCTCGTCGACCGTCTCGGCTCTGAACTCATCGAGTTGGCCGCCGATCTCGTTCCGGAGTGCGTCGAGATACGCCTGGTCCGTCTGCAGTTCGCTGAACGAAACCGATACGACGGGCACGCCGAGTGCGTCCTCGGCGACCTCCTGCAAGTACGTCTCGTCCCCGAGGTCGCCGCGCCAGAGGTGATCGCGGAAGAAGAGCCAGCCGGCCTCGCCCGGCGGATCCGCCGACCGGTACAGCGTCGTCTCGAACTCCGCCGGGTCGACCGACACCTCCGCCAGTGAGGGCTCGATCCGGAACCTGACCCGGAATTTGTAGCGAGCGGTCCCCGCCGGCGAGTCGCTGGCTTTCATACCCGTATTTACGGCTACGCACGCAAAAAGACGGCTCTGTTGACCCCCTCCACTGATACGATCCGCTTACCTCACTGACCGAAGTGAGAGTACTTGTCTCTCATACCTCCTCATACTGCCGGCTGTACGTTCGTACAGATATTCGCCACCCCGGGGTGGCGAATTATTTCGAAATGTTACAGCCGGCAGTATCAGAACCATCGGTTCTCGCTCGGAAGGAACCACCAGCATAGATTATCGTGTCTGTTAGCCTATCAACTCGGTGAATACGATGCACAGTCACCTCCACCGATCGCAGATCATCTCGACGCTCGTCATTCTCGTTCTCGCAGCCATTTCCTCACTACTGGGGGTGTTTCGCCCTGGCCACTACCAGGCTGCGCCAGAACTCGTCGAATCGTACCAAGTGCAGGACATCACCATCCTCGTCGTCGGCATCCCCGTCGTTGCGGCTGGACTCCGGTATGCAGTGCGGAACTCGCCACGCGGTCGTATCGTCTGGCTCGGTGGCCTGGCGTACATGACATACATGTGGTTTAGCATCTCGATCCAGATCCCGTTCAACGAGCTCTTTCTGGTGTATATCGTGCTGGCCGGACTCTCACTGTTCACGTTCGTTAGTGGTTTGGTAACAACCGACGTCAACACTATCCATCAGGCCCTGGGGGGGCGTATCAACCCGTCGCTGTACAGCGGAGCACTGGCCGTCATCGGAGTCGGCCTCGCGACGCTCTGGCTGTCGGACATCGTGCCCCCGCTGCTCAGTGGCACGACGCCGCCACTCATCGAGGAGGCGGGCCCGCAGGCGATGGCGAGCCACGTCATCGACCTCGGAATCGTCGTTCCGTCGATTATCGTTGCCGCGGCGTGGCTATACCAGGAACGGCCCTGGGGCTACGTCTTCGCTGGCGTCGTCTTGGTCCTCGGCGCGACGCTCGCAGCCCCGATCGGCGTGATGACGCTCGTGCTAATGGCCGGTGAGACAGTCTCTATCAGTCCCATTGCAGCTCTCTTCACCTTCCTCCCCATCGTTGTCTCGGCGCTACTGGCCGTGACGTATCTCTACTCGATGGAAGGACAAACGCACTTGCCGCCCGACGGCGATGGTCGCCAGTCGGCCTGATACTGCCGGCTGTACGTTCGTACAGATATTCGCCACCCCAGAGTGGCGAATTATTTCGAAATGTTACAGCCGGCAGTATGAGCGTCGGCGGACCTGCCTGCCCCTGGTCGATATCTCGATGCCCGCGAGATTCGAACTACGGACCGGATGGGAATTGAACCGGATGGAGACGTTCCGGGCATGCGGCGCTTCGCGCCGTTCCGGGGCTGCGACTCCGAGGGTTCAATTCCCTGGCCGCTTCGCTCGTCACGTCCGTTTCTCGCAGAAGCGGGCCGGATGGGAATTGAACCCATGACCGTCTGGTTAAAAGCCAGACGCTCTGCCTAACTGAGCTACCGGCCCTCACCTACAGGTCGGGCGGTGATCGCTTAAGACCTTACGATTGGTCGTCGTGTCGATTCTGGATCTACTGTCTGTCACAGACGGTCGAGCCCTTACCAGCGTCAACACGACGGGTCGTCGTACTCGATGGCGTCGGCCAGAAACGCCCCCGGCTCGGCGTTCGCCAGTGACGACTGCCGGCGGAGACAGAGATACGAATCGACCGGGAGATCGATCGTGAGTCGGCCGAGACGCCCATCGGTTTCCGCCTCGAGCGCCTCGGCGACGTTCTCGCCGTCGTTGACCCGGCTGGCGATCGATCGAACCTCTCTGACAGTCAGGTCGTGATCGAGTGTGGCCCAGGCCAGCAAATAGCGTGCCGTGCCGGAGACGCGAGCGATGTGCTTGGCCGCCGTCGGCGCGATCTCGCCGCGGGCGACGTGCCGACGGATCGCCTGCGGGAGGTCGTGTACCCGCGACCACTTGCGGATGAACGCGACTGTCGCCTCCCCGCCGGCGCGCTCGGCGGCCGCCTTGTAGGACCCCTCGCCGCGGACCAGCGCCGCACAGGCGGCGGCTCCCCGTAACACGTAGACGTTGTCCGCGTCTCCGGCCGTATTTCCGGCGAATGCTTCGACTGTCTCGGCAGCGCGGGCGACGCTCTCGGGATCGTCGGGATCGAACTGTACGGCCTCGTTCGGCCGCTGGCCGGTCAGTTCGGGATCGCCCCTGATGACCGGCTCACCGACCGGTGACTCACGATCGACTGGCGGCTCTGGCCCCTCCGGCGGCATTGCCCGTAGTAACGGGGTCGCTGCGGAAAAGCCTCTCGTCGCCGGTGATTTCTGGGACTTGTCGTCTGCTGACTCCGTGTCTGTCCGAACTCGCTGCTGAGTGCTGTCACTCCCGCTGCTCGATCGGGACGAACTTCTGATCGGTCGGCCCCACGTATCGTGACCGCGGCCGGATGAGGCGGTTGTCCGCCTGATACTCCAGGACGTGTGCGATCCAGCCGCCGACGCGACTCAGCGCGAAGATCGGCGTGAACAAATCGATCGGGATTCCCATCTGGTAGTACGTCGAGGCCGAATAGAAGTCCACGTTCGGAGCGATCCCCGTTTCTTGCTGCATGAACTCCTCGATCACCTGGCTGTAGGAGAACCACTTGAGCTCGCCGGAGGCGTTGCCCAGCTCTCGGGATTGATCGCCGAGGATCGCCGCTCGCGGGTCCTTCACGTCGTAGACTCGATGCCCGAACCCGGGAATCCGCTTGCCCTCCTCCAGGGCGTTGCGAGTCCACTCGACGACGCTCAGTTCGCTCTCGTCGATCTCCTTGAGCATCGCCATGACGTTCTGGTTCGCACCGCCGTGGAGGCCGCCTTTCAGCGTCCCGATAGCGCTCGTGACCGAGCTGTAGATGTCCGACAGCGTCGAGGCCGTGACCATCGCGGCGAACGTCGAGGCGTTGATCCCGTGATCGACGTGCAACACCAGCGCCATGTCGAAGATCTCGGCGAGCTTGTCGTCGGGGACCTCGCCGTTGAGCATATACAGGAAATTCGCGGCGTGATCGAGGTCCTCCCGAGGCGCGACCGGCTCGTCTCCGTCACGCATCCGCTTGAACGCTGCCACGATCGTCGGCATCTTGGCAGTGATCCGCTGGCCCTTCGCCAGGTCTTCTGCCCGCGTGCCGGGCTCGCCGTCTTCCTCGTCGTAGGCCGACAGCATCGATGTCGCCGTTCGGAGTGCTGCCATCGGGTTCGCGTCGGCCTCGGCCAGTCGCCGCACCGTCTCGAGAACGTCGTCGTGGACGGTCCGGTTCGCGGCCAGTTCCTCCTCGAAAGTCGCGAGTTCCGATGCTATCGGCAACTTACCGTGCCAGAGCAAATAGAGCACTTCTTCGAAACTGGCCTGCGCCGCCAGGTCTCCGATCTCGTACCCGCGATAGACGAGCCGTCCCTCGTCGCCGTCGATGTAGCTGAGTTCCGACTCGGCGACGAGGACGCCTTCGAGCCCCTTCTTGAGGTCGTCGGACATATTGTACTGCAATCAACCTCGGCGGAAAAACATTGTCGTTTCCGCGCTACACGTTCCCATAGTCTATCATGTGCTGTCTGTACTATTCTCAAAACATCCGGAACCCCAAACATCTGTCCGAACCCACGGCCAGCAGTATTTTGTTGCGGGGATTTGACCCCCACGCATATGCGTTACCCCTCCGTAGCGCCGACCGACGCATGCCCGATGGCCTCGCTCGATGATCCTCCAACGCCGTCGATGCCTGAGCTGACACCGAGACGGATCGCTGGCGTTTATCTCACGTTCGGAGTGCTGTGGATCCTGTTTTCGGATATGGTCGTCTACGCGTTCGTCTCGGATCCCGAGACCCGGTTTCGCGTCGAGGCCGCCAAGGGCGGCCTGTTCGTCGTCGTCTCGGGGGCGCTCGTCTACTGGTTGAGTGCCCGTGCCCAGCAGCGCCAGCGCGAGACAGCGGAGCGACTGCGACAGCAGACCCGCGAGCTGAGCATCTTCCACCGGATCGTCAGACACAACCTGCGCAATATCGCAACGGTCATCGGCGGCCGAACGGAGGCGGCCCGCGAAGCCGGAGAGGTCGAACCACATCTCACGGTCGTCGAACGCAAGGCCGACCGATTGGCGACCCTGGCCGAGAAGGCGAGCCTCCTGCGTGGCATTTCCGCGCAGTCGGCCGGCCAACGCGTCGAACAGGACCTCGCGAAGGCGATCGCCGAGATATGCTCCCAGTATCAGTCCGCGTATCCGGACGCCTCGATCGAGTTCGATAGCCCCGAGCACATGACGACGCTCGTCCCGGCACGGATGGGGTTCGCGGTCTCCGAACTGCTGGAAAACGCGATCGTACACGGCGGACCGGACGCCACCGTCGTGGTCTCGCTCCGGGCCGACAGCGAGACGGTCAAGGTGACGGTCGAGGACGACGGCCCGGGCCTCCCTGACGGCGAGCGGACCGCCGTCGAGGGCGACGTAGAGGACGTCCTCACTCACTCGGAGGGAGTCGGTCTCTGGCTCGTTCGCCTGGTCGTCGAGAAAGCCGACGGGCAACTCTCGGTAGCCAGTAGCTCGCTCGGCGGTGTAGCCGTGACGCTGTCCGTCCCGCGCGCCGACGGCGGATCTTGATATTCCGTCGAAATCAGGCAAATAGATCCCGCGCGTCGTCGATGGCCTCGACTAGCACGTCGATCTCTTCGCGCGTGTTGTAGACGTAGAACGACGCCCGCGCGGTCGCGGCAACGCCGAGTTTGTCGTGTAGCGGCTGGGTGCAGTGGTCGCCGGCCCGGATCGCGACGGCGTAGTCGTTGAAGATCGAGGAGAGGTCGTGGGCGTGCACGGATTCGAGGTTGAACGAGACCAGACCGCCGCGCTCCTCGCCGGCGGGCGGGCCGAACACCTCGATGTCATCGAACTCGGCGAAGCGTTCGAGCGTGTACTGGGCCAGCTCGTTCTCGTGGCGGGCGACCCGGTCCATCCCGATGTCTTCGAGGTAGTCACACGCCTCCGCAAGGGCAATTCCCTGGGCGATCGGCGGCGTGCCGGCCTCGAACTTCCAGGGGAGTTCGTTCCAGCGTGATCCCTCGAAGGTGACTTTCTCGATCATGTCGCCGCCGTAGAGGAACGGCTCCATCGAGTCGAGGAGGTGCTGCTTTCCGTAGAGAACGCCGATCCCGGTCGGGCCAGCCATCTTGTGGCCCGAGAAGGCGTAGAAGTCGGCGTCGATGGCTTCCACGTCGACCGGGCGGTTCGGGACCGCCTGCGCGCCGTCAATGAACGCCAGCGCGTCGTGATCGTGGGCCAGATCAACGAGATCGGCGACGGGGTTGATCGTCCCGAGCGTGTTCGAGACGTGCAGCGCCGACAGCATGGCGGTGTCGTCGTCGATCACCTCGCGAGCGTGATCCATGTCGAGGTGGCCGTCCTCGTCGATCCGGATGTACTCGACGTCCGCGCCGGTTCGTTCGCCGATCTGCTGCCAGGTGACCAGCGAAGCGTGATGTTCCATCTCCGTGAGGACGACCGTATCGCCCGGTCCGAGTTCGCGCAGCCCCCAGGCGTAGGCGACGAGGTTCTCGCTCTCGGTGGTGTTCTTCGTGAAGACGATCTCCTCGCGTCCCGCCGCGCCGATGAACTCGGCGACGCGGTCGTGGGCCTGTTCGTAGGCGATCGAAGCTTCCTGGCTGAGCTGGTGGAGCCCGCGGTGGACGTTGGCGTTGTACTCCAGGTAGTAGTCGCGGATGGCGTCGATGACCTGCGTCGGCGTCTGAGTCGTCGCCGCGTTGTCGAGATACACCAGCGGCGTGCCGTCGAACTCACGCTCCAGTACGGGGAAGTCTTCCCGGATGCGCTCGACGTCGAGCACCTCGGATTCGCGCACAGTCATTACCCTGATGTCGGGGACGGAGATACCTGGTTCCTTCGGTCCGCCTAGACCAGCTATGCCGTCGGGCCCTGCTCAACTCCGGCTACGGACTCGCCGAGGAGAGCCGTGCCGTCGAGTCCGGACAGCGCCATCAGACCAGGACCTCGATCTCGTATCCGCTTGCCTCCAGGGACTCGATCAACGCCTCGACGTGGTCGGGTCCTTTCGTCTCCAGGTCGAGTTCGACCTCGGCGTCGTTCAGCGCGATGTCCCGGGCGGCCCGGTCGTGCTCGATGGCGTAGATGTTCGCCCCCTGTTCGGAGATAATCTCGACCAGTCGTTCGAGTTCTCCGGGCCGATCCTTGAGGACGGTCCGCAGTCGGAGATACCGCCCGGTTTCTATGAGTCCGCGCATGATCACCGTCGTCAGGACGTTCAGATCGATGTTCCCGCCACAGAGCGCCGGGACGATGACCTCGTCGTCCTCGTAGTCGAATCGCTCGGCCAGAAGCGCCGCAAGCGGGACTGCGCCCGCCCCCTCGACGAGGGTCTTCGAGCGTTCGAGGAGTTTCGTCAGCGCGACGGCGATCTCCGAGTCGGTGACCGTGACGACCTCGTCGACGCGCTCGCGGATCACCTCGAAGGTCCGCTCGCCGATCTTCCGGGTGGCGATCCCGTCTGCGATCGTCTCGACGCTATCCCGTTCGACGATCTCGCCTTTTTCCAGCGACGCGGGGGCGCTTGCAGCCCCCTCCGCCTGGACGCCGATCACCCGGACGTCCTCGTCTCTGCCCTTGAGGGCCGTCGCGATCCCGGAGATCAGTCCGCCGCCACCGATCGGCACGACGACCGTCTCGACCTCCGGTAGGTCCTCGTAGATCTCCAGACCGATGGTGCCCTGCCCGGCCATTACCATCTCGTCGTCGAAGGCGTGGACGTACGTGCGCCCCTCCTCGCGTTCGATCTCGTGGGCGCGCTCGGCCGCGGCGTCGTAGTCTTCCCCGTAGAGGACAACCTCGCCGCCGTAGCTCCTGGTCGCCTCGACCTTTGAGACCGGAGCGTGCTCGGGCATGACGATCTTCGCGTCGACGCCCATCCGCGTGGCTGAAAGCGCGACTCCCTGGGCGTGGTTGCCGGCGCTGGCGGTGACGACTCCGGCCGCTCTTTCGGCGTCGCTCAGCGTCGCGATCCGGTTGGTCGCCCCGCGGATTTTGAACGCGCCCGTCCGCTGGAAGGTCTCCAGCTTCAGGTGGACCTCCGAACCGGTCATCGCAGAGAACGTATGTGAGTATTCCAGCGGCGTGTGCCGGGCGGTCTCGGCGACCCGATCGCGCGCAGCGAGTACGTCGGCAAACGACAGCATACTCGATAGTTGCGCCGCTGGCCAGTTAGGTGTGAGGGAGGAGGATGGAACGTGTGACAGCATCCTCAGATGCGTCGCGATCGAATATAAACGCCGGGGAAGCGGACTGAAAGTGAAACTACCGGACGGGAGTCGGGTTCCCATCACCGTCAGACGGATGGCAGACGACGGCCCGGTCGATCCGGCTCCGGCGACGAGCGTCCGGGGAGAGTGCGTCTCTCGGGGGCCGTGGTAACGGGACTCTCGGAAGCCTTACATATCCCCCTCCCTTCTGAATGATTGCAATGGCAAACGGTACGGTTGACTTCTTCAACGACACAGGCGGTTACGGCTTTATCGAGACTGAGGACGCGGACGAGGACGTTTTCTTCCACATGGAAGACGTTGGCGGCCCGGACCTCGAGGAAGGACAGGAGATCGAATTCGACATCGAACAGGCCCCCAAGGGTCCGCGCGCGACTAACGTCGTCCGACAGTAGATTTCGCACTATCGCTTTATCGCGATTCCGTTTTATTGACGCACCAAGTGAGAGCGGCTGCACTGGCGGCTATTTTCCCGTCCCTCCGAAAACGCTATGGTCTATTATGATAGACCATGAAGGAGAGACTCACCGATCACCTATCCAGTCCGGTGACGAGGTCTTCGCGGGCGTTCAGGAACGTGGCTTGGGGGTCAGCATCGGGGGCCTACACTAGCTATGAATGTCATGCTGCTCACCTGGAACATCGGCTCCATCTGTGGAGCGAAACGATACGTGGAGGAGTTGGCTACGGGATTCGCGAACCGACCCGAGGACCACGTTGATTCCGTATTCGTCGACGAGTCTCTATTCTGGGACGAGTGGGGTGGCAACGTACCCGGGGGGTACGATCTCTACGTTTTCACTGACTCCGTCCCTCAGTACTGGAAAGAGGACGAGTACGGTCGGTGGTGGATGGATCTTTATCACCAATTGCGCGACGAGGTCGTCTTCGCGGTCATGCACGACATCTGGTGGGAGACTGATCGGGAGTGGATTCTGGAGGTCATCGACGACGTCGACCGACTCGTCGCACCCCAGGAGCCGGTCGAGCGGAGTCTCGAAAACCTCCCCGCACCAACGGTCCTGATTCGTCATCCCCTCGATACGGCCCGCATGGATATCGTCGAGGACAAACAGCGCCTGATCGTCTCGGCATCACAGATCAAGCCCCGAAAGAACGTCGACCACCTGATCCGCGAAGTCCCGAACCTCAACCACGACGTCATCGTCCACAGCGAGCTGACCGAGGAGTATTACCGTCTCACAAGCGCCGAGGACCCCGAGTACGGCGACATCTGGGAGCAGGCGCTAGAGCACAGGATGCAGTTCGTGGGCGTGACGCCCGTCGAAGACCTGTGGGACCATTACCGGCAGGCGCGGTTCGTGGTCGACCTCCAGAGCGCCCCCGGATGGTCCCACGTGATCAACTACACGCAGATCGAACCGATGCTGTTCGGGGCGGTCCCGATCGTTTACGAGGACGTAGTCAACCCTATCATGGAGGACCACGTCCTGACGATCGATCATTACTCTGAACTCCCCGAAATCGTCGACGCCACCTCCGAGTCGGAGTTGCGGGCGATGCGTCGGGACAACGGCGAGTTCGTCGTCGATACGTTCCAGGCCGAGCGCATCGCTGGCGAGTTCGTCGCGGAGGCAGAGACCCTCCGACCGTAATCGCTCTTCTGTCTCGCGGACTCTGTGCCCTACCCGAAGCTGGCGTTTTTGACCCTCCGACGCCGAATGGAGATATGGCTCACAGAGACGCCGAGGAGATCCTCCCCGGAGGGCACTTGCTCGAGAAAGTCTCCAGCGGCAAGATAACCCAGCTCCACCGCGGGCAGGCCTACGCCGAGGAGGGTGATACCTTCGAGATCGACGGTACGACGTTCGAAGTCAACGACGTCACCGAGCGGACGCTCGGGGATCTGACCGACGAGGACGCACAGCGGGAGGGATCGCCCGATCTCGAACACTACCGGGAACGGCTCCGGCGTGCTCACGACGACTTCGAGTGGGACGATGACAGCGAAGTCGTGCGCCACCGCTTCGAGCCTGTAGAGTGAACGCACCGCTTCGGGTCGAATCGAGGCCAAAATACTCTGCGGGACGCGCCTGTCCGAACGACCGTCACACCGAGATGTCCGGAACCGATCACTGCGCCGGGGCGATCCCCTGGGCCTCGGCGAGCAACTCTTCGAGGTCGACGTCGGCCGGCTCGTTGTTGAGTAGCACGTCGACCGGCAGCGTCGGCGCACCGTCGACGAGGTTCTCCAGGATGACCAGCCGCTCGCGAGCCCGGGACATCCCGACGTAGAAGACCCGCCGCTCGTTGTCCGTCAGCGTCGGCACCGGCGAGGTGTGCTTGGTAAATTCGTCGACACCCGGGACGTCGATGCCTTCCTGTTCGACCGTCGCGGCCATCTGCTCGACGACCTTCTCGGTGAGGTCGGTCGCGACGAAGACGTGATCCGCTTCGCGGCCCTTCGCGGAGTGGATCGTGCCGAGCCGCAGCCGATCCGGCGCCATCCCCTCGTAGTCGCCGCCGAAGTACGCGTCGACGCTTCGCTCCTGGAAACTCGTGACTTTCCGGAGCATGTCGGCCGCCGCGACTGGATCGGGCGCGAAGGGCGCGTGGTCTTCGATCAGGTCGGGTTCGACGTATATTTCCTGGAGGTCGTCTATGTCCTCGTCCTCGGTGATATCGTCGATCGCGTCGAACAGATCGTCGCGCTCGCCGGTGCCGAACGCAGAGTCGGCCAACATGTCCGCCAGCCGCCGGGCCTGCAGCGCCGTCAGTTGCTCGCCGGCAGCGAGGTTCTCGATCCCCCGGACGTACTGTGTGAGCCGATCTGTCCACATCCGCTGGTCGGTCAGACACTTGAAAGGGATTCCCTCGCCGATGAACTCATCGATGAACTGGAACATCTGGTAGCGCGCCCGGAACAGTACCATCGCCGTCCCGTCTTCGTCCTCTTCGATGGTCGCTTTGACGTTGCGAACCAGATCGAGCATCGAGGGACTGGAGACGGCCTCGACGGTCCCGCCCTCTTTGCGGGGATTGAGGTCTTTCTCCTGGCGCTTGTCGATGTGGCTGACCTCCCTATTGACGACGTTGAGGATCCGCGAAGGCAGGCGATAGGAATTGGGCAGAATCTCGTCGTCGGTGACGTCCTCGTCGAGCAGCAGATCCGGGTCGGCTCCCTGCCAGGCGTAAACGACCTGGTCGTCGTCGCCGGCGATCAGGACCTTCTTCATGTGGGGCTTCCACTCCTCGTAGACGTCGTACTGCAGGGTCGTGATGTCCTGGAACTCGTCGATGATCAGGTAATCGACGTTCGGTAGCAACGAGCGCTGTTTGACCCGTTCGAGCATGTCGGCGAAACCGACCAGCCCCTGTTCGCCCTTGTAGGAGCGCCAGGCGCGGATCGCTTCGGGGACGTCGATCCGATCGTCGTCGCTCGGCCAGGTCGGCGTGTACTTGTTGCCCGTCTGGGCGTTGTCGTCGATCTCCGGCGGGAGACGGACGTTTTCCTCGTTCCACTGGAAGGGGACGTCGTACCAGTCGGCGACCTCCCGGCGAGTCCGCTGGAGCCACTGGCTGGTCGCGATGATCTTGTTACCCATCGTCGTCGACCGGGCCGACCGCCGTCGCGACCCTTCGTATTCGTCCTCGAACTCCAGTCCGTAGCTCTCACAGAACTCCTGTTTGTCGCTCTCGCCGACGACGTCGCCTCGCGAGAGGTTCAACAACTCGTAGGCTTTGGCGTGCATCGTGCTCACGTTGCCTTTCAGCGCACGCGGTGAGACGTCAAGGCGTTCCGCGAGTCGATCTCGGATCTCCGCTGCGGCCGCACGGGTATAGGAGACCACCAGCACGTCTCGAACGTCGATGTCGTCGTTTTCGAGCAACTCCTCGACGCGGTCGAGTAACGCGGTGGTCTTCCCGCTCCCCGGTCCGCCGAACAGACGGACAATCTGGGGATTCGCGTCAGTCATCGACACTAGAGACGGGCTTGTCCCTCATAAACAACGTGACTTCGATCAGGAATGCCGTGGCGACCGCGCCTCCCGTATCTCGGCACCGTCTCGGAGCTTGTCTTCACACTCCGGACAGACACGTGGATTGTCCACCCCACGCGGCGTAAACACTCGAGCGTACGCTTCGGTCACGAACGAACCACAGTTCTGGCATTCTGGCATGCTCCCGCACCCCGTTACATGCGCAACCTCAGAGCACTAATATATTAGTTTCGATGTATTCGAACGAGTCACCGATACAGCGAGAGATATAGCATCGCAAACCCGACGATGAAGGGGATCGTCTCGGCGGCCTGAAAGAAGATCCGGACGAGTTCGACTGTCTCCGCGACCCATCCGATCTGGGTGACGACGTTGCTCACGGCCACGCCCATGCTGATGAACGCGAATCCGATGAACGCGTACTGGAGTCGTTCGGTCTGTTGTGCGCGGTAGGCCTGAAAACTGATCACTGTCAGCCCGAGTGACAGACCGAACAACGCCAGTCGGAGGAGGATCAATGTACCCCGCGCGGCCCACACGGTGAGGTCCGACATATGCTCTCGTGGGGTAGAGACCTACTAAGGTATTTTCATCGCCCTCCGTGGCGGCTGTACAGAAATGACGACCCGACTGCACGAACGCGGACTGCTATGGGGAACCGATCACTCTGCGCCGAGCTCGTCCCAGAGCTGGCTGAAGCGATCCGGAAGGTTCTCGGTCCGATAGATCTGGACGCGATACTCGTCGTCTTCGAGCGAGATGACAGTGCTCTCGAAGTTCGATTCGAAGACCTTGTAGTGGTTGCCGTCCTCGGCGACCAGCGTCCGGTCGGTAACCAGATCGTACTCTTCGAGCATTTCGATGCGACGGTAGACCGTCGGCAACGAGAGGTCACACTCCTCGCTCAGTTCTTTCGCGGACTTTGGTTCGCGGCTGACCGCCGCGAGGACGCGCCGAGCGTGCTGGTCCCCGATCGTATCCAGGATCTCTTCGATGCTCCGGTCGTCGTCTGGCACTACACGTAGCTCTCGCGGGCAGTCACAAAAGGCTTGTTCGTTTCCGATCGCCGGCTCTCGCCGGGCAGGTTGCTTCGCGTTGCGAAAACGCTGACAGGGGATTAAGAGTCGTCCGGGTGCCTCATTCAGTGGATCACGTCCAGTCGCGACCGGCCATCTCGAACGATTGTTTCCACATCCCCCCAGGTGTCGGCGAGATAGCCATCCGTGATCCGAACGCCAGAAGCGACGCACTGGACGAGATCCGCCGGTGTGTGGCTCCACGCCGGAACTTTTTGCGAAGTGATAAACGCATCTCCAGATCGATCTAACCGCTCTGCCCGCTCTGAGTGACGTCAGAATCACCCCATCCGATCAAAGAGCTGTCCGGATCGATTCGGCCGTCGTCTCACCGATGCCCTCGACGGCCTGCAGTTCTTCGAGCGTGGCGTCACGGATCGCCTCGACGCTGCCGAAATGGCCGAGCAGTCGTTTGCGCGTTTCCGGGCCGACGCCCGGTACGTCGTCAAGCGGCGTCGAGACGTCGTCTCTGAGCGTCTGATGATACTGGACGGCGAAGCGATGGGCCTCATCGCGCACCCGCTGGAGCAGGTGGAGGTGGGGCGCGTCGTCGGGCCAGCGCTCGACGCCCTCGGGCGTGACGACCAGTTCTTCGGATTTGGCAAGCGCGATCGCCGGCACGTCCCAGCCGGTTTCCGCCAGTGCGTCGCGTGCCGCACCGAGTTGCCCCTCGCCGCCGTCGATCAACAGCAAATCCGGGTCGGGTCGGTCGTCGCGGCCGTCGATCGCTCGCTCGGCCCGCCAGCGGACCAGCGACCGCATGTTGGCGTAATCGTCGTTGCGATCCGGGAGCTTCTTCCGGCGGTAGTCGGCCTTCTCCGGACTGCCGTCGACGAAGACGACGTCGCTGCCGACGACTGATCGACCCTGCGCGTGACTCACGTCGAACCCCTCGATCCGCCCGACCTGATCCAGTCCGAGCGCATCGGCCAGCGCGGCCGTTTCGTCGCGATCGCCGCCGCGCCTGCGGGCGTTTTTCAGTGCCAGATCGACCAGCGTCGATTCTCGACCCGCACCGGGGACTCTGAGGTCGACGCCCTCGCCTTCGAGCCACGATCGCACCTTCTCGTCGCTGGGTCGATCCGACAACAGCAGGACGTCCGGGAGTTCGCGCTCGGCGTAATACTGGGCGACGAACGCGCCCAGCACCGCGCCCGCGTGCTCTCCCTGGGGGGCGTCAAGGCGGTGGCGCTCGCGCTCGACCAGCGAGCCGTCGACGCTCTGCAGGCGTGCGACGGTCGCCGTTTCGCCTTCGACGGTGACGCCGAGCACGTCGACGGTCCGCTCTTCGCTTCGGGGCGTCGCAACGGCGTCGCTACCCTCGGCGTGCAGCGACTCAACCGCGTCGAGACGGTCTCTGAGGTTCGCAGCCCGCTCGAACGCCTGTTGCTGGGCGGCATCGTCCATCTCCCGGCGTATCGGGTCCGCGACGACGCCGGTCTCACCCTCGAAAAAGCGCCGCACGGCTTCACAGTCCGCGCGGTAATCGGTCTCGCTTATCTCGCCAGTGCACGGCGCGGTGCACAGCCCCATGTCGTAGTCCAGACACGGGCGGTCGCGGCCGGCGTATTTGTGATCCGAACACCCTCGCAGTCCGTAGGTCTCCCGGACGGCCTTGAGGACCGTCTCCAGGCGGCTCTTGTCGGTGAACGGACCGTAGACGGTCGCGTTCTCGTCGGGGTCGCGAGTGATCTCGATCCGCGGGACGGGGTGGTCCGTGAGCTGGACGAGCGGGTAGGACTTGTCGTCTTTCAGCCGGACGTTATAGCGGGGCTGGTGGCGCTTGATCAGGTTCGCCTCCAGCAACAGCGCCTGGGTCTCGGTGTCGGTGACGACGGTGTCGATCGCGCCCGCGCGCTCGATCATCTGCCGGATGCGCTCGCCGCGCGGATCGGCGTAGGACCGTACCCGATCGCGCAGATCGACCGCTTTGCCGACGTACAGCACCGTCGCGTCGTCGCCCTCACGATCGAGAAACCGATACACGCCCGGTTCCCGCGGGAGATCGCTGGCTCGGTCACGAACCGCGTCGGCGTCCATCGCCCCGCTCTAGCGGCGACGACGGTTTGATACTGTCGGACGTACGCTCTCGACGGATTTCGCTATCCGGCCTCGTGATCGGTCCCGGGCAGGATCGCGCGTTCCAGCCCGTCGGCGATCGTCTCGCCGTTCGAGTCGGGGGCCGGGAGGCGGATCGACTCGTCCGCTTCGGCGAGGTCGATCACGAGCGATCGTTCGCGCGACCAGAGGTACACCCCGAACGGAACGATCGCGAACAGCAACAGCAAGGCCCCGGCCAGTTGCATGAACTCGTCGAGGTTCCGAAGCAGCGACAGGAGCTGTTCGAACAGTCCCAGCACGCCGCCGATCCCGAGTTGCCCCGTCGATTCCGGCATCGCGACGTCCGAGAGGATGGCGTCGAGCGGCAACAACAGCCCCGCGACGATCAACACGAGACCGTAAATCGTCGCCCGAACGGCGTACCGGAGAAACGTCGAGTCGCCGCCCGATTCGACCGAGACGCCGGTCACGTTCGGTCGGTCGGCCTGCTGGAAGTTCGGCCCGTCGCGTTCGGGCGTGAACGCGAGCACCCGGTGGCTCGTGACGACGACCGCCGCAGTCCCGACCTCGACGCGCTCGGCGACCGTTTCCCCGTCGTAAAGCAGTTCCTCGACCCGGTCGCTCCAGCGACTCATCGTCTGACTGTAGGACGGCCCGGCTGAAAACGATACGGGACCGGAGGATACAATCGTGTGCTCTCCCAACGCTCGCCCATGTCAGAGACGGTGCGGTGCTGGCTGGTCGAGCGCGACTACTACGACGAGGACCTGGTGACGCTCGTCTACGCGACGCCGAACGGACAGCGCCATCTGACACAGCAACTCTCGACGGCGCTGCTGATGAAGAGTCCGCCGACCGCGGCCAAGGACGTCGAATCCGACCGACTCGAACCCGTGACCGACGACGGGACTCGCCGGCGCTACGCCACCGAGGCCGAACGCATGATCGACCGCCACGATCCGGACGACCACGTGTGAGATGCGCTGTTCCTCCAGCAGTCACAATCCTCTTGACGACGTGTCCCCAGGGTCCGAGTAATGGTTTCGACGCTGACGCTGGTGATCGCGGGGATGCTCCTCTATACTGTCGTCGCGATGGGACTCCGACAGCGTGGCGTGCTCCCCGAGTTCGTCCACGTCTCCGGGCCGCTGACGACGATCCATACCCAGCGTGGCAAGCGGTTTCTGGACCGACTGGCGCGACACGAGCGGTTCTGGCGAGCCTGGGGCAATCTCGGGCTGGGTATGGCGCTGGTGTTTCTCGTCGGGCTGTTCCTGACGGTCCTGCTATCGGCGTATCAGAGCCTCCGCCAGCCGGCGGCCTCGGCGATCCAGGAGCCCCAGAACGCCCTGGTCATCCCCGGCGTCAACGAGTTTCTGCCGCTGTCGGCCGCTCCCGAGATCGTCTTCGGATTGCTCGTCGGACTCGTCGTCCACGAGGGCGGGCACGGCCTGCTCTGTCGCGTCGAGGACATCAACATCGAATCGATGGGCGTCGCGCTGCTGACGATCGTCCCGCTCGGCGCGTTCGTCGAACCCGACGAGGAAGATCGCAAGAAGGCCGGTCGCGGCGCACAGAGCCGGATGTTCGCCGCCGGCGTCACCAACAACTTCGCGATCACCGTCGTCGCCTTCGCCCTGCTGTTCGGACCGGTGACAGGGTCGATCGCCGCCGTGAGCGGCGTCCCGGTCGGCGGGTCGATGCAGGATTCACCCGCGCGATCGGCGGGTCTCGGCGGCGGCGACGTCATCACGTCCGTCGAAGGAACTGACGTCGAGTCGGCGGCCGACATCGACGCCGTGCTGGCCAACCACACCGAGCGCAGCGTCACCGTGGGCACCGACAGCGGCGAGACAGTGACGGTGAACCGATCAGTGCTGGTGACCCGGGCCCTGGCTGACGGACCGCTCGCGATCGACGCCGGCGCGACGATCGTCGCCGTCAACGGTACGACTGTCGGCATCGAAACCGAGTTCGCCGACGCGATGGCCGACCGGACGACCGCGACGCTCACGACGGCCGACGGCACGACCGCCACCGGCCCGATCGGTGCCTACGCCAGCGCAGTCAGCGAGGGCGGCCCGCTGGCGGACGCCGGTGCACCGACCGGCGAACCGGCCGTCGTGACCCGCGTCGACGGCACTCGAACGCCTGATGCCGAGACGATGCAGGACGTGCTCGCCGATCTCGATCCCGGAACGACAGTCGCGGTCGAAGCGCACGTCGACGGGTCGCTCCAGCAGTACAACGTCACGCTCGGTGAGAACACCCGGACCGGCGGCGCGCTCCTGGGCGTGCTCGGTGTCCAGCCCGGTTACAGCGGGCTCGTCGTCAACGACTTCGGGATCCAGGTGTACCCCGCCGAGTCCTATCTGGCGGCGCTGTCCGGTGACGGCGCGCTCGGCGGACTCGGCCAGGGATCGCTCGCGACCGTCGCCGTGACGCTTCTGGTGTTGCCTTTCGCGGCCGTCGCGGCACCGTCGCTGGGCTTTAATTTCGCCGGCTTCCTCGATCCGATCACGAACTTCTATGTCGTCCAGGGGCCGCTCGAACCGCTCGGCGGCGGCGTGTTCCTGCTCGCGAACCTGCTGTTCTGGACCGGCTGGATCAACTTCAACCTCGGGCTGTTCAACTGCATTCCGGCGTTCCCGCTGGACGGCGGGCACCTCCTGCGGACGAGCACGGAGGCGATCCTCGCCCGGACGCCGCTGAACCACCGCCGACACGTCCGGACAGTTACGATCTCGATCGGACTGATCATGGGCGTCAGCCTGATCCTGATGCTGTTCGGCCCGCAGCTCCTTTCCTGAAAGAATAGGAGCGATTCTAGCGGCTCCTCCTGATACGAGGAGATGTTGGAGAACGAGCCGGCTGACGCTGACTCGCCCGCTTCTGCCATCCGCTCTTGCACTCCGGTAGGCCTACTGGATCATCTCGCGCGCCTCGTCGTCGCTCAGTTCCATATCGTGTTTCTCCTTCGCGTGTTCTTTCACGTGCTCAATCACCTCCTGCTCGTCGTCGGACTTGATCATGAAATCGTCCCCTTGGCTACAATCTACCTGGTATGCCATAGGGGATACACAGACTCCGTCCCCATATTGTTATTAGCCGGTTTTCCATCAGTAAGGACGACACCGGATGGAGAAACCTCTCGCATCTTGTCCGGATAGCGGAGTACGAGACGCTTAATCGTCACGCGGGAGAGCGCGGCTGCTGTGGCGCTTCTGGAACTCGCACAGAAACTTGCGCTGGGCGCGGCTTCGGGAAGTAGGCTCGTCGTAGGCATACCTACGAACCACACGTTGCGTCTTCAGCCACTTGCGCGGGATCTGATAGCCGCTGTATACCCCTCTCGAAGGTAAACTCGTTTTCCTGAAAGGCAAGGTTCCTTACGCTCTCGCCCTAAGTCCGGACGATTATGACCACGGAGCGACGGGACGCACCGCCGACGGCCGAGGGGTGGTACGTGCTACACGACGTTCGGACGATCGACTGGGCCGCCTGGGACGAGGCCTCCCAGCGCACGCGCGATCGGGCCATCGAGGAGGGGATCGAGTTCCTCCAGTCGGTCACGGCGGTCGAGGACGCTGACGGAGGCGGTTCGATGGTCGTCTCGATGCTCGGACACAAGGGCGATCTCATGATCGTTCACATGCGGCCGACGCTGGCCGGCCTGGACGAACTGGAGCGGCGCTTCGAGCGCACGGCGCTGGCGACGTTCACCGACCAGATCCGGTCGTTCGTCTCGGTGACCGAAGCCTCCGGGTACTCCGAACGTGGCCGGGAGTTCATCGAGGGCGACCTCGACGACGATTCGGGTCTGGCACGGTACATGCGCTCGCGCCTGTATCCCGAAATCCCCGAGAAAGAGCACGTCTGTTTCTACCCGATGGACAAGCGCCGCGACCTCGAGTACAACTGGTACGATCTGCCCTTCGAGGAGCGCGCCGAGCACATGGACGCCCACGGCGACATCGGCCGCGAATACGCCGGCCGGGTCACCCAGATGATCACCGGCGCGATCGGCATGGACGACTGGGAGTGGGGCGTCACGCTGTACGCCGACGACATGGTCGACGTGAAGGACCTGCTCTACGAGATGCGGTTCGACCCCTCCTCTTCGAAGTTCGCCGAGTTCGGCCCCTTCTGGATCGGCCGACGCTTCGACCCCGCCGACCTGGACGCGCTGCTGGCCGGCGAACCGCTTTCGACGCCCTGGGAGGGTGTCAGCGAACACGCCGAACACGATCATCCGCCGGCGACGCCCGAGGACGCCGCTGAGGGTCACGGGCATGACGAGAGCGGGCATCCGGAGGGATCTGGGGACGGCGACCATCCACACGGCGACACAGACGAGGGTGACAACGAGAGAGACGACCATCCCAGCGCCAGCAGCGGCCGTCCGCCGACGACCGATTCCTGGAGCGAGGCCATCGCCGACATCGACGAGATGGATGCCCGACTTGGCAAAGCCGGGCTCTACGAAGGCGAGGACTACACGGGGCGGACGTACGCGCTCGTCTTCGAGACTGACCGCGACGCCGCCGAACTCGCCGGGGAGGTCGAGGGGCTGGCCTCGAACTTCGACCACTACGACACGCACGTCACGACCGCGGTCCGCGCGAGCGGGGGCCACACCTACCTGGCGAGCCTCTGGACGACCGAAGACGCCGCCCAGACGGCCTCGGGATTCCTGACCGATCTCGACGGGATCGACACCGGCGCGCGCGGGTGGGCCGGCTCCGGTGGCGCCGACGACGCGAGCACGTCTGCGCCGACCGGCACGGACGAAGACGACGACATCCGGTCGCAGCTGGCTGAACAGAACATCTACGCCGGCCAGCCCCACGGCGAGGACGTCTACGCGCTCGTGGTCTACTCCGAGGCAGATCTCGACCGCCTCCGGCCGGTCGTCGAGGACCTCCGTGCGTCCTTCGCGGGCGACGACCACGTCAAGACGGCCGTCTACGACGATCCCGATGGTGAGATCGCGGCCGTCGTCAGCCTCTGGGAAGACCGGGCCGCCGCACAGCGGGCGAGCGACGACCTGGAGTCGGTGCCCGGCGTGGTCCGGAAAGCCGGCGAGGGCGACGGCTTCGGGACGATGGGCATGTTCTACACCGTCAAGCCCGCGTACCGCGAGGAGTTCGTCGAGACTTTCGGGACCGTCGGCGAGAAACTCGAAGCGATGGAGGGCCACCGCGAGACCGCGCTGCTGGTCAACGATGACGACGCGAACGACATGTTCATCGCCTCGCAGTGGGACTCCCGGGACGACGCGATGGCCTTCTTCCGGTCGGAGGATTTCCGCGAGACTGTCCAGTGGGGCCGGGAGATCCTGGACGATACGCCGCGACACGTCTTCCTGGCCTAGCGATCCTCTGACCGGCTAGGCGTATATAAACCCTTCTGAGACACCTATCGCTGTTTGTCCATACAGGAGTTATATCTACCCGGCAAGTGAACGACCTGACAGGAATGATACGTGAGGGGTTAACGAGAGCGGTCGATTTCGTCACGGAACACAATCGACTCACGCTGGTGGTAATGATCCTCCTTTCGGCGGTCGTGCTGGCCGGCATCCCGATGCTCGACACGGAGAGCCAGGCCGGGGCGGACGCGTCGGCGTTCGAGGACATCGATCGCGTCCAGAAGGCGAACTACGTCACGGAGCACTACGACACGTCTCAGGAGGACTCCAACCGGACGCTCGCGACGGTCTACGTCCGCCAGGAAGACGGTGACGTGCTCTCGAAGACGTCACTGCTGGAGACGCTCCGGTATCAGCGCGACGTACTGAACAACGACTCGGTCGCAGCGGTGCTCCACGACGACGGGATCGCCGACGTCGCGAACATGGTCGCAGTGGGTCTCGCCGACGATCCGGCGGCGTCGCTCGACGAGCAGATTGCCACACTCGAAGACGCCAGCCCGGCCGCGGTCGAGACGCAGATCGAATCGACGCTGTCGAACCAGCCGCAAGCGCTGCGGCTGTTGCCCGACGGTCACGATCCCTCGAACACGACAGCGACTGACCGCCGGCTGCTGGTCGTCCTCAACGCGAGCGGAGCAGCAGGGGGGAGTGAAGGGGTCTTCGACCGCGTCGACGCGGCCCTCTACGAGACCGCACAGGACTATTCCGACAGCGGACTGTTCGTGTTGAACCAGTTCGCCTACGCCGAGTACAACAGTCACTTCTTCGGCGAGATGGTCTGGCTGGTCCTGCCGGCCGCGCTGGTGTTGATCCTGGGCGTGCTCGCGTTCACGTATCGCGATCTCATCGACATCGTCGTCGGGATGGTCGGCGTGCTGCTGTCGGTGCTGTGGATGTTCGGCCTGCTTGGCTGGCTCGGCGTCGCTGCGGGGCTGGTCAGCATCGTTCCGGTCGTCCTTGTGACGGGGCTGAGTATCGACTTTGGCTTCCACGTCTTCAACCGCTACCGTGAGCAACGCGAGGCGAGCAGACAGCGAGCGGGCGACGCACGGGGCGACGGGGGGATCCGCGAGCCGATGAACCGTGGGGTCAGACTCGTCGCGACGGCACTCGTGTTGGTCACGGTCACTGCGGCCATTGGCTTCCTGTCGAACCTCGTCAACCCGCTGGGACAGATCCGCGATCTCGGCGTCTCGATCACGCTGGGCGTGATCGCGTCGCTGTTGCTGTTCGTGACCGTCGTCCCGGCGCTGAAGATCAGTATCGACGGTCTCTTCGAACGGTTCGGCTGGGATCGACACAAGCGCGCGCTGGGACACGGCCGGTTTCTGCGCCCGGCCCTGTCGAGGACGGTCACGCTCGCTCGCCGCGGTGCGCCGATCGTGCTGGTCGTCGCCCTCGTGATCGGTTCGCTCGGTGCGGTCGCCTGGACCGACCTCGACGAGGAGAGCTTCCAGCAACCGGACGGCGAGGTCGCGGAGTGGAAACAGAGCCTCCCGGACCCGATCGGCTGGGACACTCATCCCGTCGCCGAGCGACTGAACCACGTGCAGGCGGTCTATCAGCCGGCTACTGCCGACGACGCGTTTCGCGAACGCATACTGATCGAGGGCGACGTGACCGCCGACGGCACGCTGACTGATCTCCAGGCCGGCGTCGAGACGATAAGCGAGCGTGGCGTGCTTCTCGACCAGCCCGGCGTCCGGGCCGTCACTTCGCCCGTGACGGCGATGCAGGCGCTAGCGCAGCGAGATCCGGCGTTCAGAGCGGTCTTCGAAGACGAGAGTCGCGACACTGACGGTGACGGGATCCCCGACCGCGATCTCAAGCCCGTCTACGACGCCTTCTACGAGGCCGACAGCGAACTCGCCGGCCAGGTGCTCGAACGGACCGACGGCGAGTACCGTTCGATGCTCGTCCGGGTCGCACTCGACGCCGACTTCGCGGATATCGACCAGGCCGTCGCTGACCTCGAAGCCGGCGCGGATCGCATGGAGGGCGACAGCGACCGGACGGCGACCGCCGTCGGGTCGGTGGCTGTCAACGTGGCTGTCCTGGACGCGATCGTCGGCGGGATCCTCCAGACGATGACGATCGCGCTGGCGGCGATCGCGCTGGTGATGGCAGTCGCGTTCCGGGCCATGCACGGGAGTGCGACGCTCGGACTCATTGTCGCCGTGCCGATCGCGCTCGTCCTCGGACTGGTGATCGGCGGAATGTATCTCCTGTCGATCCCGCTGACGTTGCTGACGGCGCTGCTGATGAGTCTCGTCATCGGGCTGGGGATCGATTACAACATCCACATCGGCGACCGGTTCGCCGACGAGCGTCGCGAGGGCAAGACGACCGTCGAGGCGCTGGAAGCCGCGGTCACCGGAACCGGGGGCGCGCTACTCGGCAGCACGCTCACCTCCGCCGGCGCGTTCGCGACGATCGCGCTCGTCCCGGATCCGCAACTGCAGAGCTTCAGCTTGATCGTGGTGGTCGCGCTGCTCACCGCCTTCCTGGTGAGCCTCCTCGTCCTGCCGAGCCTGCTGGTACTGTGGGAGCGATACAGCCCCGAAGCCGTGACAACTGAAGCGACGGCCGAGAGCCTGCCACAGGACTGATAGTGACCGCTGTAACGATTACGACTGTACTCCTTCGTGTGGTCGATCCGGAGGGGACTGACAACGGTCCATATAAAAGCGATCTCGAAGTTCGGTCGGAACGTCCAAAGCGAGAAGAGCCTGGAGCCACGACGGACAGACGTGACGGACGACTTCGATCGCCAGCCTGACGACGCTCCCAGACGCCACGAGATCGACGACGCGCCCGGCAATCACGAGATCGACGACACGCCGACGATCACCTGCGATCGCTGCGATCGCTCCTGGGACCTGGCGTACGAACTGGACGAGCTGGCCGTCGGCAACCAGGCGATCCAGCAGTTCGCGCTGGATCATCACCGACACACGGGCCATTTCCCCGACGGGATCGCGACCTGGCAGGCGAGCTGTCGCCAGTGCCCGGAGACGGTCGAACGCCTCGAGGAGAGTGCTGCCAGACGGTGGGCCGAGACACACGCCCGCCACACTCGTCACAGCGTGGCGATCGAACACGGCGAGGAAGAGACAGACATCGTCACCGCACCTGACACATAGGCTGGCTCGCCGTCGGCGTCGCCAGCGGTCTTACTCGGGGACGTCCGGGTCGTCGTCTTCGGTTTTCGTCCTGTCGAGATCCTTCTCGCCGAGATAGATCTCCACGCCGTCCTGGGCGACCTTCTCGGCCAGCACCGCGCACTTCACCCGCATCGGCGAGATCTCGACGCCGAGCATGTCGATGATGTCGTCGCGGTCCATCTCCCGCAACTCCTCGATCGAGGTGCCCGGCAGTCGCTCGCTGAGCATCGAGGCCGAGGCCTGGGAGATCGCACACCCGTCGCCGCGGAAGGCCACCGCCTCGATGGTCTCTTCGTCGTCGTCGAGCACCACGTCCATCTCGATGGTGTCGCCACACATCGGGTTCTCGCCGACGTGCGTGAACGTCGCGTCCTCGATCTCCCCGTAATGGCGGGGGTTCTTGTAGTGATCGAGGATCTGCTGCCGGTACATGTCTGAGCCGCCGATACCCATTGTTGTTCGACTGTAGGTGTCTCCGTCGCAAAAGCGTTCCGCGGGAGATGCTGGCATGCGCGGCGTCTTCCGTGCTCGATGTACCTGCCCGATGGGATAGGCATCCCGGCTTGCTAATAAAAGAAAACGAAAGCCAGCAATGAAACGTAATACCCGGCAATAATCTGACTGTCAATGCCGTCATACTGGATCCGTGAAATATACTTCGGGGCGTAGAATAACAGTCCGATACAGACCGCTGTGGCGAGGATTATGGAGTCTACCCGCAACAAAATAAGTGTGATCAGGAGCAGGAGCAAGCAACCAGCTATTGCATCCCAGATGGGAGACCCTGAGGAAGACGTATCATTAACATCTATTTCAGCAGCCATCGTTGCACGTTAACGTGTTTCGATATCGTCATTCCCGGCCCCAGGTTCCACTGACATATCCACCCACAGAGTCGTATGGTTTGTACAGCTCTGGACCGGGTAGAAGCCGAAGCACATTGCATATTGAGCTTTGGTGAATAGCCTGTATCTTGACTCACCTTTGCCACCAGACTCAGCAGCCTTCTTGCTCCATTTTTGTTTCCACTGGTCAATTTTGCCCCCAGTAGAGGTCTCACCCCAGTACCGCTCATCAATATATGTTATCTTATTTTCTTCATTCCATCCATAATCAACTCTCTGATGCCATTTAGCCACCCAAGATTTGACGGCACCCAGATCATAGTAGAGGATAGATGTTCCAGAAGCGAATGCTTCATTAGTTGTTCCACTTGGGTCAACTGGAACACGCTCTGATGTGGATATTCCCTGCTCTGATGTCTGATACGATTCAACTACCAATCTGTCCTCGAGTACAGCGGCCCGTGTTTTGGGCTCAAGTTCATTCAGAACCTTTCGCACGTGGCTACCGCGATCGGCTGGAATGATTGGCGCTGCGGCATTCCCTCCCTGAGGACTAGACCGCTGTTTTCTATTTTCATTCACCGGGATAGCAGAAGTTGTAGCATCCATTCCCTGCGAATTGGATTGTCGCCATCGTTTTGCATCCTTTTCGGCGGCTCGTTTTAACATTTCTTCTGCGTCTGCTTCAGAAATATCTGGCGTGCCAGTGTCGGCACTTCTTGACATAGTACCCACACCCGTGATTGCCACCGATTCCCCCAATTTCCTTAGAATCGACCGTCGATCCATCGCATTTGACTTCTATAGAGAGCATTCATATATAAATTTCTATCTTATTTTCGTCTACTATATAACTAGTGTGAAGATATAAGATAGGATCTATACGCCACCCGAAGCGCAACCGAGTTGTGGCCCGCCGCCGATCGTCCGGGTATGAAGTGGCTCCAGAGCGGCCGTCGCCGCGATCTCTGCGTCCTGCTGTACGGCGAAGACGGGGTGCCCGCACAGAAGCTCAAGACGGCGCTCGAACGTCGCTACGGCGAGCGGATCGATCCGAAGCAGTTCTACGGCGCGCTGGAAGCGCTCGAACGACTGGGCCACGTCCGGTCCCGAACCGAGGGGCTGAGCGACGTCTACGAGCTGACCGACGCCGGACGGGAACATGTCGAGGTGTACGCCGCGTGGCTGGACGACGAGGTCGGGTGCGAGGATACCGAGTCGTCCCGATAGTGGGGACTCGAACTTTTCCTATGGCTCTTAGACTATCCTATTCAGAGCTGTAGATATCAGCCGCTCATTCTATAGATCATTCTAAATAGACACAATATTACATACTCTGAATAAAAATAGAAAGTATTATAACTAACTCTTTCGGAGTTGTTTCTGTCATGTCTGGGGAAGAGGGGATGACAAGAAGAAGCGTTCTCAAGAATGCGGCTGTCGGTGGGGCTTCCCTAATCGGGGTTACAGGTTTCGCCACAGGCAAGAAAAAGCAGAGCGATGTCTCGCAGCGAGATGCTCGAAAGATCGCGAAGAAAGCCGTCGGTCATATCGGGACACGCACCGAATTCGACACGTGGTGCGAGCAAGGGGTCAAATCTCCGGAGTTGTTCTACGCGAAGGTGGCAGACGGCGACTCTATCGTGTATACGCCCAGGGCATGGGTCTTTCCGATCGAGAACCGCGGGGACGACGTCGGATACATTGCGATCGACGCAAAGCAGACCGTATCTCCGGTACTCGCATACGGAAAAAGCGAGGCACCACAGCGCAATGTTGACGATGCGATACAGGTAGCAAAGGCTAACGGGAACTCGATTCACAAACGGTTCCTCTACCAGGGTGGCACCCAATTCGGTGTCGAAACAACGGACCGACGCCTCGTTGACCTTCGAAGCCGATCTGTAACGTCGCTTGCTCCAGTCGAAGACCGGCGATCGCTCTTGCCCAGTGACAAATCTGGGCTGCGGTCCTCCTCAAATATCGGTCTCTCAAACATAGGTGGGGGTGATGCCCCTGACTGGTCAGGGGGGACCGACGACGAAGTCGCCGGTGAAGTGCCGAACTGGACAGAAGACGACGATGGGGGTGCTTCTATTACGAACTATGGTGATGGGGCGGATAGCTGGGATGGGTGGGACGGCTGTACACCCATTGCAGCATCAATGGTGATTGGATATCACGAGGGTCTTAACGACGATGACCAAGACCAGGCTGATGCCCTGATCGATCGACTTCACGTTGATCTAGGGACGAACGATAATGGCGTAACGCTTCCCGAACCGCCCCGAAACCCGTTCGACTTAGCTTCTCAAGAAAACAATATCTATGATAATATCCCGGACGGAATCGAAAGCTATGAAGAAGGAAATCACTCTTACGCTGCAGCGAATGAATACGTCCGTTTGCGACACGACACGGAGCAAGCGATCGGCAACGATAACCCGCCAATCCTCTCAATGTGGAACGGACCTTATTCGGGCACAAAAAGCGGTCATAGCGTGGCCGTCGTTGGATATCGGACTGAATCGTGTGCTTCATTGTGGAACCCGTTGTGTACTGACTTCTACTACAAAGTCTACAACGGATACGCAACAGACCCAGACCGAGTCCTCCACGGTAACTGGCTCGGTGCTCTGCTCACGAAAGTCTGGACATAGACACAGAATCACCGTCCCATATACCTCCATATAAAAATTTTATAATAATATAAATATTATACTATAAATATGAAACAAAAAACCAATCACATGGTATGGATCGTTGGTATCGTCGGGGTTGTTATCGTTGCAGTAATACTCGCAGCAACGGTCGCCTTGTTTGTTGAGGGTCCCAGTCCATCTGGACCAGATTGGAAATATATAACGTTAGATACTGAGAATTTCGACAGCAACGGCTCGGATAGCCTTACAATAGTCCATAAATCGGGAGATAATGCAAGCGTGCACAATTTGACGGTCATCATTTGTAACGCAAGTAACGGACGGACTGGAGAACCCTATGCTGCAATCAACGGCCGCCACAATCTCACGTCTCTCGGATATGAATCTGGTTCGTATCTGACACCCAACGACACGATCACGCTAAACAGATCGACGCTCGGCGTTGAAGACGAGATAAACTTCAAAACGGCAGACGTATTCGTCAGGTATACCCGATTACATATGGGTGAGGAATCTAAAGTCACTACTTACAATTGGAACGGATCAGAGGCCACGACACCCGACTGATCCACCCTCCACACCCAGAACGAATTGCCACGCTGCAGCGAATGAATACATCCGTTTGCGACACGACACGGAGCAAGCAATCGGTAACGACAATCCGCCAATCCTCTCAATGTGGAACGGACCTTATTCGGACAAGGAGGGCGGTCATAGCGTGGCCGTCGTTGGATATCGGGCTGGATCGCGTGTCTCGCTGCGAACTTATAGCCCCACGAATGTATCGCCGGTAGCGCAGTTCGATACCGTCACCGAGACGAAGCGTTTCCGAATCGCTGTCCGATAGCGAACAGCGGAGTGCCGAGGAGCGCCGTCCCGATCGACAGCATCAGAAACATCGCCGGCGTGACGAACACGACCCCGGAGCGAGGCACGAACGAAAGCGCAGCCGCGACCGCCCCGAGCGCGGCGATGAAGGGGAAGAGGAAACGGCCTCTATGCCCCGCGGCGGCGAGGACGCCGAACGGCAGGAAGATCAGCGGGCCAGCGACGAGCACGAGCAGTCCGCCCACTCGAGCACCGACGAGCAGCGCGAGCGTCCACACCGCGACCGCGCCCGCAGCCATTCCCGGGACGTTCCGGTCGGTACCTTCGTCCACGAAGTCGGCGAGCGCGGCGGCCGTGGCCGTCGAGAGCGCCTGCGGAATCAGTCCGATGCCGACTACTCCCAGGACGACCCCGACACCGTTGCCCGCCAGCGCCACGACGGCGGTGAGGCCAGCGTACAGGCCGCCGCCTGCGGCGAGCCATCGCAGGACTGCCCGTCCCCGCGTGAGCGTTTCGGGGAGACGATCACCGGCGAGCAACAGTCCGGTCGCGACGAGCGCGAGAAGTGCGGCCGGGACCGTGGCGTACGCGCGCAGCTCCGACTCGATCATCCCGAGTGCGTGCAGCCGAACCGCGCCGACAGTGACCGCCTGTGCAAGGAGACCGTCGTCGGGAGCGAACGCGACTGTCGCCTCGCGGCCGAGCGGGGAATCGAATCGTTGCCTGTCGTCGCCGGGCCTCCAGACGGCCCGGTTCCTGCTGACTGTCCCCCCTGGCGGTGCGTGGGTGATCGCCGTCCCGGACGGGCCTTCGACGGTGAGCGCGTCCGTGTTGATGTACGGTGCGCCGTGGGGCGGGTAGCGAGCGAAGCCGTCGAACAACAGCACACCGCCCGGGTATCGGTGCGTAGCGTCCGAGGCCGTGAACGTGGCCGTGACGGTGCGGTCGGCAAGCGCCACCGAGAGGTTCTCCGGGTCGTCCACGACGGTCCGGTACGAACTGTAGCTCTGATCGACGGTGCGATAGAGGAGCGTTCGGTTCTCGGCGAACCGCTCGGCGGCGTCCCGATTCAGGGTCGCGGTTGCCGTCCAGTAACTCTCCCCGTCGGCGGTGATCTCGACGGTGAGACTGCTCTCAGTGACGGTGGCGTTCACGCCGTTGTCCTCGGCTGCCCGCTCGAACTCCGGCCCACAGATCCCACAGACCCCTTCCGGTGGTGGGGTCGTCGAGCCCGCGGGAGCAAGCGTCGCCACGACGAGTAGTGCCGCAACGACGGCGAGGGTCACGTGGCGAGTGCGCATTGTCGGAGTGTGATTTCCCGATGCACTAAATATATATATTTGGTATTAGATAATTACGGCAGGATATCTGTTAGTTCAGGATTTTCAGACGAATTTTGCGAATAACCCGAAACCGCCCAGCCGCTCACTCCCAGAAGGATTTCGTCCGGGCGTACTCGCGCTCCCGCGCCAGGATATCCCGGTAGAAGTCGTCCTCGTCCTCCCGCAGTTTGTTGATGATCCGGGCGGCGTTGTGTGGCCCGACGCCGCGGGCCGCAAGCGCGATGATCGCCCGCTTGCCGTGGCTCTGGACGAGACTCGCTGCCCGGTAGGCCCGCTCGGTCTGTTTCTCCTGTTCGTCGTCCTTCTCGTCCGCCTTTACCGCCGAGACGACCTCGTCAGCCCAGGGATTTAGGGCGGCGATCTGGGTCGACCCGCAGTGGGGACACTCCGGCTGGTCGCTGACGGTCTTGACCGTCCGCCTGGATTCCCAGTCCTGACAGTGCAGACAGAACAGCAGCACCCGGTCGTTTTGGATGCGCTCGCGCACGGTCTGGACGACGCTGGCGTCGGCGTTTTCGGGGGCCAGCAGCTCCTGCCCGCTCGAGCGGCCGCCCCTGCCGATCGGCGTACGCTCGCCGACGGTCTCGACTTCGATCGCGCCCGACTGGATCGCTTCGAGAATCTCGCTCGCTCCCTCGACTGCCAGCTCTTCGTGCAGGACCGCCCGTAGTGCTTCGTCGTAGATCGGAGTGTCCTCCAGCGCCGCGAGGAGCCGATCCCGACCGAAGCGACCGCTCCCTTTCCCGCGCCAGCGTTTCAGCGCGCCGAACTTCGTCGCGACCTGCGCCAGCCGGAACTTGAGCACGTCGGCGTTCTTGAGACTGAGCTCGATGATCGCCTCCAGGTGGTCGGGGTCGGTCTCCTCGAGCACCTCGACGACGTCGCGGGCCGCGACGCCGCCGGGCACCTCCAGTTCGATCCGGTAGGGATCGATCTCCATGCCGACTGAGGAGCCGGTCCGCTGGCCGAGCATGGCCGAGACGAGCCGTCCGAGGGTCTCGTTGACGGTGTGACCGAAGTGGGCGTTGATCACGAGCTCGCGGCCCCGGAACTCCACGAGGATCCGGTCGTCGGTCGGCAGCGCGGCCTCGTGGCGATCCAGCGGACCGAGCGCGTTCGCGATGGTGTGCTCGTCGGCTGGATAGCGGCGCCGCAGGTCCCGGGCCGTCGCTTCGGGCGTCGCGCCGCCCCGCAACTGCGTGCCCGCCACGTCCCGGATCTCGCCGACCTCCTGGGCGACCTCGAAGGGGACGGGGATCTCCTGGCCGACCCAGGAGGGCACTTCGCCGCCGGGGTCGGCGACGGGGCTGACCTGGACGCGTTCCTCCTCCTCGTCGATCTCGACGATGCGCCACATCTCCCCGCGCTGGATGAAGATCTCGCCGGGCTGGGCGAAGTTGACGACGAACCGCTCGTCGAGCGTCCCGATGCGATCGCCGGAAGCGACGTCCTCGACGGTGTAGGTGGCCTCGTCGGGGATCATCGAGAGGTTCTGATAGAAGTACTGCCAGGTGCCCCGGCGCTTTTCGAGGGTGTCGCGGTCCTCGTCGAGCCAGATCACGTCGTTGCCGGCCAGTTCGCGGACGACCTGCTTGAACTCGTCTTCCCCGAGGTCGGCGAACGGATAGGCGCGGGTGAGGATCTCGTAGGCAGCCATCGCCCGGATCTCGCCGAAGTCCATGACGAGACCGGCGATCTGGTTGGCGACGGTGTCGAGGCTGCCGTGGTGGATCGCCGCGGGTTCGACCTCACCCTCGGTCGCCCGGCGGGCGATCGCCAGCGCTTCGAGCGTGTCGTCCGGCCGGGTCGTGATCACCGTCCCTGCGGACACGAGATCCCGGCGGTGGCCCGCCCGGCCGATCCGCTGGAGCAACCGGCGGACCTCACGGGGGCTGTTGTACTGGACAACGTGATCGACGCGACCGACGTCGATCCCCAGTTCCATCGAGGAGGTACACAGGAGCGCGTCGAGGTCGCCGGACTTGAATCGATCCTCGACGTCGATGCGGGCTTCCTTCGAGAGCGATCCGTGGTGGACGCCGATGTCGGTGCCGAGTTTCTTGAACCGCGAACCCAGCGCCTCGGCGGTCTGGCGCGTGTTGACGAACACCAGCGTCGAGTCGTGTTCGTCGATGATCTCGTCGATCGCGCGGACGTGGCTGGCCACGTCGGCGTCGGTCATCAGCTGGCCGGCGAGACGCTCGTCCTCGTCGGTGACCCGCGGCTCGCGGACCTCGACGTCGAGGCGGCTCCCCACGTCGACTTCAGCGATCTGACAGCCCCGATCGCCGGTGAGGAACTTCCCGACTTCCTCGGGATCGCCGACGGTCGCCGAGAGGCCGATCCGCTGGAACGGGCCGGCGAGTTCGCGCAGGCGTTCCAGCCCGACCGTCAGCTGTGCGCCGCGCTTCGCGGCGGCCAGTTCGTGGACCTCGTCGACAACGACGTGTTCGACGTCTTCCAGTGCACGCCGGAGCTTCTTCCCCGTGAGCATCGCCTGTAGCGTCTCGGGCGTCGTGACGAGCACGTCCGGCGGATCGTTGGCCTGCTTGCTGCGCTGGTAGTCGGTTGTGTCGCCGTGACGGACGTCGACGTCCAGGTCGAGTGTCTCGCCCCACCACTCCAGGCGGTCGCGCATGTCCCGGTTGAGTGCGCGCAGCGGCGTGACGTACAGTGCCCCGATCCCGAACCGGTCCTCGCTTTCCTCTTTTACCAGCGCGTCAAGCACGGGCAGCATCGCCGTCTCTGTCTTGCCCGTCCCGGTCGGAGCGATGACGAGCGCGTGGTCGCCCCCCGCGATCGGTCCGATTGCGCGACGCTGTGGCTCGGTCGGCGTCTCGAAGCCGCGCTCGGACAGCGCCTCCCGGACGGCCGCACCCAGTGCGGTGAAGGCCTCCGGACCGTCTACCGCTGACTCTGCCATCGGCTTCGATTGGGGCTTGAACCGATTAAGCGACGCGGTAATCGCCGGCCTGGCAACGCGGCAGTCAGTGATCCGGCGCCGCGGCAGTCAGCGCTTGGGGGATGTGGTAGCCGGCGATCGAGAGGCGCGACACCAACGGTCGACCGGGTTCTGCACGTCGCCTCGAACGGCGTCAATGGGCGTCGGGATCCGGGCCAGCAGTGCTATTCGACGTACTGGAAGAGTCGAGCCATCCCGGATTCGAGGTGATAGAGGTTGTGGCAGTGGAACAGCCAGTTGCCGGGGTTGTCGGCGAGGAAGTCGAACGTCACAGTCCCCATGTGGCCGGGGACGACGACGGTGTCCTTGACCGCGTTCCCGACACGGAAGAAGTGGCCGTGCAGGTGCATCGGGTGGACGACCGGACTCCGATTCCGCATGGTGACCCTGACGTGCTCGCCCTCTCTGATCCGGAGGGGGTCGGCGTCCGGGTACGCCTGCCCGTCGATCAGCCATCCGGACTGGCCCGCCGAAAGCGTCAGGTCGAACGTCCGGTCCGGACTCCCGTCGAGTCCGTCGATCGGCGTGCGTGCGACGAGGTCACTGTAGGAGAGTTCCCGTCTCGGGACGGACGGTGCGACCGGCGCGGAGGTGTCTCCGTCGTACGACAGGAGCGCTCTGGCAGGCGGTTCGCTCCCGTTGAGGGCCGTCGCCAGCAGTTCCCACGTTCCGGGGTTCGTCGCGTCCACGACCACGTCGTACCGTTCGCCTGCGCCGAAACGGAACGAGTCGACGCCGACCGGGTCGACCGGCCGGCCGTCGGAGTGCGTGACCGTCATCGGGTGGCCGCCGAGTCTCACCCGGAAGTACGTCGCACTGCTCGCGTTGATGAACCTGAAGCGGACGCGCTGGCCCTCCCGAACGTCGAGCCGCTGGGGATCGGCCGGTGGACGACCGTTGGCGAGCAGAGCGGCGTACGGCGGTCGTCTGTCGCCCATCATCCCGCCCATACCTGGACCGCCACCCATGCCGGGACCGCCACCCATGCCTGGACCGCGCCCGTCGCTATCGGTCCCCTCGTAGAGGGGCTGTGGCGCTCTATCGAGGTAATCGTCGAGTACGACCGTGTACTCCCGGTCGTACTCCACGTGAGGGTCGGCCTCTTCGACGATCAGCGGTGCAAGCAGTCCCCGGTCCAGCTGGAGTCCGACGTGGCTGTGGAAGAAGTAGGTCCCGGCCGGTTCGGCCCGGAACCGGTAGGTGAACGACTCTCCGGATCCGACCGGCTGCTGGGTGACGCCCGGGACGCCGTCCATCGGATTCGCCACGGGGACGCCGTGCCAGTGGACTGTCGTCTCCCGGGGCAGGTCGTTCGCCAGCTCGACCTCGAACACGTCGCCCTCGGGGACCCGAAGTTCGGGTCCGGGCAACCCCCCGCTGTAGATCCAGGTGTCGGGAGACAGGCCGCTGGCCGCCTGTGCCGGGGCTGCCCGGACCGTCGCAGCGGTGTCTGCCGGCCCCGATGGCGGCGAACGCGGCGTCGCAGTCGGGACGTCGCTGTCGTTCGACAGCGCTCCGATTCCCGTACAACCTGCGAGTCCGCCGAGGCCGGCCGCGCCCAGTGCCCCCAGGAGTCGTCGCCGCGTCGTCGATAACTCGGTCATCGTGCCCCGGGCTCGCCTGTGGCGCCTTCGGCTGCACTGGCACGAACGTCGTCGTGGACACTGCTGGTCGGGCTGTTTCCGAGTGTCGTCGCTTGCGCTTTGATCGCGTCTCCCGCCCCGTCAGATCGGTCCTGCTTCGTGTCGTTCATACTGTACAATACTCGCCGGACGCGGATGACGGTTGCGCGTGTGCCGATGACTACCACATCTTCCTGCCGTTTGCACTGTGACCTCCGTTGTGCGGCCGTTCGCTCGCCTGGTGCGCCGACGCTGGCCGCTGGGCTGTCTGGCGGTCTGATCGCCCTGATAGTTCGGTTGTGTCTCAAACGCACACTACTTTATCCGGCCGAGATCACGGACGATCCTCAGAATCGGGGGGAGCGGCGCGGAAAACCCCTGGGCGGACGAGTGGTTACTCCGTCGAAACAGACGAGGATGTACAATACTATTCTTTACCAGTAACTGGGGGAGCGCACGTAAACTAAAGTAGGGTGATTACCAAGTCCCGACGAGAACCGATGAATAATCCATCGACGATCGTCATTGGGGGCGGCGCGACCGGCGTCGGGATCGCGCGCGACCTCGCGATGCGTGGCGTCGACGTGACGCTCGTGGAGAAGGGGAACCTGACCCACGGGACGTCCGGCCGGATGCACGGGATGCTCCATAGCGGTGGCCGGTACGCCGTCACCGACCAGCACAGCGCGGAAGACTGCATGACAGAGAACCGGATCCTCCGGGACATCGCCTCCCACTGCGTCGAGATGACCGGTGGGCTGTTCGTCCAGATGCCCGAGGACGACGACGAGTACTTCCAGCAGAAACTGGAGGGGTGTCTGGAGTGTGATATCCCTGCCGAGGAACTGACCGCCGAGCAGGCCCTGGAGATGGAACCGTACCTCTCGGAGGACCTCGAACGGGCGATCTGGGTCCCCGACGGGGCGATCGACCCCTTCAGGCTCTGTGTCGCTAACGCCGTCAGTGCGGAGAACCACGGCGCACGGATCGAGACCCACTCGGAAGTGACCGACCTCCTGGTCGAGGACGGCGAGGTCGTCGGCGTCGAGGTCGAGCACAAGTCCGGAGCGGGGAGTCGTGTCCACGGCAACGAGGGCGAGATCGAGGAGATCTACGCCGACCACGTCGTCAACGCCGCGGGGGCGTGGGCCGGGCAGATCGGCGCGATGGCCGACCTCGACGTCGAGGTCATCCCGGCGAAAGGCGTCATGACCATCATGAACGTCCGGCAGGTCGACATGGTGATCAACCGCTGCAAGCCGCGGGGCAACGCAGATATCATCGTCCCCCACGAGACCACGGCCATCCTCGGGACGACCGACGAGGAGGTCGAAGACCCCGAGGACTTCCCCGAGGAGCAAGCGGAGGTCGACTTCCTCATCGAGGAGATGTCGAAGATGGCACCGATCCTCGAAGACGCCCGGACCCTGCGATCATACTGGGGCGTGCGACCGCTGTACGAACCGCCGGGGACCGGTACCGAGGAAACCGAACAGATCACGCGGAACTACTTCGTGCTCGATCACGACGAGCGAGACGGGACGCCCGGCCTGACGACCGTCGTCGGCGGGAAGTTCGTCACCTACCGGAAGATGGCTGAGGACTGTGCCGACCACGTCTGTGACCTGCTGGGCGTCGACGCCGAGTGTCGGACGGCCGAGGAACCGCTCCCGGGCAGCGAGGACGACGCGGTGCTGAGCGATGCGATGGATCGCTACGGCCTGCGCTCGCCGGTTGCCCGTCGGAACAAGCAGCGACTCGGCAGCCGCTACGACGACGTGCTCTCTGGCGCGGACCCCAACCCCGTCGTCTGTGACTGCGAGGGCGTGACCCGCGCCGAGGTCCAGGACGCGATCGAAAGTGTGGGAACCGACCTCAACGCCGTCCGCCAGCGGACGCGGGCGTCGATGGGGACCTGCCAGGGCGGTACCTGTGCGTATCGACTGGCGGCCGAACTCCACCCCGAGTACGACGAGGAGACCGCCCGGGCCGCGCTCGAAGAGCTGTATCAGGAACGCTGGAAGGGCCAGCGCCACGCGCTCTGGGGCGAGCAACTCTCGCAGGCGACGCTCAACCACGCCGTGCACGCAAGTACCATGAACCGCGATCGCGATCCCACCGACGTCAGCGTCGACTTCGACGCGTTCGAGTCCCGGGCCGTCGCCGACGGAGGTGAGTCAGATGGCGATTGAAGACGACGTGCTGGTGATCGGCGGCGGTATCGCCGGTCTCACGAGCGCCATCGCGGCCGCTGAGGCGGGCGCACGCACGCGTCTGGTCACCTACAAGCAGAGCACGCTCGGGAACGCGAGCGGTCTCGTCGACGTACTGGGATACGCCCCGGGCGACGACGCGCCGCGTGCCGATCCGTACGACGCGATCGCGCAACTCCCCGCCGAGCATCCCTACAGCAAGGTCGGGGCCGACGCCGTCCGCGAAGGACTGGCGCTGTTCGACGACGCCGTCGGAGATGGCTATCTCGGGAGCCAGTCGGAGGCGAACGCGCTGGTGCCGACCCACGCCGGTTCGGTCAAACCGACGGCGCGATACCCGCGCTCGATCGCCCCGGGGCTCGCCAGCGACGACCGGGACATGCTGCTTGTCGGCATCGACAGCGTCACCGGCTTCGACGCACCGATGGCCGCCGATCACCTTTCGGCCGTCGACGTGCCTTTCGACGTGCGCGGCGAGACCGTCCGCTTCCCGAAATCGTTCCCGCAAGACGCGGACGTGACCCGCTACGCCCGGGCGCTCGACCGCGACGAGTCGACCGACGCCGGAACCGTCCGGGAGGTGCTTGCCGATCGCGTCGAGACCGTCCTTGAAGACGAGCGGCGCGTCGGCTTCACGGCGTTGCTGGGTGACGCCCGCCACGAGGCCGTCCGGACGGAGTTGCAGGACTGGCTCGGCGTCGACGTCTTCGAGGTACCCACCGGGCCGCCGAGCCTCCCGGGATTGCGGCTGGAAGACGCCCTCTACGACGCGGCCGAGGACGCCGGGGTCCGGATCACGTCCGGCAACCCGATCGTCGACTACGACGCCGACGGTGGCCGGGTCGAACAGGTGCTCATGGACCGGATGGGTTCGGAGGTTGCCTACGAGGCCGAACAGTACGTGCTGGCGACCGGCGGCCCCGTCGGCGGCGGGATCGAGTCCGACCGAGACGTCGTCGAGGAACCGATCTTCGGCCTGCCGGTCGAGCACCCCGGCGACCGCTACGAGTGGTTCGCGGACGACGTCTGGGGCGACCACGCGTACACGACCTTCGGCGTCGATGTCGACGACGACCTGCGCCCGGTCGCGGACGAGGAGGTACAGTTCGAGAACCTTCGCGCCGCCGGCAACGTGATCGGCGGCTACGACTTCGCCACCGAGAAATCCGGCTGTGGCGTCTCGCTGGCCACAGGATACGTGGCCGGCAGTGAGGCAGGTGAGTTGACATGAGCAAACCAGAGGAATCCGAGACGTTCGATCCCGTGGACCTGTTCCCGGAAGCGACGGAGATGGACCTCCGCCCGGGAGTCGACAAGTGTGACAAGAACAGCAACTGCGAGACGGTCTGTCCGGTCGCGGAAGTCAACGAGGACTTCCCGGGACCGAAGTTCCAGGGGCCCGAACAGTGGCGACTCACCCGCAAGGGCGACCTGGAGTTCGACGAGTCGGTCGACAAGTGTCTGAACTGCATGCGGTGTGATACCGCCTGTACGAACGGCGTCCCGCTGGGGCAGATGCACAACGTCGCCCGGGCGAACTACGTCGACAACCAGATGAACCACGCTTCCCGGGAGTTCCTCCGCAACAAGATGCTGGCCAACTACGGCACGCTGGGGAAACTCGGGAGCATGATGCCCCGGATTTCGAACGCCGTCTTCGGGCTCGGGGCGACGCGCTGGCTGAACGAGAAGCTGCTCGGCTTCCCGAGCGAGCGCTCGTTCCCCGATTTCGCCACTCAGACCTTCCGGGGCTGGTGGAGCGACCGCGGCGGCGACGCCACCTCTGCCGAACGAGCCCGCGAAGCCCGCGAGGCGCGCGGCGAGGACGGTGAGGACAAGAAGGTCGCGTTCTTCCACGGCTGTTACGCCAACTACCACCAGACCGAGGTCGCCAAGTCGATGGTCCGGCTCTACGAGTCGCTGGGCTACGAGATCGCCGTGCCCGAACAGAGTTGCTGTGGCACGCCGATGTTCGCGAACGGGATGCTCGAGGACGCCCGTGGTGTCGCCGAAGGCAACGTCGACACCTTCGGCTCGCTCGTCGAGGACGGCTACGACCTGATCGCGACCTGCACCTCCTGTTCGATGGCCCTGCGCAAGGAGTACCCCGAACTGTTCGACATCGACGGCATCGAGGACGTCGCCTCGCACATGTTCGACGCGGTCGAGTACCTCCGGGTCAACGAGGATCTCGAAGCCGAACTCGAGGCCGCCGACGTCGACTTCCCGGCGATGACCTACCACGCCCCCTGTCACGGCGAGGTCATGGGCGTCGAGGGGATCATCACCGAACTCTTCGCGGACGTCGACGGCGTCGAACTCGATGACACGGGCGACGTCTGCTGTGGCCTGGCCGGCACGTACGGCTGGAAAGAGGAGAAGTACGACGACTCGATGGAGATCGGCGCGGAGATGTTCGAGGCCTTCGAGGAGGCCCCGGGCGAGGTCGCGCTGACCGAGTGTCCGATGTGCAGCGCCCAGATCGAACACGGCACCGGCTACGAGGTCAAACACCCGATGCAACTGCTCGAGACGGCGCTGGTCGAGTCCTGACGCGTCGCCTGAACTTCGTGCAGCCACGCAGAACAGACGCCCATTCCGTTCGCCGGTGACGCAGCACCGACGCGCATTCCTTTCCCGGTGACGCTCGAACGAGTTCTCGTACGGATTATTGTACCGCTTCGACCGCCCCGCGGTCGGTGCGGACGGGACGTACAATAACCCGTCTCACAGAGCGACCAGCACGGCCAGGCCGGCGGCGAACGCGAGCGCGATCGCGGCGACGGTCGAGTTCGTGTGGCCGCGCTGCAGGCGCCGGCTCCGGGACGCGACCCACGCGTAGGCGCCGACCGACCGCAGATAGAGGTCGTCGAACCCGTAGCGTCGATCCAGGATCGACGTGACGAACGTCGGCGTGACGCCGGCGATCGCGGCCCGGTACCGGAAGCCGACCGCCCCGGCGACGAGAACCGTGCCGGTCAACGCCAGCGTCGACGTCGTGACGACGTGGTCGACGAAACTCGACAGCGTGTAGGTCTCGACCGCGCGGGCCGGAACCGTCTCGGCCAGCGCCTGCGAGAACGACGGGACGGCAGCCCACGACCCGAGCGTCAGGACCGCCAGCACGAACAGCGGTACCGCCATCCGGATCGGAACCCGGCCGGCGTCTGTCGACGGCTCGCCCGTGAACACGAGGACGTAGATCCGCAGCGAGTAGACGACGGTGAGGACGGCCGTGACTGCCAGGACCGCCCCCGCAGCGACTTCGATCGGACTGCCGTGCAGTCCGGTTCCCAGGATTAGCTCCTTCGTCCAGAAGCCGTTGAACCCGGGGACGCCGATCAGCGCCAGGATCCCGACCAGGAACGTCAGGTTCGTGACCGGCATCTGCTGGCGCGACCCGATGCCGCGGTGCTCGAACATGTCCACGTGCTTGTGGACACTCCCGCCGATCTCGTAGATCACCGCGCCGGCACCGAGGAACAGCAGTGCCTTGAACAGCGAGTGGCTCAGCAGGTGGGCGGTCGCCGGAACGAGTCCGTGCGTCAGCCCGAGCGCGGCGAAGACGTAGCCCAGTTGGCTGATCGTACAGTAGGCCAGCGCGCGCTTGAAGTCGTTCTCTCGGGTCGCAAGCACTGCCGCGAGGAACGCGGTGGCGGTCCCGACGGCCAGCACGAGCGTGTGCCACCACGCAACCGACTCGAACAGCGGTCGCGTGCGGGCGAGCAGGTAGATCCCGGCGTTGACCATGCAGGCCGCGTGGATGAGCGCGGTCGAGGTCGTCGGGGCCTCCATCGCGTCGGGCAACCAGACGTGCAGCGGGAACTGCGCGGACTTGCCGACGGCCGCGAGCACGAACAGGCCGCCGACCCAGGCGAGCACCCACGTCGGAACGCCTCCGGCCTCGGCCAGCGCGATCGTCTCCTGCACGGAGAACGTCCCCGTGTGCGCGTACAGGACCGCGATCCCAGCGAGCAGCCCGACGTCACCGAAGCGCGTGACGACGAAGGCCTTCATCCCGGCGCGGGTCGAGGTCCGATCCCGGAGCCAAAAGGCGATCAGCCCCATCGAGCAGAGGCCCAGCACCTCCCAGAAGGCGTACAGCGCCACCAGCGAGTCGCTGAGACCGAACCCGATCATCCCGCCGACGAACAACAGCGTCAGCGCGTAGTAGCGAGTCAGCCCGTCCTCGCGCTCCATGAACCGCGTCGAGAACAGGAGGACGAGCGCCCCCACGACGCCCGCGATGGCGGCCATCGTGACGCCCAGAATGTCCAGATACAGCCCGAAGGAGACGTCGACGGCGGCCGCCCAGGAGACGCTGTAGTGGACGGATTCGCTCCCCGTCGCCTCCAGCGCCTGTGGGACCAGCGCGAGGGTCAACACGCCGGTGAGCGTGCCGACCAGCGTCGCGAACCAGGCCCGCGCGCGGTCGCCGGCGCGCGCTGTGACCGGCACGAGCGCCGCACCGACCAGCGGCGCGATGATCGCGGCCAGCGCGAGTACCGCGGGCGTCGCGAGACCGCTCCCCTCGACTCCCACGCCGACGGCTCCGAGCAGGACGCCGGCAGCGACGAGTCCCGGCAACGCCGCGGTCGTGTTCTCGACCGTGACGTTCGAGGTCACCATGACATCGCCCCCATTGCGTCGAGATCGAGCGTGTCGTACTGGCGATACACCGCGACGGCCATGGCCATCACGACGGCGACGACGATCGCGTCGACGAGGATCAGCAGGACGACGATCCCCTGGCTCGCCGCGTCGGTCGCGGCGAAGATCACCAGCGCTGCCTTCGAAGTGAGTTCGATGCCGACGAGCGTCTTCAGCAGGTTTCTGCCGGCCAGGACGCCGACGAATCCAACAGCCAGCATCGCCAGTGCTGCACCCAGTGGGACTGTCATGCTATCTCCTCCGTTTCGACTGCGCCTGATTCCGCCGCTTCGGAGGCCTCGCCGGGAGCCCGCTCGCTCTCCGGCGGTGCGAGCGGCGTCGTGAGCCGCGAGATCGCCAGCACGCCGACGAACACGAGGACGGTCACCAGCAGCACGTCCAGCGGATGGGCCGCCCAGAACCACTCGACGAACGGCTCGGTGGCTGCTGTCGACTCCGCCAGCGTGATCGTTGAGAGCCCCTGCCAGGCGAGCCCCAGCGCGGCGAGGAAGACCGCCCCCGCGCCGCCAGCCAGGACGGCGGTTCGTCCCCGGACGTACCCGACGTGGTCGTCGTCGGTCATGCTGATCACCAGCAGGAAGAGGATCGAGACCAGCCCCCCGGCGACGGTCGCCTCGAAGACCGCGGCGTAGGCCATCCCCTCGACGAACAGGAACGCTGCCAGCGCGAGACTCGACAGCGCCAGCGCGGAGACGACCCGGATCATGTCTCGAAGCCCGACGGCCGCAACCGCGAAGACGAGCATCGCCGCGAGTGCGGCGATGCCGACTGTCGAGGTCACGAACCCACCCCCGTTAGCGCGTCAGCCATCGCCTCCGCGGCCGGATGGACGATCTCGAAGCCGGACATCGGCACGAGCCCGACGACGATCGTCAGCGTCGTAACCGCGACCAGCGGGACCGCGATTGCTCGTGGCGAGGGTCCCAACGTCGCCAGCGACTCGTCGCCGCTCGCGAACAGACTCCGGAGCAACGGCAGGTAATAGCCCAGCGAGAGAAAGGAGTTGGCGACGACGACGAGCGCGAGCACGATCCCGGCCGTGCCGGCGACCTCGGCGCTCGCGACGACGATGAACAGCTTTCCCCAGAAGCCCGCAAGCGGCGGGACGCCGGCGAGCGCGAGGACGCCGACGACGAGCGCGCCGGCCGCGATCGGCATCCGGTAGCCGACCCCCGCGAGTGAGTCCATCGTCCCGGGATTGTCCGGGTCCGCCCGGCGCAACCGATAGAGGATCGCGCCGACGGCCAGGAACGCCCCGCCCTTCATCAGGGCGTTCGCCAGGATATGGAAGAAGGCCCCGTCGAAGGCCAGCACACCGCCGCCGTAGAGGCCCACGCCGAGGCCGACGACGATATAGCCGATGTGGGGGATACTCGAATAGGCGAGCAACCGCTTGAGTTCGCGCTGGCGCAGCGCCAGCAGGTTGCCGACGGTCATCGTCACGACCCCGAATCCGACCAGCAGGAGGCCGCTGGGGATCGACCCGGGGAAGACGGCCAGGCACTTGACGATTGCAACGAGCGCTGCGGGCGTCGCGACCCCCGCCAGCAGTGCGCTGACGGCCGCCGGTGCCTCGGTGTAGGCGTCGGGCAACCAGGCGTGCAACGGGACGATCGCGGCCTTGACGCCGAACCCGACGACTAACAATAGCACGGCGACTGCGAGCGGATCGACGAGCTGACCCTCCGCGGCGACGAGTGCCGGACCCAGCGCGTCGAACGCGAGGACGCCACCGCTCTGAGCGTAGACCAGCGAGATGCCGACGATCGCGAGCACGGAGCCGACGACGTTCATGATCAGATACCGGGTGCCGGCGGCGACCGCTCGTTCTCGTCCGAGTCTGAACGGGACCAGCGCGTAGCTCGCGACGGCCAGCAGCTCGAAACTGAGATAGAGCGTGAACATGTCGGCGGCGAAGCCGATCCCGACGACGCCGGCGACGAGCGCGACCACGAGCGGGTAGTAGGTCTCCTGGCCAGCGTCGAGAAACCGGACGGACGCGACACACACGAGGGCCCCGACGAACGTGGCGATCCCGGCCACGAGCACGCCCAGGTGTGTGACTACCACCGCGCCCTCGCTGCCCAGCACCGACGCCGTCCTCGGCAGTGAGCCGGTCGCCAGTACGGCAGTCGTGGCGAACGCGACGACGCAGACCAGCGACGCGACCCAGCCGGCGACCGTCTCCTGATCCGGCGCGGCCGCCACGACGTACGTTAGCAACACACCGACGAGCAGCACACCTAGCGGGCCGACGGCCAGCGGACTCGCGGTCATGTCCTCACCTCCTGACTAACACCAGCGTGGCCCATCGAGCGTCTCGGCGCAGCCGATCTCCGGACGCAAAGTGTTTTGCACGTGAACGTCGTGTCCCGAGACGTGTTCGAACAGCTCTCGCGTGTCGAGACCGACCGCGTCGCCGTCGTCGGGATGGGTGCCGAGGGCCGCGGCGACGACGCCGCCGGTCTCGAAGTGGCGCGACGACTCGATTCGACCCAGGGCCTGCACGCGATCGAGGGCGGCGTCGCGCCCGAGAACTTCACCGGCGTCGTCCGGGACTTCGAGCCGACGCTGGTCGTGCTGGTCGACGCCATCGAGTTCGGGGGTGAACCCGGCGACGTGGCGGTGATCGACTCCGACGACCTCCGGTCGGGATCGGTGTCCTCGCACACGCCGACGCCGTCGATGCTCCTCACGTACCTCGAACGCGAGACCGGCGGGACCGCCGTCCTGGTTGGCATCCAGCCGGCGACGATCGACCCCGGCGACTCGGTGTCACCCGCCGTCGAAACGGCCATCGAGGAGACCGTCGCCGTCATCGAACGTCTGTGTGCCGTCGAGTGACTGCATCGTATCGTAGCGTGATTGTCTCTCATTGTATCACCTTTCGAACGTATGTGTCGTCTCGAACGACGCGGGGTCCGAACTCGCGAGATCGTACTCTTCGGACATGGTGATCACGTCTGTGGGACAGGACTCGCCACACTGGCCACAGAACATGCACGCCGATTCGTCGTAGCGCCAGGAAATCTCCGAGCCGTCGGCCTCGACGACGATCGCGTCGGCCGCACAGTGGCGTTCGCACATGCCACAGCCCGTGCAGCCGTCCGGGTCGAACGCGACCCGCCCGCGGAACCGGTCTGGCATCGACCGGGACTGCTCCGGGTAGCGGATCGTCGCACTGTCCTTGCCGAGTGTCTTGAGCGCTTCCGGAACGAGTTTGCCAGGTAATCTCATGGAATCACCTCCGTCGTGCCGACGACGCCCACCACTGCCAGCTGGATCAACGCAAGCGGGACCAGCCACAGGTAGAACACCGAGACGAGTTGTTCGATGCGCAACCGGGCCAGCACCGCCCGCAGGACCGTCAGCACGAACACGATCGCGAGGGTCTTCACCAGGAAGACCCCGAATCCGATGACTGCGCCGGCAGTGCTACCGACGTCAGCGATCGCACCGGCGGGATACGGTCCGCCGAGAAACAGCGCCGACAGCAGTGCCGCGCCGACGACCAGCTCGACGTCCTTGGTCAACCGGAACAGCGCGAGCTTGCGGCCGGAGTACTCGACCAGCGGCCCCGTGACGAGTTCCGTCTCTGCCTCCGGTACGTCGAAGGGGATTCGCTCGAGCTTCGCCTGCAGCGAGAGCAGCGCCACGGCGAAGCCGATCGCGAACACCGGGATATACAGCGGCCGGGTCCCGACGAAGCTCGCGATACCGGAGACTGACCAGGTACCGGCGGCGACCGCCGGCGCGAGACACGCGAGGAAAAAGGGGATCTCGTAGCCGAACAGTTGCGTGAGCGTCCGGACGGTCCCGACCTGGCCGAAGGCGTTCCGGGAGTGCCAGCCGCCGAAGATCAGCGCGAACGACGGGATCGTCAGCAAGAAGAGGACGACGATCAGATCGCCCTGGAACGCGAAGACGGCCTCAACGCTCCAGATCGGAACGTACAGGATGGGCGTCAGCACGCCGGCCAGCGCGACGATCGGGGCAGCCTCGAAGATCGTCCCCTCGGCGTCTTCGGGGACGATACTCTCCTTCGAAAGGAGTTTCAGGAAGTCGGCGAACGGCTGGACGGCCGGCGGTCCGACCCGGTTCTGGAGCCGGGCGTAGAGCTTCCGGTCGGCGTATTCGGCGACGAGGGCGTACCCGAACAGGAAGGCAAAGCCCGGAAAGACCAGCACGTAAAACAGGCTCTGGCCGAGTTCGACCGCGAGGCTCATCGCGTATCACCGCCCTCGTACCACTCGATGCCGTACTCTCGGAGGTCGTCCAGCGTGTACCCCCCGGGGTCGTCGTCGGTCCCGGACTCGTCGACCCCGACCACCCCGCTGTCCGTCGCATCGGCCAGGGTGGCCTCGTCTTCGGCGACGGCCACGCCGATGCGGGACGTGCAACTGATGCAGGGGTCGATCCCGGCGACGACGATCGGCGTATCGGCGATATAGCTCCCTTTCAGCGCCTCGACGACCGTCGGCCAGTTCGCCAGCGTCGGCACCCGCACGTGGACTCGCTCGGGCGTGTCGCTGCCGTCGCTGCGGATGAAATGGGTGAGTTCGCCCCGCGGTGCCTCGTAGCGACTGAGCACGTCGCCGCTCTCGATGCCCGCGAGCAGGGCCTGCGGGGGCTTCTGACTCGCCTTCAGCTCTCCCTCTGGGAGATCCGCGAGCACCTGCTCGATGATAGCGACGCTCTCGGCGAGTTCTTCGATCCGGACCTGGAGTCGCGCCAGGAGGTCGCCGTCCTCGGCGGTGATCACCTCGAAGTCGACTTCGTCGTATGCGGCGTACGGTTCGTCCTTGCGAACGTCCCCCTGGACGCCCGACGCGCGGGCCGTCGGACCGACGGCACACAGTTCCTGAGCGCGCTGCTTCGAGACGACGCCGACGTCTTCACACCGAAGCTGGACCGTCCGCTCTGCGGGCACGGTTTCCAGGTAGAAGTCGATGCGATCGGACAGCTCTGCCATCCGGTCGCGGATCGCGTCGATCGTCTCCGTATCGATGTCCTCGCGGACGCCGCCGATCGTGTTGATCGAGTAGTGGACGCGGTTGCCCGTCAGCTCTTCCAGGCTATCCATCACGGCCTCGCGGTCGCGCCAGGCGTACTGCCAGAGGGTGTCGAACCCGATCTCGTGGCCGGCGACGCCCAGCCAGAGCAGGTGGCTGTGCAGCCGCTCCAGTTCGGCCACGAGCGTTCGGACGTAGCGAGCACGATCCGGCACCGAGAGACCCAGCAACTGTTCGACGCCCCGGACGAACGCCGTCGTATGGCTGTGCGAACAGATGCCACAGATCCGTTCGAGCAGGTAGATGTTCTCCAGGTAGCTCTTCGATCGGACCGCCTGTTCGATCCCGCGGTGGTTGTACGAGATCGACAGTTCCGCGCCGGTGATCTGTTCGCCCTCGACGGTGAGTTCGAAGTTCGCCGGCTCCTTCAGCGAGGGATGCTGGGGGCCGATAGGGATCGTCGTTTCCTCGGCCATCGTCAGTCACCTCCCTCCTCGTCGACCCGGAGCGGTGACCCACCTTCCCAGTCGTCCGGGAGCAGGAGCCGCTCGGGATTAGGGTGGTCGACGACTTCGATACCGAGCATGTCGATCAACTCCCGCTCGTACATGCTCGCGCCGGGGATCCGATCGGTGACCGTCCGGAGCCGGGGGTCGTCTTTGGGGAGACTCACCTGCAACGTCACTGTCCGGGTCCCGTCGTTCTCGACTGTCTTGGCGCGTGGTCGCAAGTGATAGAGTATGTCGATTTCTTCGCCAGCATCGACGCCCGTGATCGTCACGAGATGCGAAATCTCGGCTTCGAGCAGGAACTCGAGCGCGTCCCCGAGACGGTCCCGACTCGCGAGCGAGACCGTCTGCCGGCCGTCCGCGCTCCGGTCGATCGATTCGACCGCGTCGGGGAGTTCGTCCGCCATCTCACGTATCGGCGACGTGCTCATCGTCGATCACCCCCGCTGGCGCGTCACTGTCCTCGAAGATGCCTTCGCTTCGCTCGCGAAGCCGGGACGCTTTCCCGCCTTCGCCGGATTCTTCCAGGAGTCTGACGAGCCCGTCGATCAGCGCCTCCGGCGAGATCGGACAGCCGGGGACGTACATGTCGACGGGGATCACCTCGTCGACGCCGTCGTGGCAGCTGTAACAGTCCTGGAAGACGCCACCCGACGCGGCACAGGAGCCGGCAGCGACGACGAGTTTCGGCTCCGGCATCTGCTCGTAGATCCGCTCCAGACGCGGCTCCATCTGCCGGGTGACCGGCCCGGTACAGACGAGCACGTCCGCGTGACGAGGTGTGTCTTTCTTTAGGACGCCGAACCGTTCGAGGTCGTAGCGCGGCATCAGCGAATCGAGCGTCTCGATGTCACAGCCGTTGCAACTCCCGCAGTTGAGATGCAGTATCCACGGCGAGGCGCTGCGTGCCCATTCGAGGAGTTTCCCCATCTTTTCACCTCCGGGTCACCGGTCGTCGATCCGCTTCGAGCAGTGCGACCAGCGACAGGCCAACGACGGAAAGCAGTGGGATTCCGAGACTCAGCCCGCGCCAGGACAGCGGCATCGTCGCGACCAGCAACACGGCGACGTGGACGATCGTAAACCCGATCCCGACGTGATAGAGTCGGTATTTCGGCTGGAGTCGCTCACCCAAAGCGTCTTCACCACACGCGTACGCCGTTCGGAACTCTCCCTCGCCAGTTCGCTCATCCGCTATCCGCTGGCCGACCCGATCGATACCGATCGCGACGAGCAGGAATACCAGAAGTGCAACCGGCGGTGTGAGAACGACCGCTACAGTCATGCTCGGTCGAAGGAACAACTACGTAACGAGTAAATCCATCTCACATTCCCAAATTGTGAGCATTCCACACCACTGTATGTCGATAGTCGAACCACGGCGACCGCTCACTGAGTTTTGTTCGTGGCATGTGACACTACCCGCCACAGTCGAGCCGCTACGCGTCCGGGAGAAGCATGTCACACACCGAGTGGGCGGCGGGATGCGGTCCCCGAGACAACCGATGGACGCCGACGATCTCGCCTCTGTAATATTTCGAAGTCTGTTCAACGACGCGAACGCTGACGCGCTCCGGGGGACGTCCGGTCGGTCCCCCGGCCGGTGACGAGGGTTCGTCCGACCGACCACGACTCCCCCACGTGATCCGTGGCCAGGTGGCAGGTCCCCCATCCGATCGGCGATTCGGCGTCGGTTCCTCTTCCGGCGTGGCTCACTAACCGCCGCGATAATCACTCAGGCGCGGATGACGCTCGTCGGCCAGCAGTAATCCGACCTCCGCGATCAGCCCGACTACGACGGGGCCGGCGATGACGCCCACGACGCCGATCGAGAGGATGCCGCCGACGAAGCCGATAAAGTAGAGGCTTCCCGGCATCTTCGCCGTGAGCGCGGCCAGTTGCGGCCGAATGAGTGCGTCCGGGAGGAATCCGATCAGGAAGAGCCCGAGCACGGCGACCACGATCGCACCGGTCGTATTCCCGAGGGCGACCTCGAACCCGGCGATCGCCAGCACGAGTACGCTCGGACCGATGATCGGCACGAACTGGAGGATACCACTGACGACCGCAAGCGAGAACGCCGTCTCGTATCCGAGCGCCCAGAACAGGACGAACGCGACGAGAAACGTCCCGACCGAGGTCGCCGCCTGCAACACGTAGATCGCGTACAGTGTCGATCGCAGCCGCTCGTGTAGGGCCATCACGACGTCGTGATACTCTCGGGGGATCGGATGCAACAACGCGTTCGTGACGTCTTCTGGGCGGACCAGCAACGCGTACACCAGTAACACGAACAGGAATAATTTGAACCCCAGCGCCGGTGTCGAGCCGGCGACCGACAGCGCCAGCGACTCCCCGACTTCGGCCGCTTCGGCACTGAGGTCGCTCAGTGTGATCGGATAGCGCATCCCTGCAACCTCGAGTACCACCTCGTCCGGGATCTTCTCCAGCAACGTGATCAGATCGTTTCGGCGCACGTACAGGACGATCACGACCGGTAACACGATCAGTGCGACCGCAACGAAGGCCAGGGCCGTACTCGCTGCGGCCGCTGTCCGCCGACCGAGCCCCCGTTCGATGAGCTGCTCTCGAACCGGATAGAGCACGTATGCGACCGTGATAGCGAAGAATATCGTTCCGAACACGGCACCGAGGATGACCATCGACAGTGCCCCCAACACGACCAGCAACCCCGCAAGGACTGTGACACGTCGAACCATGCCTGCCTGTTTCACCAGATGTGACTAAACTGTTTTCCACAGACCGGGACACACGCACAAACACAACGATCAACCGTGAAGATATCAGCAATCGGACAAAATATCCCCGGATATCGGGGCCAAACCCTTTCCAGTCCTGAGATGTATATCAGTGATATGGAATCGCAGCAGGGTCTCGGTAACGATCACACTGTGGTCGAGCTCGAACCGGACGACTTCGGCGGCTACGAGATGTTCGTGACACTCGGACGGCTGGTCACGCCGCGACCGGTCGGATGGATTTCGACCGTGAGCGAAGACGGCCAGGACAACGTCGCGCCCTACAGTTTCGTCACACCGGCCAGCGTCGACCCGCCGGTCGTCGTCTTTACTGCTGCCGACCACCAGGACGGGACGATGAAAGACACCGCCCGAAACGCGATCGACACTGGCGAGTTCGTCTACAACGTCTTCACGGCCGGGTTGCTCGAAGAGATGAACGACAGCGCCGCCGACATCGACGAGTCGGAGTTCGAGGCCGCCGACATCAAGCACACTGACAGTGAGGTCGTCGATCCCAAGCGCGTTGTCGGCTGTCCGGCCTGGCTGGAATGTTCGGTCCGAGAGACGATGGAAATCGAGGGCACGCAGGTCATCTTCGGCGACGTTGAGCACCTGGGGATCCGTGAGGACTACCTCGACGCCGCCGACCTCCCCGACGTCGAACACATCGAACAGCGCGTGCTCGGCCATCTCATCGACGAACACTACACGCGGCTGGAACTGCTCGAGAAGCAACAGCCGCAGTAAAGGAGTCCAGGGGAGTTACGAGGGGAGCCGGATCGTCACGACGCTGCCGCGGGGTTCGTTGTCCGCGACCGAAATCGTCCCGTTCGACCGGACGACGAGTTGCCTGACCAGAAAGAGCCCGACGCCGGTTCCGTGAAACAGCGGCGTCTCGTCGGTATTGCCACACAGGAGTTCGCGCTCTATCTCGGGTATCCCCGGTCCGTCGTCGGCGACGGCGATCTCGACGCTCTCTGCCTTCTCACGGACGGTCACGGACACCGACAGGTCGTCGCCGTGACGGAGCGCGTTGTCAAGCAACTCGACGAGTGCCCGTTCGAACCCGTCGACGACGGTCGCCGTCGCGGTCTCGGTCCCGTCGACGGACACGGTCGCGTCGGGGTGCGTTTCGAGTACGTCCACACGCGCGATTTCGGCCAGACGCACGATATCACGCGCCGTCGACTCCGTCGAGCCGCGCAGCAACTCGGTGAGCGCTCGTTCCTTCTCGGCCTGCCGGAGCAACGAATCCGTCCGTTCGAGGATCGTGCCGACGGCGTCCTTGGCGTCGGCGCGCTCCCAGCGCAGTAACTCGGCCTGGCCCTGGACCACGGTCAATGCGTTGCGGATGTTGTGTCGCAGGATCCGACCCAGCACCGCGAGCTGGCGGTCGCGCTGCTTCCGATCGGTGACGTCCCGCGTGAATCCGGTTATCACGCGCGCCCCATCGTGGTGTTCATCGAGCAACCGGGCGTTCATCGAGAGCCAGCGGTGCTGGCCGTCGACTGCCACTGCTTCGTACTCGAAGTCCTCGACCGCTCCCTCCGCGAGCAGGCGTTCGAGAAACGCCTCGCGTCGCTGTGGATCGACGTAGAAGTCCGATCCGAGATCGTCGTACGCCGCCATCGCTTCTCGCGGGCTGTCGTAGCCGAGCGTCGTCGCCAGCTTGTGGTTGACCGAGAGCACGCGGCCGTCGGTCGTCGTCCTGAACACGCCGACCGGCGCGACTTCTAGCAAGCGCTCGTACGCCTTGAGGTCGAGCGTCGAACGCTGTGGTTCGAGCCGGCAATGGATCCGGGACACACCCCCGTCGGATCCGATTTCCGGACGCACGTCGAGGGCTATCGGTACCGCCGTACCGTCGCTCGCGCGAATCGCGATCGCACACGAACTGGCGTCCCCCTCTACGGCGTCGTCGAACGCGTCTTCGAACGCGTCGCGCTCGCCCTCGGGGAGCAACTCGACAAACGGGCGACCGACGACGTCCCCGCGGTCGCGATCGGTCAGTTTGACCCACTTGTCGTCGACGAACCGGATAGAGCCGTCCACATCGAGCGACTGCAGGGCGACGGAAACGCCGTGATCATCCTGCCGTCCGTCGACCCCCGAATCACGCGAACGACCAGTCATACGCCACGTAGACTCGCACCATGTATGAAGGTGAGGGATTTATGGAAAATATTTATCAGTACCGTGGACCGTGGCTCGATCACGGAGCGGCAGCGCGGAAGCCAGCGGCTTCAGCCCCCGGTAGCTGCTGCCGTCGCCACTTGCTGTTCGATCTCGTCGCCGATTTCCTCGATTAGCCTCGGAACCGCCTCGCTGACAGCTTCGGTCATCCCCTCGCCGTACTCGAAGGGGTCGGCCACCTCGATCGCGTAGATGGTTATCTCGGGCATCGACTCGCCCATCGCCTCCCCGAGCGTCGTCAGCGTCCCCAGGCCGACGTTGTGGGTCGCGAGTCCGCCGCTCTCTTTGTCGGGTTCGACGGCCTGGGGATCGAAGACGTACCAGTCGCCCGGGTCGCCGTCCTCGGTCACGATCGAGTCGATGATACAGACCCGATCGTGGCCGCTCAGCTCGTCGATGAGCATCAGCCGACCCGAGTTCATCGTTTCGAAGGTAACGCCCGGTCGATCGAGTCGCGACTGGAGGGCGTCGACGACTTCTAGCCCGACGACGTCGTCGCGCTTGATCTCGTTGCCGATACCCAACACGAGGGTGTCCATGGCTATCGGGAGACCTCGTCGAGCACCTCGCCGTCCTGTTCGACTGTCACTTCCAGAGGCATGTCGCCGATCGCGTGGGTCGAACACGACAGACAGGGGTCGTAACACCGGATGACGCTCTCCATCTTGTTGAGCGTCCCCTCGGGGATCTCGGGACCGTCGACGAACTTCTCGGCAGCGGTCCGGACGCCCTTGTTCATCGCGCCGTTGTTGTGGGTGGTGGCGACGATGAAGTTGGCGTTCGTGACCTTGCCCGTGTCGTCGACGTCGTACTCGTGGATGAGCGTGCCCCGCGGGGCCTCGATGACGCCGACACCGTTGTTCTTCTCGGGCTTGGTCGGGACGTTCGGAACCCCGTCGTAGACGTCGTCGTCGTCGAGCAACTCCCGGATGCGCTCGATACAGTAGAGGATCTCGATGAGCCGTGCCCAGTGGTAGTACGTCGAGCGCTCGTGGACGGGGCCGTCGGCGGCGTCCATGTAGCGTTCGAACTCCTCCTGGGCTTGCGGCGTCCGGAGCTGATCGACGGCGTTGAGCCGTCCCAGCGGGCCGACGCGGTACTGACCGTCCTCGAAGTCACGCCCCTTGTAGTAGGGGAACTTGAGGTAGCTCCAGTCCTCGGAGCGCTCGCCGATGATGTCGGCGTAGTCGCCGTCATCGATCTCCTCGAGGAGGTCGCCGTCCTCGTCGACCAGCCGGATGTCTCCGTCGTAATGTTCGAGGCCACCATCCTCGTCAACCAGACCCATGTAGCCGGTCTCGTAGGTGGCGTAATCCAGCGTGTCGTCGTCCATCTCCGCGAAGATCTCCTGCAGCAGATCGATCGTCTCGCGGACGTACGTATCCAGGTCCTCGGACTGTTCGAGCAACTGCTGGCCGTCCTCGCGGTCCAGCGTGTTGGTGACGCCGCCGCCGATCGCGAAGTCCGGATGGACCTTCTTGTCACCGAGCGTCGCGATGACGTCCTGGCCGAAGCTCCGCAGGTCGATCCCGCGCTCGGCGAGCTGGGGGTTCTCCTCCAGCACGCCTTCGATGTTGCGTTTCTCCGGATCGGCGTCGTAGCCCAATACCAGATCCGGACTGGACAGATAGAAGAAACTCAACGCGTGGCTCTGCAGGACCTGCCCCATGTGAAGCAGTTCCCGCAGCTTGTATGCGCCCTCGGGAATCTCGACGTCGGCGATCTCGTCGACGGCCTTCGCCGCGGCCAGCTGGTGGCTGACCGGACAGATCCCGCAGATCCGGGCCGTGATCTCGGGCATCTCCCAGACGGGACGGCCCTCGACGAACTCCTCGAACCCGCGGAACTCCGTGACGTGGAACTGCGTATCTTCGACATCGCCGTCGTCGTCCAATTCTATCGTGATCTTGCCGTGTCCTTCGACCCGCGTGACCGGATCGATAACTTCCTTCTTGCTCATTGTTAGTCGTACTGGAGTTTTTCTTCGACGATTTCAGGCTGCTCGCCGTCGAGCAGCGCTTCGATACCGTAGGCCATCACCTCTGCGTCCGGGGGACATCCCGGAATGTACACGTCGACGTCGATATAGTCGTCGAGCGGCCGGGCGTCCTCGAGCAGTGCCGGCACGGGGACGTCTCCGCGCGGGCTCTCGCTTTCCTCGTCGGCCTTGCCCTCGTAGACCTCGTCGATCATTTCGTCGGCGTCCTCGTCGTTTCGCAGGGACATGATCCCGCGCAGGGCCGCACAGTCGCCCCACGCGACGACGGTATCGCAGTTCTCTCGCAGTTCCTCGGCGACCTCGACGTTCTCCTCGTTCGTGACCACGCCCTCGGCGATGCCGATGTCGGCCTCGGGAACGCCTTTCTCGTCGACGATCATGTGGCTCGCTTTGATCTTGACGTCCTCGAGCAGGTCGACCAGGTCGTGGTCGATGTTCAGGAACTCCATGTGACAGCCCGAGCAACCGCCGAGACAGACCGTCGCGACGGTCGCCCGCTCGTCAGTCGTTTCTGCCTGGCTCATGGTTTCACCTCCTGTGGCTCGACAGCTTCGGAAAGCGCCGACAGCACCTCGCGGTCGGAGTCGACGGCGACGCGCGGTTCGAGCACACGCGCAATCTCGCGGTCGGCACCGCTGGCGTCGGTGACCGTGCCCGAGCGCTCGAACCAGTCGAGTGCCGGCAGGACGACGTCGGCGGCCTTCGTGAGGATCGACTCGCGAGTGGCCTGGACGATCACGGTGTCGGCCCCGCGAGCGACATCGAGCATCCGGTCGACGTTCTCCTCGCGGTCGTCGCCGGCGAAGAGGTACGCCACGTCCGCACTGCCGTGCAGGTCGTCGGTCCCCACGTCGGTGCCGGTGTTTGCCTGCCTGGGCAGGCTCAGGACCTTGCTGCCGGTCATCCCCGCCAGCGCGTAGGCGTTGACGATCGTGTCCTCGCTGACGTCGGGGCCGAGCACGACCACGCCGATTCCCGACGTCAGTGCCGGGACGGCGTCCATCAGCGTCTCGGCGTCGACGTCGGACAGCGCCGAGGCACCCTCCTCGACGACTTCGACGGCGTCTTCGGAGACCCGGTCCAGTCCGGTGCCTGCTTCGATGGAGACGTCAGACTTGCGGCCGAATCGGTCCTCGTCTTCGTCGACGCTCAGCAGCGTCGCGCCGCCCTTGCTGGCCCGGCGGACGTAGGACGCAGCAACGGGGTGCGTGTCGACGATGTCCGTATCGAAGACGACGACGCTGTCGGCGTCTAGCAGCGCTCGCGGCCCGCTCGCGCGCAGGCCGCTCGGGCTCTTCTCGAAGTGTTTCGCGACCTGTCGGGCGATCCGCTTTTCTTCCCTTGCCCGCCCGGCACCGGGAACCTCGACGGCTGCGTCGTAGTCGTCCATTGCCTCGGCGAACGCATCGAGCGTCTCGCTGGGCAGTCGATCGGACGCGACCGCGTCGACCGTCTCGGCGTCTTCGAGCAGGTCGGCGACCCGGTCAGTGGCCACGTCGACACCGACCGCGCCTTCGCCGCGGATCGACGGTTCGTGGATCCGGTCGCGATCGTCGCCGAGCAGGCCGAACCGTCCCATCTCACAGAGCTGGCCGCCGTCCGGACCGTCCTCGACGCCTTCGATCTTGACGATCCGGCCGGAGTTGGTGTACACCTCCAGTTCACAGCCCATGCTGCACTCGCTGCAGGTCGTCTGGACGACGTCACAGTCCTCCTCGCGGCCGCGATATGCGCTGAGGGGGCTGTACAGCGCGCCGGTCGGACAGGACTGCACACAGGCCCCACAGGAGACACACGAGGACTCTCCGAGGGGAACGTCGTCGTCGGCGACGATGGTGGCGTCCTTGCCGCGGTTACCGAACGAGAGGGTGTCGTTGCCGACGACCTCGTCGCAGGTCCGGATACACCGACCGCAGCTGATACAGCGGTCCAGATCCATCGTGATGAACTCGTTGGAGGTGTCCGGATCGATCTCGGGATACTCAAGCGGGAAGCGACTGCTGTCCAGCCCTGCACGGTTGAACATGTCCTCGAGTTCGCAGTCGCCTTCCATTTCGCAGTACATACAGTAGTGATTCTCCTCGGAGAACATTAGCTCCAGAATCGTCTGCCGGTGATCCCAGAGGTCGTCGGTGTCGACTTCGACCTCCATGCCGTCCTGGACGGCGGTCGTACACGCCGTCTCCAGGCGACTGCCGTCGATTTCGACCAGACACATCCGACAGGCACCGACGTTGGTCAGGTCGGCGTAGGCACACAGTGTCGGAATGTCGATGTCGGTCCGTTCGGTGGCTTCGAGAATCGTCTCGCCCTGCTTTGCCTGTACTTCCTGACCGTTGATTTCGAGCGTGACGCCGAGTTCGGCGTCAGCGTCGGTTGCCTTGCTCATGCTTCACCTCCGCGAACCTCGATGATATCAAGCGGACAGGCCTCGACACACTGCCCACAGCCGATACACGCCTCGGGATCGATCTCGTGGACCTCGCCCTGCTCGCCGCTGATCGCGTCGACCGGGCACGCCTTGGCACACTGATGGCAGCCGACACACTCGTCGTGGAGGATTTTGTACGTGTTCGCGTGTGCGCCACCGCCGAGTTCGCAGTCGCCGGCGGGACACTCTTCGTCTTCGATGTGTGCCCAGTACTCCTGTTCGAAGTAATCGAGCGTGCTCATCACGGGGTTGGGCGCGGTCTGCCCGAGCCCACACAGTGAGGCTTCGCCCATCGTGTCACCGAGCGACCGCAGCTCTTCGATGTCTTCGGCCTCGCCCTCGCCGTTGGTGATCCGTTCGAGGATCTGCAGCGTCTTTTTCGTGCCGTAGCGACAGGGCGGACACTTCCCACAGGACTCGTCGACACAGAAGTCCAGGAAAAAGCGCGACTGATCGACCATGCAGGTCGACTCGTCGATGACGATCATTCCGCCCGACCCCATCATCGAGCCCAGTTCCGAGAGGGTGTCGTAGTCGATGGGCGTGTCGCCGTACTCTTCGGGGATGACCCCACCGGAGGGACCGCCCGTCTGGACGGCTTTGAAGTCGCCGCCGGTCGTCCCTCCGCCGATGTCGAAGACGACGGTTTCGAGCTCTGTTCCGAGCGGCACCTCGACGAGCCCGGTGTTGCGAACGTCGCCGGTGACCGAGAAGACCTTGGTGCCACCGGACTGGTCGGTGCCGATGTCGGCGAACCAGTCGGCGCCCTCCAGGACGATCTGGGGAACGTTCGCCCACGTCTCGACGTTGTTGATGTTGGTGGGCTTGCCCCACAGGCCGGACTGGGGCGGGAACGGCGGGCGCGGACGCGGCATGCCGCGCTCGGACTCGATGGAAGCCATCAGCGCCGTCTCCTCACCACAGACGAACGCGCCGGCACCCTTCTTGATCTCCAGGTCGAACCCGTAGCCCGAGCCGAGGATGTCGTCCCCGAGCAGGCCGACCGATCGAAGCGTCTCGATGGCGTTCTGCAGGTGGTCGATCGCCAGCGGGTACTCCGCCCGGACGTACATGTAGCCGTGGGTCGCGCCGGTCGCGTACCCCGCGATGATCATTCCCTCGATGACGCTGTACGGATCGGACTCCAGCAGCGTCCGGTCCATGTATGCGCCGGGGTCGCCCTCGTCGGCGTTGCAGATCAGATACTTCTCGTCGGCCTCGTTGCCGGCGAGGAACTCCCACTTCTGACCGGTCGGGAACCCACCGCCACCACGACCGCGGAGGTTCGAGTCTTTGACTTCGTCGATGACTTCCTCGGGCGTGTACGAAGAGAGAACTTCCTCGAGCGCGAAAAAGCCGTCACGGGCAACGTACTCCCCGAGGTCTTCGGGATCGATCAGCCCGCTGTTGCCCAGCACGACCCGTTCCTGCGGCGCGTAGAACGGCACCTCGTCGAACAGCGGCACGTCGTAATCGTGGCTGCGCGCCTCGTGGTGGAGTCGCCCGGCCAGGACGCCACCCTCGGGCAGATCGCCCCGGGTGATCGCGTCGGCCAGCCGCTCGGCGGTGTCTTCGGTCACCTCTTCGTAGATGATCGACTGGCCGTTCGGTTCGACGACCTCGACAAGCGGCTCGCGGTCACAGAACCCGAGACAGCCGGTCTGGCCGACGATCGCGTTCTCGGCGCCGTCCAGCTCGTCGCTGAGAACGTCGTAGACGTCGTCGGCTCCGGCCGCGCGCCCACAGGAAGACATCCCGACCAGTACTTTCGTCTTGCCGGGATACAGCGAGTCGAGGCCGTCCCGTTTGAGCGCCTCCAGGTCTTCGATCGAGGTGATCTCTTCGAGACTGTCTGACTGGAGTAGGGTGCTCATGCGTCATCACCCCGGTATTCCTCGATGACGTCGGGGACTTTCTCCTCGGTGACGTTGCCGTGGACGTTGTCGCCGACCATCACTGCCGGTGCGAGGCTGCAGGCCCCGATACACCGGACGTGACTGACAGTAAACTGCCCGTCGTCAGTGACTTCTTCGAGTTCGACGTCGAGTTCGTCACAGAACTCTTCGGAGATCTCGTCTGCGCCCTTGACGTGACAGGCCGTTCCCGTACAGACCTTGATCGTGTGTTCACCACGCGGTTCCAGATAGAACTGCGAGTAGAACGACGCAGTCCCGTAGACGTGTGCCATAGAAGTGCCAGCTTTGTCTGCGATGAGCTGCATCGAGAATCGCGGTAGGTATCCGTACTCGCCTTGCACCTCCTGGAGAGCCGGGATCACTCCCTCCTTATCGTCCGGAAACGGTTCGATAAGCGATCGTACAGTGTCTACTTCTTCGTCGCAGACGTCTTCGACGTCCGCGTCGGCCGGGATGATCTCCGCGTCGTCGCCGCCCACGTCGGCGTCCGACTCGTGGATCGATTGCCGAATCGAATCTAACGATGCCATCCTACGTCTCCCTAAGTCTTACTCCTAAAGCAATCCTGGCCGGATTCTCACCGCCTGAAAACATATCTGTTAGAATATGAAGGACTGATACGAGCCTACATGAAAAAACAGGCAAAAAACTCCGGTAAAATCTGACGATACCGAACATGAACGTCGTTAATTTTGCCTTCGATAGGGTTTTCAAGAAGTGAGAACAGCCGCCGCTGTTAGGCTTTTTGGCTGTGACTGTCCGTGCAGTGGCCGACAGCAGCGTCGGCCGGGTGGATGGCATGAAGACACTGGCAAAATCAGAGTTCGAGACGCTGATCGACGGGTTGATCGACGACGACCCACGATCCGTCGTCGGCCCACAACGGCGGAGCGGGCAGTACGTCTTCGAGGAGCTCGACTCGGCTGCGGATCTGGCGCTGGAGTACGACCTGACGGCGCTCTCACCGAAGAAGTACCTGCTGCCGCAGTACGAACAGTTGCTGACCTACGAGCGAACCGACGGAGAGTACGAGATGCATGCCGGGACAGACACGGAGGGAGTGATCATCGTGGGCGTTCACCCCTACGACCTGGCCGCGATCGAGCATCTCGATAAGGTCCACATCGACACGATGGGCGACGAGCCGTATCGCAAGCGCCGCGAGGACTCGCTTTTGATCGGGCTGACGATGCAGTCGGTCGCACCCGAGAGTTTCGCCGCGAGTATGGGTGCGGCGACGACGGATTCGGGCTATGACCTCCTCGTGACGGACATCGGGGATCGGTTCGTCGTCGACATCGGGTCGTTCGAGGGCAACGAGTTGCTCGCGGACCTCGACACGCACAGCGCGAGTCATTCCGAAGTCCAGGAGGTTCGACGGATCGAGGACGATCTCCGGGGGCGGTTCGAGCGGGAGTTGCAGTTTCCGCCGGAGGAGCTCCCGACGTTGCTCGCAGAGCACTACGACGACATGGAGTTCTGGGAGTCCTACGCCGAGCAGTGTCTCTCCTGTGGGAGCTGTAACATGGTCTGTCCGACCTGTTACTGTTTCCAGGTAGAGACCGTCCGGGATCTGGGCGGGGACAGCGGCTACCAGCAGCGCAGTTGGGACGGCTGTCTCTTAGAGGAGTTCGCCTCGGTCGCACAGGGGGAGAACTTCCGCGAAGAGGTCGCACAGCGACACCGCCACCGGTTCATGCGCAAGGGACTGTACGTCTACGAGCGCTACGGCGACGTTTCCTGTGTCGGCTGCGGGCGGTGTACGCGCCACTGCGTCGCCGACGTCGCCGATCCGACCGATGTCTACAACGACCTCTGGGAGGCCACCAATGCTTGAAACTACCGAGACCGTCCGCAGCGAGTACGAACCCGTCCAGGGACGCATCGCCTGGATCGAGCAGTTCACCGACCAGGACAAGCTGTACGTGATCAGCTTACCCGACGACGTCGAACTCGACCACGATCCCGGCCAGTTCGTCGAACTGTTCGTCCCCGGCGTCGGCGAAGCGCCGTTCTCCATCTCGTCGTCGCCGACGAAGGACGGCCCCCTCGAGCTGTGTATCAGGGCGGTCGGCAACGTCACCCGTGCGCTCGACAGCATGGAGGGCGGGGACCCGCTCGGGATCCGCGGGCCGTACGGCACGGGCTTCGATCCCGAGGCGCTCGCGGGCGATGACCTGTTGTTTGTTGCCGGCGGGATCGGGCTGGCTCCGCTCCGGTCGATGATCAACTACGCGCTGGACAGAAGCGGGGAGTTCGGCGACCTCACGACGCTGTACGGCTGCAAGGAGCCGGCCGAACAGCTGTTCCCGGAGGAACTGCAGCGGTGGGATGACTCCGAAGAGATGGCCTTCTACGAGACGGTCGATCAGTGCCCCGAGGACCAGACCTGGGAAGGCCGGGAGGGCGTCATCACCGAGCTCATCCCCGAGGCGGAGTTCGACCCCGAGACCACGACCGCGCTGGTGTGTGGTCCGCCGGTGATGTACCGGTTCGTCATCGAGTCCCTGCAGGAACAGGGGCTTGCCGACGATCACATCTACCTCTCGCTGGAGCGCAACATGCACTGCGGTCGCGGGCTCTGTGGGCACTGCCAGATCAACGAACTGTACGTCTGCGTGGACGGTCCGGTGTTCAACTATCCGGAGGTTCGGGACAAATCGGAGGCGGAGGTATGACCGAACGCCCACGCGTCGCCTTCTTCGACTTCACGGGCTGTGAAGGCGACCAGCTGCAGGTCGTCAACCTCGAAGAGCGGCTGTTCGATCTCGTGGAGGTCGTTGAGGTCGTCAGCTTCCGGGAGGCGATGTCGGAACACAGCGACGACTACGAGATCGCCTTCATCGAGGGCAGCGTCGTGACGGCCCACGACGAGGAGCGTCTGGCGGGAATCCGCGAGAACGCCGACGTGGTCGTTGCACTCGGCTCGTGTGCTGCTTTCGGCGGTATCAACGCGATCCGCAACGACCAGGACTTCGAAACGGTCACAGAGCGCGTCTACGGCGACGACGCCGACATGATCGAGGCGAACCCGGAGGCCCGCCCGATCGAAAGCGTCGTCGAGGTCGACGCCACGATCCCGGGCTGTCCGATCGACCGCGAGGAGTTCGTCCAGGTCGTCACTGGCCTGATCAGGGGCGTCGAGCCGACGCTCCCGAACCACCCCGTCTGTGTGGAGTGCAAACTCGAGGAAAACGAGTGCGCGTTCCACCGCGACGAGATCTGTCTCGGTCCGGTCACCCGGGGCGGTTGCGGGGCGGATTGCGTCGGCGAGGGGACCCACTGCTGGGGCTGTCGCGGCATGGTCGACACTCCCAGTGAGGACGCCTACACGGCGGTCCTCGAAGAGCACGGTCTCGACGCCGAGGAGATCGTCGAGCAGTACCAGCTCTACTGGGGCTGGCAGCGGCCCGAACGGGCTACTCAGGAGGAAGCACAATGAGCGAGACAATAGACATCGAGAGCGAGTACGTCACCCGCGTCGAGGGACACGGCAACATCGTCGTCAACGTTGCGGACGGGGAAGTCGAGACCTGCGAGTGGCAGGTCGTCGAGTCGCCGCGCTTTTTCGAGTCGATGCTGGTCGGTCGTGACTGGACCGAGGCCCACCACGTCACCGCCCGGATCTGTGCGATCTGCTCGATCAGTCACACCACCGCGTCGCTGAAGGCGACCGAGGCCGCGATGGGCGTCGACCTCTCGGCGCAAGACGAGCGGCTGCGCAAACTGGCGCTGTACGCCGAGACCCTGCAGAGTCACGTCCTCCACCTGGGATACCTGGCGCTACCGGATCTGGTCGGCAAGCAGTCTGTGCTGCCGATTCTCGACTCTCACGAAGCGGAAGTCGAGGCCGTCGTCCGGCTGCACCGGCTGGGCAACGACCTGACCGAGGCCATCGCCGGTCGCTCCGTCCACGCCCAGCGTCACCTCCCCGGCGGCTTCTCGAAACTGCCCGACGAAGACGAACTGGACGCGCTCCGCACGCGGCTCGAATCGGCCTGGAGCGACGTCGAGCTCGTCGCCGATCTGCTGGTCGAGCTCAGCGACGAACTCCCCGACTTCGAGCGCGAGACGGAGTTCATCTCGCTGACCCATCCCGACGAGTACGCCTTCTACGACGGCACGCTGTACTCCTCGGACACCGGCGAACTCGACGTCGAGGACTATCGCGAGATCGTCGACGAGGTGGTCGTCGAGCAGTCGACGGCGAAGTTCACGTCCCACGCTCGCGAGTCGTACATGGTCGGTGCACTGGCGCGGCTGAACAACAACTTCGAGCAACTGGGGCCGATGGCGAAGGCGGTCGCCGACCGCTTCGGTCTCGAACCCGGCTCTCACAACCCGTATCTGAACAACGTCGCCCAGCTGGTCGAGATCGCCCACCTGATCGAGACCTCGATCGTCGAGCTCGACACGCTGCTGGACGGCGGGCTCGACCCGCAACCGGACTACCACACCCCCGACGTCGAGGTGGAAGCCGGGACCGGTATCGGTGCGGTCGAAGTGCCACGTGGCGTGCTCTTCCACGAGTACACCTACGACGAGGACGGCGAGATCACCGACGCGAACTGCGTCATCCCGACCAACCAGAACCACGCGAACATCCAACAGGACATGGAGGAACTGGTCCCGACGATCCTCGATCGGCCGGAAGACGAAATCGAGCTCACCCTGGAGATGCTCGTTCGGGCCTACGACCCCTGTATCTCCTGTTCGACGCACTATCTGGACGTCGAGTTCGTCGACGAGTAGCGCCCGGACACGCTTTTCTCCCCTGTGCACCCCCGGACACGCTTTTCCCCCTGTGCAGCCGGCAGGTACGCTTTTGCGTCCGTCGCGTCTATCGATACCTGTGTCGACAGTCGTGATCGCGCTGGGGAATCCGCTCCGGGGCGACGACGGGATCGGCAACGTCCTGCTCGATCGCCTCCGCGAGCGCGGGCTCCCGGCGGACGTGGAGTTTCGAGATCTCGGCGACGGCGGGTTCGACGTCCTGCACGCGCTGGCCGACGCCGACCGGGCGGTGATCGTCGACGCCGTCCGGTTCGGTGGTGAGCCCGGCGAGTGCGCCGTCTTCGAGCCCGACGACGTCGCGGCCGTCGTCGAGTCGCGGGGATCACACGATAGCGACCTCTTCGAGTTGCTCGATCTCGCGGCCGCCCGTGAGGAAGCACCCGAGCGAGTCGTGATATTCGGCGTCCAGCCCGGGGGAATGCGGGCGGGCGAGCGATTGAGCGACCCTGTCGAGACGGCCCTGCCGGATCTGACCGACGCGCTCGTCGAGGTCGTCGAGGGGCTGTGACCGGCCGGACGGGGGAACGTATCGACGATCAGGGCGCGACGCCGACGGTCAACAGCGTCCCGTGTTCGCGGAAGTGTTCGACCATCGCCTCGCGAGTCTCCCAGTCCTCGGTCGGGAATTCGTCAGCAGGCGGAATCTCGACTTCCCGATCCGGGATCGTGTCCTGCTCGACGACGTAAAAGCCGGCTTCCCGGAAGCGCTCGCGATACTCCTTTCGGGACCAGCGAGTCATCTCGATGTCGACGTACTCGGTCCACTCCGCAGTATGAGGATTGTCGGCGTGGAAGTCCACCGCACAGTAGAAGGTGCCCCCGGGCCGGAGGATCCGCCGGACCTCCTCGAGTGCAGCCATCGGATCGCTCGCGTAGTAAAACGCCTCCATCGAGAAGACGTGATCGACGCTGTCGGACTCGAAGGGCAGGTGTTCGAAGTCACCGACCAGAAAACCCGTGTTCGCGTCGTCGGTGTACGCGCTGGCGTTGCGTACCATCGCCGGCGATCCGTCCAGGCCGTAGGCCTGACCGGCACCGCCGGCCTCCCGCATCGCACGGGCAGCGTAGCCGCTGCCACAGCCCATATCGAGGACGGTATCGCCCTCCTCGATCGCCATTCGGGCCAGCGCGTGCTTTGCCGTGTGCCAGTGCCGTTCCTCCATGCCCCTGTCGCGGCCCTCGGCCGCCCACTCGTCGAATTCCTCGCGAACGCTCATACGCCGATCCAGTACCGCGGCGGTGAAAACGGGTTCGACTGCCGGTCGCCTGTCCGGCCGACTGTCGGTCGCCGACCCCTTCGTTTCGGGTGGAAGACGGGATAAATATCTCTCTATAGCACCGCATACCTCGACAGCGGTCCGTTTCGGGTGCGTCCGGTGGAACGGTGTCGCCCCCCGTTTCCGATGGAACGCGGCCGCGACCGTGAACCCGAACCGGTTTGTGGCTCGTCGCCCAGCGTACGGTATGTTCCGACCGAGATCGCGATTCAGGGTCTCCGACGTCGCCCAGCAGTTCGTCGGCGGGTTCCTGCTCGCGGGGCCGTTCGTCGTCACCGAGGAGGTGTGGGATCTGGCCCAGAACATGACCAACTGGCACGCCCTGTTTATCGTCGGAATGGTCTTTGCGATCGGCTACGGCGCGCTGTACGAGGCCGACGACGATCGCGATCCCGAGAGCGAGCCCGAAGTGGTCGGGATACCGCTGCGGTTCATCTCGCTCATGTCAATCTCCTTTGGATCGGTCGTGATCCTGTCGCTGGTCGTGACTGCGCCCGACCAGTTCCTCGGGGATCTGGCCGCCCGCGAACAGGCGATCGTCACTGCTCGGGCCGTGGCCGTCGGCGCGATTTTCAGCGTCGTCGGGGCCGCGACCGCCGACTCGGTGTTCTAGTCGAGGACTGCAGCGTCGCGGATCTCGAACCGTGCACCGCCCGCCTCGCTCTCGGTCGCGGTCACCGTCCAGCCGTGTGCCTCGGCGATCCGCGAGACGACAGTCAATCCGAAGCCCGTCCCGTCCGCGCTCGCGGAGTATCCCGATTCGAAGACCACGTCGGGGTCGTCGGCGCCGATTCCCTGGCCGTCGTCCGCGATATAGAACCCCTCGGTCGTCTCCAGCGGGCCGATCGTGACGGTCACGCCGCCGTCTTCGACGACATTGTCGCTCGATCCGTGATCGTCCGTCGAGCCGTGTTCCACGGCGTCCTCGGGAGCTTGCGACCGAGGGCTCGTGGAACCGTGTTCCACGGCGTTCCGGAAGAGATTCACCAGGAGTTGCCGGAGGCGGTCGCGGTCGGCCCGGAGGCGCAAGTCGTCGTCGAGTTCAAGCGTCGTCGCGCCGGTGTCGACTCGTTCCCAGGCGGTCTCGGTGACGTCGTCGAGAGCCACTGTCTCGATGTCCAGCGCCTTGCCGTCTGTCCGCGCCAGCAACAGCAAGTCTTCGATCAACCGATCCATCCGCTGGGCCGCCGCTCGGCTCCGCTGGAAGTGTTCGGGGTCGCGGGTCTCTTCGGCGAGCTCGATCGAGCCGGACAGGACCTGCAGCGGATCGCGAAGGTCGTGACTGACGATCCCGGCGAACTCTTCGAGGCGTTCGTTGCGATTGGCCAGTTCCCGGTTCACCCGGCCCAGTCGAGCGGAGTACACGCCGAGGAGCGCGCCGAGCGCTGCCCCGGTAACCAGTGAGGTGACGACCGCGACCAGATACGACGTCTCGAGCGTGCGACTGAGTAGCCCGAACCAGGTCCCGAGGACGAAGAACACGCCCGTGGCGACGCCGATCAGCTTCACGATCCGCCGCCGGAAGAACGGCGACATCGCCTCGTCGATCGACAGCCCGTAGCCGATCAAGAGTAGCCCCACGACGACCGGCAGCACGGCCTGGACAAGAGCTGCTGTGACCGGCGCATCGGCGACCAGCAGCGAGGCACCTGTCGCGAGGAGGGCCACCAGTCCCAGGAGAACGATCGGATTTCGGACGTGTGGGATGTCCACGTGTCTATATCACCGCTTACAACAGCCGTTTCAATAAACTTACTGGCAAAACACTCTGTTCAGTTGAATCGCATGCTCAGGCGAGTGAAGACGATATCGCACTCACGACGAGAGGCTCCCGAGTTGCGATCAGGCCGCGCCGTCGCCGTAGGTCTCTTCGAGGTATTCGACGATGTCGCTGCTCTCGGGCATGCCGTCGATCCCGTTGTCGCGGTCGACCAACACCGGAACGCCAGTCTGGCCGCTGATCTCCTCGACTTCGGTGCGCTTGCTGTGGCTGGACGGGACTTCGTGGGACACGTAGTCCAGTCCGAGTTCGTCGAGTTTCTTCGTGACCTTCGCACAGTAGGGACAGCCCGGAAGTTCGTACAGTTCGAGGCTCGTCATCGAAGATGGATACGCAGCGGATACAAAAGAGCCCCGCGGTCACGTGCGCAGGTGGCGTCGGATACCTCTACAGCTGACCCTGAATAATTCCGCTTGTCCGGACGAAGAAGTAAAGTACGAACGCGCCTGCGAGAACCCATTGACCAGCGTGGATATCGTCCCACTCACCCTGGGCGGTCTTGACGATCGGATACGAGATGATTCCAGCGGCGATTCCGTACGCGATCGAGAACGTGAACGGCATCACAAAGATCGTCAGTCCGGCGGGAACGGCATGGGCGAGATTATCCCACTCGATGTCTGTAATGTTCTGGAGCATCAACACGGCGACGACGACCAGCGCGATATGTGAGGCGTGCAGTGGGACCGCGGCCGCAAGCGGCACAAGTGCTAGCGAGGCAATGAACAGCAGCGCCACGACGAGCGCGGTCATTCCAGTCCGACCGCCTTCCTCGACACCGGTTGCCGACTCGATGTAAGTCGTGACCGTTGACGTCCCGATCATCCCACCGACGGTCGTTCCGATCGCGTCTGCGAGTAGCGGTTTGTCGATGTCCGGGAGGTTCCCGTCTTCGTCGAGGAAACCAGCGACTTGCGAGACGCCAGTGAGCGTGCCAGCCGTGTCGAAGAAGTCCACGAAGAAGAACGTGAACACGATTAGCGAGAACCCGAGTGCGTCGACGTTACTGAACCCATCGATGAACGCCCCGACAAGCGGCGAGATATCGTATCCGGCCACCGAATACGTCACTGCCGTGTCGCCAGTCAACGACGCGGGCGTGTACAGAGATATCGGGGTCCCGAACTTCTCGAACTGTGCCGGATGGGCGGTCGCACCGATGGCAGATGCAGCGTAACTGATGAGGGTCGTAATGATGATACCGAAGATAATCGATCCGGGAATCCTGGCCGCGTACAACGCGAACGTTATGAACAACCCGACGACAGAGATGATCGCGATCGGATCCTCAGCGAAGACCGGATTAAACTGGATGAACGTCGCTGGATCGCTGGCGATAACGTGCATCGCTTGCAGGCCAAGAATAGCCAGGAATAACCCAATACCAGCACCGATAGCGAACTTGACTGGTTCAGGGAATATCTTGATCACGTACTCACGAGCGCCTGCCACCGTGAGTAAGATGAACAGGACCCCTTCGACGACGACGGCTGCCAGGGCGGTCTGCCAGGGCACACCTAGCCCCAAAACGACGGTGAACGCAAAGAAGGCGTTCAGCCCGAGGCCAGGGGCCTGCGCGAAGGGTCTATTGGCATAGAATGCCATGATAAGCGTCGCAACTGCCGCAGTAATAATCGTCACGACCGCCAGCATTTGGCCGACTTCAGACGACGTTCGTCCCGGAACGTCGGTGATGGCCACTCCTAAGATATCGGGGTTCACTACGACGATATAACTCATCGTCAAGAAGGTCGTGAACCCGGCGACAATCTCCGTCCTGAGGTCGGTCCCGTGCTCCTCGAACCCGAAGTAATCCGCGAGTGTCTCCCGTACCATGTTACACAAACGAGCATATACTCCGGCCTCGGTTTATGTCTTTATAGATATATTGCCGATTCTATTCACGAACTTGTATATCTATTCTCTCTCAGAAGCGCTGGCATCGATCTCGGGAACGACTCGATTATGTACTCGTCAGAGCCACGACTGGGGCATCGGTGGCCTCGCGGACGGTCTCGATGCCCTCGCTGTCGGCGGCGACCAGCACGGCAGCGCCGACCACTTCGGCGTCGACCTGATCGGCGATGTCGAGCAAGAGCCGCTGGGTCTCCCCCGAGCGGACGATGTCGTCGACGACGAGCACGCGCTCGCCGGACTCGATCGCGGTCGCGGGCAGCGAGTAGGTCAACTCGATTCCGGGCGTGACGCGCTGGCGGGTCTCGACGAACTCCTCGACGGCGGTCTCGCGGGACTTCTTGGCGTAGGCGGTGCGGGCACCGTAGTACCGTGCCACTGCCGAAGCGAAGGTGATTCCGTCGGTCGCGGCCGTCAACACCACGTCCGGGCGGTCGAAGCCGACGTCTTCCGCAACGACGACCGCCGCGGCGTCCAGCAAGGTCTGATCGAAGACGAGGTCCGTGTTGTCGACGTACCCCTCCTCGTCGGTCCGGAGACGAGTGTCCAGTTCCTCGGCGACCAGTTCCCGCCCGAACCCGGAGACGACCTCGCGAGCGCGGTCGATACCGGGCAGGACGTGGCCGTTGACGTAGCGGTTCAGATCGCCGGCCGGCAGCCCGGTCTCGGCCGCCAGCTCGTCGTAGGTCCGCGACTCCTTGCGCGCCCGGAGGATCTCGACGGCGCGCAACTGGAGGGTGGCCTTCTCGACGCGATTCATGCCTTTCCGTTGCCACTACCCAGATATGAATATATCGGTCTATACAACCGTGGAAATAGACACGAGCGTGTGGGGAACTGTCGATCGCGGAACACCTATCAGAAGTCTACCAAAGGCTTCGGGATATCCCCCGTCGGCGTGTGTCTCCCGGCCACTACAGCAAGCGACAGTACTTTCGGTAAACGAAGAATGTGGCTATCGCGATTCGAGCCTGCCTACCGGCCGCTGTCTTCGAGCAGCTGGGTGGCAGTTACGAGCGCTTCCAGTTGCAGGCCGTGCTCGGCGAGGTTCTCGGCTGCGCCCTCCTCGCGGTCGACGACCACGAGCACGCGATCGACGACGGCACCGGCCTCGCGCAGGGCCTGTGCGGCGTCGATGGCGCTCTGGCCCGTGGTGGCGATGTCTTCGATGATGATGACCTCATCGCCGTCTTCGAGGTCGCCCTCGATCAGGTTCGCGGTGCCGTACTCCTTCTGTTGCTTGCGCGCGATGACGTACGGCCGGCCGGTCTCGACGCTGGTGACGGCGACCAGCGGGACGGCACCCAGCGCGACGCCGGCGAGCTTCGAGCCGTCGTCGCCGAGCAACTCGGCGAAGGCCTCGCTGATGAGCGACAGGCTCGTCGGATCGGTCTCGAAGCGGTACTTGTCGACGTAGTAGTCGCTCGTCCCGCCGTGGGAGAGCTCGAACTCCCCGAAGCGGACGGCGTCGGTCTCGCGCAACGCGTCGATGAGTCGCTGGGTGTCCATACTGTCGGATGTGCCGGCGCTCCGGTAATACCCATCGGATTCCCGTGGGCTTTTGTCCGCGAGACGCCCACGATGGGACGATGAGCGACCTCGAAGCGGCCGTCGAGGCGATCGAATCCGGCGAGCTGGTCGTCTATCCGACCGAGACGGTCTACGGCCTGGGTGCGGACGCGCTCGATCCCGCGGCCGTCGCACGAGTCTTCGATGCGAAGGGACGCGACCGCGACGAGCCGATCTCGATGGCCGTGCCCGATCTGAACACCGCGATCGAGTACACCGCGCCGACGGCGACCGAGCGGGCGTTCATGCACGAGTTTCTCCCCGGGCCGGTGACGGTCCTGGTCGAGCGTCGCGAGATGGTCCCGGACGTTCTCACCGCGGGCCGCGAGCAGGTCGGGATCCGGATTCCGGACCACGAACTCGCGCTGGCGTTGCTGGAGCGGGCCGCGCCGATCACGGCCACCAGCGCGAACGTCAGCGGCCAGCAAAGCGCCCGGCGCGTGGCCGACCTCGATTCGATCACTGATTCGGTCGCGGTCGTCCTCGACGGCGGCGAGACCGGCGGTACCGGCAGTACGGTCGTCGACGTCGAGACCGGTGACATCCACCGCCGGGGTGCCGAGGCGGACGCCGTCGAGGCGTGGCTCGACGGGCGGTGAGTCCTGTCTCTTCGTGTGCGATGATGCAGTAGCGACAGTCCACGGCTTCAGCCACAGGGAGAGGTCATCCCAGTAGCGACCGAAGGGATCGCGTCCTGACGCCGCATCCGTCGCGATACTCACAGGGCTGGCACTTTTCGCGGTTCTCGGTCCGGTTCGGTGGTCCGTCGATCGACTCGGCGGTCCGTAGCGCGGCCCGGTACTGCGAGCGCCGCCGAGCCGAGAGTTCGATCTCACGGATCACGCCGTAGGCCGGGTACTCCGCGAACGCGCGTTCGACCGGCTGTTCGCGCTCCCAGGCCAGCGCCAGCGCGGCCGCGACGAGATGGACCGACTGCGGCTCCCAGACGCCCTGCTCGGGTGGCCGGCCGGCGAACACTAGCGACGGCGCGAGCGGTCGTTCGAGCACCTTGTGGGCGATCCCGCGTGCGTCCTTGCCTTCGAGCAGGACCTCGCTGGCCGGCGGATCGACGAGTTCGTCCCAGGCGTCCAGCCCGGCCTTGAGACAGCCGACCCGCGACCGAAACGTCGTCGGCGTCACCTCGATCGGTGCCGCGAGCAGTTCCGTGTCTTCCGTCAGCAACTTCTCGTACTCGAAGGCCAGCTGTCGTCGATCCTGTACTCCGCTGGGGATCGACTCGCCGACGTCGGGATCGCGCCGCCGATAATACAGCTTTCGCGGACAGTAGGCCGCGGTCGCAACGTCACGAAACGCGTGCATACCCTGCGTGGCTGCGGGATCGCGTATAAACCTCCGCCGCGCCGCGACGGACGGCCGCGGACGACAGCAACGACCTGCTCTAGAACGAGAGATCGGTCTCGATGTCCTCGGTAGCGTCGTCGAGACCGTCTTCTTTGACGCTCTCGGTCAACTGGATCGAGAGATCGGCGTCGGTGAGTATCTCCTCGAAAGCCGTCCTGTACCGGTGACTCGTCCGCCGGGCCCGGTTCTGTGCAGTCGCGACCCGGCCGAAGTGCTCGATGGCGTCGCGGTCGGCGTCGAGTTCGGCCGCGATCGTCTCGCTGTCGGCGTCCTCCGCCAGCAGATCCCGGAGCGACGCCATCGAGAACGGCGCGTCGGCGTCGCTGTCTTCGACCAGGTGCAGGTCCATCCGAGCGCGAAAGACCGTCTCCACGTCGAGATCGAGTTCGTCCGCGAGCGTCCCGTCGTCGTCACCCTCGTAGAACCCCCTGACGATCGCGGCCAGCGTCCGGTCGTCGCAGTCGGTCTCGAAGTCGTATCGCTCGCGCATGTCCTCGATGACGTCGATCAGCCGCTCCACGATCCGCTCGTCGTCGCTGTCCGCCAGCGACCCCCGCCCCTCTTGCTGGCGCTCCGTGACCGTCTCTTCGCCGGCGACGTCGACGAAGATATCCCGGAGCTGTTCAGTCTTCTCGTCCATCGAACCGAAACACGACGATCAGCGTATAAAAATCCGTCCTCTTTTTTCACACCGATAGAACGACGAATCAGCCGTCCGTCTCATAGTGATTACTGTAAGTCTGTTCCGGGTCGACCGCACGATGTCGTGCAGTCGCACCGGTAAATCGTTACAGTAATCACTATCAGGTGGTTCGAAACGCCCGGTCGCCGGCGTCGCCCAGTCCGGGGACGATGTAGCCCTCCTCGTCGAGGTGGTCGTCGATAGCGACCGACAGGATCTCGACGTCGGGGAACTGTTCGTTCAGCCGGACGAGTCCCTCGGGTGCGCTGACGGCCGCGAGCACGAGCAGTCGTTCGGGATCGCCCATCTCCTGGACGTGCTCCAGGACGGTCGCCATCGTCGAGCCGGTCGCGAGCATCGGGTCGGCGACGATGACAGTGTCCTCGGGGTGGATCTCGGGGAGTTTCACGTAGTCGACTTCGATGTCGAACTCGCCGGCGTCGTCCATCCCGCCGGACTCGTCGCGGCTGGCGGAGATGACGCCCTGGCGCGCCCGGGGGAACGCCTTGAGCAGTCCCTCGACGAACGGCGTCGCCGCCCGGAGGACGTTGATGATCACGACGTCGTCCATGCCGACGACGCGCTCGCCGGTCGTCTCGGTCAGCGGCGTCTGGATCGTCTCGTAGGCCGTCTCCATGACGCCGTCGATGATCTCGTAGCCACAGATCCGCCCGAGCTTCACCAGCCCTTTCCGGAACGCGACCTGCTCGGTTTCGACGCTTCGCAGCTGTGTCAGCGTGTGTTTCGCGAGCGCATGCGTGACCACTTTCGCCTCGCCTCGGTCTTCGATCGTCATATGCGAGCCAGGGTTAGCGACGGGCAAATAACTGACGAGACGGCGCTCGTACGGTCACCAGGGGGTCTGTATCCAGAGGTATCGTACTGCCTGCTGTACGGTTTCGAAGGACTTCGGTCCTCCAGGGTGGCGAATGTCTGTACGAACGTACAGCCGGCAGTATCAGGACGGACCGCCCCGTACGCCCACGTATGGCCGTCGAGGTCACCGCCACTGCCGGGGAGATCGCCCGCGCCTACGACGTGCTCGCACCGATATACGATCGACTGGTCGCGAGCTGGGAAGCTCCGACCTACGCCCACGCTCTGTACGCCCTCGCTCCGGAACCGGGTGATCGAGTCCTCGATGTGGGCTGTGGCCCCGGGCATCTCCTGGCGCTGGTCGCCCCGCTCGTCGGCCCGGAGGGACACGTGTACGGGCTCGACGTCGCTCCGGGAATGCTCGAATCGGCCGGCCGGCGGCTGGCGGCACTCGACGCGCCTGCGACGCTCTGCCGCGGGGACGCACGGGCGCTCCCGTTCGCGGACGAGGTCGTTGACGCTGTCGTGCTGGTCGAGACGCTCGAACTGTTCTCGCAGACGGACGCAGCGGCGGTCCTCTCGGAGAGCCGGCGCGTCCTCGACCCCGACGGTCGGCTCGTCGTCGCGAGTATGGAACGCCGCGGCTACGAGGAGACGCCGTTCGTCCGGGCCTACGAGTGGCTCTACGCGACCTTGCCCGGGTACGACGCCGTCGGCTGTCGCCCTATCGACGCGTGCGGCCGGCTCACAGCGGCGGGCTTCACTATCGTGTCCAGCGAGACCGTTCGCCTGGCCGGCGTCTGGCCGACGACCGTCGCACTCGCAAAACCGTGATCGTCGCCCGGCTCAATCCTCGTACTCGACGCCCAGCTCGTCGAGCAGCGTGCGTGCCGCAGTCGCCGAAGACGGCGGTCCGCGCCCGGTCACGAGGTCGCCATCGACGGTGACGCTGGTGTCCTGATCGAGTCGGGAGTTCCAGTCGGCCCCGACTGCCTTGACCTCGTCTTCGACCCAGTATGGGAGCTTGCGGCCGTCGGGCATCCGGTCGTATTCGTCGACGATCCCTTCCTCCCACTCGTTGGGGAAGCCAGTGACCGATCGCCCCGCTGCGAGGAAGTCGCCGTCGCTGTCCCGTGTGAACGCGAGGATCCCGACCGCGTGACAGACGACCATCGCCTTCCCGTCCCCGCCCTCGACGGCAGTCCGCAGGGCCGCCCGGGCGTGTCTGTCCTGGTTGACGTCCCACTCCGTCCCGTGGCCGCCGGGGAAGACGACCGCGTCGAACGCGGCGGGATCGACCGCTGCAAGCGGTTCGGGATCGTTGAGTCGCTCGTCGTTCTCGTGGACTTCCTTGACTAGCGCGGCAGTCTCTTCGTCGACTTCGTCGGTATCGACCGACCGTTCGTCGAGTACTGCCGGCCCACCGGAGGGCGTCGCGACAGTCACGTCCAGACCGGCATCGTCGAGTGTCGTGAGCGGTTCGATACATTCCTCGCCCCAGTAGCCGTGTTCGCTAACGATGAAAAGTGCGGATGGCATCACTACCTATTGCGGGTTGCAGTCGGTTGTATTCCCGGCTTCCGGAAAATATTCGACGGCGATGGGGATCAGAATCCAGATCAGCCGATAGCTTAGCCACCAGTGCAGCGCGGGCGGAAACGCTTAACCACGTTCGACCCCAATCGAGTCGTCACGATGGACGTCTTGCGGCGCACAGACGCCGAACACATCGACCGATCACCGACCGACAGTGACTGCTGTACTGATCCGACGGCCCGCCCGGGTGGAGACGGATCGACGCTCGGCAGCCACGATACCCATGTCTGAGATGGAAGAGAGCGTCTCCGGGTTCAAGATCCGGGGCGGCTGGGCGGACGTCGTCGAGCACGGTGAGCGCCTCACGCGGGCGCTGAAAGACATCGCCGAACAGGAGGACGTCGAGGTCGACGCCGATGCCCTCGAGGAGTTCGACGAGTGGCGGCCCAAGAGCCACGAGCGCCTCGACGAGGACGTCAGCGAGAAGACCGCAGAGCAGGCCAGCGTCGACGAGGGCGAGGGCGAAAAGAAGGGCAAAGACCCCGACGAGGATCTCCAGACCGCTGGCGAGAAGCTCAGCGAGTCCTACGAGAGCCTCGACGACCCCGACGAGGCCGTCGACAAGTGGGGCGAGTCGATCGATTACGTCGCCCGTGCGGCCGACTCGGCCGGCCGGAAGGCGCTCCGGAAAGTCGAAGACACGGTCTATCAGAACGTGATGACCCAGCTCGCACCCTACTACTTCGACAACGAGCTGATCAGCGCCAACGTCAGGCGTGTCAGCGACGACGACCCCGAGTACGTCTTCGAGATCAACGTCAACGACGACGACCTGAAGATCAGGGTGTCGAACCAGCTTGCCGACTACGAGCAGGAACTCGACCGCTGGCACATCGACGTCGAGAAAGAGACCGAAACCCCGGAAGCCGCCGAAGGCGTCGAAGTCCCTGAGCGCAACCACGACGACGCGGATCCGACAAATACCTGAACCACGACGCGGATCCGACGAACACCGGCCCGTGGCGGGAGTCCGGCGAATACGTTCTTCGGCCGACGGATTCGACCGCAGTCGGTAGGCTATTGACTCGCGAGCACACAACGACACCAACATGGTAGAGGCGACGCTGCTGGCGACGCTGGCTGTCGCGACGCTCGCGAGCCTGTTCATGGCGTGGGCGATCGGTGCCGGGTCGTCGGGTTCGACACCGTTCGCGCCGGCTGTCGGGGCCAACGCGATCTCGGTCATGCGCGCGGGCTTTCTGGTCGGACTGCTCGGGCTGGCGGGCGCGACGTTGCAGGGCGCGAACGTCTCGGAAGCGGTCGGCCAGGAACTGATCGGCGGCGTCACGCTCTCGCCCGCCGGGGCGACGCTGGCGCTCCTTCTGGCCGCCGGGCTGGTCGCCTTCGGCGTGTTCACGGGCTATCCCATCGCGACCGCCTTCACTGTCACCGGCGCGGTCGTCGGGATCGGACTGGCGGCGGGTGGCGATCCGGCGTGGGCGAAGTACCGCGAGATCGTCGCGCTGTGGGTCGCCACGCCCTTCGTCGGCGGCGGAATCGCCTACGGCGTCGCGAAGACGCTGCGCGACGAGCGCGTGCCCGAACGGACCGCGGTCCCCGCACTCGCGGGATTCGTTGCTATCCTGCTGGCGAACGTGAATTTCGTCCTGCTCGGCGGGCCGGGCGAACAGTCGTCGATCGCCGTCGAACTCGCCGCCGCTGCCGGACAGGCGACGCTTGCCGGCCGGGTACTCGTTTCGTTCGTGTTCGCTCTCGTCGTCGCCGCCCTGTTGTACCGGGACCTGCAGGCCGACGCCGCGGCCGGCCAGCGCCACTTCCTGCTCGTCCTCGGGGGGCTGGTGGCGTTCTCGGCCGGTGGCAGTCAGGTGGGGCTGGCGATCGGCCCACTCTTGCCGTTGCTCGGGCCGGAGACGGGCGTCGAGGTCCCGCTGGGAGTCGTGCTCGTTTTTGGTGGGCTCGGACTGCTCGCCGGCTCGTGGACGGGCGCACCCCGGATGATCAAGGCGATCGCACAGGACTACTCCTCGCTGGGGCCGCGCCGATCGATCGCCGCGCTGATCCCGAGTTTCGCCATCGCCCAGACCGCAGTCCTGTTCGGCATCCCCGTCTCGTTCAACGAGATCATCGTCAGCGCGATCATCGGCAGCGGCTCCGCGGCCGGCGGCGGCGCGGTCAGCGGCGAGAAGATGGGCAAGACCGTCCTCGCGTGGATCGGCTCGCTCGCGCTGGCGCTGGGGCTGGGCTACGGGCTGTTTGTCGTCCTGACGGCGATCGTCGGCTGAACTCCTTCGAAACCGATCGAACAGTCGATATACTTACTCGCCGTCTTCGTCACCGTTCGTTTCGTCCTCGTCCAGCTCGACGCGGTGGATCCGGGCTTTCATGATCCGGGTGTTTTCGACCTGTTCGACCCGGATCTCGACGTCGTCGTACTCGACGATCTCACCTTCCTCGACCAGCCGGCCGACGCGGTTGAAGATGAACCCGGCCAGCGTCTCGAACTCTTCGCCCTCGGGGATGTCGATGTCCAGTGCCTCGTTGACCTCTTCGATGTTGACCTCGCCTTTGACGATCGCGGTCTCGTCGTCGACGAACTCGATCGGCTCTTCCTCGCTGCCTTCGAGGATCTCGCCGACGATCTCCTCGGTGAGGTCCTCCATCGTGACCAGGCCCTCGGTCGTTCCGAACTCGTCGATGACGATCACCATGTGCATGCGGTTCTCGCGCATCTCCGCCAGCAGTTCGTCGACGTTCTTGGACTCGGGGACGTGCAGCGTGGGCTCGATCAGATCCTCCAGTTCGAGGTTCGCGTTTTCGCCGTAGTAGAGGTCGCGAACGAGATCGCGGATGTGGACGACGCCGATGACGTTGTCGAGACTCCCCTCGTAGACCGGCAGCCGGGCGTGACCGCTCTGGATACAGGTCTCGATCGCCTCCTCGATCTCGTCGTCTTTCGAGACGGCGGTCATGTCGAGCCGCGGCGTCATAACCTCCTTGGCGATCGTGCGGTTGAACCGCAGCGTCCGCTGAAGCATCTCCCGCTCTTCCTCTTCGAGGACGCCCTCGCGCTCACCGGTCTTGATCATGTTGCGGATCTCGTCGCGGGTGACGTATGTGCTCTCGATGGCCGACTGGCCGCCGGTGACCTTGTTGACGATCCGGGTCAGGCGGTCGAACAGGACGATCAGCGGCAACAGCACCCACTCGGAGAACTTCAGCGGCCGGGCGATCCGTCGCGCCCATGATTCGGTGTTCTCGACCGCGTAGGACTTGGGCGCACTCTCGCCGAACAGCAGGACGACCGCCGTGATCCCGAAGGTAGCCGCAATCACGGACTGACCCTGGGTCAGGTACAGCCCGAACAGCCCCGTCGCGATCGAGGACATCGCGATGTTGACGAGGTTGTTGCCGACCAGGATCGTTACCAGCAACCGGTGCGGGTCTTCTTTGAGTTTCTGGACGACATGGGCTCCTGGCAACCCCTCTTCGGCCATCGAGTCGACGCGATGTTTCGCCAGCGAGAACATGGCGATCTCCGACGAGGAGAAGAAAGCCGACAATCCGATGAGCACGACGATACTGAGCGTCCCGAGCACCGTCACGGTGGTCTTGGACACCTCGACGCCGACGAGCGGCACGGTGTACAGCGCCGGACCGGCCAGTGACGCTATCGAGAGCGTAGATATACCCATCAACACTCCATGTTCCCCTGGCACAAAATTAACTCTTGTGTGCGAGACCGGACGAACGTCCGGCGTCGACGTGGCAATTGAGCGCTTGACGTCGACATAGCAATCGAACGTCCGGCGTCGAAATGACAACCTACCAACCACAGGATTATGACTTTAGAGAACCTACGTTTTGGGATGGCAGACGATAAATCCGGCCGGGAAAAGCAAGCTCGCGACGCCGATCGACGCCAGCGAGAGCGTGAGATCGCCATGGAGCTCGAGCGGGGTGACGAACCGGAGCCACCGATCGAGCCTGCAGTGCTGGCCGACCTCGAATCGGAACTCGAATCGGTTTCGTTCCCCGCGACGGGATCGGACGTGATCGCGGCCGTCGGCAATCGGGAGATCGAATCGGTCGACGGGCCGTACACGGTCGAAGAACTCGTCGCTGACACGGACGCAGAGCGCTTCGACACGCCCGAGTCAGTCCGGGTTCGAGTCCAGCGGCCGACCATCGCGACAGCGATGAAACGCGTCGTCGAGGCCGCCGGAACGCTGCGAAACGAGGAATTCGGCGACTCACAGCGTACCGCCTACGAGAAGACGTTTCGGGAACTGAAAGCGATCGACGCCGACGACGAAGACGAGGGGATCCGGGCCGTCGCCGACTGGATCGTCGGCCGGATTCACGAGCAGGGCAAACTTCCGGGGTCCCGGGCAGTCCGCCGGCAGGCAGCCGAGTTCTGCCGGGAGAACGGCTACGAGATCCGCAACGACGAGTGGCTCGGGATCTAGCGGGACAGGTCGTCCTGGTCGGTCGCGATCGGGCGACGGCTTCCGGCAGTCCGGATTCGACACGCCAAACGCGATCGTGAGCAGTCCGGAATCCCTATGCTCCCGGACGTGTGAGAGCCATCCAGATGAAAGTCTTCGGGTCGAGCGGCGTTCGCGGGGTCGTCAACGAGACGCTGACCCCGGAATACGCGCTTCAGGTCGCGATGGCGGCGGGCACGGTCTGGCGCAACGAACTGGGCGCCTCCCGGGTTGCGGTTGCCCACGACACGCGCACCAGCGGCGGGATGATTTCCGACGCCGCGCGCAGCGGACTCGCGAGCGTCGGTCTCGACGTCGACTATCTTGGGACGATCCCGACGCCCGGTGCACAGGTCTACGCCGACGAGGAGTCGATCCCGGCGCTGATGGTGACGGCCTCGCACAACCCGCCACAGCACAACGGCATCAAACTCATCGGACCGGACGGCATCGAGCTGGCCGTCGACCAGCTGGAACGGGTCGAACAGCGGTTGCTCGGCGAGCGCTTCGGGCGCAGCGGATGGGACGCGATCGGGCAAACACGGACGATCGATGGCGTCCAGCGAGCGTACGTCGATCAGCTGCTCGAATCGGTCGATCGCGAGCGCATCGCTGACGCGGAGCTGACGGTCGCGCTCGACCCTGGTCACGGTGCCGGGTCGGTGACCAGTCCCCAGTTCTTCCGCGAACTGGGCTGTCACGTTCTGACGATCAACGCCCAGCCGGACGGCCACTTCCCCGGGCGAAAACCCGAACCCGTCGCGGACAACCTCGGAGACCTCAAGCGGCTGGTCGAGACCACTGACGCTGACTTGGGGATCGCACACGACGGCGACGCCGACCGGGCGATCTTCGTCGACGAGACCGGCGCGTTCATCGAGGGCGACGCCGCGCTGGCTGCGCTGGCCCGGGAAGAACTCCAGGTGGGCGACGGCGTCGTCTCGGCGGTCAGCACGTCCCAGCGGCTGGTCGACGTCGTCGCGGACGTCGGCGCGGAACTGCATCTCACCCAGATCGGGTCGAGTCACATCATCACGAAGGTCCAGGAACTCGAGAAGGAGGGCACGCGAGTCCCGATCGCCGGCGAGGGCAACGGCGGGATCATCTTCCCCGGCTACCGGACAATCCGGGACGGTGCCTACACCGCCGCCCGGTTCTGTGAACTGCTCGCGGACCGTCGGGCCAGCAAGATCGCCGCCGACTACGACGAATACTACAACGTCCGGAAGAACATCTCCTACGAAGACGAGGGAGAGCGCTCCGCGATGACCGACGCGATCGAAGCAGTCGCCAGAGAAACCGACGCCGAGGTCAACACGATCGACGGCTATCGGATCGAGTTCGACGACGGCTGGGTGCTGGCCCGCCCCAGCGGGACCGAGCCGCTCATTCGCGTCTACGCCGAAGCCCGTGATCCCGACCGTGCCGAGGCACTCGCGGCGCTCATGTACGACGCTATCACGGCCGCTCCGGACGAAACTTGACTTCCTCCACACGGCTGAAGCCGTGGGATTCCCACGTTGGGATATTAGGGTTCACGATACAACCTGTTCTTGTGGGGTTATTCGTCCCGTTGATTTATCGAACAGGCGTACCGAAGGCTGAGCCAAGCAGCCGTTACTCCTATCCTGTGACGGATTCGGAGTTACCGTCGCTCGCATATTCTCCGCCGCGTTTAGGTCGCTATTGGCGACCAACTCGCAATTCTCACACACGTACAGGCCACGTTCGACTCGATTCGAGTCAGCTTCTGTCCCACACTCACAACAGGATTTCGACGTTTTCAACCCCGCTTCGTCTACACGTTCCACGTCGATACCGCGTTCTTCGGCCTTGTACTCGATGTGGCTGAGAAGCGTCTCGAACGCCCAGTCGTGTAGTCGCTTGTTGCCGTGTCGTCCCCAGTCTTCATCCTCACGGATGTTCTTCGGATGGCCGACGGCAATTGTCCCAACGTCTCGGTCAGCACACTGCTGAACAAGGTCTTTTGAGAGAGCGTGCAGGAAATGCTCTTGTCGCCGGGATTTCTTCTGTTGTGCCCACTCTGCGTGGTCGCTGGGGCCATTCTCGCCTTCCGTCTCGTATCCTTGCTGGCGGAAGTAGTGTGCGTCTTCTTTCAGGGCGTTGCCGGGATATAGTAGTGTCTCGTCACCGACAGAGATTGCCGCCGTGTTACAGATGCCAAGGTCAACACCTGCTGTCTTCTCACCGGGCGTCTCAGGCGTCTCAACCCGCATTTTACAGACGAAGTGCAGTTCCCACTGCTGGCCAGTCCAGACAGCACGCACCGTCTGGATGCTTTCAACAGCGTCGAGCGTCTGGTCGTCTGTCTGGAGTGTGTATTCACAGAGGATGTAGTCGGCGGCGTAGCGCGACTCTTTCATGTTCGTGCCCTTAGAAAGTCGGACACGGTTGTACTGTGTGTCGAGTTTGAAGCCCTGATTCTTCCATGTCACGGTCGAGCGTGGGTGTTCCTTGCCGTGTTTGCGGTTAGCGTGAGACCTGCGGTCTCACGAACCATTCGAACGGGCGCTCCGCGCCCGTGAGAAGAAGCCAGGTGGGTTCGCGTCTGGGTCGTCCTGTTCGTACCACGAGACGAACGCCTCACCGAGTTCCTGAAGAACTCGCTGACTAGATTGGCTGTGTAAGTCTGCGTAGCGTTCGTGGGTTTTGAGGTACGAACACAGTTCGTCGGCGTCTGGAATGTGGCCGATAGCATCCCAGACACGCGAAATCGTCCAGCGCCCGACGTTCCACAATTTCGACGCGGCAAAGCCATGCGAATCAAGATCGTCACAGACCTGCGAGTGGTTGCGGATACTCGCTTTGAGTGTCCGAGTGACGACCTGATTCGACGTATGTAAGCATAGTATTTTTAATTACATAAATGTTGGGCATCTCGGCGTGGAATATCCAGCCGTGGCTACGAGCGTGGAACGGTTCCCAGTTGTCGGCTTCATCCACATTCGTAAACGGGTGGGCTTTCGCCTTGTTACCGCTGTAAACCGCTAGTCTTCGAGGATGCTCGCGAGACGGTCGCGCCGATCGCGCAACTGCTTCAGTTCGTCCTGAACCGTTCCGTTTTTGAGGCGCTTGCGTTCGTCGCTGTCGAGTCGCTTCCTGGCGATGGCGCTCTCGCGCAACCGCTCGTAGTCCCCGCGCCGGCTGAGTGCCCGGACGTCTCGCAGCGCCGCCAGTACCGACTCCGGCGGATCGATCCGGTCGACGACGGAGACGAGTTCGCGGCACTGAAATTCGAGCGTCTCGGCGGTCGGCGGCGCCCACTCGATCGTCAGCGGGTCGGCGCCGAGTCGTTGCAGGTACGTCCGGTGGGTCGCGACGTTGCGCTTGAGCGCGCGGGCATTGTCGACGTAGTGGTCGAGCTTCGAGACCGAGTACTCGGCGTACTCGAGCAGTTGCGGGATCGATTCGGCTCCGGCCTCGGCCGTCCTGACGTATTCCAGCAGGTCTTCCGGCGGCTGGCGATACTCGACCAGGGGGAACGCGGCCGTCGACTCGACGAACGCGAGCACCTCGCGGGCGCTGGCTTCGCGGGTGAACGTTTCGAACGCCTCGGTGACGCGCTCGTTGTAGGCCTCGATCGGCTCGCGAAGCCGCTCGACGGGTGCGTCCAGATCAGCCTCGCCGAGTTCGACCAGGCGCTCGTACTCCGTGATCCGTTCGTCGAGCGCCCGTCGCTTCCGTTCGAGGTCGTGTCTCGCCTCGTCGAGGCGGTCTCGCGTTCGCCCGCGTTCTTCGAGACGCTCGACCAGGTCGGCGACCGGCCGTAGCGCCTCGCGAGCGTCCTCGAAGTCCGAGTGCTTGAGATATCGCTCGTGCATCAGGTCGTCGACCGCCTCGAAGTCCGCGCGGTGGGGCAGGTCTTCCGGGAGGTGCTCGAAGAAGTGTGCCAGTTCTTCCTGGTATTCGATGAACGCCTCCATGTCGACCTCTCCCTCGCCGTCGCTGACGATTCGAGACTCGTAGCGGTCGAACAGTCCGGTGAGTTCGCCGTAGTACTCCTGAAGCGTCCGCAGGCGCTGCTCGCCGGCCTCCTCGACGCGGTCACACGCCTCCTCGTGGGCGCGCTCGCGACGCTGGAACTGATCGATCAGCTCCTCGACGGACTGCCCCTCACTCATCGTAGACGTCCTCGGGATCGAACACCTTCTCGCCGACCACGTCGCCGTCGATCGTCCGGTAGAAGCAACTCCGGTGGCCGGTGTGACAGGCCCCGCCCTCCTGGTCGATCAGGTACAGCAGCGTATCACCGTCACAGTCGACGCGGATCTCTTCGACGTGCTGGGTGTGCCCGCTGGTCGCGCCCTTCTCCCAGAGCTCGTCACGGCTCCGGGAGTAGTAGTGGGCACGGCCGGTCTCGCGGGTCCGTTCGAGTGCCTCGGGCGTGACGTACGCGAGCATGAGAACCTCGCCGCTGTCGGCGTCCTGGGCGATCGCCGGGAGATACTCGTTGTCGTCGAAGGCCAGTTTCGGCGGCGCGTCGCTCATATCACTGTGGTCGGCACAGTCTCGCATAGGCCTTTTGCGTTCTAGATGCCGATCTCGTCCCCATACTGCCGCTCGTACTCGTCGGCCAGCCGATCGGGTGAGAGTTCCGGATGGGCCAGATCCCGCGAGGAGACGGCCAGCCCGCCGGCGAGCGTCCCCAGTCGAAGGCTCGTCTCGACGGACAGCCCCTGTCGATGGCCGTAGAGATACCCCGCGAAGAACGCATCGCCAGCGCCGTTTGTGTCGACCAGTTCGAACTCGGCGGCGGGAACCTCGAACCATTCGCCGTCGGCGGTCAGCGCGGTCGCACCGTCGCTCCCCCGAGTGCAGACGACCAGCCGTTTGCCGGCGTCGATCTGCTCGCGCATGAAGGCCCGATGGTCGTCCATCCCTTCCTCGCTCATGAACAGGTAATCGGCGGCCGCGAGGAAGTCGTCGTAGTACTCGTCCTCGCCGTCATACGCGTGGACGTCGGCCCAGACGGACGTCCCGGCCTCGGCCGCGGCCGGGAGCAGATGTCGCGAGTAGTTGACTGGACTGACGACGAGCGCGTCGGCCTCACCGACCCACCGCTCTAGCCGCCCGTAGTCGATATCCGGCTCCTGGGTCGGTGAGACGACGAAGATCGAGATCCGCTCGCCGGCGTCGTTCATCAGGTTGACGTGGCGCTCGGTCCCGTTGGGATCGTAATCGAACCGGAAATCGACCGGCTCGGCCGCGAAGCGATCGCGGATCGCCTCGCCGTAGCGATCCTCGCCGATCATCGCGTGAAACCGGGTGTCGACGCCGAGCCGACCCAGGTTCAGCGACTTGCCCGAGCCGCTCGACCCCAGCGTCTCCTGGAAGTCCCGTGCGAAGTGGGTCTCCGTCCGGTCGGGAAACGAATCGAGGTAGACGATCGAGTCCCAGGAACAGCCGCCCGCGACGAATACGTCCATATCGGGATCGAATCGGACAGCCGGCTTGTCACTGTCGGTTTGCCCGAGTCCGGCCTGCAGGATGTCGATCTAGCCGAGTCCGGCCTGCAGGATGTCGATCTAGCCGAGTCCGGCCTGCAGGAGCAGCCAGACCAGCACGTCACCGGCGACGAGACTCACTACCAGTCCCCCGAACATCGGGACGATAAAGGGGATCCCCGGGGAATACCACACCCGATCTTTCGTCGTGAGGAGTGTCAATCCGGCCCGGAGTTCCTCGGCGTCAGTCCCGTAGATGGGGCCGCCGATGTCCTCGAAGAACGCGTCCGAACCCCATGGATCGTCGTATTCTCGCCCGGACGGATCCTCGGGGGTCGAGGTATCTTCCAGACCTCCACCGTCAGTGAACACCAGCGACCCGTCCCGTTCGGGGATCGTTCCGTCGCCGGGATCCTCGGGCTCGGCCGGCAGGCTCGCGGGGTCGCGACAGCGTTCGGGATCGGCCCGCAACTCCGCAAGCGTCAGTCCGCGCCAGGAGAGGTACATCCGAAGCACGTCCAGATCCATGCCGCGTCGAGTGAAGCCGTCCGGTCGCTCCAGCAACCGACCGTACCGCCGGGGCAGCGTCTCGACGGCGACGGGGCGACCGACGACCATCATCCGACTTACCGCACCGCCGAGCAGGTTCCGGCCCGCGAGCGCGACGGGATAGACGGCGCCGACCAGCACCGTGTTCGAGAGGATGGTCAGCGCGAACACCCCGAGTGTGGCCTCGAACCACGGGAGGGTAATCGACGGGAAGTAGAACACCGGATAGACGGGAAAGAGGATCGCCAGCGCCATCAACGCCTTCGCGTCCGCGCCGCCGAATCCGCCGAACCACCAGAAAACGTACGAAAAGGGCACCAGAAAGCCTACGCTGATCGCCGCTCGGACGGCGAACGACTGGACGGTCTCGCCGGCCGGCCAGGCCTCGACACCGATGTCGAGCCCGTCGACGGTCAGCATCCACGCTGTGTCGGCCCAGACGGCCAGCCCGTCCCAGAAGAGCAGGCCGATCCCGAGCGCGATCAGGGGGAGCCACGTCTCGTTGGGGACGCGGCGGGTCTTGACGTCCCGGATCGCCGCCCAGCCAAGCACCGGTACGGCAACCAGGCGCAACAGATCGGTGATCGCTGCGGCGTACACGCTGGTCGAACGCTCAGGAGGCAGGCTGTTATCACTTGCGGAACGGCGAAGCGTCGATCTGACGCCCCGTGCCCGCCTCGAACCGACGGAATCGGCGCTCAATCACTCGATCAGCGGGGTCCCGTCGGCCTTCGGGCCGAGCGTCGGGCCGTGCGGCGGGTCGCCGTCGATCCGGCGGCGCGTCCGGTAGTCGGTCGAGCGCTCGACGGGGATCCGGCCGATCGACTCGATCAACTCGACGTACTGGTCGAACGAGCGGTACTCGCCGAAGCCGCCGCCCGCGCGCTTGGTGATCTCCTCGGAGAGGATCGTCCCCATGAAATCGTCCGCGCCGCTGTTGAGCAGCTTCAGTCCCTGCTGGTCGCCGTATTTGACCCACGACGCCTGGATGTGGTCGACGTTATCGAGGAACAGTCGCGAGACGGCGATCATCAGTTCGTCCTCCTGCACGGTCGGCCCGCCCTCGACCATCCCGTAGTCGTACAGCGGCGTGTTCTGGTGGACAAAGGATAGCGGGATGAACTCGGTGATCGCGTCCGTCCGGTCCTGCAACTCGCGAACCCGATCGAGGTGGATCGCCCGGTGAGCCTCGTTCTCGACGTGGCCGTACATGATCGTCGCGGTGATGTCCAGCCCAACCGTCGCGGCGGCCTCCATCGCTTCGAGCCAGCCGTCGCTGTCGATCTTACCCGGACAGATGACGTCCCGGACTTCGTCGACGAGGATCTCGGCGGCCGTCCCCGGTGCGGAGTCGAGCCCGGCGTCGGCGAGTCGTCGATAGACCTCCTCGTAGCTCCACGCTGTCCCGCGGCGTGCGTGGGCGGCTTCCTCCGGGGTCATCGAGTGGACGTGGACGCCGTCGACGCTCATCGCCTCGATCTGCTCGACGTAGGTTCCCGGGTCGACCTCGTAGGCCGACGGCGACCGATAGTTCAGATCGCCCCGATCGCTGGCTTCCAGTATCTCGCGGTGATCGTCGTCCAGCGCGAACGCGGGATGGAGTCCCGAGACGGAGGTCACCTCGTAGATCCCGCGCTCGACGGCGTCGGCGACGATCTCCCGGGATTGGGTGGGCGTCTTCGTGAATCCGTCGTGATCGGCGTCGGATGATTCGAGGAACTGATCGGAGCGATCCTTGAAATTGCAGAACAGACAGCCGGTGTTGCAGGCAGTCGTGACGTTGTTGTTGAGGTTGGCGACGAACGTGACCTCCCGGCCGACGAGTTCGGCGCGGCGGTGATCGGCCGCCTCGAGCACCTGCTCTTTGCGTTCGCGGTCGATCCCGTCCGTGCCGCTGCCGGTCGTGAGGAGTTCGATCGCGTCGGCGACCGTCAGCCGCGTCCCGTCGCGAGCCTTCGCCAGCGCGTTCTCGAAGTGCTGGTCGGTCTCGGGGCTGTGCTCGAACGCGAGCGCGTCCCCGGTGTTCGTCCCCGATTCGAAGGCAACCATCGTTTCGAACGGAGAGCGCGACAGTGAAAACGCCACGGGTCGCGTCGCGGTTCTCCGATACCGAAACCGGGGTCACCATTCGACCGATCGGCGCCCGGCAAGCGCAACGCTGATTGGCCGGTGCCCCCGAGTTTCGGGTCGTGACTGATCGCTCCGACGATGAGGGACGGCCGTCCGACGACGAAGACGCGGAGCGGCGCGACGCGGCGCCGGCCGATGACTCATCGAAGCCGGCCGATGACTCATCGAAGCCGGCCGACGACTCATCGAAGCCGGCCGACGAGCCGTCGGAGTCGATCACCGAGGGCGGGCTGATCCGACCGCTGATCCGTCTCGCCTGGCCCATCATCGTCATCCAGCTGTTGCAGGTCACCTACAACATCGCCGACACGCTCTGGTTGGGGCGGCTCTCGACGGACGCCGTCGGCGCGATCAGCCTCGCTTTTCCGCTGATCTTTCTGCTCATCGCGATCGCAGGCGGGTTCACGACCGCCGGCGCGATCCTGGTCGCTCAGTACACCGGCGCGAAGGGGAAGCGCTCCGCCGGACTGGTCACCGGCCAGACCGTGATGTTCGTCTCGCTTCTGTCGGTCGTGATCGGGATCGTCGGGTACTTTTACACGCGTCCGGCCCTGGAGTTGCTCCCCAGCGATCCCGAGACCTCCGCGGCAGTCATTCCGCTGGCCGCCGACTACATGGAGGTCATCTTCCTGGGGATTCCGCTGATGTTCGGCTTTTTCGTCTTCTCGGCGCTCATGCGCGGGTACGGCGACACGCGGACGCCGATGTTCGTGATGGCGATCTCCGTCGGCCTGAACGTCGTGGTCGATCCGATCTTCATCTTCGGCTTCCAGTCCAATCCGCTGTTTTCGTGGCTCGGCGCGGGCGGGCTGGAAGCGTCCCTGTTCGCCGCCACTGGCTTCTCCGGGCTCGGGATAGCCGGGGCCGCGCTCGCGACGATCCTCTCTCGCGGCGTCGCGACCGCGATCGGGCTGTACCTGCTGTTCGCGACGGGGATCGGCCCTGCTGTGTCGCTATCGCATCTCCGGCCGGATCTCAGCGTCATCGGGGACATCGTCCGGCTCGGGACGCCGAGCATGATCGAGCAGTCCGCGAGCGCGCTGGCGATGATCACCCTCACTGCGATCGTCGTCACGTTCGCGCCGCCGGTCGTGGCCGCCTACGGACTCGGCAATCGTCTCATCTCGCTGGTGTTCCTGCCGGCGATGGGGCTCGGGCGGGCGATCGACACCATGGTCGGGCAGAACCTCGGCGCCGACCGGGCCGACCGGGCGGCGCGCGCGACGTGGCTGGCTGCCGGGACCGGCGCGGGCGTGATGCTCGTCGTCGCCGTCATCGCGGTCGTGTTCACCGAACCGATCGTCAGCGTCTTCCTCGGGAGCGGCATCGAGGACGCCGCCGCGACGATCGAACTCGGCGTCGAGTACGTCCGGATCCGGTCGGTCGAGTTCGCCTTCATCGGCGTCTCGCAGGTCATCTTCGGCGCGTTCCGCGGGGCCGGCAACACCCGGACGGCGATGGTGCTGTCGATCGTCACGCTGTGGGTCGGCCGCGTCGCGAGCATCGGGCTGCTCGTGTTCGTGTTCGAGTGGGGTGCGACCGGCATCTGGGTCGGGATGGCCCTGGGCAACATCGTCGGGGCGTCGCTCGCGGTGCCGTGGTTCCTCCGGGGCACCTGGAAAGAGCGCTACATCGACGAACCGGCAGTCGAGGCCGAGGAGACGATCGCCTGACCGTCGGCGTTACAGCCGGCCGTCTCACGTCGGGAGGAGATCGACCGCGACGTCGAGCGCTTCGAGGACGACCCAGACGACGAACAGCGCGTACGCGGCCAGCAGGCCGTACGATTCGATCACCGAGAGCGCCAGGTCCGTCCGGAGCGCGGTAAACAGCAAGACTGTCGACAGCGTGAGCACGGCGAACATCGGAATCGCCATCGAGAAGTTGATCGGCGTGCTGCCGACGAGCATCACCCCGATCGGGATCGCGACCAGCAGATCGAACGTGTTCGACCCGAGTACGTTCGCGAGCGACGCGATCCCGCGCTCCTCACTTGCAGCCCGCACGCTCACCATCGCGTCGGGCAGGCTCGTCGCGGCGGCAGCGATCGTCACGCCCATGATGAAATCGGGGACGCCCAGGGCCGTGCCGATGACGTCGACGGAGTGAACCAGTCGTTCGACGGCGATCAAAATGGCGACCAGGCCGGCGACGAGCAACCCCCACTGGCGGCCGATCGCGATGTCGCTCCCGTCGTCGTCGCTCTCGTGATCGGCGGTGTCCTGGTACTGGATGAATACGTACAGCCCGTACATCCCGAGCGGGACAAGCGCCAGCGGCCGGGTGATGTTCCCTGCGAGATACTCGACGCCGCCGACGGGATAGTAGATCACCGCCAGCGCGAACGTGATGACGAGCACGGATACGGCGAGCATGTAGAACAGCGCTTCCTTGTACACCAGCGCCCGGTTGGCCTCGATCTTCTCCGCGGTGGTGATCCCGGCGAGTGCGGGGATCACGAGGATGTTGAACACTGCGGACCCGACGATCGTGCCGACACCCAGCTCCAGTGAGTTGACAGTGATCGCTGCGACGACGACCGTCGCCAACTCGGGGAAACTCGAACCGATCGCGGTGACGATCGATCCCTGGACGACTTCGGGCAGTCCGTAGTACGTCGCGAGCCGTTCGCTGGCGTTTTCCAGCCAGCCGCTACCGATCCAGATCACGCCGGTGGTCAGGAGAATGATCACCACGTCGACTGCGAGTGTCGCCATCGGATCAGTGATCGGACGGCGGCTGTAATTATCTGCCGATCAGATCCCCGGCCGAAAGCCCCGGGCGATTTATCGCATCACTCGGGGCCCGTTGCGCACCGTGATGACCGGCACGGGGACCGATCGAACGGTCTTCTCGGCGACGCTGCCAAGCAGGATCCGCTCGACGCCCTGGCGGCCCGTCGTGCCCATCACGACGGCGTCGATCCCCTCCCGATCGACGATTTCGTGGATCTTTTTCGCGGGAGATCCGGACTCGACGTGCGTGGTGACTCCGTCGATACCACGTTCCCTCGCGGTGTTTGCGACGGTGTCGACGACCTCGGCGGCGTGCGTTTCACCGGCGTTGGCGAGTCGCTCCGAGCGCACGTCGGGACTGAACGCGCCGGTGTCGACGACCGACAGCGCGTGAACGTCCGCGCCCATCGCCGCGGCCACTTCGACGGCGTGTTCGGTCGCGCTCTCGGCCGCCTTGCTCCCGTCTGTCGGGACGAGAATCTGTTCGAACGGCACGACGAACTTCTCGTCTGCGACCATCCGAGCCGTCAACACGGGCGTCTCTGAGAGCCGGACGACCTTTTCGGTGACGCTGCCGAGCAAGTACCGCGAGAGTCCCTGCCGCCCCCTGGTCGGCATCACGATCACGTCGAAGTCGTGCTCCTCGCCGTACTCGACGATCGTCTCCGCTGGCGTCCCCTGTACGACGTCTGCAGTGTATCGAACACCGAGCGTATCGAGGGTCTCGCCTGCTTCCGCGAGGATCTGCTCGCCTTGCTCGATGAGCCCGTCGAGTACTCCGCCGTCGGCGCGTGTGACGCTCACTTCGTTCGTGTCGGCGACGTACAACAGCCGGATCGATCCGTCCGTCCACTGGGCGAGCTCGCCCGCGTGGTGGAGTACTTCGGTCGCCCCGTCACTGCCGTCGAAGGGAAAGAGGATCCTTTCGTACATGATTGATCGACTGCGTCCCATCTGGGATGTTTTACCCGAGCCGATGTCAAACCCTATGGTGGTCCGGACGGAAACGCCGTCAATGACCAGCGTCAAAGATTTCCGGATCGATCAGGAGCCGACCGCCGAGGAGTTCGGCCGGGGCGCGTTCGTGTTCACCGACGATTACTCGGTGTTCGACTGGGGCAAGATGCCCGACGAGATCCCTCAGAAAGGCGCGTCGCTGTGTACGATGGGCGCGTACAACTTCGAGGTGCTCGAACAGAACCACATCCCGACACACTACGAGGGCGTCGCCGTCCCGGGAGAGGCGATCGGGGCCGGCAGCGAGCGAGTCACGGTCGATCTGGCCGACGCGCTTGCCGCCGGGATCGCACCACGCGAGATGGTGATCTCGCTGACGCAAGTGCCGGAGCTTCCCCACGACGGCACCGACTACGACTACGACGCCTACCACGACGCCGCGGGCGAGAACTACCTGATTCCCCTGGAGATCGTCTTCCGCAACACCGTCCCCGTCGGCTCGTCGCTACGCAAGCGTTCGGAGCCGGCCGATCACGGACTGGACTACGCGGAGTGGCCCGACGAGCCGGTCGACCTCCCCGAACCGGTCGTCGAGTTCTCCACGAAATACGAAAAGCAGGACCGCTATCTCGACCGCGAGGAGGCCGACCGGATCGCCGGGACAGCCGCTATCGACCGCCTGGAAGAGCTGGCGCTGTCAGTCAATTACATCCTCACCGAGCAGGCCGCGCGGGCCGGGTTCGTCCACGAAGACGGCAAGATCGAGTGTCTCTACTACGGACGCGAGATCCACGTCGCCGACGTCGTCGGCACCTTCGACGAGAACCGCTTTTCTTACGACGGCCAGGAGGTCAGCAAGGAGGTGCTCCGCCAGTATCACAAGCGCACCCAGTCCGAGTGGGTCGAGGCCGTCAGCGAGGCGAAAGCCGAGGCCGACGCGCGCGGGGTTGCCGACTGGAAATCCCTGTGTGACCGCGGGCCCGAGCCACTCGATCCGGCCGTGATCGAGACCGCGCGGGACCTCTACTGTGCCGGCACGAACGCCTACGTCGGCAGCGACATCTTCGACGCCCCCGAGATCGAGGCGGCGGTCGACGCCGCACGAGAACTGTAACGGGTCTTCGCTCCGGGCGTTTCCGTCGCCGTTACTCTGGCGCGATCGACGAGGCGTCGGCTCCGTCCTCGGGTTCGGCGACGTCCTCGAAGAGGTGCCACCGCTCGGTGTGGCTCGTGGTTTCACCGGGAGCGAGTTCGACGAGCGGCCCCAGCGTCTCCAGTTCGAGCATGAAATCCAGCATGAATACCTCGACGGAGGCCCCGCGATCGGGATAGGTCGCCTCGGGGTCGTACTCGAAGGTCTTGACGAACGCCTGACCGTCGTTGACGTACGCGGTCCAGCCGTCGAGTGCGTTCGCACCGATCTTGAACTCCGGCCCGTCGGCCTGTTCGACGAGCACGTGATCGTCGACGTAGTGGATGCGCTCGTCGCTGACGTCGGTGCGCGGCCAGAACACCAGCGACCGGTCGGGCAGCAACTCGTCGGGATCGCCGTCCGGGAAGGGGACGACCGCCGTCCCGCCGGGCTTGCAGACCGAGATCGCCCACGGCGCGAGTTCGACGCTCCAGACGCCCTCGTTGGTCAGTTCGTGCGTGATCTCGACGGCCGGCCCGTCGTCGGCCATCTCGATTTCGATCGTCTTCTGAACCCCGGTCTCGTCTTCGACCGGCTGGACGAGCCGACACCCCTGGTCTGTCAGGTCGGCTTCGACCGGTTCGTTGTCCGGCTGGTATGTCCGGGAGTCGGATTCCGGCCCGTGCCACAGGCGGTGGCCCCCGTACAGCTCCCACTCATCGCCACCGGTCGTCCCGGTCGCGGTCTCATCGAGGAAGAACACGTTCTCCCCGTCAGTACGGCGGAAATCGACGATTCGGGGGCCGACGTCGGTCGTGACGACGAGCGCGACCTGGCCGTTTTCGATTCGAATACAGTGCTCCCAGCCTTCGTAGGCGACGCGTTCGACCTGTGTCATGGTTACTCCGGGCCACCGGCCGCCGTCTGCGGCCGTGCGCGGCCTGCTGTCGTTCGGGGTTCGATCGGATCCGGCAAAAGCGTAGCGTCGATCACTTCGACCGGCCCGATCAGTCGTCACCGGTCGCGTGCCGGCTGCCGTTCCGGCGCGTTCCGGCGCGCGAGGCCGGACGCTCCATCTCCGTGGACGCGCCCGGAATCGCGTCCGGACAGAGCGACTCGAATTCGGAAAACCGTGCGCGGACGGTTTCCGGGCTGACGTCGGCCGCCGCCGCGACCTCGGTCTGCCGGAGGTCGACACGGCACTCCTCCAGCAGCGAGACGGTGTATAACGCGCCGGCAGCGACGCCCTTCGGATCGCGCCCGCTATGGAGGTTCTCCTCGATCGCGGCCTCGAGGAGCTGTCGCGCCCGCCTGACGATCCGTTCGTCCAGCCCGAGCGTCGATCCCAGCCGCGGGAGGTACGCGGTCGCCGACAGCGAATCGACGGCGATCTCCAGTTCGCGCTGGAGGAACCGAACGTCGCGCACGACGCTGTTGTTCGGACACCGGCTCGCGTTCGTGACCTCGGTGAGCGTTCGCACGACCTGGGCCTGTCGGGATCCGAGGTAGACTGTCGCTCCGGCGATCGATTCGTAGGCACGTCCATACAGGAGATGCTCCGCGAGCGCGCGCCGGAACAGCACGCTCGCGTTCGCACGGACACTGTCAGAGACCTCGAGCACGGCACACACGCGAGCGATCTCTGAAAGTCCCGGCTGCAGGGTCTGCTTGTTCGCCGCCCGTGCGGCCCGTCGCTGCTGTGTTCGCTGTCTGTGCAGACGCCGCTGTGTCCGACTCGAGACGCGATTCCCGCGTGCGTCCCGTCGCCGTCCCACGTACGAGGAGAGGCAACGGTTCGGACGTGTCGGACTCAGCGGCGCACCCGTGGCACGGCCGCCGTCGCGCGCTCGCGACCGCCGCCGTCGTGGACGGAAATCCGGCGGCAAGGACCCGAGCACGAGCCCACAATCGCGACACACGAGTTCGGACCGGGCAACGATTCGACCACCACACTCGGGGCAGGTGTCGATACGACCGTCCGCTGTCGAGAGAGATCCTCGATACATGTGTCTCCGACCATCACGACCGGCCACGACACAGGTCGTACCTCGGTACCCCATCCGGAACGATCCCCCGTGGCCACACCCATGATGGAATCCGTTCGCTGATAGCACCAAGATAGTGGTTAAAATTTCCGGTTTTATCCGGGTTTTGAAGGGGCGGTACAGTATCGTGATACGTCCCGGAGCCGCGATCGACGCGAGGTATATCGTGCGGGTCGGATGCGACACGTCTTCGGCACTCTTTTGCGGACTTGCCGCGGATCCACAGCCATGACAGATCGGTCCACACTCCAGGCCGTGTCGCCGCTCGACGGCCGTTATGCCAGGTATACCGAGCCGCTGGTGCCGTACGCCAGCGAGCAGGCGCTCATCCGCGCTCGCGTCGAGGTCGAGGTCGAATACCTCATCGCGCTCGCCGATCTCGATGCCACGCCGCTCGTCATCGACGACGGGCAACGCGCACAGTTGCGAGCGCTCTACGAGGAGTTCGAGGAGCGCGACGCGGAGATCGTCAAGCAACTGGAGACGACGGGATACAAAGAGTACCCAGCGACCAACCACGACGTCAAGGCCGTCGAGTACTTCATTCGCGAGGGGCTGCCCGAGGGTCTGGCGGTGGAAAACTGGATCCACTTCGGACTGACGAGCGAGGACGTCAACAACCTCGCGTATCGGCTCCTGCTCAAACCCGCTGTCGAAGACGTCCTGCTCTCGGAACTGCGGGCTGTCAGCGACGCGCTGGTCGAACTCGCACAGGAACACCGGTCGGTCCCGATGCTCGCCCGCACCCACGGCCAGCCGGCGACGCCGACGACCTTCGGGAAAGAGATGGCCGTCTACGCCTCTCGCCTGGGGCGAGCGATCGGCCGCATCGAGCGTGCGACCGACGAACTCTCGGGCAAACTCGCGGGGGCCTCCGGGACCTACGCCGCCCATCACGCTGCCTATCCCGAGGTCGACTGGCCCGCGTTCGCCGAGTCGTTCGTGGCCTCGCTGGGACTGGCACACGAACCGCTCACGACGCAGGTCAACCCCGGCGACGACCTCCAGTCGCTGTTCGACGCGTTGCGAGGCGCGAACAACGTCCTGCTGGATCTCGATCGGGACATGTGGCTGTACGTCTCCGACCGCTATCTCGGCCAGCAGACCCGCGAAGGCGAAACCGGCTCCTCGACGATGCCCCACAAGGTCAACCCGATCGACTTCGAGAACAGCGAAGGGAACCTCTCGAAGGCCAACTCAGACCTGACGTTCCTGGGTGATTACGTCACACACTCACGGCTCCAGCGCGACCTGTCGGACTCGACGGTCAAACGCAACGTCGGCGCGGCTTTCGCGCACTGCCTGATCGGGTACGACAAACTGCAGACCGGCCTGGGGAAAGTCACGCCGAACGAGGACGTCATGGCAGAGGACCTGCAGGCTAACCCCGAAGTGATCGGTGAGGCCGTCCAGACGATCCTCCGACGGGAGGGCTACGACGACGCGTACGAGCGAGTGAAAGAACTCACTCGCGGCCAGCGCGTCTCGCTGGCCGACTTCCGGGACCGATTCGAAGACATGGACGTGTCGGAAGACGTGCGCGAGGAGTTGAAATCGCTGACACCCGCCGAGTACACGGGAGTCGCGGACGAACTGGCTTCGAGACGGCGCTGATCCCGCCGAGTCCTGTCGTCCCAGCGAGGACATAACCCCTAAGACGCTACCGCCCCAAGCGGGCGTATGACCTCGCTCCGCGACGTGGGGAAGACGATTAGCAACGCCGTGCTCGAGAGCGTCGGCCGGGCCATGGGACGGGCGCAGGAACAGACGCCCCTCCCGGTGGATCTGCTGGAGAGCGACGAGGCGTATCTGGCTGTGTTTGACGCGCCGGGCGCGACTAGCAGCGACATGCAGGTTCGCCTGAGCGGCCGGACAGTCGAGGTTCGAATCGACCGGTTCCGGGACGTCTACGAGGGCTTCGAGATGGTCCTGCCCGGTCGAGGGCTGTCACTCGACGGCGCCGTGACGCTGCCCGAAGACGCGGCGATTGAACCCGAGGCTGCGACCGCGACGCTGCACGACAACGGGACGCTCCGCGTCACGGTCCCGAAAGGTGAGGAAGAACCCGACGTCGAGGCCGACGAAGAAACCGAATCCGAGACTGGAGAGGAAACCGAGGCTGACGAAGAAACCGAATCCGAAACCGACGAGGAGTAGCGGTACCGGGCCTGCGGTCACGTCGGCAGGTCGGTGCCGTGGCCGGTGGCGCAGTCAGGTTCTGATGGGGGACTCCAGTCAGTTGCGAGTTCGAGGAACTGCACGAGTATGTTCGCCGTCGCACCCCAGACAGTATAGCCGTCGACGTCGAAGAAGTGCAGCTGGATCTCGCCGTATCGTGGGTGGTCGCGACACTCGCTGTCGTAGTTGCTGTGATCGATCAGCTCCGAGAGTGCGAGGACCGTAATCTCGGCCACCTCGCCGTCGTTTGGCGTGTACGATCGGTCGGGGATCGTCCCGACGAACGGCCGGACGACGTACTCCGAGACCGTCTGGAAGTCGTCCAGTCGCCCGTGGAGCCGGGCCTCCTCCGGCCGGAGCCCGATTTCCTCGTTGGCCTCCCGCAGGGCTGTCTCGACGCGATCGGCGTCTTCCGGTTCGCGCCCACCGCCGGGAAAACTCATCTGCCCGGGATGGTCTTCGAGGTGCTCGGCACGTTTGGTGAACAGCAAGTGCGGGCCCGCCGGCCGATCGATTACCGGGAGCAACACCGACGCCTCCTGGACGTCGCCGCCGATCTCGACGGGTTCGTACTCTCGGATCGGCCCCAGGTCCATACCTGTACTCACACGCGAGCGCTAATAACTCACCCGGCGACCCCCGGAACCGCGACGTCACCCGTCGAGTGCGTCGTCCAGCCGGCGGCGCGCCTCGTCGAGTTCGACCGGCGCCCAGACCTCCAGTTCGTAGCTGACGTCAAGCAGGCGCTCGATCCGCTCGCGATCGCCGGTCTCGACGGCCGCGGCAGCGTCGGCCCGGAACCGTTCCTGTGCCGCCACAGCCAGGCGGTCCCGATCGATCGTCCGCGACTCGGCGTCGAGGATGTGCGGGAGATCGGTCGCACCCTCTGGCAGTTCTGGAAAGGCGACGGGTCCCGGGACCAGCAGATCGCCGTCGTCCAGTGCCAGCAGGTGGTACTCGGCGATCGCCGCGTCGATGGCGTCGTCGAAACTCGCGGGCTCGCGGTCCTCGCCATGCTTGTACGCGAGTTCGACACAGGCCTGCCGGAGCGTCGACCGATCGACCGCGCCGAACAGGTCGACGATCCCGGCGAGTTCGTCCGGCGTGAACTCCATGCGTCATAGAGTGACCGCCGCTGTCTTGACGATGGCGGTCGAACGTGGTCTATGGATCGCCGGACGTATCTCCGGGGAGTGGTGGCCGGCGTCGCAGTGCTGGCAGGCTGTGCTGGCCGTGGGTCCGAGCGAACGGACGCGGAATCGACGGCGAACCGACCGATGAGCGGCAGCGACGCCAGTCCGACGACCGGCCAGTCGACGATCCACGAATACTACGAGACGACGACGGTCCGTGCGCTGACAGCGGACGGGGAGACCCTCGGAACGGTGACAGCAGCGATCGCGGACACCCCGGAACTGCGATATCTGGGCCTCAGCGATACCGAACACCTGCCGGACGACCGCGGTATGCTGTTCGTCTTCGAGTCAATCGACGATCGGTCGTTCGTCATGCGCCGGATGGACTTCGGTATCGACATCGTCTACGCCGACGGCGAGGGGAGGATCACGACGATCCATCACGCGCCCGCGCCCGATCACGGCGACGGCAACGATCAGCGTTACCCCGGTCGTGGGCAGTACGTCCTCGAAGTCACGTACGGGTGGACGACCGATCGGGGCGTCGAAACGGGGGACAGGCTGGCGTTCGAACTGCCAGGTTAGTCGATGGCGTCCAGCCCCTCTCGCGAGCGCTCGCGGACGGTCTCTGGCGAGATCGGCGCGTCCGTCCAGGCCGGTAGCCGCGTATCGTCGTCCGGCGGCGTAATCGTCTCGGCGTAGGCTGTGACCTGTTCGCGCTCGTCGCTCCGGTCGTAGGCCAGTCCGTTGAACGCCGCGTCGGCCGCGTACTGCTCGATCAGCGTCGCGGCGCGCTCGCGATATCTGTCCGGGAGCGTCTCGAAGTCGGGCTCGACGCCGGCGTCTTCGAGCACCCACCACAGGGCCCGGCCGACGGACTGACACATCTCGCCCAGACCGTCGGGGCCGCTGACCGAGCGGTGATCGTGCTCGTGCTGGCCGAGATCGACCTGCGCTGTGTCTTCGAACCCAGCGTCCTCGAAGGCGCCGCCGAGCGTCCCGACTTCGAGCCCCCAGGTGCGGGGCACGCGGACGCGGCGGGCGAGGTCGGCAGTCATCGCGAATTCGCCGGCCAGAGCGTACCGGAACGCAGCCAGATACGAGAGGATCGGCGCGTCGTGAGCGTCTTCGAGCGCGCGGACGAGCGGCACGTAGAACAGGCGGTTAAGCCGGCCGTACAGGTGGTCATTTTCGACGCGAGCGTAGTACCCCTTCGAGAACGCGAACCCGTGGGCCAGCGGAAAGAGCAGTCGCGGGACGTGGGTTGGCGCATAGCTTTTCGCGTCGGCGTCGTGAACGACGACGAACTCGCTGTCCGCGGCGGCGACACCGAGCGCCAGCCAGACGTCCCGGCCTTTGCCGCGCCGGCCGTTCAGGTCTGCGGCCGCGAGCGCCTCTGTCAGCGGCGGCGAATCACACCACAGGATCACAAGTGGCAGGTCGAACGTCTCAAGCCACGCGTGCACCTCGCTCACGCGATCCGGACCGGCACGGAGGGCGACGAGCACGCGACCGGGCGAGACGGCTTCCAGCGTCGAGAACACCCGTTCGGCCGCGAGGCTGGCGTGATCGCGCTCGGTCATCGGAACGACGACCGTCGCTCGATCGGTCGGTGCGTCCGGATCGGCCCCACCGAAATCGTGGAGTGTCGTGACGCGCTCCTGGACGTACTCCATCGCACACAACTGGGGACGCCGCGAGGATAAACACTCGCCTGCTATCCCGCGTTGCCCATCGAATCAGCTTTCCGTCACGATCGTGCCCCGGTCGGCAGCCGGCCTGCCCGGTAGGTGACGACGAGACCGAGGAGGACGACGGCCAGCCCGACGGCAAAGGATCGGTAGATCGAGGGGAACGAGAAGCCGGCGTCGGTCAACAGCCCGACGGCCCAACTGCCGGTCGCCTGCACCAGCATCATCGTGCCGCTGTAGACGGCGTAGGCGCTTGCACGGTGGCGATCCGGCAGCGAGCCCAGCAGATAGGTATCCATCGCCGGGAACAGACTGTGAATCACGTAGCCCATCAGCAGCGCGACCGTGACGATCCAGGCCGTGCCGAACGGCAGCGTCAGCGCGAACACGCAGATCGCGAAGCCGGCCAGGATCGACAGCAAGAGGGGGACGAGCGGGACGCGGTCGGCCAGCCAGCCCGTCACCGCGAACGCCGGGACGCCGGCCGCGAACACGCCAGTCAGCAGCAGCCGCGCGTCACTGCCCGAAAAGCCGCGGGTGCGCAGATAACTGTCGAGGAAGTTGAACACGCCCTGCCAGACGAACCCGCTGGCGCTGATGACGACCACGCCAGCGAGGACGATCCGCCACTGGTGGCGGACGGCCGCGAGCAGATCTCGATCCGCAGTGCCCGCCTCGGGGAGCGGCGTCCGCCGGGTAGCGATCGTGAAGCCGACCGTCGAGAGCAGGGCCGCTACCCCGATGGCGTGGAAGGTCGTCCGCCAGTCGCCGACGAACAGCGCGACCGAGACGAGCAGCGAGGCCACGGCCGCGCCGATCTGACTCGCCATGCCGTGGATGCCGAGTGCCGTGCCGACCCGATGGGGGAACAGCTCGCTCACCAGCGGGTTGGCCGCGATGAAGTACGCGCCGCTTGCGATCCCCATCAGGAACGCGCCGACCATCACTTCGGTGACGCTGCCGGCTGCGGCGATAAACGCCGAGGCGGCGGCCAGGATCAGCCCGGTCGCACCGACGACGTAGTGGCGCGGGACGCGCGTCAGCAGGTAGCCCGTCGGGATCCGCGGGAGTGCACTGCCGAGCCACGCCAGGGTCACGGTCAGCCCGATCGTCGCGTTGGTCGTGATGAACGCCGCCTGGAGGGGCTCGACCAGCGGCGCGAACACCACGCGGGCGAGATTGACGAGGAAGACCAGCGTACAAAGCGAGCCGAACACCCGACGTCGTGTCACAATCGGGCTTCGAGCGGGGTGGTGTCAAAGCTTGCGAAGCCGCGCTCGACGACTCTCACGCCGCCCCGAGCTTTTTGAGAGTTGCTCGCATACCTCTCAGTATGGAATCTGTCAGGAAAGGGATCCGGTCGGGCGACATCGAGAAAGACACCTACGAACGGCTTCTCTGTACCAACTGCGACGAGGCGCTCAAATCCGAGAACGACCCCGACGAGATCGGCACTGTCCGGGTCTGTCCGGAGTGTGGTGCGGAGTGGAAAGAAGTCGGGTGATCGATCACTCGAAGATCGCGTCGAACGCGCTCGCGCCCATCGGTTCGTAGGTGCCTGCCGCGACGTTCTCTTCGACGTGATCGGGCGACCCCATCCCGACCAGCGCGCTCGTCACGGCGGGGGCGCTCCGTGCGAAGTTGATCGCTCGCTGGGCGCGGGTCTCGCCGTCGAGTTCGGCCTCGACCCGATCGGGCATCTCCCGGGCTAGCTTCCCCTGCATGAGACTCGCACTGGTGAAGACGTCCACGTCTGCCTCGTGGGCAATCTCCAGTGCGCTCCGGCCGTCGTGGACGGCCGCCGTGAACGCGTCGGCCATGTACACGTTGAACGGCAACTGGATCGCCTCGAAGTGACTGCTCCCGTGGCCGACCGCCTCGGCCGCACGCTCGGCACGATCGATCACCTCGGGCAGCGAGAGGTGGCTCCCCTCGTCTCCGACCCGGAAGGCGTCCCAGGTCGCGACGCCGTACGCACCGATGTCGTCGTCTTCGACCCGCCGTTCGAGGAGTTCGAAGGTTGCTTCGAGCCCATCGTAGACGTCCGCCCGCGATCGAGCCTGCAGTTGCGTCTCGGGGTTGTGCACGTAGTAGAGGTCGACCCGATCCACACCGAGATTCGACAGGGATCGGTCGAGCTGATCGTCGATGAACTCCGGTGCGATGCAGTGTTGGCCGGCCGCCAGGTCCTCGCGGTCGACGATCCCGGGTTCGACGAACTCCCGGTAGATGTATCGACTGGGGTCGTCGGGCCGCTCGCCGTCGAACGGCAGAAAGCCGCCCTTGGTCGCGAGGAAGACGTTCTCGCGGTCGATTTCGCTGTCGCCGATCGCCGCGCCAACGACGCGCTCGCTGCGCTGGTGGCGGTAGTTGATCGCCGTGTCGAGGACGTTGATCCCCGATTCCAGGGCCGCGACGATCGCCTCCCGGTAGGCCGAATCGGCCTCGTCAGTCGGGTCACCGAGGTACGTGCCGACGCCGATACTCGACAGTGCCAGGTCGCCGAACGGCCGGAAGTACGTCCGGGCGAAGCTCTCGTGGAAGCGGTCGCGATAGGCCCAGGTCCCCTCGTAGGTCGCCATGGACGGGGTTGGGGCGGCACGCGCAAAAGCCGCGCGGTGGTTTACTCCCGGTCAGGTGCGTGTCGTCCTCCCGTGTGCTCACTGCAACTCGCCGGTCATCGCCTCGAACAGCCGGTCGCGAAACTCCGCAACAGTGAGACCATCGCCGGGGCCGAGCCCCTCCATGTGTTCGATCGAGAGCTGTCCGCCGCCCATGCGGGCGTGGCCGCCGGCCTCGGCCATCGGGATGTCCTCGACTGCGGCTTTCAGCGCCTTGCCCATGTGCACGCGGTCGTCACGGGAGCGTCCCGAGAGGTGCAACGTGCCGTCGCGTCGGCCGAAGACGACGATCGCCGTCACGCCCTCCAGCCGGAGCAGTTCCTCGGCCGCCTGTGGGATCGCGTCCACGTTCCCCACATCCTCGACGTCGCTGACGGCGAAGGCGTTGCGGACGTCACGGCTGGTGATCGCTCGCGCTTTGACTTCGAGTACCTCGGCGTCGACCTCGGGATTGGCGACCCGGTCGAGCAGTTCCTCGTCGACGCCCCGGTACAGGAACCCGGCGGCGTCGAACTCCGCCGGCGAACACCCCTTCGTCAGGTGCTTGGTATCCGACTGGATCCCGTACAGCAGTCCAGTCGCGAGTTCGTCCGGAACCGTTGGTCCATCGTCCATGTCCGTCGGATCCCACCCCAGATCATCGAGATACTCGGTGACGATCGTCGCACACGCGCCGTACTCGGGGCGGACGTCAGTGAACGTCTCCCCTGTCCCCTCCCCTGGGTGGTGGTCGACGACTGCGATCGGGTCGATCCCGTCCGCACCCGGGAACCCCCGTGGTTCGTTGTGATCGACCAGCACGACCGTCTCCGCTTCGAGATCGCCGGCCGTCTCGATCCGCTCGAAGTCCTGGTCGAGTACGGTCTGGAACGCGCGGTTCTCCTGGCGACGAATCTGGCCCGGGTACTGGATCGACGCGTCGGTTTCGATGGCGTCCGCGAGCGACTGGACGCCCATGGCAGAAGCCATCGCGTCCGGATCGGGATTGGGATGGAGCAGTATCGCGACCTCGTCCTGGTCTTTCAGCACGCCCCGAAAGCGCGCTGCAGGCGAGCGCCGCCACCTGGAGAACAGCCACCATCCGACGGCCACGAGCACGAGGACGACGAAAACAGCACCGACTGCTATCGCCGGTCGTTCCCCGAGCAGGGATACGACAGCGTCGATCTGAGAGACGACGCCCCCGTCGGCCCCGGGCAACATACCACGGTGTGGTTCGCCAACGACAATGAAGGTTCCCCCTTCTGTCGGCCGGGTAGCATCTGTCGGACGGACTGGATCACGGGCGTCGATCTGTCCGTATCGAAACGCCGGTCACTCGACGTCCAGATCGAACTGCTCGTGCTCTTTTGCGGCGTTGAGAACGACGCTCGTGTTCGATTCGTTGATCTCGGGATCGGTCAGCAACCCCTTGATCTGGCTGTTCATGTCGTCGGTATCGAGGAACTTCCCGACGGCGATGACGTCGTAATCGCCGGTGACCTCGTAAACGCTCATCATCTGATCGTGCTGGCGAAGCGTCTCGGTCACGTCCGGAAGCGCACTCCCTTCGACCTTCAGCTGGACAATCGCTGTCACGTCGTAGCCGAGTTTGTCGTAATCGACTTTCGGCGTGTACCCCTGGATGATCCCCTCGTCTTCGAGCGTCGAGAGATGGTTCGAGACGGTCGTCACCGACACGTCCATATCGTCAGCGAGACTCCGGAGACTGGCCCGCCCGTCCCCCAGAAGCGCATTCACTAACTTACGATCCAGATTTTCGTACGTCATACTAGCTTCCCTCGCAACCGACCCATTAGAATTTTACGAACATACATTTCTGTCTCGGGGTTCGACCAGAATTGCGCAAAGCAGCAGGGTTTTTATGGCAGCACCATATTTCACACCTGTCGATTACAATGACAGGCGAACTCTCGACGGAGGAACAGGCGGTCCTCGAGGAAATCGAGGAGAAGAACGTAGATTTCCTGCGGCTACAGTTCACGGACATTCTGGGGACAGTGAAGAACGTCTCGGTCCCGGCCGACCAGGCCGAGAAGGCGTTCACGGAGGGGATCTACTTCGATGGCTCATCGATCGAAGGCTACGTGCGGATCCAGGAGTCGGACATGCGGCTGGTTCCGGATCCATCGACGTTTGCGATCTTGCCGTGGCGGAGTCGCGACGAGATCGACGGCGGCAACAGCGCGCGGCTCATCTGTGACGTCCACGACACCTCGACGGACGAACCGTTCGTCGGAGACCCGCGTGGCGTGCTGAAAGACGCGCTGGACCGCGCCGCGGAGATGGGCTACACCGTCAACGCCGCACCCGAACCGGAGTTCTTCCTGTTCGAGGAAGACGAGAAGGGGCGTGCGACGACCGAGACCAACGACGCCGGGGGGTACTTCGACCTCGCACCCAAAGACCTCGCGAGTGACGTCCGCCGTGACATCATTTACGGACTGGAGGAGATGGACTTCGACATCGAGGCCAGCCACCACGAAGTCGCCGAAGGGCAACACGAGATTAACTTCACCTACGACGACGCGCTGTCGACCGCCGACAACGTCGCGACCTTCCGTGCCGTCGTTCGCGCGATCGCCGCGGAACACGACCTGCACGCGACCTTCATGCCCAAGCCGATCCCGCGGATCAACGGCTCGGGTATGCACACCCACATCTCGCTGTTCGAAGACGGAGAGAACGCCTTCCACGACGAGGACGACGAGTTCAACCTCAGCGAGACGGCTCACAGCTTCATCGCCGGCGTCCTCGAGCACGCGCCCGCACTCGCCGCCGTCACGAACCCGACGGTCAACAGCTACAAGCGCCTGGTGCCGGGCTACGAGGCGCCGGTCTACGTCGCCTGGAGCGACCGAAACCGTTCGGCGCTGATCCGCAAACCTGCCGCCCGCGTCCCGGCTGCCAGCCGGATCGAGGCGCGCTTCCCCGATCCGTCGTGCAACCCCTATCTCGCGTTCGCGGCGCTCATCCACGCCGGGCTCGACGGGATCGAGAACGATCTCGAATGCCCCGATCCGGTCCGGGAGAACATCTACGAGTTCGACGAGCAGAAACGCGAGGAATACGGCATCAGCACGCTGCCGACCAACCTCGGCGAGGCGGTCGACGAGCTCGAGGACGACGAGGTCGTTCTCGACGCGCTCGGCCCGCACATCGCAGAGAAGTTCGTCGAGGCCAAGCGCTCGGAGTTCCAGGACTACCTGGTGGACGTCTCCGACTGGGAACTCGACCGCTACCTCGAGAAGTTCTAGACGGACGCTACGCGTCGTTCTGCCGCCGTATTTCTTTCTCGACGCGCTCACCGACCAGCGGCATCGCGACGACCGCAAGTCCGCCCACGAACGCGATCGGCCCGGCGGCTTCCGGCGACAGCGAAACGACCTCACCGAGGAGGAGTAGCGGTCCGGCGACGACCACACCGCTCACGACGGTCGCGGCGGCCGCCCGCCGCGTCGGTGAACGAACGAGCCCGTCCGCAAAGACGTACCAGCCGAGGGCCGCGCCCGCGGCGACGCCGGTGAGCAACACGAGATCGGTGATCGGGCCGACGATCATCAGCCCGACGGCGCCGACGACCGCACCGAGTGCAAACACCCGCTCGGGCTCCTGTAGGGCGATCGCGATGGCGAGTACGACCAGACCCACTCCGATCCCGGCGAGCACGTCCACCAGGTAATGCAGGCCGAGCACGAGCCGCGAGATCGAGACGACCACGACGAGTCCGGTGGCGATCGCTACTCGTGTTCGCGGCCGCCCGGTGCGAAGCGCCCAGGCCAGCCCACCGAACGCGACCGTCGAGCCGATGGCGTGCCCGCTCGGAAATCCGTGTCCCGATCCGGTCGAAAACCACTCGTACAGCGGCCACAGGCCGGCCGGAACCAGACCAGTCTGCGGAGCCTCGCCCGCCCCTGGCGGCCGGGGAAGCCCGAACAACTCTTTGGCGACTGTCACGACGACGAGGCCGGCGAGTACCGTACCGAGGACGACCGCAGCACGTCGACGGTCGATCGCCTCGTCGACGCGAGGTAACTGGGGTCCGACCCAGTAGGTGACTGTCACGATCAGCAGGAGAAACCACACGTCACCGAGCTGGGTCACGAGCGAGAAGAGAACGATGACCGCGTCGGGAAGCTCACGCAGCCACGACTGGACGCCGAGCCCGCGCATCGTTACCGCCGGAAGTCACGAACCTTGTCAAGTAGTTTTCCGGGGACGCCGACGGCGTTGACAGTCACGCCGACGAGGGTCATCAGCACGTACAGTCCCAGTGTCGACAGCCAGATCACGATCATCGAGAGGAACGCGACCCAGCCCGACAGGAAGTAGAAGGCCCCGAGCGTCATCACGGTTCCGTACAGCAGCACGAGGTACGGACCCCAGCCGGTGGCGTGGCCCCGGCGGACGCGCTTGCGAACGTACCGTTTGAGGTCCCGTTCGATCTCGTCGCGGTGGAGCGTCCGCTCGTCGATCCGGGTCTGCAGCTCGTCGATCTCGGCCCGCAGGTCAGCGATTTCTTCCCGCTGTCGGGCCTCGCCGGTGCCACCGTCAGCGTCGTCGGCCCCCGAGTCGCTCATTCGTTGTTCGGTGTCTCGATGCGCACCCTGTTGTAGTTGCCGGTCTCCGACGGCCACGTCGCCGGCGAGGACGCCGTTGAGAACCGCCCCCAGAAGGAGGAGGATACCCCCAATGTAGAACCACGTCACGAGCAACAGGACCGCTCCGAGGACGCCGTACAGCGCCGACCCGCCCGCACTGGCGGCGTATACCTGAAACAGGGCACTGAGTACGGTCCAGCCCACAGCCGCAAACGCTGCACCGGGTAGCGCGTCACGGACGCGCACGTCGACGTCCGGGAAGATCACGTATAGCGGCAGGAACGCGACCGTCAGGACGATCGGCAGCCCGATCGCTGTCGGCACGCCCGCGGACGAGAGACCGACAAGCCCGGCGAGTGCGGCCGCGAGCACGACCGCGCCGATGGCGACGCCGACCGCGAACAGTGCCGTGATGGCGTTTCGGAACTGCGTGAACAGCGTCACCTCCCGGTGCGTGTCGTAGATCATCGAGAACGCGACGTCCAGTCCCCGAAAGAGCTTGAGTCCGCCCCACAGCAGGACGGCGAGCCCGATCGCGGTTGCGCCGCCGCGCCCCTGGGCGGTCGTCAGCGCTGATCGCACGAGTTCCTCACCGCTTGGGGTCAGTGTGCCGCTCAGCTGCCGGATGACCGTCTCCGCCAGTGCGTCCCCGCCGAGCGTCGAGGCGACCGACAGCGCCAGCAGCGACAGCGGCAGCAGCGATACGAACGCGTAGTAGGCGATCGCCGCAGCTAGCAGCGTCAGCGGCGACCGTCTGACGACCGCCAGCAGCGTTCGTCCGACCGAAAGTGCTCGCGTTGCCCGTTCGTGCACGTCTCCCTGTGGGAGCGTCGAGAACAAATACGACGGGGGTCGGCCGGGCGCAACCACCACAACGAACAGCGTGGACCGAAACGTGTTTCGCCCCGTCCGAACAACGCCCTGGCATGCACGATCGAATCGAGCGCGTGACCGGCGCCATCACGTCGACAGCGCTCGTCGCCGCTGGCGTGCTGCTCGCGCCCGCGTTCGCCGGGCTCGGTGCGTCGCTGGCGCTCGCGGCCGTGACGCTGGGCGTGACCGTACTGGCCTTCCTCGCTCGCGAGGAGATCGGCGCGCTCGCCCCAGTACCGTGGCTGCGCTTGCACTTCGAAACCGTCTGGGCCGGAGCGGCAGCGGCCACGCTCGTGCTCGTCGCGTTCGCCGGTGCGACCTCCGCGGAACTGCAGACGCTGGGTGCCGTCGTCGGCCTGCTTGGACTGTTTAACTACCTGCTTCGGCCGATCTATTTCACGCTCGGGAACGTGTTCGCGCGAGTGGCGAAGTGATGCTGTCTCTATCTTGAATCAGCGAGAGAATCCCACCCTTCCCGCGAAGGACGAGCGTTCCGACGCTCAGTCGGAACCGAGGACTGAGCAGGGCGGGAGTGAATCGCGTAAGCTCTGGTGAAAAACCGCCGCGTTACTGCTGGTCGTGAGTCTCCAACGTGTCGAGTCCCGCTTCTAAAACCTCTGCATAGGCTTCCGAGAGGTTCATGTCGTTCGCTTCTGCGTAGTCTTTGATTTGTCCGTGGATTGCCCAGTCAATGTCGATGTTTGGCCTCATCGGTAGACTTATTGGATATTAGGACTCATTATACTTTGGATGAAGCGTACCAACACGTTCGCCGTGCGACCGCTCCCGACTTGAGATGGTCGTCGGCAAAGAACTCCGAGACAGACACAACAGCCCGAAAAGCCGTCTCCGACTGGAAATTGCTGGCGATCCGAACTGGCCCGACTACACGGACCAGAGCCGGTTAGAACTGTGGTACGACGAGACTGATAGCACCTTCCGAGCTTCGCAACCCGTAACTGTTTCTGACGATGCACGGGGCACTCCACTGGCCGACCACAAGGCCGCTCTGGACATTGGTGCAAACAATCTCGTTGCCTGTACCACGACGACCGGCGAGCAATATCTGTACGAGGGCCGGGAGTTGTTCCAGCGGTTCCGTGACACGACACGAGAAATCGCCCGGTTGCAGTCCAAACTACGGGAAGGCCGATACAGTAGCGAGCGCATCCGGCGGCTGTACCGGAAACGGACTCGTCGCCGCGACCACGCCCAAGAAGCACTGTGTCGTGACCTGCTGGAACGACTGTACGCCGAGGGCGTGGACACGGTGTACATCGGTGGCTTGACCGACATACTCGAAACCCACTGGTCGGTCAAGACGAACGCCAAGACCCACAACTTCTGGGCGTTCAAGCAATTCACCGAACGACTGGCGTGTACCGCCGAAGAATACGGGATCTCGGTCGAAGTCCGGTCAGAGGCGTGGACCAGCCAAGAGTGCCCACAATGCGGTTCAACCGACCGGACGACACGCCACCAAGACACGCTCACCTGTCCGTGTGGGTTCGAGGGGCACGCCGACCTTACAGCCTCAGAGACGTTCCTGAAGCGGCACACAGAGCAAGCAGTCAGGCCGATGGCACGGCCCGTGCGGTTCGAGTGGGACAATCATCAATGGCGTTCAACCACAGACGCTTCTTCAAATCCCAAAGAACAGCGCACAGACCCGAGTACCGTCCACCGTGACGGGAATGTTGCTTCCGGCGAGTCTTAGACCGGCTGAGACTCCCACGGAGGAAACCGCGCCGTTTACGGCGCGGAGGATGTCATACGACGTCACCGCGAACCGAGCGGCCGTCCTGGCGGTCGCGATACGCCTCGACGGCGTCGGCTGCCTCGCGCGCCTCGTCGTCGTCCATTCCGAGCATCGACAGCGCGTCCGCGAGCGTGGGGAAGGCGAGCGATCCGTCCCGGAGCTTCTCGACGGCGTCGTCGCTGCGGCGGCCGCTGTCCTCGCCGTCGCCGAGCCACAGACAGACGCCGCGGGGATCGAGTAGCTGTTCGTAGTTGCCGCGGGCCCGCGCCCCCTCGAGACGCTGGGTGACGTTGTCCTCGAAGGAGGCGTTGCAGACTTCCAGATGAACGGGTTCGTCCGGTTCGAGCAGGTGTGCGGCGAGACACTGCTCGGGTGCGACGTGACCGCTCTGATTGGCGCGGACGTACTCGGGATACTGCTGTGCCCACTCTGCCCGGACCGTCTGGCCGACTCCCTCGACGCCGTGTGTCTCCCGGAAGCGCTCGGCGGCCGCCTCGTCGCGCCCGAACAGGAGGTCCTTGGTCACGTAGACGTTCAGCCGATCGACCGGATCCATTCCGAGGGCGACGTCGCCGTAGACCCACACTTCCCGGACGGGGACCGGCATGATTTCGGTCGCGACCGTCTCGACGATGGCTTCGGCGCGGTCGAGGGCAGCATCGCGGTCGAGCGTCGTCATCATCTCCAGTCCGGGTTCGAGCGAGAAAACGGTTGCCCGACGATCCGCGGACGAGCGTCTCCGGGTTCCGGATCCCTCATGATCGACGATCTAGTCAGACCGACAGAAGCGAAGCCACTTTACCGGGAGCAAACCTGGACCGTGATATGAAGGTCGCGCTGGGCGGGACGTTCGATCCGATCCACGACGGCCACCGGGCACTGTTCGAGCGCGCGTTCGAACTGGGCGACGTCACGGTCGGCCTCACCAGCGACGAACTGGCCCCGCGTACCCGCCAGGAGGACCGCCACGTCCGCAGCTACGAGCAGCGCAGACGCGATCTCGAACGGGAACTGGGGTCGTACGCCGAGGAGTACGTCCGTGAGTTCGAGATCAGGAAGCTGACCGAGCCGACGGGCATCGCGACGGAACCGCAGTTCGACGTACTCGTCGTCTCGCCCGAGACCGAGACCGGTGGCCGCCGGATCAACGAGATCCGCCGGGAGAACGGTCACGACCCGCTCGACATCGAGGTCGTCGATCACGTGCTCGCCGAAGACGGCGACATCATCTCGAGCACGCGGATCGTCAGCGGCGAGATCGACGAACACGGGAATCTCACACCCGAGCGCGAGGGACGCAAGCCCATCGAAGAGTGATCACCACTCGGGCGCGTCGAACCCGGCGGATTCGAGGATGTCCTTCCACCGGTTCTGAATCGCCAGTCGCGAGACCCCGGTCGCGTCTGCGACCGCATTCTGAGAGCGCTGCTCGCCGGTCGTAAGCGCGCTCACGTAGACGCTCGCGGCGAGCACGGCTCGCTTCGAGCGGGCTGACTCGGGCGCGTTCGTCAAGAACAGGTCGACCGCTCGCGAGCGCGCTTCGGTCCCCAGCTCGAGGCGCTCGCTCGCCTCCTCGATGGCGGCGATCCACTCCTCGTTCTCGACGGCGTCGCGAGCGCGGTACACGCCCCCCATTCGGTGGGCGAGTGCAAAAACCTGTTCGGTCGTTTCACGCCTGCTTTCCCGCGTACTGGCTCGACTAGACACAGGTCACTAGCAAACATTTTTGCGTGATACTGTCTAACATACAAACGATGGTCCGAAATACTACGGAGTGTCCGGACTGCGGGGGTACAGGGAGACAAGCTGGCAGCATCTGCTCGACCTGCGGTGGCACGGGTCGAGAGCCAGAACTGACGCCGAACGAGAAGCCGCTTTACATTTCCTGAACGCACGTTCGCCTCACGTCGCCACTATCTCCCCTGTGTCAGTCGGAATCCGATCTGCTGAGGGAGGCCCGCGTCGACGACCTCGTGGACGACGGCGTCGGTGTCGTACTCGACGCGGTGTTCCGCGACGGTCCGGGCGTCGGGATCGATGACGCTGTAGGCTGCCCGGTGATCCCGATCGCGCGGCTGGCCGACGCTGCCGGGGTTGAGAACGATCCCCTCGTCGTAGATCTCGTGGTGCTGGACGTGGGTGTGTCCCATGATCAGCACGTCCTCGTCGCCGAGCAACTCGGGACTGAACTCCGAGGGGCGAGTGTAGTGGTCCGGATCGTCCGGGTGGCCGTGGACGATCTTCACGCGGCCGTCGAACAGTGTCCGCTCGGTTGGCAACTCCGCCAGCCACTCGATCTGTTCCTCCGTCAGGTGCTCGCGCGCGTACTCGACGCCTGCGGCGGCCATGTCGTTGAAACCGGGGTACTTGCCGGTGACGACTGCCCGGTCGTGATTGCCCTCGACGGTCGGGATGTCGGCGTCCCGGATTCGATCGACGCATTCGCCCGGCCAGGGATTGTACCCGACGACGTCGCCCGCGCAGACGAGTTCGTCGACCTCCGGCATGTCCGACAACACGGCGTCCAGCGCGACGATGTTCCCGTGTACGTCCGAGATGACCCCGATCTGCATGCCCCTGTTTCTGTGTGGGACGAACTTATAACGTCCGTTGTCGTGCCAATCGCTGACCACATCCCTTTTGCTCGTGCTGTTAGTATATCGGTCACAACAGATGGATCCGAGAGCGACGACGCGCTGCCGGACGGGGGCATAGCATTATGGACGAGGAAACAACCGTCGAGGCCCTCACGCGGCTGGGGCTGACGACCTACGAGGCGCGGGTATTCGTCGCCCTCCAGCGGCTCGGGACGGGCACGGCGAGTGACGTCGCGGAGATCACGGCCGTACCGCGTTCGCAGGTGTACGGTGCCGCCGAGGATCTCCAGGCGCGTGGCCTGCTCGACGTCCAGCAGACCCGACCGACGGTGTACCGTCCCGTCTCGCCCGAGGAAGCCGAGCGACGCCTGCTCTCGCAACTGGAATCGGTCGGTCGGGACGCCTTCGGGTATCTGGCGGACGTCCGGGGAAGCGTCGAAAACGACGAGGAACGGAGCGAGGCGATCTGGACGATCCGTGGCCGGGCGAACGTCCGCGACCGGGTAATCGACCTGATCGACGGCGCCGACGACCGGATCGTCTACGGCACGCCGCGACCGGAGCTACTCGAAGACGAGGTGCTGGCGGTGCTGACGGAAGCCGCAGACGCTGGCGTCGACGCGGCCGTCGTCAGCGACGAGCCGTCAGTCCTCGAGTCGGTGCCCGCCGACGGGCCGGTACGGGTCGTTCCGCAACCCGCAGATCGCCAGCCCGAGGTCAGCACGGCCCGGGTGTTGCTTGTCGACAGCGATACGCTCCTGATGAGCGTCGTCTCGGCGGCCGTCGGGGACGACGATCAGGAGGTCGCGTTCTGGAGCGCTGGCACCGCGTTCGCGACCGTGCTCGTCACGCTGTCCGAGGAACTGATCGAATTGGATCGCTAGATCACGCGAACGCAGTGCCGATGGCCGTCTCTATTGTCTTGCTATGAATCCAATCTGGCCAGAGCGACACCGAGTATGACGATCGCCAGCAGGGCGGCGACGACACCGAAGCCGGGACCGAACCCGTCGCCTGATTCGGCCGCGTCATCCTGTCGGGTCGTTTCCCCGTCGTCAGTCTGTCCAGATTCGTCGGTTTCCCGGTCGGTCTGGCCGCCCTCGTCGGTCGTCTGTTCGGTTTCTTGGTCAGTGGTCGTGTCGTCCCCAGACGGGCTTTCGGCGACGATCGTTCCCGACGCGCTGCCGTCGCTGGTTTCGACGGTGAACGTGTGCTCGCCCTGAAGGCTGAAGGCAAACGAGGCGGAGACACGAGTATTCTCGCCGGCGTCCAGCGCGATCGGCTCGTCGCTGAGGGTTGCGCCGTCGACACTGAATTCGACTGTGTCATTGCCGGCAACGCCGCCGGAGTTCTCGACAGTGACGGTCACGCCAGCGTCGCTGCCGGTTTCGACGGTGTCGGGACTGACGACGTTGGTAATCTCGACGGTCGCGGGTTCGCGCACGTCGGTCTCGGTACTGGCCTTGTCATTGACAGCTTCGACGGTGTGGGTCACGGCTCCCGCTTCCGCGAGTGGCTGCTCGAACGTGACTGCGCTGGTACCGGGTTCGAGCGTGACGAGTTCAGTCGCGACTTGCTCACCGTCGAGTGCGTAGCTGACCGGTACATCGACGGGGACGTTCGCTTCATTGACGATTGTCGCGGTCACGTCAGCGGCCTCGCCGGTTACCACCTGATCGGTGGCGGTGACGTTCGCGACCGTGATCGTCGAGCGCGGAACGACTTCGACGCTGCCAGCTGCGATCGAGTTGACCGTCAGGTTGTACGTGCCTGGTTCGCTGGGCGTCCAGGCGAACGCCGTCGTATTCGTCTCTTCTGCCCCGACAGTCACGTCCCGGGTCTGGACGACGGTATCCTCGGCGAGGAGCGTCGCCGTCTCGGAGCCGGCCAGTCGGTCGGGATTTTCGAGCGTCGCCGAGACGGTCGCCTCCTGACCGACGAGGAGCGTTTCCGTGGCGAGTGACGCGTCGGTGACCGAGACCTCGGGTGGTTCGACGACCTCCAGTGTGCCGGCGATTTCGCCGCCGACAGTCGGGGTGTAGCTGCCGGTCTCGGTCGGCGTCCAGCGGAAGGCGACCGATTGCTCGTCGCGACCGTCGACAGTCACAGACGTCGATTCGATCGTCTCGTTGTCGACCTGCAGGCCGAACGTCTCCGTCCCCTCCAGATCGCCGACGTTCTCGACAGTCGCGTCGACGCTGACCGTCGTGTCCCGGGCGACGATCGGTTCGTCCAGCGTGGTCTCGGCGACGCCGAGATCCGGCGGCGCGAGCAGTTTGACGGTCGCCGTGTCGGTGTGGCCCGCCAGCGAGGCCGTGACTTCGGCGGTGCCGCGGTCAGTCGACTGGAGCGTGCCGTTCTCGATCGAGGCCGCCGAGGTGTTCACGTCGTACTCGGCGGTGGTCGTCGCCGTGGTATCGTTGCTTGCGGCCAGTTCGAGCGTGACTGTCACCTCGGTCGATTCGTCGACGAGGATGCGGTCCTCGGCGAGGTCGAGCGAGAGATCCTGGATACGCCACTGCTGAACTGGCAGGTCGTCGGTCGCGGCCCAGACCTCCTCGAAGTCGAGGCCGTCCATGTGCTCGCGGGCCTGTGGGCCGGTCATCTGCTCGCGTGAGAGTGCCGTCCCGTGCTGGGACGTGGTTCCGCTGATCTCCGGACTCCAGTAGACGTCGCGGACGGCACCTTCGACCTCACCGAAGACTCTGTTTTCGACTTCGCTGTTGAGGATCGATTGTTGGACGCTGTATATCCGGTCCGGAGCGACGCCGTATATTGCACCGTCGGTATCGACACGGGCATTTCGGAGGGACCCATCACTTCCAGTAGGTATCGCGTGGAAGGAACCAGACTTCAGACTTCCGTCAACCACATCAGCGTTGACATACACCTGATCAGCAGGACCACCGAGGAATTTAGCCAGTCCCTGGCTGCCATCGGGAAGAGTAACATTCACAGCAACACGCTTGATCAAGCCTTGCTGAAAATGGTCTCGAGTAATCCCACCAGCATTATCCTCGTCTGCTCTAATTTCGCCGGCTATGACGACATCTTGTATCTTTCCTTCATTAGCAACAGTAATACCGCCAGCAAGCTCACCACGTATAAAAACACTCTGTAAAGTGAGATTTTTGATAACCCCACTTGACCCAATATTTTCGAAAATGCCGGCCTTTCGCTCCCCCGGACGGAACACGGTGAGGTCGGTCACAGTGTGACCTTGTCCGTCAAGTGTACCTGTGAACACATCTGGATAGTTTCCGATTGGTTCGAACCCCTGTCCATTATTCCAGTCTTCGGTTTCTGAGGCATTAATGTCGTTGCCCAGCACGTAGTGCGCGCTTTTGTCCTGTCCGATCGCCTGCAGTTCACGAGCATCAGTGATGATGTACGGATCATCGTCTGTACCATTCCCTTCCATTTCATCAAGCGATACGTCCTCGGCTGCCGCGGCAGGCGCCGTGAATATACCGACACCAATCACGAACAACGCGAGTAGTGTTACTATCGCGGGGCCCCACGCCCCACACACCTTCGATGACATCAGTCAATCCCGAATTAGTCATCATATAAAATTCTTCTCATATCTACTTGCAATAGAAATGTTTGATTAATGTGGTGTGGGTAATTATAGTGCGAAATATAAGATCTATGCTCTGCTAGCGTCCTACGCGTTGGGATTCAGAAGTGTGATCTTGTCGATCTGGTCATCCTTGTAATTGCCGTCTCCTGGTGGCTTGATATGGACTTCTATCTCTCCCGATTCCTGTCCGGGCCTCCAGTCGACGTCGTCTTCGGGACTAATATTTATTTCACTAGTTGTCGTCCCATCATAGTCTGTTTCGTCGAATGTGGTATCCGATTCATCCAGATTTGCCGTCCCCGATTTGAGATACACGGTTGCGTTCGGGATTCCCTGTCCATCCTCATCAGTCACGTTCACTTTTAGATCATATCCTGTTTCACCTGTCAGAACCTCCTCGTTCGGATTTGCCGACAACTCTTCCTCACCGACAGCACCGATGTCGTCGATGATGGTCATCATGACCGACAGCGCCGCGACCCCCACCACGATGGCGATCACGAGCCTGATTGGTAACCCCTCGATACCCCGTTCGTCCGTGCGGAACGATCTCCGTTCGCGCATACGCCAACCGTTGGTCCCGTATTCGTACTTAAATCCTCACACGGCGAAACCGGGGGACTGCGGCCGCGAACCGAAAGACAAAATAACCGATTCTGACAGTCTCCGACCGTGACGTTCGTCATCGGACGTGGGGAGGGGGAATCGCTCGAAGAACGACCCGCCGGGAAACTGGGGACGTACCGTGCCCTGGATGGCTCCAGTGGCGCGCCGCTGTATATCGATCTGGACCGCCCGCACGCGATGCTGGTCGTCGGCAAGCGCGGCTACGGCAAGTCCTACACCCTAGGTGTGATCGCCGAAGGGCTCGCCCGCGCCGAGGGCGTCGCTCCCGTCGTCGTCGATCCCATGGGCGTGTTCGACACGCTCGCCGACGAGTCACGCGGCAGTCCCGTCCCCGCTGCGGTCATGACCGCGCCGCCCGTTCGCCCGAACGTGCTCGATCCCCGGTCGTGGTGCACCCTGCTCGAACTCTCGCCCGAGAGCGGCGCCGGCGGATTGGTCTGGCAGGCCGCCGAGGCACACGCCAGCCTGGCGGGGATGCGCCAGTACGTCGCGAACGCCGACGCACCCGGGACCGACAAACGCGCCGCGATCAACCACCTCGATCTCGCTGACTCGTGGGGGGTATTCGACGAGACGGGCGTCTCGGCCGCCGATCTCGCCGGTCCGGAAATCTCCGTCGTCGACGTCTCGGAGCTCGACTCCGCACCAATGAACGCCGTCGCACGTGCCGTCGGCGAGGCGCTGTATCGCGCCCGGATCGAGAGGAAAATCGACCGGCTCCCCTGGCTCCTGTTCGACGAGGTTCACACCTTCTTCGACGGCGTCGCGTCGGCGGCCCTGGAGACGATCCTGACGCGCGGCCGCGCACCCGGTGTAAGTCTCGTGATGGCGACCCAGCGTCCCAGCGCGGTCCCGCCAGTCGGGGTCTCCCAGTCCGACGTCATCGTCTCCCACAGACTGACGTCCGGGGCCGACATCGAGGCGCTGAAGGCCACCCAGCCGACCTACATGGACGCCTCGCTGGAGGAGCGCATGCCCACCGAAACCGGGGACGTGATCGTCATCGACGACGCGACCGAGACGGTCCACGCCGCGACCGTCCGCCGCCGAGACACGCCCCACGGCGGCGACAGCCCTCGTGCCTCCGAACTGTGAGCGGTCAGGATCGAGGCGGACCGACTGCAGGTCTCCGAATCCGAGGTGGGCCGAGATGGCCGCGCACCGCCGTCGCCGAGTTTTAAATACGAAGACGAGGTCAGGGACGGTATGACTGATATCGAGCGACTGGCGGAGCGGCTGTCGGCCGTCGAGCGCACGGTGATCGACGGCGAACACGACTTCGACGAACTGGCAGACCTCGCTGAGGTCGTCGATCGGCTCGATCGCCTCGACAACCGGCTCGAGGAACTGGAGGGTCGCGTCGCGGATCTGGAGGGGCAGACTGATTCATTGCAGGGGTACATCGCCAACGTCGATTCGGTCAACGAATCCGTCGAGCAGCAATCGGCGTCGGCGCTGGCCGCGGTCGAATCGCTCGAACAGCGCGTCGACGATCTGAAAGCGCACGCGGAGACGGTCGACAACGTCGATCAGTACCGGCCGACGACCGGGTCGAGCACGACCGAACAGCCGATCGACGAGGACTCGATCGCCGACACTGTCGACGAACTCGTCGCGGGGACGGATCGTGAGCAGCGACTCGGTGTCGGCGAGTCCGGGGCCGATGGAGGCTCGCCGGGACGGGCGGACGGCGGTTCGGCCCCGTCACCGGGACGGGCTGGTGACGGATCGGCCGATGCGTCCACGCGCGCCGACGATCCGCGCGCCTCTCCCGGCAACCCGCGGGACTCAACTCCCGAGGCTGATCCGGACGAGATCAACCGTCGCTACGGAGGCCGCCCACTCCCGGTCTCCGATCGCGACGACCGTGCCGGAGCGGACGACGGGAGCGACGACAGTGACGGGTCCGATGGGAGCGATGGCAGCCTGCTTTCGTCGCTGAAATCGAAACTATCGTGATCCGGTACGTCGTCGCCGTCCTCCTGGCAGCCGCGCTGGTCGCAGCTTCGATTCCGGCAGTCGAATCCGCGGCGACCGCTCGCGGTGAGAGTATCGTCGAGTCGAACGTCGTCGAGATCGAGGTGGCCGCGGAAACACTACTCGAGGACGAGCGACTGCCACCCAACGGAATGTTGGGACCACAGCGGGCCGTCGAACTCTCGTTCCCGTCGGCGTCGCTCACGGCTGCTCCGGTCCGACACCTCGAGCTGGAGCGGGTCGACGACGAGAACGTCACGATCGCCCGCTATCGCGTCGGGGGTGGTTCGATGCAGACCGTCACTGTCGACGCTCCGATCGTCGACGAGTCGATGGGATCGCCGATCGAACTCGGCCGGCCGACGGGAGACGTGACGTACGTACTGCTGCTGCAGCGCGATCCGAACGATCACGACCGGCCCGTCGTCGTTTTGACCCGAACGAGCCGGTGAGCCCCTCGTCGGTTCGCAGTCTGGGCCGTACGGTCGTGACACGATCACCGCACACCTCTTCTACGAGACCAGTGGCCGATGGATTTCCACCGCTCCGAGAACTCGACGAGATTGAGCGACCAGACCGCTAGTGTCGGGGCGTTGCCGAGTTGGGCGCTCTCTTTCACATATTAGTGACGCCGGGACAAAGGAGGGCTCACGATGCTGTACGATCACGTCTCCGATCTTGAACTCGAAATAGAGGGCTACGACCTCGAACAGCGCGAGCGGGACACGTCGAGTGGCTTCACCCGAGCGACGACCATCGTCTCGTTGCACGGCGACGGCGAAACCGGGCGTGGCGAGGACGTGACATACGACAACGACGAACACGAAATCCTGCACGGTACCTCAGCGGACTTCCCCGTCGCGGGCGAGTACTCCCTCGACGAGTTTTCCGACCGGCTGTCCGGGATCGATTTCTTCCCCGGGGACGAGCCGAACCAGTCGATCTTCCGCAATTATCGGCAGTGGGCTTTCGAGAGTGCTGCGCTCGACCTCGCGCTGAGACAGGCCGACACGAACCTCGCCGACCGTCTCGGCCGCACGTACGATCCGGTTCGATTCGTCGTGAGTACGCGCCTAGAGGACCCGCCGACCGGAGACCGCGTGCTCGACTGGCTCGACCGAAACCCCGAGCTAGCGTTCAAACTCGACCCGACAGCAGAATGGACTTCGGAGGTCATCGAACGGCTCGCTGAAACCGACGCTGTCCGAATACTCGATCTCAAGGGTCAGTACCACGGAACGACAGTCGATCAGCCTGCCGACCCAGCACTGTACGAGCGGATCATCGAGGGCTTTCCTGAGGCACTTCTCGAAGACCCGGATCTGAACGAGGGGACGCGACCACTATTCGAGGGAGAAGAAACCCGCGTGTCGTGGGATTATCCGATTCGAGGCGTTGAGACCGTCGAGGATCTCCCCTGGGAACCGGAGTGGCTCAATGTCAAGCCATCCCGGTTCGGTTCAGTGCAGTCGCTTTTCGACACTATCGACTACTGCCGCGATCACGAGATACAGATGTACGGCGGCGGACAGTTCGAGCTCGGCGTCGGACGCGAACACATCCACGCGATCGCTTCGCTGTTCTATCCCGACGCACCGAACGACGTGGCCCCGGGAGCCTACAACGACCCTGATCCGAGCGGTGATCTGCCGACGAGTCCACTCGCCCCGCCAGAAACCGCTCGGGGCCTTTCGTGGATATGAGGACGAACTACAGGTGTCTCGTCGGAGACGAGTCGTCCGCGCTGTGAAGTGTATCACAGGACGGTCGCTTGGAAAGCAAATGGGTGCTGGAGGCCCCGGCCGCGCAGCGTGACAACCCCGGTCTGGAAAACACTCTCCACACGGCCCCCGGACGAAGGGCGCGCAGGCTCACCTGTCCGCGTACGAGGGGCGTTCCGCGTACTCGATCGGATCTCGCTCACCGAGGTTCTGGAATGCCTGCAACCGGAACGCGCACGCATCACAGGTGCCACAGGCCGGTGAGTCGTCCTGATAACAGCTCCAGGTGTGCTCGTAGGGGACGCCCAGCTCTAGCCCGCGCTCGGCGATGTCGGTCTTCGACCACTCGACGAACGGCGCGACGAGTTCGATGTCCGTCTCGGGTTTCGTCCCGATATCAATCACCTGCTGAAACGCCTCGAAGAAGTCGGGCCGGCAGTCGGGATAGCCGGAGAAGTCTTCGCTGTGGGCGCCGATGAAGATGGCCGAACAGTCGTTGGCCTCCGCATACGAGACGGCCATCGAGAGGAGGTTGGCGTTCCGGAACGGGACGTAGGAACTGGGGATCCCGTCGCTGTCCAGGTCGGCGTCCTCGACAGCCATCTCGTCGTCGGTGAGGCTGGAGGCCCCGATCGCAGCGAGATGCTCCGTCTCGACGTGGAGGAAGTCCGCCGCATCCACGTCCTCGGCGAGTGCTCTCGCACACTCCAGTTCCTTCGCAGCCGTATTCTGCCCGTAGGACGTGTGCAGGAAGTACGGCTCGTACCCTCTATCGATGGCCTCGTAGACGGCCGTGGCGCTGTCCATCCCGCCAGACACCAGGATGACGGCGCGCTCGCGCTCGCTCATCGCGTCTCACCGTCCGTCCGCGCGATCGCGTCGCGGAACCGCTGTTGCTCGTCGTTGGTCGGCGTCCCTACTGTGGCCCGAGTCGTCGTGGTCGTCTCCGTCTCGATGCCCCGCATCGCCTCACACATGTGCGTCGCCGAGATCTCGACCAGCACGGCCTCGGCGCCGAGTTCGTCGGCCAAGCCGTGGGCGATATCCTGTGTCAGCTCTTCTTGCATCGTCAGCCGTCGGGACTGCCAGCGCACGTAGCGGATCAGCTTCGAGAGGCCGACCACGTCGCCGTCCGGTCGGTAGGCGATGTGTGCAGTGCCCTGATACGGTAACATGTGGTGTTCACAGAGGCTGTAAACAGGGATTCCGGTTTTCACGACGAGATCCTCGTTGGTCGCCTCGAAGGTCCGCATCGCGGGTTTGGCTGCTTGCCGGTCGCCTTCGCTCAACGTTTCGAGCATCTCGGGGATGCGGCGCTGCCATGTGTCGGTGAGCCCGGGGCGGTCGGGATCCTCACCGATGGCTTCGAGAATGAGCTTGACGCCGCGCTGGGCCTTCTCGTGGTCGATTCCAGTGACAGGGTCGGTCTGTACGGGTAGCGATTCGTCCGTCGAACGATCGTCGAGCTGGGTGTCGTCACTCATAGGTAGGGTCTGTTAGGTTCCGGGGGCGTCGTTCCACAGATCGACGTGGAGTCGTGGGGTGTAGCGATAGCCGTACTCCATCGCCAGGTCGGCGACGGCGTTCCGCGTCCGATTCAGTTCTTCCCGCGTCGTCCCCTCCGGCATCAACAACACGTCGTCGTCGGGGATTGCAGTCGTCGTTGCCTCGCGGAGACGCGAGAGGATCGTTTCGATTTCGGCCACGTCGTCGCGATCGGTCACGACGAACTTGAGCTGGCTCGAATAGGCATCGACCAACGCGGCAAGCGCGTCGATATCGATCCGCTGTTGCTCGTGTCGATCGGCCCACTCGCCGTCACCGTGCGGGTCGAGATCGGCGGTCGGGGTGCTACTCTGGAGTTTCGGGCTGATACTCGCGAGATCGATATGTGCGTCGCGGTAGATCGTGCCGTTGGTCTCGACGGTAGTATGGTAACCGTGGTCGCCGAGTCGGTCCAACAGCTCGACGGCCTCGTCGTGGATCATGGGCTCGCCGCCGGTCAGCACGACGTGTTCAGCGTCATAGCTCGCGACTTCCTCGATGATCTCGGCGAGGTCCATCCAGGCGTGGGTGGGCTCCCAGGAGGTGTGATACGAATCGCAGAACCAGCAGCGCAGGTTGCAGCCGCTGGTGCGGACGAACACCGTCGGGACGCCCGCGAGCTTCCCCTCGCCCTGGAGGGAGTAGAACAACTCGTTGATCGGCAACGCGGCGTCGTGCTCCGGGCGGTCAGCCTCGAAGGCGTCGCTGTCGGCGTTGACTGGCATCAGTAGGTGGCGCAGAGCTCGTTGGTCTCACAGACTTGCACTAAGACCTCAGCTTTGCACGTTAGCGTCAGCTGTTGAATGAACGAACAGGTGATCGATT
>JAOPKD010000040.1 GCA_025517565.1 Halapricum hydrolyticum
CATCGTACGCTGTCACCGGAGAAATCCGACTCTCAGCTACTTCGGCAACTACTGTTCAGGCGGAGGAGGATGTCAATTTGCTACCACAGCCATCAAGGATCGTAATGACGAAAACAGCAGTTGTCATCCTGGCAGGAACGGGATCACACGCGGACAGGGGCCGTCTCGTCAACAGACTCGAGACGGCCAAGGAGTTCGCACAGACGGACGGCGACGAGGTCGAACTGATTTTCGACGGCGCGGGCACCCAGTGGATCCCAAAACTCGAAGACGAGCGCAACGACTACCACGAACTCTACCGGACGGTGCGCGAGGACACGTCTGTCTGTGAGTTCTGTTCGGGGGCGTTCGGCGTCGCGGACGCGGTCGCAGATGCCGGCGTCGTGACGCTCGACGATCACGACGGACACCCGAGTGTTCGATCGCTCGTCGATGACGACTACGAAGTGATCACGTTCTGAACACGAGCTACCGATCGTCGCCGAACGCGAGCTACCGGTCGCCGCCGAACGTGTCGATGCGGTCGTGAACGTACTCGGCCCAGGCGTCGAGGGTCTCGTGCATCAGCTCGCGCGTCTGTTCGACGTCGGTCGCAGTGTACTGGTACACGTGGCCACCGCTGTCGAGCAAATACCGCGTGCGGTCGGTCAGCCCTTTCTCCCGCAATGTCGACAGCGATCGGTTGACACTGCTGCGGTCGCGATCGAGTTCGGCGGCCAACTCCTCGACCGTGCTCGCAGGCTGGCCCAGTAGCGCCTCGTACGTCCGGACTTCGTGGAGCCCGAGGTCGAACACACACGCGAGAATTTCCTCGAAGGATGGCTCCGACTCGCGAAGCAACTCCTGAAATCGATCCGGCGAGAGATCGACCTGTGACATTGTATAGATGATCGGTCGTTAGCGGAATAAACACACTCGTTACTCGCGGCTCACCCGGTTTCGTCCGACCGACCAGGGTCGTAGGCTGTTCGGCGAGTCGAGCCACGACCACTCAGAACAGGCGTCCGATTCCACAACGGTTGTGGCGGTGGGCGGCCAGCAACTCGTATGCTCGTCGCACTCGGGGACACCCACGGGGAACGATCGCACAGGCTCGAAGGGCGAACGCTGACTGCCGCCCGGGAGGCCGATCACGTCTGTCACACCGGCGATTTCACGACCGAACGCGTCTACGAAGCGATCGCCAATGAGGCCGGCAGCAAACAGGGTGGGACGCCGCTGTCGGCGGTCGCCGGGAACAGCGACGAGCCGACGCTCGCGGCTCGGCTCCCGAATACCGTCACCGTCGAGTACGGCGGATACACGGTGGTCCTCGTCCACGGCCACGACCACGACGACACGTCGCTGTCGCTGCTGGCTCGACAGGAGGGCGCGGAGATCATCATCGCCGGCCACACGCATCGACCCGCGATCGAACGGACGTCGCACTGTCTGCTCGTCAACCCCGGCAGTCACGCCGACCCGCGAGGGAACCGGCCGGGGCACGCCGAGCTGACGCGGCGGGAAACCGGAGCGACCATCGAACTCCGGACGCCGGATGGCGATCTGATAGCCGATCACACGCTGTCGGAACCGCGGTAGCAGCGACGCCCGCGGGTGACGTCCGTGATGGCAGCGACGACCGCGATACAGTGACGCCTGTGATAGCAGTCTCGCCTGCGGTACAGTGACGCTCAAGTCGCCCCGGCCACAAGGCGCGCACCGTGAACGAACTCGTCAACACGTATCTCAATGCCTACGAACAGACCCAGGGCGTACTTCCGGAACGCCTCGAAGAGATCGGGGCCGCCTATCGCGAACAGGGCTATCTCACCCGCGACCAGCTGTACGATCTCGCCTACGAGAACTCGACGCGAAGCGCCTACCACGTCGAATCGAACCCGCCCGAGAGGTGTCGCGAGGTCACGGCGAACGTTCTCGCTGTCGATGGGGACTTCTCGAAGATCCAGCTGCTGACCGGGCTCAGCGGCTTCAAGGCTCCGACGGCTTCGGCCGTGTTGGCGGCGCTCGATCCCGAGCGCCACGCGGTCGTCGACACGCGCGTCTGGGCGAGTCTCGACCGTCTCGACTACCTCGACGGCCGCAAGGAATCGTTCGACTCTGCCGACTACGTGACGATGATCGAGCCGATCCGGGAGATCGCCGCCGAAACCGGTCACACCGTCGCCGACGTCGGCTACGCCCTGTTCGCCTACGACGAGGACGCTCGCGAGGGGACACTGCATTAATATCAGGCCAGCCGGAGCCGATCAGGCCAGTCGAAGCCCGAGTTCGCGCGCGTACGCCACCACCTCCTGGTACTCCTCGGAACGCACCCGCCGGTTGATCTCCTCGTATCGCGAGTCCGTCCGTGCCCGGTAGTGTGGCCGGTACTGGTCCATCAGGTTGACGTACGTCTCCTGGCTGATCTCCTCGGCGAGAAACGCCAGGACGCCTTTCGTGTTCTCGACGTGGCCCGGCATCACGAGGTGACGAACGAGTAGTCCGTCTGTCGCGATGCCGCGACAGTCCGTCGAAAGGTCTCCGACCTGGCGGTGCATCTCCCGGAGTGCGTCGCGGGCGCGGTCCCAGTAATCGGGTGCCCCAGAGTACTCCACGGCAGCCTCGCTGTCGCTCCACTTGACGTCCGGCATGTAGATGTCGACGATCCCGTCGAGCAACTCGAGCACGTCGACCCGCTCGTACCCGCCGCAGTTCCAGACGATCGGGACCTTCAGACCGCGATCATGGGCGATCCGGACGGCGGCCGCGAGGTGGGGCGCAACGTGTGTCGGGGTGACGAAGTTGACGTTGTGACAGCCCCGGTCCTGGAGTTCGAGCGCCATCTCGGAGATCTCCTCGGGACCCACGGGATCGCCCTGCAGTCGTTGACTGATATCGAAGTTCTGACAGAAGACGCAGTGCAGGTTACAGCCCGCGAGAAAGATCGTTCCGCTGCCGCTGTGGCCGCGCAGGACGGACTCCTCGCCGTGGTGGTCGAAGTACGAGGCGACCAGCGCGTCGTCTGTGACGCCACAGGCACCGGTCTCGCCGGCAGTCCTGTCGACCCCACAGTCGTGCGGGCAGAGGTCGCAGTCCTCGTAGCGTCGCCACAGCGCCCGGACGCGCGCGTCGAAGTCAGCCTCCGACAGGCGCCTGTAGCTCGGCGTCGATGCCGGTCGCGTTCCCATGTGTGTACCTTTGTCACGGAGAGCTAAGAGTATTCCCGTGACCAAGATGGTCGCGATTGGACTCCTCGCGTCCGTTCGTCGGCAGAGGAGTCCGTCCACACTGTCGTGATCGCGATGCTCTCGTGGAGGATAGTACAACAAGCACCCGCGTCACTCCCGGAGCGTCTCGAACGTCCGATAGGAGAGCCACGACAGATCCCGGGCTGAGAGGTACTCGGCGGCTTCCGGCCAGGAGAGGCACTCTCGATAGGATGCCCAGTCGTCCAGCCAGGGATAATCCGATCCGAGCATGAGCCGCTCGGGGCCGAACCACGACAGGAGTTTCTGGACGAACGCCCCGGCCGTCTCGTAGGGCCAGGCGTCCCCCGACGCCCTTGGGACCGAACTCACCTTGACGTAGGCGTTCTCGTACTCTGCCAGCGTCTCGATATCGGTCCAGGGCGCTTCGTCGGGGCCCATCCCTTCATCAGGCCAGCCCATATGTTCGAGGACGAACGTGACATCGGGGTTGGCCGCTGCGAGTGTGGCGAGCATGGAGTACTGTTCGGGTTTCGAGAGGACGAACACGGCTGCCTCCTGCGTGGCGAGTTCGTCGTACAGCGGGTCGAGCGCGTCGTCGGCGATCCAGTCCGCCTGTCGATCCATCTTCCCGGGCGTCTCCCCATACTCGAAGGCGGCATGAAACCGAATCCCGAGCATCCGTTCGTGACCGGTCACGCGGCGAACAGCCTGTCGGAGGTCGGGTTCGTCCTGGAAGTACTCCATGACACCGACGCCCCACAGCCGCTCGGGATGGGCTTCGATTGCCCGGAGCGTGTACTCGTTGGCCCGTTCGTCGCGGCCGTAGATCGTCGTCGGCTGCAACACTCCTTCGTCAACCTCGGCTGCATCCATGTCGGCGACGAGATCTGTGTGGAGGTACGGACCGGACCACTCCGGGGGGAGATTGGCACTGTGCCAGGGCAATTCGGCGGTATCGGGGCCCCAGACGTGGGTGTGCGTATCGACCAGGCGCATACGACCGCAGTGGGCGGTCGGGTTTGTATAGCTGTGGACCGGAAGAACCTCGATCGGCGATCTCAAGGCAACTGCGTGGGCTTGGACATCTGCGCATTATGCGGGCCCGCACCCGAGTCGAGCGAGTTCGATCACAGGTCGGCGTGGACGTAGCAGTAATTGCGAGACCGAGTCAGGGCGGGCGACAAAAATTTGAGCATCTAACTGTAATATCATGTATGAATCTCGCTGCGCTTGTGCTCGGCATTTTTCTGATTGCCCTTGCTGTCTACACTGCCAGCGATCCGCTCTCACGGGCACGACCGTGGGTGGCTTTTAAAGATATTGAGCGTGCGCCACAGTGGGCAAAAGACAAACAGCGCACGCGAGCATGGTTGTACTCGTATGCTGTCGGACTTATGGGAGTTTTCTTCGTGGCGTTAGGTCTCGCACTGTGACTCGTGGAGTTAAAATTGCAGGCACTTTCTATCATATAATTCTGAACTTAGGTAGAGAAATAATGAAGTTCCCGTGACGACTACAACCCCTGAGTCGGTCACACTGGTACTGACAGACGATGGATCGGTCAACTCAGTCGTGCGAGATATACCGCGCGTATCTTGCACGGAGTTACCCCAGAAGCAGTCTCCTCTGAGTGCTCAGTACAGGGCCTCTATTTAGTACTGACCCTGTCGAGAGGGTCGCGTTAACTTAGAGAATGAGGCGTTCGATCTCTGCGTGTCCATGCTCGATACCGAACGCCTCA
>JAOPKD010000041.1 GCA_025517565.1 Halapricum hydrolyticum
CTCATCAAAACGCTAGCGTCTCTCGGTTTCTCTCCTTAACCGAACACGGATGGTCCAGGGTGTAATAGCCATCACTACCGATTCGTCGAAACAATCTGCGAGGGCTGTGGACTCATCATTGACGAACAACGGATCGACCACGGCCCTGAATGGGAGGTAACGATCAAGACGAGTGGAAGATAGCTCTGCCTTCCATCAAATTTGAATAGTTCCTAATGCAACTATTTTCTATCTTGACGTACAAGAAGTCACTTGGTCAGCTCAGAGGGGTCCTCGGATTCACAGGATTTCTCATCTTAATCTATGCTGTAGAGCGACTTGCTGCGACTCTGTTGGGCTTTCCGAATGAACGACTGATGCTTGAAATGCTGAGTGTAGAGCAGAAGCGTCTCCTTGTATTCACGATAGGCCCGTTTGTTCACCGCGTCTCCGAAGCCTCCCCAAAATAGCTCAGCAGACATCCACACACCGCCATGTCCGCGGCCGTTTATCTCCCCCTGAGAGGGGTGCGGGGTGCAGACACCTCGCGAACTACCAATGGCGACGAGAGACATCTACGAGAACGGATTCGACGAGGACGTATTGAACGACGGGCTCACTCCGTGTCCAGAGTGCAAGGGCCAGGTGAGAACGAACAGCGTTGAAACTGTCTGCCAGGACTGTGGACTCGTTATTGACGAACAACGAATCGACCACGGTCCTGAATGGAGAACTCACGATCAGGACCAGCGAAAGCGGACGGGCGCTCCACTGACTGCGGCACGTCACGACCGAGGGCTGTCGACCGAGATCGGTCGCTGGAAAGATGCAAACGGGAACCAACTCTCCGGACGAAAGCGCCAGCGGCTCTCCCGAATGCGGCGGGAACAGAATCGTGGGCGGTTCCAGTCGAAAGCCGAGCGAAACCTCGCACACGGGCTGGGTGAAGTTCGAAGAATCGCGAGCGTCCTCGAGCTCTCAGGTTCGGTCCGTGATCAGGCGTGTGAACTGTTCCGGAGCGCTCAAACCGAAGACCTGCTTCGAGGCCGATCAATCGAGGCGATAGCGGCAGCTAGCGTGTACGGAGCCTGTCGCTGTAATGGTCACTCGCGGTTACTTGACGACGTCGTCGACGCAGCACGCGTCGAACAATCGAGAGTCGCGAATGCGTACAAGACGCTGAATACAGAACTTGGACTGCCGACCCAGCCTGTTCGCCCGAGCGAATTCATCCCCCGGCTTGCGTCAGAACTCAATGTTCCAGCGTACATCCGACAGCGCGCTCGGCGGTTGGCTGAACAGTCGGAATCGACAGAAGCAGTATCCGGCGTCAAGCCATCCGGATTTGCAGCCGCCTGTCTGTACAAGGCGAGTCGCGAAGAAGGACGGTGTCTGACGCAGTCAGAAGTCGCTGCGGCGGCGAAGGTGAGCGCAGCCACGGTGCGGTCACACAGTGCAAGCCTCGTCAAGCTGGTTGATTGATGACACTGAATCTGTGCCGAATTAAATGGCCCAGCAACCAACATTTACTATGTGTGTTCAGGTTGCTCATACCACTCGTAATCTTGAGAGCTGACTTTAGCAGTGTAGATTCTGCAATCAGACACTCTACAATATGATTCGAGCCCAGTGCTTGATTTTCATGCTCGCAACAGCGTTTATACATAGCCGGTTGGATGTGTTACTTCGAGGCCAGAAATCGTGATGGAGTACGAACCCTGTATTCTCTGCGGCGAACAACACCCCCCAGACCACTCCTCAATATCAATCTGTGACGGTTGTCAAGTATCTGAACCCACATTAACCGCCGGACTTCGGGCAAGTCACAAGATTCACTTCACTACCCAATTAGAACCCTTCATTACTGGAATCACGTGGTTTGACCTTCGGAAGACTGCAGCGAGACATAACGGTCAGATGTTTCAGCGCGAGCACGTTCATTCCATCAGACCTGCAAAGGTAGTCAACTCGCTATCATCACAGATACAACAGGTTGGACAACGCTCGGCGCTGACCTATCTGCATCTATTCCATGCGATGGGGGAATTATGGGCACAAACTGACTTTGGTGGAGCGACAGTTGGATTTCCAGCTGAAACGATCAAGATCGGTTTGGGTCTCGCAACATCCTCACATATCGAGCACCAAACCACTACCCGACTTACTGATTTTTACCCAGACCCTTCTGGCGTGTACAGTGGACCTCCTACGGAATCAATCACAGCTGAGCGACTATATGGCGTGGACCTCCACAGCCTGGTTGATTTGCTTGGTATTCTCCTCCAGGCATACAACGACCTGTATGAGAATTTTGAGAGCTTCGACCCAATGGATGATCTCGACCGAGTGCGGGCGACCGTTCGACGAGCGAAACTTTCTGCGAGTGATCACCTCGATCCTGCGTATTCACTGGCGACAATGGAGCGGTTGTACTCCCCGTTTACGTTGGCTTTTTTCGACGAATTTGACTTCGAGACTCGCGACGCAAGACACTATGCGGACGCAATGTTGCAGTTTTTCTATCATCGGCGAGCAATGCTTTATCAGGCTTTACGGTGGTACCAAGCCGATGCTCTCCGCGTTATCGGCAGTTACTGGCGAAACCGGGATGATATCTCGCCAGAAGAATTCACCACATCAGTTCCCGGGCGCGAGCGCCGCTTCGCTGAAAAAATGCAATGGGCACACGTTCTTGATAGTGCAGAGCGACTGCTCTGGTTTGATGCGGACACCCTGCGGTGCTGGGCAGGGATTCAGAACAAATCCCGGTTTGATTCGTTTCTCGACCGGATCAGTATCGGCATTGGTGAGACAGAATTCAGCAGGCTGTCCGAACATCTGAATCCTCTAGAGAAACACCCAATCGTAGAATCTGAAGGGCAATATCTCGTGCCACTGCCCACCCATTTTGCTGAGACGATGCTGAACACCTTCTATTTCGATCTGCTCAACATGGACGACCGAATCCGAGGTGATAGAAGTCAGCGCTGGGGCGATGTCATCGAACACTGGGCTATCGATAGTATTCAACGCTTGTTCCCTAATGCGGCGGTTTTAACTAGTGTCCAACTGGGAGATCTGGAGACTGATGCAGTGGTCCGATACGGTGATACCCTGTTGCTCTTCGAGATGAAATCGAAGCAGTTGACTAAAGAAGCATTTCAGGGAGATCCGGACGCTATTCGCGCAGATTTTGAGAATGGTATTGGCAGCGCAACATCTCAGTTGCAACAGAGAATTGAGTATCTCCAAGAGCAGGATGATGACGAGCTATCGCTTGAGCTTGATATGGATTTCAGTCAAATCGAACAATATCTACCGATAGGAGTAATGAGTACAACATACGGAAATCTGGCGACGACCGAATACACCCGGTTGCTAGACAGCGAACCCATCCCGTACATCGTGAGCGCACACCATCTGGAGCTCATCGCGCGAGTACTTGATTCCCCTGCCGATTTCGTACAATACGTCCGAGATCGTATCCATGCAAGTGATAAGGGATTCTTCAGGACGGATGACGAACTTGATTTCCTTGGGTTCTATACGCAACGTGGTAGCCTGCGTCCGACGTTCGAAGCCGTCGAAAATCTAGCTGAATCGGACCATACAGAGGTATTGAACAGTATCGCAGGGTTCAGAACGGAAGTTGATAATTATCTGATAGACAACAATTCGCTCGCATCTGTATCGTGGTTGGAACCCCCTGAATGACCATACCAGCCTCTACAGACTGAACCAAGGTATCTCTGGGCATAGTGATACGAACCTATTCACATTTAGTGCGAATAATCCGTTCACCACAGAGGAAATTGAACGCTTCAGGACTGACGTCCCCTTATGAATAGCCGATGTGTGAGTAAATCAGGTTCCACTTGGTCTCTGCAGACTGAGGTTTAAACGTGAAAACGGGAGAAATTGTACTTGAAGAACTCTATGAGTGGACGACATTCTGATTTCGAGGAACTTCGACCGCATGGAGAGGCAACCCAGATGCCCGACATAGAACTCTTAAGTTGTGATGATGACGAGCCGAGGTATCGACGGATAAATAACGCTTGTACAGGATATCCAAACAACGCGAAAGCAACAAAGAACGAGTGTTCTTCCTGTGGAGCAGTAGTTCACGCCTGCCAGACAAAGTGCCAGTTCTGCCTTACCAACCATCCTGGCGACACCAATAGCGACTACCATTCCTCTGAGGGTGAGTGGAACCTCCTTCACATCGTCCATCTGCTTGTCGAGGCGTCGACGTTCTACGCCGCCGTCGCGAAGGGTGCTGCTGCGGCCACGCTCCTCACAAAGGCTGACAGGGATCCAGCGGTCAACGACTGCCAACTGATCTACGACCTCAATACGGAGCCTGCCACACAGCTGTCCGACAAGTGGCCCTCGCTCCCCGAAGCAGTTCGGGTCACCTCCGAAGATGGTGAACAGCTTCTCGTAGCCGTTCGTGAGCGGACGGGGCAGACAGAGTTGACGCAGTCGCAGCGTAAGGGGGCGCACACAACGTTCCTCTACGAGGAGGGAGGGCACGGCGTTCGTGATGAAGATCGGCTTACAGAGCTACTTGAGAGCGCCGAGGACGACGTCTGGCTGGTGCCGTCGATTGCACTCCAGCGTTCCGTCGACGACGACCAGTCCGAGAATCGTCAACCCAGTGTTCCCTCGAAAACACGGCTTGAATGTCGCAAGTGCGGTCGAATGACTGAACATCAGTTCCAGGAGTTCGAGTCTCTCCCAGATGACGAGTGGTCGGGCCAGCCGATGTGGGAGTGT
>JAOPKD010000042.1 GCA_025517565.1 Halapricum hydrolyticum
CGGGTGGCTCAAGCCTTTAATCCGGAGGTATGGCCTTAACCGAACACGGATGCACAGAGCACGTTCAGCCAGATGAGGTTGCCAAGTAGGACTCTTCAATTGCGGACTTACTGCACCTGAATGGTTTGCCAGACCAGGCATCGACTGTGGATGAATGTAGCAATTCGTCCTTCGCCATGTTATCGACATTCTCCAGATGGGGAAGTTGTGTCAGCGCGTACACGGCACCTTGTGAGTTCGAACCTTCGAACTCGCAATCTTTGTGGTGGCGATGTGAATCATCTACCTTCGGAATCGAATCTGTACCGTTTCCTCTGATAGAGATTGTTCCTTCTGCAGGATCGTTTCCTCTCATAGTTTCAGGACTGTACCTACAGTTTGCCACGAATTTCTCTACAGCCGGAACGAACCACTCGCGCTCGACGTCCCCAGCACAGTACACCATGATGTGTGCGTGAGGCGTTGCACGTTTTCTCGTTCCAGCAAATACTGCAAAGTAACCCCATTCATCTGAGTCGAACGGGGAATTCGGAGCGAGCTGAAGACGATATCGGATTTGAGCAATAGCCTCATCAAGCGCATCTCCGAGCTCATTCAGGAGTGACAATCGTCCGTCCGATGTTGGTGACGCTCTAAGCGACAGTAGAACTGTACTCGGGTTATCGTGCTGGTCCAGCCACTGTCGGTCCATTCCCATTCCTCGGTTGTACTGGTTCTTCGCGTAGTACTGGAGCCCCTTGTTGAACCCATGACGATTCTTCGAGGTGTTCTCTCCATACCGCTTCTCAATGTACTGGTTGACGGCGTCAATGGCCGTGAGTGGGCTCCCATCCTCGTACAGGTATCGAGCCTTATCGACGAGATCTGCAGAAGTGGCCATTGGTGCATGGAGATAATGGTAGTCTTCAGTCTCGGATTCGATCGGCTCTGGACCGCATCCGTTCTCTCGAGTTTCGGGCCGAGTGCTCCAGTCTACGGTTCTATCCTCACTGTTGGATTTGGTGGTGACACCAGCGCATTCTGGGTCTAGTGACCAGAGGTCACCGAAGAGATTACCTTGTTCTGGAACTTCGACGCTATCCGAATCAGACCCTTTCTCTTCTGCCAACAGTGTAGACGCAAAGTGTGTGGAAAACCCATTTGCTTCCGCTTGAGCCAGTACCTCCTCGGTTGGGATTCGGTCGCCTGGAGATGCACCGAGGTATTTTCCAGCCTCAACGATTAGTCGATTTAGCGTAGTACCCGACGCCTGGGGTGACGTGGAGGAAGAAACTGACATGCGACTTTCGATCCATTCGACGTGGCTCACACCTCATGCCCGAAGGAACTATTCTAACCAACGGACAGGTATTTATCAATGAACTGAAACCACGTCACTGGTTTCCGGTTCGATCGGAGAATATTCTTGAATAGGAATCAAGAGAAGAGTGTAGATCCGCAGTGCTGGCCACAAGCTACTCTGAAAGAACCTCGTCACAATCTTCTGCAAGGCTCTTGCCTAACATAGTGAAACAACAGACAGTCTGCGGATACTGCTACTAACTGACGTGCAAAATATAGAGGTTGAGTTCAGCATTTGGTCATCATTGGTTTCGTGCCGTTGGAGTGCCGATTCAACGATGAAACAGTAGATCCGACCGATGACGGTCTTTAGCGAGGTTCCAATAGATCATGACTGAAGGATCAGTAGTAGTGATGCCGGATGAGGTTATTAAACGAAGGAACGGCTATTCGATATCATGACAGTAAGTAGTAGTCAAATGAAGGAGCTACATGAGCTAACCGAGTACGAACGGTGGTCACTAACCCGTTTAGCGGAGTTGTCGGGGGATATTGATTTAGAGATATATACGGTTGATACTCTGGTTGAGAAGCCAATAGACGAAGAAGTTGCATTAGACGGAAGCCAAACTTCCTACAGGAGGGTGACCAGTTCCATCGGAGGTAGCGGAGTCAATCAAGTGATTAGTGACATTACTCCGCTCATATTCGCAAGCAGTTACAAATGCCTCGATCTCTTTGTCGAATGGTTTTTGAAGATTAACGGAAGGAGTTCCTCGGGTGCTTCTGATGATTGGCGATTCTCCGAGAAAATCTCTGAGATGGAGACACTTGATTTCGATGATACTCCTAACGTCCCTTCAATCTTTCAAACTGACGAACGAATACTTGAGGCAATCTCAAGTCTGTATATAGAACTCAAAGAATATCGACACTCAATCATTCATGATATGGATTTCGAGTTGAATAACTCTAAATTAATCGTCGAAAACGGGTCAGGTGGCTCCTATGTGTTCGGAGGCGAAGAGCTATTCTCGTTCGCTGGTGTAATCTCCGTCTCTATCGAAGCGATAATTTCTGACACCCACGATTACGTTACGAAGCGCCAGCTGACAACGATGTTGGATAATTTAACCGATATCCACGACGTTCCTCGTTTTGACCTGACAGGCCATGAAGCTCCTATCATCCGTTCGCAAATGGAGCCAGTCCAAAAGGACCCATACAGGTGGGAGCCTTTAACGAAAGAAATCTCACAAATCGCTCCCGTCGCGGAAGGTGATGAGAACTTTTGGCTGAATCTTGTCGGGCTTCATAATGGGGATGTTGTGAGCGAATGGATTATTCCCGGCGATGAGGTAACGGAGTCTCTGGAACCGGGATTCGATGTGTCTTCCGGTGACTTCCGGCAATATACTGTTTAGTGCCGTTTTAACGATAATCTGCTAGAAAGGACGATAGACGGCCTCTAGCGGAAATCGAGGTAAATTTTTTGTAACTGTTTGCATAGCTGGCCTCAATTGCGACAGTCAGATTGAATATCATGCAAGACTCGCGCCTTCCATCTTGCACAGCACTCCTAACAGAATGCAGAGAGAACTGTTTCGCTATCTTTGGTAAGAATCTTCTGCAAACTCAGATTACACTGGTGTCGCAGCTAAATCACGAGTGTCTCGGAAGTAATCGGGAACCCAATTCTCCGGACGGTCTATCGCCGACTATCTGAGCACTCAGGAAGCACTCAATAGTGGTCAACAGTCCAAAAGACTCAGGAGACGGGGGATCAATCTATTCAAATCTTTCATGTGTTTGTTTGATAATATTCCCGTCGAAATTCTATTCTTCTGCACCGCCACCATACCCTCTTTCGTCAGCCATCAAGTCCAGTGCATCTGACACGGTATGGTGGAGGCCCATTGCTGACGGACAAGATTGATGCTGAGAGTGTATTTCGTGTAAATGGCTAAGAACTTCGTCTGGAACACTGACTGTGGAGTAGTCCATGCGACAGGCAATAGATTGTTGGAGCAGTGACCTCGTTCTGATTAGGGGCCATCACTGACTCCGTGTAATCAGTAGTCGCCACGATCCATTTAAAGAATTAACCTAGTCAAGGTAATCACTTGGAAATTGAGCTTGAGTGCCCAGGATTTTCTCTAATTGGTTCCCCGTTTCGTGCATTTTGGCCTGTTTCCCATATTTAAAAAAAAGCACCTTTACTAGACCTCCACAACTGATAGATTGCGGGCGACTTCTTTCACGCGGATGGCTTTGTTGAAACTCTCTTTTACTGATAAGTTTCTTCGGTCGGGCTGAATACAGAGCGCGAATCTATCACCACTCAATTTATAAAGAATGATATAATTTAACCCAGTCATGAACAGGGACCGCGTAGGTACTATTTGGAAATCTGTTAGTACTGTTGGTGGTCTCAGTAATCATCCACATTCTCATGGACCGCTACGTGAAGAGTACGAAGGCATTCCTCACCCTTGCGCCTCACATCTACTGGACTACGGGCTTTATATCCAACAATGATTTCATGATCAGTGATTTCTACGGAATATACCTTGTTCACTTCTTCAAGTTTGGACTTGATATCCTCGCCAGTTGGACTTGTATTGGTGCCTTTCCCTTTCTGTCTTATCGATCTGAATAACTTTTCTGGTTTCTCGTAACTCGATACTCCTGCGACCGCTCTGCTTGTGTGAAACTTCAGGGCAACCTCTGCTTGACCTCGGTAGAAGTTATAATCATGGAGAATCAGCTTCACAAAGCCATTGGACCCATAATCATCTGCTTCCAGTTGCTCAAGTGCTTCTCTTACACCAGCCCGTATTTGAGTGATGTAGGATTGGGAACTGATGGCGATGGTAGTCAGCAAGAGGAGGATACTCACTGCCCACTGCCAATGCTGTCCTAACCAATCGAAGAGACTCATATGAGCATACGTCTCACCCCATTCTCATAAGATTACGACAGCCGTTGGCGTGGTATCACTCTGGAGTGACTGTACACAGACGATAGGAGAACGATGGACGACTGGCTAATGATGTCTATCGGTTGCTCTCACGCACGATTGCTGGACGCGATAAATCGATCCTCTATATCTCGCACGATCTTACTAACAGCTACTCAGCTTTGCACGTTGAAGTAGGAGCGTGACGTAGGCGGTAGCAAGGACAG
>JAOPKD010000043.1 GCA_025517565.1 Halapricum hydrolyticum
CGTTGCCGCCAGCGAGTCGGGTCACTCCGCGCTGAAAATGGCCAAGTTCCGGCCCTGCGTCCCGATCATCGCCTCGACGCCGGACGATCGGGTCCGCCGACGGCTCGCCCTCTCCTGGGGCATCCACCCGACCACCATCCCCTACACTACCGAAGGGGCGGACGCCATCATCCAGAACGCTGCCGAGTCAGCGCTCGACACAGGGATCGTCAGGGATGGCGACAGGCTAGTCGTCATGTCTGGTATGATGACAGAACTCGAGGGGGTCGACAGCTCGAACATGCTGAAGATCCACGTCGCGGCCGAGACGACCGTCAGGGGTGATGCTGTCGGCAGCGGCCTCGTCACGGGCGAGCTACACCGCGTCAAGGACGGCGACCTCTCGACCGTTCCGGACGGGGCGATAGCGGTCGTCCCCTCAGAATACAGCGGTGAGCTGACTGGTGACGCCGACCACATCCGCGGGCTCGTCGGCGGAGAGCGTGGCATGAAACCCGGTTCGACGAGCCACGCCGCCGTTCTCGCTCACGAACGTGACATCCCGATGATCGCTGACGCCGAGGTCCCCGACGAACTCGAAGACGGGACCGTCGTCACGCTCGACGCCGAGCGGGCCATGCTCTATCGCGACGCTCCCAGCGACACCTCGACGCAGTAGTCGCTCTTCGGCGCGGGCGTCTGCAAAAAATGTTATCCGGGCCGCGTGCTGTCGTCGATCCTATCGGGCGGTGAAGCCGCTATCGACGGTCAGCGCCTCGCCGTTGGTGAACGACGCGCCGTCCGAGCAGAGCCACAGGACGGCGTCGGCGATCTCTTCGGGTTTGCCAAGCCGATCCTGGGAGTGCATGCCTTCGATCCACTCCCGGACGTTCTCGTTAGTGCTGATACCTGCCTCTTCGAGCATCTGGGTCTCGATGAAGCCCGGACAGACGGCGTTGACGCGAATCCCGTCCCCGGCGTATTCCCAGGCAGCGGTCTTCGTGAGGCCGAGCACGCCGTGTTTGGCCGAGACGTACGCCGAGGAGTTCTCGAAGCCGACCTTGCCGAGGATCGACGCCATATTGACGATGATGCCGCCGTCGTCCTGCTCGGTCATTACCTCGAGTTCGGCTTTCAGCGAGCGCCAGACGCCGTTGAGGTTGATGTCGATCGTCTGCTCCCAGCCTTCCTCGGGGACGTCACCGGCCGGCTCTTCCCCGCCGCTGATGCCGGCGTTGTTGACGGCGTAGTCCAGCCGGCCGAACTCATCGACGGCCGTCTCCACCATCGCTTCGACGTCGTCCATGCTCGTGACGTCGGTGTTGACGTAGACGGCCTCTCCACCGTCGCTCTCGATCTGTTCGACCGTGTCCTGTCCGCCCTCGTCGTCGACGTCGGCGACGACGACCGACGCGCCGCTTTCGGCGAACTCGACAGCTACTTCTCGACCGATGCCTGACGCGCCACCCGTGACTGCGGCAACACGGCCGCTGAAATCAAAACTGCTCATGCACGTTAGAACATGTAGCCCTAGTATTTGGAGATTTGGCAACCACTTTTTCCTGCGTCGGGTGTCCTCGGGCCTGCGGCCCTGCGGGCACCACTCCTTGGAAAAACGTGGGGAAAAACTACCTGCGGCCTTCTTTCAGTCGGCCGCAGTGAAACGCGCCTCCGGCGCGTATGCTAGTCTCTCACCGCCTCTTCACAGTTTGCAATCACGTTTTCGTCCTTTGGGTGTCCTCGGCTCGCTTTCTCAGGGAAGTTCCTCGGTCACGTCGACGAGTTCCACTTCGGTCCGCCAGCGATACAGTCGCCCGTCCCGGTCGAACAACTCGAAGACGCCGTCCTGCATCCAGCCGAACGGGTGTTCCTCGTCCTCGTACTCTCGCTTGAGAACGTGACTCTTGGAGAAATACTCGGTCGTGCCCACGAGTAGCCCCTGTTCGACGAGGAAATCGCTCGGTTCCTTTTCAGCGACGCCGACGAGGTAGGTGACGATATCGGCGATCAGGCAGAACTTCTGGATGCTGTTGTCCCACTCCCCGCGGATATCGACCATCCGGAACGCGTAGGCGTCCTGGCGACGGTTGAGGCGGTCGACCACCAGGTTCAGCCGTCGGATCGGCTCGCGGTCGTAGTTCCCGAGCACGAAGTACGACCGGTCGCTCTCGTAGACGGGCGTCAGCTCGCTCAGTGCGTGGAGGACCTCCTCGTTGTCCGCCAGCGAGATCTCTTCTTCCTCGAGCCGATCCTTGGCACTCGTGAGGACGTCTTCGGGGACGGGCGGCTCCGCATCGGGCATGTCCGCTTTTTCTCGGGGTCGTCTGATATGGTTTCTGGCACAAACCGCCAGCTCCGTACTTCTTTGATTCACTCTGAGGTAGCTTACTCTGGAGTAATTTACTCTGGGGTAAACTACTTGTCGCTGGGGCGTATACTGTGACGTATGAGTACTGAACTGGCGGCTGCGTCGGGCATGGAGTCCCGCGAACTCGTCCATTTCGTCACCCAGCGGACGCGGTTCGCGCTCATCCACAACATCCTGCAACATCCCGAACAGCTCCCCTCGATGTACGAACTTGAGCAACTCAACCCGAGTGTGAGCGAGGCGACCGTCTACAAGCACGTCCAGAAGTTGATCGACGCCGGCATCGTCGAGGAAGTCACGCTGGACGACGATCAGCGCCAGCAGGGCTACCCCTGGAAGTTCTACGGCCTCACTGAGGACGGTCGCGAATTCCTCGCGGAGCACAACTTGCTCGCCGCCGAGGACACCCTCCAGCGGATGTACGAGACCATCTCCGACAAGCCCGAGAAGATGGTCAAATACGAGCAGGCGCCTCGGCCTTAGCCACCTCTTTCGCACCCACTTTTTACTTCGTCGGGTTTCCTCGCTCGCTCCGCTCGCTGCGGGAACCACT
>JAOPKD010000044.1 GCA_025517565.1 Halapricum hydrolyticum
TCCTGGTCAGTCGTCGCGAGCGAGAGCCGCTTTCGCGAGTTCCTCCATCGCCTCGATCTCCTTGCGCTTCTCAGAGAGCAGATCGGCGATCTCCTGAAGAGACTCAGGATCACCTTCATACGCCGAGTCCCGGATCAGGAAGAGCCGGGACCGGAGTTCATCGGCGACAGGGACCGCTCGGTGAGCGATAGTGTCGGCAATCTCGCTGGTGATCTGGTCGGTACGTTCTTGTTCGCCGTCAGCCGTAGGTTCACTTGCCGTCATGGTTTCCTCCGTGATGGCACCGGGTCGGCGTCACTGCGCCGGCCTTCGAGGGCGTGCCCGGTGCGGAGACCTCGCCGGGATCAACCGGGTCATCGGCACGCCGATCAGTCGGGAGGATCGAGCCCGACAGGACCTCCGTTCACTCGTTGCCGGTAGAAGTCCGTAGCGGTGACTCCACGGCGAAGCGGGCCGTCTCCGTCCACGGGAGAGACCTCGTGATCGTCCATGAGCAGGTCCCAGTCCTCTTCCGGCTCCTCAGAGGGACCACGGACCTCCAACGTGATGTCGGCGCTACTGCCGTACCGTCTCGCGCCGTCAGGCAGGTTCCAGAGGGAACCTTTCGTGAGGTACTTCGTGAGGTAGCGAGCCGCGTTGCGGGCGTTGACGCGCCGGATATCAACGATGTGGCCGAGGCCGACACGAGAGGCCAGCCGGGAGAGTTCGGACTGCTCCATGTACCGATCTACGAGCAGGTGCAGGTGAGGGTTCCCGGAGTCGCCTTCTTCGCGTATCCAGATGTAACTCAGACCGTCATAGCGGTCGTTTAACTCGGTCCTGAGGGCGTTGAAGCGGTCGGTGAGGTACCGGTGTTGGTCATCCTGATCGGCGGGGGCCTTCTCGGGATCGAGCGTCAGGGTGAGCAGTCGGCGCAGCTCGGGGCGCTCCTCGATGAGCCTGTCCAGCTCCTCGATGAGGTTCATCCGCATCATGTGAGAACAGCAGTAGCAGTCCCACGACTTACACCGGAAGCCGGCGGTTTCGCCACTCTCAGACTCTAACTCCATGTTTCTGTAGACCTCGCGGCAGTCGTACCGTTCAGACTCGGGATCGTCGTCGAAGAGACTACAGTGATCGTCGAGGGCGGACTGCTCGGTCTGGGCCGAGTCAGCCGCTCTTGAGTTGTTCTTACCATCGTCAAGTGAAGGCCGCACCGCACCGCTCATGGAGGGGCCTCCCGGTGGTCGGCCCGTGCGCTCGCCCTTCCGGGTCGGGGGCAAGCCCCCGCTTCCGGCTGGTCGATCTCGTGCGGTCCGCGGTTGGCGCCCGCGGACCGGTCCGGGCGGTCGGACGCGCTCGCTCCTAAAGGTCGCTCGCGGGTCGGACTGCCGGGCGGACGGGATCTCCCGTTGGCTCGCTGGCGGTGGTTCCGCAGGGGGCGCGGAACCACCCTCCAGACCGGTGTCAGGAAAGTGGTAGGCGGGGGGTGCCCTAGTAGTACTGTGATACTGTTACTAGAGGGGGAACTGTCGGAACTCAGAGAGAAACGACTCTCGAAGCGGGTGGATTTTTCAACTCTCGGCGTCTCAGGACTAGCTGACTCTCGAATCCTGCCACAGATCGAGTCAGCCAGCCCCAGTGTGATGGGGCTTCTCACGGTTTCTACGTTGCTTTGAGCGACAGGTGGGCCGGACGTGCCTTATAGCCTAGGGTGGTACGATACGGCGATCTTCCCTCGGCTCTCCAGCCGGTCCGGCCGATCGGCCTGCTCACCCCCCATCGAGAGGGGTTGCGCAGACCGCGTCCGGCGGGCCTGCGGCCTCCGAGCCTCAGTCGCCTGAGTCGAAGACTCAGGCACGACCATCCGTGAGAGAAAGGGTGTGTGAGTCAGAGGGGCGGCTGTACGCCGCCGCCCAGGTGTCCTGGTCAGTCGTCGCGAGCGAGAGCCGCTTTCGCGAGTTCCTCCATCGCCTCG
>JAOPKD010000045.1 GCA_025517565.1 Halapricum hydrolyticum
TTTTCGCGTTACGCATCGCTGTACCCCTCCGCGTCCGCCGAAAACCAGTCGTCGAGTCTATTACGCATACCTTGGAAGTGGATTCTCGGGGAATATGAAGCTTGTTAGAACGCTCTCGGTCTGCGGCGAGTGACCGTCTCGCATAGTAGCGGCAATTGATGCCGATATCTCTGGATAGTCCAGCGTGCCCGGCCTGTCGGTCAATGGCCTATTCCACACGTGAGATTGCGTTCCAAATCCTCATTTCAACACGCGATACTGTATGGCAAATCTTATTTGGGGACTGCATCAATCCGATCCTATGGTCGGTCGAGCGAGCGTCCTGCGGACGGTCGCTGGCTACTGATCAACTCGTGACAGGCGGAAGCATATGTGGTGTGTCATTCGGATCGAAACAGGAGACGACTTTGACAAATGTTGAAAATCAACTATGAGCAGTGAACCGGACGAATCAGCTGAGAGCTCAGCAGGCGGCGGACTCATGGGAATCGTACGGAAGCTAACACCGGGGTTCATCCGGCGTAGTTTTGCGATCAAGTTCGGGATTGCACTTCTGATAATCGGGTTGTCGGTCGGTGCGGCGGGATACGCCGGCTCCGAACTCGTCAAAGACGAGTTTCACAACCAGGTCAACGAGCAGTACAGTAACCTCGCGGCGAGCGACGCGGACGGCGTCCGGACGTGGGTCGAGAACGACGCGAAGGAGGCGATGCAGATCAGCAGGCTGCTAGAGAACAAGACGGACGAGGAAGTACAGGAGTGGTTACGCGACGAGACTGCCAGAAACGATGATTGGCCAGGAGAGGTCGTCATCCACTACGTAGATCTTACGAACGAAGAGATCGTTGCGACGACGGACGGGGCTCGATCAGCGTACGTAGATGCTAGCAGCAACAACACGCTAGCGTTGACCGACCTCAACGAGACAGTCGCGCTCGAACTCCAGGATCTGAGTAGCGGGACGAGTGTCAAGCAAACTAACGCCTACGTTAGTGACGAGGGGGGCAGTGGTTTCGAGGGCGTCCACGTCGCGTATCTCTCACCCGTCAGCACTGCTGTCGAAGACGGTGACAGAGCACTCGTCTATGCCGTCTCGACGAAGGCATACGCGGCCGGAACGCTGGGCGGTGGACTGGAATCCGGTGTCGCGATGGTCGTCGACGGGAACAACCGGATCATCATGGAAGGGTACGGCAGCAACATCCACGACCAACTCCACACGTACGACCAGTGGGGGCAGCCGATTGTCGATGCTCGCGGACAAGACGACGGACGCGTCGGGAAGGCATCCACGACAGCCGCGAGCGGTGTCCTTGCGGGTTCCGAGTGGGACCAGGGCGGACAGTACGATCTCGACGGCAAGGAATACGTCGTCGGTGCGTCACGGGTCGATAGTGTCACGCTCAGCGGACAGGATTCGATCGAACTCGACTGGGTCGCACTCGTGCACACGAACAAGAACGTCGCCTACGGGGACGTGGAAGCTGTGTCGAATCAGTCGCTGATGGCGACGCTCGTCGGTGTGCTCCTGATCGGCGTCTTCGGCGCGGTGCTCGGCCGTAACACCGCGAAGTCCGTCGACCGGCTGAAGGGGAAAGCACAGGAGATGGAGGAAGGCAACCTGGACGTAGACCTGTACTCGCCACGTGACGATCAGATCGGCCGTCTCTACCAGGGGTTTGCCAACATGCGCGACGCGCTCAGCGAGCAGATCGAAGAGGCCGAGCAGGCCCGCAAGGAGGCGGAAGTGTCCCGAGCGGAGGCCATGGAGATGTCGA
>JAOPKD010000046.1 GCA_025517565.1 Halapricum hydrolyticum
CTACAGCCACTCTCGACAGTCACTGCGGATCAACTTGCGGTTGACGAGAAGATGACCCGCCTGCACGGTCAAGAGTTTGGCTGTACGGCGCTGTCGATCCCAAAACGAACGAAATCCTCCACGTCAGTCTGTTTCCGACGGTGACAAAACAGACGACGCGGTGGTTTCTGGCCGAGCTTCACCGCCGCTATCAGCTTGATGGTGTGCTATTTCTCGTCGATGACGCCGACTACCTCGGGCCAGTACTGGCCGAAGATGGCTACCGATTTCAGATACTTGCACACGGAAATCGGAATGCCATCGAACGTGTCTTCTGGGAGGTAGAACGACGAACCTCATCGTTCGCGAATAGTTTTAGCCATATCGAGCTAGAGACAGCTCAAGACTGGCTCGAAGCCTTCGCCGTCTACCACAACTCACGCCAAACTTAACGCGATGGTCGAGAGCCTCACTGATCCTCTCACATATCGACGGCGAAATTACGTGAAAAGACGGCGAATGTGGTCGCAGGCACCGGTTTGAGTGTGATGTTGGTGTTATAAAAATCGATTCCGGTGGGCCATTCCTTTACCCGTATTACGGCCCGGAAGTCTGAAGCTGGCGATCGCGGGAATCCGCGGGGAAGAGTCCGGGCGACAACTATCACTGCGAAGACGTCGAGAAGAGCGTCGCCAGTCGGGCCAATCAACTGCACGAGCCGGTGGATATTTGTTTTTATAGTTACAAAATTAAGGGATGGTGATGGCATCCGAACAGCTGTGGTCTGGTGGTGAGACACTGTGAGTCGACGTGGCCAGTCCGAGTCAGCCTCGGCGAGATCAAGAGTCAGTCGGCGGCGCTTCGTGGCCGGGCTGGCAGCCACGGGCACGTCGGCAGTCGGGGCCGGATGCGGCGAGTTGGGGGCGACACTCGGCGATGGGACCGAGAGCGACACGCTGGGCGTGTTCGTCGAAGCCGGCTTCCCCGCCGACACCGTCAAAATGGCCCTCTACGAGCACGGTGGTCTCTCCCGGGACGTGGATGTTATGTTCCACATCGACGACGACTATGAAGCCGAGCCGACAATGAATGACTTTGTAGGCGAGCTTGAGAGAAGCTCCGACGCGGCGGACCTGTTGGTCATCCGTGACAGCTGGCTGCAACAATTTCACAGAGGGGGCCTCCTCACAAACCTCACCGAACGGCTGCCGGACCAGGTGCTGGCGCCCGTCGAGTCAGAGTCCTTCTGGGCGGCCAGTCGCTCGGACCGGGCGCAGGGGACGGGCGACCGGTATGGCATTCCGCTCCGCGTCGACATGCGGACAGTCCTGTACCGTCGCGACCTCACAGAGGCCGCCGGCTACGACCCCGCAGGGGCAAACTGGGGGAGCGAGCCCCTGTCGTGGGAACGCTGGTCGCACGTCGTCGCCGACACGCTCGCAGACAGCGGCGTCGAATACGGCTTCACGTCTCCGTTGGGTGCCTACTGGTCGTTGGCGATCGGCCCGTTTTACGAGGCGCTTTCGACGTGGGGCGGGGCGTATTTCGGCGATCCG
>JAOPKD010000047.1 GCA_025517565.1 Halapricum hydrolyticum
CAGTAGTTGCCGAAGTAGCTGAGAGTCGGATTTCTCCGGTGACAGCGTACGATGAGTATGGTTGCTACCGACGAGGCACGGCAGGTCTGCCGTGCCGCAGGATCGTTGCTGTATCCGTCATTGGACTTCGGAACGAAGCCAAACGGTACCTATCCGAGTGAGGACTTCGCCAGAGTCCTCACTCGGAGCGCCTTCGAACAGGAGTTCACCAACACCAGTGCCAGACACCTCCAACTTGCCAGAGGTGACGCTCTCGATCTCGAAGACCGGAGTCCGCTCGCAAAATCACTCCTGTACAATCTCGGAACGATGGAAGCGGACGCCATCGACGCCCAGTTCGATGGCGTCCGCGACCAGTTGATCGCCCAGACGAAGAGGGCACGGCAATTTCCAACAACCGCGGAGGCTGCGCTCGATCTTCACGAATGGCTCTATTACGGCTCCGACCAGACGCCGATGGTGTCGCGGATCAACCCGGAGCGTGGAACGAACCTCGCCTACGTCTTCGTCACGTTGTGCATTGTTTCCCCGGCAACACGATTTACACTCGCCTCGGACTACGTTGCTCAGACCGACACACCGTCACTGGTCGGGGTCATCCGAGACGTGATCGAGACGGCGCGCCAGGCCGTCTCGATCACTCGCATCTACTGTGACCGAGGGCTGTATCGAGTCGAGTTGGTTGATGCACTGAATGACCTTGACGTAGAATTCGTGATTCGCGCACCCAAAACACGCGGGATCAAGCGGGTTCTGTCGGAACACGACGAAGAGACGTTCGTCACTGACTACGAGTTAGTCAGAAAGCGATTGCCGCCGATGCGAGTGCCGGTGACGCTCGTCGTCGTCCCGCACCACTCGCGGGACGACGACTCGCTCTGTTTGATTACGAATCGAGAACGGACGGTGGATGAAGCGGTGCCACTCGCACAAGCGTATCGGCGTCGGTGGGGGATAGAAACGTCCTACCGGAAGATCGGTGAGTTTCTGCCTCGAACCACGTCGCCAGTGTTTGCGGTGCGGTTGTTCTACTTTCTGTTCGCGGTGGCGCTGTACAATCTGTGGATCGTGGTGTGTTTGCTGCTCTCTGAGCAGCGGCGGGTGAAAACGAGACCAGCGGTTTCCACGGCGACGTTTCGGTTCTTCCTCGGGCCAGTGATGTACGGCTAACCACCTCTCGGGGCGGCAGACCCGGGCTGGCGCCCGGGTCAGCACGCCCCTCCATACTGGCGAGACTGACAGTCGCTGTGAATGTCTCATCTCCTCGTTCACCGCCTACTCGAATCACTGCTTGAACAACCGGCTCAAGTCGGATTTCGACGATCGCGTCGTACCTCAGCGAACATCCTGCAATTTGAATCGGCAACTACTGT
>JAOPKD010000048.1 GCA_025517565.1 Halapricum hydrolyticum
GGGCCGGAACTTGGCCATTTTCAGCGCGGAGTGACCCGACTCGCTGGCGGCAACGATCGCGGTGGCGTCAACGTCTTCGGCCAGGAACCGTGCCGCGTGAGCCAGCGCGTCCGCCCGGCTGTCGTCGGCCTCGGGGATGCGCTGTCCGCGGACGTCTTCGTACTCTTCGCTGTTTTCGACCTCTTCGACGATGCTGGCCATGGTGTCGACGACGCGCGGGGGATGGTTGCCGATGGCAGTCTCCCCCGAGAGCATCACCGCGTCCGTGCCGTCCAGGACGGCGTTGGCCACGTCCGACGCCTCCGCCCGGGTCGGCCGCCGGGATTCCACCATCGAATCGAGCATCTCCGTCGCCGTGATCACGGGCACGCCCGCCTGGTTGCACTTCCGGATGATCCGCTTTTGATACAGTGGGACCACTTCCAGGGGGAGTTCGACGCCCAGGTCGCCGCGAGCGACCATGATGCCGTAGGCCTCTTCGATGATACTGTCGAGGTTCTGGACGGCGCCGGCGCGCTCGATCTTCGCGACGATCGGGATGTCGGCGCCGAACTCCCGGAGCGTCTCGGCGATTTCCCGGATGTCCGAGCCGTCCCGAACGAACGACGCCGCGACCAGATCGGCCTGTTTTTCCGCCGCGACTTTCAGTTCCTCGCGGTCTTTCTCGGTGACCGTCGGCAGACCGAGTTCGACGCCGGGAATGTTGACGCCCTTGCGCGCCTGAAGTTCGCCGCCGTTCTGGACGCGCGCGTAGATGTCACTGCCGTCGACCTCCTCGACGATCGTTTCGATGCGACCGTCGTCCAGCAGGACGCGATCGCCCGCTTCAACCGCCGAGATGTCCAGCGACAGTCCGACCGCCTCCGGCGTGGCGTCGTCACCCTGGTAAAACCGGATGCGCGAATCCGCTTCCAGGTGGATCGGCTCGTCGATGTCCGCGGTGCGCACTTCCGGCCCCGGAATGTCGTGCATGACCGCCACCGGGTGATCGACGGTTTCGTCGACCGCCCGGATCCGGTCGATCGTGTCGCGGCGCTGCTCGGGTGTGCCGTGGCTCGCGTTCAACCGAGCGACGGACATCCCCGCCTCCGCCAGAGCCGTGATCTCCTCGGTCGAGTCTGACGCTGGCCCGAGCGTACAGACGATTTTCGCGTTACGCATCGCTGTACCCCTCCGCGTCCGCCGAAAACCAGTCGTCGA
>JAOPKD010000049.1 GCA_025517565.1 Halapricum hydrolyticum
CGCTCTTGTGTAGAGGATTGTTGGTCAGTTCTCAGCAGTAGCTGGAGTTCACAGCAGGCAAGGGTGGCGCGACCGCGCCACCCGACGAACGATGATGCCAATCAGTGTGTTCGTCTCGGAGCGTCGGGCCGCGAATCTGCTGGCACAGATTCGCTGGCGTGACGGCGTCTATTGCCCGCGCTGCCGTGCCGAATCCGTGATTCGGTACGGCAGCTATCGAGAGTTTCAACGGTATCTGTGTAAGGATTGCGGCCGGACGTTCAACGACAAGACTGGAACAGTCTTCGAACACTCTGCAATACCGCTCAAAAAGTGGTATCTCGCCGTCTACACCTACATCCGGCTGAATGCGAGCATTCGGCAACTGGACGCTGAGCTCGCTGTTTCGTACAAGACTGTCTACCGGCGCGTCCAGCGCTTCCTGCGGGCGCTGGACGCGCCTCGGCCACAGCTCGAAGGCCCAGTCGAGATCGATGAACTGTACGTCAACGCTGGGAAGAAAGGCCGCGAGCGCGACCGGCCGTCGCGCTCGCGTGGCCTGTCCACGCGCGGTCGTGGAACGTACCATGAGGACAAGCCACCCGTGTTTATCCTCGCCGACCGCGGTAGTGGCGAGACGTACGTTCACCCGGCGAAAGCCGCCGAGGAATCGACGATTCGACTCCTGCTCGGTAGCCGCCAGCAGGAGTCGCTAACCGTCTATACTGACGGCTTTCGAGCGTACGAGCCACTCGATGAGGACGACGCATTCGACCGCGAATACGTCGTCCACGGTGAGGGTGAATACGCTGATGGAGACGTGCACGTCAACACGTGCGAGAGCCACGCGTCGCTGGCGCGACGGTGGCTCTCGCCGCATCGAGGAATCTCCAAAGACAAACTCACACCCTACCTCAGAGCGTTGCAGCTTCGAAAACGTGTCCGCCGCAAACCCGGCGACGAAGCACTCAAAATCATCCTCGAAACCGCACTATGACGCCACCAACAATCGCTTACCCAAGAGCG
>JAOPKD010000005.1 GCA_025517565.1 Halapricum hydrolyticum
TTTTCGCGTTACGCATCGCTGTACCCCTCCGCGTCCGCCGAAAACCAGTCGTCGAATCTGTTGTACATCGTCCGTAACTGGACGCGCCTGGGATATGAAACCCCAGAGCCCTTCCCACCGTATTGAAAGAGCAGAGCGTCGAACATTGCCAAAGAGACGACCGGAAGGGGCCACGTCGCGATAGACGGCCCCGAAAGTCTCGAAACCATTGAATGGTATCAGATGGTATAGAGAGGAAGACTTATGTGAGTGGCGGGGGTATGCTACAATGACTGATGACAGACGAGGACGACAGTTTCCCGTGGCCGCCGGCGATGTTTCAGGAAGCGAGCGAACAGGCGATCGAGCAGCAGCAGGAATTCCTTCGCTCGATGATGGGCGGTGGGACGTCCGGGCTGGACATGAATCAGCTCGGTGCGATGAGCCAGTTGGCGACGTTCAAGACTCGCGTGCAGAGCGGCGGCCGGATCTCGATCCCGGACGCCGAACGCGAGGCCCTGGACATCGAAGAAGGCGACATCGTCCAGGCCGTCGTCCTCCCAGTCAAACGCAACCGGAGTGAGTAATCATGGCAGACTACACGACACCCGTCACGACCGCATTCGAATTCCAGCGACGCACGATCGAACAGGGACAGACCGCCCTCAAGCAGGGCGTACAGTTCCAGCAGCGCGTCGGGCAAGCGATGCTCGACAGTGTGGAGAGCCAGGCGTCGGCCCAGCGCCGCGGCGTCGAACTGAGCCAGACGGCGATCCACAGCTACCTCGACGCCGTCGAATCGTCCGTCCCCGGCATGGACGTGCCCGTCGACGAGATCCGCACGGCAGTCGACGAGCAGTTCGAGTTCCTGCTGGAGAACCACGACGAGGCGTTCGACACGCTGCAGGCAGAGGTCAGCGACGGCTACGACACCTACGACGAGATGACCGAAGAGATGTTCGACGCACTGGACGAGCAGCTGTCGATGCTCGTCGAGGCCCACGAGGACCTCGAAACCCAGTCCGTCGACGCCGTCGAGGAGATGGCGTCCCAGGCCGAAGCGGTCCAGCAGCAGGTCCAGGACGTTCAGGAGCAGGCCACCGAGACGGTCCAGGACGTTCAGGAGCAGGCCGTCGAGGCCGGCGACGCCTGATAGGGCGGCAGTTATTTCTTTCGCCGAAGCGATACAATACACATGAGCAACGATAGCGACACCGCTGACAGTATGGACGAGTGGAACCAGATGGTCGACGAGATGAACGAGGCGCTCGCCGAGTCGTTCGACCAGAGCATGCAAGCACAGACCGCGTTCATGGAGTCCTGGAACGACGTGTTTTCCGACTCCACACCTGACGACGAAACGCTCGCCGAGGGGATCGAAGGTTACAGCGAGGCCTACGAGGTCTGGATGGACGCCGCCGAGCAGATGTTCGAGCGCTCGATGGACGCAAGCCAGGGAGAGGAGGTCGATGTCACGGAGTTCCGCGACATCTGGCTCCAGTCGGCAAACAAGGCGTTCAAGGAAGTAATGGAGACGAGCGCGTTCGCGGCCGCGAACGGACAGCTCATCGAGTCGATGCTCGAACTCCGCCAGGAGTCCGACGACGTCACCCAGGAGTCGCTCGCCGAACTCGGATTCGCCACGCGCGACGACGTCGTCGAAGTCGGCGAGCGGCTCGTCGAACTCGAGCGACGCCAGCAGGATATCGAAGACAAGCTCGATCGCGTCCTCGACGCACTCGAGGAGTGAGCGTCATGTTCAACCCAATGCGACCAGTGATCGACGCGCAACGCCAGGGGTTCGAAAAGCTAACCGAGTCCGTCGAGACGGCCGGCGTCCTCGACGACCGGCTCGAAACGATGGAGGAGGTCGACGTCGGTGGGACACCCGCCGACGTGGTCTACAAGGAGAACAAGCTCGAACTCCTCCACTACGATCCCGAGGCGGCGGGCATCGACGTGCCCGAAGAAGAGCGTGAAGACGTCCCGATCCTCGTCGTCTACGCGCTCATCAACAGGCCCTACATCCTCGATCTCCAGCCCAATCGGTCGGTCGTCCGCCGGTTGCTCGAGGCCGGCCACGACGTCTACTTGATCGACTGGAACGAGCCTTCGCGTCTCGATCAGCACCTCACGCTTGCCGACTACGTCAACCGATACATCGACAACTGCGTGGACGTCGTCCGCGAACGCTCCGGGCAGGAGCAGATCAACATCCTCGGCTACTGCATGGGCGGGACGATGAGTACGATGTACACGGCGCTGCACGCCGAAAAGGTCAACTCGCTCGGACTGATGGCCACCGGTCTGTACTTCGAGGAAACCGGCGGCGTCCTCGAACGCTGGGGCGACGAGGAGTATTACGATCCCTCGGCCGTGATCGAGGCCTTCGGCAACGTCCCAGCGGAGTTCCTCGACGAGGGATTCGCACTGATGGATCCCGTTCAGAATTACGTCACGAAGTACATCCAGTTCTTCGAGAACCTCGACAACGAGGCGTTCGTGAAGAACTTCGCCCGGATGGAACAGTGGCTCGAGGAAGGAGTCGACGTCGCCGGCGCGACCTACGAACAGTTCCTGAAGGACATCTATCAGGACAACAAGCTCTACAACAACGAGCTCGAACTCGATAGCGAACACGTCGACATCGAGAACATCGACATGCCCGTCCTCCAGATTCTGGGCGAATACGACCACCTCGTCCCGCCGTCGGCGAGCAAGCCGTTCAACGACGTCATCCCCAGCGAGGACACCCGTATCATCGAGTATCCGACGGGACACGTCGGGCTTGCCGTCTCCTCGAGCACCCACGAGGACGTCTGGCCCGAGGTCGCCAGGTGGTTCAGCGAGCGCTCTCAGGACGAGCAGGAAGCCGACGAGGAAAGTACGGCTGAGGAAGAGAGTGCAGACGAGACGGCCGACGAGGCGGCTGCAGACGAGACGGCCGACGAGGCGGCTGCAGACGAGACGGCAGCCCCCGATATCGAGACCGTCAACGGTATCGGCCCAACCTATGCCGATCGTCTTCGTGCGGCCGGCATCGAAACGGCCGGAGACCTGGCTGAGGCAGATCCCGAGGCGGTCGCCGAGGCCGCCGACGCGCCGCTCAGCCGCGTCGAAGACTGGTTCGAACAGGTCGCGTGATCGGACCGTTGTGACCTCCCGGGCGGCGATTCTCGGACCGGCGACAGCCGGACAGTGCGACAACACTCCGGACGACTCATCGTGATTGCGTAACGACGTGTGGAGGGTCGCCCACCGGAAGATCGGTCTTTCTCGCTTCGCTCACTCTATCGGTTGCACGTAGTCGACCTGCTTCGGTCGGAACTCCGTGTCGCGGTAGAACCGGCGCGCGCCCTCGTTGTGCCACTCGCAGGAGACCTTGAGATGGTCGCAACCTCGGTCGCGAGCGATTTCCTTCACGCGCTCGACGACGTCTGTGCCGTGACCTCGGTTCCGGTGGTCGTCGTCGATGACGAGGTTCACGATGCGGAGATAGTGCGAGTGCTTCCGGGAAGGATGGTGGCCCTCCCGGAGCGTGACAAAACCGATAGTCACCTCCTCGTGGACGACGAGGTAGTCAGTGACCGTCTCGTCGTCGAGATGGGCACGGAAGCCATCATCAGCGACTTCGTCGACACTCGCGTCGGAGAGGTCGTTCAGTTCGTCGTGCGCTTCTATCGCTTTTGCGAGAGCATACCAGCGGGTGACGAGCGCGTCGAGGTCTTCGACGGTCGCTTCGACGAGTTCCATACGGCAACTCCCGGGTGCTCATTCTTGAAACCACGCCGTGTGTGCTAACGACGGTCACTGGCGTGCGGAGCGGTATCCGATCCGGGACGCGCGAACCCGCTGTATTACCGTGTCGGTACGTCAACTACCCCGCCCTACTCCCTCGGTCGCTGAGGCGACCTCGGTCCTTGAGGGCGGGGCTTCCACCTGGGTGGTGGTTTCGGCCCGCGCCCCCGTGCATGAACGGGGCTGGTTGCACCGCGACGGTTCACGAGCGGGGAACCATTCCGTTCCTCGCTCGTTACTCCACTATCCCGTGAGTGGGATGCGAGGGAACGCCCAACGTGGGTGGTCACGTCACGCCTATTTAATTGGCGGTGACCTCCACTCGAACCCGATACGGGTACGGAGAAGCCTGCCACCATAGTCGGTGGCAGGCTGGCACGCTCGTTTCGACGGTCCCGTCTTGAGGGGCCGGTTGACTGGCGGCCCGTACCAACCGAGACTTCTGCCCGATTAGCACTATTATACAGTTGGATCAGACGGGATAAAAACGCTTCGAAACCACGGCCAGTCGTAGGGAGAGTGGTTGTCCAAAGCCAGGGGTCATGCGGTCGAGAATACGTGTCGCTCGCTCGGCCGAAGGCATCCCCTCGAGCGCCGTGGGGACTACTCGCTCGAACGAAGGGAAATCAGGACGAATAGTTAGAAGAAGGGAGATCGGAACGAATAGTCAGAGAGAAACCGACAGTTAGCCTTCGATCTCGACGTCGACGGCCTCGGTGGCCTGCTGCTGGACGTCCTGGATCTGTGCCTGGATCTCCTCGGTCTGGTCTTTGAAGTCCTCGAACAGATCGGCCATCTGCTCGGTGACATCGACGGACTGGGTTTCGAGTTCTTCGTGGGCCTCGGCGAACATCTCGACCTGCTCCTCCAGCGTGTCGACGTAGTCCGCAGAGAGCTCGTCGTAGGTGTCGATCCCGTCGGCGACTCCCGTCTCGATGCTCTCGAAGACCTGTTCGTGGTTCTCCAACAGGAAGTCGATCTGCTCGTCGACCATCTCACGCAGCTGCTCGACGGCCTGTTCCGAGCCGGGGACGGTCTCCTCGACGGCGTCGAAGTAGCTGTGGAACATCGTCCTGGTCAGTTCGACGCCGCGGCGCTGGGCCGACGCCTGGCTCTCCACACTGTCGAGCATCGCTTGCCCGACGCGCTGCTGGAACTCGAGGCTTTGCTCGAAGGCCTTCTGTCCGTTCTCGATCGTGCGTCGCTGGAATTCGAATGCGGTCGTAACCGGGGTCGTGTATGTGTCGTTCATTGGTATCATCTTCGTTGAGTCGTTCTTCGTCGTCTCTATCTCCACATAGCCCCTTCAGACTGATAAAGATTGCGCTCATTACCATTCAATGGCGTCAAATACCATTTGATGTCATAGACAACAGATCCGCCGAATATCGAGAAGACTCTCGTTACCCGGACTTCCGGTTGCTGCCCGTCTCTGGTTCGTCGACTGCTCTCAGACGATGACGACGCGGTCGTCGTCGCGTCGCAGCTGTCGGGTGACTGTTCCCTCACGCAGTTCGTGTGTCTCGCCGCGCTTGCCGAGCATGACGAGATCGGCCCCGACCTCGTCTGCGTGTTCTTTGATCATCTCGGCCGGCTCGCCGTGAACACAGGTCGTCTCGACGGGGACGCCGCGCGTTCGAGCGGCCGCGGCGACCGCCGCAAGCACGTTCCGACCTCGCTCCTCCGCTTCGGTGACCAGGATCTCGGCGCTACTCAGGGCTGGCTCGCCGAGATCGTCGGTGTTGACGACGTACAGGGCGTGTAGCGCTGCGTCTTCCCGCTCGGCCAGCGCGATCGCGTGTGCGGCCGCGCGCTGTGCGTGTTCGCTCCCATCCGTCGGAACCAGAATCGTCTCGATCATCATGGTAGAAATATAGCGTCGCCAACACGAAATAACGCGCCAACAGTTCCCATGCACTGATAAAATTGCCGCCGTGACCGCCTAAGACTACTACTGAGCCGAGAGGGCTACTCCAGCAGACTCTCGCCAGTCATCTCCGCGGGCGCGTCGATGGCCATGAGTTCGAGCATCGTCGGCGCGATGTCCGCGAGGGTCCCGCCACCGCGCACCGAGCGACCGCCGTCAGTGCCCGCGTCGTCGAGGTAGATGATCGGGACGTCGTTGAGCGTGTGGGCCGTGTGGGGGTCGTCTTCAGTGCCCAGGTCGTCTGCGTTGCCGTGGTCAGCGGTGATCAGCAGGTCGCCGCCGGCGTCCATGACTGCCTCGGCGAGACGACCCAGCTGCTCGTCGACCGCCTCGACGGCCGCGATCGTGGCGTCGAAATCGCCGGTGTGGCCGACCATGTCCGGGTTCGCGTAATTGAGAACCATCATGTCGGGGTCCTCACCTTCGATGTATTCGAGGGCGGTGTCGGTCACCTCCTCGCAGGACATCTCGGGCTGGAGGTCGTAGGTCGGCACGTCCGGGCTCTTGACGATCTCGCGCATCTCGCCCTCGAACTCGATCTCCCGGCCGCCGTTGAGGAAGTACGTGACGTGGGGGTACTTCTCGGATTCCGCGAGCCGGAGCTGGGTCTTGCCGGCCTCGGAGACGACCTCGCCGATGGTGTTGACGGGCTGGTTGGGCCCGTAGGCCACCGGCACGTCGAAGGTCTTGTCGTACTGAGTCATCGTGACGTAGTACGTCTCCGGCGGCTCGAGGTCGTACTCCCAGTCCCCGGGCCGGATGTTGTTGAGCATCCGGGTGAGCTGGCGGGCTCGATCCGACCGGAAGTTGAAGAAGATCACGGCGTCGCCGCCCTCGAGGGCTTCGCCACTCTCGATCGTCGTCGGTTCGATGAACTCGTCCGTCGTATCGCGCTCGTAGGACTCGGTGGCCGCCTCGACTGCGGTCTCGGCGTGATAATCGCCCTCACGCGAGACGATGGCGTCGTAGGCGCGCTTGGTGCGCTCCCAGTTCTGGTCGCGGTCCATCGCGTAGTACCGGCCAGTCACGGTCGCGACGTCGCCGGTGCCGTTCTCGTCGATGACCTCCTGCAGCTCTGTCAGGTACCCCTCGCCGCCGGTCGGCGAGGTGTCCCGGCCGTCCATGAACGCGTGGGTGACCGCCTCGACGCCGCGGTCGGCGGCCATCTCGATCAGCGCGTGCAGGTGGGTCTGTCGGGAGTGGACCCCGCCGTCGGAGACGAGCCCGAGGAAGTGGACCTTCCCGTCGTGTTCGTCGGCATAATCCATCGCCGCGACGAGTTCGTCGTTCTCGAAGAAGCTCCCGTCCTCGATGTCGTCGGTGATCCGGGTGGTGTCCTGCTTGACTACCCGTCCCGCGCCGATGTTCAGGTGGCCGACCTCGGAGTTGCCCATCTGGCCCTCGGGGAGGCCGACACGTCGGCCCGAGACTTCCAGGCGGTTGTGTGCGCCTGCGTCCCAGTATTTGTCGAAGTTCGGCGTGTCCGCGGCGCGCACGGCGTCGCGGGCGGTTTCGTCGTCGTTCAGTCCCCAGCCGTCGAGAATTACGAGTCCGACGTCCATGCGAGAAAAGTTGACTCGCCAGCGTAATAGTTCTTCATATCTTGCCGGAAGTCTGGAGACCGAAAACCTCAACGAACGTACAGCCGACAGTATGAAGGGGGATATTTGTGGATGGGTGTCGTCGGCTGAAGCATGGCGACCATCCTGTCGGATACGCTGGCCGAAGAACTCGTTTCGATCGCGCGCACGGCGACCGGTGACAGCCTGCGGTCGGTGACGTACTTCAGCCGGTCGGACTTCGAGCAGCTATATCTCCGCAGCGACCTCGAACGCGACGCCGATCTCGACACGTTCGTCGGCCACGAGTGGCGCGGGTACCGGGAGACAAACAACGCCTACCAGACGACTGAGACCGAACTGGGGGCCCACCGATACACCATCCGAGCGTTCGAGAACGGCTATCTCTTGCGAGTCGGCACCGAACGCGCGGGTGTCCTCCTGACGACCGACGACGTCACCATGCAGGAGTTCGAGGAGATCGCCGAGGCGGTCAGCCGCAGCCTCGAAGACCACTCCGAGTCGAGCGAGCACGATACGTAGTGTTCGTCGACAGTCAGCTCGTCGATGGGTTCGAGTCGCTTCTCCGCGGCGATAGCTATCACCACGTCTATCTCACTTACTTCGCTGCCTCGAACGACCTGGTCTCGTTCCGGAACGCCTTCTTCGAGGACGTCGGGCTCACAGGCTCGCAGATGGGGTTGCTCGTCGCCGGCGGGCTGGTCGCCCAGCCGGTGTGGGGCGTGCTCGCTGATCGATTCAGTTGCTCTCCGGTGCGGGCGTGGCCCTGTTCGCAGCAGTGCACATGACCCACCGGTACGCGCCGACGACGCTGGCCGCGACCGACCAGGTCCTTCTGACGTCGGTCGGGATGGGTCTCGGCCGGGTCGTCGTCCGCTCGGCTCCGGCTGGGCGGTCAGTGCCGCGGGCGCCCGGACGCTGCATCTCCTCCTGGCCGGGGCCACGGCGCTCGCGACTGTCGCGAGCCTGGGATTCCAGCCGGCGCTGTCCGCGTTCCTCGAACCGCGATAGCCCGGTCTATCTCGACTTCTGGGCCAGCGACCGCCGCCGTTTTTGTGCCGTCCCCCGAAAGGGGAGCCATGACGCTCGACCCGGTGCACATCGAGGGGATCGCACGACTCGCGGGCCAGCTCGGACGGGGTGTGAGCGACACCGACCACCAGGGACTGGCCGAGACGGTCTGGGAGAAGTTTCTCGACCCGCTGTACGCCGACGGCGATCCCGTGCTCGAACCGCTGGGCGAGCAGCGCCGCCGGGTGATCGATCTGGAGGACGCCGCGCTCGCGGCGTCGCCGTTCGACACCCAGCACGGGCTGGACTCGGGGACGATCAACCCCACGACGTTCAAGAACGGGCTGGTGCTGGACGTCGCCCAGGCCGCGATGAGCGCCGTCCCGTCGGACCTGGACCTGCATCGCGGCCGGACTGTGGTCGTCAGCGCCCACACCAACGACGCGACTGTCAACCTGGGGGGCGAGTGGCTGGCCTACGACGAGGGATACACCCGCCAGCGGATCGTGCAGGTCCCGCGGGTCGATCGGTACGCCCAGACGGTCGTCCACGCGCTGGCGCTGTATCTCGCCGAGAGCCACCACGCGCAGTTGCAGGCCGACGTGGTCGAAGACCTGCTGATCCTCGACGGGCCGATCTACCCGACGGGGCTGTTGAAGTGGGCCGACCGCCATCCCGAACTGGCGACGCTGCTTCGCGATCACGAGCGCCCGCGCAGCGTGATTCAGAACTACGTCGAGCTGGTCGAGACGTTCGTCGACCGGGACGTACCGCTGGTCGGGTTCGTCAAAAACAGCGCGAGCAACGCCATCACGCGGGTCGTCCGGTCCGAGACCAACGCCCCGTGGGCCAACGACGCGGCGTTTTTCACGCAGGTACTGGCCCGCCGTGACGACGGCGGCGATCTCCGGACGGACGCGCTGACCTGCACGAACTGGTTCCGGTCGCGGCTCGGGACCGACCGGCCGCTCTCGACGCAAGGCGACGGCCTGGGACTGGATATGGACCTCGATCGCGAGGCCTACGAGGTGACCTTTTTCGTCGTCTACGATCCCCGCCTGGACGTGACCTACCGGATCGAAGCTCCCTACGCCATCACGCGAGACGAGGAGACCCGAGAGCAGTTGACACGCCATCTGCTCGGTGAAATCGCCGCCGAGCAGGGCCCGCCGCTACCCGTGGCCAAGGCCGACGAACTCGCCCGGATCGATCGCGAGGGCAAGGAGATGCTCCGGCAGACGATCGAACGACAGTTCGACAGCGAACGCCAGCGCCAGTACAACGACGAGCGGTGGGGCGTCTCGCTCGACGTCGACGGCGGCCTCTAGCGATCGCACTGCCGGCCGACGCCAGCGGGCATATCCCGAGCTACGCCGACGAATACATTCTCGGCCGACGCCAGCGGGCATATCTCGAGCTACGCCGGCGGGAATGTTCTCAGACTACGCCGGCGGCATCCGGAGCGCGCGACGACCGGCGTCCCAGACGAGCGCGACGCCGACCGAACACGCGATCGCGGCGGTGAGATCGATCACCTGGAACGTCGCCACGCCGGACAGCGCCTGCCCAGTCTCGACGAGGGCAGCGAGCACGATCACGAACACTGACACAGCGAGTGGGGAGATCCCCGCGGGCTCTGCGGTCGGTGCGAGTGCATAGAGGAGGGACAGCGTCAACACCCCGTACGCAACCCCCTCGACCCACGTTCGCTCGTCGAGTCCGAACGGATCCGGACGCGTGACTGCCGCCTCCGGCCGCCAGAACGCCGCCACCAGGACGAGTCCGACGACCGTGGCGACGATGAGCCACCAGACGACCCCCGGGACGTACGTCTCCTCGGCAGACATGTCAATATATGATACAGCAACCCTCTTAACGGTATCCTGGGGTCGAGTTACTGCTGTCACGACGACAGACAGTCCTGTCGGCCAGGTACTGGTTTGCTCGCCGTCGACGACCAGTGATTCGCCGTTGACGTAGGCTCATGTCGCTGGCCAGGTGAACGGCAGCGTCGGCGGCGTCCTCGATGCCGGTTCCGGGCGTCGCCCGAACGCAAGCCTTAGTGACGTACTCCCCGGAGAGACGGGTAATGCGCGACGCGTTCGAAGTCCGGACCTACGACGGGGCGGCCCGAATCGGCGAGTTGCACGTGCCACGGGCCGACGTCACCGTCGAGACACCTGCGCTCATGCCGGTGGTCAATCCGCACGTCCAGACGATCGAGCCCGCCCGGCTCGAAGCGGAGTTCGGCGCGGAGATCCTGATCACCAACAGCTACATCCTCCACGGTAGCGACGACCTCCGCGAGGACGCCCTCAAACAGGGTCTGCACGACCTGCTCGACTTCTCGGGGGCGATCGTGACCGATTCGGGATCGTTCCAGCTGGCCGAATACGGGGAGATCGACGTGACGACCACCGAGATCCTCGAGTTCCAGCGCGAGATCGGCAGCGACGTCGGGACGCCGGTCGACATCCCGACTCCACCGGACGTCGAGCGCGAGCAGGCCGAACGGGAACTGGCGACGACCCGGCAACGTCTGGAGATCGCCGCGGACCTCGACGTCGGCGAGATGCTGGTCAACGCGCCGATCCAGGGGTCGACCTATCGCGATCTTCGGACAGAGGCCGCCGAGCACGCCTACGGGACGAGCCTGGACGTCTTCCCGATCGGCGCGGTCGTCCCGCTGTTGAACAACTATCGATACGCCGACGTCGCCGAGATCGTCGGTGCGGTCAAGCGTGGCCTCGGCGGGGACGCGCCGGTCCACCTGTTCGGGGCGGGCCACCCGATGATGTTCGCCCTGGCGGTCGCGATGGGCTGTGACCTGTTCGATTCGGCTGCCTACGCGCTGTACGCCCGTGACGAGCGCTATCTGACGGTCCGGGGCACCGAACATCTCGACGAACTGGAGTACTTCCCGTGTGAGTGTCCGATCTGTAGCGAGCACACGCCAGAAGAACTCCGAGAGATGGACGACGACCGCTCCGAACGGTTGCTCGCCGAGCACAACCTGCACGTCTCCTTCGGCGAGATGCGCCGGGTGAAACAGGCCGTCCGCCGCGGGAACCTCTTCGAGCTGGTCGAGACGCGGGCGCGCAACCACCCGACGATGCTGGACGGCTACCGGACCCTGCTGGACGACGCCGACCGGCTGGAGGCGAGCGATCCCGCGACGAAAGACGCCTTCTTCCACGTCTCGACCGAGAGCGCACGCCGACCCGAGGTCCGCCGTCACCACCAGCGACTCAAGCGGTTCGACCTCGACGGTGAGATACTGCTGGCGAGCGACCGGGACGCCCTCGACGAGACGTTCGACGAGAGCTGGACCGTCACCCCGCCGTTCGGCCCGTACCCGCCGGCGCTCGCGGAGGCCTATCCGCTGACCGCAGAGGTACCCGAACGGTTCGAACGCCAGGCCTACGCGGCCGCCGCCGAGGGAATCCGGTGGCTCGTCGCGGCCAATCCCGACGCGACGTTCACCGTGGCGCTGTGGGACTGGCCGGCGGACGTGCTCGCGGACCTCCCCGACGCTGTCGAGCGTGCCGACGTCTCCGGGCACGGATAGGAGCATCCCGGCACGGACGTGTTGCATATCGGCACTGCCAGGCACAGACGCGAGACGCCGGTACTGACGGCCAGTGGCGCCGGGTGCTCGTTTGTCCGGTGGGTCAGCGACCCCACCCGGTCGAAGCGCAAGTCGTCACGTTGATTCGATTCCCCGTAGATAGGTGCGACTGTGAGCAGCACCGTCGAGATTATCACAGTCGTCACGACCATCGCCGGACTAGGTGTTGGCTCGAAGATTCTCGCTGACAGGCTGCAAGTCCCGAGTGTCCTCTTTTTGATCCTCACGGGCATCGTCGTCGGCCCGGAGGGAATCGGGCTCGTGACGCCGGCGGTCTTCGGCGGGGCAAGCGGCGCGCTGCCGGCGATCGTCGGACTCAGCGTCGCGATCATCGTCTTCGAGGGGGCGTTCTCGCTCGAGGCCGAACGGCTGCGAGAGGCACCCCGGGTGACGCTCCGGCTCGTCACGGTCGGGGCGGTCGTCACGCTCGTCGGAACGACAGTCGTCGTCCATTATCTCCTGGGGGCGGCGTGGGACGTCTCGCTGCTGGTCGGATCGTTGCTGGTCGCGACTGGCCCGACGGTCATCACGCCGATCATGGACGTCGTGATGGTCCGCGAGCGGGTCGCTTCGGCGCTGGAGACGGAAGGCGTCGTCAACGACGTGACGGCGGCGATCCTCGCGGTCGTCACCTTCGAGTACGTCGTTCTCAGCCGTCGCGGCGTCGAGCGAGTTGTCAGCGGGTTCCTGTTGCAGTTCGGGACTGGCATCGCGGTCGGGATCGTCGTCGCGCTACTCGCGTGGGTCGTCCTCCGACGACTGGGGCGCTCGGACAACGGGCCACAGAACGCTCGGCTGATCGTGCTCGTCACCGCGCTGATCGCCTACGGGGCCGCTGAGTCCTCGTACACGTTGCTCTTCTCCGGGATCGTCGGAACCGGGCACTCCGAAGCCGGGATCGCCGCGGTCGCGGCCGGCGGGTTCGTCCTCGGGAACCTCGACATCCCCTACCGGGAGGCGGTCGAGCAGTTCAAGGGCGACGTGACGCTGCTGGTCAACTCCTTCGTGTTCATTACGCTTGCCTCGCTGCTGTCGTTGAGCGACCTCCAGACGCTCGGGCTGGCCGGCCTGGCGGCGGCGGTCCTCATCGCGGCAGCCATCCGGCCGCTCGCGGTGATGCTCTGTACGGTCGGGGACACCTTCTCGTTGCGGGAACGGGCGTTCATGAGTGCGATGGGGCCACGCGGGATCATCCCCGCGTCGGTCGCGACGCTTTTCGCACTGGAACTGAACGCACAGAGCCCGGCAGCGCAGAACCCCGAAGCGACGACGCTCGTCGGGATGGTGTTTCTCGTCATCGTCCTGACCGTCGTGTTTGAAGGCGGTGGCGCACGACACATCGCACAGGCACTGAACGTGATTCCCAAGCGAGTGCTCATCGTCGGCGGTGGTCGAATCGGGCAGGAACTGGCGGACCGACTCGAAGATCGGGACGAAGAAGTCGTGATCGTCGACTCGGACCCGGACGTCGTCGAGCGACTCCGGGGCAGTGGATACACCGTTCGACAGGGAGATGCGACCGACAGGGGCACGCTCGAGGACGCGGGCATCGAAAACGCCAAGATCGTCGCCGTCGCGACGGGTGACGACGACGTCAACATGCTGGTCAGTCAACTGGCGAAAAACCGATTCGACGTGGAGCGCGTCATCGCCCGGGTGAACGAGCCGACGAACACCGACGCGTTCGAGGATCTCGACGTCGAGACGGTGCCGAGTTGGCGCTCGGTTGCGTGGTCGATGGACAACTTCATCGAGCGGCCTGCCATCGCCCGCTGGATGACGGAACTCGACGAAACCGGCGACGTACAGGAGATCGAAGTCACGGACAGCGACCGCGTCGGGATGACGGTCGCGCAGCTCTCCGCGGAACTCCCGGACGGCGCGCATCTCGCCCTCGTCAGCCGTGACGGAAACAGCCAGCTACCACACCCCGATCAGGAGATCGAAAGAGGCGACCATCTCACCTTCATTGGGCGGCCGGAACCGGTACAGCAAGCCGTCAGGCTCTGCGAACAGTAAGGCACGATCGTCTGCAGTCACTCTTCGGACGCGGTGACGGTCTTGAGAATCTCGGGCGCTTGCGCGAGCGCGTCGTCCAGCTTCTCGGCGTCGGGGCCGCCGCCCTGTGCGAAGTCCGGCGGGCCGCCACCGCCGCCGCCGACGCGCCCCGCGAGTTCGCCGACGACCTGCCCGGCGTCGACCTCGACGCCGTCGGGGACGCCCACGACGAACGTCGCGCCGTCGGCTCCCGAGCCCAGGACGGCGATCGAGCCCTGTTCGACGATGGCGTTGGCCTGCGCCCGGAGTTCGTCCATGTCGGCGTCGATCCGCTGGATCACCGCGGTGATGCCGGCGACCTCGATCTCTTCGGCGTCGGCGCCGCCGCCCGCCCGGGCCTCGGCGAGTTGCTCTTTGAGGTCCTCGATCTCCTTGCCGCGTGCCTTCCACTCCTCGAAGAACCGCTCGGCGGTTTCCGGCACTTCCTCGGGATTGACGTCCAGCACGTCGGCGGCCTCGTAGAGCGCGTCCTCAGTCCGCTGGGTGGCGTCGATGGCCGCGTCGCCGGCCGCGAACGTGATCCGGATGACGCCGTCCTGGATGCGCTCGGTGTTCTGGATCTTGATCGCGCCGATGTCGCCGGTCCGGGCGACGTGTGTGCCACCGCAAGCCTGGACGTCCTCGCTGACTTTGATGATCCGGATCTGTTCGCCCGGCGGGATCCCGCCCTGGTAGAGGTCGAATCCGTGCTCGTCTTCGGCCTCGTGGCGGTCGGGCCAGTCCTGCGTGACCGGGACGTTCTCCATGACGAGTTCGTTGGCGCGGTGTTCGATCTCTTTGACCTGCTCGCGGGTGATCGACTCGTAGTGGCGGATGTCGATCCGCGCGGACCCGGTTCCCTTCTGGGCCCCGGCCTGGCGGACGTGTTCACCCAGCACCTGCCGGGCGCTGTGGATGACGACGTGAGTCGCCGTGTGGTGACGCATGAGCCGGCGGCGGCGCGTCGCGTCGATCTGGCCGCGGACGAACTCACCTTTTCCGGGGTCGTCGGTCGCCGTGTGGACGATCACGCCGTCGGAGATCTGCGTGTCGACGACCTCGGCCGTGACGTCGTCGGTCGAGAGCGTGCCGTGGTCCGGCGGCTGGCCACCGCCCTCGGGATAGAACATCGTCTGATCGAGCACCACGTCGTAGTTGCCGTCCTCCCGATCGAACACCTCGAGCACCATCGCCTCGAAGTCGGTGCGCTGCTGGTCCTCGTAGTAGAGCCGATCCGTCTCCGGCAACTCGGCCAGCCGATCGTCGTAGGGCATCCCCGAGTCCTCGCGTGCGGTCTCGTCGCCCTCTTCGTGGCGATCGGCCACCAGCGCGTAGAAGTCGTCTGGCGTCTCGACCGCGACGTCGTGTTCGTCGGCGATCTCCTCGACCATGTCGGGCTGGATCCCGTGGGAGTCGTACAGTTCGATCAGTTCGTCCTCGGGGATCGGTTCGCCGGAGTCGGCGTACGCCTCGGCCAGCTGGCGGACGCGTCGGCCCCCACGATCGAGCGTCTCGCGGTACTTCTCGACCTCCGTACGGACGATGTCGCGAATCGTGTCCCGGTTGGTATATCCGAGCCGCTCGGCCTGCATATCGACGAGTTCGTCGAGTGGCGCGTCGACGCCGACCGTATCGACCAGTCGCTTCGTACGGCGCAGTACCATCCGGGCGAGATAGCCCGTCCCGACGTTGCTGGGGACGATCCCGTCGCCCAGCATGTACGCCAGCGTCCGGGAGTGATCGGCGATGGCGTAGATCGTCTCCAGCGGTTCGACCAGCTCGCGCAGGCGGTCGACGTCGACGCCCAGCCGATCCGCGATCTCCCCGCGAGCGGCCTCAACGTCGTCGACGTCGTCGATGTCGAGGTTGCCCGACAGCCGGGCGGCGTCGTTGACGATCGCTCGTTCCTCGTCGGTGTAGTCGATGCCCGCGTTGTCGGTGAGGAAGTCGATCATCTCCGGATAGACGGCCTCGTAGACGGTCGGCGTCCCCTGTGAGACCCAGGTCCACCGCTCGAGACCGTAGCCGGTGTCGACGATGTAGGTGTCCATCTCCGAGTAGGTGTTTCCGTCTTTCATCTCGTAGTCGCCGTCGGGATCCTGCTCGAACTGCATGAAGACGAGCGTCGCCAGTTCCGCACCCTTGTAGATGACCTCGAAGGCGGGGCCGGCGTTGCCACCGCCGACCCACGGATCCTCGATGAGTGTGAGTTCCTCGAGATCGGCACCCAGTTCCTCGAACAGCCCCATGCAGTACTCGACGGTCTCCTCTTTCCAGTAGACCTCGCCCTCGTAGGCGTACTCGTCGACGTCCTCTTTGGCGTTGAACGCGTGGTGGGCCATCATCTCGAAGGCCATGGTGTGCCGTCCCGTCTTGCCCACGTTGTCGATGTCCTGCATGCGGATGCAGGGCTGGCTGATACACAGCGGGTTCGCCGGCGGCGGCGTCTCGCCCGACGTGACCAGCGGCTGGAAGTCGTAAATCGACGCCTGCGTGAGCAAGACGTCGTCGCGCCAGCGATTGGCGGCGACGGGATAGGGCTCGATCCGCGTATGATCGCGGTCCTCGAAGTACGAGAGGAACGCCTCGCGCATCTCCCCCAGGTCGAGTTCCGACTCGAATCCGGGGTCGTCGATGAAGCTGTACTCGTCACACGGCGGCTCCCCGCAGGTCTCCCGATCGGCATCGAGCGTCCAGAAGTGATCCCCACACTCCGAACACTCCTTGCGATGGAACCCGTGCTCGTCGAAATACTCGAGCCGGTATTCCTCGGTGAGGTCGCTCATTAGCGTACTCTTGCCCGGTCCGCGCCTAAATCAGTTCCGTTGGCGTCCCACGACGCGATAGAGTAACCGATACCAATTTCAGTTCGTGCGTCCGGGATACACAATCGCTTAATCGTTAATACTGTTCCACGCCTGTGGTAATACATGAGCCGTATCACGAGGAGACGCTACCTCGCCGCCGGGGGCGTCGCTGCTCTCGCCGGCTGTGGGTCCGTCAACGACGGGTACGGGAACTACGACCCCGACGGGGTATCCGCCGACGGAGCCGGGACGACAGGGGCGGCGGACTCGACCGGCTGTGCCGAGCCGATCGAGAGGACGGACGCGGGCCAGCAGCCGCCAGCAGTCCCCTCCGCCAGCGAACGGTTGCCGCTGCCGCGATCCCCGTCGGCACTCCGGCAGGAGGCGCGCTCCGGCGGGCCACCCAAAGACGGTATTCCCTCGATCGACGATCCGTCGTTCGCGAACGCGGGTTCGGTCGGGTTCCTCTCCGAGGGCGATCCAGTGTTCGGGATCGTCCGCGACGACGTCGCGAAGGCCTACCCCCAGAAGGTTCTCGTCCACCACGAGATCGTCAACGACACCGTCGGCGACCAGTCGCTCGCGGTCACGTACTGCCCGCTGACCGGAACGGTGCTGGGGTTCGACCGCGGCGAGACGACCTTCGGCGTCTCCGGGCGGCTCATCAACAACAACCTCGTGATGTACGACCGCGTGAGCGAAGCCTGGTGGCCCCAGGTGCTGGCGACGGCGATCCCGGGACCGTGGAACGAGGACCCGCCGACGGTATCCCTCCGGGAGGTCCGGCTGGTCTGGACGAGCTGGGAGCGGTGGCGAACCCACCATCCGGAGACGCGGGTCCTGACGACCGACACGGGATACGCGCGCAACTACGGCCGAGACCCGTACGGCTCGTACAACCCACCGAGCGGGCACTACAAGGGAGGATCGACGCCGTTCGCCCGGCTCAATCCGGACGACCGGTTTCACCCCAAGCGAGTGTTCATCGGCGCCCGGACGCCGGCCGGGGCCGTCGCTTTCGGCAAGGAAGCCCTGCTCGAGGCGGGCGTGATGACGGGGCGACTCTGTGAGACGCCCACCCTCGCCGTCGCCGACCCGCGGCTCGAAACGGGGTACGTCTATCTGAACCCCGAGCGACGCGAGTTCGACCACGACGGAGCGACAGTCACTGCCGCGGACGGAACCGACTACCGACCCGAGAACCTGCCGCTACAGCGGATCCACGCGTTCGACGCCATGTGGTTCGCCTGGAGCGGCTTCTACCCCTGGACGAGCGTCCATGTCTGAAACCGCCACTCCGAGAACAGCAGTCGAATCCACGTTCGCGCGGACGCGGGCCGGGATCGATCTGACCGTCCGACGGCGGGACGGGAGGAGCGTCCTCCTCGCGACGACGGTCGGTTATCTAGTGATCTACCTCTGGGCGATCGGCCATCTCGTACCCGGACTGGGCGGGTACGACGTGTTCGTCGTCGCCGATCCGCTCGGGCGGCTCTTCCAGCCCGCGCTCGGGCCGCTGTCGTTCGAACCGGTCGCGCGCGTCCGGATCGGCCCGCTGACGTACCTGTTCTCGTTCAACACCGTCCTGGGCCTCGGCGTGGCCCTGCTGGTCGGGCTGAATCTGGCGGTGACGACGGTCGCCTGGCGACAGCCCGCCTCGTGTGGAGTCGGCGAATCCTCGGCACCGTTGCTGGCGGGCGTTCCGGCCGTCCTCTCGGGAAGCGCCTGCTGTGGCCCGATCGTGCTCATCGCGTTCGGCATCCAGGCGTCGAGTACGCTCCTGACGGCGTTCCAGTTCCTGCTTCCCGTGTCAGTCCTGCTGTTGGTGGGGACGCTGCTCGTCGTCGTCCGGCAGTTCGAACCGGAAGCGATCGAGTAACCGCCGGACACGGACAGTCGAGAAAGAGGTAAGTGAACCACACGACAGCATGGACGTGTGCACCATCCTGGCCCCCCACGATTCGTCACCGTCGGCACCGACGTCGAACTCGCGCCGCGCCGTCCGGATCCCGGGGCGAACTTCTCGTGGACGCTTCGCGACCGACCGACCGACAGCGACGCGTCCGTCGGGGATGATCCAGTCGAACATCTCGTTCCGGACGAGCCGGGGGTCTATCAGCTCGAACTCGACGCGCCCGACGGGCGACACGACCTGACCGTCAGAGCCTCCGAGGACGTCACCCAGCCGTTCCGAGTGGAGTGCGACGCTGACGAGCTGCCCGAACACGATCCGGAAGACGTCTGGGTCACCACGACGTTCAACGACTTCGTCGTCGGGGAGCTACAGCCCGAGCTGGTCGAGGAGACCTACGTCTTCGAGGACTCGGTTCCTCCAGGCCGGTACAACTACGCGATCACCGTCGGCGACGACTTCATGGGAGGTGACTGGGGGAGCACGACTGTCGACGGCCCCGAACGGCCGCGAGTTCGGCTGGACGCCCGGATCGAGTCTGGACCCGACGGCGAGGAGGTCGTGATCGAGGCCGACGCGATGCCCGGCCCGCACAGCGACACCGATCCAGAGGACCTGTCCGTCGAGTTCTACGTCGACGACAGGGACCGGGAGGCGCTACGCGCACCGGGCGAGGATCAATTCGAAGTGGCCGGTCACGAGGCTCGCTGTCCGCTGGCGGCGATCGACGAGCGGCTCCGAGTTCACGCGGTCGCGGTCGGCCAGCGGCCCGGCGTCAGCGACACCGTCCGGATCGAGGCGGACGGGACCGTCGAGCGGCCAAACGAGCCCCCGGAGTGGCTGGAGGGCGCGACGATGTACGAGATTTTCGTGCGGTCGTTCGTCGGCGATAGCGGCGTCACGTTCGAGCGTCTCGAAGAGCGGGTTCCCTACCTGGAGTGGCTGGGGATCGACATGCTCTGGCTGACGCCGGTCCTCGAATCCCGGAGCGCGGCGATGGGCGACGACGCCGAGCACGGCCCCCACGGGTACGACATCGTCGACTACTTCGACGTCGCACCGGATCTCGGAACCCGGGAAGACTTCGAGTCGTTCGTCGCGGCCTGCCACGACGCCGGCATCCACGTCCTGTTCGACCTCGTAGTCAACCATACCGCTCGCGAACACCCGGCCTTCCAGCAGAGCGCCCGCGGCGTCTCCGAGTACGCCGGGTGGTACACCTGGCAGGACACCGAAGAGGTGTTCGTCTCCGAACGGATCCGCGAGGAATCGACCGGCGAGGTCGAGCAGGTCTACGATCACTACTTCGACTGGTGGACGCTGCCGAACCTGAACTACGATTCGCTCGCGGTCCGGGAACACGTCCTCGACGTCGTCGACGAGTGGGCCGAGGTGGTCGACGGGTTCCGGTGTGACGTCGCCTGGGGCGTCCCCCACGGCTTCTGGAAGGAAGTCCGCAAGCGCGTCAGAGACGAACACAGCGCCTTCGACGGCGACTTCCTGTTGCTTGACGAGACGGTCCCACGCGATCCACATGGCGGCGAATTGGAGTTCGACATGCACTACGACACCGGTCACTACTACGGCCTCCGGGAGATCGGCCGCGGCGAGCGACCGGCCGACGACCTGCTCGACGTCGCCGAAAGCCCCGCCGTCGACGGGATCCGCGAGGACTACGTCCCGATGCGCTACGTCGACAACCACGACGAGGACCGCTATCTCGAGGAGTGTGGTCGAGACGCGCTCCTCACGGCCGTGACGGCGACGTTCACGCTACCCGGCGTCCCGATGGTCTACTACGGACAGGAAACCGGCCTGACGGAGACGCGAGCGGACATGAACTGGGTGAGCGGCGATCGCGAACTGGCCCGATACGTCCGGGCGCTGATCGAGACCAGGGAGTCGACGCCGGCGCTGATCGACGGCGACGTCGAGCCGGTCGAGTGTACGGTCCTCGACGGCGATCCCGACCGGGTGACGGCCTTCGGCCGGGACGGTGACGAGCGGTTGCTGGTCGTTCTGCACTTCGGTGACGGGACCGCCGAAGTCGAACTCCCTGAAGCGGTCGCGGAGACGGACGTCGTCACTGGCGAGCCAGTGGCCACCGAAGACAGCGTCGCCACAGTCGAAAACGCAGCCGTGCTCCGGGCGCGGTGATCGACGGACAGAACAGGGCGAGTGTCCCGGGGACAAGCCCCGAGGTACCTCACGGGCGCGTGTTCGGGCTCGACCTCACTCTTCCAGCGCCAGCGACGCCAGCAGTGCTTCGAGTTGGATGCGCTCGTTCGCCCCTTCGGTGATCCGGTAGTCGGCCTCGCCGACGCGATCGAGGATGCGCACGGCGGCCTCGTCGCCGACGTCGAACTCCCAGACCGAGCGATGGATCTGATCGAGGACGTCCCCGCCGGCGATTCCCTGGTCGGTCAACAGTCGATCGAGTTCCGAGCGCGCGGCAGTGAAGTCGCCGTCCAGAGCCTGCTCGACCATCGCGGTGATCTCCTCGGGGCGAGCCGTCGAGGTGATCTCGAAGACTGCGTCCTCGTCGACGACGTTCCCGGTCACGGAAGCGGCCTGGAGACCGTTGATCGCCTTTCGCATATCCCCGCCGGCGACGTAGACGAGCGCGTCGACGCCGTCGTCGGTGACCTCGATGCCTTCGGCCTCGGCGATCCGGTGGATCTGCTCCTCGATCGCCTCGTCGGAAAGCGGCGAGAACCGAAAGACGGCACAGCGAGACTGGATCGGGTCGATGATCTGACTGGAGTAGTTACACGAGAGGATGAACCGAACGTTGTTCGAGAACTGCTCCATCGTCCGACGGAGTGCTGACTGGGCCTCGGAAGTGAGTGCGTCGGCCTCATCAAGGAATATAATTCGATACTCGTAGCCGCCGAAAGAAGTGCGCGCGAAGGACTTGACACGGTCGCGGACGACATCGATCCCGCGCTGGTCGGAAGCGTTCAGCTCCAGGAAATTGTCCTGCCAGTCCTCGCCGTACAGTTCCCGGGCGATAGCCATGGCGGACGTGGTTTTTCCTGTCCCTGCAGGTCCTGAAAATAACATGTGACTCAGGTCGTTGCGGTCGACGTAGCTCTGCAGGCGTTCGATGATGCCCTCGTGGCCGGCAACCTCCGAAAGAGTCTGGGGTCGGTACTTCTCGATCCAGACCTCTTCGCGACCCGCCCGCGACTCAGACTCGGCCTCGCTCATGGTTGTGGTGTGGCCCCGCCCGCTGATAAACTTCCCGAGAACGCTATCCTGATGTGCGCCCACGCGAACCTACAGGCATGCGCGTCACCGTCGACGTCGTCGGCGAGGGAACCCACGAGGTCGAAGTCGGCGAGGGTGGGACCTACGCGGACCTGCTGGAGCCGCTGGAGTACAGTCGACACGAGGTCTCGATCGTCGTCGACGGCCAGCCCGTCCCGGAGGACCAGCCCGTCGAAGTCGATCGCGTCCGGGTTCTCAGGCTCGTCCAGGGCGGCTAGTCATGGTTCACGTGCGAACGGCGAAACCGGAAGAAATCGACGCCCTCCTCGCGATTCTCGACGCCGCGATCCTCGAAACCGATCGTGACGCGGTTCGACAGAGCGGCAGCGACGGGCGGACGCTCGTCGCCGTCGAGGACGGGCGAGTGCTGGGTGCTGCCGTCACGCTCCCGGCCGAGCGTGGCGTGCGTCTCGACGCGATCGCCGTGCGCAAGCGTCGACAGGGCCAGGGAATCGGGACGGCGCTGGTCGAGCGACTCATCGACCGTCACGGGCGCGTCGTCGCCGAGTTCGACGAACGCGTGCGGCCGTTCTACGAGTCGCTGGGATTCGAGATCCGCGAGCGAGAATCAGGACGGTATCACGGTGTTCGAACGGTCTAGACGAGCGGTTCGACAAGATCCCGGCCGGCGTCGAGCAGTTCCTCGACGCGTTCGGGGCTATCGGCTTCAGCGTAGACCCGTAGCTTCGGCTCGGTACCGCTGGGGCGGACCAGAACCCAGGTGTCGTCTTCGAAGGTGATCTTGAAGCCGTCGACGGTGTTGACCGACGCGACCGTCGCACCCGCGAGTTCGTCGGGCAGCGCACCGTCGAGTTCTTCCAGGACGCCCTCCTTTCGCGCGTCGGGACAGGCGACGCTGATACGGTCCTGGAAGACGTGACCGTGTTCGTCGTGGATCGCGGCGACGCGGTCGTCGATCGGCTGCTCGGCCTCGGCGGCGGCCGCGAGCAGCGCGATCAGCACGCCGTCCTTGTTGCGGAGGTGGCTCGTGATGCCGAACCCGCCCGACTCCTCGCCGCCCATGAGGGCGTCGTGGTCTTTCATCGCCTGGGCGACCCACTTGAACCCGACCGCGGTCTCGACGATTTCCTCGCCGTGCGCGCGGGCGACCTTGTCGACGATGCTCGACGTCGAGACCGTCCGGACGGCAGACCCGGATTCGTCTTCGAGGAGGAATTCGTAGAGGACGGCGTACTGGAGGCTCGGGTCCAGGAACCCTTCATCGGGGGTGACGACGCTGATCCGGTCGGCATCGCCGTCGTTGGCGATCCCCAGGTCGGCCTCGCCGTCGGTGACCGTCTCGATGAGGTCGTGCAGGCGATCGGCCTCAGGCTCCGGGGACGTGCCGCCGAACTCCGGATCGCGCTCACACCGGAGTTCGATCACGTCCGCGCCGGCCCGCTCCAGCAGGTCGCCGGTCACGTCGCGGCCGCTGCCGTGCATGGCGTCGTAGGCGACGGTCAGCCCCGAGAGGTCGGCGTCGACGAACTCCAGGGCGTGCGCGAGGTACGGCTCGACGAAGTCGACCTCAGTAACGTCGCCGTATTCGGACTCCGGGACCGGATCGGGTGCGGCAAGCAGGTCCTCGAGTTGATCGGTCACCTCGGGCAGTGCCGGCGCGCCCTCGTCGGGGATGAACTTCACGCCGTTGTAATTCGGCGGATTGTGACTGGCCGTGATCATCAGCGCGCCCGCCAGCTCCCGGTCGCGGACGGTCCAGCCGACCACGGGCGTCGGGCAGTCGCGCTCGCTCAGCAGGACCTCGATCCCGTTGCCGGCCAGCGTCCGGGCGAGTTCCTCGGCGAAGCCCCGAGAACTGTCCCTGGCGTCGTAACCGACCGCGACAGGGCCGTCTTCGAGATATGTCGCGACCGCCTGGCCGACCATTCGCACGCGCGGTTCCGTGAACACGTCCAGCGTCGCTCGCCAGCCGTCGGTGCCAAACTCGATGGCGTCAGCGTCAGTTCCCATACCTCCGGATGTGCTCCCCGCGAGCAAAAAGATGCCTCATCGCGGGTCGCTCACGGATCGTTCGTCGTCCGAGTCGCTCACGGATCGTTCGTCGTCCGAGTCGCTCACGGATCGTAGGTGACGACCGACGCGGCGTCCCGGGCGAACGATTCCGCGTCGGCGTCGAACGAATCGGCGTACCGGACGAGCAACAGCAGTACCGTCTCCGGGTTCACGATCCGGTAACCGTCGGTTCGGTCGAGCAGTCCGACCGTCTGGAGTTCGCTCGCGTACTTGCTGACCGTCGACCGGGAGACGCCGACCGCCTCGGCGAGATCGCTCCCGGTCGCCTCGGGTTCTTCGAGCAGCGCAACCAGCATGCCACGGACGGTGTCCCGACGGAGATACGACAGTGCCGTCTTCTCGAAGTCGTCGAACCGGCCCGCGGGGAAGAACCGACGGTAGTCGCCGTCCTCGTGACTTTCGATCGTGTCGGTTTCGAGCAGTTGCCGGAGATGGTGCTGGGTCTCGCCGGTCCCCAGGTGCAGGTCGTCGCGGATCTTCGAGAAGTGCGCGCCGGGCGTCGCTTCGAGATAGCCCACGATGGCGTCACGAGCGTCAGAATCGCCAGCCGTGGCTTCGGCCCCACCCGCAAAGCGAGCGATCGACCCGGCGGTCCCGAGCGCTGCGAACCGCCGAAGCGTCGCCCGCTTGCTCTCGTCGACCCCCTCGTCGCTCATCGTACACCGGTAGGCGATCCACGAGTAAAATAACTTCCCCTGCGTGCCGCCGTCTCTGTGGCGCCTGCGAGTGCCAAGCCCGGGCGTGCCTAGCTCGTATCGTACTTGTAGGTGGCCTCGTCGGGATCGATTCCGAAGTCTTCCGGCGACTCGGTCGGCTCGTCGTCCTCCTCGGCGTCGGCCGCCTTGAACGCCTCGCGGCGACCAGGCGGGACCCGGAAGTCGTCGACGCGCAGGTGCGTCGGGACGGCGTCGGGCTGGATCTTTTCGCGCTTCTCGGCCAGCCGATCGCGTAACTTCTCGGGAAGGGCGTCCGCGTCGGTCGCCTCGAAGCCGAATTGCGCCAGATACTCGGGCTGGTCGGTCAGCGAGTAGACGATCTCGAAGCCCTCGTCGCTCGCTTTCTGCACCAGACGTTCGATGACGTGCGCGCCGACGCCCTGGCCACGCCACGCTTCGAGGACGCCGATGCTCGTGAGTTCACACACGGACTCGTCGTCTGTCTTGTGAATCCGGATCCGACCGAACCCGGCCTTCTCGTTGGTCTCCTCGTCGATGGCGATGACGTAATCGCGCGACCGGAAGGCCGTCTCGTCCAGGCCCATCTCTTCGATCCGATCGAGCAACCAGACCTCCTCGCGGTTTTTCGCGTCCCGGACGTACATACATCTCTCTACGCTACCGGCCGTCAAAAAGGGTGGCATATCCGCGATATCGTCTGCCAGAGATGGGATCGGCGCCGTGACGGTCCGGATTGCTGTACGCCCTGCGAACACACTCGGTAGCACATTTCAGCCCGCGAGAAACTTATACCGTTCGTCCTCGTACTGGTACCGTGTTCATCGGACACGCGCTGCTGGCGTTTGCCCTCGCGACGCTGTTCGCGGACTGGCGAGGCTGGCCAGCCCGTCGCGCGCTCGCGCTCGGTCTCGTCGCAGGCTCGTTCGCTGCGATCCCCGACGTCGACATGATCTATACCGCGGTGGCGCTCGACGTGGGCCGGCTGAACGCCGGGACGCTGACCCAACCCAGCGTGTTCTGGGACGCCAGCCGTGCGGTCCATCGCTCGATCACTCACTCGCTGCTCATCGCGCTCGCAGCCGGCCCGGCCTTCGGCGCGTGGGCCGCCGGGACGAGCACGTCTCGCCGGTGGCTTGCCGTCCGCGGTATCGCAAGCGTGTTCCTCGCGTCGCTCGTCTGGGCGGCGTGGCTCTACAGCGGCCTTTCCGGTGCGGTCGTCATCGGTACGTTCGTCGTTGCGGGCCTTGTCCTCGCGAGACTGGCCCGCACCCGAACCGGGCTGTCCGGATCGACGGTCGCACTCGTCGCGACCGCTGGCCTGCTGTCTCACCCGTGGGGAGATCTGGTAACCGGCGATCCGCCACGACTGCTGTATCCGCTCGACGTGCAGGTCGTCGAGCAGACCGTGTTGTTGCATGCCGACCCGACGATCCACCTGCTGGGAGCGTTCGCACTCGAGCTGTCTGTCATCTGGCTCGCAGCCGTCGCCGTCGCTCGCGTCGCCGACCGATCACCGACGGTGTTGCTCGACCCGCGCGCCGCGATCGGCGTCGTCTACGGCGTCGCAGCGATCGTGCTCGTGCCCCCGACGCTGGACGTGTCGTATCACTTCGTGTTCACGATCCTGGGCGTCGGCGCGGCTACCGGGGTTCTGGCGGCGTTCCCGGGCTCCGTGTCTGCACTGGCACAGCGGCTCCGCCGAGGTCGGTGGGGTTCGATCACCGGCTGGAACCCCGCTCGGTATTTCCGACTCTCGTGGATGGATCCACCGCGACTCTACGCTCCATCGGTGGATCTCGATCGACTTCTCGATCGGTACCCGTCACCGTTCGAGGCGATCTTCGCCGCCCTCGGCGCGGTCACCATCGCCCTGTGGAGCTACGGGGTCGTCTACGTGCTCTTCGTCGCGTGATCGGACCGGCGTTCGCGAGGGATTTTAAGCCCAGCGGTCCACAGGGACTTCACATGGAAATCTCGGAGCTCGACGCACTGCTCCACGACAGTCGCAACAACGCCATCATCGGGTGGCTATTGATCGTGTTGCTAGGTGGCACCGCCGTCGGGATCGTCGTCGCCACCGGACCGCTGTGGTCGGTGTTCGCGCTCGGTGTCGTCGTGTTGGCGCTGATCCCGCCACTGGCGTTTCGGTCGCCGTACGTCATGCTGCCCTGGGAGGTACTGTTGATAGCTGCGCTCCCGATCGTCGGGCTCGCGACCGGGACCGATCGATTGTCCGGCCAGTTCTCGGTGTACTTCGCCATCGCGGCGGTCGCACTGGTAATCGCCGTCGAGTTGCAGTCGTTCACACCGATCCGGTTCCCGCCGTGGTTTGCCGTCGTGCTCGTCGTCGTCGCAACGCTTGCGTCGGCGGCGCTGTGGGGACTGCTACAGTGGGGATTCGACGTGTACCTCGGCACCAACTACATCACCACGAACGACGATCTGATGTACGAGTGGCTCTACTCGGCCGTAGCGGGAATTCTCGGGGGCGTGACGTTCGCACTGTATTTCCGTCGACGTCGGAAGTCGGTCGAAGCCATGCTAGAGGAAATCGACGACGTCCAGCTCGGGGGTGAGCGGTCGTGAGTCGGCTCGGGTCCAGGATCCGTCTCTCCGAGCGCCGACAGGCGCAACTGACGCGGTTCATGGAGCTGTCGCTCGTCGGACTGTTCTTCATCGGGATCGAGCGCGGGAGCCCAGGCATCATGATCAATACCGGCGTGGCGCTGCTCGTGGCACGTATTCCGTCCATCCTCGAGCGCGACTACCAGCTCTCGTTGGACCCACGGATCGCGCTGTGGATCACGAGCGCCGCGTTCCTCCACGCGCTCGGAACAGTCGGCGTGCCGGGGCTGGGATGGAAGTTCTACTCGGCGATCCCCTGGTGGGACCACGTGACGCACGCGCTATCGGCGTCGGTCGTGGCCGCCGCCGGCTATGCGACGGTGCGGGCGATCGACGAGCACTCCGAAGACGTGTATCTGCCCTCGAAGTTCGTCGCCGTGATCATCCTGCTGTTCGTCCTCGCGTTCGGCGTCCTCTGGGAACTGTTGGAGTTTGCTCTCGGAATCGCGGCCGAACAGCTGGGCACCTCGACGGTGCTGACCCAGTACGGCGTCTACGACACGCTGTGGGACCTCGTCTACAACTCCATCGGTGGGGTCCTGGTTGCGCTGTGGGGCGGGATCTACCTCTCGGACCTCTCCGAGGCGATCGGCGAGCGGTTCTTCAGCGGGACCTGACCGCGAGAGGCAAAGCGATCAGCAGTACTCCCGAAAGAACGACGCTACCAATTGCTTGCCGTGGTCAGTGAGAATACTCTCGGGATGGAACTGGACGCCGACGTGTGGTCGCGACTCGTGTCGAACCGCCATGACGATCGACCGTTCGTCGTCGGTCCGGGCGGTTTCGGTCAGACTGTCGGGGAGCGCCGTCCGTTCGACAGCCAGCGAGTGATATCGGCCGACGTCGAACGCCGCGGGAAGCTGTGTGAAGATACCCTGCCCGTCGTGGGTGATCGTCGATGGCTTGCCGTGGACCACGTCCGGTGCGTGGCCAACCGGTGCGCCGTTGGCTGCACAGAGCGCCTGATGGCCCAGACACACGCCGAGCGCTGGGATCGACAACTGCTCGAAGATCGCCATCGAGACGCCTGCCTCCTCCGGCGTGCCCGGCCCTGGCGAGACGACGATCGCGTCCGGATCGAGGTCGCGGATCCCCTCGATATCGATCGCGTCGTTGCGCCGGACGATCACCGCCCCACTCGCTCCTCCCGAAGACCCACTCTCGTACCACGCTTCGGTCGTGACGATTTCACCGACGTACTGGACGAGATTATACGCGAACGAGTCGTAGTTGTCGACCACCAGCACCGATAGCCCTTTCATCGCGATTCCTCTCCCTCGGTCGTAGCGTCGCTCTCCCCGACGGAGAAGTCCGGGCCGCCCTCGATGGCCGCGTCGACGGCGTTGATCAGCGCTCGTCCCTTGTCCAGCGTCTCCTGATATTCGCGCTGGGGGTCCGAATCGTGGACGATCCCCGCGCCGACCCGGAGGTGGTACTCCCGGCCGTACCGGACCAGTGTCCGGATGACGATGTTCAGCGTCGCCCGGTCGTCGAGCCCGAAGATCCCGATCGAACCCGTATACGGACCACGACGGGTCGACTCGACCTCGTCGATGATCGCCATCGTCCGGGGTTTGGGTGCGCCGGTGATCGTTCCCCCCGGGAACACCGCTTCGATCGCGTCCGCGAGCGTCTGCCCCGCGCGCAGGCGACCCTCGACCAGCGACACGAGGTGCATCACCTCGCTGTAGCGATCGACGCGCCGGTACTCGCTCACCTCGACGCTGCCGTATTCGCTGACCTTCCCGAGATCGTTGCGTTCGAGATCGACGAGCATCGCGTGTTCCGCCCGCTCTTTCTCGTCACTGGTCAGTTCGGCTTCCAGTCGCTCGTCCGCCGCCGCCGTCTCGCCACGCGGTCGCGTCCCGGCGATCGGCTCGGTTTCGAGTCGCGTTCCGTCCGCGGTCTCGTTCTGCTCGTCCTCGCGGCTCGCGGTTTCACCGCTCACTATGTTCGAGGACTCCCTGCGGTCGTCCTCGCGGCTTGCCGGTCGTCCCTCCCCGCTCACTATGTTCGAGGACTCCCTGCGGTCGTCCTCGCAATGTAGTAGGAGTTCCGGGCTAGCACTCACCAGATCGACGCCCGGAAACTCCAGGAGAGCGGAATACGGAGCCGGATTGACCGACCGAAGCGCGTCGAAGACGGTAACGGGATGTGCGGCAGCCGGAGCGGTAAGCCGGTGCGAGACGTTCGCCTGGAAGGTGTCGCCCTCCCGGATGTATTCTTTGACCTTGCGGACGCGGTCGGCGAAGGCTGCCTGACCACAGTCGCTTCGGAACGTCGCCTCCTCGCTGTCAGCCGGCGGTGAGCCGACGGTCGGATCGCCGTCGACAGCTGACTCGGCCAGCGCGAGCGCCCGTTCGCGACCGTGCTCGTAGGCGTCGGCCGCGTCGTCGAAGGCCCCCACGCGCGGGCAGGCGGTCACGTGTAACGTCGTCGGACGCTCGCGCGGCTCGCGCCAGGCGGCCAGCCGGTCGTAGACGCCCAGTTGCATTCGCGGCAGGTCTCGATCGCGGATGGCCGATTCCGGGAGCGACTCGATCTCTCGGGCGACGTCATAGGAGAGCCAGCCGATCGCACCACACGGATAGGGAACGTCGCAGTCGCCGCGTGCGAGCGATCCCTCGCCGATGACCGATTCGAGCGTCGCCAGCGCCCCCTCATCGGGGCCGGTTTCGACGAGTTCGACGGGGTCGACCCCGAAGTATCCCCATCCCGATCGACCGCCGCTGGTTTCAAGGTAGACGCCTCCATCTCCGTCTCGCGCGCGTCGGTAGGCCTTGAAGGGGTCCTCGACTTCGACCGCGACCTCGACGGGGACGCGTGCGTCTTCGGACACCTCTGTCGCCGTCGCCAGGAAGGACTCACGATCAGTCACGACTCGCGGTTCGCCCATTGTCTGCTCACAGCAGGTGGGGCTGCTTGTAGGTTGCGAGGCCGGCAACGTTGACAGAACGCAGAACTCAGCGATGTTTTGCGCGCTCGATCCAGGTCTGCAGGCGCTTTTCGGAGATATCTGTCTCCTCAGAGAGGCTCTCGGCGTCGCGAGCAGCCAGATCCGCGACCGTCTCGACGCCCGCGTCGGCCAGGCGATCGGCGTACGCCGAGCCGATTCCCTTGATCACGTCGGTCGGCTCGTCCGTCCCGAGGTCTTCGCCCGCCCCGGTTTCACTCGGCTCCTCGTCCGTTTCCGCTTCGCTCGACTCGTCGTCGGTTTCTTCCTCGTCCGTTTCCGCTTCGCTCGACTCGTCGTCGGTTTCTGCCTCGTCCGTTTCTGCCTCGGTATCGCTCGCAGTCGCTTCATCTTCGACAGCAGTCTCCGCGTCTTCCGTCGTCGGGACAGAGTCCGTGTCCTCCTCAGTCTCGTCCGCGGTGTCGGTCCCTTTGACGGCGTCCTCGGACTCCGTCGAGGGTTCGCGCTCGACGGTGACGGTCGTCTCTTTCGATGTGGGTTCGGTGGCCGTTTCGTCTCCGGACTGTGGCGGGCGTCGCTCCGACTGGCCCCGGGACCCACCGATCCCGAGCGCCTCCTTGATCCGATCGAGTAGTTCCGACAATCCCATGTGCGCGTGTTTGACCCCGGTTCACTTAAAGCCGGGCGCGAAGCGCCGCGTTCATCGCCTCGACCGGTGCGTCCCGACCGGTCCAGCGCTCGAAGGCCTCGACGCCCTGGTACAGCAACATCCACGCTCCGTCGACGGTCGTCGCACCAGCGGCTGCCGCGTCTCGGAGTAGTCTCGTCTCGATCGGCGAGTACACCGCATCGAGAACGGTCAGGTCCCCGTGTAGCGCGTCGGCCGGGACGGGCGAGCGATCCTCGTCCATGCCGACGCTCGTGGCGTTGACCAGCACGTCCGCGTCCGCGAGCAGCGTCGGGAGGTCGTCGAGTCCGTGTCCGCTCGCGTCGGGAACTGCCCCGGCCAGGTCGTGTGCGCGTTCGACAGTCCGGTTGGCGATCCGGACGCCCATCCCGGCGTCGGCGAGGCCGAACGCCACGGCTCGCCCCGCACCACCCGCCCCGACGACGACTGCCTCGCCGTCGAGGGACACGTCGTGCTCCCGGAGGGCCCGCACCGCGCCGACGGCGTCGGTGTTGTAGCCAACCGGTCCGTCAGCTGTGAACTCGACGGTGTTGACCGCGCCGATCCGGGCCGCGAGATCGTCCGGCTCGACGACGTCCAGCACGTCCTGCTTGAACGGAATCGTCACGTTCAGCCCGGCGACACCGAGCGTCGTAGCGGCCTCGATCGCTGGCACCGCCGCCTCCGGCTCGAAGGTGACGTATCTGGCCTCAATTCCCAGCTCGTCGTAAGCCGCCTCGTGCATCGGCGGCGACAGCGAGTGCCCGACCGGGTTCCCGATCAGTCCGTAGACATCCATACGCCAGCCTCGGGGCTGATCCAGTTAAGGTTTCGTCGTCTTGCTGCTGGAGGACCAACGGTTGCTCCAGGACATACTACTATGACTGATGCTCGCATAGAGTCGCCAATGACAGATCTGGCTGAGCTGGTGACACGCTCGCTCGATCCGGCCACGCGCGAAGAGTTCGACGCTCGCGTCCGGGAACAGACTGACTTCCTCTACGGACAGTTCGAGGAAGGCGCACTCGACAACGAGGGGTTCGCGATCGGGCTGGAGATGGAAGTGTACGCAGTCGCCGGCCAGCCGGAGGACGGCGAGCAGGTCGTGCAGCCGACCGAAGGAAGCCGGCTACACCAGATCCCGGGAAGCATCTTCGAGGATACCGACGCCGTCAGCAAGGAGCTGGGGTTGCACAACGCCGAGATCAACACCGATCCGAATACGTTCGACGCGGCCGGGCTGGACGCGCAGGCGACCGCGATCGAGATGGAAACCCGGAAAGCTCGCGCGGCAGCGGGCAAAGAGCACTGCGCGCTCGTCCTCGATGCGATGTGGACGATTCCGCCGGAGTCGGGAGCCGTCGAGTATCTCTCGGCGACGACAGACCTCGACGGCGTCCGACTGGCGACCAACATGCGGACTGATCCACGGTACGTCGCGATCGACAACGACCTGCTCGAACGGACCGGCGGCTCGATCGAACTGTCGGTGCCGGGCGTCGAGCAGTCGTTCCCCACGATCCTCCTCGAGTCGCTGGCGACATCGATCCAGCCGCACCTGCAGATCCCACAGACCGCGGCGTTTCCCGAGTACTACAACGCCGCGATCAGGACGATGGGACCGCTGGTGGCGCTCGCGAGCAACTCCCCGTTTCTCCCCGCGGACCTCTACGGCGACGTGGCCGATCCCGAGCGACTCCTCGATGAAACCCATCACGAACTCCGGATCGCCGTCTTCGAGCAGTCGGTCAACGTCACGCCGAACCCGAAAGTGCGGGTCCCGCCGGATCTCGATACCGTCACCGAGGTCGTCGATCACGTGCGCGAGGACGACGTCGTCGCGCCGTTTCTCAGCGAGTGGCTCGACGCCGACTCCGGAAGCGCGTACACGGACAACTACTGGGAGTTCGAGCACAAGCGCGGCACGTACTGGCGGTGGGTCCGATGTGTGATCGGCGGCGACCCCGTCGATGGGGCCGGTGACGAGCGCTCGGTCCGGATCGAGTACCGCCCGCTGCCGACCCAGCCGACGGTCGCCGACGTCGTCGGCCTGCAGGCGCTGACGGCCGGACTGATCCGCGGGCTAGTCGCCGCCGACCATCCGATCACCGAACTCCCGTGGGAGGCCGCCGAGTCGGCGTTCTACGCGGCCGCCAGAGACGGACTTGACGGGGAGCTGGCCTGGGTGACCGCCGACGGCGACCGAACGGCTGATCCGGACGAGATCTTCGCCGAAGTGTTCGAGTACGCCGAACACGGACTCGAAGTCCAGGGGATCGACGGGGCGTCGTATCTCGACCCGATCCGGGCGCGCTGGCGGGCGGAAACGACACCCAGCAGCTGGAAGAAAGCCCGCGTGCGCGAGCACCTCGAAGACGGCCTCGACTTCCAGCAGGCGATCGAGCGCATGCAACGCGAGTATATCCGACGGAGTCGGGAAACCGATTCGTTCGCGGAGTGGTTGTGATCACCGCAGATGATGTCAACCGTCCCGACGGTAGATGACCTCGCTGTCAGATCCCGTACAGCGTCACCGTCCAGAAATCCTCGAAGGCGTCTTCGAGCGCCTGTTCGGGGTCGCCCGTGGCGTCGACGGCAGCGGTCGCGTCGGCGGCGTCGCTGACCGCGCCGAGGACGCTGCGCTCGCCGACGACGAAAAGCGGTGCGTCGTCCGGCCGCTCGGCGAGCGCCTCCTGACAGCGCCCCAGGTGCGTGTCGATCTGGCCGTCGCGGATCCGCTCGAAGCGCGACTGGGAGAACCCGCCCTTGGAGTGGTTGCTCTTGAGTTCGCTGTCGAACCCGTGGAAAGCCGTCCGCTCGCGACCCTCGTAGACGCCCATCGCGAACAGGTCCGAACGGACGAGCGCGAGCGTGAACCGCCCCGTCGGCTCGAACCATGACCGATCGATTTCGACACTGTCGCCCCACCGTGCGAACGGCTCGGGCGGGTTCGGGACGTCGAAGGCGACGCTCACCATCCTGGCGTCGTCGGTGACGGCCAGACACGGCGCGGCGCGGGAAACGAGCGCCGCACGCTCGCCGAACCCGTCCCTGAGTTCTCCCGAGATCTGGTGGTCGTCGACGACGACGGCCGTGAGGATACTCTCCGGTTGCCCCTCCAGTGAGGTCAGCCGGTCGAGCACGCTCTCGATGCGCCTGCCCGTGAGTTGCTCACGTCGCCGATAGGACAGGGTCTGCTCGCCGTCTTCGAGGCGATCGATCCGATCTCGCAGCTGTGTGATCCGATCTTCGAGTTCGTTGACGCGTCGCTCGGCGGCCTGTCTGTCAGTGACGGCGTCCTTGCGACGCTCCTGCTCGGCCTCGAGGCGGTCTCGCAGTTCGGCCCTCTCGTCTTCGAGCGTCTCGATGCGCTCTTTGAGTTCGGCACGGCCGAACAACTCGTCGAACATACCCGGGTCCGGGAGGCGAGGACGCTTAAATCCCGGTCTGATCCGGCAGTGACTGCTCCATCTCGAGCAGCTGCTCGGCCCGGTCGGCCTTCGCGAGGAAGACCTCCCTGAGCGCGGGTGGGTTGCGGATCCGCGCGTCGTCTTCGATGATCTCCGGTGGGACCGCGAGCGTGTCGGCCGGCACGCCGTCTTCGCCGTGGACCCGGAAGTGTCGCGTCCCGAGTTTCATTACGAGCGGCTGCTCGGGTGTCGCGCCCCGCTCCTCGGCGTAGAGTTGCGTTGCGATCTGCTCGTATTGCTCGCGACACAGCGCCGCCAGCTGGTGATCCTGTGGCTCGACGTAGAGCCGTCCGAGATAGTACCCCCGGGAGAACTGTTCGAACATACTGTGCGTGTTCTTCTCACGCATGAAAGTGTATAAGTCTTCCGCGGGCCCGTGAAGGTCGACTGTCAGAATTCACCCGCCGGAAACGCGCTCGATCGCGGTCGCGTTGACGAAGTAGACCGCCGTCTGGGTTGCGTCACCCGTGACCTGGACCGTCGTCACCGTCCGATTTCCGCCGGATCCGGATGGCGTCCGCTGATCGGTGAACCAGTAGGGGATCGAAACGCGCACGTACGCACCATCGTCCGTCGTGTTCACGATCGTCGTCTCGAGGCTGCCCGCACCGCCGACACCGTATTCCGCGTGATCGCGTTCCGACAGCATCTCCCGCACCCGCTCTGATTCGCGGTCGATGATCTCCTCCTCGACAGTCGCGTTCACGTACTCCGAGACCTGTCCGTTTGCCGTGGTCGTCGGACTGGTATCCGAAACACACCCCGCGAACCCCAGCGCGAGGACCAACACGCAGGCGATCGCGATTCTGTACATATATCTTGAATTATTTTGTATTCGTCATATATATATATATACTGGTTTTTGGCCTGAGTGGAACACAAGAGGCCGACTCCCCGAACGTCTATCGACCGGGAGGAAGTTCGTGAGCTTCCCGTCGAATTTTGAGGACGCCTTCGCACAATGGTATCGGGGAACGGTTATAGAGTGGTCACTCCATGTAGCCCAGTTGCTGGAGTCGCTCGGAGACCTCCTCGCTCGCGTCGGAACGTCGGCCAGCCGATTCGAGTGGGTCACGCGTCTCCACGTCCGGGTCCTCGACGAAGACGTCGAGCACCTCCCCGCGCATGTCCGTCGGGACCGCACAGCCGGCGTTTGCCAGGACCGTCGGCGCGATGTCGGTGATCGAAATCTGTTCGCGCTGGCCGCCGGCCTCGAAGGAGGGGCCGGACGCGACGAAGATCCCGGTGTTGGTGTTCTCGGCGGCCCAGCGGGCCGGCTCGGTCATGATCTCGCCGCCGCCGATCCCGTCGTTGACGTGGACGCCGGGGCGCTGCTCGACCACGACGTCGGGAGCCTCCTCGACGTACGGTCCGTTGTAGATCTCCTCGCCGCGGTAGACGTTCGTGAAGATCCGGCCGTGCTCGTCCTCGACCGTCCGGAGGTCCTCGATCAGGGAGTCGGCGACGCTGTCGACGTCGTAGTCGGGGTTGACGTAGATCGGCCCCTGCGAACTCGCGACGGCCTGCGTGTTCGGCAGGTCGATCGCGTCGAGCTTCTGGCCGCGTTTGACGCCCGCCTCCTGGGGGACGAGTTGCTGGACCCGCTCGGGGACGACTCGCGAGAGGAACTCGACCATCCCCAGGCGCTTGGCGATCGCCAGCGCGTTCTCCCGGGTCAGCCCCACCTGCTGGAAGACGCTCCCGAGCGACTGGGTGCGTGCCTGGTAGCCGTTCTCTGCCAGCCACTCGTTGACGTAAAACTCGGTCTGGGTCGGGCCGCTGCCGTGGTCGGACATCACGATCAGATCCGTGTCCTCCAGATCGGCGAGACGACCGATCCACTCGTCGACGAGTTTCCAGCCGCGCTTTGTCGGCTCTGCGTCCCAGAAGAAGTGATGCAGGACGTTCAGGTAGAACAGCGTCAGGTGCATGAAATCCAGCTCGCGCTCCTCGAAGAGGGTGACGGCGGCCTCGAAGCGGGCCTCGAACAGCTCGAGGATCGCGTCGACTTCCGCGCCGGTCTCGTCGTTGCTCGACAGCAGCGGCTCCGGGTGGACCCGGTAGCCGAACCGGTCTTCGAGTTCCCCGGCCAGTTCCGGCGGAGACGTATAGCCCTCCTCGATCGAGCGGTATTCGCCTTCGACGGCGTCCGGCCCGCCCGAGACGACGAACCCGTCGATCTCGCGCGGCGGATACGTCGAGGGCATGTTCATCACACCTGCTGTCTGCCCCTCGTCGTTGAGGTAGTCCCACAGTTCCAGCGTGTCGAAGTCGCTGCCGTTGCAGACAGTGATCTCGCCGGCGTCGAGATCGACCCGCTCGAACCAGAAGACGCCGAAGCCGCCGGGGTCCTTGCCGGAGGCGTAGCACTTCCAGTTGGGGAACGTCACGGGCGGGAGGCAACTGCGACTCTCGGCCCAGGTGCCCGACTCGCGCAGCGCTTCGAGATTCGGCAACTCCCCTGCCTCGATCCAGGGGTCGAGCAGCCGCCAGCTGGCGCCGTCGAGCCCCAGTACGAACGTCCGGGTCATAGCGGTCGTTGCCCGGCACTCGGCAAATGTCTGTTCATCCCGCCGTGGGTGCAGGTCCACCGACTGCAACGAACCCAGCTACGATTCTGCCGACTTCCAGGACGGATCCAGTCGCATCGTCGGATACCACCCGACGAGCGCGGGGAGGTAGACCCCGAGGAAGCGATCGATGAGGATCGTCGGCCCGGCGATGGTCGCCGGGACGCCCAGCGCGGCCAGCACCAGCGTCGCGGAGGCCTCGGCGATCCCGACGCCGCCGGGCGTGATCGGCAGCAGCGTCACGGCGTAGGCGGTCACCAGTGCGATCGGCAACAGCAGCACCGAGAGTTCGACGCCGGCCACCGACAGCGAAAGCGGCGAGAACTCGACGCCGGCCGCCGACAGCAGCACCCACACTCGCACACCGGGGACGACGAGCAGCGCGACCGCCCAGCCGACCGCGTAGCCGCCGATCGCGACCGGATCCCGGCGGAGTCGACCCAGCGTCTCGGCGGTCTCCTCGCCGATGTCGGGCAGCGCGCCGACGGCTTTCGCCAGCAGCGCCTCGGCGTAGGGGAGTCGCTCGATGGGGATCCGATCGCGGACCGCGGCGGCCAGCGTCGCCGCCCCACCGAGTCGCGTGCCGGCGACGAACAACAGCGGTCCGACGACGAGATACAGTCCCGCAGAGGCGGCGATCACGACCAGCAGTCCGGGCGACAGCGCCGAGGCGAACACGCCAAGTCCGACCAGCGCGACGATCCCGTAGAGCACCGCGAACAGCGCCGTGTGCAGCGTCGCCACCGCGACGACCGTCCCCCAGGTGTAGCCGGTGTACTGGCGGAGGACCGCCGGTGCGAGGGACTTGCCGACGGCCTGGGACGGCGTGAGGTGATTGATGAACCGGACCGTCAGCATCACGCCGGCGGCCACGCGAAAGGGGGTCGAACGCACCCGGTTGATCAGGACGTGCCAGGTCCAGAACTGCGCGACCGTTCCCAGCACCGACGCGCCGAGCACGATCGCGACGGCCGCGGGAGCCATCCCCGAGAGGGTCACGAGCACCTCGGCCCAGTCGGCCTGCACGACCAGCCAGGTGAGCGCGGCGATCCCGACCCCGTAGCGCAACAGCCACAGCACGCGTCGTCGGTCGATCATCGCGGCTCACCCCTGGGTCGCTGGCGTCTCATCTCGCATCACCTGGGGATCGGTGGCGTCTCATCTCGCATCACCCGCGACGCTTCGGGCAGTGACGAACTCGAAATCGCTGGCTAGGATGCGCTCGATCGCGCGCCACATCCACTCGCCGGTCCGGACGTACACTCGTCGCGGAACGCCCTCGACTTGTGGCAGCGTCGCGAGTTCCCAGGGGTGGACGTACAGGACGGGTGCGATCCCCCGTCTGGCGAGCAGTTTCATTCCCAGCAGGGTGTAGTGGACGCCGAAAAACCGGATCCAGGTGCCCGTCAGCGGCAGCCCGAGTCCCGGCATCACTGCGATCGGCAATTCGGTCACTGAATCGGGTGCACTCGCCTGCAGATCGCTGGCCAGGGTCGGCTCCCGGACCGACCACTCGCCGCCGTACCAGCCGGGGATCGACCGACAGGGGGCGACGCTGGAGTCGTACTCGTAGCCCACCTCGGCCAACAGATCGAAATGATCCGCTCCGAAGTCGAAGGCAGGGGCGCGAAAGCCCGTCACCGACGCGTCCGTCACCGACTCCAGGACCTCCCGCGAGTGAGCGAGTTCCTCGCGCCGCTCCGCGGCCGTGCAGTCGGTCAACAGCGGGTGAGTATGCGTGTGCGATGCGATCTCGTGGCCGCGGTCGGCCGCGGCGACGATCCGTTCCGGATAGCGCTGGGTGACCTCCGAGACGACGAAGAACGTCCCAGTCGCGTCGTACGTGTCGAGCGTCGTGAGCAGTCGCTCCATCTGGTCCGGGCCGACGTCGTTGGGATTCGGCGTGGACCCCTCGGCACTCCGGTAGGCGGGCGTGTGAGCGAAGCTCTCGAAATCGACCGAGAGGACGGCGCGTGTCATGTGTCAGTCCTCGTCGTCGGTCCGCTGTTCGAGATCGTAGCGCAGCAGCGCGAGTTCCTGAGTGAGATCGGAGAGCTGTCGGCGGCTCTCGACGAGCTGGACGTACGTGTAGAACACGACGAACAGCAACAGGAGGTTCGAGACGAAGAAAATGGAGTCGGTTCCACGGGCAAATCCGAGCGCCGAGAGCCCGCCTTCGAGCGCGGCGAGCAGGTCGACCGTCTCGAGCGCGCTTCCGATCGATATTACAAGCAACCCGACGCCGAACCCAGCCCACAGCAAGAACTCGAAGATCCCCTCTTTGCGTGCCGCGACGAGCCGATAGCTCTGGTAGAGCAGCGCCAGTCCCGCGACGATACCGATCACGTGGATCGCTGAGAACCCGAACATCGTTATCTGAACAGGAGTACCTTCATCGTCGTCTTGATCATCCGTGGCGGGTACTTCAGAAACGTCCCGAGATCGAACTGCGATCCGTCGGTTTCCGGGGGCATGGGCGTCGAGACCTCGACGATCCGGTAGCCCTTCCGGGACGCTTCGAGCGTCTGTTCGAGCGCCCAGTGGCTGTTCTCCGGCCGGGAGAGGTCTGCGAGCAGTGCCGTCGTGTACGCCCGGAACCCGCTCGTGACGTCCGTGATATCGAGACCGGCCAGGGCGTTGACCTCCCAGGTGAAAAACCGGATCCCCGCCCGGCGGACGAGGCTGTACTCCCTGTAGCTGTCGTTGAGGAAGCGGCTGCCGATCACCATGTCTGCGCCGTCGGCGATCCGTTCGAGCAAGCGCGGGATGTCAGCGGGGTCGTGTTGCCCGTCGCCGTCGATCTGGACGACCACGTCGAACTCCTCGCGCACGCCGACCAGATAGCCGGTGTGGACCGCGCCCCCGACGCCCATGTTTCTGGGATGTGAGACGACGCCATCAGCGACCTCCCGAGCCCTGCTTTCGGTCCCATCCGTGCTCGCGTCGTCGATCACGACCACCTTGTCGACGTAGCGACTCGTCTCGGCGACGACGTCGGCGATCGTCCCGGCCTCGTTGTACGCGGGGACGATCGCCAGCACCGACAGTTCGGTGTCGCGGTCGTGCATCGGTCGGGCGGTGTCCCGGTCGTCCGACGGAGTGTCGTTGTCAGTCGCGGTCCGCGTCGATTGCGTGGCCATCAGTGTTCCTCGGTGAACTACGTGATCGTTTCCGTGGGGCTCTCAAAGACTTTTCGAGGAGAGATCGTCCGAAGTCGCCCGTCTTTTTGTGTCGTGAGGGGATACCTGTCGATGATGTGGCTGCCCTCCCCGCTCGAACGAGCCTACCAGCAAGTGCGCGAGGATCTCGCTGCAGATCCCTACCTCGCGTACATCCTGCTGCTATCGGCGTTGCTCTCCTCGTTCTGGGTCTGGCACCGGCTGCCGAACTTCGCGACCAGAGACGAGCGCTGGCGGGTTGTCGACGTGATGGAAGTCGCCGGCTTCGTCGTCAACGACGAGTTCAGCCTCGAAGCCCTCCAGGAGGGGACGAAATACTGGCGCGTCTTCGGACCGACGCTGTATCTCTACGCGCTCGTGGCGCTGCCGGCGATCGCGATCGCCGTCCTGATCGGTGACGCGAGCGCGTTCGGCGACATCTTCGGTGCGCTCGGGACCGATCTCTACGCCCACTGGCAGGCGATCCCTGCCTGGCTGTGGTGGGCGACGGTCCTGCCGGCCCGGCTGACGAACGTCGCGTTCGCGGTCGGATCCGTCTATCTGCTGTATCGGATCGGAACGCACGTGCGCGACCGGGCGACCGGTCGGCTCGCCGCGCTGTTGCTGTCGCTGACCTGGGCCGTGATCGTCCTTGCACACGAAGCCGGCGAGGACGTCCCGGCGCTGTTTTGCGTCCTGCTGGTCTTCTATCTCGCCGTGCGCTACGTCGAGGCCGGCTCGCGGCGGCTTTTCCTCGGCGGGAGTGCCGTCGGCGGGCTCGCGATCGCGTTCAAGCCGACCGCAGGTGTCACGGCGATCCTGCTCGGCGTCGCGTACCTGTTGCGCGCCGGCCGAGTGGACGACCCGAAACGGGCGCTGTTCCGGCCCGAACTGTTGGTCGGCGGTCCGATACTCGCGGTGGTCGTGATGTATCTCTCGTTCCCGAGTGCCGTCGTCAACACGATCCCGAGCGGTGCGTCCGGTGGTGTGCTGTCCGAGATATGGGACGGTCCAGAGGTGGTTCTCGACCGAGTCGACCGCGTCGCAAACGAGAAGACGCGTTCGCACGGGTGGCTCGATCGGCCGGCCTGGTGGTGGTACGTCCGCGGTGCTGCCAACGGACTCGGCTGGCCGCTGGCGCTCGCGTCCGTCGGCGGCGTCGCGGTGGGGGTCGCCACGCTGGGACGACGGGCACTCGTGACGCTACAGCCGGATACGGTCCGGTCGGTGCGGAACACGAAGCTGTCGCTCGAAACGGCCGGAATCGTCCTCGCGCTGTCGGTGATCGCCGTCATGACGACTGTCTTCTCGACGTGGGCGTACTTCCGGACCCACCACCTGCTGCTGCTGTTCCCGATGGTGATCCTGCTGGTCGCACTCGGGTTGCAGTGGCTCGACGTCGAGTACGAGCAGGCCGCCCACGTGCTCACCGTCGTGTTGCTCGTCTCGACGGCTATCTACGCCGGCGTCGGAACGGTCGGCTACGCCGACCAGCCGCGTGACGCGGCCGTCGGGTGGCTGCACGACCACGGCGGTGCAAACGCCACAGTCGAAACGTACGCGGGGGACTCCCAGGAGGCTGCGGTCCCTCACGGCTGGACGATCTACCGGCCGACCGCCGGGACGGACGGACTCCTCCGGAGCGATTGGATGCAACGCGTCGAGCAACGCTGTCCCGACTACATCGTCCTCAACTACCAGCGAGCGATGATCTGGCTCGCGCCGGACAATCACAGCCGGCTCTCGGAGCGCTGGACCTATCCGGGAGACGCCGAGTACGTCCGCGATCTGCTCGCCGAGGACGGACCGTACGAGAGCGAACAGGCACCCTACCCCTACGACGTGGCCGCGACGTTCGGACGGGAGCCGCCGTTCCTCGACGACGGCGAGCCCTACGACAGAACCTGGAACGTGATCCGGGCCGGAATCTATCCCCGGACGATCGAGTACGGCGATCCGCAGGACGTCGGCGTCTACGGGTACGCGGTCGTCCTCGAACGAACAGGGGCGTGTGAGTCGTAGTTACTGTTCGTCGCTGACCTCATTCCCGAGCGTCCAGGGGTCGTTCGAGAGCAACCGTTCGGGCCTGAGCATACCCTTGACGTGATGGCCCTCCGACTCGTGGTCATCGATCTCTTCGCGGTCGATCTCGGTCTCGCAGTCCGTGCAGTACCAGCGGGTGTTCATGGCTCGACCTCCGGTTGGGTACGCGCCGCGATCGTTTCGCGAATGAGCTCGATCACGTCGGGGATCCGCTCATCTACGGCGTCACTCAACTCCGTGCCTGGTCCGGTGTCGGCCGGCTGGACGCCGATCACGAGCAACTCGTCGGGCAGGTTGTAAGGATCTTTTCCGGTCTGTAACGCATCCGAAAACGAGAAGTCGTGCATCAGCACTTCGGGCGGCGAGCCGTCGAACGACCCCTCACGGTAGCGGTACCGATGGATCGAACCCGGTGGAGCGTCCTCGACCGCAACTGCGTCGACGACGATCGCGTAGTCGGCTCCGCTCATCGCTTCCAGCGCGAAAAACGCCGTCGTGCCGGCGTGGGTCGCGACGACGCCGTCCGGGAGACCCTCGTCACGAAGCGCCTCGACGACGCGCTCGCCGACGCCGTCGTCCCCCATGATGGGGTTTCCGACGCCGACGACGGCGATATGCGAGTGCTCACTCATCCGTCGGCTCACCACCGCGTGTCGCGTCGCCGGTCGTCACGTCGCTTTCCCGCTTCTCGGCCTGTCCTCCGTCTGCGGCCGTGGCTGGCCCGTCACCGGTCGTCGGCTGGTCACCGGTCGACTCCTCGTGTTCACTGTGGACGATAAACGCGTCGACGTCCCCGAACACCATCGACTTGAGAACGTCCCAGTTGCTCGGCAGGGCGGCGAAATAGATGTGAAAGAGTACCATTACTGCGGTGATGAATGCTAGCAGCAGGTGAATCTGCTTGAGCGTTTCGAAGGCCAACCAGCCGGCCATGAAGCCCAGCGCGTCGATCCACCAGGTCGACTCGGTCGCCATCTCGCGATACATGCCGAAGCCGGTCAGCGCGAGGATTCCGATGAAGATGGCGATCCACCAGAAGAACGTCTTCTGCATCGGATGGTGAGCGATCCAGTCGCCCTCGTCCTCGTCGTAGGCACGCCGGGCGTCGTGGTAGTACGGCATGTACTTCTTGAGACCGACGAACGCCTCGGCAATGTCGAAGCTGACCTGAATATCTGCCATCTCCAGTAGCTGGTGGTGTTTGTCGACCAAGACGTAGTAGTAGGGGAAGACGACGAACGTGATCGCCACGATCAGGATCCCGGTCCACATGTGGATCCCGAAAGCGACGTAGTAGCCGCCCCAAATCCCGGACTCAAGGAGGAAGTAATTACCAGACCAGATCGCCAGTCCCGTCCACAGCAACAGGAAAAACAGGATCGCCTGGATCCAGTGACTCAGACGGTTCCCCAGCGAGTGTCGCTCGACCGGCCGACGCTCGGCCGTCTCGAGTTGTGCGACCCTGTCGTCGGTCTCGATAATGTCGGATCGGGCCGTCCGCCAGAGCTGTCGGCCTCTGTCGAGCAGGCTCGAGGTGCCGCCGGTCTCTCCCGCCGGCGACTCGCCCGCGTCGTCAGTCGTCCCCGACATCGGTCATCCCTCCCGGCGACGCCGGTTTGAGTTCGGTCTCGTAGGATCCCTCCGGACTATCGACGTGGACCGAGCAGGCCAGGCACGGGTCGAACGAGCGGATCGTCCGCATCACGTTGATCGGGTTCTCGATGTCCGCGACCTCGTCGCCGACGATGGCTCCCTCGATGATCGACGGGTTGTCCTCGCCGTCCCGCGGTCCGATGTTCCACAGCGTCGGCGTGATGATCTGGTAGCGTTCGATCTCCCCGTCCTTGACGTCCACGTAGTGAGAGAGGGTCCCCCGGGACGGCTCCCAGAGGCCGACCCCCTTCCCGGTGTAATCGTCGGGGAAGTCGGCCATGAGCGGTTCGCTCGGGTCGAACGCGTCCAGCAGATCAAGCACCCGGTCGCGAACGATCAGTGCCTCCTGTGCACGGGCGATGAGGCGGTTGAGCGTATTGCTCTCGTCCGAGCCGCCGCCCAGGTCCGCCCGGAGGTTGAACGGATCGTAGCCCGAGATCGTGAGCCTGGCGAGCGGTCCGACCTCCATCGTCTCGCCGTCGAATCTGGGTGCTTTCCCCCAGGAGTAGGCCCCTTCTTTGTTGGGGTCTGGCTCCGGTGGTTGCGCCTCGGTCGGTTTCCCGCCCGACTCGTCGGTATAGTACGAGTACTCCGTGTCTTCGGAGATGGCAGCGACGATTTCGTCTTTCGTCATCAGTTCGACGGATCCGTCGCGATACACGCCGCGCTTGAAAATCCGTTCGTCGGACTCGGGCTCCCTGAACAGCCCGTTGCTGTAGTAGCGGTTCGGTCCCGATCCGAGGTCGGCAGCGCCTTCCCTGGCGGCGGCCACGAGAATCGAGACGACGTCGTGGAGCCCCTCGCCCAGCTGTGGGTCGAACTCGCCGTTCTGGACGTTCGCAAGAACGTCCGGAACCGCCTCGGTCGGCCCGAGCCAGTTGCTGACTTCCCGGACGCGGGACTTGACGGTCTGTACCGTCGAAACATCCGGATTCGTCGCGACCCCGCCAGGGACGAACGCGAGCGGGTGGGGTGCACGCCCGCCGAACTCCGCCAGCGCCTGCATGAGCTTGCGCTGGTTTTCGAGCGCTCCCTGATACCCGTCGCCTTCGAGTGGGTCCAGCCGCTCGAATCCCGTGTCGGCGACTGCGTCGCTGTAGTCGGGACCGACCAGGGCGAACAGGTGGATCGCGTGGTTCCACAGGAAGAAGATGCCCTCGACCGCGTCCCGGAGAATCTTGGCGTGCTCCGGAATCCCATCGAAGGCACCGGCGTTGATCGCCGCGTCTTCGGTCGCCCGCGACGAGCCGATCCGGTGACAGATGAAACAGACGCCACAGACTTTTCCCGTGAGCTGTGCCGCGTCCCGAGGTGACCTGCCGACGGTGATGATTTCGGCCCCCCGGAACATCTTCATCGTGCTTCTGGCCTCCGCTATCTGACCGTCCTCTACTTCCAGCTCCATCCCGTGGTGGCCTTCGATACGTGTCGTCGGATCGATTTTTACTTCTACCATGATAAATCACACCGGTTTGTCGTCCCCGGTCTCCGCATCCGACTGCTGGCCAGCGTCTGACGCCGTGGACTCCGCGTCGGCGTCTTCCGATTGGCCTCCGTTGCCGTCCTGTTCGGACTTCCCGTATCCGGTGACCTTCCGGGCGGCGTGAGCACCGATGCCGACCACGCCGGCGCCGACCGCGGCTAGCCCGGCCGTCTCGACGTCGACGCCGAAGATATTCTGGCGTTCGACCGACTTGTCCAGCGGCTGGAAGCGGTCCCAGAACCCGGGCTCCATACAGCCGATACACGGCGCGCCCACGTTGAGACAGACGCTCGTCCCGTCGTTCCACAGCCGAGTCTGGTCGTCACAGTGCGTGTAGGGTCCGGCACACCCCACCTGGTACAGACACCCCTCCTCGCCAGGTTTGTCCGCGAACTCGCCGCGGTCGAAGTAGCCTCGCCACTTGCAGTTGTCGTGGACGAGCGGTTCGTAGAACGGCTTCGGCCGGTTGTACCGGTCGAGCTCCGGTATGTGGCCGTTGAGAACAGTCGCGATCGTCAACAGTATGTAGTCAGGATGAGGGGGACAGCCTCCGAGATTGACGACCGGAAGCCCCGATCCGGCCTCGAAATCCGGTCCGAGTACGCCGGGTTGGGAACGTTGCTCGAACTGGAGCCCCTTCGCTCCCGTGACGTTCTTGCCGACGTCGTGGAGCCGATTTTTGTTCTCGGCCGCCGGCCAGCCGCCGAAGGCTGCACAGTTGCCCACGCCGATCACGTACTCGGCCTCGGGGGCCAGCTCCGTGACCCAGTCGTAGACCGGCTTCTCGGCGACCGTCGCGGCGGACGGAATATCGGTCGGCACCGACCCCTCGAGGACGAGTATGTCCGGCGACTTGCTCATCGACTCGATAGCTGCCTCGCCGTGTTCCGCCATGAGCGTGGGATGGAACGTCAACTCCATCCGGAACTCGCTCAAGGTCTCCTCCAGAGTCGGATACTGTCCCTGCAGGAGTGATATCGTACACCCCGAACAGCTCTGTCCTTGCAGCCAGGCGACCTCGACCGGCCCGTCTGTCGCCTGCTGAAGCGCCTGCGCGATCTCGCCGGTGTGGCGGGAAACGACCGCTCCGGCAGACATCGTGCCAGCGAGCTTCAAGAAATTTCGCCTGGTCTGGCCGTTGTCACTGCTGCGTATGGCCATACTGAGAAAAGGAATACAAAGAACATTAAAAATAGATATAGATTCTTGCGCTCTGAGAAGACCAGTTCAGTGTCGAGTCAAGGACTGTGAGAGGTTATCGGAGGAATCCGGTGGTTTCGCCATGAGAGTTGCGTTCCACCGTTCAGTCTGGGGTTGGAATCCCCCGACCGGCGACGATACTCTCGATGGGAAACCGTCGACGGGCACGACTAGATCGGACTCGGACCTCCACAGACCGAATCGAGCGAGGACCCGCCCGGGAGAAAGGCGTCCATATCAGAGAGTATCCTGCCCGAAATACGACATACGTGAGTACTACTGACGGAAAGACACCGAAGCAGCACCCCGATTGGCGGCGACAGAGGGCCAAAGAGATGAGTGGCGCGGCCCGCATTCCCGAAAGCTGCCCGTACTAACGTATCCACTTTTCGATGTTTTCTCTACTAGTCGCTTACCGTGAGTACGCATCTGATTCGGTGTAAAACTCTCTCTAAAGCGTCTCTACCCTTTACATACGCAGGAATTGTGGGGTTCTGACGAGGGTGAGTAAATAGTGATAGAAGACAGAGTAAAACGCACATCAGCAGTCGTGATTTTCCTTGCGATCGGAGTAGCGACACTGACGGGCACTGTACTCGCGGCGGACGTCGCCAGCGAGCAGAACGCAGCCCAGACAGCATTGAATCAGACGAACGACTCGTTCAACGTCTCGAATTTGAGCGTCGAGGACGGTGAGAACGTCACTGTCACCGCCGACATCGACAATCCCGGAGCGGAGCCAGCGATCCAGGCGGTCGAACTCCGTATTGACGGTGAACTGATCGAGTATCGACCCTGGGCACTCAACCCGGGAGAGACGGAGCAGATCAGTTTCGACGTCGGGTCCGATCAGGTGAGCGAGGATAGTATCATCAGCGTGCAGACGCGGATGCGTGGCGAAGTGGCGATCTTCGGCGAGGCGACATCGCCCGAAGCATCGATCACCTTCGAGGATCAGACCAGTGACGGCACCAACGTCACGATCGCAAACATCTCGAACGACGAGACGCCCTACTATGGGGCTGTCTGGACGGTAAATAACGAGACTGGTGAACCCGAGACGCTCCTCGGGGCGACACAGGTTACTGAGAACGAGACAAGTAACCTCACGGTCTCCTTCGAGGAACCGATCGAGGAGAACCAGACGCTCGTGGCCGCCGTCCATCCTGACGAAGACGGTAACGCCAGCACGGTCGATCCAGTTGCTGACGAAATTCTCGCCAGTGACACGGCCAACGTGACTGTCGAGATGGTCGAACAGCCACCCGAAGCGTCGGTAACCTTCGAGGACCAGACCAGTGACGGCACCAGCGTCACGATCGCAAACATCTCGAACGACGAGACGCCCTACTATGGGGCTGTCTGGACGGTGAACAACGAGACCGGTGAACCCGAGACGCTCCTCGGGGCGACACAGGTTGCCGAAAACGAAACGAGTGACCTCACGGTCGATTTCGAGGAGCCGATCGAAGAGAACCAGACGCTAGTCGCCGCCGTCCATCCTGACGAAGACGGCGACGCAGAGACGATTGACCCGGTTGCTGACGAAATTCTCGCCAGTGACACCGCTAACGTGACTGTCGAGATGGTCGAACAGCCGCCCGAGGCTTCGGTCACTTTCGAGGACCAGACCAGTGATGGCACTAGCGTCACGATCGCAAACATCTCGAACGACGAGACGCCCTATTACGGGGCTGTCTGGACGGTGAACAACGAGACTGGAGAGCCCGAGACGCTGCTCGGTGCCGCTCAAGTCAGCGACAACGAAACGAGTAACCTCACTGTATCCTTCGAGGAGCCGATCGAAGAGAACCAGACGCTCGTGGCTGCCGTTCACCCTGACGAGGACGGCAACGCTAGCACGGTCGATCCAGTTGCTGACGAAATTCTCGCCAGTGACACGGCCAACGTGACTGTCGAGATGGTCGAACAGCCACCCGAAGCGTCGGTAACCTTCGAGGACCAGGCCAGTGACGGCACCAGCGTCACGATCGCAAATATCTCGAACGACGAGACGCCCTATTACGGGGCTGTCTGGACGGTGAACAACGAGACTGGCGAACCCGAGACGCTCCTCGGTGCCGCGCAGGTCAGCGACAACGAGACGAGTGACCTCACGGTCGATTTCGAGGAGCCGATCGAAGAGAACCAGACGCTCGTGGCTGCCGTCCACCCTGACGAAGACGGCGACGCAGAGACGATTGACCCGGTTGCTGACGAAATTCTCGCCAGTGACACGGCCAACGTGACTGTCGAGATGGTTGAACAGCCGCCCGGAGCGTCGGTGACCTTCGAGGACCAGACCAGTGACGGCACCAGCGTTACGATCGCGAACGCCTCGAACGACGAGATACCGTACTACGGAGCTGTCTGGACAGTGAACAACGAGACTGGCGAACCCGAGACGCTCCTCGGGGCGACACAGGTTGCCGAAAACGAAACGAGTGACCTCGCGGTCTCCTTCGAGGAGCCGATCGAAGAGAACCAGACGCTAGTCGCCGCCGTCCATCCTGACGAAGACGGTAACGCCAGCACGGTCGATCCAGTTGCTGACGAAATTCTCGCCAGTGACACGGCCAACGTGACTGTCGAGATGGTCGAACAGCCGCCCGAGGCTTCGGTCACTTTCGAGGACCAGACCAGTGATGGCACTAGCGTCACGATCGCAAATATCTCGAACGATGAGACGCCCTATTACGGGGCTGTCTGGACGGTGAACAACGAGACCGGTGAACCCGAGACGCTGCTCGGTGCCGCGCAGGTCAGCGACAACGAAACGAGTAACCTCACGGTCTCCTTCGAGGAACCGATCGAAGAGAATCAGATGCTAGTCGCCGCCGTCCACCCTGACGAGGACGGCAACGCTAGCACGGTTGACCCGATCACCGAGGCAATCCTCGCCAGTGACACCGCTAACGTGACTGTCGAAGCGGTCGAACAGCCACCCGAAGCGTCGATCACCTTCGAGGACCAGACCAGTGACGGATCGACTGTCGCCGTCGCGAACGCGTTCTACGAACAACCACCGTTCTACGTCGCCGTATACGGCACGAACGCCTCCAGCGACATGATGATAATCGGTCTCCAGCAAGTCAGCGAACCCGAATCGAGCGGGCTGACGATGACGGTCGACGAACCGCTCGCCGAAACCGGAACGCTCGTCGTCGGGCTCCACCCCGACGCTGACGGAGATGCCGAGACGGTCGATCCGATGACGGACAGTTACCTGGCTATCGGTATGGCTGAGGTGACCGTCGACCTCGACGACGCGAACGCAACGAGCGCTATCGAAGCCCTTCTGTAACGACCGGCGTTACTACTCGATCACGCTATTTTTCGCTCACGTCCAGGATTCGCCGCTCGCCAGATCAGTTGCTCCGTCCAGTTTCGAGGATGGGCAGATATCTTCGAGCACGCAGACTTCACAGTCGGGGCTCCGTGCCGTACAGACGGCCCGGCCGTGGTCGATGAACAGGTGAGTGAACGCCTGCCACTCCTCGCGCGGGACGATAGAAGCGAGATCCCTCTCGATCGCTTCGGGTCGTTCCTCTTCGGTAAGGCCGAGCCGGCGAGTGATCCGCTGGACGTGCGTGTCGACGACGATCCCTTCAACGACGTCGTGGCCGTGCTGGAGGACGACGTTCGCGGTCTTGCGCCCGACGCCCGGCAGGTCGGTCAACTCGGCCATCGTATCCGGGACCTCCCCGTCGTGCTCCTCGACCAGGATTTCCCCGATGCCCTTGAGATACCCGCCCTTGTTGTTGTGGAACGTGACGCCGTAGATGTCCTCGGCGAGTTGCTCCTCGCTGGCCTCGGCGTAGTCCTCGGCGGTCTCGTATTTCTCGAAGAGGTCCTCGGTGACCTCGTTGACGCGCTCGTCGGTGCACTGTGCCGAGAGCACGACCGCGACGAGGAGTTCGAGCCGGTCGGAGAAGTTCAGCGAGATGGTCGAATCGGGGTACTCCTCGTGGAGTCGGTCGATCACCTCGGCCGCCTGTGCCTCGCGAGAATCGAGTGGCTCGCCCATGGGAGGGCCTTGGACGGCCGAGGCTTGAGAGGTTCGAAAGCGGCTAGACGCTGTCGGCCGGCCGGTGGCCGAACGGCAGCAGGTACAGCGGTTCGAACACCGCTTCGAGCGCCAGCACGTCCGCAAGCGCCTCGTCGTCGAACGCACCCACCGGACAGCTGCCCAGTCCGCGGGCCTCACAGACCAGGTGGAGGTTCTGTGCCGCGTGGCCGGCCTCCATGTGGACATAGCGCTCGCCGTGGTCGGGGTACCGGCCTGTGGTGCGGCTGTAGTCCGCCGACAGCGCGACGACCGCGGGCGAATCGACGACGACCGGCTGATCGAGCGCAGCCGCCGCGAGTTCGTCGTGGATCGGCCCGTCCAGGCGGCGCTCGAGCGCGTGCTGATCCGGATCGTAGCGGTACAGTCCAGGGTCGAGATCCACACAGCCGCCCGGGGCGACTTCGAGGTCGGCGACCAGCGGGAAGGTGGCCCCCGCGCTCGGGGCAGCCCGCATGTCGACGCCGTCCCGTTCGTGTGTGACGCCCTGTACCGCCCACAGCAACTGCGCGACGGTGTCCAGCGAGACGGCCTCGTCAGCGAACGAGCGCCGGCTCGCACGCGTCGCGATCGCCGCTTCGACGCTCGTCGAAGCCCCGCTCGATGGCTCGGGAAGGTCGACCGTGTTCATACGTGCCCTTCACAGGCAACTACAAAAAGAGCCGGTCCCGTCGCTATGAACCCTCGGTCGCCTCGACGACTGCCGACTGAAGCTCGTCGAGTGGCACCTGATCGTTGGCGTCGCTGACCTCCCACGCGAAGCGGATCACACACCTCGGGTCCGCGACCACGAGCGCCCGCCGGAGTCCGCCAGTCGTTCGACCGACGCCGTAGAGGTCGGTGACGTAGCCGCCGCGATCGTGGAGTACCGGGAACGGCAGCCCCTCGGCGAGTCGGGCCAGCGCGTCGGGATCGGTACCGATCCCGAAGACGCTGAGGCGATCGACGACCTGTGCCCAGTCGACGCCGGCGAGCGCTTCGAGCAGCGGCCGCGCTGCCGATTCGTCATCGGGCACGAAGGCCAGCACTACCGGTCCGGCGTCCGCCGCGGCCGAGAGCATGTACTCCGCACCCGGAGCGTTGGCCGCCGACAAGTAGAAGTCCGGCGCTGGATCGCCCGCTTCGAGCATAGCTGTTGGTTGCACGGCACGAGAAAAAGCGTGTGGGTGTCGTATACATCGGCCCGTGCGACAGTGTCACAGTCCCGGACAATCCTGAAGGGGGTCGCCGCCGACTGTCGACGTATGCCCGGTCCCGTATTCCTCCGTGGCGAGGACGTGACGCTGCATCCGCAGGGCGAAGACGACGTACAGTTCCTCCAGCGGCTCATCAATCATCCCGACGTCTGGCCGTCGCTGGCGAGCGTCGAGCCGCTGACCGAGGCCGAAGAGCGCGAATGGATCGAAGACACCGACAAGGACAGCGTCGACCTCATCGTTTGCGCCGACGGCGAGCGCGTCGGGACGATCGGGCTCAACCGATTCAACGAGACGTGGGGCCTGGCCGAACTCGGATACATGATCGATCCCGAGGCCCAGGGCAACGGCTACGCCACCGACGCCACCCGCCGGCTGGTCCAGTATGGGTTCGAGGACCGTCGCCTCCACAAGATCATGGCGAACGTCTACGAGAACAACCCCGCGTCCCAGCGCGTCCTCGAAAAGGTCGGGTTCCAGCAGGAGGGCGTCCTGCGCGAGCAGGCGTACGTACGCGGGGAGCGCATCGACGTGATCCGGTACGGGTTGTTAGCCGAGGAGTTCTAATCGGCACGCTCTCGCGCGAGGACGCAACTGCTAATTGGTTCGAACACCCAGACCACGTATGGCCTTTCGCCGGCTGTTGCGTGGACAGATCGACCGGGAGCGACTGGAATCGGTCGCACAGGCGGTCGCCGAGCGCCACGGACAGTCGGTCGGTCACATCGAGCTGCTGGACGGGAACAACTGGCTGTCGGCACCGTTCGTGCTCGACGATCAGTATTTCGTCAAGGCCATTTCCCGCCAGCACTCGCTGGTACACGCGTTGCTGACAGCCGGGCGCAACCTCGGGGCGTTCTCCAGCGGTTCCGAGGGCTTTTTCGAGCACTTTTCGACGCCGGCGGAGATGGCTGACCACGAACTGGCCGCGGCTCGGCAGATGCGCGAACTCGGGATCAACGTCCCGCGCCCGATCGAAGCGTTCGAACACGACGGTCTGGGCGTCGTCGTCATGGAGTACCTCCCGGAGTTCATCACGCTGGACGACGCTCCGGTCGGAGACGTGCGCGCCCACGCGGCGCCGCTGTTCGAGTGGCTGACAGAGATGCACGAAGCGGGCTTCGCCCACGGCGATCTCCGGGCGGAGAACGTCCTCCTCTCGCGGGGCGAACTGTACTTTATCGACGCGACGGCCGTCGACGAGCGGCGGATCCAGGACGCGCGCGCCTACGACGTCGCGTGTGCACTGGCGGTGCTGGAGCCGATCATCGGAGCCAGTGACGCGGTCGCGGCAGCTGCGGCCGTCTGTGATGATGAGACGCTGTTGGCCGCCGAAGACTTTCTGGATTTCGTCAATATCCGGCCCGATCACAGCTTCGACGCCCGCGCCCTGAACGGTGAGCTGGAGAAGGTAGCGACTCGGGACGGAGAGCCAGACAGTTCAGCGTAGCCGGTGGGTGCGGGCGACGCGCTGCATACGGACAGAGAAAACGGAAAGAGGGGGTGGGGGGTGGGGGGTGGCACCCAAAACTGGGTGCACGCTCGGCTTGGACGGCGGTATTCAAGAACTTTGTGGCCAGGGTGTCGGCTATTCTGCTATTTTCACGGTCGTTAGACATAAACACGCGGGATTCGTAAATCGAGATTGTGACGACGACGGCACCGACCGACGCGCTGGAGCCGACTGTCCGCCAGGCCGCGCGTACGGACTTGCTCGCGGTCTTCCGGATCGAACAGGCGTCGTTTCCCCAGCCGTGGCCTTACTCGGCGTTCGAGCAGTTCCTCGCCTCGCCGGGCTTCCTGGTGGCGGAAGTCGGCGGTCCCGACGAACCCGGTCAGTCCGGAATCGTCGGCTACGTCGTCGCCGACACCGTTCCGAATCACGGCCAGCCGCTGGGTCACGTCAAGGATCTGGCGGTCCACCCCGACCGGCGGGGAGAGGGCGTCGGTTCACTGCTACTCGGGCGGGCGCTTGCTACCCTCGACGACGTGGGCGTCAGTTCGGTAAAGCTGGAGGTCCGGGCCGGCAACGAGCGCGCCAGGTCGCTGTACGAGCGCTTCGGGTTCAGACACCTACGGACGATCCCCAACTACTACGACGACGGCGAGGACGCGTTCGTGCTCGTTCGCTGATCGACCGCCTTCGATCGCCGCGAGCGGGCCGTCGATCCGTTCAGGCGCTGCCGAATCGATGCGGGAACACTGTTCGTTACCCATAAGCCCCACGACCCCGAATCGGGTGTAATGACTGCGCAAGCCGCCGAATCACGCGACCTGGCGGTCGTCATCGGTCTGGAGGTCCACGTCCAGCTGGAGACGGACACGAAGATCTTCTGTGGCTGTTCGACCGAACCCGCCGAGGAACCCAATACCAACACCTGTCCCGTCTGTCTCGGGCTCCCCGGCGCGCTGCCGGTGCTCAACGAGGGGGCGGTCGAGGCCGCCGTCAAGGTCGGCAAGGCGATCGGCGCCTCGATTCCCGAGGAGACGGCCTTCCACCGGAAGAACTACTACTACCCCGACCTGCCGAAGAACTTCCAGATCACCCAGTACGACGCCCCGATCTGCCAGGACGGCGTTCTGGAGTTCGGCCACGAGGGCGAGCGCCGATCGGTGGGGATCCGGCGCGCCCACCTCGAAGAGGATCCCGGCTCGATCAAGCACGTCCGCGAGGGGACCGAGAGCCTGGAAGCCCGGACGTGTTCGATCGATCGAGCCGACTACACGCTGATCGACTACAACCGCGCGGGGACGCCGCTGATGGAGATCGTCACCGAGCCGGACTTCCGCGATCCGGCCGAGGTGCGGGCGTTCCTCGAAAAGCTCGAGGAAGTCCTGGAGTATCTGGGCGTGTTCGACCCCACTCGTGACGGAAGCCTGCGGATCGACGCGAACCTCTCGGTCGTCGACGCCGAGGACGTGGACGCCGACGGCGAGATCGACGAGGACGTGCTGGAGGAAGCAAACCGCACCGAGGTCAAGAACATCTCCAGTCACAAGGGCGCAGAGCAGGCGCTGTCCTTCGAAGCCTCGCGCCAGAAGAAGCTACTCGAGTCCGGCCGTGCAGTCGCACAGGAAACGCGACACTTCAACGAGACTCACGGCAACACCGTCGCGATGCGCTCGAAGGAAGAGGAGAAAGACTACCGCTACTTCCGGGAGGCCGATCTTCCTCCGCTACAGGTCAGCGACTGGAAAGACGAAATCGAGATCCCGGAGCTGCCCGACGCCCGCCGGGAGCGCTTCCAGGCGGAGTACGGACTCAGCGCGGAGGCAGCCTCGAAGCTGACCTCGACGAAACAGGTCGCGGACTTCTACGAGCAACTCGCACGCGAGTACGACGCCGATCTGGTGGCGACGTGGGTCGCCGACAACCTACTGGGCGAGTTGAACTACCGCGACATGGACGTGACCGACATCGAGGACCGCCTCGAGGAGATCGCGACGCTGGTCGAACTGGTCGCCGAGGAAGAGATCACGGCCAAAAACGCTCGCGAGACCGTCCTCCGGGGAATGCTCGACGACGGCGACGATCCGAAGACGATCGTCGACCGGGAGGGGCTGGGCAAGACCTCCGGCGACGCGGTCCAGGAAGCCGTCGAAGAAGCGATCGAGGAAAACCCCGACGCCGTTGAGGACTACCATAGCGGCGAGGACGGCGCGATCAACTTCCTCGTCGGGCAGGTCATGCAGAAGACCGGCGGCTCGGCGGATCCCGGCGAGGTCAACGGCCTGTTGCGCGAGGAACTCGAAGGCTGATTTCGCGATCCAGTCTCTCGTCCTCGGTACGCTCTCGCACAGTCGTCACGCACGCGCATCGTGCGCGCGCCTTGTCCGACTCTCGTCTTGCGATTTTCCGGCGAAAGACTGATTAGCGGGTCGTTGCGTAAGGACTCACAATGAGTGTTCGCGTTCGAGACGGTGATCGACGGTGCAGTTGATAATTACCGAGAAGGACAACGCCGCGCGGCGGATCGCCGACATCCTGAGCGATGGCGGGGCCGACGCCGAGCGACGCAACGGCGTCAACGTCTACAAGTGGGGTGGCAAGCGCTGTATCGGGCTGTCCGGCCACGTCGTCGGCGTGGACTTCCCGCCGGAGTACAACGACTGGCGGGACGTCCAGCCCGTCGAGTTGATCGACGCAGAGGTCGTCAAGTCCCCCACGCGGGAGAACATCGTCGCGACGCTGAAGAGCCTGGCTCGGGAGGCCGACGGAGCCGTCATCGCGACCGACTACGACCGCGAGGGAGAGCTGATCGGCAAGGAGGCCTACGAACTCATCCGGGAGGAGACCGACGTCCCGATCCAGCGGGTGCGGTTCTCCTCGATCACCGAAAACGAGGTCAAGCAGGCCTTCGGTAATCCGGACGATCTGGATTTCGACCTGGCCGCGGCGGGCGAGGCCCGACAGGTTATCGATCTCATCTGGGGGGCGGCGCTGACGCGGTTCCTCTCGCTTTCGGCTCGGCAGCTGGGTGACGATTTCATCTCTGTCGGCCGGGTGCAGTCGCCGACGCTGAAGCTGATCGTCGATCGCGAACGCGAGATCGAGGCGTTCGACCCCGACGACTACTGGGAGATCGTCGCCGAGTTGGCGAAGAACGGATCCGGCTTCGAGGCGCAGTACTTCTACGACGACGACGGCAGCGAGGCCGAACGCATCTGGGAGGAGAGCGAGGCCGACCGGGTCTTCGGGCACCTGCGCGTCCAGGAAACTGCCACGGTCGAGAGCGTCCGCCGGCGAACCCGGACGGACGCCCCGCCCGCGCCGTTCAACACCACCGCGTTCATCCAGGCCGCCGGATCGCTCGGCTACTCGGCCCAGCGGGCGATGTCGATCGCCGAGGAGCTGTACACCGCCGGGTACGTCACCTACCCCCGGACGGACAACACCGTCTATCCCGACGACCTCGATCCCGCGGAGCTGCTCGAGTCGTTCACCGGGACGAGCCCCTTCGGCGAGGACGCGACGGCACTGCTGGGGCAGGGCGACATCGAGCCGACCCGCGGCGACACCGAGTCGACCGATCACCCGCCGATCCACCCGACCGGCGAGTTCCCCGATCGGAACGAACTCAGCGATGGCGAGTGGGAGATCTACGAGCTTGTCGTCCGGCGCTTCTTCGCGACGGTCGCCCGGCCCGCGACCTGGGAACACCTGCGGGTGGTGGCCGACGCCGAGGGACTGCGGCTGAAGGCCAACGGCAAGCGCCTGATCGAGGCGGGGTATCACGAGGTCTACCCCTACTCCAGCGCCAGCGAGACCCACGTTCCCGACGTACAGGAGGGCGAGCAACTGGCGATCGAAGACGTCGAACTCCAGGCCAAGCAGACCCAGCCGCCACGGCGGTACGGGCAGTCACGGCTCATCTCCAGGATGGAGGAGATGGGCATCGGCACCAAGGCGACGCGCCACGGAACTCTCGAGAAACTCTACGATCGGGGGTATATCGACGGCGATCCACCGCGGCCGACCGCGCTGGCGAAGGCGGTCGTCGACGCCGCCGAGGCCTTCGCCGAGTTGATCGTCAGCGAGGAGATGACCGCCCAGCTGGAAAAAGACATGACTGCCATCGCCAACGGCGAGGCCACGCTCGATGAAGTGACCGACGAGTCCCGGGAGATGCTCGAACGCGTCTTCGAGGAACTGCACGACTCCCGGGAGGCGGTCGGCGAACACCTCCAGGAGTCGCTCAAGGAAGACCGGACGATCGGCTCCTGTCCGAACTGCGGCTCGGATCTGGTGATCCGCCAGTCGCGATACGGGTCGTACTTCGTCGGCTGTGACGGCTACCCCGAGTGTGAGTACACGCTCCCGCTGCCCTCGAAGGGCGAACCGCTCGTGATGGACGAGGTCTGTGAAGAACACGACACCCACAAGGTCAAGATGCTCGCCGGCAGCGATACCTTCGTCCACGGCTGTCCGCGCTGTCAGGCCGAAGCCGCCGACGAGAACGAGGACCGTATCATCGGTGACTGTCCTGAATGTGGTGCGGAACACGGAGGCGAACTGGCGATCAAGCACCTCCGGTCCGGCTCGCGACTCGTGGGCTGTACCCGCTATCCGGAGTGTGAGTACTCGCTGCCCTTGCCCCGTCGCGGCGAGATCGAGATCCAGGACGAGCGTTGCGAGGAGCACGATCTCCCGCACTTGCACGTCGTCGACGGGGACGACGAGCCCTGGGAACTGGGCTGTCCGATCTGCAACTACGAGGAGTATCAGGCTCGCAACGCCGTCGAAGACCTGGAAGACCTCGACGGCGTCGGATCGAAGACCGCCGAGAAACTTTCCGCGGCCGGCGTCGAATCGCCAGCCGACCTTGCCGGGGTCGAACCCGACGCGATCGCCGAGCAGGTCCGGGGCGTGAGTGCCGACCAGATCCGCGACTGGCAAGCCGACATCAAGGCGTGAATCGCCCCCTCATTTATTAGCTCGCTCGGACGAATTGTAACTGACCCATGAGTGATGGCAGCATTGCACAGCGGCTCCGACAGCGTATCGATCGCGTGCGCCAGGAAGTGAACGAGGCTGTCGACGAGTCCCAGGGGGCCGGCGAGCAACTCCGCACGGAGGTGCAAACGACGATCGACCGGCTGGACGATCGACTCGACGCACTGCAGGACCGGACAAGAGACGAACTCGACGAGGTGCTCGACGAATCCAAGGAGACAAGCGAAGAGTTGCGACACGAGGCGAACGAAGCGTTCGACGACCTCGAAGACAGCATAGAGACGCTCCGGGCGAAAACGACGGAACTGAGCGAGGGCGCCAAAGCCGAGGCCACGGAGGCAATCGACAAGCTGCAGGCCGAACTCGACGACCTTCGAGAGCGAATCAAGTAGGACCACTGTTCGTGTTGTCCGGGTGAGTGGTCTCCCGGGTGTGGAAACGATCCAGACGACTCGCGCACCGTTCTGACCGGCTGCGAACACTTGGCCCCCGATATCGGGGCTGGAAACCTACCGAACCGGAGCCGGTAGGAACGCGCATGGACGTCGGCCCGGACCAGCGCTACGAAGTCGTGTTGGTGTCGGTGCTCGCCTTGCTCGTTCTGGGGCTGACTCCGGCAACGATCACACCTGCCGTCCAGCCGTCGACGGAGCTGCAAGAGTTCGACGCCTGTAACGCGTGCGGAACGCCGATACAGCTGAGCGAAGTGTACCAGGGCCCGTACACGACCGCCGAAAACGTGACGGGTGCCGACAGCGAGTCGACGACTCCCAGTGATGCCGATCAGCGCGAGACGATCGCCTCCAGTGACTTCGACAACGAGTCGACTGCCGAGGATTACATCGAATCGGGGGCAGCCACGCCGAGCGCGTCAAGCGCGTTTGCGACCGCGTTTCGGGACCCGGCGACGACGGCCAGCCGAGCGGCGCGCGTTTCGGGATCGTCCGCGGTCAGCACCGGACACTCCCGGTAGAAGGTGTTGAACGCCTCGGCGAGGTCGCGCGTGTAGGTCGCGACGACGTGCGGACGCAGGTCGTCGGCCGCCTCCTCGATCACGGCCGGGAAGCGGGCGATTTCCCTGACGAGATCGCGAGCCGCGTCGGTTTCGAGCGCGTCGATGTCGACCTCCCCGGGAACCTCGTGACCGGCCGATGCAGCCTCGCCGAGAATCCCACAGCAGCGCGCGTGGACGTACTGGACGTACGGGGCCGACTGGGCCTCGAAGTCAAGCGCCCGGTCCCACTCGAAGGTGATCCCCTTCGTGGGCTGTTTGGCGACGATGTCGTACCGGACGGCACCGATCCCGACCTGGTGGGCGATCCGCTCGATGTCGTCCGCCTCGAGGTGGTCGTCGCGCAGGCGATCGTCCAGGCGGTCCTCGACCTCCTCACGAGCGCGGTCGATCGCCTCGTCCAGCAGATCGTCGAGGTCGACGCCGGTCCCCTCGCGCGTGCTCATCCCGCCCTCCGGGAGATTGACCCACGAGTAAAAGACCTGCTCGAGCTGCTCCGTGTCGTGGTCCAGGAGATCGAGCGTGGCGACGAGCTGTTCGGCCTGGAGCTTGTGGTCCTCGCCCAGAACCGTCACGGCACGATCGAAGTTGTCGAACTTCCATTCGTGATGCGCCAGATCACGCGTGGTGTACAGCGACGTGTCGTCCGCGCGCAGGAAGACCAGGTTCTTCTCGATCTCGGGCAGATCCAGCTGCCAGGCGTCCTCCTCGTAGACCGCCGCTTCGAGGTCCTGCAGCCGGTCGACAACGTCGTCGGTCGTGCCGTCGCGCATGAACCGCGTCTCCTTGACGAACTCGTCGAATTCGGCGGGGAGCCGCTCCAGCGTGGCGGTCATCCCCGAGAGGACCGTGTCGACGACCTCCGAGACGCGTTCGTAGGTCTCCTCGTCGCCGTCCTCCAGTCCCTGGAGGATCGCCTGGATCTCGGCTTCGGCATCCTCGACGGCGTCATCAGCCGCCTCCTCGAGGTACGTGTTCCCCTTGCGGTAGTACCGGACCATCTCGTACTCGGGAGAATCACGGTCCGGTTCCGGCAGGTCCGACTCGTCGAAGGTCTCGTAGGCCCAGGTGAACACGGCGATCTGGCGGCCGGCGTCGTTGACGTAGTAGTGACGCTCGACGTCGTAGCCGGCGTACTCGAGCACGCGCGCCAGAGCGTCGCCGATGATCGGGTTTCGGGCGCGGCCGACGTGAACCGGCCCCGTCGGGTTCGCCGACGTGTGTTCGACGACGACGCTCGTCTCCCGGTCGGGCAGGGTTCCGAACGCCTCGTCCTGTGCGGCTTCGACGGTGGCTTCGAGGTACCTGTCGCTCGGCAGGACGTTGACGTACGGCCCCTGCTGGCGGAGCGCGCCGATGTACTCGTAGTCGGCGGCGTCGATCGCCTCGACGATATTCGCGGCGATCTCGGGCGGCGGCGCGCCGGCTTCGCTCGCCAGTCGGTAGGCCACGCTGGAAGCCAGGACGGCCGGCACGTCCTCGGGGGGCGTCTCGATACCCAGATCGTCGGACGGGAGATCGAGCGCCGCCAAGGCAGTCGCGAGGGCGTCCTCGACCTCCGCGCGCAGGGAGAGTAACATATCTCCCCGTTTTCCGGCGTCGGGTATTAGCGTGACGGGTTCGGTTCGCAGGCAGTCCGAACGTCACCGCACGGCTGTCACCGAACGACGGTCACGGGAACCGGCGAGCGCCTGATGACCGTCTCGGCGACGCTACCCAGCAGGATCCGCGAGACGCCCGACCGACCGTGGCTGCCCATCACGATCTGATCGATGTCGTTCATCTCGGCGAACTCGACGATCGTGTTGGTGGGCTTGCCGATCTCGGTCTCCCGGTCGACCGAACCGCCTCCACCCTCCAGGTCCGGCTCGACCTCCTCGAAGATCTCCTCGGCGCGCTCTTTCTGGCGCTCGTACCACTCCTCGGAGAACGTCGGGAGCCCCGCCTGGACGCTGTAGCCGGCCTCCGCAGGATTGATAATGTGCAACAGCGTCACGTCGGCGTCAGGGTAGTCCTCGGCGACGAACTCACACGCTCTGTGGGCCTGCTCGGACCCGTCGACCGGGATCAAAATGTGCTTGCCCATAGTTGAGTATTCACACGGAGGGACCGTCAACGTTCGGGGAAACTATAACCGAACAGACAATAGATTGCGGCCAGGCCACCCAGGCGTTAGTAGAACGCGACCGGTATGCCGACGTCCCCGTCGGCGGCTTCGACCTTCTCGATGGCGTCCGCGAAGTCCTCGGATTCGACCTCGATGCGGCCGTCTCGAATAGCGAACATACCGGCCTCGGTCGTGAGGCTGGCCAGTTCCGCGCCGGTGAACCCGGCGGTTTCGTCGGCCCACTCGGCGAGGGCGACGCTATCGGCGAGGTTCATCTCGCGGGTGTGGATCTCCAGGATCCGCTCGCGGCCCTCGAAGTCGGGCTTTGGCACCTCGATGAGGCGGTCGAAGCGGCCGGGCCGGAGGATCGCCCGGTCGAGCATGTCGAAGCGGTTGGTGGCGGCGATGATCCGGATCTCACCACGGTCCTCGAAACCGTCCATCTCCGAGAGGAGTTGCATCATCGTCCGCTGGACCTCCGCGTCGCCGGAGGTCTTCGATTCGGTCCGCTTGCTCGCGATCGCGTCGATCTCGTCGATGAAGACGATCGCTGGCTCGCGCTCGGAAGCAAGCTCGAACAGATCCCGGACGAGTTTCGCGCCCTCGCCGATGAACTTCTGGACCAGCTCCGAGCCGGCCATCTTGATGAACGTGGCGTCGGTCTCGTTGGCGACGGCCTTGGCGAGCATCGTCTTGCCCGTGCCGGGCGGGCCGTGCAGCAGGACGCCGCTGGGCGGGTCGATCCCGACCTCACGGAACTGCTCGGCGTTGAGTAGCGGTTCCTCGACGGCTTCCCGAACCTCGCGGATCTGGCTTTCGAGCCCGCCGATGTCGTCGTAGGTCACGTCGGGCGACGAATCGATCTGCATTGCCTGCGCGCGGGCGTCAGTCTCGCTTTCGAGGGTCTGTTTGACCGTAAACGAGTCGTTGATCGCGACCCGGTCGCCGGCGTCGATCTCCGAGCGCAACTGCGGCGACACCTCTGTCAGCACTTCCTGGTTGTTCCCGTGCTGTTTGATCACGACACCATCGTCCAGCAACTCCTCGGCCGTCGCGATGTACAGCGACGAGGTCTTGAGCGTCTCGTTCTGGCGCTCGAGTTTGTCGACTTGCTCGATCAGGTCGTCCTGGCGCTCTTTGGCCGCGGTCAGTTGCTGTTGGAGCTCACGGTTCACCCGCTGGACCTCTGAGAAGTGTTCGTGCAGCGCCGCCAGTCGTTCGGACGGCGACATGTCGGGATCGAGATCCAGGGTAGGTCGGTCCGGGAGCGAGGGACTGCGAGACATCTGGTAGTGGATCTATTCGATACAGGGAAAAGTGCCTTTGGGTCGCGGTTGCAGTATCGATACCGCAACCGCGAGTGAACAGCCTCGGGCACGGTGGCCCGAGGCCTAGAGCAGCGATTCCATCTCCGCGAGGTACTCGGCGTAGATGTCGGTCGCCGCCTCGACCGGGTCGGGTTCGGCCATGTCGACGCCGGCGTCGCGCAGCAGTTCCAGCGGGTAGGCCCGCGATCCCTGCGAGAGGAACTCGATATAGCGGTCGGCCGCGTCGGGGTCGTCCCCGTCGAGGATCGACTCGACCAGTGCGGCCGCCGCCGAGATGCCGGTGGCGTACTGGTAGACGTAGAACGCCCGGTAGAAGTGCGGAATGCGCATCCACTCGCGAGCGATCCGGTCGTCGAGCTCCGCGGGTTCGTAGTACTCGCCTTTGAGGTCGGCGTAGATCCCGTCGAGTCGCTCGGCGGTCAGCGCCTCGCCAGCCTCGGCGAGTTCGTGGGTTCGCTGCTCGAACTCCGCGAACATCGTCTGGCGATACAGCGTCGAACGGAACCGTTCGAGGTACTCGTTGAGGACGTGCCGGCGCAACCGATCGTCGTCGACGGTCTCCAGCAGGTGGTGGGTCAGCAGCGTCTCGTTGACCGTCGAGGCCACCTCGGCGGTGAATATCTCGTAGTCGGCGTAGACGAAGGGTTGCTCGTCGCTGGTGTACTCGCTGTGCAGCGAGTGACCCAGTTCGTGGGCCAGCGTGTACATCGACTCGACGTCGTCCTGGTAGTTCATCAGGATGTACGGCTGGGACTCGTAAGTGCCGCCGGAATAGGCCCCCGACTGCTTGCCGCGGGTCTCGTAGACGTCGACCCACCGGGATTCGAGTCCCTCCGCGAGTCGCGACTGGTAGTCCTCGCCCAGCGGCGCGACGGCCTCGGTGACGTACTCGCAGGCCTGCTCGTACTCGATCTCGGGGCTCTCGGTCTCCGTCAGCGGGACGTACAGGTCCCACATCCGCAACCCGTCGCCGTCGATCACCTGCCGCTTGAGGTCAGCGTGGTGGTGTAGTGCATCGAGGTTGTCCCGGACGGTCTCGACGAGCGTATCGTAGACCTCTGTCGGGACGTTCGGCCCGTCCAGCGCGGCCTCGCGAGCGGTCTCGTAGTTCCGCGCCCGCGCGGTCTTGACGTCGGTCTTGACGCTGTTCTTGTGGGCCGCACCGACGGCGTTGCGGAGCGTCTCCCACTCGTCGTAGAACTGTTCGTAGACCTCTCGGCGGAACGCACGGTCCTGGCGTTTCTGCAGGGTCGTGAAGTTGTTGAGCGTGATCTCGACTGGCTCGTCCTCCTGCGGGTCCTCGACGCTCGGGAAGGACATGTCCGCGTTGGCCAGCATGTTGTACACCTCGGACGGTGCACCCAGAACCTCGCCAAGGTCCGCCAGCAACTCTTCGACCTCTGCCGAGCGGGTGTGGTCTTTCATCCGGAGAACGTCGTCGAAGTAGTGTTCGTACTCTTCGAGATCCGGCTCTTCCGCGATCATCGCCTCGATCTCCTCGCGGGTACAGCTCTGGATTTCCGGGTCGAGGAAGCTCGCGGCGCTGCTGGCTTGCGAGTGCAGCGACTGGGAGCGGGCGAAAAGTGCCTGATAGTCGCTGTCACGGGTGTCCTCGTCGCGGCGCATCCGGGCGTAGGCGACGACGTTCTCGACCTGTCGCATCACCGTCTCGAAGGTCTCCAGGGTGTCGAGCAGCGTCGCGGCGTCTTCGGTAGCTCGTCCCTCATAGGCGGCCAGGTCGCCGATCAGTTCGCTTGCCTGCTCGAAGGCGTCCTCCCACTCGTCGTCGTCGGCATACAGCGCTTCGAGGTCCCACGTGTACTCCGTGTCGACGTCGCTTCGTTCCGGTACCGAACTCATGACCCCGCCTTAGGACGGCGGGCCCCTAATACTGCCGGCTGTCGCCTCAGAAACACGTGGACGCTACGAGGACTGCCCATCGAGGTCGCCGCCGCGACAAGCGTGAAGACGATCACTCCCGCCCCGTTTGATAGTGACTGCTGTAAGTCTGTTCCGGATCAACCGCCCGACTGCAGGCGATCGCAGCGGTAAATTGTTACAGCAGTCACTATGACACAGGCAGTCGCTCTCCGCGAGCTAGAGGAGCAAGAGGGCAGTCTATCTTCCAACAGCGAGAGAATCCCGGCGTTTACGCCGGGCGTGAATCGCGTCACAGCGGCACATTTTTGCCTGCCGCGCCCGTTTGCACACCCAACCGAGGCGGCACGGCCGCCCCCATGTCGAGACAATTGGACAATTTCGGGATTCCAGCCCGACTCTCGCAAGGTATCCCTTGCGGGAGCGGCGAGGATACCGACAGAAAACAACAAGGTACCTCCGAATCCCCTACGGGATAGGAGTAACGGGGGCGTGGCACTCCCTGCACTCGTCGGTGTGCGAACGTAAGTTCCCAACGCTTCCGCTTTCGGCGGTGAGGGGAAGCCGCGCCGTGAACGGCGCGGAGGATGTCACCGCGCGAATCCCGCCGAACAGAGAACATGATCTACCTGGACCACGCAGCGACGACGCACCCACACCGGGATGTCGGCGAATCGATGCAGCCGTACCTTGAGACGCACTACCACAACCCATCCGCAAGCTACGCCACCGAAGAGACGAGTGCCGTCGCGAACGCCCGTCAATCGGTCGCGGAGCTGCTCGGAGCGACTCCCGAACGCGTGGTGTTCACCGGCGGCGGCAGTGAGGCCGACAACCTCGCGATCAAGGGAGCTATCGACGCGGCCGATGGCGAGCACGTCGTCACGACGACGATCGAGCACTCGGCAGTGATCGAGACCTGTGACTGGCTCGAAGAGAACGGCGTCGACGTCACTCGGGTTCAGCCGGGCGAAGACGGCCGCGTCGATCCCGCCGACGTCGAAGACGCGATCCGGCCGGAGACGACGATCGTATCGGTCATGCACGCCAACAACGAGACTGGCGTGATCCAGCCGCTCGAGGCTATCGGCGAGATCACCGACGAGTACGACGTGCGCTTTCACTCAGACACGGTCCAGTCGGCCGGCAAGATCCCGATCGACGTGGACGACCTCGGCCTCGACATGGCGAGTCTGAGCGCACACAAGTTCTACGGCCCGAACGGCGTCGGTGCACTCTACGTTCGGGACGGTGTCGAACTGGAACCGCTAATCCACGGCGGCGGCCAGGAGTTCGGCCTCCGGAGCGGTACCGAGAACGTCGCAGGGCTCGTCGGCATGGGAACCGCCGCGGATCTCGCAGTTGCCGATCTGGAGGAGCGTCGCGAGCGGCTGACCGATCTGCGAGCGGAGTTCGTCGCGAGAGTAACCGGCTTCGCGGACGCGAAGTTGATCGGCCACCCCGAACGGCGACTGCCGGGGTACGCGATGCTGTGTTTCCCGAATCGGACCGGTTCGGATCTGATCGACGCGCTGGCCGAGCGAGACATCGCTGTATCGGGCGGATCAGCCTGTCACTCGGGCGATCCGTCCCCGTCCCGGGTGCTCCTGGAAATGGGCATCGATCCGGAGCTGTCGCTCGGTGCCGTCCGGTTTTCGATGGGGAGAGCCACGACTGAGAACGACGTCGAGCGTGTCACCGAAGCGCTTAGAGAGATCCTGAAGTCCGCGTGAACGCCGGGGCTGTCACGCTGGTTCGCTATCACGTGCTTCGGAATCCAGGGGAGTTTTTTGGTCCCCCCGCTCGACGCACCCTCCATGGACGAACGGGTGGCGCGCGCTCTCGGGACGGTCTGGCAGTCCGACCGACCCTGGCGTGTGTTGACCACGCTGGCGGAGTTCGAGGACCGACTCGGGGGGCATCCGGGCGAGAAACGCGCGGCGGAGTTCCTGAGCGACGAACTCGTCGACGTGGGCGTCGAGGACGTCCGCCAGGAGTCGTTCGCGATCCCAGAGTGGACGCGCGGCGAGACGTCACTTCTAGTCCACGTCCACAGCCGGGACCGCGAGCGGACCTTCGAGGCCCGGGCGCTGCCGTACTGTCCGGAGGCGACCGTCGAAGCACCGCTGGTCGACGTCGGGTACGGCACGCCGGAGGAACTCGACGACAGCGACGTCGAAGACGCGATCGTCGTCGCGAGTGCGGCCACGCCGCCGTCGGCCGATCGGTTCGTCCATCGGACCGAAAAGATCGGCCACGCCGCCGAACGTGGGGCGACGGGGTTCATCTTCGCGAACCACCGACCCGGACAGCTCCCGCCGACCGGATCGCTCCGGGTCGGCGACACCTTGCCTGCGGTGGGAGTCAGCTACGAGACCGGCGAGTGGCTCCGCGAGTACGCCCGGGAAGGCGCGGCCGCTAGACTGAACGTCACTGCGTCGGTCGAACCGGGAACGAGCCAGAACGTCCGTGGCCGGTTCGGCCCCGAGACCGACGCGGCCGTACTCCTGCTCGCTCACTACGACGCCCACGACGTCGGGGAAGGCGCGCTCGACAACGGCTGTGGCGTCGCCGTGCTGCTGTCCGTGGTCGGGGCACTGCAAGACCTGGAGATAGATCGCGGGATCGAGATCGGCCTGGTCGGCTGTGAGGAGCTTGGACTGCAGGGTAGTGAGACGCTAGCAGCGAACGTCGACGCCGGGGACGTGCATGCGGTCGTCAATCTCGACGGGGTCGGCCGCAAGCGGACGATCCAGGCACTGACACACGGCAGCGACCAGCTCGGCACGCTTGCGGCGGAGACGTTCGACGCGGTCGGACATCCCCTCGAAATACAGGAGCGACCCCACCCCTACAGCGACCACTGGCCGTTCCTGCGTCAGGGGATCCCGGCGCTGCAAATCCACAGCCAGACCGAAGACGAGACCGGGCCCTGGGAGCGGGGCTGGACGCACACGCGTGCAGATACGCGGGACAAGGTCGACCGGCGAACGCTCCGCGAGCACGCGATGCTGGTGACCCTGCTCGTCGCCGTGCTGGCCGGTACCGACCTGGATCGGATCGACCCCGACCGGCTGCGATCCGACCTTTCGGATGCAGAACCCAGTATGCGGGCCGCCGGTGTCTGGCCCGACGCGTGGAGCGGGTGACGGCGACGGGGTCACGAGGTCGAACGGCTCGCGAACGGCCGCGAAACGCCACTGGAACACACGATCAGGGTCGGCCGCTGGACCGTCAGGTGGATCGCCGAAGCGCTCGACGGATCGACCGGTTTTGAATCCATCGAGGGAACCTGTGCTACCCGCTCGCTTCCACGGGCTGCGGAAACCGGTCAATAGTGTTGTTCATACTGTGCACAACAGTCGGAAGAGTAAACTGGCTCCTCACCGTAGCCGCGGGTATGAGCGACGACTGGCAAAGCGAGTTAGAACAGCAGCGCGAACAGAAAGAGCAGTACTTCGCCTCGCACCCGCGGTCGCCGATCCCGAACCACGCCGATTTCGCGGGGCTCGACTATTATCCGATCGATCCCGACTACCGGTTCGAACTCGACCTGCACGAACACGACGACAAGGAGCGGATCACCGTCGAGACGACCGCCGACGGAAGTCAGGAGTACGTCCGATACGGCGAGTTCCGCCTTGAGGTCGACGGCGAGGAAGTGACGCTGCAGGCCTACCAGCCGGTCGGCGGCGAGGACCGGCTGTGGGTACCGTTCCGCGATGAGACCAACGACGAGGAGACCTACGGTGCGGGTCGATACATCGACCTCGAACCGGGGCACGACCGGACGGACGACGGGACGTGGATTCTCGATCTCAACGAGGCGTACAACCCCACCTGCGCGTACAACGAGGCCTACGAGTGCCCGCTGATCCCGATGGAAAACTGGCTCGACATCCCGATCAAGGCCGGTGAGAAAGCGTATCCGGGCGAGCCGGTCGGTCACTCCCACCACTGATCGCGCTTTTTCGTCACTCGACACCGAAGCCGACAGCGTTGGCGTCCTGTCTTGCCCGTTGTGCGGCCTCGTCGATATCGAACTCCCGAACGATCTCGCCGTCCCGGACTAGCGGCTTCAGCAGCGACTCGCCGTCGACGGGGCCCGGTCGGTCGGTCAGGCCGATGTGGTGGCTGCCGTCCGGCGTCCGGTAGGCGTCTTTGACGCCAGTCAACTTGCCGCGCTTGGAGATCGGTTCGCCGTCGACCTCGACGATGTCCAGCGCGAAGTCGACCGGATCGGCGTTGCTGACGTATCCACCGACGCCGAAGCCGTCGGCGACGTCACGGAGATGGCGGAGTTCTTCGGGCCCGAGCCCGCCGCTGACGAACACGCCGACGTCGTCGTGTCCGCGGGCGTCCAGTTCCCACTTGACCTCGCGGACGATGTGACGGAAGTCGCCGCGACGCGAACTGGTCGTGTCGAGTCGGACGCTATCGAGATCCTCGACCGCCTCGACTGCCCTGAGCGTCTCGTCGACCTCGTCGGTGAAGGTGTCACAGAGCGCGACCCGCGGGACGTCCGCCGGGACGGCCTCGTCGAAGGCACGCCAGGCTGCTTCCTGCTCGCCGCGACCGAAACACAGAAGCAGCGCATGCGGCATCGTCCCGCCGGCCTCCCGGTCGATCATCTCGCCCGCTGCGACGTTGGAGATGCCGTCGAGGTCACCGATCAGGGCGCTGCGCTCGACGACGGGCGCGATCGTGGGATGGACGTGTCGGGATCCGAAGCTCAGCACCGTCGAGTCGGGCGCGGCGAGCCTGGCGCGCAACGCATTGGTCGCGATACCGCTGGCGTGGGAGAGAAAGCCCAGGAGTGCCGTCTCGAAGCGACAGAAATCCAGGTACTTGCCCTCGATGCGAGCGACGGGTCCGCCGTCGAACAGCTGTCCCTCCGGCAGCGCGTCGACGTCGACCGGGAGGTCCTCGAAGAGGTGCGCGAGGTCCTTCACCCCGGCCAGCACTTCGAACTCGCCGGTCGGGAACTGATCGGCAGTCACCTCGGCGACGACGTGGGGGGTCTTGCCCGCGTGTTCGAGCGCCTCGACGGTGCGGTCGAAGTACGCATCGGTCACCCGTCCGTCCTGTATCGCCTCGCTGCCGAGAAAATCGAACGGCCCTGAGTCGGTCATAGCGGCCTTACGGTCCAGCGGCGAAAAAAGGGTATCCTTTGTGGGCAGCGAGCGTCGCTAGGCCGGCGCGTGGACATCGTCGAGCCCCTCAACGATCGGCGCGTTGACGACCGTTACCGTCCTGCCGTCCCGCGAGAGCCGGAACGCGTCGGCGAACGCACCGTCCCCGATAACGTACCGACCGCCGTCGAGGCGTTCGGCGTCGTATCCGTCGAGCAGCTCTCGATAGCCATCGGCGAACTCGCGGGCTTCCTCGGGCGTCTCCCAGGAGAGCCGCCACACGTAGCCGTAGCCGCCGCTGCCGTTGCGGTAGGGGACGAGCCGATCGCCCGCCCAGCCGGTCGAGATCGGGTGTTCGTAGTTGTACTGTGCCGCCCCGCTCCGGTCGATCACGCCGTTCGTGACGAACATCGCGTAGATCGACCCCTCGCCGACGGTGTCGTGGACGGGCCGATCGAGATCGTCGAACCGCTCCCACTCGCCGTCCGAGCGATCGGGGACGGTCACCGTCGCCGGTTCGTCGTCGGGGTAGCGCTCGGGATGGATGACCTGTTCGGTGCTCTCGGGGAGCGTCTCGTAGCTGTCGTCGACGGCCGCCCAGTCGCCCCGGTCGCGTAGCGCCTCGACGAACTGCGGCCCCTCGGCGTAGGGGAGATAACTCACCAGGAACAGCCCCTGGTTGAACGAGTCCGAGCGCTGACCGGTCGCTCGGGGCGTCTCCACACAGACCCACGAGGCTCCACAGCGGTTCTCGTAGAGTGCCTCGACGTAGTTTGCGTCGCCCTCGATCACGCCGCGGACGGCGAGTTGCTCGTCCTGTAGCTGCCGTGACGCGCCGAGATGCAGGTGCTGGTCCTGCAGCGCGTGGACGAGTTCGTGGACGAGCGTCCCGCGGGTCACCTGTGGCGTCGGGGAGTCGCTGACGAGGACGATCTCTGATTTGCTCGACGAATAGTAGCCGACGACCGACGAGCCGCGGTTGCTCGCCCGCGCCCCGGGATACGTTTCGTTCTCGCCGATGACGTGCAGGGCTTCCCAGACCTGTTCGTTCCACAGCTGTTTCTCGCTCAGGTTCGCGGTGTCGGGCGGGCTGCCGGTCCGGTTGCGATACTCACTCCGGGAGATGACCGTCACATCTGTCGTCTCCAGAAACTCCAGTTCCCGAATGACCTCGACGCGGGCCATCGTCCGCCCGAGTAGCGCCTCGCGCTCGCTCTCGTTCAGCCCGTCCTCGACCGTGACGGCGATCGCATCGTCGTAGCGATAGCCGTTTTCGACGCCGAGTTCGCCGGGACCGCCCGGAGCGACACAGCTGGCTCCGAGGGCAAGCACCAGCAGGGCCGCCACACCGAGGAGTCGCCGCATCGACCGGAAAACAGGGTTCGAACGGCAAAGCGATTCCGCTCGCTACAGTCGACGGGACGCCACCAGCGCGGTCGACACTGCTGCGAAGACCGCGGCGAGGACGCCGAATCCGGGCCCGAACCCGTCGCTGGTCTCGGTCGTGGTCTCTGTCGTTCCGGACGCGCCCGTCGTCTCCCCATCAGTCATCTCGTCGGTCGTCGTTGCTCCAGTCGCTTCGTCGGTCATCGTCTCCTCAGTCGTCTTCTCAGTCATCGTTTCTCCCGGAGTCGTCCCCTCAGTCGTCGTTTCTCCCGGAGTTGTCTCGTTCGGCGGCGCGGCACCGGCACGGATCGCCGAGAGGTCCTCGACAGTCGGGGCGTTGACGATCGTCACCGTCGTGCCGTCCTGTTGGACGTAGAAGGCGTCACCGAATCGTGCGTCGTCGGGGATCCGGTAGGTACTCTCGTTGTCGGGGACGGGCTGTGCGCCGCGGTAGTCGAGGAGCTGCTGGTAGCCTTCAAGGAACTCGGCAGCGTCGTTCTCCGAGTCCCAGACCAGTTCGTAGACGTAGCCGGTCTCGTTGGTCTCGAAACTCTCGTCGGTCACGTACGGGACGAGCCTGTCGCCATCCCAACCCGCCGTGTAACGGTAGTCGTAATTGTACGGATCCTGTTCGTCGAGGCCACCGGCAGCGGGGTTCAGATGGTTCCTGTACGGAATGATTATGTCGTCTTCGTCCCCACCTTCAGACAGGATCTCGTAGCCTGGATACCACAGCGTCACGTAGAGTCCGGCCTCGCCGAAGGACTCGTAATCGGTCCCGTTCTCGACGTCCAGCGGCCGCCAGTCCTCGCCCGAGGTGTCTTCGACAGTCACGGTCGTGGGCGTGTCCTCGCCGTACTTGTCGGGGTGGATCATCTGCTCGGTCGAGGCCGGCGGGTTCTCGTAAACCTCGTTTACTGCTTCCCAGCCCTCTTGTTCGTGGAGGTCACTGACGAACGCGGGGCCGTCGCTGTAGGGCTGGAGCTGGATCTGGTACAGTCCGAGATGGGGGTCGAAATCGGACGGAACGCTGCTCTCTTCGGGCATGATGCATTCACCCTCCCACTCGTTTTCACAGGATTGCTGATACAGGTAGTCGACGTAGTTGCCGTCGCCCTCAATGATGCCGTTGCGGGCGTTGACGTTCTCCGTCGTCTCACTCGGGTACGACGAGATGTTGAACTTCTGGTCCTGCAGGGCGTGGAACAGCTCCTGAGAGAGCGTGATCTCGTCCATCTGCGGCGTCGTCGTGTTCTCGGAGACGATCTTGATCTCACCGTTCGCGGGATCGTAGTAGCCCCCGACGCCGCCAGCGGTGTTCGACTCCTGGACGCCAACGGCGTCGGTCGACTCATCGACCATCAACAGCGCCTCGTAGTAGACGTTCTCCGCGATTCGCTGACTCGCGGTGACGTTCCCGTAAAGACTGCCAGCCTCCTCGCGGAACTCGTCACGACTGATGACCGCAACCGGTGGCGTCTCTTCGAACTCCAGTCCGCGGACGTACTCGACACGGGCCATCCCCCGTGCGACGACGGCGTCGAGTTCGGTCTCGTTGAGCCCGTCCTCGGGCGTCACGTCGATCGATTCGTTGTACCAGACGCCGTTCTCCCAGCCCAGCCGATCCGTCTCGGGATCGGGCAGATGCTCGTCCGCGACGGGTTCGCTTGTCTGATCACTCGGGGCGTCGACAGTCGCGGCACCGCTGGCGACCGTCCCGACGGACGCGACAGCGACGGCGGCGACGAAGCCGACGAACAGGGCGGTTCGGAAACGCATATCTCGGCCCACGGATTGACAGTACAAAAGCACACGCGATACGGCACAACTATCTTCGGTTCCGAATCCATAGACTCGCGTATGCAACTGGATCCGGACTCGACCGCGGTCGTCGTGGTCGACATGCAAAACGGCTTCTGCCACCCCGAGGGGAGCCTCTACGCGCCCGGCAGCGAGGCGGCGATCGAGCCCTGCGTCGACCTGGTCGACCGGGCCCGCGAGGCTGGAGCGACCGTCGTGTTCACCCGTGACGTCCACCCGCCCGAGCAGTTCGAGGACGCTCATTACTACGACGAGTTCGAGCGCTGGGGCGAACACGTCCTCGAAGACTCCTGGGAAGCCGAACTCGTCGAGGAGCTCGACCCCGACGACGCGGATCTGATCGTCGAGAAACACACCTACGACGCCTTCTATCAAACCGAGCTGGAAGGGTGGCTGAACGCCCGCGGGATCGACGACCTGGTGATCGCCGGCACGCTGGCGAACGTCTGTGTCCTGCATACGGCCTCCAGTGCCGGGCTGCGTGATTACCGGCCGATCCTCCTCGAAGACGCCACTGGCGCGATCGAGGACGACCATCGCGAGTACGCGCTGGAACACGCCGAGTTCCTGTTCGGCGAGGTCACCACGCGCGAGGACACCGAGTTCGCGTGACCGACGCCACGATTCGCCGGTTCGATCCCGACGATTCGGACGCCGTGCTGGCGCTGAACGAGCGGGCGATGGCCGCCGAGGGGACCGATCCCGAGGACGTGCCCGGGATCGACGACCTTCGCCGGATCGAGGCCGAGTATCTCGACTCCGGCGGGGAGTTCCTGGTCGCCGACCTCGACGGCGAGATCGTCGGTATGGGCGGGCTCACGGTCGACGGCGAGACTGCCGAGGTGTTCCGCATGCGCGTCGATCCCGCCTATCAGCACCGCGGGATCGGTTCGGCGCTGCTGGATCGGCTGGCGCAGGCCGCCCGCGAACGTGGCGCGACGCGACTGCTTGCGGAGACGGCCCGCCGTCAGCAGGCGGCGACAGAGTTTTACCCGGCCCATGGCTTCGAGGAGCAGGACCGGCGGTCGTTCGGCGAGTACGAACTGATCCAGTTCGAGAAACAGCTGTAGCCAAGGATTCGTTTGCCCACCGCTTGCTTTCCGAGGATTCGCTTTGGCCGTCTTCGCGACTCTGCCGTTCGCTATTCGAGACCCGCGCTCGGCGTCTCGCTGCTCGCGGCGTTACCGCTCGCACAATCCGAGGTTCTTCCCTTCGGTCAGAACCTCGCACTACCCGAACTTGTAGGAGACCCCGTTGCCGGTCTCGGGGTATTCCCACTCGACGTTGCCGTGCGGGCAGGCGAACCGGCAGGTGCCACACTCGAGGCAGTTCTCGTAGGCGATCGTCGGCACGCCGCCCTCCTCTGCTCGCCAGACGTCGGCGGGACAGGCGTTGACACACTCGTAGTTCGTACACTTCTCCTCGCAGATCCCCTCGACCTTGACGTCGAGGTGACTCTCGCCACTGTCGCTGTACTTGACCGTGTACAGGCGGTCTTCGATCGATTCGCGCTCTATCTCGGGGGTGTCCGGAACGTTGGGTTTTGCGGTGCTCATTGTTAGGATAGCATTTTACGGAACTTCCAGGCTTTCTTTGCGGCGCCGAGCCAGCCGCCGGTCGCATCGAGGATGTGACTCTTGGCCTCTGAGACGTGCTCGTCTTTCGGCGTGTTGTCCATCTTGAAGTACGCGTCGCCGGCCCGTCCGAGCGCTCGCGGCAGGTCGTCGAACAGGAACTCCTTCTCCTCGGCGGCGGTGTCCATGAACCAGCCGTAGTGTTCGAGATTCTCGACGACATAGGAGTCCCGGAGGTTGGTCTCGTAGCTCGCCAGCGCGGCCTCGTCGGTCCGACCCTGTGCGAGCGCGTCGGCGACGGCCCGACCGGCGTGATAGCCGCTCTCGACGGCCATGTTCGTCCCTTCGAGGTGAACCCCGCTGTTGAGCACGAGGCCAGCCGCGTCACCGACGATGACCGCACCGTCGTGGACCAGTTCGGGCATCGAGTCCGGTCCACCCTCCGGGATGGCGTGGGCGGAGTACTCGACCATCCGGCCGCCACGGACCAGCGGCGCGACCGCGGGGTGCTGTTTGAACTCCTCCAGCACTTCGTCGGGCGTCTTCTTGTCGTGGGCAGCGTCCTCGATTGAGTAGACGACGCCGATCGAGACGGTTCGCTTGTTGGTGTACAGGAAGCCGCCGCCGACGGCGTCGCCGCAGGCGCCGTCCCCGAAGTAGTGGGCGGCCAGCCCGGCGTCGCCGTCGATGTGGAAGCGGTCTTCGAGCTTCTCGCGGTCGTACTTGCGAACCTCTTTGACCGAGACGGCGACGTTGTCCCGGTCGTCTCGGTCCTTGAGACCGGCGGCCTCACTGACCAGGGAATTAGCCCCCTCTGCGAGAACGACCATGGGCGCGCGGAGTTCGCCGTCGGGCCGGTCGGTCTCGACGCCGACGACCTCGCCGTTCTCCTTGATGAGATCCGTGACGGTCGTCTCGGTGACCAACATCGCGCCTGCTTCGACGGCCTGCTCGGCGAACCACTCGTCGAAGTCCGCACGCAGGACCATCCAGGAGTTGTTGTGGGGCTCCTCGCGCCAGGACGAGGGCGCGATCGACATCGAGGTCTCGTCACCCTCCTCGCTGAGCATACTGTAGGTCTTCTTGGCGACGTACCGTTCCTTCGGGGCGTCGTCGAAGTCCGTCAGCTCACGGATCCGGGGCGTGTACAGCACGCCACCGAAGACGTTTTTCGTTCCCGGTGACGGGCCGCGCTCGATCATGATCACGTCCAGTCCGTCGCGAGCCATCGTCAGTGCGGCCGTCGACCCGGCCAGTCCCGCGCCGACGACGATCGCGTCGTACTCGCTGTCGTAGTTCGGGGTCTCACTCATGCTGGAATCGCCTCCTCGTTCTCCTGGAAGTACTCGATCAACTCGGGGATGACCTCGTGGAGATCCCCGACGATACCGTAGTCAGCGTTGTCGAAGATCGGTGCGTTGGGGTCAGTATTGATCGCGATGACCGTCTCGCTGTCGTCCATCCCTTCGAGGTGCTGGATCGCACCCGAGATGCCGGCGGCAATGTACAGCTTCGGGCGGACCGTCTTGCCGGTCTGCCCGACCTGACGGGCGGGTTCGATCCAGCCCTCCTCGACGGCGTCGCGGGTCGCGGCGACCTCGCCGTCCAGCAGGTCGGCCAGTTCCCACAGCGGTTCGAAGTCGCCTTCAGCGCCCATCCCGCCGGCGACGACGACGTCGGCGTCAGTGATGTCGGCGACGTCGCCGACCTCGCGTTCGAGCACCTCGGTCATCGTGTCCGCTTCGTCGACGACGACCTCGACCTCCTCGATCTCACCGTCGCGATCCGCATCCGGTTCGGCCGCCGGGAACACCCCGGGACGGACGGTAGACATCTGTGGACGGTGCTCCGGGCAGATGATCGTCGCCAGCGCGTCCCCGCCGAAGGCAGGTCGGCGCATCTCGTAGCGGCCGTCTTCCATCTCCAGTTCGGTGCAGTCGGCGGTCAGGCCAGCGTGGGTCGGTACCGCGACGCGGCCGGCGAAGTCCCGGCCGGTGTGCGTCCCGCCGATGAGCGCGATGGCAGGTTTGTGCGTCTCGACGAGGTGACGGAACTGCTCGCCGTAGGGATCCGATCGATAGGGCTCGAAGACCGGATCGTCGGCGATCAGTACCTTGTCGGCCCCGCGTGCGATGCACTGTTCGGGGATGTCCGTCTCGTCGATGTTCTCGCCCATCACCAGGGCGACGAGGTTCTCGCCGCGCTCGTCGGCCAGGTCCCGGCCCTTGCTCAGCAGTTCCCAGGTGACATTCGCGACTTCACCGTCGTGCTGCTCGACGAACACCCAGACGTCCTCGTGTTCCTCGATGTCGGCACTGGTGTCACTCGTGGCTGCCATCTCAGAGCACCTCCGCTATCTGTTCGGCGAGTTCGTCGGTTTCGTCGACGACCTCCTGTTCGCGCGGCACCGGATCGGCCGTGTCCATCCCACCGACCTGCGTCGGGGAGACGGCAAGCCCGACCTCGTCCTCGATGCCGAGATCTTCGGCCGTCCAGGTCTCGGGTTCGAAGTCGGTCTCGGCGTAGATCTTCCGGTGCAGCCCCGCGGGACGGGGGTCGTTCTCGCCGAAGCCCATCGCGACGACGACCGGGAGTTCGGCGGCGACGCGCTCGTAGCCGCCCTCGACGTCACGTTTGGCAACGAGCTTGTCCTCCTCCGGGCGCGACTCGAGTTCTTCGACGTAGGTGAGTTGCGCCCAGCCGTTGTGGGCGGCGATCCCCGGCGGGACCTGGCCGGTCGAGGAGTCGGTCGTCTCCTCGCCGCCGAAGACCACGTCAGCGTCCAGTTCTTCGGCCGCGCGTGCGAGCGCGAGGCTCGTCGGCCAGGTGTCGCTGCCACCGAAGGCCGGGTCCGACAGGAGCACGCCGTCGTCGGCACCCATCCCGACGGCCACGCGCAACACTGCGTCGGCGTTCGGTGGTCCCATCGAGAGGGCCGTCACCGTCCCGCCGACCTCGTCGCGCAGTTCCAGCGCCGCTTCGACCGCGTTGTAATCCGGGGCGTTCATCACGGCCTCGGCGTCGGAGCGATTCAACCGTCCCGTTTCCGGGTCTATCGAGACGTCGTCCGCGTCGGGTACCTGCTTGACGCAGACGACTATATTCCATCCATCTGTCATTGTATGACCCCCATATATCGGGTGTGGGGTTACTCTTCACTCGGAAAACAGAGCCTTATCTTAGTAAACAAACGCCACATTCCCAGCGCGTGAGAACCCCCACCCTGCAGCGGCAGGTTCAAATATGAGAGGGTCTGCACGGCGTCACGCGCCCGATTCTTCTCCACACCCGTCTGTGACACCGCCCCCCTATATACGGGGTTACAGAATCGCGTATAGAGAGGGATTGCAGAATCGCGTATATCGCGGCGAGACGCTTTTGCCCGTCGGGACGAATCTCTCGACGTGCGCGAATACGGGTTCGAACTGGCGCTGTGTGCCACACTCGAAACCGACCAGCGGGTGCTCGGCCGCCAGCTCGGCGCGAGCGTTCACGGCAGGCGGATCGTCGACACGGTCGTACTCGAACCCGGACCGGAGTTCGAGAAGCGGGCAGCGATTACCGACCGGACGATACCAGACCGGGCCATCGAAGCGGATGTCGGCGTCGGTCGCGCCCGCGACTGGCGGAGCGTCTTCCCCGATCTCCGGCCGGAACGGGCCCGGTCGCTGGTCGAACGCGGCGTCGACATCGGGTTCTTCGAGCGCGAGCGACGGGACGGTCGCCTTCGAGTCCGGCAGACAGCTCGCTATCCGGACCAGTGGTTCGATCGGCTCGTCGGCATCGAGAACAAGCCCGATCTCGACCGGCCGGGCGACCTCCAGCGTCAGCTCCGGCAGGACGTGGCGCTGGGACTGTTCGACGAGGTGGTCCTTGCGACGGGGTCGTACGTTACCGGCGCACACCTCAATCGCATCCCGGAGGCGGTCGGCGTCTGGCGGTTCGATCCCGAAGCCGGAGACCGTGAGGTGATCCGCGAACCGGAAGCGCTCGATCCCGCGGCTGACGGGACCGAGATCGTCGCGGAGCATCCCGGGCGGACGGAGATCCGTCTCGTCGACGCCGAAGGGAAACGGCGCGCTCGACGGCGACTGGCCGAACGCGCGTACGGCAAGGGCTGGCGGCCGACCGAACTGCCGGCGTGTGCGAACTGCGAGCCGACGGGTGGCCCACGAGCAGCGACCGTGCCGTTCTGTGCGTTTCACGATCGGATCGTCGAACCCGCGGTCGAGTGCGGTCCCGAGTGTCCGGGTCACGAGCCGGCAGAGCCGCCTGCGTTCGATCGCGAGAGAGAGCGATCGGTCAGCAGCGCCTGGCAGCGCGATCCGAGCGGCTACAAGCGACGACAGGCAGGACTCGACCGGTTCGGGTGATCTCGGGCCGCGTGTGCCCGATAGCGGCCGGAGAGAAGCTGAGAAAAGACCGGGGCGAGCGCCGTGGTCTAGAAGTAGTCGACGGCTTCGGGCAGTTCCGTCTTCATGCCCTTGCGCTCGCGGATCTCCATGATCTTCTCGGGCTGGAGGTTGTCAGCCATCACGCGGAAGCCAGCGTTCTCCGTGTTCCAGGAGGCACGGCCCTCGGTCGCGCTCCGGATGTCGCTGGAGAAGCCGATCATCTCGTCGACCGGCGCGATGCCTTCGACGACCATGAGGTCGCCTTCCTGGTACATGTCGTCGACGCGGCCACGACGGCCCTGGATCTCGCCCGAGGCAGCCCCCATGTGATCGTTGGGCACGTCGATGCGGACGTCCTGGATCGGCTCGAGCAGGCGGATCTCGGCGTCGATCAGGGCGTTGTGAACGGCATGTCGGACTGCCGGAATGACCTGCGCGGGACCGCGGTGGATGGCGTCCTCGTGCAGGCGGGCGTCGTGCAGACGGATGAGCGACCCCTGGACTGGCTCGTTTGCGAGGGGGCCGTCGTTGAGCGCCTCTTCGAGCCCCTCGATGACGAGTTCCATCGTCTCGTTGAGGTGCTGGATCCCCTTCGTGTCGTCGATGAAGATGTTGGATCCGTGGATGTGCTCGACCTCCTGGGAGGTGTCCTTGTCGAGGCCGGCTTCCTGGAGGGCTTCACGTCGCTCCAGTTCGGGCATGTCCATCGATGCCTCGCCACGTTTGATCGTTTCGACGATATCGTCGTCGAGCGGCTCGACTGTGATGTAGAAGCGGTTGTGGCGGTTCGGCGAGATGCCCTCGACCTCGCGGCTCGCAGTCTGGGGGGCCTCGCGGTAGACGACGATCGGTTCGCCGGTGTTGACCGGAATGCCCTGGTTGCGCTCGATGCGCTGAGTGACGACTTCGAGGTGAAGTTCGCCCTGCCCGGAGATGAGGTGTTCCCCGGTGTCCTCGTTGATCTCGATGTTAATCGTCGGGTCCTCTTTGGCGACCTGCTGGAGCGTCTCGATGAGCTTCGGCAGGTCGTCCATGCTCTGAGCCTCGACGGACTTGGTGATGACCGGCTCGGAGATGTGCTCGATCGACTCGAACGGCGTCATCTCCACGCTGGAGACCGTCGAACCGGCGATAGCGTCCTTGAGACCGGTGACAGCGGCGATGTTCCCGGCGGGAACGCGCTCGACCTCCTCGCGCTCGCCGCCCATGAACAGCCCGACGGACTGCAGGCGGTTCTTGCCGGCCGTCCCGGAGACGTACAGCTCCTGGCCCTTTTCGAGAGTCCCGGAGAAGACACGACCCGTCGCGATCTCGCCAGCGTGGGGGTCCATCGAAATGTCAGTGACCATGAACACGACCTCGCCGTCTTCGTTGACCAGTGCCATGTCTTCGGCGAGTTCGGAGTCGGCGTCACCGCGCCAGATACGCGGGACACGACGGGGCTGGGCGTCGACCGGGTTCGGGAAGTGCTCACAGACCATGTCGAGCACGACGTCGCTGAGCGGCGTGCGCTCGTGGAGTTCCTGGCGCTTGTCGGCGCGTTCGAGTTCCATGATCTCGCCGAAGTCCATCCCAGTGCGCTGCATCGACGGCATCGAGACACCCCACTTGTAGAGGGCGGACCCGAAGCCGACGGTCCCCTCTTCGACGGAAACCGTCCAGTCCTCGATGTCGTCCATCTCTTTGGTCATCCCGCGGATGAGCTCGTTGACGTCGTGGATGACCGAGAGCAGTCGTTCCTGCATCTCCTCGGGACCTTCCTGCAGTTCGGAGATGAGGCGGTCGACCTTGTTGATGAACAGCGTCGGCTTGACGCCCTCCCGGAGCGCCTGTCGCAGCACCGTCTCGGTCTGGGGCATCGCGCCTTCGACGGCGTCGACGACCACCAGCGCGCCGTCGACAGCGCGCATCGCACGGGTGACGTCGCCACCGAAGTCGACGTGGCCCGGCGTGTCGATGAGGTTGATGAGGTGGTTGGTCCCCTCGTACTCGTGGGTCATCGAGACGTTAGCCGCGTCGATGGTGATCCCGCGTTCCTGTTCGTCCTCTTCGGTGTCCATCATCAGCTTCGTCGCCTCGCCCTCGTCGGCGATCATGCCGGCACCGGCCAGCAGGTTGTCTGTCAGCGTCGTCTTGCCGTGGTCGACGTGAGCAGCGATGGCGATGTTCCGGATGTTCTCCGGTTTGTCCATCAGCGTCTCACATTCCTGGACAATTTTCTTGCGTCGGCCCATTATACGCGCCCCTACCGGCAGGAGAGTCAAAAGGGTAGTGTTTCCGCGTGAGTGCGCTATACAGGCGCACGAACGCGGAAGCTCGTTGGAGACGACCGGAAGGAAGTCTCCAACGGCGTTTCGGTGTGAGCGTGCGATTAGCACGCGAACAGCGAGGCTCGAAAGAGAACGACTGCATAGGAGCGATCTTTCGGTGTTTCCGCGTGAGTGCGCTATACAGGCGCGCGAACATGGGAGCTGGAAAGAGAACGATCGTTAAGGGGTGATCTTTCAGTGGAGCGTGCTATTGGGACCCGAACACGGAGGCTCGAAAGAGGGCGACTGTCCCGACCCCGACGCTTTACGTCCAGGGGAGCCTATAGACCCCTATGCCTAAAGAGCGGTCTATCCATCTACGGGAAGTGAACGAGGAGTGGGTAGCCGTCGAAGAGAACAGCGAGCCAGTCGGCAGGGGTCCGACGGCCCGGCAGGCACTCGCCGATCTCGAAGCGAAACTCGACGAGGGCTTCGGCGAACCACCGCCGGGACAACAGCCGAGCCCGGCGGTCGACGGGTGGTTCCCGACGATCTCGCCGAAGGTCGAACTTCTGTTCGCGATCGCGGCAACGGGAATCGGGCTGCTATACGTGCTCGCCGGCAACGTCAGTGGCGCTCTCCTCGTCGCTATCGGCCTGGCACTCGGCGTCCGGGTCGCCTGGATCGAATACGGTTTGTTCGGCCCGCAACAGTGATACGTCTCCGAACCTTGTGAACGACACGCATGGACATACGGGTCCGGGGTAGCGGCCCGGCAGAACCGTTCCTCGGGGCGGCGAGTCTCTTCGAGACCGAGCACGAACTCCAGCGGCCGGTCCACGTCGAGATTCGGACCGACCCCGACGAACGGACGCGGGTCAGCCACGACGACGGCGCGCATCAACTGATCATCTCGAAACAGGCAGCCACGAGCGCGATGGCTCGCGAACTCGCCCTACACGAGTTCGCGCACATGTACCGCCACGAGCGCCGCCACCCCTCACACGTGCAGTCGACTGACGAGGTGCTCTTCCTGGCGCTAGCCGGCCAGAGCGTCGAGCGCCGGAAGATCACCCACTGTTATCAGATCGCGAACCACGTCAAGGACATCTACGCCGACGACCTGTGGGTCGGGCTCGCCCCCGGCGAGAAGCTAGTCCGGTTTTTCGAATCGACGCTGGCCGCCGCGCTCGCCGATCGACCGGTCGATCCCGCGCCAGCCTGGACGCGACGCACGTCGGCGTCGGATCCCGACATTACCGCAGTCAACGCCGCCTTCGCGCTGGCGCTGTCGGAGCGCCACGAGCTCCTCGAAGCAGGCCACCCGCTGTACGACCTCGCGCACGCAGCCGCACGAGACGCGCCGAACGTCAGTCTAGAGGGATTCAAACATCGGTTCCTGACGCTCGACCCGGACCCCGACGCGAGCGCGTACCGCAAGTCGATGGTCGAGTTGACCCGCGAGTACGCACTCGACGACCGGCAGGCTGCCGACTAGTCGGCCCTCCCGTGGGCGATCAACCCAGTCGCACGAGTACGTCGTCGCCGTCCTTCGGGAATGGACCGTCTGCCCGGCCGTCACGATTGGACGTGATCGCATAGAGTGCGCCGTCAGGCCCCTGTTCGAGGTGCCTGATCCGGCCGAGTTCGTTCTCCAGGAGGGGGTGCATGGTCACGGTGTAGGCGTCGTCGGTGTAGTCGCTGTCGTGTCTCGTTCCGTTCTCGACCGGCGGGCGTGTCTCGCCCGGTGGCGTCAGCGTCGCGACGAGCACTCGTTGACTGCCCAGACCGCCGACGAGCAGCCGATTCGTCAGTCCGGGCACGTCCGAGCCGGTGTAGAAGGCGGCCCCTGTCGGTGCCCAGGAGGGGCGTGGCCCCGAGTTCGCCAGCGGCGGATGGATCTCGGGCGCGTCGAGATAGGCGTCGCGGTCACGAACGTCCGGCCAGCCGTAGTTCGCCCCGGCTTCGAGTCTGTTGAGTTCGTCCCGACCGTCCGGACCGTGCTCGGTCACGACGGTCGTCCCGTCGGGCAGCCAGACGATTCCCTGGGGGTTTCGGTGGCCGTACGTGTGTACACGCGGATCGCCTCCGTGATCGGGGTTGTCCGGGGCCGGTTGGCCGGTCGGAGTGAGTTTGAGCACGGTACCGGACAGCGTCGACGGATCCTGTGCAGTCCGGGCCTCGCCGGCGTCGCCACAGGTCACCCACAGGTAGTGTTCCGGTCCGAACGCGATCCGGCCCCCGTTGTGGATCCCGTCGGCCGGGATATCCCCGACGACGACGGTCTCGGTTTCCGCGGGTTCCTCGGCGCTGACGTCGAGCGCGACCACGCGGTTTCGCTTCCCGGCGTCGGTCTCGGCGGTGTAGTAGACGTAGACCACGGGCGGATCCGGATAGCGGGGATGGGCTGCGACGCCGAGCGTCCCACCCTCGCCGCCTTTGACCCACCAGCTGTCGTGGTCCTCGCCCGGTTCGATCGCCTCGGCGTCGATCGCGTCCGAGGGCTCGGCGATCACCCGCGTCCCGTCACCGTCGAACGCCCGCAGGCGGCCGACACGCTCGGTGACGAACGTCATTCCGTCCGCTGTCACCGACAGATCCCACGGGATCTCGAGGTTCGCAACCAGCACCTCCGCGCCAAGTGCTGGCGGCGCGTCCGTCGGGGCCATCCACTCGGAGTCGGGCGCCGGCGATCCGTGCGACACTGTCAGATCGTACTGCTCGGTCAACGGTCGGGTCGTCGGCGTCGCAAACCGACCAACTGCGTTACATCCCGCCACTCCGGCGGCGCCAGCCAGTGCCAGCACCTGGCGACGAGAATACCCTTGACAGTCCATACGGTATGCTCGGAATCGCCGGGCAAAACTGCCCTGATCGAGGCAAACAGAAGAGACAGGAGAGTTACCGCGCGGCAGCGGCGACGCGCTCTTTCTCCTCTTTCTGGGAGACGGAGTACGTCTGAACGTCGTTGTTCGCGGCGCCGACGAGCTGCTGGGCGAGCGCTTCGGCGGCGTCGGTCGTCGTCTTGAACGAACTGTTGTAGACGCCCTCGGCGATGAACTTCAGGGCCTGGTCGACGCGACGCTGGGGCGCGACGTCGACGGCCTTGGGGACGGAGATGCCACCGTACTTCAGGCGGACGGTCTCCTCGCGCGGGGCGCTGTTCTCGACGGCACGGACGAGGATCTGGACGGGGTTGTCCTCGGTGCGGTCGTGAACGATCTCGAAGGCCTCGCGGACGATCCGCGTCGTCTGCTGTTTCTTGCCCGTGTTCTCGTCGGTCTGCATCAGACGGTTGATGAGCCGCTCGACGATCGAGATATCGCTTTTCTTGAACTGTTTTTCCGCGTGGCGACCCATCGTGTGCGCGATCGGCGTGACCGTGATGTACCGCTCGGTCGAGGGATCGCGAAACTCGATGTCGTCAACCGACCAGACGCCGAACAGCTGTGCGCCAGTCTCGGACTCGGATTCGGAAGATTCTGCCTCAGACATGGTTATCGCACCGGCTTCTCGGCGTTTCCGCGGACGAGCTCGATCATCGAGACGCCGTTGACCTTCTCGACCTTGTAGTTGACACCCGAGAGGTCACCCATCGCGCGACCCTTCGCGCCACCGATCCCGGCAATGGTGACCTCGTCGTGCTCGTCGATGAACGAGATCGCCCCGTCGCCCGGTGCGAACGCGGTGACCTGTTTGCCGTTCTTGATCAGCTGAACCCGGACGCATTTCCGGATCGCCGAGTTGGGCTGTTTGGCCTCGATGCCGACTTTCTCGAGTACGATACCTCGACCCTGGGGGGCGCCCTCGAGGGGGTCGGACTGCTCGCCCAGCCCACGCTCTCGGCGCGCGTAATCAGAGTCGGACCACCGGTGCTTCTGGCGGTCCTTCTTGAGTTTGCGTGCGGCGTATTTGCCGTTCGCCATAGTACGCTTGCCTACCCTGCCGAGGCACTTAAGCGTCTTCTTTTGGATCCCACGCCGTGTGGCTGGTTCCCAGGCGGTCGTCCGGCGGTTTCGCGTGGTGATGGGTCACATCCGTGCGCCCCGCCGCGGCGTGCCCGATGCGGCTGTGCAATGGTAAAACATATGCCGAACCTGTGAGTTCCAAACGCCATGCGCCGGATCGCCCTGATCGCCGGTGTCGGTCTCGTCCTCGTCGTCGGGCTGCTCGGCTACAGCGTCCTGTGGCTCGCCTCAACGGGTGGCGGTAATGGAGGCGGGACTGTAGACGCGACCGTCGCCGAGTTCGAACCTCGCGTGTCGGTCAACGCGCTGTCGCTCGAGCAGGCGCTCTCCGGAAACGGGACAACGAGCTGTGTCAGCACCGTACCGATGCCCGAAAGCTGGCAACTCGCGGGGAGCACTATTCTCGAACGATCGGGGAACGCCAGCGGCGAACGGACGCTCTCGTGGATGCTGGCTGTCGACGGACGCCGACTGTCGAACGGGACGGCAACACTCGACCGCTACGGATCGGAGCGGCTCACGTTCATCGACACCGGCGAGTGGGACGGCACGCTCGAGCCAGGATCGACGGCGACGGCGAACCTGACTGTATCGCACGACGGCGAGCGCATTACGAGTGAAATCCGGGCGATCACGATCCACAACAGAAGTGAGCCCCCCTGTCCCAGCGAGTGATACTGCCGGCTGTACGTTCGTGGATATTTTCGCCACACCTGGTGGCGAAATCCTGCCGAAATGTTACCGACAGTATGGGGACGGCCCCACTCGGAGAATCGGCAGTCGACCCGCTCAGGTCAACTCGACGTCGTCGATGTCGAAATGGCGCTTGGCCAGCGTCCGCGCGGCGTCGATGTTTCGCCCGCCTTTGCCGATCGCGATGCCGGTGTCGTTCTGATCGACCTCGACGTAGGCGACGGTGTCATCGTTCTCGCTAATCGTGACGTTGTACACCGCGGCGGGGGCGAGCGCGCTGGCGATGACGTCCTCGGGCGTGGGGCCGTCTTCGACGAACTTGATCGATCGGTCGAGGCGGTCTTCGAGCGTGCGGACGGTCTCGCCGCCGGGGCCGATCGCCTGTGCCATCTCGCCGGCTTTCACAAGCACGAGCAGGCGATCGAACTCCGCGTCGATCACGCAATCACGAACGGTCGCGCCGGTCTCGTCCTCGATGATCGGGATGAGCTGGCGCGCCTCGTCGCTGAGCGTGACCGTCATATCAGTCCGTGGAGCCGCCCTTGCCGGGGTTCATCCGCAGATCGACGTCACCGGTGCCGAGTTTGATCGGCTTGCCGACGATGACGTTCTCGGTGACGCCGTCGAGGCCGTCGACCTCGCCGTGGATGGCGGCGTCGAGCAGGTGCGAGACGGTCACCTCGAACGCCGCCCGGGCGAGGACGCTGTCCTTGCTACCGGAGATACCGTGGCGGCCGATCGACTCGATCTCGCCATCGTTGGTCATGATGTCCGCGACCAGCATCAGGTGGCGGACGTTCACGTCGTCCAACCCCTGTTCTTCGAGAGTGTTCATCGTCTCGTCGATGATCGCCTCGCGAGCGGCCTCGACTCCGAGGTTCCGGTATATCTCGTGAATGTTGTTACAGGTCGCCCGGGAGGCATCGACACCCTCGATGTCCAGCACGTCACCCAGCGCCGATCCCTCGGTGTAGAGGACGAACTCCTCGCCCTTTTCGGTCTCTTCCTTGCGGATGACGACGCGGGAGACGTCCTCGATCCCCTTGAAGACGATCTCCCGGAGGTCCTCCACGAGTTGCAGCAGATCGCGATAGGACGGCTCTTCCGGGCCGAACTCGATAAGCATCCCCGACTGGCGGGTCTGGACGCCGAGGGCCGACTCGATAGTCGAGGCGATCTCCTCGGCGACGGCCTCGACGTCGTCGACGGTCGGCCACCGCTCGGCCAGCGTGTCGGGGTTGAGATCGATCTGGACGAGCATGTCCGCGACGTTGGTGGAGATGTCCCCCAGCGCGAGGATCTTCGTCGCCTCGATCTTCCAGACGACCTCGTGGGCGCGCTCGCGCTCTGTCGCGTACTCGTCTTCGAGGTGGACCGTCATCATCGGGGTGTCCGGCGTCTTCCGGGCGTCCACCAGCTCGATGAGCCGCGGCAGCCCCTGCGTCACGTCGATCTCGGCAACACCCGCGTAGTGGAACGTGTTCATCGTGTTGTGGGTCACGACGCCCTGCGCGGTCGTGAACGTCTCCAGCCCGGCCACCGAGAAGTCGTAGACGTACTCGTGATCCGGCTCGACGGTCTCGATGGACTCGATGCGGTCCCACGAGGCTGTCCCGACGATACTCGATTGCTGTGATGCTTTCGAAGCGACAACGCCTCCATCGGTGAGCGCCGTCTCGGCTTCCAGCGTCGAAACGTCTGCTTCACCGGCCCGCGCGTCGTACTCGCCGGCGACTGGTAGTTCGTCACCGACAGCGAGTTCGTCACCGGCGATCGGGACGATGTCACCGCTGTCGTCTTGCACGACGAACGAGTGAGCTTTGGTCGCTCGAATCGACCGCCCCGATTCGAGTTCGAACCGGAGCAGTTCCTCGGGCGCTTCGTGGCGACTTACCTGTTCGAGCGGTTTCCACTCGACGCGCTCGTCGGCTCGAAGCGAGAGCACTTCCATGCCCTCGGGACCAGACGTGACTTCGTGTCCATCTACGTCGGCGGACTCTCGCACAGCCATCAGCCCGTCGATCAGCGATCCGATCTCGGTAACGTCAGTCTCGCCGTCGCGCCGGACGAGAACTTTCTCGTCGTATGGAACGGACATCTGGGTCCCGGGTTCCCCGATCGACTGAGCGGAGACGGTCCCGACGGGATCCAGCGGATCGACGCGCGTGTTGACGTACCGGGATTCGACCGCGGAGGCGACCTCTTCGACGGCCTCCAGGTCCATCCCGCCGCGATCGTCGATCGTCTCGTACAGTTCGTTTTTCAGGCGTCGCGGCAGATCCGTGTCCTCGACGAGGAGTTCGACGTCCTCGTCGACGAACTCGAATCGGTCCGTGGCGTGGTATTGTGTCTCGCTCATCAGTCATCACCCTCCGCGAGCCACCAGTCGTCGGCGTGCTCAGAGAGGTTGGTCGGTCGCTTCTCGGTGCCGAGGAACTGCTGTTTTTCGGTCTCGTCGGCGAACTCTTCGTCGAGGATCCGCTCGGTTATGTCCTCGACGTCGACGGCGTCCTCATCCATGCTCGAGGAGACCTCGACCGGCGAGGTGCCGTCCTCGCCGAACTCGAACTGGACAATCGTATCCGAGGTGTCCCGAACGGTCCCGTCGTATTGCGTTTCGAGTTCGGAGAGGGCGTTGATCAGCCGCCGCTGGAGGTACCCGGACTTGGAGGTCCGGACTGCCGTGTCGACCAGACCCTCGCGGCCACCCATCGCGTGGAAGAAGAACTCCTTGGGTTCCAGCCCCTCGCGGTAGGAGTGCTCGACGAACCCGTGAGCGTCCGCACTCAGGTCGTTCTGACGGTAATGGGAGAGGGTCCGGTTCTCGTAACCGCGGTTGATCCGCTCGCCGCGGACTGCCTGCTGGCCGACTGCACCGGCCATCTGCGTGAGGTTCAGCATCGACCCACGCGCACCGGAATCGGCCATGATGACCGCGGGGTTGTCGTCGTCGAAGTGGTCCTCGGCGATGTCACCCGCGCTGTCGCGGGCCTTGCCCAGCGTCTGCATGATCTTCATCTCCAGGGTCTCATCGACGGTCCGGCCGGGCAGGGATTCGAGTTCGCCTCGCTCGTAGGTCTCGATGAGTTCCTCGACGCGTGCGTAGGCGTTCTCGATCGCCTCGTCGACCTGTTCCTGGGCCTCCGGCGGGATGGACTCGTCGTCGATCCCGATCGAGAACCCGAAGTGCATGATCGTCCGGATCGCGAGCGTCCCGACCTCGTTGATGAAGATCCGGGCGCGCGTGCGATCGTACTGCTTGGCGATCGTGTCGACGATCTCACCGCCGAACGCGCCGACGGCGTCCTCGTCGATCGTCCCTTCGACGTGCTGGCCGTCCTCGATGACGACCGTGTCGTCGGCGCTGGAGGTGAACTCCAGATCCAGTCCGTCCGGCAACAGTTCCGAGAAGATGCTCCGGCCGGTCCAGTATTCCGTACCGTCGTCCTCGTGGCCGTCAGGTTCCGGCAGTTCGTCGACGCTGGTCGCCCGCAGCAAGTCCAGCGCCTGCGTCTCGTTGAAGGTGGGATTGGTGTGGGTCAGCAGGTACGTCGCGGAGATGTGGTCCTGGATGGCCCCGATGATGTTCTCGCCGAAGCGAGGGCTGAGCATCTGCTCCTGGACGCGCATCAGCACGCGCGCTTCCGCACGTGCCTCCTCGTTTTGCAGCGCGTGCATGTTCATCTCGTCGCCGTCGAAGTCGGCGTTGTACGGCGGGCAGACGACGGTGTTGAGCCGGAAGGTCTTGTACGGCATCACCACGACCTCGTGAGCCATGATCGACATCCGGTGCAGCGACGGCTGGCGGTTGAAGATCACGATGTCGCCGTCGACGAGGTGCCGGGAGACCTCCCAGCCGGGCTTGACCTTCTCGGCGAGTTCCTCGCAGTTCTTCTCGGTCACTTTCAGTCGGCGGTTGTCCGGCCGGCGGACGTAGTTCGCGCCGGGATGGCCCTCGGGACCGTTTCGGACGTACCGACGCGCCTCTTCGAGGTTGCGCTCGGTGACGTTCATCGTCTGGGTCATCTCCTTGGCGACCCGATCCGGAACCCCGACCTCGTTGAGGCTGAGCGTCGGGTCCGGCGAGATGACCGTCCGTGCAGAGAAGTTGACACGCTTGCCGGACAGCGAGCCACGGAAGCGGCCTTCCTTGCCCTTCAGGCGCTGGGAGAGGGTCTTCAGCGGGCGACCCGAGCGGTGTCGGGCGGGCGGCGTCCCGCTGATCTCGTTGTCCATGAAGGTGGTGACGTGGTACTGCAACAGTTCCCAGAGGTCTTCGATGATCAGCTGGGGCGCGCCGGCCTCGCGGTTCTCCATGAACCGCTGGTTGATCCGGATGATGTCCACCAGCTTGTGCGTGAGGTCGTCCTCGCTGCGCTGGCCGTTGTCCAGCGTGATCGACGGCCGCGCCGTGACCGGTGGCACGGGGAGGACGGTCAGGATCATCCACTCCGGACGGGACTTCTCGGGATCGATCCCCAGCACTTCCAGGTCCTCGTCCGGGATGTCTTCGAACCAGTCCCGGATGTCACTGGGCATCAGCTTGTCCATGTCCTCCTCGGTGAGATCGACGTCGAGGGCCTTCTCGATGGCCTGGCGGTCCTCCTCGCGAGGACGGAACTCACCGGAGAGGATCTCCTGGATCCGGCCGGCGTCGATCCCCGTCTCGTCGGCCAGGTCGTGCGGCGAAACCGGCTCGTCGTCTTCCTCGTCGGGCTCCATCGCGGCGGCGATCCGCTGTGGGTACTCCGAGGAGAGCACCTGCTTGACCTCGTAGTAGGTCGTCGGCTTCTCGTGGTTGATGTCGTACTGCACCGCGCCACAGTGGGGACAGTAGTCCTTCTTGCGAGCCTGGCGGATCGCGGCCTTGGTGACGTCGTTGAGGTCGTCACCGAGCTCGCGCGTCCGGTCGAGGCGGTCGCGGAACTCCTGGCGTTCGTTCTCGTCGAGGGTGAGCCGCGAACACTCCCGGCAGGTCCCGCGCAGCAGTCGGCGGATGAGTTTCGAGAAGCCGACGTGGATCACGGGGGCGGCGAGTTCGATGTGGCCGAAGTGGCCGTTACACGAGCCGCTGTGTTTGCCACAGGTCTTGCATTCCAGTCCGGGGTCGATCACGCCCAGACGCGGGTCCATCAGTCCCATGTCGATGGGGAACCCGTCGTCGTCGTAGGTGTCGGCCGTGATGACCTTCGTGGCGCTCATGTCGCGATACTCCTCGGGATCCATCAGCCCGAAACTGAGACTCCCGATCGATTTCGGTGCGTGTCCTGACATGGTTTAGACTGCGTCCTCCAGTTCGATCCGCGGCGCGATGCCCAGTGCTTTCATCTCGTCGAGCAGGAGCTTGAACGCGTAGCTCATCTCGATCTCGTGGACGTCGGTCTCCTCCCCACAGTTGGGGCAGTACACGCGGCGCTGCTCGACGTCCTCGACGGCGGTCATCCCACACTCGGCACAGACGTGGATGAACTCCCGGTCGGATTCATCGAGCAGTCGCTCTTTGAGCGTCATCGCCGCGCCGTGGCCGATGAACACGTCCCGTTCCATCTCTCCGATGCGCAGACCACCTTCGCGGGCGCGACCCTCCGTGGGCTGGCGGGTCAGCACCTGAACCGGTCCGCGCGAGCGGGCGTGGATCTTGTTCGAGACCATGTGGTAGAGCTTCTGGTAGAAAATGTCGCCGACGAAGATGTCGGCCTCGATCTTCTCGCCAGTGACACCGGAGTACATGGTCTCCTTGCCGCTGGAGTCGAACCCGTGTTCCTCTAGCGAGTCGCGGAGTTCCTCCTCGTCCTCACCGGTGAAGGCGGTCCCGTCGACCCGGCGGCCTTCCAGCGCGCCGACCTTCCCACCGATCATCTCGAGGATGTGTCCGACGGTCATCCGCGACGGCAGCGCGTGGGGGTTGAGGATGAGGTCCGGTACGACTCCCTCCTCGGTGAAGGGCATGTCCTCCTGGGGCGCGATGTGGCCGACGACACCCTTCTGGCCGTGTCGGGAGGCGAACTTGTCCCCGAGTTCGGGGATCCGTTCGTCCCGGACCTTGACCTTCGAGAGCTTCGAGCCGTCCTCGCCTTCCATCAGGGTGACGGTGTCGACGATCCCGCTCTCGCCGGACCGCATCGTTACCGACGTTTCACGACGCTTCTGGGGGGAGAGCCCGCCCATGTCGTCCGGCTCTTCGAGGAACCGCGGCGGCGAGGTCTTGCCGAGCAGGACCGCGTTCTCGTCGACGCGCGTCTCGGGGTTGACCAGACCGTCCTCGTCCAGATGGGTGTAGGCGTCCTCGCCGCGAGCGCCCCGGACCTCGTCGTCCGGGATCTCGAAGCGATCCTCCTGGCCGCCGGGATAGCGTCGCTCCTCACCCTCGTAGGTCCGGAAGAAGTGCGAGCGAGCCAGCGCACGCTCGACCGAGCCCTTGTTGAGGACGAGCGCGTCCTCGATGTTGAACCCTTCGTAGCTCATGACGGCGACGACGAAGTTCTGAGCCGCGGGGCGCTCGTCGTAGCCGATCTGCTCTGTCGTCTGGGTCTTGACCATCGACAGCTGCGGGTAGTGCAGCAAGTGTTGACGGGTGTCGGGTCGGACCCGGTAGTTCGCGCTGGGCAGTCCCAGCGACTGTTTGATCATCCCCGACCCCATCGTAATGCGCGGGCTCGCGTTGTGCTCGGGGTAGGGGATCATCCCGGCACCGATCCCGAAGATGAGCTGCGGATCGACTTCGAGGTGCGTGTGATCCGCAGTGAGTTCCTCGCGGTCGACAGCGACGAGGATATCCTCTTCCTCCTCGGCGTCGATGAACTCGATATAGCCCCGGTCGACGAGATCCTGGAAGTCGATCTCGTCCTCCTCGAGCAGTTCGACCTCGCGCTCGGTCAACAGCGGTTCGCCGTCCTCGACGACGATAAGCGGTCGCCGTGCACGACCGGCGTCGGCGTTGATGATGACTTCCCGCGTTCGGTCTTTGACCGAAACGTTGACCATCTCGCTGACCTCGCCGCGGCGGCGGGCCTGGCGGATCTGTTCGGCGAGCTGTTCGGGGTCGGGATGTGTCCCGACCAGACTTCCGTTGACGTAGACTTTCGCGTCGCGTCCCTGACTCATTGTTTAATCGTCTGCGGGCTGCTGTGTTTCGATGCTCTCGATGCCGGGGATGCCCTGGACTCCCATGTCGGCGAGCGACTGTTTCAGATTCTGTGCGTCCTCGATGTTCTGACTGAGCTCCATCGCCTGCGCGAAGTTCTTCACCAGCCCACAGTTCGGACCCTCCGGCGTCTCGGAGGGGCAGATACGACCCCACTGGGTCGCGTGCAGGTCCCGCGCCTCGAAGTGTGGCTGACTGCGCGACAGCGGCGAGCGCAGCCGACGCAAGTGAGAGAGGACTCCCATGAAGTCCGTCCGGTCAACGAGCTGAGAGACGCCCGAACGGCCACCGACCCAGTTGCCGGTCGCGAGCGGGTGTTCCAGTCGTTCCGTGAGGACGTCCGAGCGGACGACCGTGGAAACGGAGAGCTGGCGGTTGCGCATGTTGGCGCGTTCGAGCTGGTACTTCACGTCGCGCGCCAGCTTGTTCAGCGCCGTCCGGAACAGGTCTCGCATGAGGTCACCGGAGACTTTCAGGCGCTTGTTGGCATAGTGGTCCTTGTCGTCTGACTCCCGGCGATCCAGCGCCAGTTCGAAGCAGGCCTCGGCCATCCGACAGAGGTAGTAGGCCTTGTTGATCCGAACCTCCTCTTCGTCGACACCTTCCTCGTGAAGGTGCGGCAGGAGATAGCGGTCGATGACGTAGTTGGCGCGCTTGAGCTGGTAGTTTTTGCCCTGGCCCGAGGCGACGCGCTTGCCGAGTTTCTCGATGGCTTCCTCGGTCGTCTGGACGTCGGCGGCCTCCAGATTCTCGAGCATGAACTTCACGATCTCGGGGTCGTCGCTGACGCGGTGGACGATCTCCTCGTCGGATTCCAGTCCGAGCGCGCGCACGAGCGTGACGAAATTGACCGAGCCCGAGACAGAGGGGAACGACACTTCAAGCAGTCCGTCGCGAGTACGCTCGGTCAGCACCAGCGCGCGGTAGCCACGGCGCTGGGAGAAGGTCTTTGCGACCTGAACCTCGTCGCCGTATTTGGTGTCGTATTCGGCGAGGATCTTGTTCGGCGCGAGGTCCTCGCTGGTCATCAGCACGCGTTCGGAGCCGTTGACAATGAAGTAGCCGCCGGGATCGGCCGGGTCCTCACCGATGTCGATCAGTTCCTTCTCGGAGAAGCCGGCGATGTTGCACTTCTGCGAGCCGACCATGATCGGCATGCGGCCGATCTTGGTCTCGGTCTGGTCGACGACGCGTTCTTCCTCCTCCTCGCCGCCCTTGACGATCGCCATTTCCATGAAGACCGGCGCGGCGTAGGTGATGTTCCGCAGCCGGGCTTCCTGGGGGTAGAGCAGTTCTTCGGAGCCGTCGGCCTCCCGAACCCGGGGCGTGACGACGCGGACGTCGCCCAGTTCGACCCAGACGGGTTCCTGGCCTTCCTTGTCCCCGATATCGGTTTCGATGGTCGCCTTCTCGTCGACGACCTCCTGCATGCCGCGTTCGAGGAACGCGTTGAACGACCGGAAGTGGTGTTCGGCGAGTCGATCCTTCGAGAAGTATGCCCGTGAAATGGTTCGGCGTTGTTCTGTATCCATGCTTACTCGATGACGAGTCGATAGACGACCGCTCGGTCTGTGGTTCGCGAATCGCGCTCGACCTTGATCACGTCGCCGACCTCGGCCTCGTCTGGCAGCGCGGGGTCGGTGCGTTTGATCTTCGGCAGGTCGGTTTTCTTGATGTCGTACTCTGCGAGTACGTCCTCGAGTTCGTCGCTGTCGAGGACGGTGTGGTCCGGGACGAGTTCGTGTTGGCTTACGTCTACCATGTGTGGTGGGGGTTTGACCGGCTAGAGAAGGCTGTTCGAGATACTACAGCCACATATTGGCGGCACGCATTTAACGCTTGCCAAAACCGCCTGCAACAGCTATCGGCGACCCCGCGAACAGTACCTGTGCGTACGTGGACCACAGACAAAGGTGTTTGGGTATATCTGAGCCGAACGGGCCACCCTGACTACGAATCGGTTCGGACCATGGCGACCCACCCGGAGTGACGTGAGTGAACGCCACACACTGCGCCCTCGTTTGGAAAGCCTTAATACTAGGACCCCGGTACGGATGAGTGCAGCAAGCCCGGATGGTGTAGTGGCCCATCATACGACCCTGTCACGGTCGTGACGCGGGTTCAAATCCCGCTCCGGGCGTACTTTTGCGGCGAGCAAATTCGCGAGCCGCAAATACCTAAGAGCGGATTTGAACCCTGGAAGACGAGCGTCAGCGAGTCTTCGTGCGGTTCAAATTCCGGGAGACGAGGTCTCCCGGCCCTCGCGAACCTACTCGGATCGCTCAGTCCCGCTCCGGGCGCTTTCTGTTGACGCAAACGGCGAGCGGAGCGAGCCACTGCGTCGACGAAACGCCGACGAGGGAGTGGCAACGGATCAGACAACGAGCCGGAAACGTCCGACAGGAAAGGGATTTACTGCTGCAGTCGTTCGACGACGAGTTCGTCCAGGTCCTCGCGGAGTTCGTCGACCGCGATCTCCTCCATGACCGGCACGAAGAAGCCTTCGACGAGCATGTCCGTCGCACGTTTCTCGTCGACCCCGCGGGAAGTCATGTAGAACAGGTCTTCAGCGTCGACCTGTCCGACCGTCGCGGAGTGGCTGGCCTCGGTGTCGTGGTTGTTGATGATCAGCTTCGGGGAGGCGTCGGCCTCGCTGTCGTCGCTCAACATCAGGGTGTTCTCGCGCTGATACGAGGAGGTGTCCCAGGCTTCGCGACCGACGTCCTGAACGCCCTCGTAGACCGAGCGTGCCTCATCGTCCAGTACGCCGCGGGTAACGAGGTCGGCGACAGTGTGCTCGCCCTCGTGCCAGACACGGCTGGCCAGATCGAAGTGCTGGTCCCCGTGGCCGAAGAACGCGCCGACGATCTTCGACTCGCTGGAGTCGCCCAGCAGGCGCGTTTCGACGCTCGTCTTTGTCAGTCGAGAGCCGATGTTGCCCTCGATCCAGTTGACCGTGGCGTAGGTATCGGCATGGCCGCGCTTGACCGAGAAGTTGTACGTCTCCTCGCTGAGGTTCTGCAGCGCGCCGTACTGGACGTGGGCGTTCTCGCGCGCGTCGACTTCAACGATCCCGGAGTAGTAGCGGTTGCCGTCCACGCCGTCGCCAGTAGACTGGCGTTCGAGGATCGTCACCGACGACGACTCCTCCGCGACGACCAGCGTGTAGTTGAACAGCGACTGGCTGTTCATCCGCGTCCGGATCTTCACGTCTTCCGCGTCGACGCCCTCCGGGACGTAGATGACCGTGCCAGCGCTGAAAAGCGCCGTCGAGAGCGCAGTGAGGTAGTCCCGCTGGGGGTCGACGATGCTGCCGAACGTCTCCTCGATCAGGTCGCCGTGCTCGGCCAGTGCCTCGGACCACTCCAGCACGTCGACGCCTTCGGCTTCGACGCGGTCTTTCTCCTGGGCGCGATCGAGCGGATCGACGATCCGTTCGTATTCGAGCGCGTCGAGGTTCGTCCAGTCGCGACCCGGCGTCCGGATGACGCTGGGCATGTCGAGATCGTCGAGCGCCGTCAGAGCGTCCAGACGCGTCTCCAGCAGCCACTCGGGCTCGTCCAGATCTTCGCTGATCGTCCGTACCTGTTCCTCGGTGAGATTTGCGTGTACCTGCGTGCTCATGATATCGACCGGGGATTACCCGAGCGAACCCTCCATCTCCAGTTCGATGAGACGGTTCAGTTCGACCGCGTATTCGATGGGCAGTTCCTCGGTGATCGGCTCGATGAAGCCGGCGACGATCATCTGCTTTGCGTCGTCGTCGTCCAGGCCGCGAGACTGCAGATAGAAGACGTCCTCATCGCCGATCTTGCCGACGGTCGCCTCGTGGGCGACGTCGACTTTGCTCTCCTGGATCTCCATGTACGGCATCGTGTCCGACGTCGACTCGTTATCGAACATCAGCGCGTCACACTCGACGTTCGTCTTGGAGTTCTCGGCGCCGTCGCTGATGTGCACGAGACCGCGGTAGTTGGTGCGGCCGCCGTCCTTGCTAATCGACTTCGACTCGATCGTCGAGTTCGTGTTCGGGGCGTTGTGATAGACCTTCGCGCCGGTGTCGATATTCTGGCCCTCGCCCGCGAACGCGATGGTGATGTGGTTGTCAGTCGCGCCGGGACCCTTGAGGATTGTCGCCGGGTACAGCATCGTCGCCTTCGAACCCATCGAGCCGGACACCCACTCCATGCGGCCGTCGGCCTCGACGATGGCGCGTTTGGTGTTGAGGTTGTAGGTGTTTTTCGACCAGTTCTGGACCGTCGAGTACTGGACATGTGCGCCTTCGCCGACGAACACCTCGACGCCACCGCTGTGGAGGTTGAACTCGGCGTACTGGGGGGCCGAACAGCCCTCGATGTAGTGGACTTCGGCGTTGTCCTCGGCGATGATGAGCGTGTGCTCGAACTGGCCCATCCCCTCGGAGTTCATCCGGAAGTACGCCTGGACGGGCATCTCGACGGTCGTGTCCTCCGGGATGTAGACGAAGCTCCCGCCGGACCAGACCGCACCGTGCAGGGCAGCGAACTTGTTGTCGCTCGGGGGAACGCACTTCGTCATGAAGTGCTCGCGAACGAGCTCGGGGTGCTCCTGGACGGCCTTGTCCATGTCCATGAAGATGACACCCTTCTCCTCCCAGCGTTCCTGCATGTTCTGGTAGACGATCTCGGACTCGTACTGGGCGCCGACGCCCGAGAGGGCGTTCTTCTCGGCTTCGGGAATGCCCAGCTTGTCGAAGGTGTCTTTGATCTCTTCCGGGAGGTCCTCCCAGGACTCGGCGCCGCCGCGAGTCTCGATATCGGGGCGGATGTAGGGGACGATCTTGTCGATGTCCACCTCGGAGAGGTCCGGCTGGCCGGGCCAGTCGGTCGGCATCGGCATCTGTTGGAACTGTTCGAGTGCTCGAAGGCGGCGCTCGAGCATCCACTCGGGTTCGTCTTTGTCCTCCGAGATGACCCGGACGGTCTCCTCGGTGAGGCCCTTCTCGGTCTCGAAGGCGGAGTTTTCCTCCTTCTTGAACTCGAAGCGAGCCTCGGTGTCGGTGTCTTTGAGGTCGTCTGAACTCATGTGTGTTAATTTGTCTCCTTACGGTAGGGTCTTTCTCTAGCTTGTTATGGTTACGCGGCGCTGTAGACTTCCTCGCGGACCCAGTCGTAGCCCTTGTCTTCGAGCTTCTCGGCCAGTTCGGGGCCGCCGCTCATCGCGATCTCGCCGTCGAGCATCACGTGGACGTGGTCGGGCTCGACGTAGTCGAGAATCCGCTGGTAGTGGGTGATCTGGAGGATTCCGGCACCCTGCTCGTCTCGCAGGGCGTTGATCCCCTTCGAGACGTCCTGCAGGCGGTCGATGTCGAGCCCGGAGTCGATCTCGTCCAGCACGGCGATCGACGGCTCCAGGATCGCGGCCTGCAGGACCTCGTTCTGTTTCTTCTCCCCGCCGGAGAAGCCAGCGTTGAGGTACCGATTGGCGAACTTCTCGTCCATGTCCAGCTGTTCCATCTTCTCCTGGAGGAGCTGCTGGAACTCGGCAACGCCGATCTCGCCCTCGTCGGCTGGTCCTTCCATCGGCGAGGTCTCGTAGCCGACGTCCTCGTCCTCGTCTTCGACGTCTTCCTCGTCCTCGAACAGCTCCTCGCGCTCTTCGAGCTTGGCGTTGAGTGCCGTCCGAAGGAAGTTCACCATCGTGACACCCTCAATCTCGGCGGGATACTGGAAGCCGAGGAAGACGCCGAGCGCGGCGCGCTCGTTAGGTTCCAGATCGAGCAGGTTCCAGGTGCGCATGTCCTCGGGGATCTCGAAGTCTTCGCCGAACTCGTCTTCGTCCAGGTGGATCAACACCTCACCCTCGGTCACCTCGTAGGCGGGATGGCCGGCGATGATCTTCGCCGTGGTGGACTTCCCGCTCCCGTTGGGTCCCATCAGCGCGTGAATCTCCCCCGACTCGACTTCGAGATCGACCCCTTCCAGGATCGTCTCGCCGCCGTCTTCTGCGACTTCTGCGTGCAGATTCGAAATCTCGAGTACTGCCATGGTCTAGGTCAACCGAAAATGGGGCCGTCGACCCCATAACCCTTTCGCATTCCTGAACAATCTGTTTCCCCTTACCCAAAATTTTGTTTGTGATGATCGAAGTTCCGTGTTACGGTTTCTGTGCTATTTCGGCCTCAGAGGATCTAAAACGTCACTTTTCCACGAAACCAGAGGAACACTTATATCGGCCGAAAGCTACTGATCGTTGATGGAGGATTCAGTGAGGCTGAAAGACGTCGAGACGGCGATCGATCCACAGGACTTGCCGCTGACGAGAGTACAGGCCGAGCGCGCGTTCGCGGACGTGACGCTCGAACTGGCCGACGGGACCGTCTCGTTCGGTGAAACGATCGGCCGCTCACACGCGGAGACGTTCGATACGGTCGAGGAACTGGTCACCGAGTTGTACACCCATCTCCCGCGGCGCGCGGTCGGCGAACCCTTCCAGTCGGAGGGCGACGCTTGAGCACGTAGCTGCTCACATGAACTGCCCGAGCCCGGTCTGTTCCTGCCCGCTCTTGACCTCGTCCCAGGAGATCCCGAGCGGCTCGATCACGCGGGAGATCGGTCCCTTGAGCGTCTTTTCGAGCATCTTCTCCCAGTCGATCTCGAACTCCTCGGGGATCTGCTCTCCGTACTCGAAACAGATCACGTCCGGGTCGCGCTTGAACGCTCCGTAGAGCGGATCCTCGGCCGGATCGAGTCCCGTCTCCGCTTCGACGCGCTCGAAGAAGTCCGGGTGGACCTTCTTCAGGTACAGCCGTTTGGGTTTGCTCCCGCGCTGGAAGTTCGTCCCCAACAGGAGGTTGGCGTACTTCGCGCCGCGGACCTGGGCGGTGTCGGTGTCGTAGTTGTCCAGGCGCTTGCCGATCCCGCCCGGGATGGCGACCTTCTCGTAGTTCATGTTCCCCACCAGGAAGTCTTCGATGACCTCGTGAAGATAGTCACTCACCCCGTCGATGTCGCCTTCCTTGACGATCATCTCCAGCACCTCCAGCTGGACCTCCTTGGTGATCTCCGCGATGTCCGAGCGCTGGTACTCGAAGCCGGTGATGTCGACGTCGTCGACCTCCTTGCCTTCCTTCCAGACGATGTGACCGGCGTAACGTTTCTTCTTGCCGGCCTGAAAGAACCGCCGGTAGAGCTTCTCGAACTCGATCTTGAAGCGGTGGTCCTCTGCGTTCAACTGCTCGCGAGCGAACTCGTCGTAGGAAGCGTTGATCGCCTCCTCGATGTCGAAGCTCTGGGTGATCGCGTCCTCGACCGAGATGTCCTGTCCAAGGCTTATCATGACGGAGTCGGTGTTGTGGAGGACGATGCCCCCGACTCCGTCGACGAAATTGTCGTTGTTCGCAACGCTGAGGTCGTATACGTATTCGTCGTAGTCCTGCTCGCGGAGGACTGGATCACGGCCGGAGCGATAAAACTGGCACGTACGGATCGTATAGCTGTCTTTCTCCTCGCGGTACTTGAACGAGTGTTTTTTGCCTCGCTGTGTCAGCAACATCGAGAGCCCGGCTGCGAGCTCCCGACTCGTCGTTTCGTAATCGAAGTTCTCGGTCGCGTACTCCTCGGAAGATCGCAGGAACTCCCTGGACCCATCGCCTTCGACGAGAATATCGAGGAACAGTTGCTGTTCGTCGTCGGGCAGATGATGCACAAACGATGGGATCCGCTTCCCACGAGAGGTCTGTCCGGCAAACTCACGGAAGAACACCGCCGCGAGTTCGTTCATCATCTGGAGTTTCTTCGTCCGGTCGTTGTACGTCGTCTGTGTCCCGTTGTTCGCATCGTATGCCGCGGTGCGCTCGTCCCGGGAATCGCTATCGATGATACTCGCAGACGTGTTGTCGAACAGCCGATGGTAGTCGGACTGTAATTGTTCGAGCCACTCGTGGCGGGATTCCGCGATGCTAGCCCCGAACCGGCTGTCCGTCGTTTCGGTCGTCGAAGCACTCCCCTCAGCAATATATGCTGCAAGCAACCGAATCAGCGATCGACCGTCTGCACTGTCGACATCGATATATCGCTGGACGGTGACCGTTTTATCCTGATCTCGCTGATGTTCGTGACCGAACCAGACACAGTCGTCGTCTGCGTGTACGCGATTTGTCTTGGTCGTTGCTTCGTCCTTCCCGACACTCCGGCCGTCCTCGTACGTTCGTGTGTAGCCATCGAGCACCTCGTACGTGTCGATTGTCCCGACAGTATCGACCGATGGAAGGCCAGGGATCCGAAGCGGTTCTTCGACATCGCTCGGCGCGGCTTCGACGTATTCGTCGCCGTCTTCGACGACATACGAGTGATCGTGTGTCGTCGTCGACTCTCCGAACTTGTGCTGCAAGGTGACGACTGTTTCGCCTGTCTCATGGCGGATCGCCTGCTCGATCGATTGCCATTCCGGATCACCGGTGTCGCTCAGCGACAGCGCTTCCCAGCCGTCGAGTTGGCGACGGTCCTTTCCAGGTTCAGCAGTAGCGACATCACCGCCGTCGGCCGTGATTCGAACGTCTGCGTCAGCGAGACGTTCACCACGCTCGAAGAGGTCCTCGATCGGTAGAATCCGCACCCGTCCGTCCGGGTCGCGAACAACTACAGGGCGGTCGCCCGTCACACTGTCCCCGTAGGCGACCTCGTAGTCGAGGTTTTCTACAGCATTCTCAGTATGCTCGATGACGGACCGACCAGTAGCTGTCACGGCAGCGGCGTTGTCCTTGTCGTACAGGCGAAACCGATCCCACCCCGAAACGCCGTACAGCGACTGCCCGACCCACTGGAATTTACCGTTTCGACCTGCGAGGACGGTATGATTATCCTCGACAGTGACGCTGTACACACCGTTTTCTGCCTCGCTACGCGTGCCGCTTCGGTGCATCCGGAGCGTGTTCTTCGAATCCTCGGTCACGTAGATCCGGTACGTGCCGCTGTCCTCGTTGTAACTCGCAGTGAGACCGAGATGGGCACACAGTCGGAGCACGTCGTCCCGCAATTGCTCACTCGCCGTGCTGTATCGCCAGGAATTGACCTGCCAATCACCGTCGCCAGCGATGAGCGTCTCGAGAAAGCGCCGCTTCTGGTCGCGACTCGCCTCGAACACGAACTCCGGGATCCGCTTGCTGAAGCTATCTTCGCCGGCGATCTCTTCCAGCAGATCGCCGAGGAGCCGCGACGTGAACTGATAGCCATTTTCGTCGACGTGGTAGTCGAAGCCCATCCGGTCGAGCAGTTCCCCGATCGCCGCGTGGTCGTCTCGTGCACCGCCAGTACGGCCGCTGTCTCCTCCGTCGGTGATCGCCTGTGCGTCCTGTGCAATCGAGACCGTCGTCGCGGAACCGCGGAATTTCTCGCCGAACTGTTTGTCCTCAAACGTGTAGACCGATCCTTCGGTGATATACCAGGCCAGCAATTCGAGGAAGTCGTCACCGTCGTACCGGCGCGGAATCCACTTGCGATTGGCCTCTGTGTGGACGTAAAACGTCGAACACGCGCCCTCGAGGTATGCACGGTTCTCTTCGAACTCGTCATCGTCGAAGACGTATCCGGTCGTTCCCTCGTCGGCCTTCTGCACCTTGTCTGGATAGTAGCCGATTTCGGCAGCCAGCGTGTGCCCGTGCACGTCGTTGTCCGCCCAGACCTCGTACTCGCCGTCATAGAACTCTGTGAGGTCGACTTCGTCGATCCGCTCGCCCGCCGGTCCCGTCCAGTCGTGAGGTAACTGATAGTTCGTCGCCCGATCGAGTTCCCCGGCTTCGACAAAGCGATAGTCGTCTTCGTCCCAGGTGATCCCGTTCGCTTCCGCCTTCCGTACGAGCATCCGGTGGTTCGGCGTAACGCTGAAATCTATCTTGTCGGTCACGATGTCGACCAGTTCGCCGTCATAGTCGGGGTATTCCCACGTCTCGGTGACCGGCTTGACCTCCATCTCCAGCGTATCCGGGTCGATCGAGTACACGTCATCGCCCACGTCAAGCTCACGGACGTTCCGAACGCCGTCCGGGGTTACCACCTCTGTGTCCGGCGTGAAGCAGTTCATAACGACCTTTACACTTCCCTGTTGTCGATCGTACTGTTCGTACTCTGGAGTGCCCGGATCGTGCTGATTCCGAAGTTCCTTCTTTTCTTCCCGCTCTGATAGGAGCTCCGTGACCATCTCGCGGACGATCCCGTCAGGCTCCTTGCGGAAGTGCTGGCCGTTGGGCGCGACGAAGGTATCCCCGTCGTAGAGCTCGGGATCGACTTTCGTCTCCGGCGATGCGTTGATCGTCACCATACACATCGGATAGAGGCTCTTCAGGTCCAGCACCGAGACCATCTCCTTGACACCAGTGATCGGATCGAAGACCGCACCGCCCTCGAACTCCTCACCGGATTCGACCGTACCCTTCGAGGGCAGCGCAAAGCGGCCGTGGGCCTTGTGGAGGACGTACATGTCGACGGCGTCGCCGGGCGTGGGTGCGTCTTCGAGCCGGCAGCCGACGAAGGAAGCGATCTCCTCGAAGAAGGCGATGATCTCCTGTTTGCGGTCCAGTTCCACGCAGAGTTCGACGTCCCGGAGGTTGTACTCCAGCAGGCGTTCGGGGTCTTCCTCCCAGAGGTCGCCGATGTCGCCGGTGTAGGTCTCCTTGCCGGCGCCGAGTTCCTCCTCGCCGACCGCCTCGAGCCGGTAGGATTCCAGTTCCGTGAACTGCGTCCGCTTGTACGCCCGCAGGAGGTCGAAGACCACCCGACCCTTGATGTCCGGACCCTGCCAGTCGCTCTGCCAGACCTCGTTCACTCGCGAGAGACGGTTGTAGTCCAGATCGTGGTCGGTCGTCGGATCGAGGATCTCCAGTCGGTCGATGAGATACGGCGCGTCGAAGTCGGCGAAGTTCCAGCCAGTCAAGATGTCCGGGTCGGTGTCCACAATGTAAGAGACGAACGCCTCCAGCATGGCCGGCTCCTCCTCGAAGACCCGGATGTCGGCGTCGAGGTCGTCGTCTTCCAGCGGCGCGTACTCGTCGAGCAGGTCCGGAACTTCGGCTCCTTCGCCGGCGTCGTACAGCCAGAGAACGTACTCGTCGCGATAGGAGTCGTGGCTCGCAATACAGATGATCGGCTCCTCACCCACCTCGGGGAACCCCGAGCGATCGTCGACCTCGATGTCGAACGTCGAGACGCGCGGCTCGGCGTCGAGGTCGACGGCCTCGATCTCGTCGTGTGGGACGCGGATCCGGTGCCCGTCTGCGTTCTCGTCGGTGCGGCGATCTGGCACGCGGACCCCGCTCGTGATGTCCTTGTCGATCAACAGCCGATCGGGGAAGAGGATGTCCGCCTCGTAGTGGTCGAACTCGTCACGGATCTGCCCGACGTCCCGCGGCGTCTGTCCGAAGATCTTCGTCAGATTCTCGCCCCGGATCGACTCGTAGCCGGTCTCCCAGCCAGTGATCCGGTCGCGAGACCGCAAGTCGTCGAAGTCCAGATTCGCAGTCGGCGCGTAAAAGTACGGTCTGAACTCGTAGACCTCGACGTGGATCAGTTCCCGATCGCCCGGCGTGCGACCGAACACGTGGACGACAGGGAACTCCCCGTCACCGGAGCCCTCGACCGTGTAATCGACCTGCGTCACCGAGAGTTCGACGGTGCCCCCGGCGTCAGGATACCGGAACTCTTCGGCGTCGACGACGTCAGCGGCGATGCTCTCCGCGCCAGCGACTGCCGCCGCTTCGTCCTCGGGCCGGCCCGTCCCGCTTTCTCCGAACGCCGACAGACCCGTCTGCTCGCCCTCACTCATGTTGTCCCCACTTTGGCAGGGCGCCTAAAAACACCGACGGTCGGGCTGGCAATCTCTGACGGATGGACAAGACTTTTGGTATGGGGTGTCATACCAGATTCTGAAGTCATGTCGAACCGCGTCAACGCAGCAGGTGAGTCGGATCGTGCGGCAACTCCCGAGACGATGACCGGCGCGGAGACAATCGAGGCCTACGAGGACAGCGGAAACGTAGTCTTCTACGACGCGGAGAACCCCATCGCATGGATCGAATCGGATTCGGCGGTCGCGCTAGAGGACGCCACCTGATACTGGTGGCTGTACGTCGGTGAAGGCATTCACGCCGTCATATCGAATCACTTCGAAACGGTATAGCCGCCAGTATGGGAGCAACGAGCGTAGTCTGTGGATCACAATTCTTGCCGAAACGAGCGAGCCCGTTTTTCGACACCGTACGGGGTCAGTACGATCCAGCGGCCCCGATCTACAAACGAAAGCGCGGTTGACGGTGTCACGGAGAGCGGCACATCCGGCCACTAGCAATCGTCTGAATATAGCGGGCCACATCGATCAACTCGATGAGCGAAGCAGACCACATCGAACGGTTCGCGGTTTCGGCCGCGAGTGAGAGCGAAACGAAAACTGTCGTCGAGGCGCGCGAATTCGAGTTCGTCGTCGACGAGCCCGCCGAACTCGGGGGAACGAACGACGGGCCGAATCCCGTCGAGTATCTCATTGGGGCGTGGGCAGGCTGTCTCAACGTCGTCGTGCACACCGTCGGCGAAGAGTACGAGATCGATGTCGGTGACGTCGAGATCGAAATCGAGGGCGATCTCGACCCCAGAAAGTTCCTCGGTGTTACCGACGACGGGAGAGCCGGATACCGGGAGTTGCGGGTCGACGTCGAAATCGAGTCCGACGCGGATCAAGCGGCCCTGGATGCGTTCGCTGCGGCCGTCGAAGAGCGCTGTCCCGTCGGTGACAACATCGCGAACCCGACGCCGACCGAGGTCACGGTCGACACTTCCACGTGAAATTAGCTGAATGCAGGCGCTAAGCCCCCGTCCTCAAGGAGCGACCAACGGGAGCGAGTAGGGCGGGGATACAGCGTCCCCAGAAATCTTCGATTTCTGGTGGGCGAACGAATCGCGGCGCGATTCGTCCACGCCGTCTTCGTCTTTTTGCACCTTCCTGTTGCTGGCCCACAGGCCCACCGTTCCGATACACTTACACACATAACGCGCATAGTACACACCGTGGAACGGAAGAACATCACAATCCGTGAAGATCAAGCCGAGTGGGTCGAGGAGAACCACTTGAACCTCTCCTCATTCGTTCAAGAGAAACTGGATGAACTTATCGAACAACGTGAGTGATCACTGATGCACCACGCCTACAGGTTCCGGCTCAAGCCAACCGCCAAACAGCGTGAGCTGTTGGATTACCATAGAGATACCTGTAGGCAACTCTACAACCACGCTCTCAGGGAGTTTAATAAGATTCCAGAGTCCGATGGAACGCTCAATCAACGGGTGCGACAAGTCCGCGATCAACTCACCGACCTCAAAGACTGGTGGGACGAGTTGAACGACCTGTACTCAACGGTTGCACAGGCCGCAGTCATGCGGATCGAGGACAGTATCAAAGCCCTCTCTGAACTGAAAGAGAAGGGCTACAACGTCGGCAGTCTCAACTGGAAGGCACCCAGAGACTTCCGCAGTTTCACCTACGTCCAGTCTGGCTTCGAGTTCGACAAGAAGAACGGCCAGACTGTGCTCTCACTCTCGAAACTCGCGGATATCCCCATTGAGTGCCACCGAGACATCCCAGATGGTGAAACTATCAAAGAAGTCACGCTCAAGAAAGAACCGACTGGTGAGTGGTACGCCTCTTTCGCCGTCGACGACAAGGAGGAACCGTCCAAACCGTCGCTGGCGGAGATTGACGCCGATGAGATGGTCGGCATCGACGTGGGCATTCTGAAGTATGCCCACGATACAGACGGCACAGCAGTTGGTTCACTCGACCTCGCGGACGAACGCGACAGGCTTGAACGAGAGCAACGGAAGCTCTCGCGCAAAGAGCATGGGTCGAACAACTGGGAGAAGCAACGTCGGCGTGTTGCAGAATGCCACCAGCAAATCAAGCGCAAGCGGCGTGACTTCCTCCACAAACTCTCGAACTACTACGCTCGGGAGTACAACCTGGTGGCGGTCGAAGACCTCGACGTGAAAGGGATACTGGAATCGCCGGGCAACAGCCGCAACACCGCGTCTGCGGCGTGGGACACCTTCACCGATCTACTCGAATACAAGTGTAAGCGCGAAGGCACGCACTTCGTGGCGGTTGACCCAGAAGACACGACCAAGGAATGTGCGTCATGTGGCGTCAAAACAGACAAGCCGCTGTGGGTGCGTGAGCACTCCTGTCCGGCCTGTCGGTTCGAGGCGGACAGAGACGCAAACGCGGCGTGGAACGTTCTTTCTCGCGGACTCACCGACATAGGAGTGGCTCACTCCGAATTAACGCCTGTGGAGACTGCGCTCCCTACGGGAACTGCGGTCGTTCCTGCAAAGCGCGTCGTGGAAGCAGGAAGCCCCTGCCTCAAGGAGTCGCCAACGGCGGCGAGTAGGCAGGGGTAGTTCACGCCCGCTGATCCACCACGGAACGTTTTTCGGCCCCCTTCACGAACCACGAGGTATGCTCGACGGGTCCGACGAGAAGTCACCACACGAACCCGACGAGTTCGACCCGGACTCGCTCGGGCCCGGCGGGTTCGACACGGATTCACTCGGGCCCGAGGTGCCCAGTGCACCTGATCCACCAGAGAGCGACGCGGTCGATCCGGAGGTCCGCGGACTGTTCTGGTGGCTCGCCGCTCTCGCGAACGTCGCACTCATGGCTGCCAGTCTCGGGATCATGTTCATCGTCTTCCAAAAGCAGTGGGCGCTCGGGGCGCAGCTCACCCTGGCCGGCCTGATCCTCGGCGGGTACGTCTACTACCGCGTCAGGCAGTTTCAGTCCGATTGATCTAGTCCTCCTCGGCGATCCACCGGAACGCGTCGATGATCGCCCGTTTCCCCACAGCTTTTTCCCGTTCGGGTATCCTCGGGCCGTCGGCCCTGCGGGTACCACTCACGACAAAAACTTGGGAAAAAGACCGCTCGCTTCGCTCGCGGATGCTACTCCTCTGCAATCCGCCAGAACGCATCGATTATCGCCCGTTTCGCCACCGCGCCCTGCGTCGTCCAGTGGTGTGCATAATCGAGCATGTCGTCGTACACGTCGGGTTTACAGCCCGCCGCGCGCGGGTGGCCGCCGCCGTTGACCTGTTCGGCGACCTCGTGACACCGCTCGAACGACTCCGTCCCGCGCAGGCTCGCGCTCCCTGCGGGCTTGACGATTACGGCGGCGTCAGCCCCCCGCTCTCGCAGGGCCTCTGCGACCTCGTTTTGCGAACAGCGACCGTAGGTCACGCCGACGGTCCAGGGACCGATTTCCCGTAGCTGGGCGCGCTCGATCGCCTTCTCGATGAGTGCCTCTTTCTCGACGCGTTTCTCCTCCAGGAAATCCTCGACATCGGGCGGCAGGTCGGCACCGTGTTCGACGACGACGTCGAGGTACGCCTCGGGTTCGCTCCAGTGTGAGAAGTCCGCCAGATCGTCGCTTCTGGGATCCTCACGGATCCAGAGGTCGTGATCGCGCGTGACCTCGACCAGTTCGACTAGCGACTGCTCGAATTCGTGATCGAGTTCGCGTAACGCGACGTCAGCCGAGCACTCCTCGTCAGACTCGCCGACGACCAGTTCGACGCCGGCGGCCCTGACGATCTCCGCGAGGTCTTCGTCCCACTGGTGGTGGTCGAACCAGCGGATCTCGCCTGCCTGTTCGGCCAGCGTCTCGAGTGGCTCGACGTCGGCGGGCTGGTCCGGACAGAGGTCACAGACAAACACTTCGGCCCCGGCATCGAGATACTCCGCCGTCCATGCGAGTCGTCGCCGGAGTTCGTGTGGGCTTGCGGGCACGAGCGCAGCGCTGCCGCGGGCCGCACGGACGAGCGCGACACAGGCCAGCCCGTCGGCATCAGGATCAGCGATGACGACTCGTTCGGTTCCTTCGAGCGCGTCCTCGACCTCCTGTTCTTGTTCGGTCCGCGTGAGATCGTCCGGCCGGAAGAATCCCTCTCCGGGGAGGACCGATTTGCGCTCCAGCGAGAGCGACTCGTCGTCGATGAGTTCGGCGTCCATACTCAGGACCCCATCCCGCCGGGAACCGGGACGTCTCGCTCCTCATCCGGATCGAGTTGCCGCGCTGTCAACACCGGGACGGGCGAACGGCGGACGACTGCCTCGGCGACGCTACCGAGCAGAAACGCGTGCTCGCCGTGACGGCCGCGCGTGCCCGTCACGATGAGACCGGCGTTCACGTCTTCGGCGTAGGCACAGATCTCCTTCGCTGGATCGCCCTCCCGGACGGCCGTCGTCACGTCGCCGGTCCGGGACGCGATCTCGGAAAGGGCCTCCTCCCCTCGTTCCTCGAGCGCAGCGTGGAGTTCACCACGGACGCGTTCCGGCGACGTTTCGACTTCCGTCTCGTCGATGACGTACAGCGCGTGGATCGTCGCGTCGAACCGCTCGGCGAAGTCGAACGCGAGCGTGACAGCTCGGGAAGCACTCTCCGACCCGTCAGTCGCGAGCACGACTGTCTCGAACATACGTCTACGTACTGGCGGTCACAGTATAAATGGGATGGAGACGCTCGCAAGCGACTTCGTACCTCGGTGGCTTTTTGCCATCACCCGACGGATACGCTACCAATGGCCGTCGAAATCGATACCGTACTCGTGCCCGTCGACGGGACCGACGAGGCGGAACGCGCCGTCGAATACGCCGTCGCTGTCGCCCGGCGCTACGAGGCGAGCATCCACATCCTGCACATCATCGACGACTCCGTCGCGCGCGCCATCCAGCGAGACGAGATCGACGCCGACGCCGTGGCTAACGAACACCGAGCATTCATGGCTGCAGTCCACGAGATGACGAAAAGCCCCGAGGGAAAGATCGAAGCGACCCAGTCGACCGTCGCCGGCTTCTCCGCGGAGCGTCTCAGCCAGCACCCCGTGAACGTCGTTCTGGACGCGGCAGAGGAGATCGACGCCGACCTGATCGTCGTTCCGCGCGAGAGCATCAGTGACGCCCCGGGTGCGATGCTCGGAAAAGTCGCCCAGTACGTCCTCTCGTATGCGAGTCAGCCCGTGCTCTCGGTCTAACGCAACCGGATCGACATCTCGATCTCGAAGCTCTCGGCCCCGCAGACCTCGAAACCGACCTTCTTGTACAGTTCGATCGCCGGCTCGTTCCACCGCTCGACGGTCAGCCAGACCGTCTCGATGTCGTGCTCCTGTACGTGCCCCAAGAGCGTCTTGAGGAGTTCGGTTCCGATCCCCGCCCCCTGGTACGTGTGGAGGACGAAGATCGCCAGTTCGTAGGCGTCAGCGTTGTCCGGCACGAGCATCGAGTGTCCGACGGCCTCCTCGCCGTCCCAGGCGATGACGTTCAGACAGTCCTCGGCCAGCACTGTATCGAGCCAGTTGTCGATGGCGTACTCTTTGACCGGCGGGATCCCCTGGGCACGGTCGGACGGGTCGAACGCCGTGTACATCTCGACGAGCGCATCTCGATCGTCGGGTTCGGTGGCCCGGATCTGGATCTCCCGACCCTCTTTGTCGGTGATCGTCCGCGAGGGCCGCGGGAACGTACCGGCCGGTTCGTCGGGGTAGGTTCGATTGACAGTCATCGAACGAGAGTCACCGGAGTTTCGGAATTGAGGACGACGAACTCGGCGACGCTCCCGAGTCGGATCTTGCCGAGCGTACTCCGCTTCCCGCCGGAGATCACCAGTCGGTCGAAGTTCTCGCTGTCGACCATCTCGACGAGCATCCCGCCGACGTGGCCGTCGATGTGGCGAATCTCGACGTCGACCTCGTACGCGTCGAGTTCCGATTCGACCTGCTGTTCGATCTCTTCCGGTGTCGCGTCGACCGCTGTGTCGTCGTATATCGCGATCGTCACGTCGTCGCCGGCGACCGCCGCCCGCTCGAGCGTCTGGTGGAAGGCGTCCCAGGATCCTTCGCTGCCGTCGTGGCCCAGCAGCACGTTCATACGGCCACCCACGAGGGCCGGGAGGTTAAGCACCGGGGATCGTCGGAGCCACGATACGGACGGCGACACGCTTTTTCGCGGGGGCGACCACACTGTCGTCTATGACAGACACGCCTGCCGGGGACGAAGACGACGTCCCGGACGACGCCGACTCGACGGCCGGGATAGACGCGTCGCCAGTCGAAACAGACGCGTCGTCGGCTGGAGACGACGTTCCCGAAGACGTCCAGAAGTACGATCGGTTCAAGAAGATCGACGGGTCGACCTACGAGCGCGCGAACGATTTCCTGCGCGATCGGACCTACATCACGGCCCGCGAGTGGGCGATCGCCCGACTCTGTGCCGACTTCCGGACCGAGACCGGCGTCGAGATGACGAAAATCGGAGAGAACTTGCCCGAGCTGGTTCCCTTTATGACGGACACCTACTCGCCGCAGGCGGTCAATCAGGCCCGCGCTTCGTTCGAGGAGAAGGTCCGCAAGGCCGGCGCGACCTTCCTCTACGGGGCGATGTGTGACTTCTTCACTGCCGAGGAGCTGGACGACGTCATGTACGAGGCGACCGAGGTCGCGAAGTTCCTGCTGGAGGTCGAGGGCGTCGACCTGGCCGTCGAAGACGAACTCGAGGCCGAAGACCGGATCTCGAGTGTCATGCGTGACGTCCGCGAGCACTCGACGGCGTTGCGCCACGACGAGGTGACGTGTCCGGAATGTGGGCACGAGTTCGAGGCAGGAGAGTAGGCCAGTGAGGCCCTCGTGGCCGAACACCTAGTCTCCTGCCGACAGGAGCGGGAGACTAGGCCAGCGAGGACGAGCGAAGTGAGTCCTCGGTTCGAGCAAGCGGGGAAACGAACGTGACCCGCGAGCCAGTGAGGCCCTCGTGGCCGAACACCTAGTCTCCTGCCGACAGGAGCGGGAGAGTGAGACGTCGTCCACTGCCGAGTGGAGCGGGAAAACGTGAGACGGTCGTCGCCGCCGCTCAGACGAGTCCATCGTCGTGACTGACATCCGGCACGGAAGCGGCGAGCGAGCCGCTCCCGCGGACGGCAGCGATCGCAACTTCGATCGGGTCGATCCGGGTCCGGGAGTCGTTGTGTGCGACGATCAGCACCATCCGTCCCTGCTCGGCCCAGTCGGCGTCGCGCTGGCGTCGTAACACCTCGGCGAGATAGCCGGCGACGCCGACGACGTGGGCGGTCAGTAACATCGACTCCCGGTCGGATTCGTCTCCCAGTTCGACGTTCTCGAACCGATCGCGATCGAGCTCCGCTTCGAGCAGGCGATCCAGCCGCTCCAGAGAGTCGACGGAGAAGTCCAGATCGTAGTCGGGCCAGCGCTCGGCGAGGTCTTCGGCCCCGTTCCGCAGGCGCTCGGCGGCGTCCTCGATCTCGGCGTCAGACGCGACGGTCTCGATGTCCGCCCGGTCGAGATCGACGGGTGTGTCGCCGTCGCCGGCCCGGCCCGAGAGGTTGAGCCGGTCGGCCAGAGCGTCGTGCATACCCGTGAACGTCGATTCGCCGGTCAGACAGTCCTCGGCGACCTGAAAGACCGACACCGTCGCTCCGGCGGCCTCGCTGTCGGGTCCGGAGGGGACGCTGACCGTCCAGCCGGTGCTGGTCTCTCGCTGCCAGGTGCTGTCGTGCTGGCGGACCAGCACCTCGCCGAAATAGCTGCCGAGCTGGGTTGCCGTCTCGGTGTACACCTTCGCGTCGTAGCTGTCGTCCCCGAATTCGACGTCCTCGAAGCGGTCGGCGTCCCACTGCTCCGCGACGAGGTCGTCCAGGCGGGCGAGCGACGAGAGCGAGAAATCCAGCTCGTACTCGCCCCAGAACTCCACCAGTTCGGTCGCCGCGTCGACGAACTCGACGCGGGGGTCGTCTTCCGGGATCGTCCCGGTACCCTGAATGTCGTCCTCGCCCGCGTCGGTGTCGTCCATTTCGGCTTCGGTAATCAACTCGGCAGCGTCGTCCGCCATGTCCGGCCCATCCTCGACCGGCTCGGTCGTCAGATGATCGAACCCGGATTCCCTGTCACTCGCATCCTCGGCGGCCGCATCACTCGTGCCACTGGCAGCCATCTCAGCCGACCCGGAGCCTGAGCTATCCGGAGACGAGTCGGGTTCCGTCAGATCGGCCCCGCTCGTCTCCGGGGACTGGGATCCAGCCGCGGTCGACTCGGCCACGTCTGTCTCGGCACCGGAAGACGCCTCGGTGTCGGGTTCAGCGTCGCTAGCGGTGCCAGCGGGTGTGTCCGACGCCTGCGGCGTGTCGTCGGCTGTCGACGATTCCGATTCGGACGTCTCGCGCGCTCCGAGTACCGACTTGATCGCGTCGAGCAGCCCCATACTGCATGGGTCACGGGCGGGAGAGAAAGGGATTTCGCTGGTCAAACGTCTCTTTGAGCTTCCGGTGCTTTTTGGCAGATCTCGCACGTGGCTACGCGTATGTCCCGCCCCGAACCCGCTATCGAACGGCTCGGCCACCTCCCTGCCCTCGCTTTCGGCCGGGTCGTCGCTGTGGTCGAAGCCGCCGCGTTCTGGGGGTCGATCCTCCTGCCCCTGGGGTATCTCGTCGCGCTCGCGCTCGACGGCCCGGTGATCGTGATCGGCGCGTTGATCGGCGCGAACGTTGCGTGTCTGCTCGTCGGACACCGTCATCAGCCGCGGATCGACGCCGGCGTGCTCGCGTTGGTCACGTCTGAGACTGCAAGGGAGGGAGACCGTTGATGTCACAGGCAACGGCAAACAAACGACAGCGCGTCGAAACCCACCTCCGTCAGCGCATCGGTGAGGAGCCGATCTACGTCAAAAGCAAGTTCCTCGCGGAAGAGCTCGATCTCTCGGCGAAAGAGATCGGTAGCGTCCTCGGTCGCCTCGCGGAGTCCTCCTCGGGACTGGTCGTCGAGAGGTGGTCGTACACGAACGCGACGACCTGGCGGATAGAGCAGAAACGGTAACCACGAGCGCATCCGAAACGTCGATACGGCCTGTCGGCGAGTGTCAGGTATGGACGACACCGACGCCCGCGACGTTCGCGAGACCTACGAGGAGATTGCGGATCACTTCTCGAAGACGCGAGCGTATCCCTGGCCGGAGGTCGAGACGTTCGTCGAGGAGGAGGACCCGGTCGCCGTCGGACTCGATCTGGGATGTGGCAACGGTCGACACGTAGCCGTCCTCGCCGAGCGGGCGGACCGCGTCGTCGCACTCGACGCCAGCCGGAACCTGCTAGGGGCCGCCCGGGATCGCATCGACGATCCGGGAATGCGGCTCGTCCAGGGCGACGCCGCGCGGCTGCCGTTGCGCGCCGACAGCGTCGGGCTGGCAGTGTACGTCGCGACGCTGCATCACCTCCCGAGTCGCGAGCACCGGCGAGAGAGCCTGGACGAGTTGGCGCGGGTGCTCGGGGCGGACGGACGAGGGCTGGTCAGCGTCTGGAGCACGGCGCACGATCGGTTCGACGCTGACCCGGACGCCGAGACCGGTTTCGACACGACGATCGACTGGACGCTCCCGGACGGGAGCGTCGTCCCGCGGTTCTATCACATCTACGCGCCGGCGGAGTTCGAGGCCGATCTGGAGGCGAGCCAGTTGCAGGTCGAGAGCGTCCGCGTCTCCAGCGGGAACTGCTACGCCGAGGTCCAGAGTCAAGCGTAGGGCGACCGGGCGAGTCCGAAAGGAAACACCCTTAGTGACCCATCCGCTACTGGCGAATGCGAACGTCAGCGCCCGACTCGGAGGGCGCGAGGAACGCAGTGACAAGCGCGCCGGTGTTGAGACGGACAGAGTCCGTCGATGCACGGCGCGAGCGGATGAAAGGAGCGAGCGCCGGTGGTCTAGTGGTAGGACCTGAGCCTTCCAAGCTCATGGCCCGGGTTCAAATCCCGGCCGGCGCACTTCTGAACTCGAACGAACGTGAGAGTTCTGTGTGCGGAACCGAGATTTGAATCCTGCCAGTCGCACGCAACGAAGTGAGCACGTCTGGCTCCGGTTCAAATCCCGGCCGGCGTCCTCACGAAGGAAGTGAGTGAAGGCTCGGAAGACGAACTGCGTGAGTCTTCCGGCGCATATCTGCGGCGAGCCCGACAATGCCCGTCGTCTTGACGAAAGATCTACGCTTCATGTTACCACCACACATTACTTTCTATCCCTTACGCAAATAGATAAGGAAACCGATATTTTACGGAGTTACCTGCGCGTTACTGACGTGCAAGTATTCACGTCCGGCTCCGTCACTCCCGGTCGGCTGCGATCCCGAGGGACTTATCCGGCCGCGCTCGGACGCTGCGAGCATGCAAGTCGTCATCCTCGCGGCGGGACAGGGCACCCGCATGCGACCGCTAACAGAGTCGCGTCCGAAGCCGATGCTGCCGGTTGCAGACCGGCCGCTGGTCGCACACACGGTCGACGCGGCCGTCGACGCCGGCGCGAGCGAGCTCGTGATTGTCGTCGGGTACGAGGCCGAGGCAGTCCGGTCATACTTCGGCGAGCAATATCGCGGCGTTCCGGTCACGTTCGCGGTCCAGCAGTCACAACAGGGGACTGCCGACGCCGTTCGGGCCGCCAGCGAATACCTCGACGGGCCGTTCGCAGTGCTGAACGGCGACAATCTCTACGACCCGGAGAGCATCGAGACGCTACTCTCGTCCGGGCCGGCACTGGCCACCGTCCGCGTCGCCGACCCGTCGAACTACGGCGTGATCTCCGTCGAGGACGGACGGGTCACCGGGATCGTCGAAAAGCCGGACGACCCGCCGACCGACCGGGCCAACACCGGCGCGTACGTCTTTCCCGCGAAGGCCCGCGAGTGGCTCGACGTCCCCGAGAGCGAGCGCGGCGAATACGAGATTACCGACGTCGTCGCCCGCGTGATCGAGGCGTTCGACGTCACGCCCGTCGAACTCGATCGCTGGCTCGACGTCGGCCGGCCCTGGGAACTGCTCGAAGCCAACGAGTGGAAGCTCGCCGGTCTCGAGCGACGACTCGACGGCGACGTGAGCGACGAGGGCGACCTCCGGGGCTCCGTCGTCGTCGAGGACGGCGCGACCGTCGAGTCGGGCGTCGTGATCGAGGGACCGGCACTGATCCGTTCCGGCGCGGAGGTGGGGCCAAACGCCTACATTCGGGGTGCGACGCTCCTCGGTGAGGGGACGCACGTGGGCCAGAGCGTCGAGATAAAGAACAGCGTGATCATGGCCGAGACCAGCGTCCCGCACCTCTCCTACGTCGGGGATAGCGTCCTCGGTCGGCAGGTGAACTTCGGCGCGGGGACGAAGGTCGCGAACCTCCGTCACGACGGCGAAGACGTCCGAGTGACGGTCAAAGGCGAGCGCGTCTCGACGGGGCGCCGGAAGTTCGGTGTCGTCGTCGGCGACGGCGTGAAGACGGCTATCAACACGAGCCTGAACGCTGGCGTGGTCCTCTCGGAGGGGGCGCGGACGACACCCGGCGAATCCGTGACACGCGATCGATAGAAGCACGGAGGAGGGAGCGTTTGCGTGGAGAGAGAACGTTTTCCGTGAGAACATTCCACAGGCGTTGGGTAGTGTTTCGCGACGTTTTTAATCGCTGGGTGGGCTATATAGGATATGGAACTCTCGGTAGTCGTCCCGACGCTCAACGGCCGGGACCGCCTCGCGGGCACGCTCGATGCCCTCGCGAGTTCGGTTCCAGCGGCCGAGGTCGTCGTCGTCAACGGCCCGTCGGCCGACGGGACGACCGGGATGGTCCGCGAGCGCGACGACGTCGACGTGCTCGTCGAGATACCGGATCGGTCGGTCGCGACGGCACGCAACGCCGGGATCGGTCACGCGAGCGGCAGCGTCGTCGCGCTCGTGGATCACGGGCTCGCCGTCGACGAGGCATGGGCTGAGGCGGTCCGGACAGGGCTAGCGGACGCCGACGTCGTCACTGGCCCGACCCGCCGTCCGCGACGCGCCGGTGCTGCGACGGAGACTGTCGAAATCCGGACTGTCGCAGGCCGGGAAGTCACCTATTTCAACAGCGGGAACGTGGCGTTCGATCGGGCCGTCCTCGACGCGTTCGACGGGTACGACGAGTACCTCGAGGTCGGCGGCTCTCGCGATCTGGCACACCGGCTTGCCGACAGCGAGTTCAGCGTCGAGTGGGCCCAGTCGATGGCCGTCGAGCGGACCTACGGGGCCGACGGCGGCGAGCCACAGCGTGACTGGGGCTGGAAGTACCGATCGCTCGCCTACCGACTGACGAAAAACTACGGGACCCACCCGACGGTGTTCCGGCGACTGTTCGGACACGCCGGCAAGGACGCCGTCGACGCACTCGGTGACGTAGTCCGCCGCAAGAGCGGGCCATCGAAGTGGCTCGCGACTGGCCGCGACGTGCTTTCGGGGGCAGCTGTGGGACTCAAAGACGGGCTGTCCGCGCGGGCGCGCGACCGGTCGATCGCACGCAATCCACACGGCGCGAGCAAGCAAGCAGAGCGCGCAGTCTCGGTATACGACTGGCGTTGATCACTCGAGTTCGTCGTCGATCCAGCTCCGGGCGGCCATCGCTGTCGGGAACCCGAGCGTCGGGATCGACAGCGTCGCGACGTGCTGCAGCGCCTCGGGATCGACGTCTTCCTCCAGTCCACGCCTGACGTGCGAGTGGACGGCCCCTTCCGACCCCGCACCGACTGCCAGCGCGAGTTTGACGAGCCGCTTCGTCTCCCCGTCGATCGGGCCGGCCTCCGCACAGGCGCGCCCGAGGTCGCTGTAGCGCTCCCAGACCTCGGGGTGTTCGCTCGCGAGTTCGTTCGGGACGTCCGGCAGGTCGTCGAGGGACGCAGGTTCGTCTACCATGTCACGTCGTTCGTACCCGACCGTGTTGTAGTTTACCGTGGTGTGGCCACACGATCGGAGGTGGGTGTCGTGGTCGGGAGGCGGCTTACCGTCACCGTTTTGCACCCGTAACTCGACGTGCGGGTACGATGAGCGACGAGAGCGACGACGAATACGTCCACCGGTCGACAGCGTCCTCGGCCGAATCGGAACGGGAGTTCGGGTGGCGGGGCTGGGTACTTGTCGGTGCGCTCGTGGTTTCGTTTCTGGTCGTTCCCTGGGCGCTGATCCTGCTTTCCTCGGCACGCGAGGCGGTCGCGGCCGTCGGCCTTCCCTGGCGGGAGACGTTCCTGGTCGTGCCACTGATTCCGGCGCTGGGGCTGGGCGTGCTCGGCGTCTGGACCGCCCTGGCCGCGCGTCGGTGATATCGGCGAAACGATTTACCACCGCCCGTGCAACGTCACAGCCATCGAGATGCTCTCGTCGCTGTACCTGCCGCTGGTATTGCTCGCCGCTGTCACCGGATCGGGACTTGCGCTGTTCGCCTGGCTTCACCGAGAGACACCGGGTGCAGCACCGCTCGCACTCTTTCTGCTCGCAGCGAGTCTCTGGTCGTTGACCGATGCTCTGAGCGTCGCGTCGGACGCGCCACGCCTCTGGACGTCGCTGAAGCTCTCGATTGCGACGCTGGTGCCGCTCGCGTGGCTCGCACTCGTCCTCGAGTACACGGGCCGCGAGCACTGGCTCTCGGGGCCGCGACTGTTCGTGCTGGTCATCGAGCCAGCCGTCTTCTCGGTGCTCATCTGGACGAACGACGCCCATCACACCGTCTGGAAATCGAGCCGTGTGGTCGTCGCCGGTCGGTATTACGTGTTCGATGGGACAGCGGGGCTGGCGTTCTGGGGCCACCAGGTGTACGCCTACGGGCTGATCGTGATCGGGGCAGCACTGCTGGTCAGTATGCTGTGGCGGACCGATGGCGTCTTTCGAGATCAGAGCACCGCGCTGCTGGTTGCGATCGCCGCACCGATGATTATCAACGCGCTGTACATCTTCGGATATACGCCCGGCAGAGTCGATCCGACCGGGATCGCGTTCGTCCTCTCCGGGACCGTCCTCGCAGGGGCGATCCTGTACGAGCACCTGCTCGACGTCGCGCCGGCGACGCGCGAACTGGGTCGGGAGAAGCTGATCGACGAACTCGACGATCCGGTCATCATCGCCGACGCCGAGCAGCGAGTCGTCGATCTCAATCCTGCCGCAGAGTCGCTGCTGGACGTCTCGGCGGAGGCCGCCATCGGCACGGAACTGGCAGTTTTCGACCCGGTGCTTGCCACCGTCGACGGAAGCGACGAGATCACGCTCGAGCGAGACGGCAGGCGCTGTTATTACGACGTTCGCATCTCGCGGCTGGACCGGGCGTATGGGACCGTCACTGGCCGGATCATCAGCCTCAGAGACGTCACAAAACGCACCCGGCGCGAGCAACGACTCGACGTGATGAACCGTCTCTATCGACACAATCTCCGCAACGAAATGAACGTCGTTCGCGGGAACGCCGAGTTGCTCGCCGCACGCCTAGAGAGTCCGGACCACCGCGACCACGCGGAAACGATCGTCGATACCGCCGACGAAGTGATCGGGCGCAGCGAGAAGATCAGTGCGCTGTCGCGTTCTATCGAAGACCAGCCGACGCAGTCGCTCGATCTCCCCTCGATCCTGACGTCGCTCGTCGAGTCGTTCCGCGAGGAATATGCACGGGCGACGATCACGCTCGATGCACCCGAAACGTGTCGGATCGTCGGCGACCCCTCGGTCGAGATCGCGATTCAGGAACTGCTCGAGAACGCGCTCGAACACGCGAATCGGCCGGACCCGACAGTTCGGATCGAGCTCACGACCGCCGGGGACGACGCCCGCCTCGAAATCCGCGACGACGGGCCGGGAATCCCCGATCAGGAACTCGAAGTGCTGGAGGCGGGTGCCGAGACGCCGATGGAGCACGCGAGCGGCGTGGGGCTGTGGCTGGTCACGTGGGCGATCGAACGCGTCGGTGGCCGCGTCAAGTTCGAGAGCGACGAGACGGGGGCGACAGTGACGGTGACGCTCTTGCGGGAGCGCGATCGGTAACGGGAACCGGCGGGTATTTTGACCGGACGGCCCGAGACGCCGGTATGTCACTCGCTGCGGATACCCGGCAGGCGGTCCGGGACCACCCGTTCGTCTACGAGGGGTTGCGTGCAGGGATCGTCAATTACTCTGCAGCCGCCCGGTTTCTGGATGTCGGCGAGACCGAGGCCGTCGCCGCGGCACTGCGACGCTATGCCGAGGAGCTGCCCGAACGCGAAGACGCCGCGTGCGAACTCCGCGTGACGATGTACAGCGGCGTCGGCCCCGTCGAGGACGGCGAGGACCCACTGCTCGTGGTGGGCGAGACGGCACTCGCAGCCGACGGCGGCGACGCGACGGCCGTCGTCGCGACCGGCGACGCCGGCCCCGATCTCCTCCGGACTGTGCTGGGCCAGTGTGCGGCGTCCGAGATTCCAGTCGAAGCCGCCGCAGTCAGTGCGGACGCGCTCGTGCTCGTCGTCGGCCGCCGGGACGGGCCGGACGTCGTCCGGTTGCTCGAACGCCACGTCGAGACCTGACGGGAGGGAGCGACGGGAGGGAGCGGACTCCGACGGATTGAAACGCTGGCTCGCGTAGTGACGGGCAATGACGCTGCGCGTGACGAACACGCTGACCGGCGAGCGCGAGGAGTTCGTACCCGAGGATCCCGACGCCGTCCGGTTGTACTACTGCGGGCTGACGGTCTCGGACCCGCCGCATCTGGGTCACGCCCGCGGGTGGGTCCACGTCGACGTGATGGATCGGTGGCTCTCCTGGCTGGGCTATACGGTCCATCACGTCGAGAACTTCACCGACGTCAACGAGAAGATCGTCGCCCGGGTCGGCGAGGACGGATCGAGCGAATCCGAGGTCGCCGAGCACTATATCGGCGAAGTCATCCGTGCGATGCGGGAGCTCAACCTCCGGCGGGCGGAGGTCTACCCGCGCGTCTCCGAGCACGTCCCGGAGATCATCGATCTCGTCGAAACCTTGATCGAGAAGGGCTACGCCTACGAATCGAACGGGTCAGTCTACTTCGACGTGACCGCCTTCGACGAGTACGGCAAGCTCTCGAACCAGGACCTCGATGAGTTGCAGGCCCAGGGCGACGAGGACGAACAGGCCGAGAAGCGCAACCCCACGGACTTCGCCCTCTGGAAGGCCGACGGCGTCGAGCCCGAGGAGATCACCGAGCACCAGCATCCCGAGGCTGCGCCCGCAGAAGAGGCCTGCGAGACCGCGGAGACCTGGGACTCCCCGTGGGGTGAGGGCCGTCCTGGCTGGCACATCGAGTGCTCGGTGATGAGCATGACCCATCTTGACGAGACACTGGACATCCACGTCGGCGGGCAGGACCTGGTCTTTCCCCACCACGAGAACGAGATCGCCCAGAGCGAGGCCGCGACCGGCCAGACCTTCGCCAACTACTGGCTACACGTCGGCCTGCTGGAGACCAGCGACGAGAAGATGTCCTCCTCGCTGGGCAACTTCGCGACCGTCGAGGAAGCCATCGAAGAGTACGGCGTCGACGTGGTCCGGACCTTCCTGCTGTCGACAGCCTATCACAGCCGGGCGACCTACAGCGAGGGGACGATCTCGGAAGCACAGGATCGATTCGAGCGCCTCGAACGCGGCTACGAGCGTGCCGTCGAGGCCTGCGATAGCGTCGACGCCCGGACCAAAGTCGAGGACGCCGACCTGCGCGCGGCGGTCGAGACGGCCCGCGAGGAGTTCGAGGCCGCGATGAACGACGACTTCAACACCCGTGGAGCGATGGCCGGGCTCCTCGATCTCGTCGGGGCGGTCAACGCCCATCTCGACGACTCCGACGAGTACGACTACCGCGGGCTCCGGCGGGCGATCGAGACCCTCGAGGAATTCGCCGGTGGCGTCTTCGGCCTGTCGCTGGGTGGGGCCGACGGCGGCGATGTCGAACTCGCCGAGGACGTGATCGATCTCGTGCTTTCGATCCGCGAGCAGGAACGGGCGACCGGCAACTACGAGCGAGCCGACGAGCTCCGGGACGAACTGGAGGCGCTGGGCGTCGAGGTCCAGGACACCGACGACGGGCCTGTCGCGCGGATCGAGTGATAGCGCGCTCCCACAGACTTTTTTCGCTCGGCGGCGACCTGCGAGCATGATCGACGCGCTCGTCTATCAGAGCGGCACCGTCGAGTCCTACGACGACCTCAGGACAGCCAGGGCCGCGACGGGCACGACCTGGATCCATGCGACGGAGATGACTGGCGAGGAGCGCGACCGAATCCGCGAGGCGTTCGATCTGCACCCGCTGGCAATCGAGGATGTGACCAGCAACGTCCGCGCGAAAGTCGAGGAGTTCCCGGGATTCGTGTTTGTCCTGCTGAAGACCGCCCGTCTTACCCGCGGCGAGACGAGCTTCGAGGAGGAGATCGATACCGCTCCGGTGGGGGTGTTCTTCGGTAGCGACTGGGTCGTCTCGATGACGCCTGGAACGGCACCGGAGATCGGTCGCGTCCGTGCTGCGGTCGAGTCCGGCGACGAGCGACTGCTCGAACGCGGCGCAGACTTCACCGCCTACCGGATCGTCGACGTGCTCGTCGACCAGTACTTCGACGTGCTCGACGGCATCGAAACCAAGATCGAATCGATCGAGGACGACGTAATCGCATCGACGCAACTGGACGTGCTCGACGAGATCAACGGTGTCCGTCGGGAGTTGCTCTCCTTTCGAAAACTGCTCTGGCCCGCCCGCGAGGCAGTCGGTACGCTCGCCCGGGGTGACCCCCGACTGGTCGACGAATCCACCGAGAAGTACTTCCGTAGCGTCCACGACCACCTCGTTCAACTGGTCGATCTGACCGAGACCTACCGCGATCTGGTCAGCGGTGCGCGGGACATCTACCTCAATAGCGTTTCTCAATCGACCAACGAGGTCATGAAGGTCCTGACGGTCGTCGCAACGGTCTTCATCCCGCTGACGTTCGTCGCCGGGGTCTACGGTATGAACTTCGAATGGATGCCCGAGTTGACCTGGCAGTGGGGATATCCGGCTGTACTAGCAGTGATGGCCGCTATCGCCGTCGGGATGCTCGTGTTCTTCCGCGATCGAGGGTACATCTAGAGGATCAGCGGCCCGAGCAACACCCCCATCAGCGAGACGCGCCGGGCGCCGACGCGCGGCGGGAGCAGGCCGACCAGCGTCGCGGCGAAGAAGACCCCCACGCCCACGAGACCGCTCAGCAGCCAGAGCAACGCGACCAGCAGGCCGAGGACGCCGATCGACAGTCGCGTGTTGTCGAGTCGGCCAACGATCCGGAGATAGCGATCACCGACGACGATCACGAGCACGAATCCGACCAGCGACGCAACGGCGATCGCGAGCAGCCACAGCGCCAGCGACTGCGGAGCGTTGACCGACTCGACGGCGACGACGACGCCCGTACGGGTCGAGCCGAAGGTGACGAACGCCACGAGCGCGAAGATCGCCGTCGCCGTGTTGACGCCACTGGTCGCGACGACGAACCCGCGGGCACCACGGGTTCGCGGCACTGCGAGCAGGACCATCGTCGCCGCGATCGCACTGGAGACGCCCGGTAAGAAGCCGACGACAGCGCCTGCCAGCGCACCCATTCCGGCCAGGCCGACGACCAGCCAGCGAGTCGTCAACGCGACCGGCTCGTCCTGAGGCGGGACGCCCGCGCCGCCGATCGAGTCCAGCAGGATCGGCGCGCCGAACAGGCCGGCAAATAGCGGGGGGAGCGTGTTCCCGACGGGGACGACGCCGCCGACAGGCATATCCAGGGTCGCGAACCCGAGTGCCGCACTCGCTGCGAAAGCGAGGGCCGCGCCGAGCCGTGCCGGGCGATCCGGCTCGGACATGATCAGCACGGCGACGACGGCCGTGAGCACGATCGACATGTGGGCGTCGAGCCACGGCATCCCGGCGCGCATCGCCCTCGTGAGCGGGATCGCCAGCGGAACCGTCGCGAGCACGGCCAGGGCGCTGCCCAGCGCCGAGAGTCGCAGCGCCTCGCGGCCCCGTCCGGCGAGGACGAGTTCGTGGCCCGGGAGGGCGCTCGCGGCCATCGCCGGATCGGGCACGCCCAGCGCCAGCGACGGCACGATGTCCAGAAACGTGTGGACGATCCCCGCCGAGAGCATCGCGGCCGCGACGTACTGCGGTGGCCCCGGAACCGCAGACGCCAGCGACGCGAGCAACAGCGCGAACGTGTTGGCGTGCAACCCGGGCGTGAGCCCGCTGACCGTCCCGAGGCAGATCCCGCTCCCGACGTAGACGAGTACCAGCGCGGTCGCTCCCGGATCGACCACGAATCTGACTCCGGCAGCCTCCATCGGGCCACGCTTCCTTCGGGTTCGCTGATAAACCCGCGGTCGGGTTCGACAGCCGGACGATCGTATGAAAACGCAACGCTCGACAGTCGCGCCGCTACGCGGTCGGCGTCGAAAGAAACGAACGGTGGTTCGCGACAGTTAGCCGAAGAGTTCGCCGAGACCTTCGCCGCTGGCCTCTTCGTCCTCGTCGTCTTCCTCGTCTTCGTCGGCGGCCTCTTCCTCGTCGGCTTCGTCGCCGCCTTCGTCGGCGGGCTCGGCCTCGTCGGTCGTCGTGGCGCCGCCCGTCGCGGGGACGGCAGCGGCCTGCTCGACGGCCTCGTCGATGTCGACGTCCTCGAGCGCGGCGATGAGTGCCTTGACGCGGGACTCTTCGACGTCGACGCCCGCGGCCTCAAGGACGTCCGTGAGGTTCTCTTCGTTGATCTCTTCGCCCGATTCGTTCAGGATGAGTGCTGCGTATACGTATTCCATTGTTGTCACCTTGTGTTAGAACATGTCACCGAGTGCTGCGCCTGCGTCGCCGCCGTCGTCGTCTTCGTCTTCCTCGTCGGCGTCGTCGGCTTCTTCTTCGGCGTCGGCGTCCTCGGATTCGTCGTCGGTCTGTTCGTCGCTCGATTCGGTTTCCGGCTGTTCGAGGTCACGCAGTTCCTCGGGAAGCGCCTCTTGATCGTCGATCTGGGCGGCAAGCGCCCGGACCTGGCCGTCGGCCTTGCTGAGGAGGTCCGGCATGACGTCCTCGTTCTCGATAGAGGCGTGGATCGCGAGGTTCTTGGCCTCGCCGCTGGCCTTGCCGAGCTGTGCCGGCAGGGTCTGTGCGGTCGGGAACGAGGCGTTGATCGCCAGGTTCCGGGCGCGCGCGGCGGCCGTCTCGACGTCCGAGCGGTACTCGTCGGCGTCGAGCGCGAGGTCTTCGGGTTCGAAGAGCACGCCATCCGAGAAGACGGCACGCAGGTCCAGTCCGACTTCCTTGGGCTCGATACCGAGTTCGGAGAGGACGTTGGCCATGTCCGCGGAGACTTCCTCCCCGGCGTCGAGGACCTTGCTGTCCTCCACAACCTGGATGGAGCCCTCCTGGATGCGTGCGTTCGCACCGATCGACTGGAGTTCACCGACGAACGGCCCCGGGTCGACGCCCGTGTCACCTTCAGGGATGACGATGTCGTTGGGCGCGACCTCGCCCGCGTTGATCGGGGCAGAAGTCTTGGAGGCTTCCAGTTGCCTGTACAGCCCGAAGGGGTTGTCGTTCGTGCCAATGAGCCCGACGTGGCCCGAGATGTACTCGGTCAGTTGCTCAAAGCCTTCGTCGACCTCTTCCAGGGCGCGGACCAGCAGCGTGTTGCGGCTGACGCGCAGTTCGGCCGTGCCGTACAGGTCACGGCGCATGTCCTGCAGTTGCTGGCTCGGAATGCCGGTCAGGTCGACGATGCCGACGCTGTCGTAGGACTCGAGCGTGGCGACGAGATCGTCGATCTCCTCGCGCTTCCACTCGGGAATGTGTTCGGTCTTGCGCTGGGATTCGGCGCTCATGTTAGGCCACCTCCACGGCCGGCCCCATCGTCGTCTTCACGAACACCGAATCCACGTTCAGCGGCCCCTTCTCGAGGTTGGCGTGGAGACGGCGCAGGATGACGTCGATGTTGTCGGCGATCTCCTCGGCGGACATGTCTTCGGCACCCACGCGGGTGTGGAAGGTCCGCCGCTCGCCGCTGCGAAGCTGGACCGTGTTCTTCATGCGGTTGACGGTTTCGACGACATCGTCGTCCGGCTGGAGCGGTTCGGGCATCTTCCCGCGCGGCCCGAGAATCGTCCCGAGGTATCGACCGATGTCCTGCATCATGGACGCTTCCGCGATGAAGAAGTCGGTGTCCTCGGCGAGATCCTTGGCCCGGTCATCGTCGTCGCCCAGGTCTTCGAGGTCGTTGCCATCGAGGACGTCATCGGCGACGTCTTCTGCCAGCATAGCGGTTTCTCCCTCGGCAAAGACGACAATTGTCGTTTCCTGGCCGGTCCCCTCCGGCAGGACGACACCTTCGTCTACACGGTTCGACGGATCGTTGAGGTCAAGATCGCGCAAGTTAATCGCGAGGTCCACCGTTTCCCGGAAATTCCGGTCAGGTGCCTCCTCGAGTGCGCGAGAGACTGCGTTCTCTATTTCCTGATCTGCCATTGTTCACCTCCGTAGTGCGCCAGATGGCTTCTACGGGTCAGTGAAACAGGCGGATGCCTGTCTCGTACGGTCAGAGGCCGATGCGAAACTTAAAGCCGTCGAACGGGAGGCGCGAACGAATGTGAGCGCCTCCGAATGCACGAACGGGGAGCGGTAGCGACCCGTGAGTGGCGAGCGGATCCGAATGGACGAGCGGACGACCCCGCGCAGGGCAGCGCTATCACTCGTCGCCGACGAAGACAGTTTTCAGGCGGTTGCCGCAGTTCGGACAGCACAGCACCTGCCACTTGTCGGGGTCGAGATCGGCCATCGTCTCCGTCCGGATGGCGTCCTCGCGTGCGACCGATCGCTCGCAGGTATCACAATAGAACTCCTCGCTCATAGACGCGTGTACGAGCCGACGGAAGAAAACGGTAGCCCTCGACCGCCTATCGTTGATCCTCGCTCAGCACGAGGTTGCGCAGGATGTCACCGTAGGCCGGACGGGTGATGAGCACGCCAATGAGCACGCCGACGATGGTGACGATGGCGAACCCGAACAGGTCACCGACCGACAGGAAGGTCAGTGGGCTCATCGCGATGATGGTCGTCACGGCTGCAGCGCCGATGACCCAGAAGGCCTTCCGGAAGCGGTTCTGGAAGACCCGTCCCGTGGCAACCTCGCCCTGCTGGAGGATCTCGTCGGCGATGATGATCAGGTCGTCGACCCCGGTCCCGATCACCGCGATCAGGCCGGCGATGTGCGACAGGTCCAGCGCGAGCCCGGAGACGGCCGCGAACCCGAGCAGGATGAACACCTCCGCGATCGCGGTGAAGATCATCGGGATCGCGACCCGGACCTTGTTGTACCGGAGGAAGACCATCCCGGCGACGGCGAACCAGGCGAGCAGGCCGGTAATCAGCGACAGCGACTTGAACTCCTCGGCGAGGCTGGGCTGGATGTAGGAGACGTCGTTCTCCGCGTCCTCGGAGAGGTCGAGGTTCGTCGGCAGCGACCCGACCTCGAGGCTGATCTTGATCTCCTCGGCCTGCGCGGCGCTCGAGGCACCGATGGTGAACGTGGGGTCCTCGGTAGGCCAGTTCTCGTTGGCACCTAACTCGGTACCGAGGTCCTCGCCCATGCCGTTCGACCGGACCAGTTCGCCGTCCAGCGTCGTCAACAGACAGTAACTGCCCTGCCGTTCCGAACCGGGGCCGCCGGTTCGATCACAGTTCCCGATTCCGGTGGCGCTTGTGAACCCGAGCTCTTGCATCTGCTGCTGGAACTGCTGGGCTCCCTCCTCGGTGAGCGTGACGGGCGCTTCCCAGCCAGTTACCTCGCCGCTGGGGCTGGTTCGCTGGCCGATCTGTCCCGTACTGGCGATGTCGTCACCGGTGATGACCGTGGTGTTCGTCGTCGAATTGGCCCCTGGCTCGCGGACTTCGGCGACGATGCGGACGACGCCACGATCGGTCACGATGTCCCGGACCTCGTCAATCTCGGCGTTGGGCACCTCGACGACGACGAACCCGTCGCCGACAGTTGTCACCGTACCGCCGGCCAGCCCGGTCCGGTCGATCTTGCTCTGCAGGATCTCGACCACGTTCTCCCGGGTCGCGGCCGTGACACCGTCGTTGATGTCGTCTTCAGTTGCGTCGAAGCCAGACGCCTGAAGCGCGCTCGCGAACTCCTCCCTGGTGACGTCTTGGCTGAAGACCTCGATCGTCCCGCTTCGAACGCGGACGTCGATCGGTTCGACGCCGAGTTGTTCGGCGAGTTGTCTGTTGAGTTCGGCCGACTGGTTCTGGTCGAAGTCCAGATCGGTCGCGTGCATGCCAGCAAGCGGCGCCCGGATGCGCGTCCCGCCGGAGAGATCGAACCCGTACTGGAGGTTCGTCAGTCCGGCGTCAGCCCGGCGTTCGAGCGCGAGCGTCACGTTCGAATTCTCCGCGTGGAGGGTGGTCTCGCCGCCGATAGCGATCGATCGCTCGGTCGCCGTGATGTCCGTCGTGTTCTCGGGGGTGACGACCGTCCCGCCGGTGATCGTCAGCGAGCCGTTGATGACCCGTGCCGATGAGTTCGTGCGCTCGGCCACCTCGCCTTCGACCTCGATGTCGGCGTCGGACGCGACGATCGTGTCCGTCGACTCGTTGGTCGTCTCGACGGTCGTATTGTCGAGCGTGATCGTGCTCTGTTCGAGCGTGAGCTGTTTGTCGTCACCTGTCAATTCGACGAATTCCGTCTGCGTGCCGGGATCGCTCTGGCCGACAGGCCCGACCAGCACGAGCGCGCTGGCCAGCAGGAAGACCACGAGCATCACGATCCGCCAGTTCTCGCGGAGGGAGATCATCGGGCCACCCCCTCGAACTTGTACCATCGGAGGAGACTGAGGTTCAGCATGTACGTATTCATCAGGTCAGCCGTCAGCCCGAACACGAGGATGAGTCCGATGTCGGGCAACAGCGGGATCGAGAGGATCGACGAGACGAGCGTCATCACGATCATCGCCGCGATCGATGTGAGCGTCATCGTCACACCGGTCTGCATCGCGTTGTACGTCGACTCGTAGAAGCTGCCGCGCCGCCGCAAAATGTGATTGTTGAGCAGGATGTCGGAGTCGACCGAATACCCGATCAACATCAGCAAGGCAGCGACTGTCCCCAGCGAGAGGTTGATGTCGAACAGTCCAGTCAGCGCCAGTAAATCCATGATCGCGAGCGGGATCACGATGTCCGAAAACGCAGAGATGACGACCGCGATCGAGGGCACGAACGTCCGGAAGAGAGCGAACACGAACACGCTCATGCCGGCGAACGCGAGCGCCAGCCCGAGCAGGGCGTTCTGCTGGTTGGTCGTCCCGAACGCGGCCGAACGGGTGCTGGTCCGCTGGACGTCGAATCCAGCCGCCTCCGCCGTTGACTTGATCGCTTCGGCACTGGACGAGCCCTGATCCAGGAACGTCACGATGTACTCGTTGCTGCCCTGAACCGGCCGAATCGAATCGATCGGGGCATCGAACGCCTCACGGATCCCCGACTGACCGGCATCAGTGGCAATTCGCAATTCCGTCCCACCGGTGAAATCGAACCCGAGTGGGACGGGCGTCCCGTGCAAGAGATAGTATACGACGAGCACCAGTAGCGAGAACCCGAGGACTGCGAGCGGAGGTCCCGCAAGCTGGCGGTTTGAGTACCGGTCGTAATCGATCTCCGGTACGTCGAACTCGACCATAGGCCAGGGTGTGAGACGGCCGTGAATAAGTTTTCCTAAGTCCGCGCGCCTACTCGCGGGTCGCTACCGCTCCCCGCTCACTTTTCGAGGCCCCTCGCTTTGCTCGGTGCCTCGCTACTCGGGGAGATACCGAACGCTCAGCACGCCCTCCGCGGCACGGACCTCGACGCGGTCGACCCCGAGGCGGGCGGCGCGGGCGACCGTCTGTCGGTCGTCGATCACGTCCCGGGCCGCCTGCTCGGTCCGGTCGTCAGGAACGGTCAGCACGTGCAGTTCACCCTTGCCCGCCCGTGGCTGGCGCGTCAATTCGCCGACGGACTGGTCGGCGGCGATGTCGTGCTCCTGTTTGGTCGGCGACTCGTCGCTGTACTCGACGGGGATCGTCCGGCGCTCGTCGATCGACTCGATGGCGTAGATGGCCGTCGTCGGCGGCTCTGCGACCAGCGTTCCGACGATGACCTCGCCGGGTTCGAGCGGCGGATCGGGCTGTTCGCCGAGCGTGTGAACCTGGCTGGTCGCGACGTCCGTGAGGATCGCCGTCTCCGCGTCGGACTCGCTCACCAGAAAGGTCCCTTCGGTCTCGTTCATGCCCACTCGTAGACGACGCGGCCGGTTTGGCCCTTTCGACTGGCACCGCGGCAGCGTTTGGTCATCGTCGCCACCGGTGGACGAGATAGACGACGAGAGCCGCCGAGATCGGTGCGCCGAGCCCCGAGAGCGGCGGCAGATCGTAGAGAGTGCGGATCACGGGCGCGAGCGCGCCGTACTGATCGACCGAAACCTGAAACTCCGCCGGCGTGGAAACGACGAGCATGAGATACAGCGACAGCAAGAAGAGATAGCCGCTGGCGGCCAGCTCGCGGTCGTACCGTCGGTCGCCGCGTCCCGTGCGGTGGCGGCGCGCGACCAGCAGCACGGGAGCGATCACGGGCGCGAGCACGAACAGCGCGACGACGACGTAGAAGCTCCGGGCAAACGTGAACACGCCCGCGCGCGCACCAAACGACCCTCCGATGAGGTAGATCAGCGCCAGGACGAACGCCGACGCGACCACCAGCGCGGCCAGTCCACCGACCAGCACGTACGAACGGAACAGCCACGAGTCACTGCGGCGAAAGGCGTAGGGGAACGCGCCGAACACGCCGCGATATGTTCGGTCGTCCCCGTCCGATCCGGCGGTGTCTGCGTCCATCACCAGTCGACGTTGGTCCGACGGGACATTAAACGGCCGGGATCGGTGCAATCATACGGATTCAACCAGTAGTCGAGCGGGAAGATGGACTCGAAGTACGTCGAGGTAGGAGACTTCGACACGCGTCTCCGGGCGGCCGGGCACAGCATCGGCGTCGTCGTGGCCGCGTTCCTCGTGGGCGGTTTCGTCCTTTCAACTGTGGGAGTCCTGCTTCTCGCGCCGTTCGTGGACATCAGGCTCCCGGACGGTGGCCTGACGCCAGTTGCCAACGCCGTCGGGATGTCGTGGCAGTTCATCGGCTTCATACTCGTCGTCGTGGCCTATCTCTACCGGTACGAGGAGTGGTCGCTGATCGGTGTTCGAGTTCCGACGCTCCGCGACCTCGGATACGTCGTCGGCGGCTTCCTGGCGCTGCTGGTCCTGAATGCGGTCCTGAGCGTCATCATCAGCGCTATCGGTGTCGACATCGCGCAGAACTCCGTCGTCGGGATGGGACAGGAGAATCCCGAACTCTTCCTGTATCTGATCCCGATCAATCTGCTGCTCGTCGGCCCGGGCGAGGAACTGCTCTTCCGCGGGGTCGTCCAGCGGCTGTTCAAGCGCGCCTACGGCATCGTTCCGGGGATTCTGATCGCGAGTGCGCTCTTCGGCATCGCTCACTTCGTCGCGACGTTCGGACAGGGTGCCAGCGGTATCGTCACGTATCTCGCTGTCGCAGCGGTCCTCGGTGTGGTTCTGGGCACAGTCTACGAGTTGACGAATAACATCGTCGTTCCCGCGGTGATCCACGGCTTCTGGAACGCGATGCAGTTCGCTGCGCAGTGGTATGTCGCGACCCACGACCTCCCCCAGCAAGCGCTCGTCGTCCTGTTTCCCTTCTGATCGCTCACGACGCCCACGAGAGTCAATAGCACAGCTGTTCGACCCGCTGGTCGTACAGCCGTGAGAGCAACGCCGTCATCGGCCCGCCTCCGATCTCGACGCCGTCGAGTGTCTCGACCGGGCGGAGTTCCCAGGTCGTGTTCGTCACGAACGCTTCGTCGGCCCTGTGTACTTCCTCGACGGCGTAACGGCCTTCCTCGACGGGAAGGCCCTCCTCGCCGGCGAGCTGGAGCACGATCGATCGGGTGACGCCCGGCAGGAGAGGGAGTTCCGTCGAAGGCGTCTTCAGGACGCCGTCGTCTACGAAAAAGAGGTTGCTCGTCGCGCCTTCGACCACGTAACCGTCCGGGTCGCGCATGAGTGCTTCGTCGGCCTGGACGTCGCCCGTCCGCCGCAGTTCCAGCCGGGCGAGGATCCCGTCGAGGTAGTTGTGCGTCTTCGCGTCGGACGGGATCGACTCGTCGGGAACAGGCCGTGTCGCCACCGTCCGGAGGACAGCGGCCTCGTCCCAGACGTTCTCGCCGTCAGTCCCGCCACGCGGCAGCGGTGAGACCTGGACGACGATCGTCGGATCGACCCGCTCGGCGGGCGTGAGCTTCCCGGGCTGGACCCCGCGCGTGATCGAGAGCTTGACGTAGGCGTCGGCCAGATCGTTCGCTGCAAGCGTCTCACGGACTCGCTTGTGGAGGTCCTCGCGCGGGGGTATCGCCTCCGCGAAGCCCAGCGTGGCGACGGTCCGCTCCAGGCGGTCAGCGTGGGCGTCCCACGCCAGGATCGTCCCGCCGTAGGCCCGCAGCGTCTCGAAGGCCCCGTCGCCGTAGGCGAACCCGCGATCGCGGACGCTAACAGTCGCCTCCTCCTCGGGGACGAGTTTCCCGTCGAGATGATACTGCATCGTGACGCGGTTGGTCGGTCGAGGGCTTGTGCGTTCCGGCTATGGCAGTCGGGGGCTTGTGCGGTCCGGCTATGGCAGTCGAGGGCTTGTGCGGTCCGGCTGTCTCTACAGGGATCGTGTAGTCCGGCTATGGCGGTCGGGATCGACGCGGTCGACGATCCCACAGAGGCAACGCTTGGGACAGTCGACAGTATAAGGGACTCAAGTAGCATACACCCGAGCAGTGAAAGAGAACATCCTGGAGACGTTGGGGTCGCCCCTGGTCGAGCTGGAGTCGCCGGAAGGCGCGACAGTGGCCGCGAAGGTGGAGTCGTTCAACCCCGGCGGGTCCGCGAAGGACCGGCCGGCCACCTACATGATCGAAGCCGCCGAGGACGCGGGCGAGCTCGGGCCAGGCGACCGGATCGTCGAACCGACCAGCGGTAACACGGGTATCGGAATCTCGATGGCCGCCGCGGCGAAAGGCTACGACGTCACGATCGTGATGAGCGAAGAGAAGTCCATCGAGCGCCAGCAGATCATGCGCGCCTACGGCGCGGACCTGCACCTGATCGAGGGCGACATGACTCGCGCACGCGAGGTCGCCGACCGGCTCGAACGCGAAGAGGGAATGGTCCAGTTGCGACAGTTCGAGAACGAGGCCAACCCGCAGGCGCACTACGAGACGACGGGCCCGGAGATCCTCGAGCAGGTCGGCGACCGGACGATCGACGCCTTCGTCGCGGGGATCGGGACCGGCGGGACGATCACCGGCACGGGTCGGCGGCTCCGCGAGGCGTTCCCCGGGGTGACGATCGTGGGGGTCGAACCGGAGGGGAACGCAGTGCTCGCGACCGGCGAGGCCGGCAGCGACGACTTCCAGGGGATGGGGCCGGGCTTCGTCAGTGAGATCCTCGACGTGGAGTTGATCGACGAACTCGAAACCGTCACCATCGAGGACGCCGAGGCGGAGTGTCGACGACTCGCCCGCGAGGAGGGGATCCTCGTCGGCCAGTCTTCCGGCGCGATGGGTGTGGTCGCACGGGACGTCGCCGAGCGGCTCGCCGACCCGGGCGACAGCGAGGACCCGCCGCTGGTGGCGACGGTCTTCTGGGACAGCGGCGAGCGGTACATGTCCACCGGGATGTTCGACGAACAGGCGTGAACGCCGCTGCTGGTGCGAACCGGAGCGCCGAGAGCTTCGCCGGGCAAAGAGAAACCGTTTAGTGGCCGCCCACGAAGAGGAAGACGGGAACACACGACCGCAAATCTGACACGCCGTCCGATTGGGCGGCTCGGGATTGCGGACGTGTCCGGCGTCACGCGCCGAACGCAGTCTCCACTGCCGACGCGCGAGCGATAGTGACCGTTGTCCGTCTCTGCCGGACCGACTGCACGAGTGCGGTCGTGCCGGGAACTCGGTACAACGGTCACTCCGACGCCACACGAATCGCGGTCAGTGTCGTTCCAATCAGAACAATGGCACGAATGCATACACGCCGCCGCGGCTCGTCCAGTTCGGACAAGCCCGTGGCGGACGAACCGCCGGAGTGGAGTGACGTAGATGAAGACGCCATCGAGGAGCGCGTCGTCGAGCTGGCAGAAGACGGCCACAGCCCCAGCGAGATCGGGCTGAAGCTGCGCGACGAGGGCGTCCAGGGCACGCCGGTGCCGGACGTCAAGCTCGCGACCGGCAAGAAGATCACCGAGATCCTCGAGGACAACGACACCGACCCCGAACTCCCCGAGGACCTCTACAACCTGTTCGAGCGTGCCGTCCGCCTGCGCGAGCACATGGACGAGCACCCCGGCGACCACCAGAACAAGCGCGCTCTGCAGAACACCGAGTCGAAGATCCGTCGCCTCGTGGATTACTACCGCGGCGACGAACTCGACGAGGAGTTCACCTACAGCTACGACGTCGCCAAAGAGTACCTCGAGTAGATGTCCACCACCGGTCGCTCCCGCGAGGACGCCCCCGCAGCCAGCGACGTCGCCGGCACGCTCGCGACGGCCGAGTTCGTTCGGCTCGTCGCTGGTGCCGACGCCGATTCGCTGGCTGGGGCCGGGCTCCTCGCCCGCGCGCTCGACGGGAACTCGATCCCGTTCCAGGTGACCGTCGCACGTCCCTGGGCGAGCGCCGACCGCGCGACCGAGGCCGACCTGACCGTCGCGATCGGCCCGACAGGAATCGACGGCGATCTCGCGCTTTCGGGTTCCAGATCGGCCAGCGCGGCCGCCTTCGGGGCCGCGCGCGAACTCGATGCCGAGAGCGCCGATCCGACGCTCGCGCTGGCCGGGTCCCGGATGGCCGACGCGCCGACGGCGACCGACTTCGCGGAGATCACGGGGCTGGAACGGCGGCCCGGCGTCGCCGTGCCGACCGATGACCTCGCGGACGGGCTGGCGCACACGACGCTGACGCACGCGCCGTTCTCGGGCGATCCCGGGGCCGCAGCCGACGCGCTGGAGACGATCGACGATGGAGCCGACGACGACCGGCGCGTCGCCTCGCTGCTCGCGCTGGCCGCCCTCGAAGGCAGCCCAAGCGAGCGAGTCGCCGAGACGATCGGTGCCGCGCTCCGGCCTTTCGAGGGCGGCCCCTTCGAGACGATCGGCGGCTACGCCGACGTGCTCGAAGCCACAGTTCGAGAGGACCCCGGGACCGCCGTCGCGCTGGCGCTGGGCCACGACGTTCGCGAGGCCGCGCTTTCGGCCTGGCGACGCCACGCCCGCAGTGCACACGCCGCGGTCGACGCGGCGACGACGGGCCGGTACGACGGCCTGTTCGTCGCTCGCGACGACGGCGACGTGCCCGTCGAAACGGTCGCGCGACTGCTCCGGGACGTCCGCTCGCCCGAACCGGTCGTGCTCGCGCTGACCGACGGCCGGGCCGCTGCGGCCGCGACGCCCGAGGCCGAGGTCGATCTGGAAGCCGTCTTCGAGCGGGCGATCAGCCGGCTGGGCGACGGAACCGCGTTCGGAACGCGACGGCGCGCGGTCGCGACTGTCGAGGCCGAGACCGCCGACGTGATCACGGCCGTCAGGGAGGCGATCCAGACATGAGTCGACGCGATCCAGGCGTGACACGGGAGCTCGTCGTCCGGACGACCCACGACGATCCCGAGGCAATCGCCGCGTCAGTTCGGCCGGACAACACCGACGAGATGTCGACGGACGTCCACGGGCAGGCGATCGAGACTGAAATCACGCGGGAGACGACCAGTGGACTGCACTCGACGGCGGACGATTACGTCGTCAATCTCCACGTAGCCGCACAGTGTACGACCAACCACGACAACCACGATAACACATGAGCGAACGATCCGTATCCAAGCAGAAACAGCAGAAACGGTGGTATACCGTCCTCGCCCCCGAGCAGTTCGGGCGGGAGGAACTCGGTTCGACACCGGCAACAGAAGTCGAACAGCTCTACGACCGACAGATCGAGACCACGCTGGGCGAACTCCGCAGTGACGCCAGCGAGAACAACACCAAACTGACGTTCAAGATCAACGACGTCGGCAGCGACACCGCCTACACCGAGTTCGTCAAGCACGAACTCACCCGCGACTACATGCGAAGTCTCGTCCGCCGGGGCTCCTCGAAGATCGAGGCGTTCATCACGGTCCTGACGACCGACGACTACCGCGTCCAGATCCAGCCCGTCGCGCTCACCACGAAAAGCGCCGACGAGAGCCAGGAGAAGGCCATCCGTCGAACGATGATCGATATGGTCAAGGAGACTGCAACCGATCACACCTTCGAGGACCTCATCGATAGCGTCGTCGAGGGTCGTCTCTCCTCAGCGATCTACAACGAGGCCAAGACGATCTACCCGCTTCGCCGCGTCGAGATCCAGAAGGCGACGTTGGAGGCCCGACCCGAAGAGGTCGCCGCCGAAGAAGAGACCAGCGTCGACGTCGAAGAGTAACGGTTTTCGAAACGACGTTTCGGCAGTTGTTTCCGCACCGACACGTCGACGGCCCTCTTCTGCGATCGATCACTCGGTAACTTCAATCGCCCCGACCATCCCGCCGCTCTCGTGCGGAATACAGAAATACTCGTAGGTGCCGGCCACTTCGACGGTGTAGCTGAACGTCTCTCCGCCGTAGATGTTGCCTCCGCCGCTTTCGAACCACTGCTCGCGGGCCGCAGTCTCGCCGTCGAATCCCCCAGTTGCGAAGTATTCGGCCCCGTCGGGGATCCGGCCTGCGTAGGCCGTGACAGTGTGGGCACGCGAGTTCGTATTCTGCCAGACGACCGTCGTGCCGACCGGAACAGTGAGGGTCTCGGGCTCGAAGGACATCGAAGTCATCCCGACGTCGTAGTCGGACTCGCCGGCTCCCAAGCCGAGACAGCCGCCGGCCAGCGTCGCCGCGCCGGTCGCGAGAAACGTCCGTCGCTTCATACGCTCTCCTCGGGGCTCGACGACAAAGAGGTCTCGGTCGGAACCATTCGACAGCCGGCAGTGGAACACCCGGAGATCGAACGGACTAAGGCGACCCTCGGCGACGGGATGGATATGCAGCTCCGGCCCCGGTTTCTCGGTCGCCTCGGCGCGGCCGACGTCGTGACCGTCGCCAACGCCGCGCTGGGCTTTGCCGCCGCCGTGGCCGCGACGACAGATCCGGGACTTGCCGCACGACTCATCCTGCTGGCGGCGATCGCGGACGGACTCGACGGCGTCCTCGCGCGCGTCCACGGGAGCACCCAGGTCGGCGAATACGTCGACTCGCTGGCCGACGTCGCCTCCTTCGGCGTCGCGCCCGCGGTGTTCGTCTACGCCATCGCGAGGCGGGCGTGGGGGCTAGATCTCGGGGTACTGTCGGCACCGGAGGTGGTGACGCTCGCCGTCCCGGCGCTGTACGTCGCGGCGGCAGTCGTCCGGCTGGGGATGTACACCGCCTACGATCTGGACGACCGGACGACCCGGGGCGTCCAGACGACGCTCGCGGCGACGGTCCTGGCGGCGGCGTATCTCTCGGGCGTGACCGATCCCGCGCTCTTGCTCGGCGCAACCGGCGTCTTCGTCTACCTGATGATCACCTCGATCGAGTATCCGGAACTGAGCGAGCGGGACGCCCTGGCGATGGGCGTCGTCCAGTTCGGCGCAGTGCTCGCACCGCTCGCGTTCGCGCGTGCGCTCCCGCGAACCCTGCTCGCGGCGGCGCTTGCGTACCTGCTTCTCGCGCCGATGCTGTATCCGCGGGCACGGTAGGACAGCGCTCCGTGCGCGATAGCCGGAAGGGAAACGCTCTTGCCCGAGACAGTCACATTCACGGGCATGAGCAACGGGGACGACGAAGACGCGACGGACGAGGACGAGGCCGACGAGGTGGAATTGACCGACGTCAGCGACTTCGAAACGCGGCTGGCGGAGGTCGGCGAGGCACTCGAAGCGGCAGAGACGGAGTCGGATCTCGAAGACATCGAAGCGACGATCGGAGACCTCAGGGAGAGTCTGGACGCGACGGACCTGCCCGGGACGACGACGCGAAGCATCCCGCGCAAGCAGGCGATCGAAGAGCAGATCGAGGAGCTGCAGGAGAACCTGGACGCACACCGGGTCCAGTACACCGAGGACGTGGTGGACGCCGTCGAAGACGTGGTCGCGACGATCCGGGAGACGCGCTGGACTGAAGACGGGAGCGAAGCCGTCGACTCGGCCGTAATAGCGTTTCTGGACCGCGTCGACGAGGAGATCGACACCTCGATCGTGACGGCGGTCCTGGATCGGGTCGACGAAGAGATCGACGCCGACGGTGCGGCCGAGTTGCTCGACGAGGAGGTCGACACCGACGCGGCCGAACTGTTCGAGGAAGCGGTCGAAAGCGACGCGGCCGAACTGCTCGACGGCGTGGCCCAGACCCTCTCGACCACGGCCAGGGATCCGCTCAGCCGCGGCCTCGACGCCGAGGCGATCGACGCGCTGCTGACCGCGGCGGACGACCTCGAAGACGATATCGACGCCGCCGAGTCCTGGGACGACCTGACGGTCCGCGAACAGCTCACTGCCGAGGGCTTCTACGACGTACTCGGTCCGGAGGCACGCAGGGATTACCCGCCCGAGTGGAACGCGGTCAAGATCTACGAGAAACGGTACCAGCAGGACCGAAGCGACGAGGAAGCGATCGAAATGATCCTGCTGGCCCTCGAGAAGTTGCCCGGCGGGAAAGAGCACTTCATGGAGGAGAACATCCTCGAATCACTGGCCCGTATCGCGCCGCCGGAGGCGCTCGACGACGTGCTCCCGATGGCTGGCAAGCGAAACAAGAAGGCGATCACGGTCGTCGGCAAGATCGGCGATCCCGAGGCGCTGGATACGCTGCTGGATTTCATCGAGGGCGACGGTGACCTCACGCTGCAACTCACGACGCTACGTGCGGTCGGTGCGATCGGCAGCGAGGAGGCGACGCAGGCGGTCGCGAACCGCCTCGCAGCCGAGGAGGCCGACATCCGATCTGCGGCCGCCCGGGCGCTCGGCCGGATCGGCGACACGCGGGCTATCGAGCCGCTCGCGGACGTCCTGGCCGAGGATCCCGAAGACACTGTGCGCGCAAGCGCGGCGTGGGCACTGATCCAGATCGGCACCGAGCGTGCCTTCGAGGCCGTCGAAGACAACGCCGACGACTCGTATCTCGTCCAGGTCGAGGCTGAAAAGGCCGCGCTGTCGTCCTGATCTTACAAGATCGCGCGTCGTCCTGATCTTTATATCCGGATCCGACACGACCCCGTGACGTGTTCCGGGCCAGTGGGGTGGTGCTGCTCGTCGTCACACTCGCCATAGCCGCTGGACTCGTCTCCGTCGCCGTGGCGACGCCGGACCAGGGGCCTGGGGCAGTCGACAACACGACGGCCCCGGAGATCACGGCGACTGACAACACGACGGCCCCGGAGATCACGGCGACTGACAACACGACGGCCCCGGAGATCACGGCCGTCTACCCGAATCCGATCGCGCACGGCGACGAGGGAGAATATCTCGTGCTCACGGTCCCCAGCGTAACCGATCTCGGAACGTACCGACTCGCCGACGAGCATCGGGAAGCGAGACTCCCCGATCGGCGAGCCGCGGCTCGAGTCGTCCTGACGGGAAATCGAAGCGCCGTCCCGGAGGAAGTGCAGGGACCGATCGTCGAGTGGCCGAGAATGGTCCCCCTCGCGAACGCCGGTGACGCGTTGACACTCTCGGGCGCGAACGGAACGGTCGATACGATCACGTACGAGAACGCACCCGAAGGCGAGATACTCCGGCCCGACAGCGACCGGCGGTGGCGACCGCTCGGTTCGACGGCCTTCGAGCCAGTCGTCGGCGAGTCGGGATCGGTGCGAGCGTTCGCGCTGCCGGACTCGCCGGGCGTCCCGATCGACGTCCTCGACAGTGCGGACAGGCGGATTCTGCTGGCGGGATACACGTTCACTTCCGAGCGCGTGGCCGAGCAGTTGATCGCGGCTCGCGAGCGCGGCGTCGCGGTCGAGGTGCTCGTCGACGGCGCACCGGTGGGAGGGCTGACAAACCGCAGCGCGGCCGTCCTCGATCGGCTGATCGCGGCGAACGTCACCGTCCGCGTCCTCGGTGGCGGCGGACGCTACCGGTTCCATCACCCGAAATACGCCGTCGTGGACGACCGGGCGATCGTGCTCACCGAGAACTGGAAACCGGCTGGCGTCGGTGGCGCGTCGAGTCGCGGGTGGGGTGCCGTCGTCGACTCGCCGGCAGTCGTCAGCGGGCTATCCCGAACGTTCCGGGCCGACAGCCGGGGCCACGACGTCACGTCCTGGGCACAGTTTCGCGAGGACGTCTCGACCGAGCCGGCGGCTCCCTCGCGGGGTCGATACCCGGCCCGGATCGAGTCGCGATCGGTCGCAGTCGAGCGGACGGAGTTGCTGGTCGCACCGGACAACGCGGCCGATCGCGTGCAGCAGTTGCTGGCGGACGCAACCGATTCGATCCGGATCATCCAGGTTTCGATCGGCGGACGCGACGACCCCCTGCTCCAGGAGGCGATCGCAGCAGCAGAGCGGGGCGTCGAGGTCGAGATCCTGCTCTCGAGTGCGTGGTACACCGAAGAGGAGAACCGCGGGCTGGTGCAGTATCTCGGGACAGTCGCCGAGCGCGAGGACCTCCGGCTGTCGACCAGACTCGCCGATCCGAGCGGCCGCTACGAGAAGGTCCACGCGAAAGGCGTCGTCATCGACAGTGACACGGTCGTGCTGGGCAGCCTCAACTGGAACGCTGTCCATAGGTTGTTATACCATCAATCCAATTACTGTGTATGGTCGCGTCTGGAGACGACCCGAACAGCTACAAAGAACAGTACGAACATGAGATGGGAACCATCACGGAACAAAACGAGGATGGGGAGTATCGTGTTCCGAAGGAACAGGACCGCAAAGATTTGCGACTGTATGCTAATTCCGTTACTGACCGCGTAGACTACAGCTGCGCATTCAACTACGTTGGTCGCCTGCGGAGATTGGCCGAAGTGCTAGATAAGCCACTTAGAGACTGTGACGTGGACGATATCAATTTAGGGATGGCAGACCTGGCAGAAAAAAACAAGGGTGAGGGAGAATCGTATTCTGACGGGACGCGCCGTCAATACCTGCGAACTGTGGAGGACTTTGGACAGGCACGGGATATTGATGCGCTATCTGATATTGACGTTCCATCGGTTAAGCAAGGAAAAATCGACGAAGAATGGGTGCTTGATAAGGATGAAGTGTGGGACTTAATCGATGCAGCGGATAAACCTCGGACGAAAGCTGTTATCGCGGTTTGTTGGGAGTGTGCGTGGCGGGCGACCGCGCTAATGTCGCTGAGAGTTAAAGACTATGAGGAAGTGAATGACGAGTACGGATTACTGTCGGCTCCGACCGATGTCGTTGGAGATAAGGGCGCTGGCGGAGATAAAAAACCGGTAACGGTTGCGAGGGGGTACTTGGACAACTGGTTACATGAGCACCCACGAAGTGATAACCCCGACGCGGCCTTGTTTTGTAGAACTGATAAGCAGACGCACTACGGAGAACACATGTCGTCTGAAGCAGTGCGAAGACAATTGAAAAAGGCGGCTAAAGACGCTGATATCGACGAAGACCGCGTGCATGTGCATTGCTTTCGCCACGCTCGGGTCACGTATATGAAGAAATCTCCTGAATATGACGATATGGATATTGAACACACGTTAGATTGGGCTGAAGGTAGCAATCAGATGAAAAGATACAGTCACGTGACTCAGGATGACAAGATCGCGTCTGTGTTGCAGGCGAGAGGTATTGAGGCCGAATCAGGTACCGTTGAGCCGGAACTTCAGGACTGCCCCCGTTGCGGACGGCAAATTCCGTATGACGCTCGAAACTGCCCGTATTGCTCTGTGAGGGTCGATGAGAAACCTGCTGGCTGGTATCAGCTGTACTCGAAACTGCTAATTGACCCCGAAAATGACCCACTGCATAAGAAGTATGCAGGTATGTCAGGCACAACGCCAACAATGCAGCGTCTGCCACGCGAACAGTTTTCGTGGGTTAACGCAGTATTTAGATCATTTCTGGTAGAACGTGTTGGACTTGGAGACCCACCAGGATCACATGATGAAATTATGGAAATAATTAACATCGAGAACTTGCCAGAAGAAGCGATCGAGAAGGTGAAACATCTAATTTTGTCTACAAGTTTCGGGGCGAATTATCAACACCACCAAGCAGATTATGAGTTAGCTGAAAATGAAGAATTTACAGAGTGGCTTCGTGAAGGATACGATATAGAACTGACTGAAGATTCGAATAACCCGCTCAAAAAATGACCATACGCTAATTGGTGGGCCATCTGGCGCATGTTCAAGATGACGGGGACACAATAGGGTCCCACCAAACTTCGAATAGGGGGTTGTCGCAATACTGTTGATGCTATGCCTGGCTGAACTGACGGGGTATTAATTCTCATCCTGTATTCCGCCGTGCTCGGGAGAAGGGGGGTGGGTATAACCGACTACTACGGTTCAACAATAGAGTTACGCGAACCAATTGCGTTTGCTTTGAATTATGCGACGTACTGGATACAAGACACCGTGACCGTAGCAAGGTTTATGCGACCGACTCGACACTCTCTTAGCATATGGTGATGGGGTTTGTCCCACTCTGACGCAGGAAACGAAGAAGCCGATATCTGGGATGCATTTGAGGAAGCAGTAGCATGTGCAGATGAGCAATTGAAACAAGCGTGGAAGAACCACGAGATCGTTCAGCAAACCGAGGAACCCCTCTCGGAAGAGTACATTAGCGCGTTGACGGAGATCGAAGAGACAACTCAGAGTTTTGATTCAGTATACGAGGTCACGGAAACGGAACTTGAACGAGCCAATCACACCGCCGACAATGCAACATTCTTGGCTTCGGTAACACAGGCGTATCGTGAATATCACGAAGGCGTTATCGAACGCCGGGTGAGTATCCGCCGAGAATGGTTCGACGCACTTGTAGCATGTATCGAAGATGCCGATGCTGATGTCGCAGCCGACCAGTCCTCGCTGCGACGAAAGATGCAAGCTTTGGAGAGGCTCACAAGTGCAGGGAAATACGGACAACTTCTCGACAGCGACCGTATCGAATTAGCCGACATCGAAAGGAAGGTTCGTGAATTTGACCAAGCGGTTCGGGACGCAGTTTCACCGGAAGTATACATTGCAGTTGGTCTCGAACTCGCCGAATCGTTCCAGGAACAATACACGGACGATCTCGCCGGCCTCGTGCAGGTGGGTGTCAACAAAGACGCCATCAGTATCACGGAACGTGTTTCAGACGTCCCCGACTTGGAACCAGTTAGGACACGCCCCAAAGAGGATAGTACTACACTCGATGACGTGGAAGCCGTAGGTGGTGTAATAGAGACGTACGCTGATATTGTCGTCCTTACCGGAAAGCGCCGAGAAAAGTACGAACTCGGTGAAAAGTTGATCACCACAATCGAAGACAGTAATCTTTCAGTTGGAGCGGACGTAGAGAAAGACCTCCGTCCCCGACTCACCTCGTTCCAATTAGGGCCAATCGAGAATTCCGTTGAGCGACTCATTGAAAATGAGACAATGACTTCTGATACAGAGCAGCTTTTGCAGGTGCTGGCGAAGCACGACGGGAGTGTACGGCGGACGGCACAATCTTTGGACCGACCGACCGAGAAACTCTTCGACGACCTGCAGGATCTCTTCTTGCAGGACAAAATAGTAGATCTGGAGGTTCGATTGGAGTGAGCAGCCAGAACCAAACGGAGATACCGGGAACGAATCAACTGGAAGTGCTTTGGGAAGAGTTTACCAAAGAACACGAGACACTTCACAAGCGCATCCGAGCACAAACCCAGCGAGAGATCGATGAACGGTGTAAGAAGGAATTGAACGCTGGTAACTACGATGCGGCAGTCGCGCTGACTAACATCTTCGACTGGTTCCGTGAGAACCATCTCGCCGACGATAGCGTGTTCGTTACCGAAGTTCTCGAATCGGATGCCGTGTTTATGGAGACACTGGATTACTCCCGTGAACGGCTGGGTATGCAGATCTTCGAACGGCTCATCGAGGAGTTGAACAACCGGGACGAGCTCATTTACGTTTCCGACCGACAGCGCGTCAGGAGTCGTGTTGCGGAGATAGCACGCTACTTCGCTCTCGTTCGACAGCGAATCGACGTGGACGGCCTAACAGACTATGGGTTCGCGCCGAACCTGGTCAAGATGGTCAAACTCGACATCATCGATCGCAACCAGCCGATTCTCGATCCCGACCGAACGCCCGGGTTCGGACAGACACTCCGACAGGTGAACCGGCGGATTAGCGGTGATGACGTCGAACCCGCAGTCGAACTCGACGAGACGCTCGGCAGCGACTGGCGGGAAGTAGTGAGAGAGACCGTCGAGGTGATGGGTGAATTCTTCGAGAAGGGCCTCCCGGATGATTTCGAGACGATGGCACAGTACCAGACGGACGCTTTTGTCGATCTGTATGTCGATTCGGTCACCGATTCGACCGACCAACCGGAGCGTTCGCAGGTCATCACGGCCAGTACCGGTGGTGGGAAGACTGAGGCGTTCCTGTTCCCGACTCTGGCGTACTGCCATACGGCGTGGCGTGCGGGTATCTCGGGGAATAAGGCGGTACTTACGTATCCCCGTCAAGACCTGTGTAACAACCAGTTCGAACGGCTCGTCGATTACGTCTTTACAATCAACGAACAGGCAAACGAAGCCCATGCCTCGTTCCAAGGAGCGCCGATTTCTGTCGGTATCCAACACGGCTCCCGCGGTAGCGTCGAAATCGAATGCCCATTCTGTGACGATGACGAGACGAAGATGGAACCGGACGACGACGAGGGGCACTTCGTCTGTTCCCGTCACGACGACCACCAACTCGACTGGGCAACGACCGACCGAGCCGCCCCGGCGGACATTATTATTACCACCCAGGACTCCCTGCACGTCCGGTTGATGGATCGATACGGAAACGACGCGTTCTGGCAGTCACCTTACCCCACGAAATTCCTGGTACTTGACGAGGTTCACGTCTACACTGAACAGTCGGGAATGCACGTTTCGAACGTGGTCCGTCGGTTCAAGCAAGGTGTGCGTCATAAGGAATCCCGACAGACGCCAATGCTCGTCGCTTCAAGTGCGACCATTCACAACGCGATCGATTTCACGAAACGAATATTCGACACCGACGAGGCTGAGCACATCCACCCCTCCGAAGAGGACACGGAGAGGCTCGGTTCGGAATACATGCTGTTTGTGAAGGCGACCGAACCGCGGGATGTTGCGATCCCCGTCGGCGATTCAGTATTTAAGCCACGAGATCAATGGGACGATCTCGAACGGACGACGGCGTCGAATCTCTCGTGTATGATCCAGATTGCCTTCGCATTCTACCACACCATGCGAAAGGAGGCCGCAGGTTCGCGTCCGGGACTGGACGTGGACAAGGACCGGATCTTGGGATTCGTGGATTCCATCGATTCGGTGGGACGACTCGGTAGCAACGTCGAGGACGCGGAACGCGAACGGGAACTGTTCCGTCTGCGTCGGCCAGACGCGTTCCTCGATGGTGAAGGAACGAACCCAGACTGTCCGAGCGCCAAATTCCGCGAGGGTGCCGATCCGGAGTTAGGAGAACTGGAGTCAGCTGTCTGTGAGCAGGTCACACCGAACCCTCATCTGAATGCCTGTTCGGTCTACGAAGACGGGGAGTGTTGGTGGACAATGCGCGATGTGATGGATCTCCAGCCGATGGACATGGCGATTCACAAAAGCGGGAAGCGTCAGCGGCCGACCGACCCGCGTGACCCCGGTGACAACTGGGATCAGTTGATCGCCACGAGCGCGCTGGAAGTCGGATTCGACCACCCGAGCATCATCGGAACCTTCCAATACAGAGCACCGATGTCGGTCCCGAGTTTCCTCCAGCGGAAGGGCCGAGGCGGACGGGATGCAGAAGACAAACCGGTGACTGTCGTTGTTCTGGGTTCGACCTCGACGGATTCGTTCTACTTTCACCACTCGGAGAACCTCAGTAACCCCCGGGACGAGCATCTGGAAGTACCGCTCGACGAAAAGAACCAGTTCGTGCGCGCAGAGCACATGACTGCCGCGATATTCGACTACTTCAGTGTTCACGACACCGTGGATTCCACTCGCATCTACCGAGGATGGAACTCGAACTACGAGGGACCCGATTTCGACTACCTCGAACAGGAACTGAACCGACGGCGTGACGATCTGCGCGAGTGGCTGGTTTCCGCGTTCGACGCCGACGAGTCGGGCGTCGAGCGGGTACTTGACGAACTCGACGAATACGTGGATTTACTGGACGAACCCATCGCCCCGGGCCAGGACGAAACGGCGTTCTGGAAGGCATTCAGTGATGCTGTGGGAGAGGCTAAGGCGACCGGTTCCTCAACCCACATCGACGAACTTGCCGATGAACTCCGGGGTGACGCTGATGAGTAATAACGGCAGATCCTTGGACGACGACGACCGTCTCGGTCGCTTGGAAGGAATCCAGCAGCACCTCCAGGATCTCGAAGATCTTGGCTACCCGTTTCTCCACCTGCCGAATATCTTCGAACAGGATCCGGTCGCAAAACCTCCATACGTGGTTTCTGACTCGTTCATCCCGGAATCCGTCGGGGGGAACATCCGTGTCGTCCACCGAGACCCGGAGGAGGACATCCACGATTCGCTCGCTACCGAAAATCTTGAACAAATGCTCGGGAGTTACCTTCCCGGGGGCTATAAACAGCGCTGGGAGAACTTCAACCTCTGGCAGGGCCGGTGGGATCCAGTTCAAGAACATCCTGGCCGGACAGATATCGCACCGATGTTCGAATTCGACGAGCGACTCCCACTGTCCGACCTCCTCAAAACAGAGCGAGAGGATTACACCGGTTACGAACTCCTAACTGAGGACGTGACGATTTACGTCCCCAGAAAGATGCACGTCCAGCGCCTCCCTTACGACACGCAATATCGTTGGCATGAAGGGCTCCAGAATATCTTCGCAGATCAGAATCCACCGGGGCGAACGCTGAGGTTGGGACGAAGCGATCCGACCACTAACTACCTGTGGTTCCGCCATTACCGTTCAGAGCCCGAAGGCGAGCGGACATCCGTCGATGACAGTCGAGTCATTGAGAGCTATCAATTTGAACCCGAGACCGAGTTTCTGCGCTGTTACTACGCATCGCTGCTGACGATGTACGAAAAGGAGAACAACGACACGATATCCCGGACACTCTCCTACGAACACGGTGGTGAGGACCAGCGAGCGTTCGTTGGGGCACTCGAAGAGAGTCAACTCCTGTTGATGGATGTTAACCGCGCCCGAGTGCGCAGCCAGGCTGCGCGTGTATTCAGCAAACGGTCCGATATCGAGCGGGATACTCGTTTCGCACTTCTTTATAAGGAAGCATGGGAGCAGTTATTCTTCCAGGAGGGTATTCTGGAGCACGTCTTCGCCGTCGAACCGTTCGTGAAGCACCTGATAGCGGCCGATTACTGGACACGTGAACATCCGGATTACGACGCCGACTCAGTGTTTGAACTAAGCACTGAAGAACTGTCGGACCTGCTTTCGACGCTGCTTGCCCCCGAAGCGGAACGACTCACTCTGATGGGGTACGACGATGCCAGCAGTTCTCGGGTACTCGAAATCCTCCGTGAGCACGACGAGATGATTTCGGGACTACTTGCAGAGTGCCGTGAACGTGAGACACTGCTCGACTTTGCCGAGGAAGTACTCATACACTCCATCGAACACGCCCTCTCAACGTGGGCGACGGAGGCGACGCCAGCGGGCGGGTCGTTCGAACTCTGGTACGACGTCAACTTCCAGCAACGCGACGATGACATCGCCCATGTCGGCATCTACGACTCCATCCAAGGTGGTGCCGGCATCGCTACGGAAGTTTACGATTATCTTGAGGCGACTGCAAACCCAGATCTGGATGCCGGACTCGCAGCCCAGGGCGCTTGCCACACCGGCGCAGCAGACCGAACAGTTCTCGAACTGCTATCGAATGCAAACGGGGACGTGCTCTACGACCTCTACGAGGATCGAAGTAGCGACGATGAGATGACTGGTTTCCGCGGACGATTGATCGATGCTCGTGACACCGCAGTTGGGGCCCACGCCGACGCGTACAACCTCGAAGACCTCACGTCACAGGCCGAAAAGCGTATCAGCAGTTTGTTCGAGACACGGGAAACTGCCCGTTTCTATGCGTACGTCGCGGACCGATACGATGAGGTGGCAGAGACTATCGAACGTACGCCGCGGTCAGTCGATCTCTTGCTTCACCTCGATCGGGAACTCATCCATGACCCGCGGGTGAAACAGACCTACCAGCGGTTCGCCCGCGGAACCAATCGCCGCGACCTTTCCGAACTTGGCGAGCGTCTCGAAGAGGTGACAGTTCAGTGCATCACGGCCTGCCCCGACTGCTTAGAGACAGAAGGACCGAATTGTGTCCACGGGGGGACATACCAGTCGAAACTACTCAGTAGGAAACTGCTGTCGGAGGTGTGTGGATACTGATGCTATACGATTTGGCAACCATCCATGACGAGTACGACCGTTTCGAAGACGAGGAAGTGAGCGTCCGCTGTCGTATCCGTGGCGATCCGATGCCCGGAGAGGACGGACGCAAAGTTCTATACGAACTTGACGATCCACGTGGGAACCTGACTCTCCCAACATTTCTGTCACTGTGGACCGACGAACCGCCACACCCTGCAATCGAACAGACCGAGGAATACGTCTTGGACGCCATCGGCACGGGCCAATCGAACGAGGAAACGCTCTCTCGGGGAGAAACCGTCCTGGTTCGAGGGACACCCCATCGTGGGACGTGGGACGATGAGGAGCGACTCTATATCAACGTCACGTCCGTACTTGTTAGGTCGCCGGACCTACAAATCGGGAAAGGGGAGATGGGAACCAACGAGCAATGCTCGCGCCGGTACTACCTGAACTACGTGAAGAAGGTGTACACGTCGCGGTTCCCCGTGAACGGTAATCGATTCCGTGGTGACGTCGTCCACCGAGTTGCCGAGCGAGCGCTGACGGAACACCGTGGACGGTTCGAAAACAACGACTGGACCGACGATAACGCCGAGGAATACGTCCAAGAGGTACTCAACGAGGAGTTTGGCATCCGGATGGCTCAGTTGAGTATCTCAGGCATCGGCCTTTGGGGGCGAGACGACGCCATGGAGATTGTTTCGCGGTTGTTCACCGACGAATCCTTCTGCGACCACGTCGCTGAGGCGAGCGAAGTATCGACCGAGCGGAGGCTCGGTGACGGATACGGCTACCGTGGTGATATCGACCTCGTGTTGGACGGTGTTCCGTACGATTTCAAGACGTCACAGTCAGTTAACGTCGATTATCACAGCAAGCAGTTGCAACTGTATTTGTTCGCTCTCCTGCTTGAACGCGCCGACATCGGTGACGATCTTGCCGAACATATTGACGACGTTCCGGTCGGGTACATCGTCTACCCGAACATCAAGAACACTGAGTCGGTACGCTTCGAAAAGGTGCGACTCACCACGGATGACGTTCGGGATCTGCTCAAAATGCGGAACGGCGTGGCGGGCTCCAGAGAGACCTTTGGGCCGCCATCACCGTACAACCGAGACTGTGAGGGATGCCGTCACCGGACAGAGGAGGAACTGGTATCCCCACGCGGTCAGGATCGCCCAGAACGGGAACCGCTTCCGTCCGCCTGCAAGTTCCATTGTCAGACGGAGCGTCGATGGCCCTGCTCCGAAACCGCCCCCGATGGCGGCGTAGTATCGGACTGCTCGCTATTTAGCGAGTGTGAACAGCGATTGGAATACCGGGACCCGGACCGGGTCGATCACTACAACCGCCTCCGGAAGGCCCTAGAGTTTGAGGAGGACCGACGCGAGACGGCGAGTGATCTCTTAGAACAACTCGACGACGAGATATTAGCTGCAAGCGGCCGGTTACTGCAGGGATTAAAGTTGTCCGGAGTATCAATCGGTTACGCTGCGTTCGAATCAGAGAAGCGTCGTGTTCCCGCATTCGCTCCGGGGGATACCGTTATTCTGGAACCCGAAGAAGAGGGAACCGTCGGGAAACAAGTGACTTTCCTCGGCGTAATCGATGGCGAATACCGGTTCCAGTTCGACGTGCAGGCACACCTCGCGTTCCTCCGAGATGATGTTACTTATCGAATCCGCAAAACATTCGAACCGGAGACAGTCTCCCGAAAGTTCCTCGCGTATCTGGATTACGCACAGCGCCGCGAGCACAACCGCAGGTTCGAGCACGAGCAGATTCACGATACGCAGTCAAATTCTGTCGAAACGGGGGCCACGACGGTCGAAGAACCCACCGCCGTCACCGAGTTCCTCGACAACAAAGAGATCTTCCTTGACGTGCCAGTACGCAGCGACCGCCCGGAAGTTCTCGTTTCCCTTGTCAGGAATCTTGTCGATACCGACACTAAGTACCCGCTCATTGACGGTGAAGGCACGGTTTCCATCGAAGGCCAGCGTGCACTCGTCCTCGGTACGACACCCCAACAAGTCGAACTCGCAGAGCGAGCGGTTCTGACCGCTGACGGAGATCACTACCGGATGGACGACGGGGGTACAGGCGAAACTGCGATTCACGCTTCAGACTCGTACCACGAGGTCCAAGACCGTTGGAAGGAATCGAAATCCCTGCTGTCGTCGGTTCAGTACGCTCTAGAGACCGAACATTTCCACAGTCTGGTCGAGGGTGCTTTCGGCGACCGCGACCACTCCCCACGCTACTTCGACGTCCTCGTGTTACTTGGCGCAGAGAAAGTTACTGAACCGGAGTACCTATTCTTGAGTGACCTCGCCGACCGAGTCGTAGCCATCGGCGATACACGCAGACTCGGCCCATCAATGGTGAGCGAAGAAGCGACCGAGCGTGGATTGGATCGCTCATACTTTACCTGGGCGCATAGCCGATACGCGAACCTCCCAGTCGAAGATGCTACGAGCCTCCGATTGCCAGGAGAAGCCAACGAGTTCGTGCGCGAACTCTTCCCAAACGATGAGTGGGACAAGACGGATACAGCGTTCTCGTTCCTCGACATCGAAGGTGACGTGGCCATCGACGCAAGTAAGGTCGAAGTTCGGACCTCAGTTCGAGCACGCCAGGGTGCACCGATGGAATTAGTCTTTGATGCTTCGGATACGACCACGAATCCGTTCGAAGTTCAGTCAGTATTCGAATCGATGGATTATCTCGATGCGACGGCCCTCCACGAGGGAGAGGTGGCCTTGATGGACGATTTGCCGCTCTTCCTAAAAGAGAAAGCCCAGCTGGATGCTGCGAATGCTACCCATCATAGAGTCGTCGTTCGTTCGAACGCGGCACAAACGCCCGAATTCGGGAGAGCGTTCCTTTACAACCGGCCGGAGGCCCGGATCCTTGCACAGGTCGCCGAGGAGTTCGGTGCCGATGTCGTCGTGACGCCGTTCGAGACACACGCGAACGAACTCCGGAAGCGGCTGGACGAAGCCGGGTCCGACGTGCCTGTTGTTCTACCTGAACAGTTGTCTGAACAAGCTGAGAAGGCGATCGTCTCATTCGGGGTGTCGAGCGAACATGGGGTACTTCGACCGCCACTGACCGAACCAGAGATGCTGTACCAGTTGCTGTCGTGTGGATCTGAACTGTTGTTAGTTGGGCACGGTGAAACGCTTCGGTCGAAACAAGATTTGGCATGGTTAGTGGATGAACTGGCTGATAGCTATGTATCTGAAAGAGTAGAGTGAACCGTGCTACTTACTAATCATACATCACACTGAAACGGCCATCATATCAAAAGATTGTTATTTCATTCACTAATAAACGGATCCGCCCCCGAGGTATTTTGCGCCTCGGGGAATGTGCTGTTTGGCACTACGTTCTACATTTCCAGGTATGGTTGATCCGCCGCCTGACTTGATGATATCAACGTACTCTCGGCGGTATACGGCATATTTATACTCTTTACCGTTTGCTTCAATTGTAATCGTCGCCTCCTCGTTTTCAAGCGTCTGAGAGTTACCGGTTGGAGACATACCAAGGGCCGCCGCATCAACGTACTGATCGAATACGTCGGCGACTCTTGTCGGAACGTCTTGCATTCGCACAGTCTCTTGACGAAAGATTACGTCGTTAGACTTCCTTGTCTGCTTATCGAACGTGCGGAACACAGAGGGATTCTTTTCGGGACGGATAACCAAGTGATATCGGTCATTGACTCCGGTGTTATTCTTGCTTTGAGTATCTTTTATTCGAATACCGATGTATTTCTCAACCATATCTACACGACTCACGACACTCACATAAAAATACAACTCCCGCTGGTATCCTCAACCAGAGCCAAATATTTCGATCCTATGATGACTACAGGCTATGTATACAGTAGCCGGTTTCTGACAGAACCTCGGGTCGGCCCTTGCTGCATGCAGACGCGGGTTGGTCATTTGCCCCCGATTGGGTGGCGAGGGCCTTGTTTAGACGCTCCCGATAACGTGGGTTAGCGTTTGTGTTGACTGAACAGGATCAGTCTATGAGAGCCTCTCTGTTCGATTTCGTTCTTCGGATAGCGGCCACTTCACCCGAGCTACACCGCGTCTAAACAAGGCCGGTGGCGAGGAAAATGCCGCTCATTGACCTGTCGAATAGTCACTGGTCGTATGAATTACTTGTCGGTGTTTTGTTTCGAGCCTGGCAAGTCGGTGTACTCAACAGAGCAGGTGTACTCGGTATAGCTCCGGGATTCGGGAAGAGCGAACAGGCCACTATCACTGATATGCTGTCGAAGTACGAAATCCACGATTTCAGTCTGGTGACGTCGGGCAACGAACTCTTCTTGGGTGTGACCGGATCCACCATCAACACCTGTATGAACCGCAGAGATACCTGATGGGTGGATGGTTACCCCTGTGGATAGATCCAGTTCCGCGTCCGTTCTGGTGAGTGAGGCGGAGGAACATATGTCCCAATTCACAAATAGGAACTCATCATCCCAAGTGCCCGTGAGATGGTCCTCGGGCGGGAGTAGATAATCACCTGTGTGAAATGTTACTGATGTAATTGTCTCTGACATCTCAGAAAATCCATTAGGTTGGATGTCACCGCTTATCTGGATGTGCTCAGAGTCTTTCTTTCCTGTCAACTTTACTGAGGTAACATCTGTCCGCCGTGCGAGAAACACAAGCGCCCGGGTAGTTTCACTGGAGAGAAAGAAGTCCTCTATTCGTGGACCCGTGACCGTCTCCTCATACCACTCTCTAAAGGCCGGAGCGGACATCATGTCCGAGACACCCACGGCTTTTAGACGCTTCTCGATCATTATGTTGTTACTCAATCCACTCTGTGAATTGTACTCGCTGCTGACTTCAGAATTACCTTCGGAGAGAGAATTTGTGGCCGAATTGGCGTTTAGCGTCAGTCCAAGCGACTCGGCGACTTCTTCAAGCGACCTGCGCGACTGCCCGGTGTAGGACTGGATAAGTTCTTTGAGAACTTCAACGTCCGCCTCCTGTAGTGGAACCGAGTATCCTGTCTTCTCCTGTACTCGTCCGATATCTGGATCTTGTTCGCCTACGTCGTCGGTGCCGATGAGACCGGTGTCCCATAAGGCCCACAGGAGGTCGGCTGGAATCTTATCGCCTTGGCGTTGATGCAGTACCTCCGGTTCATAATCTAGTTCAGCAAGTAGTCGCTGTGCCACTGGATCACAGCTGATCTTCCTGGGATTGCCGTTGAACGGATGTATGAGGTAGAGGTTTGAGGGATCGTTTTTGATATGATATAGCCTCGCCATATTCACTCAGGAGCGCCATCGCTTTTGATTCTACCGGTGATGGGAACGCGAAAACGACTTGGCTATCGGCACTGACAGGTGTCGCCGATACTGGACTCAAGTCGCTCACAGCGTTGGAGAACTGCACCGCACCAACACAGCAAAGGGCGCGTTTTATCGGCTCTGAAGCTTTAATAAGACGATTAATACACTATTCAGTTAACGCTGATTCGGGATTACCCTGCTAATACATCCTGCACGAACTCAGATTCGACTTGCTCTTTTTCGTTATCAACTGCCGCATCCAGTACCCGGCTACACAACGACAGTGCCTGTCGAATGTTCCCCTGTGACCGTTGGTGAATCAGTCCCAGACACTCTTCCTCGAATGGTTCGATTCCCTCTGTCCCGTTCGTCCGAACGAGATCCAGATACGACGAGACCAACTCCTGAATGTGCTCGTCAGTAAGCGGACGGAGTGCCACTTCCTGGCCGATACGCTCCGAAAACGCGTGGTACTCGCTCATAACATCTTGCCAGACCTCAGGCGCACACCCGAAGAGCATACACAGTCCGTGGCTGTTCTGATCCATCAGATGTCGAATACTGTTGAGTGTCGCCTGCTCGTCTTTCGAACTCAACCGAGCGATCGATTCGAACTCATCAACGAAGACGAACACGCCGGTGTATCCGAGTTCGAGCAGGAGGTTCTTGAGTGCTGTAAAAGCTCTTACACTCGTGGTATCATCGTCAAGTGCACTGTGGATCTCCATCTCCTTACGCTGCTCGTAGCGAATCCCCTCAGCAGTGAGCCACTGCCACGCGTAGAGGTTAGTGTCCTCGTAGATCATGTGAATGATGGCCCGCGCGAAGTCGGCGAATTTCGTTACATCATTCAGCTGTTGAATTGCTGTCGGAACGAGTTCTGAGAGGAGTATCTCACCGTCGTCGATGAGACCCTCCATCGCGTCAGCTCCCATCGGGTTGTGGTCGGTCGTCTCACGGGTGACCTGTGCCAAGTACTCGTAGGCAATCTCCTGTACTCGGTCGAAACCGAGGTCGTAAAGGAATTCGTGGTAGATGTCACGGAAGCCCTCTCCCGGTTGAGCGACATAGCCGACGATCACGTCCCCCCGGTCGCGGACGAGCGACCGAGTGTACTTCAGTGTGTGAGACTTACCATTACCGTACTTCGCGGTGACAACGAGGTGCTTCGACTTGCCCGTTGAGAGCATCGTCGAAACCGTATCGCTGATGGTCTTGGTCGCTTGGTCCTGACCACAGTAGAGTTCCGGATTATCATCCGGAACTGGGCTGTACGGGAAGGGGTTTTCTTCGAGTCCAAGCGAGGAATAGTCGCGCTGTTCGTCCGTGATCGTGAAGTTGGCATTGCTCATGGTTCCGAAGTGTCTTCTGTCGTATCGTAGCTGAGGTCGCGGTCGTGAACCGCGAGGTAATAATACTGTTTGCCGAACTGTTCAACGCCGGCCATCACCTTCTCTGTCGATTGCGTGGTCGAAATGAGTCCGTCGTCACCCCCAAGTGCTATTTCTTTAATTCCCAACTTCGCATCCTTCGCGCCGGTGTCCATCGGTGCACCAGACAGTTCGAGTCGGCCGACATTTTGGCTCGCCAACTGGCAGAGAGCTTGGTCGAATCCGTCGCGCCTACAGTGGTGGCGCTCACAGAATACCTCGCGCAACTCTGGGATGGCAAGATACCGCTGTCGAAGGCTGACACCAGCAGTCTCTTCCAGATCGTCGTAGACTGCGAGCAGGGTGTAGGGGAAGTTTATCGGGACACGGTCACTCTCAACGGGATAATAACTCCCGGTAAACGCGTTCCGCTGAATGGCCCCGAGTCGCTCAGCCCAGTCGCCGACTACTTCGACGCTCGTCTGGTTGTACGAGCGCGGAGTATGTTCTTCAACTTCTTCCAGTTCCGTAAGGATGTCTTGCAGGTTCGTTGGCGCGACAGTATCGAGCACGTCTAAGAACGCACTGTAGTGTGGGCTTCGGGTGGCAAGGATATCACTGACTGTTGACCAATCTTCAGCGCGAACCGCGGACAGGAACTCTTCGCCGACGTGAGTGGTCTCGTACTCGGTCTCTTCGGGGACCGTATCCTCGTCAATAAGATCGATTCGGAGTGCTTCGAGAAGCGTCTCTCTGGCCCGACGGTGACTCACGTCCAACTGTTCCTCGATGTCGGCAGTCAAGCGAGGTCCCGTAGAACAAACATATGCTGTCTCCACAAGTCGAGCGAGGGTTACAGGCCGGACAGTCGCCCGTTCACTGTTTTCGGCCATGTCAAGTCAACCTCCGAACCTGTTGCTTTGCCTGCTTAAAGGCCCGATAGGTTACCTCGTTGCCGCGGAAACGGAGGTCGAGATAAGCTTCGATGTCTTCGCCCGCCGCGATCATATATCTGAACCGTCGGAGTTCCATCGCCAGCGACCACAGATTGTGTTTTGTGAGTTGATCCCGGTCTTTCCGTATTTCGTCGAGGGTCTGATCACGACAGACCGGACACGAGCAAGGAAGGTACTCCAGGTCCTCGATGGTGTGGAGTTCCTGTCCACCGAATCCCGGGAGTAGGTAGTTCCTGTTTCCGGCACTCCGAATGAACGCTGAAGAATCGAAGCTATCGACTCCCAAATACAGGAGCAGCGGTTGATAGACGATTCCTCCGAGTCCATAAACGTGGAGGTGCTTATCGGTCGCCTGTCGTGCAGAAATTATCAACTTTGTTACCTTTTTGTAGTCGGTCCGGATAGGGACCATACTTCCGAGCGCGTACCCATCGAAGTCACCGTGCCGTTCGAGGTACTGCAGTGTGTTCCGGATCGTTTCGGGGTCGTGACCGTGCACACTTCCGATGAGTAATCCCTCTCCCTCGTGCGCATTACTCGCCTGGAGAGCATATTGCGTGCTCTGTTTCACTCGACGTTGATTTTCGGAGTCTCGATTCTCTCGCAACAGCGGGATATCAACGGTTCCCAAGAGATCGGCACCAATCTCTCGCTGGGTTTCGAGCGTCCGTTTTGGGGTGGTGTCCACTTCGTCATCGCTAAAGTCGAACCCACCGCTGTCGGCGAACACAATAGTATCCTCGGGAACACACATCTCCTCTCGAAGTGTTACTCCCTCTTGAATTCGGTTCCACTGGGGTTGTCGTTGCCGAATCGCCCTAGCGTTGACCATCGCAACACCCAGATCCGGAATCGAGTCCGCGTATTCCGGTGTATTGTCGGACGACCGCTTCCCGATATTCCGCACCGGGAAAAGCGTCGGGGTTCGTAATGGTCCGCTGGGGGTTTCCAGCGTTCGTTGTCGATACAGCATCTGCGGCGCGCTCCGATTAGCTGGGCTGGGTAATAAAGACTTGGTTGAAACCAAGTAATCGGAGTGGAACGATGGTTGTATATCATTCCTCTGCTTGTGCAACGGCAGATGCCCGACGACATCCGAGAGGTGTTGTGTCGCAAATGGGCCCTGGAAGTCCTTCGATTCCTCTTCAAGGAAGGGACGCAGAACTACAGTCAGATCGAAGCAGAATTCGAAACCTCAAGTGACGTGGTCGTCAAACGGCTTCAGGAACTGGCATCTGCCGGATTGTTGAGTCGTCAGGAACGGGGACCGAAAGACGTCCGATACACGATTACCGCGGATGGTCGAGAACTCATTGCACTGGTTGACCAAATATCTCAATTACTCGAAGAGTAATCGTCTAAGCCAGACTGGGGACTAGCTTCCTGTTCGCAGAAGTCCTTGATATCATCCACCCCTTCAACATCCTTTCCTGCTGCTCTGTGAGAAGCGAAATTGCGAAGGTATTCTCCCTTCAACGCGATAACAATCGTTCCATATGCCTTCGCCTGAGAGGTGCGTGCAGGTATTGAGAGTCCGTTGTTGTACTCTTCTTCGAAGTCCTCGCGGTTGAAGAACACGACATAGGTCTCTTCGGATACATCGGGGAGAATTTTATCTAACCCCGCACTACGATAGTAGTCACCTCCAAGGGCAAAGAAAATGATGTCGTATTCTCCGCCGACGATTATGTCATGTAGATCCTCCTGGATGCCCAATTTTTCGGCGCGCTCGTCGATTTCAGTGGAATTCATATCTGCGAACGTGACATCGTAGAGAGGGAGTTCGTCACTCCCATCAACGACGCCGAAACCGGCGCTAATAAAGACTCGACCGACATCGTCACTGGCCTGTTCGAGTATCTGTTTGGCCTCCGTGATTCGCTTCTGCTGGCGGCCTTGGTACAATTCTTCAGCACGATAAGATTCCACGCCTTCCTTGCTGACCAGTTCCACGCAAGACGTTGAATCGATAGTCTCCCTGTCGAGCGGTTCGTTTCGCTCGCTCGTCTTCTTCGCGCTTGAACATTGGTCTACGATGAGTATACGCATGGTCAGTACTCTGTGAGTCCGGATTGAAGCAGCGAGTTTGGCACAAAATCCGATCCATAGCCGAGGCGTTCAAGAACGGTGCTGCGAAGGTCTGCTGGATTATCTACGACGTGCACCTCACAACCAGCAGCCTGTATCGCGTCCAAGAGTTCCTCCTCAGGCATCCAATTATCCCCGTCGATGAATAACTCTTGATATCGAAGTGCGAACTCCCCGAGAGCCTCCTGCATGGGTTGAGGGGCAAACGAAATCGTTCGTGGAGCGTCCTCCCACCACTCATGAACCCCATTAGCTGTAACAGCCCCGACTTCGGTCACTGGGAGATCGTGAACCTGCTTCCAGAATGCTTTCCGCTTGTCGCAGAGGAATTCCTCGACAGTCTCGCCCATTGAGAGGGATGTCCCCCCTCGTGTCAAGATAGCCATCTTTGGAAGGTCGCGTTCGAACTCGTCGTAAAACCGTCGTGTGTTGTGAAATCCACGTCGCCTGTTGCGGTTATTCCCACGGAAGATTGCTACCTCGATACCGTATTCCTGGCAAATTCGGCAATCACACTCGGTCCATGGTTCGCGTCGAAGAAGCTCCTCGTATGCATCTCGATGACCCTCGTCACCGACGTGTGCAGTATAGTTGGCGACGAGGACCCAAAGTTGGTCGAAGGTTCCGTGTTCACCGGAGCGATCCTCACGCTGTTCAATCTCTTCTATTTTTGTCGGTTCCCAGTCGTCGAATACGTCTTGAACTGGGGAAAGCAGCTCTTGGTACTCTTCGAACAGCAGTGGGTCGTCGTGACTGTCCCGCCGAAGAAGTTTGGCTAACTGTCCCCGGAACTTCCCGCTGAAGTTCGCACACACTTTGTGGCCGTACTGGTAGTCGTCACGAAACGCCTGCTTGATGGGACGAAGGGTCGAGCTGTCGTACTGGTCATCATGGCGGTGTTCTCGCAGATACGATTCGAGGTTCTCAAGCGTCTTTTCCGCTTCTCGATACCAGTCAGCTAAAGCCTGTGAAATCGATTGATCCGCGTCGAAAGCCCGGAGCGCGTGAAGTATCTCCTGAGCGCGCAGAGACCTTTCGACGGCCTGTCGGAGAGTCGCTGTGTTGGGTGGGTATCTGACCCGGAAAGCGTCGTACCGTTGATCGCTGTCCAGATGGTAGTTGTCACCTCCAGTCCAGGCGGCCCGAAGCATGCTGGCGCTGTCGAAACTGGTCATCCCACTCCTCCCGATGGTGTCGAACGCTCCAGTCTTGGCGAACCCGAAGACGTGCGTATCGACTCGGGTATCGTGGTCACGTTCGAACTCCTTCACCGAGTTGCCAATCGTCGTGACGTAGTCTTTGACCGCTTCTTCTGGGCTCCCCGCGACGCCACCGATTCCAAGGTACTGGTAGCCCATACCGAGAACGCGTTCGGCGGCTTCAGCATACGAGCGGGCGTTCCACCCCTGTATGGCCACCATAATCCGGAACGAATAGTCGCCCTCGTCATAGAGATCCTTCATTTCGCGGGCGTTGGTCAATGTCAAGTCGTACCGGAAGGCCATATCATCATCTCGATAAACGGCGTGTGGATGTGCTTCGAGATCCGAGAGAAGGGCTGGAAGTGGTTGGTCGAAAATGGCCGGGTCGAACGTCATCACGTCTTCAGTACCACAGATCGAGGGCTCATAGTTCCCGACGTAGTCAGGCCATTTCGATGGCCACTTGTCGATCATCACATCGACTTCGTCCGAAACTTCATCTGGGATATCGGACTTCGTGAACCCCTTGGGAAACGCACGTTCGTCAAGGTACAGCCTCGCAGTGTGGCCGCTTCCCAGAACGAGGTGGTCGATAGTGACCCCGACCGTCACGTCGAGTTCTTCGTAGAACTCTAACATTCCCTCGTTCCCATACGGAGGGAAAGGGAGCGACTTGTATCCCCATGCGCCACAGTCGCTAATGGTAGGCAACCACTCTGGAATGTCTAACACCGGAGCATCGTAAACACCGCTTTGCGTGATTCGGTCGAACTTCGAGGGTGTATCTTCTACCTGTTCACGCGAGATGAGAACTCCGTCAATGGGTGTCGTTTCTCGGTCGAAGATGTCCCAGATGTACGAGAGATTCCGCTTACTTGGATCCAGAGAAGAGTGCTCATCATGTACGAAATCGTAGTCCGCATCAACGTTGTCATCCCACTCAGGGACATAGAATCGCACGTAAGATATTCACCACCAACTGCTACTGGCCTTTTCCATATGAAGGTTGCTGGACGTCCTGGTTTGGTGAATAACCCACACACATTTGAGCTGGGTGGCCCATAGAGTAACCATGGCTGTCATCTCACAGAAGACTGTCTTCCGCGATGTCGAACACATCCTCGGTAGTGGAAGCGGGACTCTGGACTTCGCAGTCAAGGGAGAAGACGACTACTACACCTGGAACGGTGTCGAGGATGCCGACTGGAATGTCGAAGATATCGCGCGTGTCGAAAACGTTGAAGAGGATCGATTCATCATGTACCCCGTCGGTGAGACGTTCATCTGTGAAATCGATGCTGAAGAGGACGAATTCAATCACGGGCCGGTACGTTGCTACTGTGAGTAACAGTCCAGCGCGCCGCGACCTCTTCTCATTTTATTCCCCTAATAAAGAGCAGATCCAACTGAGATAGCAGATCACGTTGGAGTCGGAGGGCACTGAGAGTTAGATTTATATATTACCCCAATATTCTTCAGGTATGCCTCAAAGTGCTCTCGGAGAAGGCCAAAATAGCACTTTATCGGAAAAAGCCGGGGAGAGAGTTCTTCGTATCGGAGATGAGAAACCGATTCGGATCAGCGCGGGCCACCGAATTCTCCACCACGACGGGAAGTGTTCGCGTCCACACGGACACAACTACCAGATTACCGTCAAGGTGACAGGCACCCTCTCGGAAGAGGGATGGATCGTCGATAAGGGCGATGTGACCGACGTCATTGACAAGTGGGATCACATGTTTCTCGTTGAGGACGGTGACCCACTCATCGACGCGTTCGAAGCGTCGGGTGACGACGATGCGCTGGTCGTGCTGGATCATCCGCCGACAGCGGAGGTGATGGCAGTCATGCTCGAAGAGCAAATGGTAGAGGCGTTCCCGGATTCTGTCTCCGGTGTTTCCGTCTCGGTCCGAGAGACCGGGGAGCTCTGTGCAGCGTACTAATGCCGGTTGCCAGTAACGTTGATGAACTCGGCCCCGAGGGTGATGCTGAGAAGGAAGGACTCCCGATTAACGAACTCTTCTGCTCGCTGCAAGGGGAAGGAAAATTCGCTGGTATTCCCTCAGTATTCGTGAGGACTTCGGGATGCAATCTCCGATGTTGGTTCTGTGATTCCTATCACACTTCGTGGGAGCCGACCGGAGCATGGCTCTCGATCGAAGACATCGTAGACGAGATTTTATCGTACGATCAAGCCGACCACGTTGTCTTCACGGGTGGTGAACCGATGATTCACGAAGAATCAGTGGAATTGCTCGACGAGTTGGCCGACCATGGCTATCACACAACCGTAGAGACGAACGGAACCATTTACCGAGATGCGGCGATCGATCTGGCCAGCATCAGTCCCAAACTCGCCTCCAGTACACCCACAGCAGAGCGTGACCCGAAGGGCGATGGCGAGTGGGCCGACCGTCACAAACAGCGTCGTATCGACATGGATGCCCTCACAGCACTCGTCGATAAATATGAGAGTCAACTGAAGTTCGTCGTGACTGGAGGCGACGATATGGTCGAGATCGAATCGTTGGTCAAGCGGGTTCGAGATGCAACCAACACGACCGTCCCCGGCGAGGATGTGCTGCTCATGCCAGAAGGGATGACCCGAGAGGAACTGGACGCGAAGAGAAACGATGTCGCGGAGTTAGCAATGGAATACGGCTATCGCTACACACCGCGATTACACGTCGATCTCTGGAACGACGCACCTGGAACATGACGAGCCAGCAGTACCACACGAACGGCGCGGATGGGGAGTCAGGCAGTATCGATTGGGAAAAAGCACAGCGTGCGACTCGGATGTTGCTGGAGGCGGTCGGTGAAAATCCCGACAGAGGCGGATTGAAAGACACGTGGGAACGTCGGGTACCAGCTACGTTCGAGACGCTCACCGAGGGCCAGCAGGACGCTGAAAAGCCCGAAATGCGCACCTTCGAAGCCGAAACGACCGATCTTGTGATCAAGACCGGGATTCCGGTGTACAGTCTCTGTGAGCACCACATACTTCCCTACCACGGTGTTGCAAACATCGCGTACCGTCCAAACAGCGATGTCGTCGGGCTCTCGAAACTGGCTCGGTACGTCCGGTGGCAATCGCGTCGGCTGACGGTACAGGAAGGGCTAACGAGAGATATCGCTGAAGGATTGGCGGACGAAGTAGATGCAGAGGCCGTCAGGGTAGAGATTACGGCGACACACCTCTGTGAAGCGATGCGTGGCGTCGAAACGGCAACTGAAACCACGACCCAGACTACGATTGGTGAACTGACTGAAAACGAACAGCGGCGGTTCCGCTCCGCGGTAGATTCCCATGAGTAACAACAAACGTGCAGTCATTCTGGTTTCCGGTGGTATGGACAGCGCAACGGCAGTCTACGAGGCAATGGATCGCGGCTACGAGCCGTACTTCCTGCATACCTCCTATGGACAAGAGACAGAGAATAAGGAGTACGAGTGTGCGAAGGCGCTGGCCGAGGAGGTCGATGCAACAGACTTCCTGCACATCGAGACGGGACACCTCTCCGCAATTGGCGCATCGAGTCTGACCGACGATGAAATGGAGGTTGAGGACGCTGATCCCGACAGTAATGATATTCCGACATCCTACGTCCCTTTCCGGAATGCAAATCTACTGTCAATGGCTGTCTCCTACGCCGAAGCGAACGATTGTTCTGCAGTCTTCATTGGGGCTCACTCCGAGGATTTCTCAGGATACCCGGACTGTCGCCCCGTGTTCTTCGACGCCTTCCAGCAGGTCATCGATGTCGGAACGAAACCGGATACTGAGATCGAACTCGTGGCTCCCTTCGTCGAGTGGTCAAAAACCGACATCGCCGAACGTGGGTTGGAACTCGGTGTCCCATACGAGATAACGTGGTCGTGTTACCGGGACGAAGCACCTGCCTGTGGGACGTGCGATTCCTGTGCCTTCCGTCTGGAAGCTTTCCGTAGGGCAGGTTCTCGGGATCCGATAGAGTACGCCGAACGATCTGCTTTCAATTAATTTAGTACTGAGCGCATCCGCCAGCGAAGGGATCCGCCTGTTTAGTCATCTTAGATTTCTTCTCGAAATTCTATATTAGTCATATTATAATAATTCAGATGTGAATTGTCAGGCATATTCATTCGGACAAACATTTTTATATCCCCGCTTTGTCTCGGAGTATTGTGTCGGAGGATAGGAAATTAGCTCGGGCATTAGGAACCACCGAATCGCCGATTATTATACACGATTCACAGTTGGAAAAGCGGGACCAGAGAGCACGAGCACAACTAAGGACGATTCCGTTCTTTCTGGAGTTAGGCGTCTCGCGCTTCGTGTACGACGACCTCTGGGCCCGCGAGTTTCAGTTGGTGAACCACGGCCATTGTTCTCCCGGGGCAATAACACTATCCGATGTTTCGTTTCCGCTGACTCATATTGCCACCGAGAAACAACTGCGGTCGAAGGACGAACAAGATCAGGGACAAGAGTTCATCTCACAGGCAGACGTCACATGGGAGTTGTTCAAAGAAGGCACAGAGGCGACAGGCGGACAATACGTGTTTGTCACCGATACGCCCACACCTCATATTGAGTCCCGAATCCCCGTTCCAAGGCGTTCAGTTGCAGATCAGTTCAATGCAATCAGCTTCGAGTATGAACAGCTGATCCACGAATACGTGAAGTCAAACGTTGAATCCCGGCTCCCTCTTTACGATACCAAGAACTTGTACTTCCACCGAGTCTCAGAACATCATGCCACCCGAGGTGCACCGGCATCCGAACTTGTTGAGTTGTTCGATTACGAACGCGCCCCGATCGAAAGTCCCGTCTGGGAACCGTTACACTTCTTTATAGAACACGAACTCGAAGAGGTTTTGGAGGAGTACGAGGCACACGTCACGACTGCCCTTCGGTCGTGGATCGAGTGGGGCGATACTGAAAAGATCGCAAAGCGAATGATTGCGACCCTTCACCGATGTAATTTCGACAGCGGGGAACTGACCGAGTACCAGCATTCAGACCAACGATGATCCACCACTAATGACGGACGACATTTACACCTACGCAGACGGAAAATCGACCAAAGACCTGGCCAGCTATCAAGGCGTTCGTGGAGCCGAAGTCAAGGCAATAGCTACGAACGTTCAAGGCTCGACGCCCATATCACAAGTGCACCAGGATTTCGTTCGACCGGCAGATGATTCGAATACGGACTCCGTAGATGACACGGTACAGTTCCTCCACGCCATCGACATAATCGAGAAACCGTCCGAACGCGTAGTCGAACCAATCGACGACCAACCGTTCTCGGAGTATCCATTCGAAATTCGAGTGCTTCACCATCTCAAACAGCAGCAGGACGCTCAAGATCACTTCGCCCGGATTCAGGAAGTTATGATTGAGAAAGAAAAAGACAAGGAGGTCCGCCTCTACGACAAAGGCAACTTGAAAGAAGACCTCGAACGGGAAGCAGACGACTACCCCTTCGACTGGACCGTTCAGAAGGTCGAGATGTGGTACAACCTGATGGCACCAGTAGGCCTCATTTCGATAAAAGATAACCAGGAAATCGGAACGAGTCCATGTCCCGCGCTGATTTACGACCTTCTCAAAGAGTTCGAGCGTGAGGAGGGCTCAAACAGCATCCGCGAAGCGCTGGACTGGATCGAAGAACACTTTTTCGCGTGCTATGCGTCACGGGGCGGCGTTCCCCGCGTCTATCTGGGGCTTAGCGATACCATGAAGACGATGATCGAAGACGACGTGCTGGCACTAAAGACACCGAGTGACGCTACTTATCAGGTGAGGATTCCAGCGACAAAAGCTGACCAGGTGAGCCGGTTCGAACTCAGCGAACGACCAGACAAGCCGGCGTATCGATATCCGCTTGAACATGATGAGGTGGCTACGTTATGAGTCTTCTTGCCGACCAGAGACCCTGGGACGACGAGGTCGTTCGGACATATCTTACAGCAACTGCACAACAAAAAGATGATCCGAAGACCTTCTACAATACGCACCTTGATATCGACCGGATTTATGCAAAATTCTTACCTCGATATCAGGATGAGTTCGTAACACAGGAGCAGTTCCGAGACGAGTTAGTTGATTCACCCATCGACGCAGATATCCGAACGTTCATCGTTCGCGGAGAAACCGGGTCTGGGAAGAGCCAACTCTGTCAGTGGTTGGACTACGAACTCGCGGGGAAAGGAGAATCGGAGGGTGCACCGGATCGAATCCCGCTACACATCAAGGCCAACCAGACGAACATAGAGCACATTATCTCAACACTTGCCGAACCACTCGGTGAGGACCCCGAGATTAGACAGGTAACAGAACTAGACGCGGAAAAGGTGGCTGATGCGATTGTCAGAAATCTGGTTGCAAATCCGGGACAGAAACTTGCGGATGCTAACATTGATCGAATAATTCAGGAAGGCAATCTGGAGTCGATGCTGGCGTCGAACATACAGGAGTATCAGAACGGTCTATATGAAGGTGATGAAACCGACTTCGATCCTAACCTCATCTCGAAGGAAGACTACCGGGATATCGCTCTTTCCCTCGGCACCGATTCTGTATTCCACAACAAAAGGCAGGTGCTTCGACAGGCACTTCGAGACGAGATCCACCGACACTTCTCACACGTCATTGGTGTAGATGACTTCCAAGGGCAGCTCCGAGACTACGCTCAGCGCTACGTAGAGGAACTCGACAAGCGACCGGTAATCATCTGTGAGGATGTCACTACGTTCTCGGTGCTGAAAGAGCAATTGCTCGACCAAATCATTCAGGTCGAGAGCGCGACCTATGATATCGTACTCGGCTACACCACCGGGTTCGAACAAGACGACCTGCAGGATGCACTCAGTAACCGTGGCAACGAAGACGCGTTGACATACCTTCAGGACCGCTCTGAGGGGTACCTGAGTCTGACACAGGACGGGGTTGCCTACTTCCTGGACAACTCGCTATCGGTGGATCTTGTTCACAAGTACATGGATGTGATCAAGCGTGAATCCGGAGCAGAGATCAACGAATCTACTGAATCGGCCTTTGACGGACTCTACCCGTTCAACCGAGCGTTCGTACAGATGGCATACGATCATCTCTTAGAGGATGGGTCTCCTCGTCGCACACCACGCGTACTATTACAGAAGGTCGTACGACGCGTGCTCCTCTCGGACGATCCGCCATACGAAGTGGTGGATAAGAACCCGAACGTGGACAACCAAGTGACCCCTATCGATCCCGGGTCGTACTCAAACCAAATGCAAAAACTCGCCACATGGTACGGGTATCGTGACGAGGTACGCGATGATTCGTCAGAGATTCTTATCCATCGTGGCGTACTGGAAGCGTTCGAGTTCGATACAGACGGTGAAGGGACGGTTGACTACGAGGGGGCCAACTACGTTGCGTTTCATCCGAACGAAGCGGCGACTCGCATTCTCGGAAACGCCGATAACTCCCGGCCATCAATCCCAGCGTCAGAAGAAAGCGAGTCAGAAATCACCAAAACACCGGGGACAGAAAAGGAAACGAAAACCGAGATCGATAAGAAAGAGAAAACTAAGACCAAAACAAAACAGGGCGGCGAGGGGGAAGATACGGATCGGCGGGAGAACCAGATCAACGACTTCTTAGAGTGGGTGGAGACCGGCGACAGTTACCCGAGTTCGGAGGTACTCCGTTCCGGAGCAGAATCAGTATTGGGGATGTGGCACGATCCCACAAAACTCGGGAACACGAACTCTTCGAGAGATCCAGCAACTGCTATCTACTATACACGCGGTGAGAAGGTCCCAGTGTCCATCGAAGGGCCAGACGAGCGTGATGGCCTGTCAGTAATGCTTCCGTTCGGAAAGGAGTACATGGATCTCTACTTCGAACTGTTGGAGGTCGGAATGAATGAAGACGGGGAGCTTCCCGAGTCCGCAACAGTTGAACAGCTGCGGTCGTGGGCGACGAATTCCGTCGTCGGCTTCCGACAGAAGATGCGTAAGGAGATCGAAGACGATAAAAACGGTATGCTTCCTCCCGGACTTACGATAGAGCACACTATCTTGCTCGGCAAATTGTTGCTCTCGAACGCTGAGTTCGGGACGACCGAATTCGACCGTGAAGCCATATTCGATCGACAGGTTCCCAGAGATCGAGAATACGAGAGTCCTATTCGAGAAGCCCTCTCAGACGAATCCAGTCTCAGATCCACACTCGGTGGACTCAAAGATCGCCGGAGGGACATCGAGGGACTCGTTGATGGATTCTTCCTGTTGAAAAAGAACCTCGTGGATCATGATCGACTCGACCCTGTTCGAAAAGATATCGCGTCGGATCCTGATAAGTACCTGCAGTTGGCACAACAGATCGATACGGAGAAACTCGACTACCCAAGTGCGTACAATATTGGTACAAGTCGTTCTTCCAATAAGAAGACCAGCGTCGTAACATTCTTGAACTCTATTTCGGATTACGCCATCGAACTGTCCCGTCTGAGTGACGAAGACCTCGAATCGCACTTTGAATCCGCGCTGGATCCGATTCAACAGTGGCACGACCCGAGCCATAGGGCGGACGAGATCGAATCCATGCTAGATACGCTGATTGAGTGTCTTGGTATGTTTGGCGTGACGAAACTGGAGCGCTGGGAGAACGTTCAGCAGGAATTGCACGAGAAGAAGTCCATCGATCTTACCACATTCAACGAATCTATATCGTCGTTCGTCGAGTTGGAGGCGGAGTCGCCGCTCGAACGGGTCGAACTCCTCCATGAGTTCCAAGCAAGCAAAGAGGACCACATAACCTGGGAAGTGTATCGAACCTTCGACGAGATTATCGAGGAGTTATCCGGGCTCGATGTCTCCGAAAGTAGCGACCTGCGAACGCAGATTCAGGAACTGAACGAGGTCACAGAATATGAATCCGCTCGAAGTGATGTCATCAATGCGGTGAATTCCTACTAATAATGAGTAACGCTGCAACACTTTCAAAGGCAGTCGAAGCCATCGAGAAGCAAGCAGATCGTAAGGAGAGGGCCGAGAATATCGACGAAAAGGTAGCCACGGCTAAGGGAACAGTATCAAGCCTGAACAGCGACGTGAGAGAACTCGCTGAAGCGGTCGAAACCTTGCAGTTCTACCGACGATTGCTAAATGAGATGTTTGAGGGGAATGAGACACCAAGAGTTCAAGCCGCGCTTGACGAGGCCGAAGACGCTGTTAAGTCAGATAAGGCCGACATTGTTGATGCAGTGGTCGAAAACACGGGAGGTGGCCCAGGGACACCGATTAACGAGTTGCGGAAGGACGTAACTGCTGCGACATCCTCAGTCAGCAAGGCGACAGACATCGTCAAGGAGCGGCTCCGAAGCTACAAGAATGAATGGGAGAAGCGCCTCTCTTCGGCACGGGACCTGCAAGAAATCATCGGCGGACAAAACGACGAATTCGCCAAAACGGTCAATTGGCTGGAACAGATCATCACGACAAATATGTGGGAACCGGAGCGAACCGCATCCACAGTGGTCAACAACTGGGAGAACGCTACCAGGCAGTGGGAGAACCACCAGGAGTTGCAAGGACTCGACGCGTTCCAAGAGACTCACGGCCTGAGTGATGACACTGTCGAAGCGGTCGAACGGTTAAGTTCGCGCTCCAGTCTAACTCTGGCCGATGTGGATGTCGAGGTACTCCGCGAGTTGAAAGGTATTGACCAGTTAGCGAATGCTGTCGAGTTGAGTATTTGAGTGATGCTACGAGGGATTCAGCGATGAACGATCCTGCTCGCCACGCTGCTTCGATGCGGGAGGCCTACCAGACCTATCTCCAGGGGCGTGGCGGCATACCTGCTCGAAGTGTTTCACAGCGGTTACAACCGGATTCGGCTGGGGAATCGACACTCGCAGGGATGCGAGGTCCGTATTTGCAGGCGCTACCGATCGCCAACTGGAGCGATACGGACTGGGAATCGTTTGCACAGAATCAGTCACTACATCCGAACGTAATTCGGGCGTTCAAGCAAGAAGGATTCCGACGGCTCTACGACTTCCAAGAACGGAGTGTCAGTACCATTCTCGACGGTGATGATACTGTCATCACCGCAGCAACGGGTCGAGGAAAAACTGAGGCATGGCTCATCCCGATTCTTGACCGAATCGTCACCGCCAAACGGAATGAAGATTCCGACGGTCGAACACCGACGAAGGCGCTGCTACTGTATCCGACGAAGGCCCTGGCACAAGACCAGTTCAAACGCCTCGTCCAAATCCTCTATCGTATCAACCGGAATCTCAGACAGAAAGAGTGGGTCACGGTTGGGATTTACGACGGTGATACGCCTCGAAACAGCTACGAATCAAAAGCACAGGGGTACCTGAACCGGACTTTCCAGCACTTCGGCTGTCCCGGTGCGAACGACGAACTGGAGAAATGCCAGAACTGTCGGCAGGGCGTGTTCGTTGAGCGAACGACTGACGACTACCGTCTTCGTCCCGACAAGCCTCGCTGTGAAACCGACGCGGACCACAAGGTCCCATTGGATTTCGTCCGTTTGACGAAGAACTCCGTGTTGGAATCCGGAGCTGATATCATCTTGACCAATCCGGACACCCTTAACTACCGTCTGCTCAACGTCAATGCTGAAACGGAGCAAGAGGCCTTCGTTTACGATCCGTCGTTCCTGGTATTTGACGAGGTACACACCTACGACGGACTGCTCGGGAGTTATACGGCCACTCTGGTCAAGCGACTCCGACGGCTCCGCGAGCAGAACGACAGTAACCCGTTACAGGTGATTGGGAGTAGTGCGACCGTCGATAACGACGCGGAACTGTTCCGACAAATCAGCGGTGCAACCGACATCAGTAGGGTGAGCGAGGAGCCACGCACACTCACTGCTGACCCACCTGAGGAAGCGCCATCCGTTCTGTATGAAGACATTGTGTCAGCGGATTCAATCGTCAAAGCAGGCAGACAAGAAAACCAAGCCCCTTCTCAGCTGGGAGACATCGACCTGAACATCCCGGAAGCGGAGTCACTTGACAATGAACGGGTCGAAGAGCGGGTCGCTGACGATCTGTACGATTTCTACACTGACGAGAACCCTACCGATTCCGTGGTGAAGACGCTACAAGCACTCCATACTGACCTGTCGAACGATCCTCGTTCACCCGAGGCATTCATCCAGGATTGTGCTGATCGGTTCGATATTTCGATAGAGGCGGCAGAAACATTAGTTGATAATTTCCAGCGGATAGGGCAGTTTGCAGGATTGCTCGAAAGCCGAAACCACCTCTTTTCGTGGCCCCTTGACGGGTTTTACGCCTGCGCCGCCTGCACCGCAGTATACCGCTCGCCGCAGGAGCGTTGTGAGGCCTGTGGAGAAGACTTCGTAACCCGAGCGACGTACTGCCGCCAATGCAACGAAGAGTACCTTGTGGCGAACGCCTGCTCCCGCTGTGGGCAGCTGGAACCCTACGTCCACACCGACGAGGGACTAATCGGAGAGGACGAACACGAATTCTGTTCGGCGTGCCTCTCGTCGAGCGGAAGTTCGATCCCGATGCATCGTGTGACGTTCCGGCCATACCACGAGTGCACCAGTTGCGGCACACACGAGGGACGGAGCGTCATCGCCTCCTGTCCAGACTGTGGCTCCCCCGGAGTCCCGACCGGCGACGATGAATACACCTGTCGAAACCCGTCCTGTGGCTACGGGTGGTCCGAGACCCCGACGTGTTCAGTATGCGCTACCTCCGATTTTGAACTCGCTACTGTTCCCGGTTCAATCGTTTGTAGCGAATGTGGTGAACACCACGAGCAGGACGTGCTCCCGACGACGTGTGAATGCGGGACAGAGGTGAACAGTACACGACTCTTGCCGTGGGTCTGTGCAGATGAGAGTTGTGATGCTGTTCACTTCACTCGTGATCCACCAAGACAGTGCTCCTGCGGTTCAACCGACTTTGCGAAAGGTGGGCTGGCTGAATTAGCTGTGACTCTCTCGTGTTCGGAGTGTGATGGCGAAGTCGTTCCGGGTGGAGATTGCGGATGCGACGCTCCAGACTACCAGGTCAACGAACAGCCATATCGCAAGTACCGAACATGGGACGCCAACGGGAACGTCGTATCGCCACTTGAACATCGGAATGCGATGCCGTGTTCGCATGGACTGTACTCGACGGTCGTTGGTGACGCGTTCGACGAACTACTACGGAGTCCGACGAACGTGGCGGTAACCACCTCCCAGTATCTCCTCCGGGATCTCGTTGACGACTCTGGATTCGACGATGCCAAGCTCCTGTCTTTTTCAGACTCTCATCGGGACATGAAGGATCTCGACCGGGCATTCACCGACCCTGAGGTCGAAACCGTACTGGATCAACTTATCCTGACGTCGATATCGCTCGAACAGCAAGCGGTCGCTCCGGACGATTTGGGGCCCGAAGACCTCGAATCGCTTCGCCCAGGAGACGAGGGGAAAGGTACCAGTAAAACGACGGACTGGGTGCCACTCGACGCTGTCACAGATACCGCGTATGAGTTACTACTCGTACTCGAATCAGAACTTGGTGGTGAGGATGTCCGAAGCGCGGCCGGAATCGACCTGGGTTCAGTGATTCTCGGGACATCATACATATCCAATCAAGAACGAGCGATAAAGGATCGACTCCGGCGGCGAGCGGTTCGTCACATCGGCGAACAGCGTGGCACTGGCGGCGTTTCACTCGAACGAGACGGACTCATCGACGTTCGACTCAATCCGGTAGTCGGCGACGAACTGAGCGATGCTGAGAAAGAAGTTATTGGAGCTCTCGTCGCCGCGGGGAACAACGCCCTCCAGGAAGATATCGTAGGTGATTCAGGACCACTGGATGCGGCAGCCAATCGCCTCTTGCAGCAGGATGTCTTCGTCCGACGAGACGATGATCGCCTCGCGCTCTCACCGGGTGCGGTAGAGATCATACACGCAGGAGTTGGAAACATCGGCTACGACCCGGACGCGAACGAATACTACTCGACGATACACCGACGATTCGGACATGGCGAAAACATAGTCGATTGCCCAGACACGCTACGGGACCGCGCTGACGTATCACACCCGCGATTCACCGAACGTGCCTACACCGCGAGTCGGAGTCGGATCGCGCTCCTCCTAAGTCGGCTTTACTACGGTTCGACACCGAAGATGGAGCGCCGTGAGATCGAACACCGCTTCCGAAGCGAACCCTCGCCGAACTTCCTCTCATCTGGACCCACCATGGAATTGGGTGTGGACATCGGAGCGCTGGACGCACTCCTGATGTATGGGACGCCGCCGAACATGAACGCCTATCTTCAGCGAGTCGGACGAGCAGGACGGTCCTCGCATTCATCGCTGGTACACAGCGTCAGCCAGCGGAATCCGATTGATTACTACTACTACGACGAACCGACCGAACTCATCACGGCCGACAAGCAACCCGTTCCGCTCAACGAACACAACGCCCGAGTCCTGGAAATATCACTTACATGGGCTGTTTTCGATTACGTCGCTTCGGAATTCGTAATTCCATGGGATGTCTCTCAGCATGACGTTACCGGCGGCGAAGAAGTCGTCCGGCGAAAAAGCGCAACCCTCGCACAGCGTGAGGATGCCTCGAAGTACACACAGCTACTGGCAAAGTCAGTCTCGTCGCTGGATTTGGACGAAGAATCATCCCGGCTTCGGCCGCTCGGTATCACTATCGAGGACAACGAATCCGAGATACGATCTCACCTCGAATCCCTGCTGAATTACGCGTACTGTCCGAACTGTCACCGACGGTATGAGGCCAAACAAAACGGGGAGACGTGCCAAGAAGAGGAGTGTGATCGAACACTCATCGATGCAAAAGAGGCACACGGAGAATGCATTGATACCGCACTTCAGAATGTGACAGAGGTGTTTGTAGACGGATACCGGAATTACACGGATCGAATTCGGGACCGGATCGGCGCTCTCGAAGACCGCAGGCGGGGACTGGTCGCCAAGCGTGATGCTGCAACAGAGGGGGAAGACATCGAACGACATGAGCGAGCAATCGAGCAGGTTGATTCCCGCGCCGATGTCCTCTCAGACCACCTCGAAACACTCTCTGGAGAGAGTTACGGCGACGTACTGACCGAAGCGTTCGCTGAGTACGCGTTCAACCTTCGGTCGGTATCTGACTCGGTAGATATCTCGGTCGTTGACGAAAAAGGTGAACCGACACAGATCGGTGACGACAGGGGCGGTCGGTCAAGCCGACTCGCTCTGGGGGAACTCCATCCAGGAGCTGCCTACCTCCATGAGCGTCGTCCGCACGTTGTGGCACAGGTCATCACCGATGACAAGGCATCGGCCGATCTCCGAGATCACGTCGAAGGAGCGATCGATGTCGAGGAGTCGCCGCTTACTTCCGAGTTCATTTGCACCGAGTGTGGAGACGCTTCGACGGATCGGATGGCCGGTTGCGAGTGTGGGAGTAGGCAGTGGCAAGAGCGTCGTCTGTATTCGATGGAGTCTGTGGAAGCGACACTCGATACGCAACCCCTCCCGAACGAACTCGACAAGGCAGGAACCGTCTACGAAAAGCCAAGCGAGCGTGTCCAAAACACATTCTCGCGCCGGCACACCGAAATCCTGCGCTTCGACTCTTCAGAGACGTTCTCGCTGGTGTCCGAAGATGGTGAAGAGATCGGGACACTCTCGTATGGCGAGTATGATATCCTCGAATACACAGAGTCGTTCCGCGCCAAGTACCAGTCCGGTGGAATCGACGACAGCGAAACGAAATTCCAGGTATGTACTGAACCGGACTGTCCCGGTATCATCTACGAGGACTACGAGGATACCCGGCGGTGTTCGGCGAACCCCGACCATTCTCCCGACACCGAGGGGACAGACGCTTCGTTCGCCCGATTCGGCTACGAATACGAAACGGAAGGTGTGAGACTCACACTTCCGGATGCCGGCACCGATGCAACGCACACGCTCGCACACGGCCTTCGACTCGCACTACAGAAGCTGTCTGGCGTTCCGATCCGTGATGTCTCAGAGCACGTCGGCGACGCCCACGTTGATGTGTTCGATGCACAGGAGGGTGGCGCTGCTGTCGCCCGACAACTGGTTCAAGAACGTGATGGCGAGTTCCAAAACTTCGCCACGGCGATGGAAATGCTCGAAACCCAGTTCCGCTGTGACTGCACTGACGGTTGTCCGCGATGCGTCTACCAATACGGTTGCGCAGAGCGGAATCAACCACAGACATTCGATCTGGATAGCATACGTTCGCGTATTCTGGGTGAAGAGGTCAAATTACGGCGGCCTGGGATCGAGGAATAATTTGACTCGGATCTGTTGAAACCCTTGACATCTGATAAGATCTCTATGCTGACTACAGAGTATTGTGGTCAGACCTGACGGTAGATTCAGCTCAAGATGAGTCCTACCGGATTCACTGTCGAGTGGATGCACTCACTCACTGCTGGAAGTCTCGGTCAGTAGAGTATGAGTATATTTATTGCCGTTCTGAGTCTTGCAGTTCTCGATGGAGAGGACAGTTGAAGGAGACAAATGGGTTACTCGCGGATGGATCAGCGTTCTTGAGGTATTATACAAGACAGACGTTGTTGTCAGTCTCGCGCACATACGTACCTCTGATACAGACTACGCAGTTGTTGAGCAGTTATCGTCAGACTCTGAAATACTTACGGAGACTGAACTAACTGAGAATCAAGCGATAATTGAGTTAAATCATCTTCTGGAGGAAGGCCTTGTGGATTATATAAGGCCGTTCGAGGACACCGATTTTGTAGTATACCGATTAACAGATGCAGGGTATCAGGTGGCACATGAGCGAAAGCGAACCGAGATGGAAGAGAGGTGGCGCTCTGAAAGTCGCAAAATTGATGTCGTACTTACGATAGCAACCGGATTTCTGGCTGCTGGAGCGTTCGTCCAGGTATATTTAGCATACAGAGAACTCCAGTCTCCCAGTCAGTGGTTGCTTTTGACAGGTGCAACACTCGTTGTTATTCTCACAATTTCACTAATTGTTGGTCGGCGTGGCGTCCGTGGCCCGAGTTTTTGGTAAATGGGTGGTTGATGGGTAGGTACAATACCTGTGGGCAATGACGAGGTTGAGCGACTGATACGTCCCTTTATTCTCCCCAAATTAGTTTACCTTCCCCTGGTAATTGCTATATCTGCATCAAAAGCGAGGCAAGTCTTCTATGGTTGATACACTTTCGAAGGAGGAATTCCGAGCGCGGTGGAAAGAGGTTCATGGGTGGAAGATTCGTGGCGGCAAATCCGACATTCTGGAGCACGAAGACGGGCCGCTTTGGGTCATCGCAGGACCAGGAACCGGGAAAACAGAGGCTCTCATTATCAGGACGCTCAAGCTACTGACTGTAGAGGGCGTACCCGCAGAGTCGATCATGCTGACGACCTTTACGGAGAAGGGTGCTGAGGAACTCCAAGACCGGATTACGAACGCGGTTGAGGACTTCGGATACGGCGACGACATCGATGTCGAAAATCTTCGTACTGGGACGCTTCACAGCCTCTGTGACGAGGTCATGCGCGAGTTCCGATATCCGGAGTACATCGACCTCGAACTTCTCGACGGAGAAGATCAAGAGTTCTTTATCAAGCGAAATGCCGAGGCGGTTGACTGGGTCAAGAGTAACTCCGAGGTCTACGAGTACTTCCGTCCAGTCATGCCGCGGTTTAGTTCGGAATACGGACCGAACACCTGGCAAGCCACCCAGATAGCCACACAGGTTCTCAACAAAACCCGACAGTATCTGGTTGATCCAGACGAGTTAGCCGAAGCCGACGAGTCGGTGCTTCGAGAACTCGCTGACGAACTGTCTCGATATCAGGAGACGCTTGCCGAAGAGTACCGAACAGATTTCGCAGAACTCCAGCTACATTTTCTGAACTTCCTCGATTCGGAGTTCGGTCGGAGTTTCGTCAACGGTAACGAGGAGTTGGATCAGCCGCCACTTGAGTACGTACTCGTCGATGAGTATCAAGATACGAACCCGCTTCAGGAAGCTATCTACTTCGAACTGGCGCAGGCCTGCGACAGCGATATCACTGTCGTCGGAGACGACGATCAGGCGATGTACCGATTCCGAGGTGGATCCGTTGAGTGTATGGTTCGGTTCGGCGAGAAGTGTCGGACGGAGTTCGGCGTTGAACCGGAAACGGTTCAACTAACACAGAACTTCCGCTCGCATTCCGACGTCGTCGATTGGATCAACAGATACATTGGAAATCACCAGAACCTACCGTCCTCTGCTCGGGCAGGGGAGAAGGAATCGCTTGAGTCCGCCGCTGGTATCGATGGAGATTACCCAGCAGTTAGTGCAATACTGGGCGACTCTCGTCGTGACGCTGCCGACCGAATGGCCTCCTTCATCGAATTCCTGCTTGATGAGGGAATTATCGACGATTACAGCCAGATCGCGCTACTCCTGCGGAGCACGCGGGAATCTCCCCAGAATGCTCAAGACTTCGTTGATGCGTTACGGGACGCTGGAATACCGATATACAATCCGCGGAACAAGGCACTCACCGAGCAGGAAGAAGTCCAACTGGCGTTAGGAGCACTCGTAACGCTGCTCGACCGCTATCATGCCGTCCGCGAAGCGGACTACATGCGTGGCCGATTCCTTGACACGGTAGACGAGTGGACCGAGCGGTTCGACGAGTTCCGCAAGACGAACGAAGGTTCCGAACTCGATGAATACATCAAACGATCGTACGAGAGCTTAGACCGGGCAGGATTCGAAGAGGAACTGGAAACGGTTCAAGACGTGTTTTACCGTATCCTCTCACGTGAACCCTTCAGTACCTGGCGTGAAGAGGATCCGAACCGCTCGGTTCGACTCGCTCGACTCTCGAACCTCATCGAAGCGTATTCGAACGTGTACAGCGGGAATCTCCGTACATCGGCCAATATCCCAGGTCATTTCTCTCATGGATGGCTTCGGGGATTCTACTATAATTTCCTGCAATACGTCGCAAACTCAGGATTCGATGAACCAGAGGATCCGTACGACCAGATTCCCGAGGGACTTGTCCAAGTGATGACCGTCCATCAGGCGAAGGGACTTGAATTCCCTGTGGTGTTCGCTGGAGACATCAACAAACGAGACGGCCCAGGAGGTACGCATTTCATGGAGAACGAGTTGGCACCGTACTCGGGGCTTTCGCTCGATTCAACGCCAGAAGAGCGTGCGGACAGAGACAATGTCCGTCGTTTCTTCGTTCAGTACTCACGAGCGCAGGACCAACTCGTATTGACTGGATCCAGAAGTTCGGTCGAACAGATCGCGCTTGGCCACGATACAACCGGCGAACCACTCCATACAGAGTGGTTTGACGCGAACGACGCAGAAATCGGGGAAGAAGCTGATTTCGACCGCTACCGGACAATAGACCGTGATTTCGAGGCCGACGACGGGCCACGCCGTCGCTACAGCGTGACCGGGGATATCCTCTCGTACCGACGGTGCGCCAGACAGTACGGACATTTCACGGACTTCGGCTTCTCGCCAGCTGGGTCGGGACAGCTCTACTTCGGTCAGGTGGTACACCGGACGCTGGATCGGATTCACCAGCAATACAAGGGACAGATCGAAGGCAAGGAGGCGGGTGTGGTTCCAGACGAGGGAACTGTCGAAGAGTACTTTGAGCAGGTAAGCGAGTCGCTGGTCTCTCGGGGGATCTACCCGATGAGCGAGAAGGCTGAAGAGAAAGCGCTTGAGTACATAAAACGGTTTAACAGCCAGATGGGCGATGAGTTGTATCCTGCCGTGAAGGACACTGAGCACCAACTCAAGCGCCAACACGAGGATTTCGTTCTGCAGGGCACAGTAGACGTGCTAACACGGTCTGCTGCTGACGACAATGATCCCAGTGACTGGGAGATTTGGGATTACAAAGCGTCCCAAGTTCCACCGGAGGACAGCCAAGACATGCAGAACTATCGGTTCCAGATGCAGGTATACGCGGGGCTATTCGAACTGAAAAACGGCGACTTGCCCTCCCGCGCAGTACTGTACTTCCTTGGCGAGAGAAATCCCGAAGACGCCATGGTCGAGATTTCATTTACCAGGGATAAAATTGACCGTGCAATCGAGATATTCAGTAACACAGTCAACAATATCGAGGACAGTCGGCGCATGGAGTCGTGGCCCGCTCCAGATCCGGAGGAGGCACCGACAGAGGAGACTTGTGCCGACTGTGACCTCCGGTGGGACTGCCCCGCCGTCGAAGGGAGATATCCACTACGGACCCCTTGAGACACAACCTCTAAACACTGATACGAGGGGATCTTAATCATCTCGGCACTACGAATTCCCTTTCCAGCTCTGCCCTTCTGTATAATCCTTAGCTACAGAAACTCCTGTTCCGTCTTATCTTCCTACACCCTAAAGACTTCACTTCGGGTGTTTGTAAAGATGAACGGCCGCACACCACTGCGGCCCGAAAAACCCGACGCACCACCGTCGGGTTTTGTGCGGGTGAACCTCGGCCACCATGCCGAGGGGTCACTCTCTCTTGGGGAGCCGGATCGCACATCTCTGAGCGCCCGGCATTGTGTCGACACAGCTGAGCCTACTTCAATGCCCGCAAAACTGAATGTAGGAGTTTGTTTACGAACTCCTACATTCAAATGAGTGGAACCTTCTATTGCTTATAAACCACCAATCAGATCATGACCCAAGAAACAAATTCCAACATTCGCGCGAAAGTGTGGTTGGAACCGACCCAAGTGGATACACTTCGGAACGCTTGCTACGACGACACCTTCGCCTCATATCTTCAGCAGCGAAACGATGCGATCATCGGTCTGCTTTACGACAGTGGATTGCGAGTAGGTGAACTTGTTCAGGTTGATGTCGAGATGCTGCGTGACAATAATACAGCGCTTTACCTACCAGCAAATGTTCAGAAAGATTATCCGAACGAGAATACTCCCAGTGCGGTAACGATCAATTTGGATAGTGAGACCACCCGAACGCTGAATTCCTATCTGGCTTCAAGATGGAAGGAGACTGAATCCCTGTTTCCGTCAAGGAAATCAAACCGGATCTCCGAGCAAGGCATCCGATACATGCTCCATGCAGTTGCTGAGACTGCTGATGTTCAACCATTCAAACTGGATGGTAGTCGTGGAGACCCAAGTGATGTGACGCCACACTCATTGCGTCACAGCGTCGCTTACCGAATGCTCCATGAGAACAACGGGAATACTCTTTATGACGTTCGCAACCGTCTCAGACATCGTTCTATCCAAACAACAGAGCGCGTCTACGACCACTTCAGAAGGGTCTGAAAGGAACAGCACGAACACCAGACATGCAATCGCAGTCCTCGACTGTTCTCATCTCATCGAACTCTGTGATACTTGAGTCAAAGGTCGGGCTCAAGGATCACGGAATATTCTCGATTAACCCGATAGAATGTACCCGTCACCATCCACACGACTTGGTAGTTTCAAATCAACAATCTCTGCTGTTATTCTGGTTCCGAAGGAGAGCATGTTGAATTCAGGAACGAAACGCCCCACTTCGATTGGACCATACTCCTGCAAACTCTCATCAAAATCCTCTGGCTTGTGTGCTGGCTTGTACTGACCAGGCGCTACACAAATTATGTAACAGGAGTATCCTTTATTCAACATCACATCGAGTTTCCGATACAAAGCACATAGCCGACTCTTATAATAAAGTTCAACAACGACTGGTTCTGGTTCTTCAATGACGACATCTGCTCTCATCGAACCACCTCCTTTTTTGATATCTGATTCAATATCAACGGTTTCTCGATCGTACCCAAGCTGAGTACAAGCGGTTTTTATTGCTTTCTCACAACCTACTTGATGTACAACAGAATTCTGGGGACGACTGAAACAATCATCCTTCCCACTACTGTGTGTGAAGAGTTCGTGCTGATCTGCCCTTCGATTAAATTCTACTTCGTCATTACAGAGCAGGCAACAGTAGGTGTCTGTATCTGAGAACAGCGACTTCGGGTCTATGACATCAACTCCAGATATCAGTTGATCAGATGAGCTGTGTATGGCGGTGAACATCGGTTATCGAACCTCCGGCGGCGCGAGATTTTTCATCGCAAAATCGGAACTCGGAACGAACCGTCCAGCAAGCTCAGCAAGTTCCCGTGTCCGCTCGATATCAGCCAGATTATGCTTCAGAAGTGGTAGCCAGTCTCCGTTTTCGAACGCTGTGACGGCTTCTTCACTGTCTGTGAATGGATCACAATTGTCGTCACCAATGAGTGTATTGTAGACGCCCACCAAGTCACCAACATCGTTTGTGGCAAACCGGCTTGTAGCCTCCATTGTGTCTGCGTAGGCAATATCACCGAAAGGCCACGGAACATCATTTCGGATGCAGGCAGATCGGAGAAATGGAAGATCAAACCCCCCATTCCAGGTTTCCCCATTGTAGGCTGTGAGGTAATGGATATCGCCGTCAATCCGATTATCAGCGAAGTCATCGAGAGTTCGAAGTAGCATCTCTTCGTTCGCTACTACAGTGAGTTCGGTTTGATTATCCGTACATTGATTGAGTGCTTCTGTAAGGGAGTCAGTGGAGGCGTGACGGTCCCCAGTATTTAGCACAATCCAATTGGTCAGTTGATGTGATATCCCAGCAACAGTTACTACAGCCTGGTCATCTAAGCCAGAGGTTTCAATATCGAATGCAACTGGTGCAAGATTACCCATGTTGAATAGTAGTCAATGTATGAATATAAGTTTCCGTAAACCAGGGTGAAAGTGGTTGATAGCCTCATAACACGAACTTTTAAATTTATTTGGGTTCCGAAATATTGGGGCTGGTATTGCAGAATTCTGAATACACCATCCATGCCCATTGATAATAACGTCTTAGCGGGGATGGAAGATCAATCCGAGATACAACGCCACTCAGGGTGAAAGTGTTACAGGTTTCAGAGAACTGGCAATTGCCAACCCATAAAAATAAAATTACGTCTCTCCCACAGCAGAGATTACCCTGTCGTAAATTCCAAATTTATATACCGCATCTAAGTACGGTTTTCGAACATCTTTTTCCCAGTCTTGATTTTCTTTATGTTGGTACGTCTCACTGTCTGCATCACCACTGTTGCGATCACCCCGGATTCGATACTGTCGAACTCTATCCAAGAGTTCGCCTTCGTGGAGTTCTGATGATCCTACTCTGTGTGCATCAGAAAAGAAGTGTCGGACTACATGGTAAGTGAATTTCTGCTCGGTGGAGAGTCCGTGATCCCACATTATTGCTCTACGGTGTTGTGATCCACAGTCCTGGCACTCAAAGATTCGGCCCGTTTTTTCGGCATCAACTTGATTCCACTTTACCACAGATCCACCGCAGTCAGGGCATTGATTAAGAGATCGTTCTCTTCCGTACTTTTTCACGCTATCAGGGTTATTTTCATTCCTAAATAGCCTAATTGCCATCGCATCAGACCCTAACCGTGCTGGACTCGTACCTCCTTCTTCTTGCTTCTTATTGGTAAATAATGGTTGAACAGTCCGTCCAGTTGTATCTGGACGTACGAGTAAATATTCTACTCAGCTTTGCACGTTAGCGTCAGCTGTTGAATGAACGAACAGGTGATCGATT
>JAOPKD010000050.1 GCA_025517565.1 Halapricum hydrolyticum
CTCAGCTTTGCACGTTAGCGTCAGCTGTTGAATGAACGAACAGGTGATCGATTTCTTCCATCAGGTCATCGACGCCACGATCATTATTGTCCCGAACCCACGAGAGAAGGTTGTAGACGGCTTCTTTCAGGGAGTGTTCAAGGTTCGCTCGAAGCGATGACGCCTTCGAGCGAACCGCCCCCAAGGCGCTCGAATCGGGATCAAGACGAACGAGACTGTAGGCAGCCATCAGAAGGTGCCAGTGCCGACTGGCACCTTCGTCGGTCTGCATCTCGCAGTCTCCAAAGCCGAGATCCTGCTTCGAGTCCTCGAAGAACGTCTCGATACGCCACCGCATTCCGTAGGAGCGAATCACGTGTTCGGTCGGTGCGTCGATTTTGTTCGTGGCGAGGTACTTGACCGGATTCTTCTCGTCTTCGTCGGTTTCTTTCTCTGCAATGACCAGCTTCACGTCTCCCAGTTGGGAGACGGGAAGCTTCTTCGTCCAGATGTGGTAGGTGTCGTCATCGATATTGCGCTCAACTGTGTCGATGCGCTCTGCCAGCGCATCGACGCGAATCTCTTCACCGGCGTAGGTCACTTGTCGGTTGCTCCGGAGCGGGCCGATCCAGTCCTTGCCGTAGGATTCGATCTGTTCTGGAAGGTCAGAATCATGGGCGAACCACGAGTCAAAGAGGTAGGTGTCCGCAGGTACACCTACCTCTTCTTCGAGTTCGGTGACGATATCGCGGGCGAGATCGTACTTGGTGTCGTGGTCTTGGTCATCTTCGTCCTGTTTTTCGTAGAGGCGGAAGGTGAGCGGATAGGCCGTTTTGTCGTCAGCGTAGAAGGCGTAGATGAGGTCTTGTCCCCAGACAGTGTCGCCTTCAGCGTGATCGTAGAAGTGTCCGACGCCGGGGACTT
>JAOPKD010000051.1 GCA_025517565.1 Halapricum hydrolyticum
GAGAAGGCCGACGAGTACGCCCAGATCATGCAGCAGTGTGCGGCCGGCGATCTCACCCAGCGGATGGAGCCCGACGGCGAGAACGAGGCCATGGACCGCATCGCCGGCGAGTTCAACGAGATGATCGACGAGCTCGAAAAGACCACCGGCCAGCTCAAGAGCTTCGCCGACGAGGTCGAAACCGCCGGCGACGTCGTCCAGACCTCCTCGGAGAGCGTCCGCGACGCCTCCGAACAGGTCGCCGACTCCATCCAGCAGATCTCCGACGACGCCTACGACCAGAAAGAACGCCTCCAGGAAATCTCTAACACCATGGACGACCTCGCCCGCGACCTCGAAGGCTTCGCCGCCGAACACGACGTCGACTTCGGCGACTCGCTGGACCGCATCGAGGAGATCGCCGCCACCCTCAACGACGTCGTCGAACTCAGCGAACAGACCATGGCCGAATCCGAAAACGTCGCCGGCGCCGCCGAGGAACAGGCCGCCGAACTCAACGAAGTCACCCAGCGCGCCGAAGACCTCTCCCGCTACGCCCGCCCCCTCCGAGAAGTCCTCGACCGCTTCGAAACCGAATCCGAACACGAATTCTACTTCCCCACCGGACCCGGATCCG
>JAOPKD010000052.1 GCA_025517565.1 Halapricum hydrolyticum
CGGCGAGGACGTTGCCCTCGGCGTCTTCGACCACGCGCTGGCCGGTCATGACGTGTACGCGGTAGTGATACTCTTCTTGGAAGGTCGAGGTGACGCCCTCGCGGCCTTCGGCGGTCGCGGGCGCGTCGTCCGGCGCGTTCGTGTCGTGGATGTACAGCTGGAAGACCTGGACGCTGAACCCTTCGTCGCCGCCGAAGGAGTTCGGTACCGTCCCCATGTGGTTGGTGAACTCCCAGTGATCCGCCGTGCTCTGGAGTTCGACACCGGTGACGTCGAAACAGCCCTCAGGAAGCTGGTCATTCGTCGGATACGTGTACGTGCCCGGACCGTTATCGTCGCCTTCCGGATCGCTGATCGTGTCGCCAGCGATCAGATCGGCGACGCTGTACAGCGGGATCGAGGGCGCTGCGTCCGTGCTGTAGGAGAGCGCGTCCTCCTGGTCGACGATCGTCTCCGGCCCGACCAGATCCATCGCCTTGGGCGCGTTCTCGACGGCGTCGGGGTTGGCACCGCCGATGGCCC
>JAOPKD010000006.1 GCA_025517565.1 Halapricum hydrolyticum
TCGATCACCTGTTCGTTCATTCAACAGCTGACGCTAACGTGCAAAGCTGAGTTCGTAGATGCGATCGAGGCGGCTTCGCTCCTCGATGAGATGCGAGATCATCACGACGGCGGTGCCGTCGGCGGCGAGTTCCTTCGCAAGATCCCAGAACTGGAGGTACGTCTCCCAGTCGAAGCCGGTGTAGGGCTCGTCGAGCATGAGTACGTCCGGATCGTGCATGAGCGCGACGCCGAGGTTGACCTTCTGTCGGTTGCCGCCGCTGAGCTGATCGATCCGGTAATCGAGGTACTGCTCGAAATCCAATCTCTCGGCGAGGCGACGTTTCGCGTCTTCGATCTCCTCGTGACTCATCCCGTAGCCCGACCCGAACAGTCGGAACGTCTCGGATACCGTGAGTCGGTCGTAGAGCAGCGGTTCCTGGGGACACCAGCCGACGGTGCCGGACCGTTTGACGGCTCCACCGTCGTGGTCGAGCACGCCCACGAGGATGTTCATCAGTGTGGACTTCCCCGCCCCGTTCGCGCCGACGATGCCGACGACCTCTCCTCGCTGGATCTCGAGGTCGGCTCCGGAGAGGACCGACACCGAACGGGTGAACGGCACTACCGAGTCGTACGTTTTCTCGATACCTTTTGCGCGGACGAGCGTCTCGTTGTCGGGCGCTGATTCAGTCTGCTCGACTGTCGCTTCCATAAGTGTATAGAGACAGTCCTGATTCAACCGAATTTCCGCTTCAAATACAAAGTCATCGCACCTGAAGACGAGAACGCCACTCCGACGAATCCGGGAGTAACCACGGTGAGTGGCGTTTCTCACGGGATTGTGGAACTGAAGAGAGTATTATATAAAACGAAGACCCTGGTCATTTGTCCCGAGAGAGAGACTGTGGCCCGCTCTATGCGTCGGGCGCTGGAGATCTGGCCTACTGGCTGTGGGTCCATCTGCGCAGCCATGTTGCGCAGGACCGGCCGGCGGTAGGTTTCGTTCCTCTCACTCGCCAACTATCCGTGCGGACACGACGCCTCAAATGATACCCAGGATAGCGAGGATAACCAAGCAAAAACAACTGAGACGACTTCACGCTCAGAATCGGCAATAGAAACTCAAGAAGGAGCCTCCGACGGGATGCTTGGTTCGATCGTCTCTGAATTTGATGATAATCTCATGTAGCTACCCAGCGAAGTGACGCACAAGGTCTTAGATTTGAATCGCGCATCAGATTCGGTAGCTTCGAGAAAAGCCAACGACTGACTGACGAATAATTCTCGTTTATCTTGCTCCACTCGTCCTCTAGATTCAGCGTCCGTTTGTATACCTCCTCGACAGTTTCAACAGAACCGGACATCACAGAAGGCGCGACGTCAGCGGCCCGCATTCATCGCATGGTTGAATTCCAGAACCTGCGTGCGTCTCTCGACCGGCGCCATATTAGAAAATGGTCGATACTGGGTCTGAAAGTCACGAATTCATAGGTCACCATCGTGCAAACTGTGGGTGGGCCCTGCCGGGGAAGGTCCGCAGTCTGCATGGCTATGAGCTAGCTATTCGGTGGCGATTCACCCGCTGAGATGCCGAATCTGTAGAGAATGCGCCTCAGGTAATTTCCTCGATCAATTCGAATCCGTCTTTCAGCTCGACTTGCTCGTCGAAGCCGTTTCTCGAAAACGCGGAGACGATTCCCTCACCAGCGTCGATGTCGGTCGTCACGATATACGCGAAGGCAGCGTCACCCGAATCGAGTCGTTCCGCCGCAACGGCCGCGAGCGCGGTATCGGCCTTCTCGATCTGATCCTCTCGGCGGTTCGACGACTGTGCGATGAACGTCCGAACGTCGTCCATCACTCGCGACACGATGCTGTTGGCGTAGTTCGGTTCGTCGGCGAGGGTCACCCAGCCTGCGTTGATCGCACTATTGATCGGGGTTTGACCCGGCGTGCTCCGATCGGGAGCGCCGCCGAGTTCCTCGTAGACGCGCTGTGGGATCACGAACGAGATATCGTTTCGCCGGGAAAACCGTTCTAGGGCGGTGTACTTGTTGTTCTGCTGGCGACCACAGGCGACGAACAGTCCCGAGTCCGCGACCCAGACGGCGTCCTCTCGCGTCGGATCGAATGACCCACTCATCGTTGCGACCGATCAGTCCTCTGTCTCGGGCGGTCGGTCACGGGCACTTCGAATGTCCTCGAAGTACGGATCAACCGACTCCATGTCGAGGACGACCTCCCGGAGCGCCTGCAATACAGCGATCGCAAAGGCGTGCTGGAGATCGAGTTCTCGGGCAGCCACTCGCTCCGACATTTCACCTTCAGCGTAGGGGATCGCGTACGTCAGCGCGGCGGCGAGTTTTCCCAGGCCGTGTTTTTCGAGGAGGAGATCGAGATCCTGATCCCGGGGGGAGCGCCCGAACGCTTCGATGAGAGTTGGTGTGACCGTGTACTCGCCACTACCGAAGTTCGCGGTAAGGGTGATGGGCACTGCCGAGTACGTGTGCGTCTTTTGTTCCTCGTCTCGCGTCAACACTCCGAGTTCGACGAGCGTACCCGTGTCCGAGTAGGCGGTCGTCCGCGGCATCTCCAGCGCGTCCGCGATGTCGTCGATGGTGACCTCGCCTTCGCGGAGGACGAACGTGTAGAGTCGCGCCAGTCGTGGCTCCTCCAGGAGCCGGGCGACCGACAGGAGGCCGTTGACGGCTCGTTCAGGATCTCCGGCGGCTTTCGACATACAATTCATAATTCGTGTATTGAGTAATAACGCTTGGGGATTTTCACTTCGATAACTGGGCATCCAGATCGGACCCGCTTGTCCGCCGTAGTGCCATCTGTCAGGAGAGGTGCTCCCACACAGTCGTCGGGTCGGTCTCGTTCAGTTCGGCGTTTGTCTTCATTTTGCGGAGTTCTGTGATACAGCGCTCGGCGACGAGCGGATACACGTCGGCGGGCGTGAACGAGACGTCGAGACGCATTAGTTCCGGCCAGTTCTCGGCCCACATGTCCTCGACGACGCGAGGATACAGGTCGTCGTTCAGATGGAGGCCGAATTCACGACCGTCTTCGAGGACCATCGCCCGAATCTCTTTGCGGATTCGCGCCGGCGTGCAGTAGCACGCGACCACGTACTCCGCCCCCGATTCGGCGTCCTCGGGCTGACGACCGAACTGGTCGCGGTTCAACTCCTCGAACTCCTCACGGACGAGTTTGACTCGCCGAGCGCGATCGTCGCTCCTCGCGACCACCCCCTCCACCGTGACGTCAGGTGCCAGCGACGAGGACGGGAACGTGTAGGCTTCCGGGTCGAACCAACCACTGGGTGTTTCGAGAATCGTCGCAGGAACGAACGAGAGGTCCGTCGGCGCAGTCTCGACGCGGATCCGTTGGAAACAGTCCCAGGCTGCCCCCGTCGAGAGAAAGCCCTCGAACGTCTCGTCGTAGGGGTTTTCAGGAGACGTCATCGTCTCGATTGCAGTGTACGGAAGGATGTCGGATCCGACGAGTGCTGGCAGGTCACGCTCGGTGTAGCCGTAGTCCAGCGTCGAGTAGACGAGGTTTTCGGCGTAGACGACCAGTGGTGAGTCGTATTCCGCATGTAGGCTTCGGAGTTCCGCGGTATCGACACTCTCGCGTAGACAGCGAACCGCGCGGTGGAGGGCACCGTCGATGTCTTCGAGGTCGTCTCGGTGACTGCCTCTGATGGCTTTGCGAGTTCCGAAGACGAGGCTGCCGTCGCCGGCCGCCGCGGATTCGACCTGGTCCGGATAGCGTTCCGAAAACCGTTCGTCGTATAGCGTGAACCGAAAGCTGCTCCCGTCGAACTTCTCGACGAGCGTGAGGTCTTCGTCCTCGAAGAACAATTCCGGAACGCTCGGATGATCGTATCGCGGTATCTTCGGATACACCTTCACGAATTCTCACCACGAGATCGAACCGTCGTCTGTGATCCCGTACGTTGGCTTCTGCGAAGGATGACGAAAAGGTATCGGGACCTCCTGTCGTGTTACCAGTCACCAATAGGCCGTTCAGTCGCGGCGTGAATCGCATAAACAGATTCGATGCAGGCAGCACGGCATGGCGGGAAGAACTGGATCTGAGGCCACCGCCGCTGGGTACAGGATGTCGCTCTGTCCGACCGAATCTCGAACGAGTCGTCGGGAAAGATTTCTTCTGGGGCTTCGAACACAGGGACGATGCCAGTAGATCGGGTTGACATCCGAGAACTCTGCACCGATGCGGTGTTCGAACGCGGGCAGAACTACTACGGCGATGGTCGCATCCGCGAGCGACGGCGCGTTGACGACGTCGTCACTGCCACAGTCGAAGGCTCGAAGCCGTACGACGTGACGCTCTCACTTTCTGAGCCCGACTTCGATCCCTGGTGTACCTGTCCGTACGGTGGTCCGGGCGAGTGCAAGCACGTCGTCGCCCTGCTGCTGTCGCTGATCGACGAGCTGCCAGAAGATGAAGGCGAGCGCATCGACGAGGTCTTCGCGGATATCGAGACGAGTGCGCTTCAGGCGTTCGTTCGCGAGGAACTCGCTCGCGACGACGCAATGTTAGATCGATTTCTCGCAGAATTTGGTGCCGCGTCCGAGAAGTCTCACGAAGCGTACCGCGAGGACGTCGTCAAGTTGTTCGAGGAACACACCGAGGAGCATCCTGTCGTTTTCGAGGCGATCGATTTCAGTCGGCTTACCGACCTCGGCGAACGCTATCGGGCGCAAGAGAGGTATCGACAGGCTGCGGCGGTCTACCGCGGACTGGTCACTGGAATCGACGACAATATCGACCTCGTCGATGGCGCCTACGATCATTACGCGACGGTCTTCCGGAAGGGCCTGGACGCCTTTATCGAGTGCGTCGCCGCGGCGGATATCTCTCCGCCCGAGTACGACGAGTACGAAGCGTTTCTGGTCGAGCGAATCGAGTCGGGGGCATCTGTACATCGAGAAGAATTCGAGCGAGCACTGTCCGAGTTGGAAGACGCCGTCGAAGGTTGAGCGAAATATACCGTAGTGAGCCTGCAGATCGGGATCGTCAATTGGAGATTGATTATGATCCCACGTTCTGTCGCTCATCAGTGGGCGCACGACGACAGAGATCCGCGTCAATCGGCTGGATGAACGCTTCACGGGACGAAATCCAATCAGAACACGTAGGTGAAATTCGACGATACCGTCGCTAGCTTTGATCCCCAAAAACATAAAATATATGGGGTGGGGCCTTGCCGGATTTGAAGCGACTGCAGACTCACTTCGTTCGTCTGCCGGGATTCAAATCCTCCGGCGGCATACTTCGCTCCTCACGCCCGTTCGTCGCAGAAGCATGGGCCCTGCCGGATTTGAACCAGCGCTCAATCGGTTATGAGCCGATCGCTTTAACCAGACTAAGCTAAGGGCCCGCGCGTTTCGACGTTCTCGATGGGGCAACTAAACTGTACCGTCTTCAGGGTGTTTCGCGTGCGATCCTATCGCGTCATTCGAGACGAACTAACTGTCTGTGCACCCGGTCTAGACCGCCTCGATGTCTCTCGCTTCGAGCGTTTCGAGACCGATGTCGAGTAACTGCCGTAGCACTTCTTCTTCGGTGAGATCGTTCTTGTGCGCCAGTTGCTCGACCGCCCGCGATAAGTCGTCGTCACAGACGACTGTGTACCGGGTCGGCATACTGTGTGGTACGAATACCCATACAATAAACACCCGTCAGACGGACGTCCGACCACCATGGCTCGTCTTCCCACCGACCGATCTCCGCTCGACTGCGCCATTCCCTCAGACTCCCCGCTCGTGGTTCGCGAGGGTCCTCACGCCTTCGTTTTCCTGAGCAATTTCTCGACGCCGTCGTGTGCCCGATCGGTCTCGCCCTCTGCGAGTCGCGTTCGGATCGATTCCGAGGCTGCGACTGCGGCGAGTACGTCGCGCCGATCGCGGCTGTCGATGTCGCGCTCGTCGAGTCGGTCGCGAAGCGCGCCGACGAACGTCGCGAGCTCGCCCGCTCCGTCGAGCTGTGCGTCGATCTCGTCTCGAAGCACCGCACTCACCGCCGGCGCGTGGCCCTGCGTCGAGACGCCCACGACGACCGGGTCCGAACGGGCCATCGCTGGCAGGACGACGCTTCCAGGGGCGCGCTCTCCGGAGTGATCCGCTCGATTGACGAGCAGCCCACGCTCCCGGGCGGCGTCCTCGACGGCCGCGTTCACCTCGGAATCGTCCGTCGCTGCGACGACGAGCGCCGGCTCGATTCGATCGATCCAGTCCGGAACCTCCGCCGGATCGGGAGCCGCTCGCTTCCGGGTCGCGTCACCGAAGTCCGCGTCGGCGAACGACGGGGACACGACGACGACCTCTGCCTCGCGGGCGAATCGCCGGGCCTTCCGGGCCCCGACCGGCCCGCCGCCGAACACGAGGACCCGCGAGCCGGAGAAGTCGTGAAGCAACGGGATCATGGGACGGCGTCACCGCTGGCAGTATCAGTCGTCACTGGCTTCGGACCGCTGCTCGCTCAGGTGTTCCCAGATTTCCGTGCACCCGGCACCGACTTCGACGTCGGAGACGTGCGCTCGGCTCTCGTCGTCTTCGTCTCTCTCGCGTTCGACTTTACTCGTAGCCTGTCTGCGCTCGGTCATCGACTACCCGTACTCGCCACGCTCTCATAAGGCCGCGTTCAGGCGTAATCGCTACCAGTTCTGTCGGGAATGAGAATTTTTTGCCGCTTCTCATGGGCGGGCGATTCGCGTGTCGGGCCGGTGCAGTCTGTCGATTCGTTCTCGATCGGTCGCTCAGACGCTGGTGACGCCCGGCAATCGTCGCGGGTGCCGACGGGCTTACTCCCGGCGCAGCCGGAGTATACCCCATGCCGACAGCCGTTCACCAGCTCGACGACGGCGCCTGGATCAGCGTCAACGACACTCGCGAAGTGACCGTCAGCGACCTCTGGCGGCTCGATACCGACGATTTCTGCCCGTGCCGTCTCGTCGACTTTCTCTCCGAGGGGTTCGTCGAGGTCGGGATCGACGGCGCCCGTGTCGAGGCCCGCGTCGCTGGTCAATGCATTCGGTGTGGGGCACGCGGCGTGACCGACTGGCTGACGCTCGGCCGCGTCGATCCCGACACAGACACCTTCTACCCTGTCGCTCCGGACGCAGTCCGCCATTCCGGCTGTGCGTCTCACGACTCGGGCTAGCGGCTCGGACATACCGGCAATCGTTGTCCCGGTGCCGGAGAGACGGGCAAGGTTGACGGGGCGGCCGCGGTTATACGTCCGGCTCACGTCCCGACGCACATGCCGACCAAGGTCGAACGCTGGAAGGACGAAGCCTACGGGATGGAGATACGCGACCACCTCGAACGGTTCGCCTCCGAGGGGTTCAATTCCATCCCCGAGGACGAACGCGACGCGTGGTTCGAGCGCTTCAAGTGGTGGGGACTGTACCACCAGCGAAAGGGTCAGGAGAGCTACTTCATGCTGCGTATCGGGACGCCGATGGGCCGGATGACCCCCGAGCAGCTCCGGACCGTCGGTGAGGTGGCCCGCGAGTACGCCACCGGCCCCGTGGACAACCCCGAGTTCGGCGAGGCGTACGCCGACTTCACGACCCGACAGTCGATACAGCTCCACTGGATCGACATCGAGGACGTGCCCGCCCTCTTCGAGGAACTGGAGGCCGTGGGCCTCTCGACGATGCAGGCGTGTGGCGACTCCTGGCGCAACATCGTCGGCTCGCCCGTCGCCGGCCGCGACGCCGACGAGCACGTCGACGTCTGGCCCATCGTCCAGGAGCTCCACGACCGGTTCAAGGGCAACGACCTCTACACGAACCTACCCCGGAAGTGGAAGGTCGCGGTCACCGGCGACTACCGCGGCGCGGGTCAGGGTGACATCAACGACCTGGCGTTCGAACCCGCTGTCAAGGAGCGAAACGGGGAGACGATCGAGGGGTTCAACGTCCGCGTCGGCGGCGGCCTCGCTCGCAAGGAGCCCCGCTTTGCCCGGGACATCGACGTCTTCTGCCGCCCCGAGAACGTCCCCGCGGTCGCGGCCGGCCTCTCCGGGCTCTTCCGGGACTACGGCGACCGCGAAGACCGGTTCAACGCCCGGATGAAGTTCCTGGTCGACGAGTGGGGGCCCGAGAAGGTCCGGTCGGTCCTCCAGGAGGAGTACGTCGACGACGAGTTGCCGGCCGCAGGAGAAGATCTCCGCGAGAACTACGACTACAACGCCGGCCGCGCCGACGCGCCGGGCGATTACGTCGGCGTCTACGAGCAGCGCGACGGCCAGCACTTCGTCGGCCTCTCCGTGCTGGTCGGGCGGATGGCCGCCGGGGACGTGATCGAACTCGCCGATCTGGCCGACGCCTACGACTCTTCGATGATCGGCCTGACCCAGCGCCAGAACGTCATCGTCGGGGACATCGCCGACGAGGACCTCTCGGAATTCCTCGAGGAGTCGCTACTCGAGGAGTTTTCGCCCGACCCCCATCCGTTCATGCGGGGATCGATCGCGTGTACCGGCACCGAGTACTGCTCACTGTCGATCGTCGAGACGAAAAACAGGATGGTCAGGTACGCGCGCTGGCTGCGGGACAACGTTTCCGTCCCCGCGGGCGTCGAGGACTTCCACATCCACCTCTCGGGCTGTACCGCCTCCTGCGCCCAGCCCCAGATCGCCGACGTCAGCCTGCGCGGGATGAAAACCCGCAAGGACGGCGACGCAGTCGAGGCCTTCGATATCGGGCTCGGCGGTGGCCTCGGCGAGAACCCGCGGTTCGCCGACTGGGTGGAGATGCGCGTGCCCGCTGACGAGGTGCCGGGATACGTCGCTAACCTGCTCGCGGCATACGAGCGCGAACGCGAGGACGGCGAGTCCTTCCGGTCGTTCGTCGCCGATCGCGACGAGGACGACCTCGCCGACCTCGCCGACCCCGAGGAGACGAGTTACGAGGATCCGTACCTCGCGAACACGAAGATGACGTGGTACCCCTACGCCGAGGACGACGCGATGAGCGCCTCGCCCGCGCCGACGGGCCCGAACGACGAACCCCTCGCGACCGACGATTGAGATGGCCGACCGCATACTGAAGGCCAACGCCTTCACGACGTTCGATCTCCTGGAAGGGCGTGTCGAGGGCCACGGCTTCGCCGAGCAAGCGCCCGCCGTGCTCAACGTCCGGACTGCCCGTCGCGATCCCGACGAAGTCACGCTTGAACTCGAACTCGACAACGTCGACCTCGATTCGGTGCCGCCACACGCCGACCGCGTGACGCTCTCGTCTTCCGAGGCCCGGACCCTCGCGACTGAACTCCGCGAGGCAGCAGACCGCATCGATGCGACGAACCGTGCTGGCGACGGCGGTGAGAGTGCATGACCGAACAGGCGCTGATCGTCGCGGCCCACGGCTCCCATCGCAACCCTGACTCCGCGACCCCGACGCTCGAACACGCTGACGCCATCCGTGAACGCGGGTGCTTCGACCAGGTCCGGGCTGCGTTCTGGAAGGAGTCACCGAGTTTCCGCTCGGTCGTGCGGACGGTCGATTCCGAGACGGCCTACGTCGTCCCCCTGTTCGTGAGCGAGGGCTATTTCGTCGATCGGGTCCTCCCGCGTGAGTTCGGACTCGGGATCGAGGACGTGGCGGGCGAACCGATCGAACCCGAACTGGTCTACACCGAGCCCGTCGGTACCCACCCGGCGATGACCGACGTGATCGCGTCCCGAGCCCGCCGTCTGCTCGGTGACGTAGCCGAGGAGACGGCCGCGCTCGCGGTCGTCGGCCACGGGACCGAGCGCAATCCCAACAGCGCCGAGGCCGTCTACGATCACGTCGCTGCCCTCGAATCGCGAACCGACTTCGCGGAGGTCGGCGCGCTGTTCATGGACGAGGCGCCGTACGTCTCCGAGGCCCTCGACCGCTTCGCAGCCGCGGAGATCGCCGTCGTCCCGCTGTTCGTCGCCGACGGCTTTCACACCCGCGACGAGATCCCCGAACTCCTGGGGATTACCGACGACCCGCAATCGGGGTATCCCGTCCCCGGCGAGGTCGATGGCCGGCGGATCTGGTACGCCTCGGCCGTCGGTACCGACCCGCTCGTACCCGAGGTGATCCTGGAACGGGTCGCAGAGGCCGGTGCCGACGTGGATCGGGACGCCGATCGGGAGACGGCGGTCCGGCCCGACGCAGCCGAGGCCTTCCTGTCGTGGCTCGATCGGGCCCGCTGTGAGGGCGACAGCCGCGGCCGGGAGTGGGGCGACCTCCTCGTGACCGGGGACGGCGACGCCTACGAACTGCGCCACTGCGCCGACCGCGACGCCGACCGCGAGACCCTAATCGAGCGCGACCCCGACACGTTCAGACGATTCGTCCGCAGCGACGACGAGGGCCGCTTTCGGCCGTTTGCCGGCGAGCGATCGCTCCCCACGGGGTGGGTGTTGCCGGACCTGGATTCGAGGGAGCTTCTCGGAGCACTCGCGGCGGTGTACCCGGCCGCCATCGAGATCTGGGCCGACGATCCCGAACCCGTCCCCTTCCAGGAGGTAGCCGCGCGCCAGACCGGGATCTACGCTGGCGTTGCCGACCTCTCCGGTGCGGAACTCCGCGATCTCACGACTGCGGTGTGTGGCAACTGCGCCAAGCGCCGCGAGTGGGACGAGCGCGCGGACGGGGACCGGCTGCCCGACCGCAGCGAGACCGGCGATCCGGCAGGCGACGGCGGGACCGAACTCCCCTGTCGCGAACCGTGTTCGTTCCTCGTCGCCGCGGCCCGTGAGATACTGGAGGCAGACCACGCAGGCGCACAGCTGTCCGACCACCGCGACGCCGACGTGCCGCCGGGCGATCTGCCCGATCCGGACAACCGATACCGGGTCCGCTACCGGCGGGCACGCGGCACCCTTTCTACCCCAGACTAATGGCTATGACAACGAACGGAACTGTCTATCTCGTCGGTGCCGGCCCGGGCGATCCCGAGCTCCTGACGGTTCGAGCCCGCCGCCTGCTCGACGAGGCCGACGTCGTCTTCCACGATTCGCTCGTGGGGGACGGCGTCGTCGAATCGATACCCGACCGGGTGCGCGCCGAGCACGTCGGCAAACGCGCCGACGGCGAGCGCACGCCGCAGGCGGCGATCAACGAGCGACTCGTCTGTGAGGCCTCAGCGGGCCGGGACGTGGTTCGGCTGAAGGGTGGTGACCCGACTGTCTTCGCCCGCGGCGGCGAGGAGGCCGAACACCTCGCGCGCCACGGGGTCCCCTTCGAGATCGTCCCCGGGATCACGAGCGCCGTCGCGGGGCCCGGCGTGGCCGGCATTCCGGCGACCCACCGGGATCACGCCTCGGCGTTCGTCGTCGTTACGGGTCACGAAGACCCGAGCAAGGACGACTCGTCCCTCGACTGGGACGCCCTCTCCGGGATCGTCGCCACCGGCGGGACGCTGGTGATCCTGATGGGGGTCGGCCGCCTGCCCGACAACGTGGCCGCACTCAGGGAGGGGGCGGTCGGGCCCGACACCCCCGTAGCGATGGTCGAGCGCGCGACCCTGGCTGACGAACGGGTCGTCACGGGGACGATCGACACGATCGTCGACCGGGCCGAGGCAGCGGGGATCGAACCGCCAGCCGTGACCGTCGTCGGCGACGTGGTCGACGTCCGCGAGACGGTCGCCCATTGCCTCGGCGAGGAAGGGACGGCCGCCGAGACTCCCTCCGCCGGGCGGGGCGAGGAACTCGCGGGGGTGAACCACCGATGAGCGACGCGCCCGGCGAGTGGCCGCTCAAACGCCTCATGACCGAGGTAGTCGGCTCCGGCAGCAAGTCCGCCGAGGACATGACCCGCGAGCAGGCGACCGAAGCGATGACGCGGATCGTCGAGGGTGATCCCGATCCGACGACGCTCGGCGCGTTCTGGCTCGCCAACCGCTGGAAGCACAACACGCCGACTGAACTCGCCGCGTTCACCGACGTGATGGCCCAGCGAGTCGAGCGCACCGTGCCCGACGTCGACCCGGTCGACTGCGGCGCGAACTACGACGGCAAAGCGCGGACGGCCATCCTCGGGGTCGCAGCGGGTGTCGTCGCGGCTGCCGCGGGTACGCCCGTCGTCGTCCACTCCGGCGACCGTGTCCCGACACAGAAGGACGACGCCTACAAGCACGTCCTCGATGAGCTCGGGGTCCGCACCGAGCTCCGGCCCGGCGAGTCGGCCGAGATGGTCGAGGAGACTGGCTTCGGCTTCTACTACCAGCCGGCGTTCAACCCCGCCGTCGACGCACTCGCCGACCGCCGGGATCGGATGGGCGTCCGCACGTTCCTCAACACCGTCGAGACGCTGGCCAACCCGGCCGGCGCGAGCGTCCATCTGGGCTCGTTCTATCACCTCGCGTTCGCCAAGAAGGTGATCGAGACACTGCAGCGCAGCCGGGCACACGACCCGGATCGAATCATCATGTTCCAGGGACTGGAAGGCTACGACGACATCCGGCCAGGGTACACGAAGTTCGCTGAATGGACGCCCGAGGGTGGACTCGCTGACGACGAGATCGAGACCGCCGAGTACGGCATGGACTTCGAGAACGAGGACCTGGCAGTCCCGGACGTGGCCGCCGATAGCGCCCGACTCACCCGGGCGGTTCTCGGTGGCGAGCGGACGGACCACTGGCGCGACGCCGTCGCGCTGAACGCCGCGGTCCGGATCTACGCCGGTGGCGACGCTGATTCCCTCGACGGCGGTCTCGACGCCGCTCGCGAGGTCATCGACGACGGTTCGGCCGCGGCCGTCCTCGGAGAACTGCGGGGGTTCTGAGATGACGGATGACGAACCGATCAAGCACGACGAGGGGGAAGATGGCGACCCGATTCGACCGAGCGAGATCGGCGGGACGGACGCGCCGCCGATCGAGGCCAAGCCATACAAGATCGTCTTCGAGGCCAATCTCTGTATCGGGGCGGGCAAGTGCGCTGCCCACTCCCCGCACTGGGATCTCGATCTCGACACCGGTCTGGCCCGACCGAGCACGTACTACATTGACGAGAGTGACCTGGCGCACCACGTCGACGCCGCCGAGAGCTGTCCGGCCAAGAACGGCCGCGGCGTGATCCACGTGGTCGACCGCCGGACGGACGAGGAGGTCGCGCCCGATCCCGAGGGTGACGGCCGGCTCAGCGTCGAGTGGTAAGCGACGTCGTAGCGTCCTTCTCGACAGTCACTCCTCGTCGTGGACTTCGACCTCGAAGTCCTCAAGCGTGTTGCCCTGCCGGACGAGCTTCTCGGCGACGACGAACTTCTCCATCCGGTCGAGCCGTTCCCAGTCGAGTTCCTCGGGCGGCGACGCCTCGAACTCCTCGTACTGTTCGAGGACGCCCGCGTGGACGAAACGAGCAAACTCGCCGCAGTTCGGACACCGGATCGAGAAATGGGAGACGTTGTACTCCCGCGTCAGCGTGTGATCGAGACAGCTCGAACAGCGGTAGGTGGTCGACGGCACTGGCCGTGCTAGGTGTCGCACACGCTTGATTGCAGCGGCGCGACTACGCGATCGTCTCAGCCAGCGTCACGACGCGTTCCCGCAGTGTGGGCGCGCGTTCAGCGAGGACAATCGTCGAGGACGCTCGACGGTCGAGCAGCGCGACCGTCTCCGGACCGATTGCGTCTTCGACGCGGCCGGGTCCGCCGTCGCGTTCGAGATCGATCGTCCCCCATTCCAGTTCTTTCAGTGCCGCCTCGACCCGTGAATCGTTGCGACAGCGGCAGGCGAACGACAGTGCCGGACGCTCTTCGCGGGCGTTGAGCAACAGTTCGGCGGTCCGACCCGACGCGCCGAACCGGACGCCGCGATTGGGTCGGAGTCCCGACAGCGTCCGGGCGACCCGCCCCTCGACGGCTGCGACGTCGTGTTCGTGCTCGGCGTAGGGGGTCGCTCCAACTACGTCCAGTCCGGCCGCGTCAACGACGGGCGTGACGTCCCGATCGATCAGCGCCGCGACGATCCCCTCGACGGTTTCGGCAGTCCGCTCGCGAGCGGCTCGATCGCGCGCCTCGACGGTGTGGTGGACTGCGCCCGCCCCCTCGCCGACGTCGAGGTTGTACCGGATCGCCCGCGAGAGCAGGTCGACGCCTGACTCGACGGCGGCCGCGAGATTGTCGCCGTGAGACAGCCGCGTCGCGACCGCGCTCGAGAGCGTACAGCCCGAGCCGTGCGTCGAGTCGGTGTCGACCCGGGGGTGGCGGATCGTCGTCACGTCTTCGTCGGTGACGAGCACGTCCGTCACCTCCGGGACCGGAATGTGGCCACCTTTGACCAGCGCGGCGTCGGCCCCCATCTCTACGAGTCGCTGGCCTACCTCGCGGGCTTCGCCCTCGTTTTCGGGGTCGATCCCGGTCAGGACGGCCGCCTCATCGGCGTTGGGCGTGACCAGCGTCGACTCGGCGATCAGCGCCTCGTAGGCGTCCTCCGCGTCGGGCTCGAGCAGCCGGTCCCCCGAGGCGGCGACCATCACGGGATCGACCACGAGGTTCGGCAGCCGATCGGCGTACCCGCGGACGGTCTCGATGACGTCTTCGGTCGCGAGCATCCCCGTCTTGACCGCCGCCACGTCGAAGTCATCGAACACGGCGTCGATCTGCGCCTCGATGTCTTCGATCGGGAGCAGATGTGAGCCGTGGACGCCGCGGGTGTTCTGTGCGGTGACGCTGGTGATCGCGCTCGTCCCGAACGCGCCGCCGGCTTCGATCGTCTTGAGGTCGGCCTGGATACCGGCCCCGCCGCCGGAGTCGCTGCCCGCGATGGTCAACACGACCGGCGGCGACACGGGGGCTTCCTGTCGAGCCATACCTTCGTCTATTCGGGGCTGATACAAAGCGGTAGTGGAACCGGTTCTGAGGCGGGCAGTCGCCCTCAACCTCGCTGGGTATCAGCGATCGAGCGCGGCGTCGATCGCCCCCGCCAGGTCGGCCCGCAGGTCCTCGATGGCTTCCAGGCCGACGCTGACGCGGACCAGCCCGTCGGTGACGCCCGCGTCCAGGCGCTGCTCGCGCGGGACGGCCGCGTGGGTCATCGTCGCCGGCTGTTCGAGCAGACTCTCGACGCCGCCGAGGCTCTCCGCGAGCGTGAACACCTCGGTGCTCGAGACGAGTCGCTCGGTCGCCTCCAGCGAGCCGTCGAGTTCGAAACTCACCATCCCGCCGAAGGCGTCCATCTGCCGGGCCGCCAGTTCGTGCTGTGGATGCGATTCGAGCCCGGGATAGTACACCCGCTCGATCGCCGGGTGGTCTTCGAGCCACGCCGCCAGCGTCCGGGCGTTCTCGCTGTGGCGTTCCATCCGCACCGGCAGGGTCTTGGTGCCGCGAAGGACCAGAAAGCAGGCGAACGGATCCGGCGTCGCGCCGACGCTATTCTGGTAAAAGCCCAGCCGCTCGTCCAGCTCTGGATCGTCGGTGATCAGTGCGCCACCGACCACGTCGGAGTGGCCACCGAGATACTTCGTCAGCGAGTGTGCGACGATGTCCGCGCCGTGTTCCAGGGGCCGCTGTAGCGCCGGGGTCGCGAAGGTGTTGTCGACCGCCAGCAGGGCGTCGGCGGCCTCGGCCACCTCGGCCATCGCGTCGAGATCGATCACCTGCAACAGCGGGTTGGTCGGCGTCTCAATCCAGAGCAACTCCGTCGCGGGCGTGACCGCCCCGGCGACCGCGTCGGGATCGGTCGTGTCCACGAAGGAAAACCGGAGGTCGTAGTCCTCGTAGACCTCGGTGAAGAGCCGGTGGGTCCCGCCGTAGACATCCTCGCCGACGACGACGTGGTCGCCGGCTTCGAGCAGATTGAGGACGGTGTTGATCGCGGCCATCCCGCTGGCGAAGGCGCGACCGTATTCGCCGCCTTCGAGGCTGGCGAGGTTGTCCTCCAGAGCCGTCCGCGTCGGGTTGCCCGTCCGGGAGTACTCATAGCCCCGATGCTCGCCGGGGCCGTCCTGGGCGAACGTCGAGGACGCGTAGATGGGCGTCATGACCGCGCCCGTCTCCGGGTCGGGGTGCTGGCCAGCGTGGATCGCGCGCGTGGCGAACTCGGTGTCGTCTTTCGATGGGGACGGCTCGTCGCTCATGCTTTCCCCTCCCACGCTTCGAAGGAGCCGTAGATGTTCTTCGAGAGGTATCGCTCTCCGGAGTCGGGGAAGACCGTCACGACCGTCTCAGCCGGCGCGTCGAGGTCGCCGCTCGCGATCCGTTCGGCGACCCGTCGGGCGGCGACGCTGGCCGCGCCGGAACTCGATCCGACGAGGTGGCCCGCCTCGCTGGCGAGCCGCTGCAGTTCTGCGTGGGCGTCGCGGTCGCTGACAGTGACGACCTCGTCGAGCACGTCTGGGTCGAGCAGTTCGGCGACGCTCGGGTCGTGGGTACCGATCCCCTCGGTCTTGTAGTCACCCTCCTCGCGGTGCTCGTCGAGCAGTTCGCCGAAGGTCGAGCCCTCGGGTTCGACGGCGACGACGTGGACGTCGGGGACGCGCTCGCGGACGGCCCGGGCGATTCCCATCAGCGTCCCGCCGGAGCCGACGCCGGCGACGACCGCCCCGATCTCCTCGCCCAGCGCCTCGAGGATCTCCCGGCCGGTCGTCTCGTAGTGCGCCTCGACGTTCAGCGGCGTCGCGAACTGCTGTGGGACGACCGCGTCCTCGCGCTGTTCCGCGATTTCGTGGGCGCGTTCCGCAGCCCCGGACATCCCGATATCGCCGGGGACGTCGACGATCTCAGCTCCGAGTGCAGCCATCAGCCGCCGCTTCTCCTCGCTGAATCCGCGCGGGACGACGAAGACGGTGTCCAGCCCGAGCTGGTTCGCGGCGACGGCCATCCCGATGCCGGTGTTGCCGGCCGTCGGCTCGACGACAGTGCCGCCCGGGGGGAGGTCGCCGCGGTCGAGCAGCCGCTCGATGATGTGTTTGCCGATCCGGTCTTTGACGCTGCCGCCGGGGTTGAACGTCTCCAGCTTCGCGTAGACCGGCACTGATGGCGGTCCGGTTTCGAGTTCGACTAGCGGCGTGTGGCCGATCGTTTCGAGGAGTGATCCGCGTGGGTCAGTACGTTCAGACGACGGTTCGTGTGAGTCGGTACGTTCAGACGACGGTTCGTGTGAGTCGGTACGTTCGGACAGTTCGTGTGAGTCGGTATGTCGAGTCATGTCTCTGTAATCTCTGGCGGTCTGGGAGCGGGGCTACCTGGTTTCGATCGGCGAGCGGTGTGTCGCGCTCGGCTGTGCGTCCTCAACAACAGCGACAGCAGGTACAGAAACAGTCCGTGGCACGTCGCGAAGAGATGCGATTCGGGCGTGTCACCCGCTGGGAGCGGGACAGCGAGCCGTGGACCTGCGACTCCGTCCCCGCGACGGCGTCGTCGGCCGATCGCACTCGATGCATACGTCGCGGTACGCTTCCCCTGCTTTTGAACGTTCTCATCTCTCCACCCGTGCGGTCGTCTTTTCTGCTCGCCAGGCGGTCGTCTTTTCCGCCCGGCGGGCGTTCGCTTCCGTATGGCGACGTGGGCCGACCTCTTCGAACGCGCCCGGACGTACGAGACGACGGTCGAAGCGATCCGTGAGACGCTCGCCACCCGTCGGGAGGACGATGACTGACGCGTCGCCGGCGCGGGTCGTGGCCGACGCGGACGTGCTTGTGGCGGACTTGCTCGTAGGCGGTCTGGCCCGCGAGGCGCTCGATCACGTCCGTCGCCACTCCTGGCTGGCGCTGCTGGCCAGTGACCCGCTACTCGAGGATACCGAGGCAGTCGTGGCCGAACTCGCCGATCCGGAGCTGGCGGCCGCACACCACGAACGGCTGGCAGCGGCGACAGAACGCGTCGAACACCCGGCGGGCGATCACCCGGCGCTGGCGACGGCCTACCGGGGTGGGGCCGCCCACCTGCTGAGCTACGACGCGTCGCTTCGCTCGGCACAGACGGGGCTGTCCGTCCAGCCGCACGCGGACCTGAGCGTCCGTCCGCCGGACGCGTTCGCCCGGCTGTTCGATCCCGCGAGCCTCCACGGGCTGGTCGAGGGCGACACGTATCCCGGGCCGGACAGCGATCCGCGTGCGTAGCGGGAACTCTCCTCGGCCGTGGCACGATCACGACGGCAGGAGTCCGTCGCGTTCGATCTCCTCGGCCAGTGACTCGGGCAGATAGGTCTCCGAGGCGTCGAAATCGTAGCTGAGCCATCCTTCACAGGAGTGATAGTCGGCCGAGCCGCCGTCGAACTCCGAGTAACACTTGTTCTCCTCGTCGAGTTCGCCTATCACGTTGTGTAAGAGCTCGTGGACGACGATCCGCGTTCGGACGCTGTACTCGCCGACGGTGCCGCTCGAACCGGCGTCGTTGATCGAGAAGTATCCCGGTGCGTAACCGCGTCCGGCGACGCTGTCGGACTCGATCGGAACGATCATGGCAGCGCGCGTCACGCTGAGCATCTCTCCGACGTACTGCTCGGTGTAGTAGGTATCGGACAGCTCGTTGAATTCTTCGGAGCTGCCGTCCGTCGTGACCGACTCTCCGAGACTCTTTCGAGTAATGTGAACCGTGACGCCGGTCGAGCCGTCGGAGTTGTCGATCGGCATCTCGGCCCAGGCCTGCCGGAGGCCGGCACGTTCGGCGCTGCTGAGGCCGTCGGCGTTCGCACTCGCAAGCAGCGTGACGTACAGATCCATCCGGAGTGGGTCGGCACCTGAAATCGTTGCTCCGCCCGCGGTCTCGCCGCTGACTTCCACACCGTCTTCGAGACCATCGCCGTCAGTATCGGAAGCGAGCGGATCGGTTCCCAGATCGTACTCCCGCCCGTCGCCGAGCCCGTCACTGTCCGTATCGGCAATTCCGGGGTCGGTCCCCAGTTCCTGTTCGACTTCATCGGGCAACCCGTCGTCGTCGGTGTCGGGCGTCGGCGTCGTCGGATCGGTTCCGAACGCGAGTTCGGCGTCGTCGTCGAACCCGTCGCCGTCCGTGTCGGCCGCGGTCGGGTCCGTCCCGAGATCGGGTTCTCGACTGTCACCCAGGCCATCGTCGTCCGTATCGGACGTCGTGGGGTCGGTCCCCAGTTCGTCCTCTCGGCCGTCGTTGAGCCCGTCGCCGTCCGTGTCAACCACGACCGGATCAGCGCCAAGCGCCAGCTCGCGCCCGTCTTCGAGCCCGTCGTCGTCCGTGTCCGCCGCGAGCGGGTCGGTCCCCAGATCCACTTCGCGACTGTCGTCCAGTCCATCACTGTCGGTATCTGGCTCCGTCGGATCGGTGTCGAGTTCGAGCTCCCGGCTGTCGTTCAGGCCGTCGCTGTCTGTATCACCTACCGAAGGGTCCGTTCCGAGGTCCCGCTCGCGCCCGTCTTCGAGTCCGTCACCATCGGTGTCGGGATCGAGTGGATCCGTCCCCAGGTCGGTCTCGGCCCCGTCTTCGAGACTATCTGCGTCCGAATCCCCGATCAGCGGATCCGTTTCGAGGTCGAGTTCTCGACCGTCGTCTAGCCCGTCTCCGTCGGTATCAGCGTCGAGGGGGTCGGTCTCCAGATCGAGTTCGCGGCTGTCGTTTAGTCTATCGCCGTCAGTGTCGGGATCAAGGGGGTCAGTCTTCAGATCGAGTTCGCGGCTGTCGTTCAAGCTGTCGCTGTCAGTGTCGGGATCGAGTGGATCGGTCTCAAGGTCGAGTTCGCGGCCATCCTCCAGCCCGTCGCTGTCGGTGTCCGGCACGAGCGGATCCGTCTCAAAGTCGAGTTCCAGACTGTCGTTCAGGTTGTCGCCGTCGGTGTCAACGTCAAGGAGATCGGTCCCGATGTCCAACTCTCCGCTGTCGTTCAGGCCGTCGCTATCAGTGTCCGGATCCGTTGGATCGCTCTCAAGGTCGAGTTCTCGACTGTCGTCTAGCCCGTCTCCGTCGGTATCAGCGTCGAGGGGGTCGGTCTCACGGTCGAGTTCTCGACTGTCGTTCAGACTGTCGCCGTCGGTGTCGGAGGCTAGCGGATCGGTTTCGAGAGCGAGTTCGCGGCTGTCGTTCAGGCCGTCGCTGTCAGTGTCTGCGGCTACGGGATCTGTCCCGATGTCGTGCTCGCGACCGTCGTTTAGTTCGTCGTCGTCGGTGTCCGCTACGAGCGGATCGGTTTCGATATCGAGTTCACGGCTGTCGTTCAGGCCGTCGCTGTCAGTGTCCGTCTCTGTCGGATCGGTCTCAAGGCCGAGTTCGCGGCTATCGCTTAGGCTGTCGCCGTCAGTGTCGGGATCGAGCGGATCCGTTCCGACGTCGTACTCCCGGCCGTCTCCGAGATCGTCGTCGTCCGTGTCCGCCGCGAGCGGATCGGTCCCAAGGTCGAGTTCTCGACTGTCGTTTAGACTGTCGCCGTCGCTGTCGACCACCAGTGGATCCGTCTCGAGGTCGTGCTCTCGGCCGTCCGTCAATCCGTCGCTGTCAGTGTCTGGGTCGAGCGGATCGGTCGGGCCGTCGAGTTCTCGACCGTCATCGAGTCCGTCGCCGTCGGTGTCGGCCCCGAGTGGATCCGTTCCGGCGAGCAGTTCCGCCCCTGCCGTAACGCCGTCGTCGTCTAGTGCGACGACGTTCGTCGTCAGCAGGCCGGTGGCGATGAGCAAAACGGCCAGGAAGACGGCGAGAACGGCCCGTCGTCTCACGGCTGACTCACCTCACGGACGCTGATCCCGCAAACCGCACTCGAGTGTTTCGATCCGGCGGCTCCGGGCTCCATACACGGCTGTTGCCCTCTGCGGCAAAACGCTCTCGGTCCCCAGTACAAGATCTGATACTGTGGTTTCGACCGATCCGATCGCTGTCTCGTGGCGGATCACTATCGGCCGGCCGATTCGAGAAGGATCACTGTTGTCCGTTCGATTCGAGAAGGTATTTAGCCGAGAGCGGACTTTGGATACCCATGCGCGACTTCGTCGTCGTCGGTGCGGGACCGGCCGGCTCGCGGTTCGCCCGTCGGGCCGCCGAGGCCGGCCACGATGTCCTCGTCTTCGAGCAGGGGGCGATCGGCGAGCCGCTGGCGTGTTCGGGACACGTCAGCACCGATGTCTGGCAGTTCACGCCCGACGGCGCTCGCGAGGCGCTCCTGCAGAACGAGATCTACGGCGCACGTTTCCGGCTCGGGGGCCCTGACAGCGAAGCCTACCCCTTCTACAAGGAGTCGGTCGTCTCGAACGTCATCGACCGCGTCGGACTTGACCGCTGGCTCGCTGAGGCTGCCCGCGACGCGGGTGCGGACGTCCGCGACCATCATACTGTCACCGCCGTCGAAGAGCACCGAGATCACGTCGAGGTCACGGTCAGGGGCCCCGACGGCGTCGACACGCACGCGGCCCGGATGGTCGCCGGCGCGGACGGCCCGCGTTCGAAAGTTCGGGGCGAACTCGGTCTGCCCGAACCGGCGGAGCTGTTACACGGCGTGCTCGGTTTCGACGACTCGCCGGACAGCGCGGACTTCGTCGACGTGCACCTGACTGTCCCCGGGTTTTTCGCCTGGCGGATCCCACGCGGCGAGGCGGGCGTCGAGTACGGCCTCGCGGCCAGCCCCGGCGCGGAAGTCGGCGAGTGGTTCGAGGCGTTCACCGACAGCTACGGCGCGGACACGACGAACCGCTGTTCGGGGCTGATCTCGATCGGCCCGCCCGAGACGGTGACGAGCAGGCGCGCGTTTCTGGTGGGCGACGCCGCCGCACAGACCAAGCCGTTTACCGGCGGTGGGATCCGGTACGGGATGGTGGCTGCCGATCGGGCCGCCGAGACGGTCGATCCCGGCGATCCGGCGACGCTCGCGGACTACGAGTCGGCCTGGCGATCTGCACTCGGTCGGGAGATCCAACTGGGGGCGTGGATCCGGCGGTGTTACTCGCTCCCCCAGGCTGTCCAGCGGCTCGGCCTCGGCTTCTTCTCCGGCGAGATCGGCGTCCACATGGACGAGCCCTCGACGCTGTTCTCCCGCGAGCAGCTGCGGGCGATGTTCTCGCGGTCGTGATCGGGCGCCCGGTCACGGACGTGATTGGCCACCGTTCTCGATCGTGACTGGTGGCTGTGTCCCTACCGATTGCCGGGGAGCCGCCGCGATCGCTCGCTCCCCTCGACGAACGGCAGCGACGCCTCCCTGGCCTCGACGCGGCCCGCGTCGGTTTCGACGGCCGTCGGTTCGCCCGCGACGACCGCGAACGCGATCGGCTCGTCAAGCGTCGGACTCTCCAGTGCCCGGGTGACAGTGCCGACCGCGGCCCCATCGCCGTAGACGGTCGCGCCGGGATCGGGCAGCGCCTCACAGACAAGTCCGACTAGCTGCCGCCCCTCTCTGTCGCCGCGCTGCGTGAGCACAGCCGGCGATCGGCCTGCGAGATCCGGCTCGAACAGCGGCGTCCCGGCTTCCAGCGTCAGCGACTCCCAGGTCCGATAGCCGAAGGGCGCGGCGTTGAGCCCCCGGTTGACCAGCGTGTCGAACACGCGCTTGGCGTCGTCGATCCCGCAGACGACCTCGTAGCCCGCCTCGCCGGTCGGAGCGTCGCTGGCGACGACCGTCACGCCCTCGTCGCCCATCGATCCGCGGACGAACGTGTGGGCCGGCACCGGCGCGCCGCCACCGGTCGAGAGGACGCTCGCGATCTTCTCGGTGGCCTGGCTGCCGTGGACGCTGAAGACCGCCAGCTCGTCGGTCAGATCGGTACTCTCGGCCCCCGACTCCGAGAGCGCCCGGTCGAGTCGGTCGCCGCGGCCGGGGGAGAGCAAAGCCAGCAGCCGTTCGCCGGCGTTGTAGACGTACGCGTCGGCGGCGATCGCCCCGTCTTCGAGGACGAACCCGTAGCACCCCTCACCGTCCGATCGCGGCACGTTGGCGGTACTCGCCCGTTCGACGGCTGCGATGCGGTCCGGGCCGGTTACCTCGCGGACGTCGTAGCCCAGCTCGATCACGCCCGCGACGTTGCGCACCGCCCGGTGGGTCCGTTCCGGGCGGCCGTAGTCGGCGACGACTCGCTTCCCCCCGACCGATCGAAACGTCGCCCCGTGATCTTCGTGGACGCTCTCGATGACGCTCATGGCGGGTGGTGGAGCGGCGTGGAAAAGAAGGTTCGCAGAGGTACAATCGTCGCCGAGTGCAAGCACACCGACTCAGTCGGTCCACCGCACCTCTGCTATCAGCGCTTTCGGTGGTGGGTGAGCGACATCTAGTGTGACGTGGATGGACCGTACGACAACGACCTCCGACACCGGAAGCCGCTGCTGGAAGAGGAACTGCTTTCGGTGCGAGAACGCAAGACGGCATATGCGTAACTCGAACCGCGAGTGGGTGTTCGCACAGCGCCCCGACGGCGAACCGGACATGGACAGCTTCGAACTCCGCGAGGGCGACGTGCCGGAGCCACGACATGGCGAACTCCTGGTCCGCGTGCGATATCTCTCCGTGGACCCCTACATGCGAGGACGGATGCGGGACGCCGAGTCCTATGCCGAACCGTGGGACATCGGCGACCCGATGGCGGGTGCCGTCGTCGGCGAAGTCGTCGAGAGCGAGAGCGACGCGTACGAGGCTGGCGACCTCGTGACCGGCAACGGGACGTGGGCGGACTACAGCGTCCTCGACGCCGAGAGCGTCGCCCCCGTCGATCCGTCGGTCGCGGACCTGCCGGCGTACCTCGGCGTCCTTGGAATGCCCGGTCGGACCGCGTACTTCGGGCTGCTGGAAGTCGGCGAGCCCAAACCCGGCGACACCGTCGTCGTCTCCGGCGCCGCGGGCGCGGTCGGCTCCGTCGTCGGCCAGATCGCGAAACTCAACGGCTGCCGCGTCGTCGGGTTCGCGGGCACCGACGAGAAAGTCGAGTGGCTCACCGACGACCTCGGCTTCGACGCCGCAATCAACTACAAACAGGTCGAGGATTACCGCACAGCACTCGACGACGCCGCCAGGAGCGGCGTCGACGTCTACTTCGACAACGTCGGCGGTCCGATCACCGATGCCGTGTTCACGAAGCTGAATCTCGACGCCCGCGTTGCCGTCTGCGGACAGATCGCTCACTACAACGACGAGAGCGTGCCGACCGGGCCGCGAAAACTCCCCCAGCTCATCTCGGTGCGCGCGAAAGTCCAGGGGCTGCTCGTCGGCGACTACGCTACCCGGTTCGAAGCGGCAAGCGAGCAGCTCGGCGAGTGGGTCGTGTCCGGCGAGATCAGTCACCGTGAGAGTGTCGTCGACGGGCTCGAAAACGCGCCCGACGCGTTCCTCGGGCTCTTCTCCGGCGACAACATCGGCAAGCAGGTCGTCGCCGTCTCCGACCCCTCAACGACGAACTAGCATCTCCGTGACTGTGGTGGGGTGATCCGCGTCGTGTTAAGATAAGGATGAGGCGGCCGACGGTTCTAGTGCTCTATGCCAGAATTCGACCGCCTCAACGGAGATAGCGGCTGGATTGATTTGGAGTTTATGGAGCGCGAGCGGACACCCGAGGAGGTCGTTGAAATGGGTATTCAGTTGCATCTGGCTGTCTTATCGATTTCAAATACAAAACAACATCTTGAGTGGTTGGGTGTCCAACGCAGTCGCACGGCCATCCACAACTGGGTACAAAAGGCCGATCTACAGCCGAAGGGTACGAGAACCTCGAATTACGTTGCGCTTGACGAAACTGTAATTCAGCTCGGGACTGAGCGCTATTGGCTGTACGCCGCCGTCGATCCCAAGACCAACGAATTCCTGCATGTGCGGCTGTTTCCAACCGCGAATTCAGGATTAACGCACGTGTTTCTGCGTGAACTCCGCGAGAAACACGACATCGACGATGCAACGTTTCTCATCGACGACGCCGACCATCTCCAAGCGGCACTGTCGCGACTCGGACTCCGATTTCATATCCGTCGCCACGGAAATCGGAATAGCGTCGAACGTGTCTTTCGTGAGGTAAAACGACGAACATCCTCGTTTTCAAATACATTTAGCAACGTCGAGCCGACGACAGCAGAGTCTTGGCTCGAAGCGTTCGCCGTCTGGTGGAATCGATGCCAAAGTTAACACGGTGGCTGTATCCCCGCCCTACTGCGCTACTCGGCCTTCGGCCTGTGTTGCTCGTTAACGACGGGGGCTTAGCGCCTGTGTTCAGCTAAACAAGGCCCAGGGCGCATATCGGTCACCGGTCTTTCGGCAACTGACGAGGAGACAGATCGGTAGAGACAGATTGTCTATCGAACAACGGTCACCGGGGCCGGCGAGTGACGGAACACTTGCTGTGCGACGTTGCCGACGAAGAGGCGGTCGGCCAGCGAACCGCCGTGGCTACCGATCACGACGGCGTCGAACGACTCGGCCTGGTTGACGATCACCTTCGAGGGGTTGCCCCACGCGACGTCGGTCGAGATCTCCCTGTCACCGGTGATCCCGTGGGCCCGGTCGAAGATCGCCGACGCACGTTCTTCGGCGGCCTCCTCGATATCGTCAGCCAGCGCGAGGCTCGTCGCCTTTCCCATCATCCCCGAGGGCTCTCCGACGACGTGAAGGACCGTGATCTCCGCGTCAGGGTACGTTTCGAGCGCGTGTTCGAGCGCGTGTTCGGCCATCTCCGAGTCGTCCATCGGGACGAGGATGCGTGAAGTCATACCATAGCTACGGATGGAGTAAGAATAAAACACCGATAGAGACGCGGTCGATAACGCAATCAGAACCTATATGCCGATTATATCCATAAGTTATAGTATGGTTTCTATCCTCCTCCTCGTCGCCCTTGCGGCCGCAGTCTTCGTCGGATTCAATATCGGCGGGTCATCTACGGGCGTCGCCTGGGGGCCACCTGTCGGTGCCCGAATCATCAATAAAACCGCCGCCGCAGCACTAATGACGTTTTTCGTCTTCCTCGGTGGATGGACAGTTGGTCGTAACGTGATCGACACGCTCGGCGGAGAACTCGTGCCGACGACAGCGTTCTCTGCCGAAGCAAGTGTCGTCGTGTTGGGCTTTATCGGATTAGGGATGTTGCTTGCCAATCTCTACGGCGTTCCGGTTTCGACATCGATGACAGCTGTAGGTGCGATTGCCGGGTTGGGACTCGCTACGGGACAATTGGATTACGCCGTGGTTGGATCGATCATGGTCTGGTGGGTCATCGCACCGGTTGTTGGTTTCTGGTTCGGGGCTATCATCGGCCGCTACTTCTATGCGTATCTCGATCAGCGGATCGCACTCGAACAATCCAATGGGCCGCTTCTCACGCTCGACCGCTCTGGGATGATTCCCGTGCCGACACTGGGGCCAGGAACGACGCCTCGTGAGGTGGTCAGTACGGGGATAGTGCTGGCGATCGCTTGTTATATGGCGTTTAGTGCCGGTGCAAGTAACGTTGCGAACGCAGTCGCACCACTCGTCGGTGGAGGACTAATCGGCGTCGAGAGGGGTGTCGGATTAGGGACGATCGCCATCGGACTCGGTGCGTTCACGATCGCCCGCCGGACCATGGAATCAGTTGGCAACGATCTCACTGATCTACCGCTGTTAGCGGCGACAATCGTCATGGTCGTGGCTGCGAGTATCACGACCGTAGCGTCGGCGCTTGGAGTCCCGATGAGTCTGGCTCTCTCGACGGTGATGTGTATCGTCGGCCTCGGCTGGGGCCGAGCGACGCGTCCGACAGCGGCGACCGACCTGGTGCGAGGCGATCTCGAAGCAGATATCGCGGTGGGTGCGGTGACGGCCGACACGCCGAACAACGTGTCGAGTGCCGGGGAAGAAGACCCTGAATACGTTCAAGACGCGACGGCGCTCTTCGACCGCTCGGCAGTCGTGCGGTTCGTTGCGTTCTGGATCATCGGTCCATCAGTGGCGACCGCTCTGTCGTACGTGGCGTTCGTCGCTCTTCCCCTTGCTGGGACATCATAGATGCATCTTCCACCCACCGGATGATTCAGCCTCCGAATCGTGAATTAAACCAACTCTGTATGCTTCGTTCAACCTCTGAGTCGGTCACGCTGATTCGGACAAGGAATAGGTAGATCGATAGTGCCTGTGCAAGACGGAAGGCGCGTATCTTGCCCGCTGTTCAACGGTAAACCCCATGGTAGATACGTGCGCGAGCTAACAGCAAATCGCTGCCTGAACGAATCTCTGGCCGACGGTATCGGGGCGGGTGCGAGGAGTAGTTGCGATCTCTGAAATTTCCGGGAACGTTTTTCATCGCTTGGTCTGTACCTTCGAGTATGCTCGACATTGGTCCCTTGGCAGTCGAGTGGCTGGCTGCTGGCGCTATCGTCGCAGTGCTCGGCGGATTAGTGAAGTTCGTCGGCTGGACGTGGTTGTTAGCTGGCTACAGCGAATCCACATCACCGGTCCCCGACGATGTCGTCCGAGACATTGCAGGTAACACCCTCTTGCGTGTGGGCATCGCCGTGGCTGCCATCGGCGTGCTCTCCTCCGTGACGGACCCCCCATCTTATTTCGGTCTTCTGGTGGAAGCTGCGATTCTCGTTGCCGTCCTGCGCATGTTCTACCAGCTATACACGTGGACGCCGACACAAACGGCCTGAACAACCGTTCGTAAGATTTCCCGGGGTTCCCGAACCCGTCCAAGGGCGCGACATTGGCTAGCTACAGCTGCGACTGTACTGTATTGAATCTCTAAGTCTTGCACGCGGATTCTGGCAGAATATGAAACTGTCGTGTCAATCGGCGATTGATTTTCTCTGTTGCGACCAGTGTGGATGGATGCGAACTCCCGTGGCCACCACTCACCCGGTTGCGCATCGAACGAAAGCAAACACATTCCAACAGCAGAACACGAAACGTCGAACTCAGAGGCTGTCGGCCGTAATTTCGGTAAGAATCTCGGCGATGGGCGCTGGAGGCGCTTGTCCGACTGTCGAACGAATCCCCTTTCCAGGCGTGAGACGTCCGAATTCCGGCAGCTCAGAAACAGCTATTTGTCAATTTATATATTATTTGTGGCCATAGTGAAAGAGACATAGCGCGAATTGACTACAGGGGCCTACTAGCTTCAGACGGAATCTGCACCGTCAAAAAAGACACACAGCACGAATTCGGAGGAGCATCCTGAACTCCTTGTCGAGCCCTTCGAATGCATCCCTGAAAACACAAAACGTTTATTACAGATCATTGAAATAACGCTAGTATGGCCCTCTTTTTGGACAGGCGACAAACAGTCGCAACCGTCTTGGCCTGTTCGATGATCCTGATTGCTGGATGCTCAGCGATGCCCGGCGGGAGCGATGCCAACAACACGGAACTGGGACGAATCACTGTCGAGAACGCCGATAACACCACTCACAGGGTCCACGTTCTCGTTGAGCGCGACTCCGTGCCTGTGTACGGAACGTCGGTCGTGTTGGATGGAGTCTCGTCCACTTCGAATGAGGCAGATCTCAGTATCGACCTCGCCGTTCTCAACAACTCCACGTGGACTGACGGGACCGGCAACTGGACTGTGTACACGAGAGTCGATGCGACCCCTTCGTGGAACGCACACGCGGTCTCATCCGAAACTGAGAGTGCCTGTACTTCGGTTAGACTGAAAATCGAAATCGATGCGTCGGTCACCAGTTTCACGCCACCCTGTGAATCGTGGCCACCGAGTACCGACACTGAGTAGGGCCGCCTCCGCCGAACTGCTGACCTGTTCGCGATATCCTGCCGGCGGTTCTGACGGGAACCGGCCAGGTCAAGACACTGCGGGTGTTACGCTCTGAGCGGAAAACTGGATACCCCGTCTGTGCTCAGTGTGTATGTTTAGTGAGCAGTTGGTTCAGCATCGGGGTGGTGAAAAGAAGCACAGCGCTATGCTGACTATACGCTCTATATGCACACGCCGTTTGTATCAACCACTGAGAGTTTCAACAGAGACATTCCTAAGTGTTTTAGCCGATACCGCACTCACCTGTGGATATGAGCGAGGCGACGGGAATCGTCGGCGAGTTCTTCGATCTGAAAGCCGAGACAGACGCGGACATACTCGCGATGCAGGTGGGGGACTTCTACGAGTTCTTCGACTCCGATGCCGAACTGGTCGCTGACGAACTCGACCTGAAGGTGAGCCAGAAGTCGAGCCACGGCTCTTCGTATCCGATGGCCGGCGTCCCGGTCGACGACCTGACGCCGTATCTGAAGGCACTGGTCGAACGCGGCTACCGCGTCGCCGTCGCCGACCAGCGCGAGGCGGGCGACGGCCACGAACGCGAGATCACCCGCGTCGTCTCGCCCGGGACCCTGCTTGCGGTGACCGACGCCGACGCGCGCTATCTCTTGACGATCGTCCACGACGAGGTCTACGGCCTGGCGTTCACGGACGTCACAACCGGCCGGTTCCACGTCACGACCGCCGCCGACGCCGACGAACTGCTGACGACGATCTACCGGTTCGATCCCGTCGAGATCCTGCCCGGACCCGACGTGCGAAACGACGACGACCTGCTGGAGCGCCTTCGAGGGCGGACCGACGCTGCGCTGACGCTGCATACCACCGAGGCCTTCGCCCCCGGGCGGGCACGCCACCGCGTCCGCGAGCAGTTCGGCGAGGGCGCACTCGAAAGCGTCGGGATCGAGGCCGACGCTGCCGTCCGCGCGGCTGGGGCGGTGTTGAACTACGTCGAGGAGACCGGCCAGGGCGTGCTGGCCTCGATCACCCGGCTGCAGGCCCACGGCGACGGCGATCACGTCGAACTCGACGCGACGACCCAGCGCAACCTCGAACTGACCGAGACGATGCAGGGGGACCGCTCTGGATCGCTGTTCGAGACGATCGATCACACCGTCACCAGCGCCGGCGGCCGCCTGCTGAAAAGCTGGCTCCAGCGACCGCGCAGGGACCGCGCGGAGCTCGAACGGCGCCACGCTGCCGTGGCTGCGCTGGCCGAGGCCGCGCTCGCCCGCGACCGGCTGCGGGAGGTGCTCGGCGACGCCTACGACCTCGAACGGCTGGCGAGCAAGGCCGCCTCCGGGAGTGCCGACGCCCGCGATCTGGTCGCCGCCCGCGAGACCCTCTCCCTGCTGCCGACGGTCCGGGAGATCGTCGCCGAAACCGATCGGCTGGCCGACTCGCCGCTCGCGTCCGTCCTCGACCAGGCCGACCTCGATCGAGCACGTGACCTCCGGGCGACGCTTGAGGCCGCGCTGGTCGAGGACCCGCCGGGGACGATCACTCAGGGCGGGCTGATCCGCAAGGGATTCGACGAGGAGCTGGACGCGCTGATCGAGCGCCACGAGGAGATCCTGGGCTGGCTCGACGAACTCCCGAAACGCGAGAAGCGACGCCACGGGATCACCCATCTCTCGGTCGACCGCAACAAGACTGACGGCTACTACATCCAGGTCGGCAAGAGCGAGACTGGCGCGGTTCCCGACAATTACGAGCAGATCAAGACGCTGAAGAATTCCGAGCGGTACACGATCCCCGAACTCGAAGAGAAAGAGCGGGAACTCCTCCGGATCGAGGAGCAACGTCACGACCTCGAACGCCGGCTGTTCGAGGAGGTCCGCGCGGACGTCGCGACGCACGCCGAACTCTTACAGGACGTGGGGCGGACGCTCGCGGAGGTCGACGCTCTCGCGGGCCTGGCGACCCACGCCGTCCGGGCCGACTGGACGCGCCCCGAATTGACCGACGGCGACCAGATAACGATCGAGGCCGGTCGCCACCCGGTCGTCGAGCGGACGACCGAGTTCGTTCCGAACGACATCCGGATGGACCGCGACCGACGGTTCCTCGTCGTGACCGGCCCGAACATGAGCGGGAAGTCGACGTACATGCGCCAGACCGCCCTGATCATGCTCCTCGCGCAGGTGGGGAGCTTCGTGCCCGCCAGGAGCGCGCGGATCGGCCTCGTCGACGGGATCTACACCCGAGTCGGCGCGCTGGACGAACTCGCGCAGGGCCGCTCGACGTTCATGGTCGAGATGCAGGAACTCTCGAACATCCTCCACTCCGCGAGCGCCGAGTCGCTGGTGATCCTCGACGAGGTCGGGCGTGGGACGGCGACCTTCGACGGCATCTCGATCGCCTGGGCGGCGACGGAGTACCTGGTCAACGAGGTCGGCGCGAAGACGCTGTTTGCGACTCACTACCACGAACTGACGGAGTTGGGCGACCGACTCGATCCCGTCCAGAACGTCCACGTAGCGGTCGACGGCGACCCAGATTCGGACCGCGACGGCGAAGAGGTGACGTTCCTGCGGACCGTCCGCGAGGGGCCGGCCGACCGCTCTTACGGCGTCCACGTCGCCGATCTCGCGGGTGTGCCCGAGCCGGTCGTCGAGCGCTCGCGAGACGTGCTCGACCGGCTCCGCAACGACGAGGCGATCGACGTCCGCGGCGGCGGTGGCGGGACGACCCAGGCCGTCTTCGATCTCTCTTCCGGGCAGTTCACGGGTGACAGCGACGGATCGGCCAGCGCGGACGGCGGGGCGACCGAGGACACGATCGCCGAGCAGTTCGGGGAAGACGCCGACGAGGTGCTGGAAGCACTGTCCGGGATCGATGTCGACGAGACGCCCCCGGTCGAGCTGCTGTCGAAAGTGCAGGAATGGCAGGGCCGGCTCGACAACTCGTGAATGTCGTTTTCGTATCAGTATCCATTTGATTGTCTGACGGTAGTTTATGTCGCTGAGGGACAGATCTGTGTGTATGAGTAGCGAACCCGCGGATCCGAACCCGAATGATACCGAGTCACCGAGCGACGACGCGTCGAACTCGCCCAGGCTGACTATCGCGCTTCCGGACGGGAGCACGAGCGTCTCGGACGCGATCGTGACGAACCGGGAGATGCTCCGCGAACCCCAGGAGCACGGGCTGGCAACCCAGGAGGAGATCACGCATCTCTCGGAAGCGATCGAGGGACTCTCGTCGAAGACACAGACGGCGACTGCCAAGTCCGAACAGACGCAGGCGACCGTCGACGAACTGCAGGACGTCGTCGAACAGCAGCGACGACAGATCGAGGAACTCCAGTCGATGGTCTCTTCGCTGGCGGACATTCTGGGAACCGAAGCGGAGTGGGAGACGTTCGACGACGCGTAACCGACCGGTCCGGAGCAGTGATCGATCCTATCGCCGACGAGCCAGCGGTTCGCAGAGCGCCCACTCGTCGTCCCGGGGATCGAGGTTCGCGGGCTCGCTGCCGCGCTCGGTGAGGATGCCGGCGTGGAACAACATTGCTTTCAGCTGGAAGACCGTCGGCGAGTGGTAGCTCGCTCCTTCTTCGAGCACTGGCGTCCGGAGGCGACCGTCGTCGGTCAGCGCACGCTCGCGGACGTCCTCGTCTCCTCGCAGGAACAACTCGACGGTAAACGTCGGATGTTGGCCGTGGAGCCACTCGACGATCTCGACCAGCGACGGATTGGCGAGGCCGTCGTCGTGCATCGTCTGCAGTTCCGTGACGAGCAACTCGGTGGCCGGATAGTCGAAGACGACCCGGCGGGCGAGCTGGCCCCAGCGCGGCGCGACGTCGAGAAAGCGCTTTCGGGAGCGCTGCCACTGCTCGAAGGTCGCAAGCGCATCGTCCAGCGAGGGATACTCCCGGAGCCCGAACCGGACGACTTCTTCGCCGAGCGGGGTGAGCCGGTAGTCCGGCCCGCGTTCCTCGATCAGCCCCAGGAACGCCGCGCCTTCGATTGCGCCGTCGACCGCGCTGACGACGTGCGCCTCGATCGCCTCGCGGTGGTCGCGGCCGCCCGCCATCGAAAGCGGGACCGCCAGATAGTTCTTGGGATGGTTGAGGCTGAAGTTGCGGTCGGCGACGCCCTGCGCGCTGGCCTGAAACCGGATCGCCGTGGCCTCGTCCGCGGTTCGGTTGCCGACGACCCGGGGTCGTTCGAGCACCGCGATCGAGCCGTCCGCGTCGACGCCGAGCACGCCGACGTTGAGCTGTCGGGCCAGCGTCCGGTCGGTCGCAGTAATCGCGTCGGCCGGTGCGCTCACGAACGCGACGTTGGCCTCGTTGAGCCGGTCGTAGGCCTGGATCACGCCGCGCTCGACGTCGACCCCGCCGCTGCCACGACCCTTCGCCTCGACGACGACAAGCGGCGGCTCCTCGCCGAGCCGCTCGACTGCCAGGTACTCCGGGTCCAGTCTCCGGACGCCGACCAGGTCGGGATAGCCAGAGCCGACCCGGACGTGGTTGAACGGCGCGAGTCGCGATTTGGTCCCGGCGTCGATCGGGCGGTCGTCGACCCACCGATCCTGGGCGAACTGTGTGTCGGCGACGACGTAGCTGTCGCCCTCGTCGTCCGGAAAGAGGTGGCTCTTCGTGTGGGCCAGTACGTGCGGCTCGGTCAGCGACGCCGCGGCGGCCATAGCGCGGGCTTCGACCGGCCAGCTCAAGAGCGTTCCGCCGCGCGCGACTGCCGTCCGGATGCGAAGCGGGTGGGCCAGCGAAGAGTGGGTGATACAACGGGCCAGCGAAGAGCGGGCGCTGCAGAAGTGGGCACCTCAGAAGGCTCACTATCAGCCATTGCGACGAGAAGCACTTAAAGGAACTACTCCGAGATCCCCCAGACGTCGTCGTCCCAGTTTCGGCCGCGGACGTCATAGACGGGCTCGTCGCGGTCGAGGTCGTCGATTCGCTGCCGATCTTCGGCGTCGAGTTCCCAGCCGAACAGCTCGAAGTTCTGCTGGATGTGCTCCTCGGAGGTCGACCGGGGCAGGACGACCACGTCCTTCTCGATCGCCCACCGGAGAACGACCTGTGCCGGCGTGCGATCGTGTTTCTCGGCGATGTCCTCGATCGTGGGATCGTCGAGCACCTCTGTGCGGGCCAGCGGCGCGGCGGCCTCGACGACGACGTCGTTGTCCTGGCAGTATTCGACCAGTTCGGGCCGCTGGAGGTAGGGGTGGAACTCGATCTGGTTGACTGCGATCGGGACGTCCGAGATGTGCAGCGCCGCGGAGAGCTGATACCGGCTGAAGTTCGAGACGCCGACGTTGCGGACGAGTCCGCGGTCGCGCAGCGTCGCCATCGCGTTCAGGGTCTCCCGTAGCGAGATCGCCGGGTTCGGCCAGTGGATCAGGTACAGATCCAGGTAGTCCGTTCCCAGTCGGTCCAGCGAGGACTCACAGGCGTCGATCACCGACTCGTAGTCGAGGTTTTTCGCCAATACTTTCGAGGTCAGGAAGACGTCCTCGCGGTCGTGGTCGGCGAGCACGTCGCCGACCTCGCGCTCGTTGTGATAGCCCTCGGCGGTGTCGACGTGGGTATAGCCGGCTTCGAGAGCCGCCGAGACGGCTGTCCTGGCCGTGTCGCCGTCGAGTCGGTAGGTCCCTTTGCCGACGACGGGCAATTCACCGTCCGGAAGCGTGACTGTCGGTACAGACATCATCCGGTAGTTCGGCGCCGACGCTGTAAGGTTCTTCGTTGTCGATCGTCCCAGACTCGCCTGCTCACTGTGCCCGGACGACCACGCTACGTTCGGACTGGACGCTCGTGACCTCTCCGAGATAGCGGCTCGTCCTGTCTCTCCAATATGATTTACACTTGTGCCCCTCGTATTTATGGACAGCAGGTCCCCGACACTAACTTTCCCCCGTTGGTGTCACCTCCCGGTGTACGCCCCGCCACTGTTGATCGACCGACGGGGACGCCTCATCCGCCTGGGCGTCCCGCTCTCCGTCCTCTGCTAGATCGTGAGTCGTCTCAGCGTCCATCAGCCACCCGCGAGTTTAAATCCGATCGGGAGACCACACGCGGTATGTCCGGACGCACCGCCGGAACGACCGCCCGGTCCGTTGCTGCGTCGCTGGGTGTCGAGTCGTTGCTGGATCCGATCCTACCCGGAGGGGAACCGCCCGCATGCACCTGCACGACGACGGTTGCGGACGGCACGTTGCGGGTCGACGCCTCGGACTGCAGTGGCGATCTGGCGGCGTCACCGGCCTGTCGCCGAACAGTCATCGAGACGATGGTCGACCGTAGCGTCACGGAGCTGAGTGTCCGCGACCGCGGCCTGAAGTACGGCTACAGTGACCGCGCGGTCGACCTGCTGGCCGCTGGGGCCCGGTTCGTCGACCTGCTCGGCGATCGCCACGACCGGCTGTCGGAGACAGCCGTGACCGATCCGCTTTCGGTCGCCGACGAACTGCGCGACCGCGTCGATCCGATCGCGAACATCGCGAGCAGATCCGGGCTGCTCGACGCCGCCGGAAGAATCGATGACTACGAAGCGGTGCTGTCGCCGACGGTCGGGCTGTCGGTCGGACACTACTTCCTCGATCGGCGCGTCTCGGATCGTGCGTCACTCCGTGACGTTACGTCCCTGGAGACGGGCAGTCGGGCGCGGGTCTACGATCGACCCGAGGGGGTTCCGCTATACGCGCTCGATCTCGTCGATACGGATCTCGACGCCGAGCAACGCCAGCTCGTCCTGGAGGGGTACGAGGCGATCGCGAAGGGACTGGTCGACGGCCAGCGACTGGCCTCGGAAGCGATCAAATACGTCGCCGACGGATCGGTCGACCCGCGCGTGACAGCGGTGCTCGAGAAACACACGAGCGGCTACGGGATCCTGGAGGACTTTTTCGCCGATCCGCGCGTGACCGACGTGTACGTCACGTCGCCGGTCACGACCAATCCGGTCCGGGTCGTCGTCGATGGCGAGCTCCTCTCCTCGAACGTCTACGTGACCCGGAGCGGTGGGGGTGCGCTGGCCTCGCGAGTGCGAAAGACGAGCGGACGCGCGTTCTCTCGGGCCAGTCCGACTATCGACGCCACGGCGTCGCTGAACAACGGAACCGGCATCCGGATCGCCGGTGTGACCGATCCAGTCGCCGACGGGGCCGCCTTCGCGTTTCGCGAACGAGCCGAGGACGCGTTCACGCTTCCGGCGCTGATCGCGAACGGGACGCTCACGGCCGAGGCCGCGGCGTTCCTCTCGGTGGCCGTCGAGCGAAACGCCGCGACGCTGATCGCGGGGACGCGCGGCGCCGGGAAGACGACGCTACTCGGGACGCTCATGTACGAACTCGCGCCCGGGACCCGGACGGTCGTCATCGAGGATACGCCGGAACTCCCGGTCGAACAGCTCCAGCGAGTCGATCGCGACGTACAGGCGTTGCGAACCGGGACCGGCGACGGTCCCGAGATCACCGTCGTCGACGCGCTCCGGACGGCGCTCCGACTCGGAGACGGGGCTCTCGTCGTCGGGGAGATCCGCGGCGAGGAAGCACAGGTCCTCTACGAGGCGATGCGCGTCGGGGCAAACGCCAACGCAGTCCTCGGAACGATCCACGGCGACGGCGCGGCCGACGTCTACGAGCGCGTGGTGTCGGACCTGGACGTGCCGCCGTCGTCGTTCAGCGCGACGGATCTCGTCGTGACCGTCCAGGCGTATCAGACACCTGATGGCCGCACGCGTCGACTCTCCCGGATCGAGGAAGTCGTCGAAGAGAACGGGGAGCTTCGGTTCGAACCGCTGTACGAACCTATCGGTGACGAGGCGACGTCGACAGACCGGATCGGCCGCGGTGAGAGTCGACTCGTGGGACAACTCGCGAAGCCGACCGAGGAGTACGCCGATCTCGTCGCGCTCGTCGACGCACGCAGGCAGTCGCTCGCTGACCTCGCGGCGGACGGCACGACAGACCCCCGTGAAGTCGCCGTCGCCTACGGAAACCGGGGCACCGGTCAGCCAGCCAACCGCCCGACTGCGGTCGGGGACCCGTGGTGAGAACATGCTCGTGGCCATCATCGAACTGCTCGCCCTCCTCGCCCCGGTCGACGCGGAGCCGTCGGACGAACTCGCGTACGCAGTCGCGTTCATCGAGGCGCCGTACGACCCGGAGACGGTCGTTCGGGCCGGATACGGTGCCGGAATCGTCGGCGTCGTGTCGGGCGTCGGGCTGTTCGCTTCCGTGCCCACGCCGCCACTGGTCGCCGTGCTGGTAACGCTCGCACTGGCACTGGGCTCGGTCCACGCGGTGCACGAACTCCCGGCGCTGCTCGCGGCGTTCAAGCGCGCCCGGGCACTGGGGGATGCTCCGAACCTCATCGGGCGTGCCGTCTTGCGGATGGAGATCCACCCGGCCACCGAGACGGCGGTCGCGTTCGCCGCCGAGACGGGTCGGGGACCGCTCTCTGCCAGTCTCCAGTCGAGTATCGATCGGGCGATGGGAACGCCCCAGACGGGGCTGATCGAGTTCGCCGAGAACTGGGCCGACGATTTCCCGGCGCTGCGACGAGCCGCACATCTGCTTTCGACGGCCGAAAACGCACCGGACGGCGAGCGTGCACGCACGCTCGATCGGTCTTTGGAGGCGATACTCGACGGGACGCGCGAGCAGATGGCCGACTTCACGAACGCGATCCGTGGACCGACGACCGGGCTGTACGCGTTCGGCGTGATGATCCCGATGGCAGCCATCGCACTGGTTCCTGCCGCGGCGATGGCCGGCGTGCCGGTGTCAGTCTGGGCGTTCGTCGTCCTCTACGACGTCGTCTTGCCGGCGGTGCTGATCGGGGCCAGCGTCTGGCTGCTCGTGCGACGCCCGGTCGCTTTCCCACCGCCACGGGTCGATCGTAGCCATCCCGACGTGCCCGATCGGCTGTGGCTGCCGTTCGTGATCGGACCCGTCGTTGGCGCGATCGGGTACGTCGTCCCCTCGCTGTTCGGCGTCGGGTATCTCTCGCCCGTCGCTGGCGGGGGGATGGGGGTCGGGGGCTTTCTGCTGTCGTATTTCGACCCGATCACCGACGTGCGCGAGTACGTTCGGAACGTCGAAGCCCACCTCACGGACGCGCTGTATCTCGTCGGCCGTCAGGTCTCGGAGGGCGAAGCCGTCGAGGCCGCGCTCGGACAGGCCGGCGATCGCGTCCCCGCTGAAACGGGTGCGGTCTTCGAACGGGCCGCCGGCGTCCAGAAGCGGCTCCATCTCACCGTCGAGGAGGCGTTCTTCGGGGAATACGGTGCACTCAGGGACATCCCGAGCGCTCGCGCACACGGGACGGCGTCGCTGCTCTCGATCGCGGCCGAAGAGGGGCAGCCCGCCGGTCGTGCCGTCGTCTCGATGGCCGACCACCTCGAAGAACTCCAGGAGGTCGAAAGCGAGGCCAGGCGCCAGCTCTCGACGGTCACCGGGACGCTCGATACGACCGCTGCGTATTTCGGCCCGCTCATCGCCGGGACGGTGCTGGCGCTTGCGGACGTGATCGGCACGACCGATTCAGTCGGCCAATTCGGGGCCGAACCGCTGGCGACCGAACCGCTCGGGCTCGTCGTCGGCGTCTACGTCCTCATCATGTCTGTCGTGCTGACGACGCTCTCGGTCGGACTCCGGCACGGTCTCGATCGTCCGCTGGTCGGCTATCGCGTCGGCCGATCGCTGCTGACCGCGATGCCGCTGTACGTCGGATCGGTCGTGCTCGTCGGACAGCTGATGTGACGATTTATATGTGATCGCCGGACCAGCGACGGTATGGATCTGGAAGCACCGGCCGACGCCTGGTACGTCTGGGTGGGTGTCGCCCTGGTGAGCGTCGCCGCGATGGGGATCGCGCTCGGGTTTCCGTCGGGGCCACCGCCGGACGCGAACGCGGCCGCCAACGCCATCGACCGCGCCGCCGGCAGCGCCCACGAGGGGAGCGCGACCTACGACCACGACGCTCGCTTCTACTGGATCGACGGGGAGCGCATCGCGATGCAAAACGAGCACGGCGTCACGAAGGCGACGCTCGCATACGGTCCCGTCGTCCCGATCGGGGACGACCTGGAACTCGAACGCGTCCTCCACGGCGAGCGTCTCACCGACGTGTATCCTTCGAACGCTACCAGATCACCGCAGCGGCAATTCGACGAGGACGTCGCGGCCGCGCTGGCGAGCGTCGATTCGGTCGATCCGGAGTGGCGTGCTGCCGGGGAGACGCTGTCCGTGCGCGTCGTCGATTACGAGGTCGGAGGAGGTGAGCGCCGTGCCGTCCTCCTCACGATGTGATCGTGGACAGACCGAGCCGATCGCGGCACTGTTCGCCGTCGTGGTGATCGCGATCGCGATCACGACGTACGGGGGTGTGCTAATGGATCTGCTGCCCGGACAGTCCGATCGAGCGCCGGCGGACGTGACGGCGGAACGCGTCTGGGGACAGCTCGAACGTGACGGCGTCTACGACACCGGGACGCTATCGAACCCGTCGAACGCGGTCGATCGCTCGGCGCTACCCCGGGGATTCAACGTCTACGTCGACGTCACGTATCTCACCGACGACGGATGGGACGCAGACGGCGAGGCGATGTACGCACCGGACGGGAGTGTCTATGACGCCGGTTCTGTCGACCCACCGGAACGGGCTGACGTGTTCGTGCGGCCGATCCCCGTTCGAACGTCTCCGGGAGTCGTCGAAACCGGGCGCCTGTCCGTCGCTGTCTGGGAGCGGTAGTCGACTGCCGGCACTGTCCGAACGTGGACTGGATACGTGTCTGTCACGCACCCGATCGCCTCGTCTTCGTATTTAAAACGTTGGATGAATTTACTGTATCAGATGTATATCGACATTAATTTAGTTGACGAGAGATATCGTGGTCGTATGGGGGATATCGCGGTCGAGATCCTGTTGGGGATCTCGTTCGGACTGCTCGCCGGCATGCTGCCGGCGATCGCGTTGGGGGTACTGCATGCGATAGTCACGTCCGTCACCGATCGGGGGGTTCCGGCGTCGGGTACCGCGTTGCTCGCACTGCCGTCGGTCGGCGCGAGCGCGTCCTACGCCGACGTGATCGCATTCGAGACTGACCTGGCCGCCCGGTGCGCGGTCGTGCTCGTCGTCGGCGTGTTGCTGTCGGTGTTCGCCGCGAGTCAGGGCGAGCGGATCGCACGGACACTCCCGCGAAACGTGGGTGCCGCCGTCAGACCGGAGCGGACGCTTTCGGCGGACGCGATCGACGGGATCGACGGACTCGGACAGGTAACGGTGCGGCCAGCCAGCCGGGTCCGCGATCTGGAGGGGCATCCGCCGCTGCCGCCGGCGCTCCGTACCCGGATCGCCGACGATAGCTGGCGTTTCCCGGCCGACCTCCCGTTATCGGAGATCGCGTCCCGTCTCGAAGCGACGCTCGTCACCGAGTACGATCTCGAGGCCGTCTCCGTCGACATCGACCCGCAGGGCCGGGCGACGATCGCGGCGGCACCGCCGTCGAAGGCTCTCGCGTCGCGACTCCGGGCGGACCACAGAGCAGTCTCGGTACGCGCGATCGCGCCGACCGGGCTCTCGCCCGGGGACGCCGTCGTCGTTCACACGAACGGATTGTCGGTCGACGGGACCGTCCTCGACGTCGGGGCGGGTCCGGCGGAGACTGATCACGACGGTACCGCCGCCGGTGGCGAGACGCGCATCACGCTCGGCGTGCCGACCGCAGACGCAGGCGAACTGCTGGGGGTGGACCGGGCCCACGTCGTCGTGACCTCGGACGGGACGACGAGCGCCTTCGAAGCCTTCCGTGCGCTCTCACGGGCAGGTCGATCCGTTCGGAAGGTGCTCGTCGGCGAGGGAGATCCGACCGAACTCCGCAGCGACGACGTCGACGTGCTCGCGGTCGAGGCGCTCGATGGCGGATGGCTGTTCGCGCCGGCGCACGAGGCACTGGAGCCGGGCCGGACTGCGTTCGTCGCTGGAACGACGGGAAGCGACGTCCTCAGGCGCTTCGACGCGAGACGACACGGGGATGATGGCTCGTGATCCCGCTGGCGATCGTCAGTGAGTGGACGATTCGAGCACTCGTCCGGATACTCGGATTCGGATTGCTCGCCGGCGTCGTCGCTGTCACCGTCGCGTTCGTCTACCGGTGGTACAGCCGGGGGCGACTCTCGCTCGGTGTCGGCCTGTTCGCCGGCCTGTCGATTCCCTCGGCGTGGCTGTACGCCGGGACGGCGGCCGGTGGGCCGCTCGTGTCCCCGACGCCGCTGTTCCATCGGGCGAGTGGCGCGTACGTCCTCGGCGTGTTCGCCACCGCCGCGATCGCTGCCGAGGCCGGTCGCCGGACCGGCGATCGACTCGCGTGTGACGTCTACGACATCGACGACGTGGCCGGCCGCGGGGCAGCGGCGGCGCTCGTTCGCGCTGCCAGTCTCGCAGTGTCCGTGACCGTCCCGGACACGATCGAACGACTCGACGGCTACGAACCGATCGGAGAGCCGACGCGAGCCAGACTGGCCGACAGGACCATGCTGTTTCCGCGCCGGCTCGACGCCGACCAACTCGGTGATCGGCTCGCCGAACGCGTCCGGGACGACTTCGACGTCGAGTACGTCCACGCGGAGGTCGCACTCGGCGGGACGGTCGAGCGGTTCGCGGTCGGCGCACGCCCGAGCGGGCTCAGCCCCCGCCTTCCGCCCGGTGTGAGTGCCGTCGGTATCGAGGCCGATCCGCCCGCATCCGTCGGATCGGGCGATCCGGTCGAGGTCTGGCACGACCGCGGCGACGCGACCCAGCCGGTTGCGACCGGCAGCGTCCGCGCGACCGACGGCGACGTGACGACGGCCGTGGTCGATACCGACGACGCGCTCGCACTCGACGGCGACCGACAGTATCGACTGCTCGTGCGCCCGGCCGCGGTTGAGGACGCCCGCGAACTGGCCGAGCACGTCTGGGAGAGTGAGGCGACGGTGACGACCACGACGGTCTCGTCCGGCGATCTGCTCGAGGGGGAGTTCGTCGGATGGCTGCCAGGAGCGGTCCTCCTGATCGAGCGAAGCGACGAGGCGATCCCGTTTCCCGAGGCGAGCGTGACGCTGCAGGCCGGCGACTCGCTGTACGTCCTCGGGATGCCGGCCCAGCATCAGGAACTGGCCGAATACGACCCGGACGCCGATCGGGCTCCACCGGAAGAAGCGTCCGAGCTGTAGCGAAACGACGGGTCCGCAGCCGAACCGGTACGACTACTGACCGTCGTCCAGGACGGCCCGGAACCGCTTCCCGGCGTCGGTATCGGTCTCGATCGCGGTTTCGATCCGATCGGAGCACCAGCCGTCGTCGAGATAGCGTTCGTACACCGGGAGCCGCTCCGACAGCGGGACGCCGGCCTCGGCTGCGATCTCCCTGAGCCGGTCGACGGCGGGCCAGGCGTGCTCGGGATTGATGTGGTCGTCAGTGACCGGCGAGACGCCACCCAGGTCGTCGACGCCACAGTCCAGCAACTCGGGGACGGGCGCGAGATTCGGTGGCGACTGGACGCTGACTTCCGGGGGTAGCGCGGCACGAGCCATCGCCGTCGCCCGCCGCATCGTCGCCAGATCCGGCGAGCCGCTGTCCCAGCGCTCGTTTTCGACGACCGGCTGGACGATCACTTCCTGGACGTGCCCGTGTCGCTCGTGCAACTCCCGAATGGCCAGGAGACTCTCGGCGCGGTCGCGCCAGTCCTCGCCGATCCCGACGAGGATGCCGGTCGTGAACGGCACCCCCAGCTCGCCGGCGGTCCGGATCGTCGCCAGCCGCTGGCCGGGGGACTTCGATCGCGGACCGGCGTGGGCCCGGACGTCCGCCGTCGTCTCCAGCATCACGCCCATCGAGGCGTTCACGTCCGCCACCTGGCTCATCTGCTCGCGCGTCTGATCGCCCGGGTTCGCGTGGGGCAACAGCCCCTCTTCGAGGGCGATCTCCGAGACCGCTCGCAGGTACTCGTGGATAGAATCGTATCCCCACGCTTCCAGCTGCCTGTGGATCGCTGTGTAGCGCTCGTCGGGATCATCGCCGAAAGTAAAAAGCGCCTCCGTACAGCCCGCCTCGGCGCCGGTCCGGCAGATATCCCGGACTTCCTCGGCCGATAGAAGCGAGGCCTGTCCCGGGGGGTCGTAGTAGGTGCAGTAAGTGCAGGTGTACCGACAGGCCGTCGTCAGCGGGACAAAGACGTTTCGAGCGAAGGTCAACTCGTCGGCTGCCTCGACGTCTGCCGGCGTGACCGACAGCAGGCGCTCGACCTCCTGTCGATCGATGTCGACGTTCACGCCGTGGGACTCGGCCCCTGGAATCACATCGAACGATATCCGACTCACGGGGAAAAGCGTACCGTCACTGGTCGATATTTCCGGTCTCGTGGCGACCGCCACCCCGCTACGACGATCGAGGCATCCGCGTCGTGAGGGCGACGATGAGCACCATCAGCCCGGCGAGGACGACATACCCTGCGTCGAAGTATCCCCGGTCGGCGAGCGATCCGAACGCGACCGGTCCGAGCGCTCCCAGCGACGCCGCCGTCGTCCGGACGACGCCGAGTCCCGTCCCCCGGATGTCTTCGGGAATCGCGTCGGCGAGATACGATTGCGTGATCGCCCCGGAACCGAGCATCGTGCTGACCAGCGCCGTGAGCGCGACGATCGGCCAAAAACCGTCCAGGAACGGGAGCGCGGCCAGTCCCGCGACCGGGCCGATCAACACGGAAAGCAGCGACGTGCGCATCCCGAAGCGGTCGTAGGCGGTCCCGGCGATCGGCTTCACGACGACGCCGAAGCCGAAAAACAGTGCGAAGACCGCACCTGCAACGCTTTCGGAAAACCCCTTCACTTCGACGAGATACGTCGGATAGAACCCTGTGAACGACTGCCAGACGAGGATGTAGAAGAAAAGCACGACTGTCACGAGTGCCATCGTTCGGGTGCGCAACACCGCGAACACGTCCCGCGCCAGTTCGGCCGAGATCCCGTCACGCCCCGAGTCCGTGCCGCCGTCGGGGACGACCACCCAGACGACTGTTGCGAGTACGAGAAAGACCGGAACGAGCGCACCCAGGCCGAGTTGCCAGGCGGCGCCGGCGGCGACGAATCCGATCGCGGGCGGGAGTACTGTCTGTCCGACGTCACCGGTCGCCATCGTCATCCCCAGTGCGCGCCCGACCGAATCGGGGTAGATCGACGACAGGACGGTGATGCGGGCGATCGGATACAGCGAGAGCCCGATGCCGACGAGTCCGGTCGCGAGAAAGACGACGGTCGGCCCGGGGGCCAGCACGACGGCCGTCAGCGCGGCTGCGACGACACTGAGACCGGCGGTCAGGACGCGCCGCTCGCTGTAGCGGTCGGCCAGGATCCCGCCTGGCAACTGTCCGATGGCCGAGCCGAGCCACAGGATCGTCACGAGCAGCCCCGCGACCGACAGCGAGAGCCCGTACTCCGCCCGGAAGTACGGCAACAGGACCGGGTAGGTCATCCGCGTCCCGACGAGCAGTCCCCAGCCCGACGCGATCGCGACCAGGATCCGACCGTGACCCTCGCCACGCAACGCTCCCACGGACTGCCGGACCGACTGGAGAGGATTCATCGAGGACTGACCGTTCGAACCAGTGCCTCAAAGGGCGTTCCGTTCGCCGCCCGTCTGGGAGACAAACCCACACGCCAGTATCAACGACGCCCCTGCTTTCGAGCGGCCGTGACAGCGACGATCCTTCGACGCCGGTATCGACGATCCCCGCCTTCAAGCAGGCATATCACTGCGACTGATCAGTTCCGGTGGACGCGCCAGGTGAGCAGGCTCTCGAAGGCGTAGTTGACGAAGAAGCCGACGCCGATCCCGATGGCGTTGGCGAGTGGATACCAGAGGCCCGCGACTTCCGTGAGGACGACCAGGACGGTCGTCGCAGTCGCCAGCCCGCCGAGGCGGACACCGTTCGACGTTCCCAGTCGCCGGAGCCGGGCACGGAGCGACGTCTTTCCGAACGACGAGAACGTCCACCGCTCGTTGATGACGAACATCACGAGATACGAGATCTCCGCGCCCGTCAGCTTCGAGACGACCAGCGGCAGGCCCACGACGCTGTGAAAGACGACGAGCAGCGACATGTCGACGCTCGCGCCGATCGTCCCGACCGCGATGAACTGCAGGAGCCGGTCGGCTGTGGCCAGACTGCGGAGTCGGTCTCGGAACGGGATCGAGAGCATATTCATTCACTTCTTTCCACGGTCGCTCGTCCGCCGGAGACCGTCACGCTGACAGCGTGATCTCGGAGCCAGCCGGCCGTCTCGCCCTCGCCGTGGAGCAACACCTCGACCAGGTCGGTCGGTTCGTCGACGTCCGTCGCGAGCCGAAACGAGTCGATAGCGGTCGTTTCGGTCCCGATATCGGCGGCCCGCTCGCGATGATCGCGGATCGAGACGCCGTGGTAGTCCACGCGAAAGTCGGGGTGGCGCGCGAGGACGACGTTCGTCCCGCCACCACGCCCTGCCACGAAGACGACCTCGCCGTCGGCTTCGAAGACTCGGTCCAGCGCTTCGGGAGTCGCCAGTGCGAGATCCGCCATGACCACTGCCACGGCCCCGTCACGATCCGCAAGCACCGCGTTGACGGCGTCACTCAACGGCTGATCGTCGACGCGGACGGGCCACTCGGCGTCGAGATCGGCCGTCGACAGGACAGTCGGCTCGTGACCCGTCTTCGCGATCGCTGTACAGACGGTCTCGAGCATCACACGCGCGAACTCGCGACGCTCGTTGGAGTCGAGAACGGGGGAAAGACGGGTTTTCGGCTCGCGAGCGTCGAACGGGACGACGACGTGCATTACCGGAGCTTGTCGTAGTCGTCCCGCTGGCTGCGATAGTAGTAGATGCCGCCACCGATCAGCGCGATGAGGACGAGCACGCCGACACCGTACAGGAGGAGTCGCATCGTGTCCTGGGACTGGGAGGCGTTCTTGGCGGTCTGTTCGGCGTCCTCAGCGTTGCTGACCGCCCGGTCGAATTCGCCCTCGTTGAACCAGTCGATCGCGTTCTGCAGGTCAGATTCCGCGTCGGCGCTGTCCGCGTCGTTGACGGCTGCTTCGGCACTCTCGATGGTCTGGCGTGCGTTCCGGCTCTCCTCGGTGTAGTGGTGTACTTCGGCAGTTTCGATGGCGCTTTCGCCGTCACCGATCATTTTTATCAGCTCGGCAGCCTCGAACGACTGCGGTGGCTGATAGGAGAACGTCTCGACTGCGGGCGCGTCGCCGGTTATCGAGACGGTGATCGACTCGAAGTTATCGCTGTCGGAGACCTCGAGTTCGAACTCCGATTCGCCTTCGTAGCTCTCCTCGACGGCTGTCCCGTTCGGGTAGGTCTGGGTCACCTGCCAGCCCGTGACGTTCTCAAGCTGAGTCGCTCCCCGGAGCGTCCAGTCGCTGTCGGGTTCATACAGCTCTGTGATCGTGACTTCGACAGTGACCTCCTCGCCGACCTGCGCCTCGTCCGGCGCGGAGATATCAGACGCCTCTACAGCCGCGGCAGTGCCGACGACTGCCGCCGCCGCGATCAAAAGCGCTACCAGTGCCGCCGTACCCTTAGAAGAGGGGATCGAGTTCATCTTCATCGTCTTCGACCAACTGCTCTAAGTTTTCTTCGCTTTCGGCGCGGATCTCGTCGATGTTCTCCTGGGCCTCGATGGCCACCTGCTGGAGTTCCTTGATGCGCGGGACGTTGTGGACGCCCGACAGCAGGATGACGCTGGCCACGTACGAGGAATCGGAGACGGGATAGTCCCCACCACGGACCTCCATGCTGCCGGTCTGTTCTTCGAGCCACTTGCGACCGCGCTCGATTCCCTTCCGGTTGAGCTGCGTTGGTGGTCCCGACAGCACGAGTAGCGCGCGCTCTGCCCCGTCGATTTCACAGGGCAGCGTCAGTCGGCCGAGTGCGGCCTTCCGGACCAGTGACGTGATCCGGTTGGTCGTGTTCGCCGCGTCCATACTGTCGCTTGCGCCGTCACTCTTGAACCGCGAGAGCAGCCCGCTGCTCGAATCGTCGGTTACCTGCTCGGCAGCGTAGCCGACCGTCGAGACGCCGCCTGAGGCGAGCGTGTTGACGATCTCGCTGGAGTCGACGACGCTCTCGGCGACTTCACTGCCGCCGGTGACCTCGCCCGCGCCGAAGAGGATCCCGAACCGTTTGACGATCTCGTCGTTGATCTCCTCGTAGCCGCTCTCCATGGACTCGCCGGTCTTGCGCCAGGCGTCGTTGTCGAACACCAGCAGGTTGTCGACCTCGCGGACGAACGTCTGGAAGGACCGTGCGGCGTTGAGCGTGTAGATCCCACCCTCGTCGCTAGAGGGCAGGATTCCCAGGCCGTACACCGGCTCGGTGTAGATCCGCTTGAGGTGTTTCGCCAGGACCGGCGATCCACCCGACCCGGTTCCACCACCGAGACCGGCGATAATGAGGAACGCGTCGATCTCGTGGACCGGGATGTTGTCGATGACGCTCTGGACCTCGTCGATGTCCTCCTCGGCGATCTCCGCGCCGAGTTCGTTGTCGGCGCCCACGCCGTGACCTTTCACGCGTGTCTGGCCGATCAATACCCGATTCTCCTCCGGAACGCGTTCGAGCCCAAGCAGGTCAGCCTTCGCCGTGTTGACCGCCACGGCCGAGCGGACGATTCCGCTTCCTGTCCGATCGTCGTACTCTAGGAACTTGTCGACGATCTTCCCGCCGGCCTGCCCGAAGCCAATCATCGCGAGCTTCATAGCTGTCTCTCGACGCGAAAAGAAACGTATAACCATTAAAAGCCTTGTGCCCGACTATCATTTCTAAGAACAGCGATAGTGTGTAAATAACACACAACGAGGTAAGAGAGGCTTAACTGACATGATCGCGGAGTCACGGCTCAGGAATCAGTCGCTCTCGAGATACTCCGCGAACGTGGTCAGCGCCCCGGGGTCGATCCCGAACGCGTCGAGGTCGTTGTCGTCGGTCGTATTGTCGAACTGCAACGATCGGTACTGGTCGGCCCCCATCGGGAAGCCGGGAACGACGCCGAGCGTCTTCAGTCCGATGCCGGCCAGCCCCATCGGGAGGTTGACGATCTTGATCGAGCGGCCCTCGCTCTCGTAGACCAGTTCCGTGATCTCCCGGAGCGTCAGCACCTCCGGGCCGCCGAGTTCGTAGGTCTCGCCCGCGTGTGCCTCGTCGACGACCGCGTCGGCGAGCATCGGGGCTAGGTCGCCGACCCAGATCGGCTGGAATCGCGTGTGCGTCCCGCCGCCAGGGAGCGGATAGATCGGCACGCCCGGCGCGAACAGCTTCTTCAGACGCTTGGTGAAGCTGACGAACTCTCCACCCTCGCCGAAGATGACCGACGGCCGGACGATCGTCCACTCCAGGTCCGACTCCCGAACGACTTCTTCGGCGCGTCCTTTCGCCCGGATGTAGTGTGTCGGGCCGTTGGGGTCGGCACCGAGCGCGCTCATCTGGAGGATCCGATCGACGCCCGCCTCTTCAGCGGCTGTGACGACGTTTTCGGTGCCGCCGAGATGGATCCGTTCGTGCATCCTGTCGCCACCGCTGGGCGTGAAAAGCGGGGATAGCGCCACGAGGTTGACCACGCCGTTGACGTCCTCGAACGCGCCGTCCAGCGAATCGGGATCAGTCACGTCGCCACGGACGGTCTCGACATCGTCGGGTAACACCGACGGGTCCGGATCCCGGGAGAGGCTCACCACGTCGTGGTTGCGATCGGTCAGTTCGGCGCACAGGTGACGGCCGACGAAGCCGTCACCGCCGGTTACGAGGACGCGCATGTCGATATACAAGGTCGGATCCTTGATAAATCCCTGCCGCAACCGGTTCGGTCGCCGGGCGTTGAAACCGTCCACGGATGTGACCGCCCGGGCTGATAGTGATTACTGTAACGATTTACCGGTGCGACCGCACTACATCGTGCGGTCGACCTGGAACAGACTTACAGTACTCACTACGAGGGCAAGCGCGGCGTTTACGGGCCGGGGCCGCGAGGTGCGGATATGCTCGTCACGCTGGAAGGAATCGACGGCAGCGGCAAAACGAGTGCCTGGGAGGCGCTTCGAGACGCCGGGCTGGGCGTCGAGACGACGTTCACGCGCGAACCGACCGAGTCGTGGTACGGCGAGGCCGTCGCCCGCTCGATCGCCGACGACGACGCCGATCCGCTCGCCGAACTGTTCCTCTACACGGCCGATCACGCCGACCACCTCTCGCGCGTCGTCCGGCCCGCGCTCGACCGGGGCGATGTCGTGATCTCCGACCGCTACGCCGACTCACGGTACGCCTACCAGGGTGCGACGCTTTCTGACCACCCCGAACTGGATGATCCGCTCGCGTTCGTCCGCGAGATCCACGACCCCTGGACGCGCCCGCCGGATCTGACGATCTATCTGGACGTCTCGCCGGCCGTCGGAGCCGAGCGAGCGGGTGCGACCAACAAGTTCGAACAGACGGACTATCTCCGGTCGGTCGCCGCAAACTACGAACGGCTAATCGAGACCGAGCCCGATCGGTTCGTCCGGATCGACGCCGAACGGCCGCCCGACACCGTCCGGCAGGATGTCCTCGAGACCGTCCGCGAACGGCTCTGATTGCCGAGCCCAGCTTTCTCTCCATACATTTGCGAGGGAAGGTGAGCCCACGTCAAAGAAGGTCTCCTGCTATGGTCTGTGCGAGAACGGTCGTTAGTTCCGGTCGAATGGAGGGTACTCTGAGAGGTCCTAGAGGCTTCGGTCTCGTCTGTCCGCAGATGAATCTGGCAGGCGAGCGTCATCAACTGCGTAATGACTTGGATGTCTCCCTCGAAGAACCAGCTGAGACGATAGACGAGTTCGGCTTCGGTCTTTGACTGGTCGTCGTGTCCTGCGCTCGCCTCTGGTCCCGACTTTCCCCTTAGACCGCTTGATTTTCTGAACTCCCAGACGACCACGATAATGATCGCCTCGATGTGAAGCCTGTTCTACCGGAAAGATTGGCCCCCATACATAACGCTTATGCCCACATGATTCTCAAGTGACATCATGGTACACAGTACCAGACGAGACGTTCTCAAGATAAGCGGAGCATTGCTCGGGGGGATCGCGGTCGGGACTACGGTTACGGCGGCGACTTCGACGGACCGGTTCATCGTCCAAACCAAGGGGCGCGGGTTGCCGAAGAGCATCGAGGTGGTCCACGAGATGCCGGGGACCGACCTGGCAGCCGTTTCCGGAACTGAGGGAGCGCTGCAGTCGTCGAGGGGGGTGCGAGGATTCGCGCCGGACGTCGAGTTCGAACTGAACGAGCCGCCGGTGAACGCGGAGGTGCCGTCCTTCGACGCCTCGGACTACGAGGGCCAGCCCGGTGACTTCCTGCAGTGGGACAAGGCTGCCCTGAACGTCCCAGTGGCCCACGAGACGACAGAGGGTGAAGGCACACGCGTCGCCGTCATCGATTCCGGCGTACTGGAGACCCACCCGGACCTCGCCGGACCGCTGAACCTCGATCTCTCGCGGAACTTCACCGACGACGGCGGCGACCACAATCCCGTCGGCGGCGACGACCACGGCACCCACGTCGCTGGCATCGTCGCCGCAGACAACGGGGGCGGTATAGGGGTCAACGGCACGGCACCAAAGACCGACCTGGTGGACTGCCGCGTGTTCTCCGGGCCGACCGCGTCGTTCGCTGACATCCTCGCGGCGGTCGTCTACAGCGCGAACATCGACGCGGACGTGGCGAATCTCTCGCTGGGGGCGTATCCGGTCCCGCGGCAGGGCCTCGGCGAGTTCTATGGGAAGGTGCTCAACAGCGCGATGACCTACGCGAACAAGGAGGGAACCCTGCTGGTCATCGCTGCCGGGAACGACAGCGCCGACCTCCAGCACGACAAGAACTTCATCAGCCTGCCGAACGAGGGGGCACAGGCGCTGTCGGTATCTGCGACCGGCCCAATCGGCTACGGCTGGGACGCCGATGGCGACGGCGAGGTGACGGATCTCGCCGCCCCGCCTGAGAGCCCGGCGTTCTACACGAACTACGGCACCAACGCCGTCACACTCGCTGCGCCGGGCGGTGATGCTGACTCCGACGCCATTGGAACCGGCGTTCCGTGGTTCAACGACCTCGTATTCAATACGGTGTTTACCTATGAGGACACCGACGGCGACGACGAACCCGATACCCAGGTGCCCGGCTACGGCTGGAAGGCCGGCACTTCGATGGCCGCGCCGAACGTCGCCGGCGCCGCGGCGCTGGTCAAGAGCGCGAACCCGAACTACAACGCCAGCCAAGTCGAGTCAGCGCTCAAGCGAGCCGCCGATGTCCCCAAGGGTTACGACAAGACGTTCTACGGCAGCGGCTACCTGAACCTCCTCGACGCGCTGTAGGGGAACGGCGACGCGTTTTCCGGACCGCGTCGACGACCACCGCTTTTTCGACGGTACCGTCCCGGCTCTGGACCCGCCTGACATCGAGCAGGTCGGGATGAACCGTCGCTTGCTAGCCTTCCGTTCGCCAAGTTGTGAGAATTCATCTCGTATAAGGCGGCGTGGTTGGGGATTCCATCAGACGATGTTGACCCGGAGTATACGAGTCAGCGATGCCCGCGTACTGCGTGTCAGCATACAGAGCGGGCAAATCGGCACAAGAAGCGGTTCAAGTGCCGTGAATGTGGTTCCAGGACCATGCAGATAGGAAAGCGGCGGTGTGCGTTGTGCAGGAGTGGCTGGACGAGCAGTATGGAACTGTGCCGTCTCTCGACACCCTTCCACGCGTGTGAACGGTGAGACGGGCGGCATCGGGGGCTGGTGGAGGCCCCGACTCTCACGGACCCAGCTCGGGTTCGGGTGTTGACCGACACGGAACGTCGGCGCACGACTCTCAGAGTCAAGCGCGGGGGGAATTCAAGTCCGTTGCCTCAGCAGTGCCGGAGTAAACACGGACGCCCCGCGCCACCGTGCGCGGGGTACTTCACAGATGCGGTGAACGGAATCGCTATGGATAGATTGTGAGTCGTGAGTGCCAAGTCCGATCGCCGCTATGCGAGTTCGCTTGCTAGCCACGACGCGACCGTCTCGGCGATCCGGTCGCGCTGGCCGGCGAAGAAGTGGTCGCCGCCGACGCGTTCGACGGTGGCACCGCGCTCACGAGCGGCTTCGAGGACGTGTCGCCACTTGACGGTCTCGTCGCGCTCGCCGACAACCACCTGCAGCGGCACGTCGACGTCGCCGACGGCCGCCGCGACGTCGCGATCGCCGACCGTCGCCGCGGGCGCGAGCACCGAGAGCGCGTCGGGTCCGCCCTCGGGTGCGGCCAGGATCGCGACCCCGCCGCCGAAACTGTAGCCGAACAGCCCGACGCGATCGTATCGATCGCGCGCCCATCGACAGACGGCGACCGCATCGGTTACCTCACCACGCCCGTCGTCCCAGGGCCCGTAATCGAACCGTAGCGTCGCAATCGACCGCTCCCCGAGCGCGTCGGCGACGCTGGTCAATCGGCTGTCGGCTCTCGAACCGCCCTGCCGTGGATGCGGCGGGCACGCGACGACGATCGACTCTGGGTTCTCGGGGCCGTCTCTGACGGCACGAACGTCGCGACCACCCGGTATCGGAACGCGATCGGCCATACGGATGCCTTGCCTTCGTCGCGCTTCAATCCGACGGCGTGCCGACTATCGTTCCGAACGTATCGCCGGCAGTATCAGACGTTCCGTTCGATGCGCCGGAGTTCGGACGCCAGCGATTCGAGCCCTGCCTGTGGGGATTGCTCGCGTGAGAGGACGGCGTTGACGTGCGTCGCAATCGACGAGGCCTGGCTCTCCCAGACAGAGGTGTAGGGGCCTGGCAGCGCGTGTTCGCCGACGAGTCGAAGCATCTCCGCGTGTACACCCAGCGTCTCGTCGGCTGCAGCGGAGTCGAACACGTCTTTCCGGGGAAGAAGCCATCCTTCGGTTCGCAGGAGATGTTGCTGGAACCCGGGGCTCGCCATCGCCTGCAGGACGCGAGTGATCGGAACGGCACTCGCACAGATGTTCGCCACTCTCACTGTCTGGGTCGTTTTCCCGCTGGCGCTGAGCTACTGGCGGTTCGAGCACGCACAGCTCGGCTGATCGTGTAAGAGATTTAAGGGTGGCCACCCCCAAACGACGAGCATGGGAATCATCTCGCGCGCGTCGTATATCATCCGGTCGAAGGTCAACAGCCTCCTCAACCGGGCTGAAGACCCGGCTGAGACACTCGATTACTCCTACGAACAGCTCCGCGATCAGCTACAGGACGTCAAACAGGGGATCGCCGATCTGACGACTCAGAAGAAGCGTCTGGAGATCCAGAAGCGCCGTCTCGAACAGAACGTCGAAAAACACAACGACCAGGCTCGCGAGGCGGTCAGACAGGATCGCGAAGATCTGGCCCGGAAAGCCCTCGAGAAGAAAAAACAGAAGATGAACCAGATCGAGCAACTGGAGACTCAGATCAGCGACCTCCAGCAACAGCAGGACCGACTCGTCGAGCAGAAAAACACCCTGCAGAGCCGGATCGAGGAATTCCGGACCAAAAAGGAGACCATGAAGGCGCGCTACGAGGCCGCCGAAGCGTCCTCGAAGGTCAGCGAGGCGATGACCGGTGCCGGCGACGAGTTCGAGGACGTCGGGCGTGCGATCGAACGGGCCGAGGAGCGCACCGAAGACATGGAGGCACGCGCCCAGGCGATGGACGAACTCCAGGAGACGGGTGCGTTCGAGGACGTCATCTCCGACAAGGACCAGATCGATCGAGAACTGGAGCAACTGGGCACCGACAGCGAAGTCGAGTCCGAACTGGAGACGCTCAAATCCGAGATGGGCGACTCCGAGGCCGAAACGGAGTCGGCCGACAGCACTGCTGCGTCTCCGGGTGAAGACGGGGCCGGCGATGAAGCGGCGGCTGACGTCGAAGACGTCGACGTCGAGGCGGAGATCAATCAGTCGGAAGTCGAATCCGAACTCGAGGACCTCAAAGAGGAAGAGACCGAGTCGACGTAGCGGAGACCGGGAGACACCCGAGTGGCATGTTCACGTACAACTATGATGGGGGCGCCCGAATAGGTGGGTGATGTACGATCACATCCTCGTGCCGACCGACGGGAGCAAGGGGACCGCGAAGTCGATCGATCACGCGAGCGCGATCGCCCGGAACAACGACGCACTCGTCCACGTCCTCTACGTGATCGACGAGCGCCTCTACCGTGCGGCCTCGAAAGACGCCAAAGACGAGGTCATCGCGTCGCTGGAGGAAGAGGGCGACCGGGCGATCGAAGACGCCGTCACCCGGATCGAAGACCACGGCGCGGAGGTCACCACTGAGCGACTGCGCGGGATCCCTTACAAGTCGATCCTGGAGTACACCGACGAGGAGCCGATCGACATGATCGTGATGGGGACGCACGGCCGCACGGGACGCGATCGGATCGCGACGCTGGGCAGCGTCACCGAGCGCGTCGTCAAGAACGCCGACGTGCCGGTGCTCGTGGTCGACATCGACGGAGAGTGACGGTGGCCGGTTTGACGTCCTCCACACGACTGAAGTCGTGGGCTTTCTCCTGTATTTCTGTAACCACGCACCGGTGCGACCGCCCGTCCTGCGGTGGTCGACCGAGTACCGACTTGCACCGATCGCTGTGACGCCGATCCACAAGCGTTTTCTCCCGACGACACGGCCGATTCAGTAATGACTGGCTACACTGCGACGGTGACAGTGCGCCTCAAGAGCGGGGTGCTGGATCCGGAAGCCGAGACGACCCAGCAGGCGCTAGAGCGACTCGGGTTCGAACTGGAGGACCTCCGGTCGGCCGATCGCTTCGAGATCGACCTCGATGCGGCGTCGGCGACCGACGCGCGCGAGCGTGCCGAGGAGATGGCCGAGCGTCTGCTCGCGAATCCGACGATCCACGACTACGAGGTCGACGTGACGGAACGATGACGCGCCCGACGAAGACACTCCTCGACGACGCTCCTGTGGGGTGGCCGCGATGACGGTCGCCGTGGTTCAGTTCGGCGGGAGCAACTGCGACCGGGACACCGTCCAGGCGCTGGAATCGCTCGGAATCGAGGCCGAGCGCGTCTGGCACGAAGATGGCTTGCCCGCGGACGTCGAGGGGATCGTCCTGCCGGGCGGGTTCTCCTACGGCGACTACCTCCGGGCCGGCGCGATGGCCGCCCACTCGCCGATTATGGACGAGGTCCGGGACGCGGCCGTGGCTGGCACGCCCGTGCTCGGGATCTGCAACGGGGCCCAGATCGGCTGTGAGGCCTCGTTGACTCCCGGTGCGTTCACGACCAACGAGAGTGCCCGCTTCCAGTGCGAACACGTCCACGTCCGGGTCGAGAACGCCGACACGCCCTGGACGCGACAGTACGAGGAGGGCGACGTGATCGAACTCCCGATCGCCCACGGCGAGGGACGATTCGAGATCGACGACGATCGCCTGGAGACGCTCGAAGACGAGGGGCGCGTGCTCTTCCGGTACTGCGAAGCCGACGGGACCGTCACGCCAGAAGCGAATCCCAACGGCTCGAAACACAGCATCGCGGGCGTCACGGGCGAGGAAGGTGATCACGTCGCCGTCCTGATGCCCCACCCCGAGCGGGCGACGCTCGCGGACATCGGCGTTACTGACGGACAGGGTGTCCTCGAAGGCTTCCGGGCGGACTAGGGGCTCCCTTTCATACTGCTGTCTGCACATTCGTAAAGATATTCGACACCTCGGGGGCCGAATTCTTTCGAACTGTCACAGCCAGCAGTACCAGATTGGGGTCGGTGGTGATTTGACATCCCCCCGGCGCTGAAGTGCGAGGCTTCCATCTCGAAATTTTCGAAAGTAGCGTGTTGAGATAAAAAGTCCTTCTATAAGGAGAACAGCGTGAGTACCCCGACTCATCGTGGTCGGAGGTGAAGCGTCACTCCATTCATCAATCTAACAAATCTACCCGGACCAGTCGATGCTGAAGCTTCAACAGGTATAGGGCCAGTTGGTATAACGATGGACCTGGAAAACTGCACTATTCTATGGGAAGATGAAATTGCTGTAGGATCAGGGGAAGCTGACACAACAACGTGATTTATCAATGAATGAAGAAACATCACTTGCCTTCGCTGGTGTGCAATTGACCATTATCGGATTTCTGGTTGTGAGTGAGAGTAACGATGCCGTTTGGCCAACAGTTGGATTCATAACCATCGTTGTTGGAACGGGTCTTGTCGGGCGTGCCGTTGCGAGGCCGGTCGTCCGTTCGCTCTGGCATCCATCCGACGATTGAATAGTCATCATAACGGTTGTCAATCGGCACGCCGTATACTTTCAGGCTAGTACAATCAGCAGTATCAGTCGCGGTGTCCGTCGAAAACGGTCCGTGAGGACCGAGTGTACCATGGCGGGCAGTCGTAACCGTCTGCCGCCAGACTGATGCAGTACCCGCGAGACTTTGAGTGCTACGGATCGCGCGATATTGGCCTGGTATCGACTCTCCGTGGACAGGTTCCGGTGTACAAAGGGGGGCGGGGCCATGGAGCGTGTGACAGTGGTCCGGGCCCCGTATCTCCGTCTAGTTGCTCTCGTCGTATGAACCCCTGCCTACCGGGGTGAAAGTGAAAGTACGGGACGCGACGACGCTGCCGGTCAGCGCCAACGCAGGTCTGGGACTGCCTCGAGCAGTGCCTCTCGTTTGAGGAGGGCAAAGCCGGTGAAGATCGCGGCGAACCCGCCGAGCGTCGAAAGCGCGATCGTCTGGCCGAGCACGAGCCAGGAGAGGCCGTTCGCCACGACGGGCTCGGCGTAGCCGACGAGATTGATCTCCGTGGGACCGAGCTGATCGAGCAGCCGGAAGTACAGCGCGTACGCGACGGCCCCGGAGATCACGCCCAGGTAGACGAGCGCGGCGACCGTCGAGGGCGTCACCGACGCGGCCGAGAGCGTCTCGCCGCGAAGCGGGCTCGCGAGGTGCAGGAAGGCGGCCCCGACGAGCATGGCCCAGGCCTGGACGGTCGACAGCGGGAGATCGACGTCGATCGGCCGGGAGGCGACGGTCCCGAAGGCGAAGCTCACCGATCCGAGCAGGACGATCCCCACGCCGACCGTGTTCGTATCCAGCAAGGCGTTGGGGCTGGGATCGGCGACGAGCACTACGCCCGCGATCGCGGCGAGGAAGCCGAGCGCGCCGATCCGGCTCGGCGGCTCCTCGATGCCGAGGGTGGTCGCGAACCCGGCCGTCAGGATCGGCCCGAGGCTGATGACGATGGATGCGACGGCCCCGGAGACGTGGTCGATCCCGATGTAGATCAGGGCGTTATACGCGCCGAACATGAACAGCCCGAGAAACGCGACCAGCGTCCACTCCCGACGCGAGCGCGGCCGCCACCGATCGGTCGTCATCGCCGCGAATCCGAGGACCAGCGCGCCCGCGACGTCGTAGCGCATCGCCGCGAACAACACCGGCGGGAGGTCCCGCAATCCGATGTCGATGGCCACGAACGATCCGCCCCAGAGTAGCGAAAGCAATACGAACAACAACCCCGTCGTTGGGACAGGGATCCAACTCCTCTGCGATATCATAGATCCTGTTCAACTGTTTCTACCATCGTTAGTTAAATCTTCCTCCAATAGATTATCTCTGAGAGGTGCCCCATCCGTATAGAATATACAATATTGGGTAAATCTACAAAATATCTCTGAAATTCGGAACAAGTCCGAATCTCAATCGACCCCGACGTTGATGGGGGAGTACGTCGAACGCTCGGGCGATGGACGAGCGCGACATCCGCATTCTCAAGGCGATCGCAGATCTGGGGACGGGCAGTCCGGACGAGCTACACGAGGAGACGGGGATTCCGGTGTCGACGATCCACTACCGGCTCGGGAATCTCCGGGAAGAGGGGATCATCGAGAACGACCTCTACGATTTCGACCTCTCGGAGCTGGGGCTGGACGTTACCGTCCTCGTCGAGGTGCTGTCGGATTACAGCGACGACCACGAGGATGTCCTCGAAAAGCTGCGCGAGGTAGAGGGCGTGACTCAGATTTTCTCGACGATGGGCGAGACGGACTTCATCGCCATCGCGAGACTTCCCGGCAGCGACGCAGTCGAGCGACTCATCCGGGATTTCGAGATGATCGAGGAGGTCGATCGCACCAATTCGACGTACGTGATCTCGACTGATCGGGACTTCACCCGTGGTATCGAGAGCTACGATCTGGAGACGCTGGTCGAGACGCTCGTCGAGGAGTGACGTGCGTGACGGGAGCAGAGGCGGCCACAACGAGAAAAGTCAGTCACCGCGCGAGCGGGAGATTATAGCCCGTCTCGCGTTCGACGACGGTCTCCCAGGTCAGCTCACACGCACAGGAGACCTGCCCGAAGACGCTGGGATCCTGCCGGAGATTGAAGTCCTTGATCGCCTTCTGGACGCGGTCGTCACACCCCCCGCAGTTGTGCGCGCCGCGGTCGGAGCCGTGCCCGACCGGATCGGAGACGACGATAACGTCCTCCTCGGCGGTGGCTTCGAGCACCTCGGCGACGCTCCAGAGCCACGGCGGTCGGTAGCCGTCACCGAAGTAGAGTTGCTCGACCTCGGTGTACTTCTGGACGTTCGTGGGGTTCATCGAGACGGTATGGCAACCCTCGACGCCCGCGCAGCGCCGGATCGAGGATTTCATGTCCTCGATGGCTTCCGACTCGCTGAGGAACGGCGGCTTCATCAGGAGGTAGGCCTTGACGCCCACGTCGACGCCGTCGGCCTCGGCGTCGGCGGTGCGGGCCTCCGCGCAGGCGTCCTCGAAGTCTGCGAAGTCGAAGTACTTGTTCACGCAATCGTGGCGGACGCGATCGGTGGCGGTTTCCAGGCCGACGGCAACGTCGGTCGCCAGGTCCTGGTCAGTGAAGTCGGCGATCTTCTCCCGGTCGACGAAGTCGGGCAGGCTCTCGACGACGATCCGCTCGCGATCACTGAAGGTCTCGGCGATGGCCCGGCGGGTCTCGGCAGGAACCTCGCGCTCGTCGAGGAACGATCCGGAGGTGTAGATCTTGATCAGGCCGGACTCCTCGTCCGCGTTCTCTTTCTCGTGGTCGAGACAGGCCTGGACCTGCGTCATCAGGTCATCGTGGGCGACGGTCCCACCTTCGACCGACTCGGCGACGTAGCCACACATCGTACAGCCGCCGGCGCGGGCCCACCGGCAGCCGCCGGTGTTGAGGATGATCGTCAGGCTCTGGTAGACTCCGTCGGGCGTGTTGTCCTCGTCGAGCCAGACCCGCGTCGGCTCGGTCGGGTCGTAGCTCTTGTCGTTGCGCCCGCGGATCTCCCGCATCACCTGATTGTGGGCGTCCATCCCCTTGCCCTGCTCGTAGACCTCGGGGCTCGGCTTGCTCATCGCCGTGACGTAGCCGGTGCGGTCGTAAATCCCCTGCGTTCGGTCGCGACGCTCACCGCAGGTGGACGTACAGAAACCAGCCGACGAGCATGACCCCCGCGCCGACGGCGTTGGCCAGCGCGTCCGCGACGCTCGCGTGTCGGTACGGCACCAGCAACTGGACCCCCTCGATCACGAGGCCGTAGGCCGTCACGACCGGAAGCGTCGCGGGGATCGACAGCGCACCGGTCGGCAGCGAGGCGTCCGGCGAGCCGACGATCGCCGCGAGAACCGTCGCTTCCAGTACGGCGTACGCCAGCGCGTGGAGCCACAGGTCCAGCCCCAGGCCGAACGGACCGGTCCGGGCGACGGCGCCACCGGTCGGGACGATCGCCGAGACGAGAATCACGAGGGCGACGAGTGCGAGTCGTCGAGAGCGACTGGAGCTCACGGAGACCGATCACTTCTCTTCGGTGTGCCGTACTTCGCTCGCGATCCCGCGAGTGCTTCCGACCATCTCCGGGCCGGACATCTCCGCGCGGCCGATCGAGATGGCTTTCGGTCCCTCGAAGACCACCTCGTCACCGGGCCGGATGTCATCGTCGGCGTCCACGATCCCCGGCGCGAGGACGCTCCCTCGCGGGACGAAGGCGTCGATCTCGGCGCGTTTCGTCGGGACATCGCTGTCGAGCCAGCGTTTCGCGCCCGCGAGGGTTAGCGACAGCGTCCCGTAGTTCGGTACCAGCGCTGCCAGCTGCTCGCCGTCGGCGTCGTGGGCGCGCAGCTTGGGATAGCGACTCTCGATCCGCAGGTCGTCGAAGAGTTCGTCGCCCGCACCCTCGCCGAACTGGTAGTCGGCGATGGCTTTCAGGGTGTTGTGCTGGCGCTCGCGCTTGCGGTACTTGGGCTCGCCCGCGAGAGTGCTCGAGAGGTTCGCGAGCGACTCCGTGTCTGTCGGGTGTTCGGCGACGGTGTACTCGAAGTCGATCCCCAGCCGGTCCTCGACCCGTTCGACGATCGGCAGGTAGTCCTCGGGCAGGTGTGCGATGTACCGCGGGTACTCGTTGCGCTCGAGGTAGGCCGCCAGCACGTCGGCGACGAACTCGATCTCGGTCGCGCTCCAGCGGCCGGTCACGACCGAATCGTAGTGCTGGGCGGGATAGGTCAACTCCAGTTCCTGGGGGACGACCCCGATCGGCGAGGTCATCGAGACGGTGTGGCCACGGAACTGGATGGCGTCGTGGAACCGGCCGTGACTCCGCGATTCGCTGTAGGGCTTGCGTGCCGAACAGGGAACCAGCACCAGCGGGGCGTCGAATCGATTGCGATACCGGGTCGTGACCCGTTCGGCGAAGCGCTGGATCTCGACTCGCCGCAGCGTGTCGTCGCTGGCGGCGGTGATCTCGGCCCCCCGGACCAGCGGCGTCCGCTGTTCGAGGTACGCGTACTGTTGATCGAGTCGCCGGAAGGTGGCGGTCAGCCACTGGTCGTGGCGGGCCTGGCCTTCGATGTAGTCCCGGAGCCGGCCCGACCGGATCCGCTCGCGGACGCGGGCCAGTTCCGTCCGGAGGGCGTTGACGTTGTGCTCGATACAGTCCTCGCGGTCGGCGCTGTCGGCGGGTTGCTGACAGGCCGGGCACGAACAGGGCAACTCTTCGAGATCCTCGAGAAAGACCTCGCCGTCGCTGGTGAGGTACTTTCCCTGCGTGCCTTTGATCACGGCACGATCGGTATCGACGAGATCGGCGCCTGCGTAGACCAGGGTCGCGACGTTGGCTGGAGTGGCGACACCCGGAAGGTAGAGCGCGCTGTCGGCGGGGATCGACTCGCGGACGTCGACGATCGTCTCGACGAACGCTTCGGCGTGGTCGACGATCCCCTGCGCGCCCGAGAGGACGTAGACGTCCGCACCGAAGTCGGCGGCCGTCTCCCGCGAGACGACGACGCCGCTGGGGTACTCGACCTCGGGGTAGTCGGGGGCGAACGCTTCCTGGACTTCCTCAGGGGTCCCACTGGGGAACCCGCGGTGGGGAAGGATCGTCACCTCGTCCTCGCTGCCCCCGGGGAGTTCCCGACCTTCAGGCCACTCGCTTCCGGCGTCGGCCGTGACGTCGTCGGCGATCGCCGGCGTCCGGACCGGATCGGACAGTCGCAGCTCACCCACCCGCGCGGCCCCGTCGCGGTGGTGAACCTCGAAGTACTCGGTCATATCTGCACTGGGTGGCGGCGCGTGAATGAGACTGTCGGTCCCTGTCGGCGTCGTCAGTCGGCTGGCGCCGATTGCGCGGTGCCGAGATCAGTAGGAGTCGACGTTCGTCCCGACCGAGCAGACGTACTCGCCGGTCGCGACCTGCGGCAGTCGGCGCGTCCGCCAGAAGATCCCCTCGGAGTCGGCGGTGATCTCGTCTTTGACCTGTCCGAACACGTCCGTAATCTCGAAGAGCGTCTCCCCGCGCTCGACGCGGTCTCCGAGTTCGACCTTGAGATCCACGAGCCCGCCGGCCGGCGCGCCGTACTGGTCGAAACCGCCGGCGCGGGTCTGGGTCGACAGGGTCACGTCTTCCTCCAGGAAGTCGTAGTACTGCAGGACGTTCCACAGGCCCCGGAGACCGTACTCGATGCTCCGTTCGTCCCAGCCGACACAGCCGCCGAGTTCCGGGTCGATCGTCGGGATCCCCTCGTCCGGCGCGGCACGGGCGAGTTGCCCTTCCGGTCCTTTCTGGTCGAGAACGTACCCGCAATCGAACGCCTTCGCGAGTTCCAGACACGACTGGTGACGACGGTGGCGCCGCCCACACCGCACTCGAACTTCGTTGATCATGCGGCTGGTCGAGCCCTGGTGCAGGTCGACCACCAGATCGGCGCGGGTGGCGGCCTCGAAGGTCGCCGCGGCGATCCGCTCGCTGGAGGTGCCCTCGGCGTCGCCGGGGTACACCCGGTTCATCTTGGTATCGTCGATCGGGTTGCGGTGTTCGGCGACCTGGAAGGCGTGGTAGTTGACGATCCCGGTGACGAGGATCGTCCCCGAGATGGCCTCGGGATCGAGTTGTGGGAGCCACCGCCTCAGGACGCCGACGCCGTTGAGTTCGTCGCCGTCGCTGGCGGCCTGCACGTAGAGGGTCTTCCCCGACTCGGCGCCGTTGACGACTGCGACCGGCAGCCCGATGTCGGTCCCGTCACGCGTCTCGCCGACCCACAGTCGCCCCGTGTCTATCTCGCCTGGGGCCGCACTCGCCGTGCCGAGACTCGTCATTATTACATAGGGGCAGATGGACGGTCTTATTCGGTTCGATCCCGGTCGCGAAAGCCGATTGCCGATCCGGCGGTGTGTCCGGCGTCTCGATCGTCTGTCCGGCGAGGTCCGGAAACCAGTGCGGTTTTGCCGACCGCGACCGAACGGGCGACCGTGTCAGGCGATCGTCCCGAGTCCGGCCGCGCGCGCTTTCTGGAGGCGCTCGAGGTCCGCAAGCACGCTGTCCGCGGATTCGCCATCGCGATCGCCCTGACGATTCTGGTCTATGTCCTGTTCGTCGTTCTGCCCGGGGGCGGCGAGTCGGCGATCTGGTACCTCGGGCTGGGCGCGTCGCTCGCGCTGTCGCTGGGCGGGCTGCTGACGATGGTGTTCGTTGCCTTCCAGGCGCGCAGGCTCACGAAAGAGCTGTAGCTCGATGCCGGCGGCGTTAGCTCACGAGATCGGAGAGTCGACCGGCCCCGGTCCGGGTCCCTTTCGCGAGGAGCACGTCACCGGGTTCGATCTCGGTCGTCGCCCCCGGAGAAATTACCCAGTCGCCACCCTCACGCCCCGTTCGACGGCTCTCCCGGCCGGTGTGACGGACCGCGATGACGCGCATCCCCGTCTCGGTCTTGACCGCCGCGTCGCCGAGAGTTCGCCCCACGAGCTCGCTTTCGGGGTCGACCGTGAAACGGACGATCACTTCGTCGCTCTCCTCGACGGCAGCCGCGACGACGGGGTGGGTACCGATCCCGCGGAGGACGCCCTCGCTGATCTCCAGGGCAGCGTCGGAGATGACTTCCGTCGCGCGGGCGAGCTGGACGAGCCCCCGGAGATCGACCGGGTCGTCGGCCCGACCGGCCGCCCGGAGGACCCAGGCCTCGAAACGAGACTGGAGCGCGTCGACCTCGGCTTCCAGTTCTAGCACCTCTTCGGCAACGGGTTTGCTGTCGAACAGGACCGACCCGTAGGCCAGGTCGACCGCGAGTTCGCTCATGTTTTTCATCAGCACGATCGAGTCGACAGCCCGTTCCAGATCCGAGGTGGCCTGTTCCGGAGGTTCGGGCTGGACGTACGCTTCGCCGGTCAGCGTCTCGTAGACCTCCGTGAGTCCCTTGCGCGGACCACGGAGGAGTGCGACGTCCTCGGCCAGAAACGTCGTTTCGGGACCGGGATTCAGCAGCCACTCGCCGTCCCGGCGGATCGCGATCACGCGAACGCCGGTCTCGGTTTCCAGCGTAATGTCGCCCAGCGTCCGACCGACGTACGCCGACTCAGCGATGACTGGCGCTCGCTCGACGGACTCGACGGCCTCCGGCAGCGCGGCCCGCATCGCTTCCGGGAGGCCGATGTCCTCCAGTACGACTTTCGCGATGTCCCCGGCGGCGTCGCTCACCTTCTCGGCGGCACCGACCACGCCGAGCACGGGCGCGAGCGATTCGGCGTCCTCGGGGTTGCGCGCAGCCATCAGGAGGCCCATCCGCGCCTGGAGGTGGAGCACCTCCATCTGGGATTCGAGGTCGAGCACCTCCTCTGCGATGTCATCACTCCCCAGCAGGACCGCCGAATAGGAGAGGTCGATCAACAACTCGGCGGTGTCTTTCATCTCGGCCAGCACGTCCTTGACGCTGACCGGTTCGTAGGCGACCCTATCCTCGTCCATACGCGAGGGTTTCGCGGGCCGCCGGAAAAAGCGTTGGCCCACTGGGCCGCTCAGTACTCCCCGAAGTACCAGCCCTTAAAACGACGCAGCCCTAACGACGGGCCGATGGAAACGCTGCGCGGGGACGACGTCGGGGCGGCGTCGGAACTCGCTATCGTGGCACGCAGTCGGCGACTCGACAGTCTCTCTCCGGACGCCCTCCAGCGCGTCGCGGACGCGCCGACCGTCGTCTGGCGCGGTCCCGAGGAGTCGATCGTGGCCGCGGGAGCGACTGCCTCGATCAGTGCCGACGGCCCGGATCGTTTCGAAACAGTTCGCGAGACCGCGACGGCCCTCTTCGAGAGCCTGCAGGGGGACGGCCCGCGTCCGGCACGGCCGCGGCTGTTCGGCGGCTTCGCCTTCCACGATGGAACCGGGACCGGGACGGACTGGGATGGGTTCCCCGACGCCTGGTTCGTGTTGCCCCGCGTGCAAGTGACGGCTCGCGACGGGGCGCGCTGGCTGACAGTGACCGCTGACACCCCCGATCTCGCGGCCGAACGCCTCGAGGCCTGGCAGGACCGTCTGACCGGCGCAACCGACGCCGAGCGGTCGGGGCCGCCGGGAATCGTCGACGAACACCGGACGCCCTCCCGACCCGACTGGCGCGAGCAGATCACGGCCGCGCTGGCGGACATCCGTGCCGGACGCCTCCGGAAGGTCGTGCTCGCACAGTCGCTGTCTGTCGATCTCGCCGGGCCGGTATCGGTCCCGGATGCGCTGTCCCGCCTCGACGAGACTTATCCCGACTGCTACCGGTTCGCGTTCGCGCCCGGTGACGGGGCGGGAACCTTCTTCGGTGCGACGCCGGAGACACTGGTCTCGCTGACCGACCGGACCGTCCGGACGGGCGCGCTCGCGGGATCGACCGGTCGCGGTGAGACCCGTGCCGAGGACGAGTGGCTGGCCGATGAACTGCTCGACAGCGAGAAGGACAATCACGAACACGACCTGGTCGTCGAGGCGATCCGGGAGCAGCTCGATCCGGTCGCCGCGCGCGTCACGACCGGCGAGCGATCAATCCGCAAACTCGCGACCGTCCAGCACCTCGAAACGCCGATCCGGGCCGCACTTGACGCCGACCGGCACGTCCTCGAACTCGTCGAGGCGCTGCATCCGACGCCCGCTGTCGGCGGACTCCCGCCGGACGTCGCTCTGAAGACGATCAAATCGACGGAGGCGTTCGACCGCGGGTGGTACGCCGCGCCCGTCGGCTGGATCGACGCCGCCGGCGACGGCACGTTCGCCGTCGCGATCCGCTCGGCGCTGGCTCGCGAGCGGACGGCGACGCTGTTCGCCGGCGCGGGGATCGTCGCGGACAGCGATCCCGACCGCGAGTGGGACGAAGTCCAACTGAAGTACCGGCCGATGCTCGACGAACTGGAGTGAGCGCGACACACTTGTCCTGAGATCTATGACTGCACCGAACCGCGCGACGCTGTGGGGCGAGACGCTCGTCGAGGAACTGATCGCTGCCGGCGTCACCGGCGTTTGTCTGGCGCCCGGCAGTCGCTCGACGCCGCTGACGGCAGCGTTCGCCGCCCACGACGGGATCGAGACCTTCTCGCATCTGGACGAACGGTCGGCGGCCTTCTTCGCGCTGGGCCGCTCCCGGCGACTGGGCGAGCCGACGGCGCTGGTCTGTACCTCCGGGACGGCCGCGGCGAACTTTCATCCCGCCGTGATCGAGGCCCACCAGTCCCGGGTGCCGCTGGTCGTGCTGACGGCCGATCGACCGCCCGAACTGCAGGACAGCGGCGCGAACCAGACGATCGACCAGGAGCAGCTCTACGGCGATTCAGTCCGGTGGTATCGGACGCTTCCGGAACCGAAACCGGAGGGGCGAGCGCTACGCTCGCTCCGGGTGGCCGCCGACCGGGCCGTCGAACGGGCGACCGGCACGCCGCCCGGCCCCGTCCACCTGAACGTTCCCGTCGCCAAGCCGCTCGAACCGACCGAGACACCTGGCGACGTGCCCGACGGCCTGAACGAGCGGGCTCCCCTCGGTGTCGAGGGGCGCGCGGGGCCGTTCGTCCGGACGACCCGGGGGCGGCCGACGCTCGCACAGGACGCGGTCGAGTCGCTCGCCGACACGCTCGCCGGTGCCGATCGGGGACTGCTCGTGACCGGCCCGACGAACAGGCCGACGCCGTCGCGCGAGACGCTTTCGGCGCTGGCCGAGGCGACCGGCTTCCCCGTGCTGGCCGATCCGCTGTCGGGGCATCGCTTTGGTCACGACTCGCCCGGTACCCTCGTCTGTGGCGGCTACGACTCCTATCTCGACGCGGCCGACGCCTGGCCCGCGCCGGACGTCGTCGTTCGATTCGGCGCCTCGCCGACGTCGAAGATCCTGCGACACTACCTGCGGGACCGCGCCGACCGGCAGTTCGTGATCGACCCCGCCGGCGGCTGGCGCGAAGCCGAGTTCACCGCGACGGACCTCGTCACGGCCGATCCGACCTGGTTGGCTGACCGACTCGCCAGCCGGGTGGCCGATCGACTGACCGAGCGGGCTGACAGCCCTGTCGACGCTGACTGGCGCGAGCGGTTCCGCCGTGCCGAACGCGTTCACTGGGAGCACGTCGGGGACGCCGTCGGGACCGAGCACTTCGAGGGGGCCGTCCTCTCGACGGTCGCCAGTGAGGCACCCGATCCGGCGACAGTCGTGGTCTCAAACAGTATGCCCGTCCGGGATCTCGACCGGTTCGCCCGTCCCCGCTCGGCCGATCTGACGGTGCTCGGCAACCGCGGTGCGAGCGGGATCGACGGGGTCACGAGCACGGCACTCGGCGCCGGCAGCGCCACCGACGACCCGCTCGTGCTCGTGATCGGTGACCTGGCGTTCTATCACGACATGAACGGGCTGCTCGCGGTCGAGCGCTGTGGCGTCGACGCCACGATCGTTCTGCTGAACAACGACGGCGGCGGGATCTTTCACATGCTCTCCATTGAGGAGTTCGACCCGCCGTTCACGGAGTACTTCAAGACACCACACGGGATCGACTTCGAGCCCGTCGGCGACCTCTACGGACTGGAGTACGCGATCGTCGAGGACCTCGCGGACTTCGAGGCGGCCTACTCCGACTCTATCGAAAGCGACGGCACGCAGATCATCGAGATTCGATTCGACGCCGACGCGAGTCACCGTACGCGCGAGCGGCTTCACGAGCGAGTGTGCTCGGCGGTCCGCTGAGCTCCCCTACCACCGAAGTGCCCAGTAGGTCAGGACCGTCAGGCCGAGCGGGAGCCACGTCACCCCGAGGACGAGCAGGCCGAGGGGCGACAGCGGATCGATCGTGCTCGCGAGGACGACGAACGTCCCCAGCACCGTCCAGCCGCCGAAGACGTAGATCCCGACTTCGGGCATCGACGCGAGATAGACGATCAGCGCGAGCGTGCACGCCGCGACGATGACGTTGACGATCGGCGAGAACCCGGGAAAGACGCTACTGAAGATCAATCCGGGATACGAAAAGAACGCAGCGACGAGTAGCACGACCGACTGGGTCGGCGGGAACAGCCGGCCCCGACTGATACCGGTTCGACTCGGCTCGTTGCGAACCGCGTAGCTACCGCCCGTCGCCCAGCCGACCGACCCGCCGACGTTGCCCGACGTGCCGACTCCGGCCGAGGTCTGCGTCTCGCCCGACGAGGTGGCGGTACTCGCCGTCGGGCCGTCGCTCCGTTCGGCCGTCCGATCGGCGGCGTCGCCGGCCGACTGTGTCTGATCGCCACCGGTCGACTGGGTCCGGCCGCCGTCATCGGCTCCGACGTCGCCGGCACCTCGCCGACCCCGTGCCCGCCGACTCCCGTGGCTGCGCCGTCGTCTGTGTCGCCACTCGCCCCGTCCGGACCAGGTGGACTCGGCCGCACCGCTCGCGTCACTGTCCGTCTCCGTCCATTCTGTGGCCGCCTCGGACGGCGATCGCGTGGTCGTGTCGGCTGTCCAGCTCGCGTCGGTGTCGGCCCGGCGGACGTACTGATCGTGCCCGAGTCGATCGTAGCGGGCGCGTTCCGCCTCGTCGGTGAGCACCTCCTTGGCCTCGATCAGCTTGCGAGAGCGCTCTTCGGCCTCGGGATCGTCGCTGACGTCCGGATGGACCGCTTTGATCCGCTCGCGAAAGGCGTCGTCGATAGCCGACTCGTCGGCGTCTGTGTCCACCCCGAGCACGTCGTAGAACGTCTCTGCCATTGGGGACCGGCCTCCTCGGATCTATCCGCTCTCGGTGCAAAAATCTCCCGACGGAGCGAGCACCTTTTTTGCGCTCCCGGACCCAGCACGGCCATGGTCTCGGAGATATTCGATCCCGACCGCTGGGACCCGATCGACCGGTTCGACTTCTCGGACATTACCTACCACCGCGCCCGCGAGGTCGGCGCGGTCCGGATCGCCTTCGACCGACCGGCGGTCCGCAACGCCTTTCGACCCGAAACCGTCGACGAGCTCTCGACCGCGCTCGACCACGCCAAGCGCCAGACTGACGTCGGCTGCGTTCTGCTGACCGGCAACGGCCCCTCCCCGAAAGACGGCGGTTGGGCGTTCTGTGCGGGCGGCGATCAGTCGATCCGTGGCGATTCCGGGTATGAATACAGCGAGTCGCCACGCGACTCGGCGACGAGCGGGAAGGGGACCGACCCGCGAGCGAGCGACGGTCCGGACAACCCCGACGCGCCCGAGAACGTCGGTCGCCTGCACATCCTGGAGGTGCAGCGCCAGATCCGCCACATCCCTAAGCCCGTGGTGGCAGTCGTACCGGGCTGGGCAGTCGGCGGCGGCCACTCGCTGCACGTCGTCTGTGACATGACGCTGGCGAGCGCCGAACACGCGAAGTTCCTCCAGACCGACCCCGACGTGGCCTCGTTCGACTCCGGCTTCGGGTCGGCGTATCTCGCCAAGCAGATCGGCCAGAAGAAGGCCCGGGAGGTGTTCTTCCTCGGGAAGACCTACTCCGCCGAAGAGGCCGCCGACATGGGCATGGTCAACGAAGTGGTACCCCACGAGCGACTGGAAGAGACCGCCCTGGAGTGGGCCGAGACGATGACCGGCAAGTCCCCGACGGCGATGCGGATGTTGAAGTACGGGTTCAACCTCACCGACGACGGGATGGTCGGCCAGCAGGTCTTCGCCGGCGAGGCGACCCGGCTGGCGTACATGACCGACGAGGCCGAGGAAGGCCGGGACGCCTTCAACGAGGGCCGGGAGCCCGAATTCGAGGACTTTCCCTGGCACTACTGAAACCACTGTTTGCTGCGTCGGGTGTCCTCGCGAGCACCGCGACGCTCGCTGGTCACTTCGTTCCCCGTTTGCGTATTCGAACTCTCATTTCGTTCCTCCGTTCGCGTGTCCGAGACTCTCATTTCGTTCGAGTTCCGCGTTCGCCCCTGCGTCGCGCACGCTTCCGCGGCAACCGGCACCTGCCCAGCTGTGCGGAAAGACACCAAATACCTAAGCGAACCGTGTCCGAACGGTCAGAATGTATGAGTGCACTCAGACGGCTGGTTCTCGACCTCCTGAAGCCAAACGAGGTCGAAACTGTCCAGTTTGCCCGGAGACTCGCCGACATTGAGGGTGTCGACGGGGCGAACGTTTCGCTTCTCGAATCGGACAAGGACGTCCAGAACCTCAAGATCACCATCGAGGGAGAGTCGATCGACGACGAGGCTGTTGCGACGGAGGTAGAGGCCCTCGGCGGGACGATCCACTCCGTCGACGAGGTCGTCTGTGGGGACCGACTGGTCGAGGAAAGTCCGACCCACCAGGACTGAATCGTGACATCGAGACTTGCGTTTCTCCGAGAACTTCTCAGGGACGAGGAGGTCCGGTCGATCTCCCGCCGGTATTTCATCTCGAACGGGTTCGACGGGACGCTGACTAGCATCGGCATCATCGTGGGGTCGTTCCTCGGCGGAAACCAGACTGGCATGGAGATCATCCGGGTCGTCGCCGGCGGAACCGTCGGACTGGCTGCTTCCGGCGTCTGGAGCGTCTGGGAGATCGAGCGCGCCGAGAAACTCGCCGAGCTACAGCGTGTCGAGGATCGACTGCTCATCGGGCTCGAAGGGACGGAACTCCACGAACGGAAGAGCGACGCCCGGAAAGTGAATGCCGTGATGAGCGGGCTCGGTCCGACCCTCGGTATGCTGTTACCGATTGTCCCGTATTTCTTCGTCGGCGCGGTGCTCTCGTTGCTCTGGGCGACCGTCCTCGGTGTACTGATCGGTGTCGGCTTGTTGTTCGTCTTCGGGGCGTACATGGGGAACATCTCGGATCAAAACTGGGTGATTGCGGGCTTGCGGACCGGCCTCGTCGGTCTCGTCGTTGGTGGCATCAATATCGTCCTTCCCGGTTGAGCCTCGCCCCTGGTGGGTGGGGTTTCTCCCGCAACTTCTGTCGATAGCTGAGGGGGTGAATCCTGTCGAGACAACGGTACGAGATCCACAGCGGCTTTGACGGTACCGTCCCAAACTCCGCCAATGAGTACTGCAGACGTCTCCCGGCGGAAGGCCTGGCTGATGGCCGCCCGGCCACAGACGCTGCCCGCCGGCACCGCGCCGGTCGTCGTGGGCGTCGGGCTGGCGATTCACGCCGGCGTCTTCGCGCTCCTGCCCGCGCTTTCGGCGCTGGTCGGCGCGCTGTTGATCCAGATCGGGACCAACTTCGCCAACGACTACTACGACGCCGTCAAGGGGGCGGACACGGAGGACCGCGAGGGGTTCACCCGCGTTACCGCGGGCGGGCTGATCGAACCCGAGCGCGTCAAGCAGGCGATGATCGCGACCTACGGACTGGCCGTGTTCGTCGGCGTCTACCTGGTCGCGATCGGTGGCGTGCCGATCCTCGTCGTCGGTCTCTCCTCGATCGTCGCCGGGGTGCTCTACACCGGCGGCCCCTACCCCTACGGCTACCGCGGGCTGGGCGATCTGTTCGTGTTCGTCTACTTCGGCGTCATCGCCGTCACCGGAACCTACTACGTCCAGGCCGTCGCGAACATGGCCGGAGTGGGGCTGTTCCCGCTGGGGTTGCCCGCCGGGAGCGTCCCCGTCGACGCCGTCGTCGCGAGCCTGCCGGCGGCCGCGCTCTCGACGTGCGTGCTCGTCGTCAACAACATCCGCGACATCGAGACCGACCGCGAAACCGGCAAGCGGACGCTGGCGGTCATCCTGGGCTATCGCGGCGCACGCGCTGAGTACCTCCTGTTGATGGGAATGGGCTACACCGTCCCGGTGGTCTTCGCGCTCGACCCCGAGTACGGATTGGCGGCGCTGGCGCCGCTTTTGTCGCTACCCCTCGCGGCCCGCGTCACGAAAACGGTCCTGACAGAGCGGAGCGGCGAGGCGCTCAATCCGGCGCTGGAACGCACCGGTCAGACGATGATCGCACACGCACTGCTGTTCGCCGCGGGGCTGGCACTATGAAGATCGACCCGTTCGCGCTCGAACTGGCCGACCCGCTCGCGACGGCAGCGGGAACGATCGACGCTCGCGAGGGATTCACCGTCGCCTATCGCCACCGTGGCGAGCGAGGCGTCGGCGAGGCGACGCCGCTGCCGGGCTGGACGGAGTCGATCGAGGCATGTCGCGAGGCCCTCGATCGCGCGGCCGCGGTCGCCGACGAAGACGCCAGCGAACGCGACGGCTCGGGCCACGGGCCAGCGTTACTCGAACTCGATGCCGCCGAGACGCCCGCCGCACGCCACGGCTTCGCGACGGCACTGCTCGACGCCGACGCCCGTGCTGACGGCGTCTCACTGTATCAGTGGTTCGACGCCGACGTGGGGTCGGTCTCGTCCGTTCCGGTGAACGCGACGATCGGCGACGCGCCGGTCGCGGCGACAGTCGAGGCAGCCGAGGAAGCGATCGAATCGGGGTTCGAGGCGCTGAAGTGCAAGGTCGGCGCGCGATCGGTTGCCGCGGACGGCCGGCGACTTCGGGCTGTCCGCGAGGTCGTGAGCGAGGACGTCGAGCTCCGTGTGGACGCCAACGCCGCTTACGACCGCGAGACGGCACGCGAGGCCGTCGAGGAGTTCGCGAGCGCAGGCGTCTCGTACGTCGAACAGCCCCTCGCCGCCGACGACGTCGCTGGCCACCGCGAGCTGCGCGGTCGCGGCGTCGACATCGCACTGGACGAGAGTCTGTCCGAGTACGTACCCCAGACGATCCTCGACGCCGACGCTGCGGACGTCCTGATCCTCAAACCGATGGTCGTCGGCGGGCCGGACAACGCTCACGCGCTGGCGATGCGCGCCCGCGACCACGGGGTCGAGCCGGTGGTGACGACAACCGTCGACGCCGTGATCGCCCGGACCGCTGCGGTCCACGTCGCCGCCGCGATTCCAGCGGTTCGTGCTTGCGGGCTGGCGACTGCCGACCGGCTGGCCGAGGATCTCGCTCCCGACTCGTGTCCGGTTGCCGACGGGCGAATCGCCGTCCCGCAATCGTCGGGTCTCGGGGTGGAGGTGGACTATGACTGACCGCTGGCCCCGCTACGATCTGCTGACCCACCGGGCGAAGACGACGCCCGACCGGACGGTGCTGATCGACGCCGACACCGGCCGCGAGTGGACCGTTCGCGAACTCGATGCCGAGGTGGACGAACTCGCGGCCGGCCTGGAGCCGATCGGCGTCTCGCTGGGAACTCGTGTCGGACTCTTGCTCCCCACTCGGCCCGCGTTCGTCCGGCTCGTCCACGCTGTCGCCCGCCTCGGCGGCGTGCTCGTCCCGCTGAACGTCGAGAAGCCCACCGACGCGCTGTCGTCGCAGGCCGAACACGCGGACGTGGACGTGCTGATCTGCGGAGCCGAGACCGCCGAGACAGCACGGGAACTCGGGGTCGAGACGACCGTCTCGATCGATCCGGGTGCGTCCACCGACGAGAACGTCGACGTCGACCGACTCCCGAGCGCGGACCCCGACGGCTTCGTCCCCATCAGTCGAGAGCCGGATGCCCTCGCAGTGATCATGTTCACCTCGGGGACGACGGGCGAACCGAAAGGCGTCAGGCTGACGCGTCGGAACCTGCTCGCCAGCGCGGAGGCCTCGGCCTACCGGCTCGGCGTCGCGCCCGACGACCGATGGTTGTGCTGTCTCCCGATGTATCACATGGGCGGGCTCGCGCCGATCGTTCGGACCGCCCTGTACGGCACCACGCTGGTCGTCCAGCGCGAGTTCGACGCCGAGGCGACGGGCGCAGTCATCGACGAGGAGGCGATCACTGGCGTCTCGCTCGTGCCGACGATGCTGGATCGCATGCTCGATGCGGGGTGGGAGCCGCCGGCCGCCCTCGATGCGGTACTGCTCGGGGGCGCACCGGCCGACGAATCGCTGATCGTCCGTGCAACCGATAGAGACGTCCCCGTCTCCCCGACCTACGGCACGACCGAGACGGCTTCCCAGGTCGCCACCGCCACGCCGGCACAGGCGACTGCGAACCCCGGGACAGTCGGACAGCCGCTCGTCAACACGACTGTCCGAATAATCGTCGATGGCAAGCCTGCCGAGCCGGACGAGGTCGGCGAGGTCGTCGTCTCGGGACCGACGGTGACGCCCGGATATCTCGAGGAGGACCGGACCGCCGAAGCGTTCGATGAGGCTGGACTGCACACGGGCGATTTGGGCTACCGAGACGCTGACGGACGGATCTGGATCGAGGGACGGAGCGACGATCGGATCGTCTCCGGGGGAGAGAACGTCGACCCCGAGACGGTGGCGGCAGCCATCCGCAAGCACCCGAACGTCGAGGACGCCGCGGTCGTCGGGCTCCCCGACCCTGAGTGGGGCGAGCGCGTCGCCGCGCTGGTCGTCGGTGGGGTCGATCCCGAGGCGGTCGAGGCCCACTGCCGGGACCGCCTGGCCGTTTTCGAGGTGCCGAAGACGATCGCAGTCACCGACGAGTTGCCCCGGACTGCCTCCGGGACAGTCGATCGGGGCGCCGTCGCTGCGCTCCTCTCCCGTGAGCGGTGAGCGCGGCTCCTGTGCGTGTGTCCGCGGGCGGCGATCCTGTCCCGGTGCGGTGGCTTTTTTGCCACCCTCACCTACCCCCGACATATGAGTGACGACCTGGCAGGCGCCGTTCGCGTCCACGTGACTGGCGAGTCGGCCGAGGCGCTGGCGGACGCGGCGACAGTCGCCGACTGCGATGCCGCGGACGTCGTCGTCGCGGTCGGTGAGTCCGCGCTGCTAGAACTCGCCCGAAAGGGGTGTTCGACCCCGATCTTGCCGGTTGAGGCCGGGACAGGCGTTCGATCGGTGCCGCGCGAGCGGATCGACGCTGCTCTCGACAGCGTCCGGAACGGCCGTGCGAGCGAGTTCGAACTGCCGATCCTCGGGGTCGAGACCGACGGAAAGCTCCGCGGACGGGCGTTGTTCGATGTCATGCTCGTCACCGAAGAGGCGGCCCACATCTCCGAGTTCGAACTCGAAACTCCCTCCGACCGGATCGCACAGTTTCGCGCCGACGGGTTCGTGCTCGCCACTGCCGCGGGGACCAGCGGGTACGCCCGACGGCTCGATGCTCCCGTGTTCGCGCCGGAGACGCGGGCGGCCGCGGTCGTCCCCGTGGCCGCCTTCGCCACATCGCTCGATCAGTGGGTCGTGCCGGTCCCCGACCACGGCACGGTTCTCCTGGCGCAGGTCGCCCGCGAGGAAGCCGGCGTCACGCTGCTGGTCGACGATCGCGACGCCGGGCGCGTGCCGCCGCTGACGCCGATCACGATCGACGTCGTCGACGCGCTCCGGACCTATCGCGTTCCGGAGAGTCAGTCCTGCTTCCAGCCGGTTGACGGCTCTCCCCGGGAAGGTTCGCCGGTAGAAACATCTTAATATGCGCCTGGCTCGCAGGTGGGTATATGCCAGCGCCAGCTTATCAACTCCCCGGGCCGCTCGGCGCCGTCGACTCCCTTCTCGGCGGGGCGGGGACCGTCGAGTACCTCTTGCTCGGCCTGCTACTCGTCAACGTCGTCACGCGGCTGCTCGCACATCGGAAACACGTCAGTGAGGCCGGCGACGACACGGAGCGCCTGTCGCGCCATCCCCTGCACGTCGCCTCGAACGTCGCACTGGTACTCGCCGCCTTTTATTACACGACGCTCAACCAGCACGGCGGGATCGTCGCCTCGACGCTGATCCTCGGGCTGTTCATCACTGACTTCTTCGAGTTCGAGGCCCGCAACGCCGAACTCCGCCGCGGCGTCGAACTCGACGCGCCGAAGGGCGCGATCGGTGCCTCCGTGCTCGCGCTGCTGTACGTCGGTTATCTCAGCCTCTTCCAGTTCGTCGCTCCGGTCTGGTCGGCGATCGTGTGATCAGTCGTTGCCGGGTGCGCGTGCCTTTGTTCGCCCCTCTCTGTACATCGTGACGGACGCATACCGCACTTGACGGGGTGCGTGTTCCGCAGTCGTTCGATGCACGTGCCGGGCTGACCGAATCACCCACTGATAGGGATTAGCGTAGAAATCCATAGATTTCGCCCGGGAACGATGATCCGGTTCCCCGATCGGAGTGAGAGTTCCTCCGATCGGCTACGCTAATCCCTATGAGAAGCGAGCAGGGGCTACGGGAGGAACAGATCCCGCCACGTTCCCGTCTTCTCGGGGACGTCCTCACTGCTCTCGGCCCTGCGTTCGAACGCGCGATACTCGGGCGAGTGGTCCCGGAGGCGTTGCTCCCACTCTTCGTTCGGTCGTTCGCCTGCCGTTTCGTTCAGGAAGATAGTGACGATCAGCGTCGTCAGCCTCGGTTTGACGAGTCCGTAGTGGAAGACAGTCAATAAGCCGAGCACGACGACGAGGGGAGACAGGAGTCCGACGTCCGAAAGGCCAAGCAGGAACGTTCGATCTGGGCTATCACGGCCTCCTCTCCCCCTAACGCGTCGAGAATCTCTTCACTAAAGTACCCCACGACGATGAGTGGTCCATAGAAGACGGTCGATATAATGAGGGCAGACGCGAGAACTGGCTTCCACGTCATCGCGTACAGGAGTACGCCGTCCTTCGCCGGTTTCCAGTTATTCTCGGCGTCGCTACGGTAGATGTTCGCCAAGATTGCCTTGTCGACGTAGCTGATCGTGATGTTCAGTGCGAGCTGGACGATTCCGACGACACCCTGGATGACGCCGGCCTCCTGCTGTCGTCCGCCGCTGGAGAGGCTTTCAGTGAGGCTGCTGACGATTCTGTTGATGATCGCGTTGAGCTGTCTGAGCACTCGTCGGATCGCGAGGTCGAGGACGAACAGCCCGGTGACGCTGGCAAAGTTCGTCCTGACCTCTGTTAGCCCGAACCGAATCTGGTTCGTCGGTATCTCGTCTTCTAGAATCACGTGCGTCAACACGGCGACGTGTCCGGCCTCGACGAGGTAGAGCAGGTACGGTCCCAGAATATAACTGAAGAGCGACAGGAAAACAAAGAGAACGACAATTGCAGGTTTGGCAACAGTCAGTTCGAACGTCAGGAACAATCACGTCGACGCGACCAGCGAGAGGATCAACCCGAACGCCAGCGCCAATCCGATGGCGACCCGCAAGAAAATAAACTGATAGGTCTTCACCATGTTTTTCATCGCGTTCCGGAAGTACAGTCTCATAGCATCGAATATACCGACTCCTGGCTGTAAATGTTGTCCTGGAAACAATATTGCACATACTCTGTATCTCGTACGCCCTCCAGCGAACCTACGAGCGGACGCGGCCCGTAAGCAGATGACGAGACGCTTCGTGTCTCGAACCACTTGACCCCGAGGCGGTTCACTCGCTTGCTGCCCCGCGAGCCGTCTCGAACATCTCGATCGCCGCCTCCCGACGCTCGCTGTGATCGACGATCGGATCCGGGTATTCGGGGGCCGCGTTCCGTCGCTGGGTGAGCGACGCCTCGTGCCAGCCGTGGATGATCTCCGGGTCGACCCCGCGTAGCTCGGGCACGTACCGCTTGACGTACTCGGCGTCGGGATCGTAGCGCTCGCCCTGGGTCATCGGGTTGAAGATCCGGAAGTACGGCTGGGCGTCAGTTCCCGTCGAGGCCGCCCACTGCCAGCCGCCGTTGTCGTTGGCGGTGTCGTGATCGACGAGCTTCCGGCGGAACCACTCGTAGCCCACGCGCCAGTCCACCAGCAGATCCTTGGTCAAAAAGGAGGCGACGATCATCCGCACGCGGTTGTGCATGTACGCCTCCTCGCGTAGCTGGCGCATGCCCGCGTCGACGATCGGATAGCCCGTCCGGCCGTCCTTCCAGGCCTGGACGGCCGCCTCGTCCTCGCGCCAGGCGATCTCCCGCTCGTAGTCCTTGTAGTTCTCGGTGACGACCCCGGGATTGAAATATAGCACCTGCGTGTAGAACTCCCGCCAGGCTAGCTGGTCCTGGAACTCTTCGACCGATTCGCGTCGGTCCCCGTCGACGCCGCGTTTGGCCGCCTCGGTCGCCTCGTACACCTCCCGGATTCCGATCGTCCCGAACTTCAGGTGTGCCGAGAGTCGCGAGGTGCCGTCGTCGGCGGGATAGTCCCGCCGCTCCCCGTAGCGATAGATGTCCTCCTCGCAGAAGCGTTCGAGCCGTTCCCGAGCCGCGGCGGTGCTTGCCGGCGGAATCTCCGCCTCCGGCTCCTCGAAGCCTAACTCTTCGAGCGTCGGGATCGGTTCGCCGTCGGAGACGTCGGCCAGTCGTTCCCGATCGGGCGGATCGACAGCCGGGTGCTTCTCCCGATCGTGCCACTTGCGGCCGAAGTAAGTGAACACCGAGTAGGGGTCGCCGTCGTTCGTGCGGATCGCGCCGGGCTCGTGACAGACCGCGTCGTGGACGGCCTCGCGGGCGACGCCGGCCGCGTCCAGCGCCTGTCGAACGTCGGTATCGCGCTCGCGGGCGAGACCGGAATAGTCGCGCCCCCAGGTGACGGCGTCGGCGTCGAACTGTTCGGCGAGTTCCGGCAACATCTCGTGCGGGTCACCCTCGCGGATCAGCAGGTCGCTCCCCCGCGATCGATAGGCCTCGCGAAGCGATTCGAGCGCGTCGAGCATGAACGCGACTCGCGGCGGTCCGGCCTGACCGAGGACGTCCCTGTCGAAGACGAACACCGGGACGACCGGACCGTCCGCGTCGGCCTCGACCAGTGGCAGGTTGTCGGCCACCCGGAGGTCGCGGCGATGCCAGTGGATGCGCATACCGTCCCGTCGTGGCGCTCCGTTCTGAAACTACCGCCAAATTGGTGGGGCGTCGGTCGGGGCGCCTGGCCGGACGCCGGTCGCTCCGGGTACTCTGTGGGGCGCCGCGTCGCCGTTTGCTGCCAACTCTTTTGAGTGGCTGTGCCGACCATCGAGCCATGACCGTTTCCATCGAGCGCTCCGATCGGGTCGTGATCTGCTCGCTTGCGGACCCCGACGGGCGCAATGCGCTCACGGCAGCGACCGCGACGCAACTCGCCGACGCAATCGCGGGCCTGGAGGATACCGACGCTCACTGCGTTCTCCTCCGCGGCGAGGGCGACACGTTCTGTGCGAGCGGAGACGTCGGCGCACACGTCGGGCGTGTCCGGGGAAACCTCGATGCGTCGGCGTGGCGCGAACGTCTCGAAGCGGTCGGCGACGCCGTGGCTGCCGTTTACGATTGTCCGCTGCCGACCGTCGCTGCCGTCGACGGACCGACCTTCGGTGCCGGGGCGGCGCTCGCGCTTGCCTGTGACCTCCGGATCGCGAGCACCGAGGGATCGATCGGCTTCGGATTCCGGCGATTCGGGCTCGCAGCTACCGCAGGGGTCACCTATCTCCTTCCACAGGTCGTCGACCGCGACACCGCCCTGCAGCTGCTGTACACCGGCGAATTGGTCGCGGCCGGGCGAGCGGCCGAGCTGGGGCTGTTTACCGACGTCTATGCCGTCGACACCTTCGAAGACGAACTCGTCTCGCTCCTGGCGACGCTGTCGACTGGCCCCCGAGAGGCACTGATCGCGGCCAAGGACCTCCTCCGGGCGAAGCACGCCGATCTACAGCAGACACTGGATAGGGAACTCGAGACGGCGTCGCGACTGGCCGACACTGACGATTTCGAGGAGGGAGTCTCCGCGTTCGTGGCCGAACGAGAACCGCAGTTCTAGATCTTCGATTCGGCGTCCTCGGCCAGTTCCTTCATCCGCTTGCCGATGCGACCGGCGTCGGAGAACTCGTCGTCGCTCATCGCCGTGGCCAGGGCGTTGCCCAGGACGAACACGGCGTGTTTGTGTTCGCTCTTGGACTTGTGGACGTCCGCGGGCGTGACGTCGAGCTCCTCGTAGGGGTCGAACAGCCCCTCTTCGACGTGGTCCTGTTCGCGGAAGTACTCCATGATGGTAACCATGTGCTCGTGGAGTTCTAAGAGCTCGTCTTTGTGCATTCGTGTGTCTTAGTTGGACAGACGGCGGCTTAAGGATTGCCCGCCAGAGACTACCAGACGTACGTTCCGCGAGAATCGCCGCGTCCGGTCGAACGTCGACCGCCAGTTCCGAGTCAGAACACGTACTCGTCGTCGTGACCCATCATCCCGTCGTCTTCCAGTCCCGGCTCTTCCTCCTCGTCGATCGGCCCGCTCGTCTTGTAGGCTTTCAATCCTGTCGAGAGCAGATCTTCGATCGCTTCCTCGCGGTTGAGGAACTCGCCTTTCTCGACGAGCTGGGCGATCTGCATCTCCAGGTGCTCCGGTACGTTGATCTCTACTTTCGCCATCGGACTGTTCCCCGCTTCGCCAGAGGGGCATTTAAGTCTGACGGGGTTGCAGCCTCCAGTCCAGTGGTCGCTGCGGGGCCGTACAGTCTCACAGTTCGGCTCTGTCAGCACGGAGGACGACCGCGTGCTCGACGCTGACGCCGTCGCCGTCGGAGACGTCGATGTCGGTCAGCAGATCGGTCGTTTCGACGCCGGCCGGTAGCGAGACGGTCGCGGCGTCCCCCCCGAAGTTGAGCACGACCAGTACCTGCCCGTCCTCGCTCCCGCGGGCGTAGGCGACGACCCCGTCCGGCTGGTCGTCGAGTTCGATCGGCGTCGTCGGAGCGTCGCTTGCCAGTTCGGACAGCGAGTCGCGGGCCGCGATCAGGTTCTCGTAGTAGGCCGTGAGTTCCTCGTCGACATCGTCCCAGTTCATCGTCCCGCGCTGGTCGGCGACGCCGGTCTCCTGGCCGTAGTAGAGCATCGGCGCGCCGGGCAGGGTGAACGTCGCCGCGCCGGCAGCCATCTGCGAGTCGCGGTCGCCGATCGAGAGATACCGTTCCATGTCGTGGTTTTCGACGTAGTTGAGGAAGGCCGTGTGGCCGGGGTAGCCCTCCGTCGCCCGATCGTCGAGCACGTCGTTGACGGCCGTGGCGTCTGCCTCGCCCCGGCCGATCGCGCGAAGCGTCTCGTTGAACCCGTAATCGAAGTGGGCGTCGAACTGGTTCTCCGCGAGGTCGCTGTGCCAGGGGACCGTCTCGTCGAGCAGGAGAAAGTCCTCGTCGCGGGCCTTGACGCGGTCGCGGACGTTCATCCAGAAGCTCCGCGGGACGCCCCAGGCGACGTCACACCGGAAGCCGTCGACGATCCCCTGCCAGTGGTCGACGACGTCGAGCAGCCACGACCGCAGCGCCAGCGAGTCGTAATCGACGACCGGGATCCCCTGCCAGTACGCGTAGGTCAGGGCCGTGTCGCCGTACGCCCACTCGTAGAGCCCGCGGAAGAACTCCTGATCGTCCTCGGCGACGTTTCGGTCGTGCTTTGCGGCCTGGAAGTACGGGTGTTCGCGGGCCGTGTGGTTGATGACGAGGTCGAAGATGACCCTGATGTCTCGCTCGTGGGCGGCCTCGACCAGCGCCTCGAAGTCCTCGGTGCTGCCCAGGTCGTCGGCCGTCTCGTAGTAGTCGATGACGTCGTAGCCGTGCGGGCCGCCCGGCTGGGTCTCGTCGCGGTGGCTGTGGGCGTCCAGGACCGGCGTCAGCCAGAGCGCGTCGACGCCCAGCTCCTCGAGATAGTCGAGCCGACTCTCGATCGTCTCGAAGGTCACCTCGTCGTCGAACCGGCGGACGAAGATCTCGTAGATCGTCGCGTCTTCGATCCACTCCGGGGGATCGTTGGGGTGTGCCGTCGAGCCGTCCGGCTCCAGGCGGACGAAATCGGCGACGCTGTGGCGATCGTCGACCGCGACGGCGTGGATTCTGACGGTCTCAGTAACCGCTTCGACGGGAACGGTCGCGGTGTGAGACGTCCCCGAGACCGACGACGGGACGAGGAGTCCGGGATCGTCCAGTGCGTCCCGATCGCGGTCGTCGACGTAGAACTCCACGTCCAGATCCTCGACGGCGTTGTCGCTGTCGGGACTGGGTCGGGCGTCGGCCTCGACGATGAATTGATCGCCGTCCTCGTTCAACTCGGCACTGAGCGTGACCCGCGGCTGAGGGTCGTCTTCGTCTTCCTTGGGGAACGCCCTGACGGTCAACTCGCAGGTCTCGTCCGGGCCGTCCATCTCCAGGCGGTACTCGCCCGGCACGTCCGGCTCGAAGTGAACGACTGACGTATCGCCGAGGTCCGCCTCGGAGGCCGCTGGGGCCTCGGCGATCGACCATGCGTAGTCGGCGTCCCGATCCGGATCGAACGGCGCGAGGTCGCCGTCGACGCCGGACAGCTCGACGTCGAGTGGCGAGAGGTTCGTGTCCGTTCCGGGCCCGTGCAGGAGTTCGCCCAGCGGCTCGGCCCCGACGCTTGTGAACCGCGGCGGACCAGGATGGTGCGAGTCTCCGGGTTCGATCCGCGGCACGTCCGACGGCTGGAGCAGTTCACTGGACGGCTCCGACGGCGTGGGCGTTTCCGTCTTCCCCGCCGTCGTGGTGTCTGTCCCCGTCGGCGTCTCCGTTCCGTCGCCGTCAGCGTTACACCCGGTGATGGCTCCGATACCGGCTACCCCCGCGGCAGCGAGTATCCGGCGGCGCGTCAACTGGTTCGACTTGTCGGTATGTGGGGCCATACCTTGGGCAGATGGCCCTGCGCTCATAAGGATTAGGATATTTGTTCATCATACTTTCCGCGCCGGGCCGCGTCTCCAACGGGAGCGTTGATATCGCTGGCTCCCCACAGGACCAGATATGACCGACGAGGCGGAATACGAGGAGTACCGGAACACGCTCGACGAGATCGTCGACGGTGGGGGGTGCGTGGAGACGATGACTGCCGCCCAGGGGTTGCGCCGGGGTGAGACGTCACGGCGGGACCTCCTGGGTAGCGACGCGATCGCCGGGTCGGTCTCGGACGTGATCAGGGAGGTCGACGCCGAGGACGTTCGGGCGACGTTGCGGGAGGGATACGACGACCTCGCTGACGTACGGGAGGCCTTCAGGGAGACGGTCGACCCGGCGCTGTTCGACGTGCTGGCCGCGGACGGCGTCGATCTCGCGATGGACGCCCTCACGCTCGATCCGGCGGTCTGTCTGAAGACCTTCACCGAGGCCGATCTCGACGAGGCGATCACGCTCGTCCCGAACGTCTCTAAGGACGGCGTCGTCGGTCGGATCGTCGCCCGGGTGACAGCCGCGGGCGAACCCGTGACGGTCCACGCGATCCCGTCGTGGGACCGTTCCTACGCGGTCCGGGACAGCACTCGGCTCGTCTTGCCCGACGGGACGATCGAAGACTGTGCGGACGCGTCCGAACGCGGCACGGGCGTCGACTGCGATCCCGAACAGGCCGCCCGAACCGAGTACGTCCAGACGGCCTGCACCGTCGCGGGCGAGACGTACGTTCTCACGACGACCTGCTCGCCGGCACAGTAGGCACATCAGGGACGGCTCGCGTTATGCCGCGACCGTGAGCCACGCGACGAGCACGGCCAGTCCGCCGAGGGTCGTGCTCGCGAGCGCGTGTGTTCGCATCCGGTCGAGGACCGCGTGTGCGTGCTCGTCGTGTTCGGACAGCTGGTCGATCTCGCCGCCGACCTCGCAGGTAGGCAGAAAGTCCATCGCCACGTGCAGGAACACGCCCGACGCGAACCCGAAGACGGCGGCGTTGAAGACCGCGGAGTCCGGGAACGCGATCGTCGCGACGGGGATCGCGGTCAGACCGACGCCTGCCGCCGGCAGCAAGATCGGTAGCGCGGAGTCGCCAGCGAGCGTCGAGCGGCGGGCGGCCGCGTACCCGGCGGGGCCCTTGTGGGAGACGATCGCAACCCCGAGCAAGAGACCGAGCTCGGGCATCGCACCGTAGATGACGCCAATAATGAGCCCGGCCGAGAGTGCGTGGGCGGCTAACTCCGTCGCGGTCGTGTCCATCGGGAGTTCCAGGTGGGTCAGCCGGTGACCAACCGTGTGAGCGTTGTACCCGATGAGGACGCCGGCGGCGATGCCGAACCCCCCTACCTGCGCGTGCTGGCTGATGGCTTGCGGGACCAGAAAAACGGCGGCACTGGTGATCATCGCGCCGCTCGCCAGGCCGTACCCCCACACCAGTCGCGTGGGGTCGCGGTCCCCCATGCGCGCCCCGAGCAGTGCGCCGCCGGCCATCGCGCCGAAGGCGATCCAGGCGATCGCGAGCAGCTTCCACCGCTCGGTGACGACCGCCAGCACCGAGACCCCGAGAAACGCTACGACCGAACCGAGACCCAGAATCGTCTCGCCGTCGGTCAGCTCGACTCCCTGAACCGTCGATGTTCGTCCCATTAGTAATTCAGCCCGGATAGTTGTTAACCGTCTGTGTTAGTGTCCGCCAGTCGTGAAGATAAGAGCTTCGATGCGCTGAGCGTGCCACGGTGATCACCCCGTCGGGCCCACGGGTCGCTGCGAGCCGTCGCTCGCGCTCGAAGAGTTCGCTGACGACGCCGTGAGTCTACGATTCGCCGGACGGCGCGTAGGATCGTCCCCAGCAGTTTGGCACGTGATTTATGCCGGTTGGAAACGGTATATCAAATGATGCAATCGCTTTCGGATCTGCAGGTCGTGGTCGTCGGTGGCGGGATCGGTGGACTCTCCTCGGCGTGTTATCTCGCTGACGCCGGCGCGGACGTCACCGTGCTGGAAAAGAACGAACAGCTGGGTGGACGGGCGAGTCGGCTGGAACGCGAGGGGTTCGTCTTCGACATGGGCCCGTCGTGGTACCTCATGCCGGACGTCTTCGAGCGGTTCTTCGAGCATTTCGATCGCGAACCCGAGGAGTTCTACGAACTCGAACGGCTCGATCCACACTATCGGATCTTCTACAAAGACGGCGAGGCGAGCAGTCTCCCCGACGCCCCGAGCAGGGGATCGAGCGACTCACAGGATCACCGGGTCATCGATATCAGCCCTGACCGGGCGGAAAACCGCGAGCTGTTCGAGTCGATCGAGCCGGGTGCTGGCGAGGCTTTCGAGGAGTATCTCGCGACCAGCGAGACCCACTACCGGACCGCGATGGAACAGTTCGTCTACGAGGACCGCTCGCGGCTCAGAGACTGGATCGACCTGGACGTGATGCGCGCGGCCCCGATCGGGTTCCAGTTGCTGGGCTCGATGCAGGGACACGTCGAGGACTACTTCCAGAACCCCAAGCTCCAGCAGATCATGCAGTACACGCTGGTCTTCCTCGGCGGCTCCCCGGAGAACACGCCGGCGCTGTACAACATGATGAGCCACGTCGACTTCAACCTCGGCGTCTACTATCCCGTCCCGAAGGACGGCGACGGACCTGGCGGGGTTGGTGTCGTCGTCGACGCCATCGCCGAACTGGCCGAGGAACTCGGCGTCACCTTCGAAACCGACAGCGAAGTCGACGAGATCACGCGCCGAAAGGACGCTTTCCACGTCGAGACGGTCGACGGTGACATCTACCGACCCGATCGGGTCGTCGTCAACGCCGACTACCGCCACGCCGAACAGGAGCTGATGCCCGAACACGAGCGCCAGTACGACGCTGACTACTGGGAAGGCCGCACCTATGCCCCCTCTGCGTTCCTCATGTACCTGGGCGTCGAGGGTGACGTCGAGGAACTGGCCCATCACACCCTCGTCCTGCCGGAGGACTGGGATCCGCACTTCGAGCAGATCTTCGACCGCCCGGCCTGGCCCGACGACCCCGCGTATTACCTCTGTGTCCCCTCGAAGACCGACGACGCCGTCGCGCCCGAGGGACACAGCAACCTGTTCGTGCTCGTTCCGCTTGCACCCGGGCTGCGCGACACCGAGGCCTTGCGTGAGCGCTACCGTGAGGAGATCCTCGAGGACGTCGCGGCGAACACCGGCGTCGATCTGCGCAATCGCATCGTCGTCGAGGAGACCTTCGCCGTCGACGATTTCGTCGACCGGTACAACGCCACCGAGGGAACGGCCCTGGGACTGGCGCACACGCTCCGCCAGACCGCGCTCTTGCGGCCGAACAATCGCTCGTCGGCGGTCGACGGGCTGTACTTCACCGGCTCGTTCACCACGCCCGGAATCGGCGTCCCGATGACGCTTATCAGCGGCGAACACGCTGCACAGGCACTGGCCGAAGACCGGTGACTGAAGCGAGTCGACCCATGCCCGACACCAGTCTCGGCGATCGGTTCGGCGGCGTCCTCCCCTCCGAGGAGTCGTCGCTGGGATATCTGTTCTGGCTTTCGCGACCCCGATTCTGGCTGTATCTGGCCGGACCGGTGATCGTCGGGGTTGCCTACGCCGCCAGCACGCCCCGAGCGCTGTTCTCACCGCTCGCCGTCGCGCTGTTCGCGTACTTCCTCGTGCCCGCGAACGTCTTCCTGTACGGGATCAACGACGTCTTCGACGCCGATATCGACGAGGCCAATCCCAAGAAAGACGAGAAGGAAGTACGCTATCGGGGCGATCCGCTGGTGATCCTGGCGGTGTTCGCGGCCGGCGGCCTCGGCGTGTTGCTGGTGCTGTTCCTGAACGCCGAGGCGATCGCTCCGATCGGGCTGTTCTATCTGCTCGCGATCGAGTACAGCGCGCCCCCGCTGCGGTTCAAGACGACGCCGCTTCTGGACTCACTCTCGAACGGCCTGTACGCGCTCCCGGGGATCGCTGCCTACGCCGCGGTCGCGGGCCAGTACCCGCCGCTCGCGGCGATGGTCGGCGGCTGGCTGTGGACGATGGCGATGCACACCTTCAGCGCGATTCCCGACATCGAACCCGACCGCGAGGCGGGAATCCGAACGACGGCGACACTACTTGGGAAAGAGTGGACCTACGCCTACTGTGCGCTCGTCTGGCTCGGTGCAGCGGTCGCGTTCGGCGTCGTCCACCCGTTCCTCGGTGGCGTGCTGGGCGTCTACCCGCTGATCGCGATCGCGATCACCCGCTCTGAAGTGGCGGTCGATCGGGCCTACTGGTGGTTCCCGGCGATCAATACGGTCGTCGGCGCAGTGCTGACCATGGCGGCGCTGTGGGTGATGCTGCATGCCTGAATCGCCGTTCCCGCCCCTGGAGCGACGGGACCGGGCCGGCATCGAGGACTGGCTCGACCGCCTGGTCTCGGAGAACCGCTTTACGATCGCGGTGGTCTTCCCCGCTGTCGGCGCGATATCGCTGTACGCCTCGGCGATGGGGTGGTATCCCGATCCGGTCTCGTTCATGTCGTTCAACCCGTGGTTCATCCTGCTGGGCGTGATCGTTATGCGGCTGCCGCTGGTCGCCGGCCTCGCGCCGCTGGTCGATCGGCGGGCCGCGTTCGCGCTGGCGGCCGTCACGGCCTACGCCTTCGGGATCGAGATGCTCGGCGTCTCGACGGGCTGGCCCTACGGGGCCTTTGAGTACGGGATCGACCTCGGGCCGATGCTTTTGGGACTGGTCCCGATCGGTCTCCCCGTGTTTTTCTTCCCGCTGGTGCTCAACAGCTATCTGCTCGATCTGCTGTTGCTCGGCGAGAAGGCTCGATCGACGTCGGTCCGCTTGCTCGCGGTGATCGCGACGGTGCTACTGATGGATCTCGTCCTGGACCCGGCGGCCGTCGGGCTGGGCTTCTGGATGTACGAGGGCGGCGGCGCTTATTACGGCGTCCCGTGGTCGAACTACGCCGGCTGGGTGCTCTCGGCGACCGTCTCGGTCGTCCTGTTCGACGTCGCGTTCGACACCGAGGCGCTGTTCGCCCGCCTGCGCTCGTGTCCGTTCATGCTCGACGATCTGGTGAGCTTCGTCATCCTCTGGGGGACGATCAACGTCGCCTTCGGCAACTGGATCCCGGCCGGATTCGCGGGTCTGTTCGGCGTCAGTCTGCTCGTGACCGACCGCTTCGACTTCGACGTCCGCGATACGATCCCCGGAGCGGGCTGGGTCGCGCCACCGAAAAGCGACTAGTCGTTGCTCGCAGGTGGACCGATACCGACATGGGTTTGTCGTGCCCGATCCAACCGCGGACGATGACACGCCTGTTTGCCCCGCTCGAACTCCGCGAGACGTCGATTCCCAATCGCGTGATGGTCTCGCCGATGTGTCAGTACTCCTGCGAGCAGCGTGACGGGCTGGCGACGGAGTGGCACCGCACGCATCTCGGCTCGCGAGCCGTCGGCGGAGCCGGACTCGTGATGACCGAGGCGACCGCAGTCGAACCCCGGGGACGGATCTCCCCCGAGGACCTGGGGATCTGGAGCGACGAGCACGCCGACGCGCTCGAACCGATCACCGAGTTCGTTCGCGAGCAGGGATCGATTCCGGGCATCCAGCTCGCTCACGCCGGCCGCAAGGCCTCGACGTCCCGACCCTGGGAGGGCCACGGCCCGGTCGCCCTCGACGAGGGTGGCTGGACGGTCGTCGGCCCGACCGACGAGCCGTGGCCCTACGAGGACGAGGCCCCGTCGACCGAACGACTCGCGCCCGAGGAGATCGAATCCGTCGTCGAATCGTTCCGAGCGGCCGCAGAACGGGCACTCGCGGCCGGCTTCGAGGTCGCGGAGATCCACGCCGCCCACGGCTATCTCATCCACGAGTTCCTCTCGCCGGTCACGAACACCCGCGGGGACGCCTACGGCGGCGGTTTCGAGGGCCGGACCCGGTTCCTCCGGGAGGTGACCGAGGCCGTCCGGTCGGTCTGGCCCGAGGACAAACCGGTCTTCGTCCGAATCTCGGCGACCGACTGGCTGCCCGACCGGGAGTCCTGGACCGTCGAGGACTCGGTCCGCCTTGCCGACAGACTCGCGGCACTGGGCGTCGATCTGATCGACGTCAGCGGCGGCGGGATCCACCCCGATTCGAGCCCCGAACAGACCGGGCCGAACTACCAGGTCCGCTACGCCGAGCGCATCCGCGAGGAGACCGACCGGGCGATTGCGGTCGGTGCCGTCGGCGGCATCACCACGCCCGAACAGGCCGAGGCGGTCGTCGCCAACGGACGCGCGGACGTGGCGATCGTCGGCCGCGAACACCTCCGGGATCCCTATTTCGCGCTCCGTGCCGCCCAGGCGCTGGAGGCGACTGACGAGATCGAGGGACCGCCGCAGTACCGGCGCGCGTTCGGGTTCTGATTCCGTCCGCGGCCAACGATTAAGTGGCCAACCGGCGACCGGCCTGTATGCAGACGCGCTTGCTTCCCGCTGAGGTCGTCACCGAGCACACCGGGGTCGCGGAGGTCGTCGAGGCCGTCGCGGACGCGTTCGCCGCTGACGCCCGCGGAGACGCCCAGATGCCGGCCAAGTCCTACATCGACCTCCCGCAGTACAACGGTGACTTCCGGTCGATGCCCGCTTATCTCGACGCCGGCGAGTGGGACGCCGCCGCGGTCAAGTGGGTCAACGTTCACCCCGACAACGAACTGCAGTTCGGCCTGCCGACAGTCATGGGAACGATCGTCTACTCCGACCCGGAGACTGCCTTCCCGCTGGCGCTGATGGACGGGACGACGATCACCCGTCTGCGGACCGGCGCTGCGGCCGCCGTCGCGACCCGGGAACTCGCCCGCGAGGACGCCGCGTCGCTGGGGCTGGTCGGCGCTGGCACGCAGGCCCACACCCAGCTGGAAGCCATCGCGACCGTCCGGGACATCGAAGAAGTGGTCGTCGCCGACGCCGACCCGGAAGCCGTCGAGGAGTTCGTCGCGGCCTTCGCGGACCGGTTCGACGTCCGCGGCGGCACGATCGAGGAAGCCACGCGCTGTGACGTCGTCTCGACGACCACGCCGGTCGAAGAGCCGATCGTCGAGTCGGTCGGCCCGGAGACGCACGTCAACGCGATCGGGGCCGACGCCGCCGGGAAACACGAGATCGCCGACGACGTGCTCGAGGCGGCGACGATCGTCATCGACGACTACGAACAGTGCACCCACTCCGGAGAGATCAACGTCCCCTGGAGCGAGGGACTTCTCGACGACGCGGACATCTACGCCGAACTGGGCGAGATCGTCGCCGGCCGCATCCCGGGCCGGGACGACCCGGACGGTCCGGAGGGCGTGACGATCTTCGATTCGACCGGGCTGGCGATCCAGGACGTCGCCGCCGCGCACGTCGCCTACGAACACGCCGAAGAAGCCGACGCCGGGACCCCGTTCGATCTGGTCGGGACCGAGATCTAGAGTTTCTCGAGACCCTTCGAGATCAGCCAGACGACGATCAGCAGGGGCAGGAACGGCATCAGCAAGATCACGAGCCCGAGGAATATCGACCAGCCGATGACGTCCATTTCGACGTCTCCGTGGCTGCTGTAGCCGGGTGTCACCGTTCGCAGCACCTCGACGACAGCGGAGTCTTCGCTCGGCTCTGATTTGTCTTCGCTCGGCTCTGATTCGTCTTCGCTCATGCGTACCTATTGGTCACCTGAGAAAATAAGGGCTGCTCTCGGTCACCTGGGAAAATAAGGACTGCTCCGGCGATCGACGCACCTACTCGAGGTGGACTGCCGGTCGGAACGGCTCGGCCTGACTGGCCTTCCCGGCAGGGTCGTGGGGGTCGCCGTCCTCGGCATAGAGCTCGATCTCGGCGTCGAACTCGCGGGCGAGGAACGACTGGGCGGCCTCGTAGACCGACCGCTCGTCGATATCGAGCATGGCCTGCAGGGTTTCGTCGTCGCGTTCGCGGACGACGCTCACCAGGTCCTGGACGAGGTCGTTGACGGCGTCACCCTTCTCGCGCAGCGACTCGTGCTGCATGACGTTGCCCATGACTGCGCCGACGTCGGGCCCGGTCTCGACGACCTCCTCGAAGACCGTCCGCTTCCAGTCGGCGGCGACGTACAGCCGGATCGTCTCGGGATCGGTGTCGGTCACGTCGACGATGTCGGCGATGTCGTCGGTCACGTCCGCGACCAGTTGCTCTTGGAGTTCCGTCCTGACAGACTCGAACTCGGGGTCGGGCTCGGGCCAGGCGGCGTCCTCGACGGCCTCGCCCTCGAGTTGCTCGTGGAGTTCGTTTGTCAGGAACGGCGCGAACGGTGCGAGCAGTCGCAGGCGCGTCCGCAAGACTTCCTGTAGCGTCCACTTCGCGCCCGGCCGGTCGGTGCCCGTCCGGCGGCGGTACCACTTCAGGTGCTCGTCGAACTGGTAGAAGGCGGCCTGGGACGCACTGCGGGTCTCGAAGCGCTCCATCGAGGCGGTCACGTCCCGGATCGTCGCCTGCAGCTTCGAGAGCAGCCACCGGTCGATGTGCTTTAGTTCGTCACGCGCGCCCTCGGGCACCGTGTTCTCGCCCCGGGGCTCGTCGCCGCTCGACTGTTCGGATGCGCTCCGCGCGTCCCGAATGACGTCCTGTGCCCGCGACCAGAACCGCTCGAGCTGATCGCGCGTCGTCGCGACCTGGTCGGCCCGCCAGTCGAAGTCCTGCCACGGCTCCGAGGAGTTCAACAGGAAGAACCGAACGGTGTCGGCCCCGTACTCGCTGATGGCCTCTCCCGGCAGCACGACGTGGCCCTTCGAGGAGGACATCTTCTTGCCTTCGAGCAGGCCCATCCCCATGACGGTGATCCCCTGGGGCCAGTTCTCGCGCTCGAACAGTTCGGCGTGATGGAACAGGTAGAACGTCAGGTGGTTCTGGATGAGGTCGTTGCCCGAACACCGGAAGTCCACGGGGTACCAGTAGTCCCACTCCTCGCGCAGTTCCAGTGCTGTCTCGCTGGGCTCGTCGATCTCGACCTCGACGCCCTCCGGGGCGTCCTCGCCGTCGGGGCCGTAAAACAGCGTGTCGAAGAAGTCCCGGTCCATCTCCTCCGCCGGGACGTCCTCGAGCCGGTGGGCGATCGTGTAGTAGGACATGTAGATCGTCGAGTCCGAGAGGGGCTCGATGACGAACTCGTCGTCCCACGGCAGGCGCGTGCCCAGCCCGTAATTGCGGATGCAGGGCCACTCTTCGAGCCAGTCGATGGTGTGGTCGTACTGGTCGGCCGTGTTCTCCGGGATCGCCTCCAGCTGGTCGACGGCTTCGTGGGCCTTCCGTGACCACTCCTCGTCGCTGTACCGGAGGAACCACGTCTCCTTCTGGGCGACCTCGACGTCGCCGCCACACCGGCAGACGACCTCCTCGGTGAACTCGTGCATCGTGTCGAACAGCCCCTCCGCCCGGTAGTGATCGCGGAACCGATCGCGGACGTCTTCGATGACCTCGCCCGCGAACTCGCCGTAGGAGTCCAGCAACCGCCCGCTGTGGAACTCGTCCTGATAGAGGTCGGCCGTCACTTCCTCCAGCTGCGGGTCGTCGCTCGATTCGATCCCTGCCGCCTGGACGGCGTCGCGGGCGGGGATCTCGCCGTAGCCCTCGATCTCCAGGATGGGGACCGGCTCGATCGCCGCGACGTCTTCGGGGTCGATCCCGTACTCGCGCATGCGCTCGTCGTCTGCCTTCGCTTCCTGGAGCGCGACGTAGTCGTCCGGGGAGTGGGCCGGCACGGACATCACGACGCCGGTCGCGTTGTCGGCGTCGACGAAGTCCGCGGGCAGGATCAGGACCTCGTCGCCGGTGACGGGGTTTGCGACCGTCTGGCCGATGACGTCGGCGGCGTCGATCTCCTCGAGTACCTCGACCTCGCGAGCCTGCAGGTCGAACTTCTCGGCCGCGGCCTTCGAGACGAACCACGTCTCCTCGTCCACCCGGGCGAGCACGTACTCGGCGTTGGGGTTGACGTAGGCGTTGGTAACCCCCCGGACCGTCTCGGGTCGGAGCGTCGCCATCGGCGCGACGACGTCCTCGCTGTCGATCTCGGCACCGAACTTGACCAGCGTGAATTCCTGATACTCGGCGTCTTCCCCCTCCAGCAGGTCGTGCGTGGTGACTGGCTGCTGTTCGTTGGTGCAGTAGTTGACCGGGTTCAGACCCTTCTCCAGCAGGCCCCGTTCCCGGAGGGTCTCGTATTGCCAGGTGATGAACTTCGAGTAGCGCTCGTCGTTGGTCGTGAACTCCCGTCGCCAGTCGATCGACAGTCCCAGCTGCTCGAAGCCCTGCTTGTAGTGGTTCTCGATGAAATACCGGGCGTAGCCCATCGGCGTCTCGAGCTGCTGGAGCTCGTCTTTGGGGACGTTGTACGTGTCCTGCAGCACCGACAGCTGCTCCTCTTCGCCCTCTTTGAGACGCTCGACGGCCCCGACGATGGGGGTGCCGGTGACGTGCCAGCCGAGCGGGAACAGCACGTTGTCGCCCTGCAGGCGGCGATAGCGGGCGTACACGTCGGGGACGGTGAACGTCCGGACGTGGCCGATGTGCATCCCGCCGCTGGGGTAGGGATAGGGGACGGTGATGAAGGTCGGATCCTCGCCGTCGTCCGGATCGGCCTCGTAGCGCCCCTGTTCGTCCCAGCGGGTGCGCCACTTGCGTTCCAGCTCACCCGGCTCGTACTCGGTTTCACGTGGCGGAGCAGTCATATCCCCCGTTTCCGGCTGATTCCCTAAAAGGACTCCCATCCGTGGCTCCTGTCGGCGTTCAAGTCGTGGGGTGTGTTTTTGTGTCGTCACCCTCCATCTGCCGTCATGGACACCGATGAATTGCACCCGCAGGCCGCGGCCGCGGTCGAACGCCAGCAGCGCGTCCAGCAACTGGTCCCGACCCGGAGCGCTCGCCTCCTTCGAGTGTTCTCTCGTCTGGAGGCCTGGCGGCGCGATCCTCCGCCGGTCGCGCAGGTCGTCGACCGGACGATCCCCGGGCCGGGCGGCGAGATCCCGATCCGGGTCTACCGCCCCGGGGGAGAGACGCCGTTTCCGACGGTCGTATTTTTCCACGGCGGCGGGTTCGTCAGCGGGGGCCTGGAGAGCCACGACGCGCTCTGTCGGTACCTGACCCGCGAGAGTGGGTGCGTCGTCGTGTCGGTCGACTACCGGCTCGCACCGGAGCATCCGTTCCCTGCGGCCGCCGAGGACGCCATCGCGGCAACAGAATGGGCCGCCGAACACACGCGGGCACTCGGTGGAACCGGCAAGCTGGCGGTGGCTGGCGACAGCGCCGGCGGGAACCTGGCTGCGGTCGCCGCGCTGGCGGCCCGCGATCGCGGTGAACCAGAGAAAGCATACCAGGCGCTGATCTATCCGGGCGTGGGCGTCGACCGCGATCAGGAGTCGGTCCGCGAGTACGACGGACTGGTCCTCTCGGAGGACGATCTGGAGTGGTTCAACGAGTGCTATTACGGGAGTGAACTCCACCGGCACAACCCCTACGCCGACCCGATCGCCGCCTGTGACCTCTCCGGCGTCGCGCCGGCGACGGTCCTCACTGCGGGGTTCGATCCGCTCCGGGACGGGGGCGTCGCCTACGCCGAACGCCTTCAGGAGGACGGCGTCGACGTCCGCCACGTCGAGTACGAGGACATGATCCACGGGTTCGTCGCGAGCACCGACGCGATCGACCGCGCGACCGAAGCGATTGCCGACGTCGCCGCGGATCTCCGGGACGCCCTCGGAGCGTGAGATCGACGATCCGCTTTTCTACTCGGGTTCCCAGGCGTCGTACTGATCGTGCTCGATGTCGAACCGTTCGAGGATCTTGCCGACGACGTGATCGACGAAGTCCCCCGGATCCTCGGGGTCGAAGTAGAACCCCAGGACCGGTGGGACGACGTCGACGCCCATCCGGGCGAGCTTCAGCAGGTTCTCCAGGTGGAGTTCGCTCAGCGGCGTCTCCCGCGGGACGACGACGAGCTTCCGGCGTTCTTTGAGCGTCACGTCCGCGGCCCGCGAGACCAGCGTGTCAGAGCGGCCAGTCGCGACCGCCGCGACGGTGTTCATCGACGCGGGGACGATCACCATCCCGTCGGTCCGGACTGAACCTGACGCGATCGGTGCATGGACGGCGTCCTCGCCGTAGACGGCCGCCGATAGCTCCTCCAGATGCTTCATCGTCGCCTCGCGGTCGCCGCGTTCGTGGGCCATCACCGACTTGGCGGCGTCGGTCACGACCGTCACGACTTCGCAGTGCTCGGCCAGCGCCTCGACGGTCCGGACGGCGATGGGGATCCCCGACGCGCCGGTGATCCCGACGACAACTCGCTCCATCGCGATCACCGTCGCACGACGCCGGCACCGGCGTCGACCGTGACGCGTTCGCCGTCTTCGAGTGCGTCGATCGGTACGTCGTCGACACAGGGGATCTCTCCGAGGATGGCACCCGTCGCGACGATAGTCTCGGTCTCTTCGTTGATGATCGCCGCGGGCGCGACGCCGTTCTGGGCCAGGCCGTAGAGGACGTACGACCCGACCGTCGAGCCCTTTCCACGGGGGAAGACCAGCACCTTTCCGGCGACGTTCTCGCCTTCCAGCTGGTGACCCTCCTCGATGAACTCGCCGGTGTCCGGCTCGACCGCACCGTAGAAGCTGATCGGCTCCGTCGACCGCAGGACCTCTCCCGTGGCCATCCCCTCGGTGATGGCGTTGCCCTGAACGACTGTCGTATCGGACTCGCTCATCGCTCGATCACCTCCTCGACGAGCGAGAGCTTGTCGTCGAAGACCACCTGCTGGTCGCCGAACCCGGGCAGGTAGTTGGCGGCCTTCGCGGAGTCGGTCGCGCTGGTCTCGTAGCCCATCTCCTCGATTGGCGAGACGACGTTGCAGGTGTCGGCGAGCACTTGCCCGCCGGCCGCCTCGATGGTCTCGGTGTGGCCGTTGCGGTCGGCCCAGGTCTTGACCGCCCCGCTCGTGCAGACCCACAGGTCACTTTCGAGCGTCTCGCCCTCGACGGCCTCGGCGACGTCCGCGATCTCCTCCGGCGAGCAGTGCGGACAGCCGATGACGACCAGTTCGGGGTCTTCGCCGTCGTTCAACTCGGCGTACTCCGCCTTGCGCTCGCCCGCACCGAACGTGGCGCTGTCGACGTGTTCCGGCGGCTCCATGTCGGTCGTGACCCCTTCGACGAAGTGCAGCGCGACGGCCCCCGAGGCGGCCATCGCCGCGCCGAGCGCTTTCAGTTCGTCGGTGGTCGCCGCGTCGATCCCGGTGAAGTAGGGCTTGCCGTCCTCGACGATCCGCCCGGCCCACGAGCCCAGCGCGGCGAAGTCCGACTGGTCGTCGAGTTCGACGTCGACGTCGATCCGGTGGGTGGGCTGGCGGTTCTCCTCCAGGTGGAGGCCGTGTTTGGGCGTCCGACCGGTGATCGCGGCCGACAGCGCCGAGGGACCGCCCTCGCGGTTGGTCTTCGCGCCGACGACGCTGTTGACAAATGAGACTGCCGACGACTCGGCCCACGCGACGTGCTGGCCGCGATGGGGCAGGTTGCCCGCGAGATACGGCGTACACGTGAAGGATAGAGTGACGCCCATCTCCTGGAGGGCGTCCCTGATCCGCCGCTGTTTCTCGGCGAACTCCTCGCTGACGCCCATCTCTTCGTACTTCTCAAAGTCCATCCCTGCCGGATTCGCGAAGGCCGTCACCGAGACCTCCGCGCCTTCCTCGGCGAACCCCTCCAGAAACTCGACGCCGGGATCGCCGATGGACTTGTAGGAGATCCCGGATGCCTGAGCGGATTCGATCTCGACCATCTCCTCGGCCCCGTAGATGTCGCCGAGTTCGACCAGCAGTTCCATCGCCTTGCGCACGGCTGGCGTGTCCGATTCGAGCAGTCGTTCTTCCTCTTTTGTCAGGTGCATGGGTAGTAGTGTGTCGTGACTTACTGGTAGTCCGAGAGATCGAGTTCGTCCGCGCCGGGGACGGTCACTTCATCGAACTCGGAGCGCTCGCGATCGCCGGGGATCGTCGCGTCGACGATCCACTTGGTCAGCGTCCCTGTCTCGTAGTCCTGGGAGGGATCCAGCGACGATCCCTTGGCGTTCTCGATCGTCTCGATGTCCCGATCGGGTTGCATCCGCGTGGCAGTCGCCCACTCCACGGCGTCGGGATCGGCCGGGTCGACGTCACTGTCGACGACGGTGACCTTCTTCATCGAGGGGTGGGCCGCCAGCGCGGCCATCCCGGCGTTCTTGGGGTCGCCCTCGGTCCGCTTGTCGATCTGGACGACGCCGTGCAGCCACGAACACCCGCCCGGCGTCAACACCACGTTTTCGACTGTGGGGACGGTGTTCTCGACGATCCGGTAGATCCGTGGCTCCTGTGGGATGCCCATGAGGTGGGCGTGTTCCTTGCGCCCGGGGACGATCACCCGCGCCAGGGGATCGGGTCGGGCGTGGAGTTCGTTCACCTCGACGACCGGCTGTTGTCGGGTCCGATCCCACGTCCGGGAGAGATCGACGAAGGGGCCTTCCTCGGCGCGCTCGTCGGTGATCGTCGCCTGCATGACCAGCTCGGCCTCGCTGGGGACGGTCAGCCCGTGGAACTCCGTGGTCGTCAGTTCGCCCCCGAGCAGGCGATTGGCGAGTTCGAGTTCGCTCATGTCCGGCGAGAACGAGGTCGCAGCGGCGATCTCGACAGCGGGGTTGACGCCCATTACGATCGCCACGTCGAGCCCGCCGTCGGTGCGCGTGTAGATGTCGTGGAGGTGTCGCTCGACCAGCCGCATGACCAGTCGGTTGCCCTCGTCGAACATCATCCGGTGGAACGAAAGGTTGTGCACGCCCGTCTCGGGGTCTTTCGCGATCACGACCGTCGAGGCGAAGTACTGTCGTTCGTGCTCGTCGTAGTAGATCGGGATCGGGACGTGCTCGGCGACGTCGGGGTCGTCCGCGACGTGCTCGAAGGCCGCGGGCGCCGTCCGATCCAGTGGCAGCGGGTCGTCCATCGCGGTGCTGACGGCGTCGATAATCTCCGACGGTTCGACGTCCAGCGCCTCGCCGATCAACTCGCGTGAGGAGACCAGGTTCGAGACTGCACGCACGTCGGGATAGTCCGCGACCGACTCGAAGACGACCGGCTGACTCTCGTCCTGGACGGCCAGCGCCGGGAGTTCGAATCGCGTCTCGACCGGCTCCGTCAGTACGTTCCGGTCGCCGACATCGTCGAGAAAGCTTCTGAGGCCCATACTCCGGATTCGGTAAATATCTCCTTAAACGTTCGTGACTCGCGACGGGGACCTGGCGTTCGTGTGACCAGCTGGTGACCGTGTCACGTTCGTGTGCCCTGCTGGCGGGCGTATCACATTTATTATGGTCGGCCCGGAACGCCCAGGCGATGGCACCGCTGACCGAAGTTGCCACGCTCGTGCTCGCGGTCGTTACGGCCGTCACCGGGCGAACGGCGTGGCGACAGCGGCCGAAACCGGGCGCGAGGTCGATAGCACTGTTCCTGTTTTCTATCGCGGCGTGGGTGCTCGCCCTGCTGACGACGGCGATGACGACGACGTACTATCCGTCTCTGGTCGCCGAGACGTGCAGCTTTCTCGCCTCGGCAAGCGCAGTCGTCTGGTTTCTGGTCTTCACGTTCGAGTTCGCGGGATACGAACACCTCGCGACGCGACGCACCGTCGGCCTGCTGTTCGTCGAACCGATCGTGATGGCGCCGGTCGTGTTGACCAACGAATTGCACGGCCTGTACTGGTCGTCGTTCGAGCGCGCACCCGCATACTTCTCGCACTTTCGGGCGGTTCCGGGGCCGCTGTTCGGTCTCCACGTCTCGTACATGTACGGGCTGTTCGTGGTCGCGTCGGTGCTGCTGGTGATACGGACGGTGCGGTCCCGGTCGCTGCACCGACGACAGTCGGTGCTGATAAGCGCCGCGCTGCTCGTCACGTGGGCCGGCAACGCCGGGACGATCCTGACCGAGCGGGCGACGCTTCAGGTCGTCGGAACCGGCGTCGGGGCGCTCGCTCTGTTCGTCGCGATCTTCGGGTTCAGACTCCTGGAGGTCGTGCCGACCGCGCGGGCGACCGTGATGGATCGGATCGACGTCGGTATCGTCGTTCTCGAGGGGGGTGATCGGATCACCGACATTAACGCCTACGCACGCGAGATACTCGGCCTCGGCCCCGAGGATACAGTGGTCGGTATGCCGGCCGACGCCGCGCTCGGCGAGCGCTTCGAAGTCTTCGACGTCGACGCGACAGCGAACGAAGCGACGATCGAACTGGGGACCGACGACGAATCCCGTGTCTATCGCGTCGACGTGTCGCCACTGTCGGATCGGCTCGGTCGGTCGATCGGGCGAGTATTCATCATTCAGGACGTGACCGAGCGCCGACGCCGACAGCGCGAGCTGCGACGCCAGAACGAGCGCCTAGACGAGTTCGCCGAGATCGTCGCGCACGACCTGCGGAACCCACTGAACGTCGCCAACGGATACGTCGAGCGCATGCGAGTGGCCGACGAGGAGTATCTCGACGAAATCGCCGACGCCCACGAGCGGATGGAGGCGATCATCGACGACGTACTCGCGCTGGCTCGCCATCAGGCGGCCATCGAAACAGAACCAGTCGCACTCGAGTCGGCCACGGAAGACGCCTGGGAGACCGTCGAAACCGCCGACGCGACGCTTCGGGTCGCTGACCGGATCACGATCCGCGCCGACAGGGGCCGATTGCTTGAACAGCTCTTCGAGAACCTCTTTCGCAACGCCGTCGAGCACGGCACGACGAGCTCCCAGTCGCAAGTTCCCGAAGACCCCGTCGAGAACGGCCCAATGAGGCCCGACTCGCAGGCTCTCCGGGGCTCCGTCGAGAACGACCCAATGAGGCCCGACTCGCAGGCTCGTCAGGACAGCGAGAGGCGAAGTCCCTCGGGCAGTCGGACGCAGTCCGACGACGCCGTGGAACACGCGGAAACGGACGTGACGATTACCATCGGGGCCCTCGAAGAAGGGTTCTACGTCGCCGACGACGGGCCCGGGATCGATCCCGAGCGACGGGAAGAAGTGTTCGATCCCGGCGAAACGTCCCGGACGGACGGGACGGGCTTCGGGCTCGCTATCGTGGACAGCATCGCGGACGCACACGGCTGGGACGTTCGCGTCACCGAGAGCGACGCGGGCGGCGCGCGATTCGAGTTCACCGGCGTCGAGATCGTCGACCGCTGATGACCCGGCTGTCTGACTTTCAAAATGTCACAGCCGACAGTCTGTGTCCCACGGCGCGATTCGGAAATATCGCCTTGAGCGCACATATTCGTGAGGCGTTTCGACGATAGACGAAAGACCGATACTTGTGCCTGATCAATGCTGGCTGTGGACGATCAGTCGATCATCGTGGAACTGGATGTGACCTCGCCACGGGTCGTCCTCGGGCCGACGCTGGCGTCCGACCTGGACGTGGCTGTCCACGCGGAACAGCCACCCGTATCTCACGAGGAGACGACGTGGTTCGACGTGACGGTCTCCGCAGCCGACTTCGAGGCCTTCGAGCGCACGGTCGAGGAAGACCCGACCGTCGAGGACGCCGAGGTATTCGTCACCTACGACGAGCGACGCACCTACCGGCTCACGATCGCCTCGGAGGTACCGGTCATGACCAACCACGTCGCCAGCTTCGGGGACGAACTGTTGACGCTGCGCTCGACTGCGAACGGCTGGCGCGTTCAGATCCGGACCACCGACCGCGCCTCGGTCCGGGATTTCATGGACTTCTGTGACTCGCAGGACATCGATTGCCGGCTGTACCGCCTGTTCGAGGCCCGTGAGCCGATCGGCGAGTTCCCGGTCCCGGTCGAACCCGACGAGTTCGAGGTCCTGCAGGTCGCCTACGACGCGGGCTATTTCGAGGTTCCACGCGAGGCCGACCTCTCGGAACTCGCCGCGCAGTTCGGCGTCGCGGAATCGACGATGTCGACCCGGCTCCGAAACGCGCTCGATCACGTCGTCGAGACAGTCCTCGTTGGGGCGTCCGTTCCCGACAACGCCACCGAGTAACCTGCCTGCCGCTACACCCCTTATAAACTCCGAATTATTTCGAGGCAACTGTCTTCTCCCGGTGGATGTTACCACTTAATGTCATGGAAGGCCACAAAACTGCGTCAGAAGACGCTGCCGGTGTCGACGGCAGAGCCGAGATCCGGGTAACGATGGAGATCGACGGGCGACGGCTCGTGTATACCGGGGCCGATCTCGACTCGATATCGTTCTCCCCGCTCGATCGGTAGTCGCTCCAGCCTCGGCCGGACGCGCCTCCGCTGCTCGCGTCGACGTATCGCGGCCTGCGGCGTCAGTGACCCACCGCCGGAGCGGCACGGATTCCGCGCGGAACCGCTGTGAGGTGTCGGTATCTCACCCCGATTGTCGGCTACGCGGGCGGCGCCTCGCAACCCTTTTAACCGTGACTTGCTACAGACTCACATACCAATGGACGCCGGGAAAGCCGCACGACTGGAGCGTATCGGAACAGGGGGGCGTCACCTCATCGTCCCCATGGATCACGGCATCACGATGGGCCCCGTCAAGGGGCTCGTCGACATCGAATCGACGATCGACGGGATCACCGCCGGCGGCGCGGACGCGGTACTCACGCACAAGGGAATCGCCTCGCGGGTCCATCCGCACAAGAACGGCGCGGGCTACATCGTCCACCTCAACGGCTCGACGACGATCGGTCCCGACGAGGAGGACAAGCGCGTCACCGCCACGGTCGAGGACGCCATCCGCGCCGGTGGCGACGCCGTCTCTTTTCACATCAACGTCGGCTCCGAGCACGAACCCGACCAGATCACCCAGCTGGGTGAACTCACGACCGAGGCCGACCGCTACGGCATGCCGGTGCTGGCGATGGCCTACGCCCGCGGCCCCGGGATCGACGAGTCCGACTCCGAGGCACTCGGCCACGCCGTCAGGCTCGCCGAAGAGCTGGGTGCGGACGTGATCAAGACCGCCTACAGCGGCGACGCCGAGAGTTTCCAGCACGTCGTCGAGGCCACCTCGAAGCCGGTCGTCATCGCCGGCGGGTCGAAGGGAACCGACGAGGAAACGCTGGAGATGGTTCGGGGAGCGGTCGACGCCGGCGCAGCGGGCGTCTCGATGGGCCGGTCGATCTTCCAGCACGATGACTCCGAAGCGATCACCACTGCCGTCTCTGCCGTGATCCACGACGACGCCTCGGCTGAGGAGGCACTGGAACGGGCTGGGCTTGCTGTCGAGGCCTAGAATACGGTTGTGAGTTCTTCTGTCGAATCGAACCGATAGTCGGGCGCGTGTGCTGGGTCTTCCGGCGCGTCCAGATCCGTCTCGCTGGGGACCCAGCAGGCGGCCAGCCCGGCGCGCTTCGCGCCGATCACGTCGGCCCGGTAGTCGTTGCCTACGTATAGCGTACTGTCGGCTGACACGTCGAGTTCGGCGAGCGCCGTCTCGAACGGTGCGGGACTGGGTTTGGGATCGGTCTGATCGGGCGCGTAGACGATCGTCTCGAACGCGTCGGCGATCCCGAGCGTGTCGAGTTTCGCCCGCTGGGTCTTTTGTGTCCCGTTCGTGACGAGGCCGACCTGCGCTCGCTCGCGGGCGCGTTCCAGCGCGACTTTCGCCCCCGGTCGCCACTCGACGGCCGTTGGATCGCGCAGCTCGACGGTCGCCCCCGCGAGCGCCTCGGCGTCGACCGGCTCCGCGCCGGCGCGCGCTGCGGCGCGCTCGAAGACCTGCCGGAAGAACTCGTGGTCGGTGTCGGCGTCGGTGATCGTCGACGCCACTTCCCGCACGTCCTCGGGCGTGCAGAACGGCTCGACGCCCGCCCGGGCGAAAGCCTCGGCGTGTAGCTGCCGGTCGTCCCGTGTTGAGCGACAGAGCGTGCTGTCGAGGTCGAACAGGACGGCGTCAGGGGTCATCGACCCATCGTAGGCGGCCCACGGTACAAGAACGTCCGGGTCCGGGCTATCGAACGCGGGCGGGCCACACACGAAAGCAACCGCCAGTATCAAGCGCCCCGCCCGCGAGTGTCGGGATATGACACGGACCGTCTGGCTCAAGGCCGACAGCGAAGTCGGCGACTGGGAGGCGCGCAAGCGACGGATCACTGCCGGTCTCGAAGCCGGCGTCGACTGGGTGCTGGTGGACAGCCACGACGTCGACCGCGTCCGCGAACTCGGCGCGGTCAACGTCGCGGCGTTCGCAAACGGCGACGTCCACGTGATGGAAGCCGAAGGCGACGAACCCGACCCCGACGCGACGATCGTCGGCAAGGACGGCGAGGGCGACGGCACGGTCGACCTGCCTTCGGACTTCTCTGGTTCGGCGGATCTGTCGGCACTCCGGACGGAGGACGGCGCGGACGGCGGGTACGTCCGCATCTTCGACGAGGGTTACGAGGCCTTCGCCGAAGCAGTCGCCGCGGAGGCCGACTACACAATCGTCGTCGCCGAGGACTGGCAGATCATCCCCCTGGAGAACCTCATCGCCCGCGTCGGCGAGGAGACCGACCTCATCGCGGGCGTCCAGACCGCAGAAGACGCCCGCACGGCATACGAGACACTCGAACTCGGCGCGGACGGCGTCCTGCTGGACACCGACGACCCAGACGAGATCCGCAAGACCGTCGAGGTCCGGGACGAGGCCGGCCGCGAGTCCCTGGAGTTGCAGTACGCCGAGGTGACGGCGGTCGAGCAGACCGGCTCCGCGGACCGGGTCTGCATCGACACTGCGAACCTGATGGACCACGACGAGGGGATGCTCATCGGCTCGATGGCTCGCGGCCTGTTCTTCGTTCATGCCGAGACCGCCGAGTCGCCCTACGTCGCCTCGCGACCCTTCAGAGTCAACGCCGGCGCGGTCCACGCCTACGTCCGGACGCCTGACGGCGGCACGAAGTACCTCTCGGAGCTGAAAAGTGGCGACGAGGTCCAGATCGTCGACAGCGAGGGCCGCACTCGCGAGGCGATCGTGGGACGAGCGAAAATCGAGAAACGCCCGATGTTCCGGATCCAGGCCGAGCTACAGCGCGAGGACGGCGAAACCGACCGGATCGAGACGCTGCTGCAGAACGCCGAGACGATCAAGGTCCGCACCCGCGAGGGCCGCAAGGCCGTGACCGATCTCGAGGTCGGCGACGAGATCGCGCTCTACTACGAGGACACGGCTCGTCACTTCGGCGAGGCCGTCGAGGAATCGATCATCGAGAAATAAGCCGGATTCGACGACAAGCCGACCGGATCTTTTTATCCCGTCTCGCCTTCGGGTATGACCATGACCGTCGAAGAGAGCGACCTCCCCGGCGTTGGCAAGAAGCACGTCGTCGAACTCGACGGGGAAGAGCTCGTCATCATCACGCACAACACCGGCAGGCGAGAGGTCTTCAAGCGCCCGGACGCGGAGACGGATTCGGAGAAACTGTTCGAGCTGTCTGACGCCCTCGCACGTACGGTCGGGACGATCCTCGAGGGGGCGTACTTCCAGCCGGTCGAGGCCGAGAAGCGACAGACGACCCTGCCCGGCGGGATCTTGCTGGAGTGGTACGAGGTCCAGCCCGGCTCGCCGCTGGCGGGCGAGACGATCGCAGGGGCGCACATCGGCCGCAAGACGGGCGTGAACGTCGTCGCGATCGAGCGTAGCGGACAGACGGTCGACAGCCCCGGTCCGGACACCGAACTCCAAGAGGGCGACACGCTCGTCGTCACCGGCACGAACGAGGAATGTGACGCCTTCGAACAGCTGCTGGCCGGTGAAGAATGAACGCGAGCGGAGTTCCATCAGACGCGATCGCTAGGCCACCGTCCAGCCAGGAGTGATCTCCCGTGGCTAACCTGCTGGAAGTCGGCCTGATGTTCGCCTCGATCGCGGCCGCCGGCTGGGTGGCCGATCGGATCGGCCAGTCGGTTATCCCCTTCTACATTGTGATTGGGATGGTCGCGAGTGAGTTCGTCGTCGGTCGAGTCGAGTTGCCGGGCGCAGTCGCCGGGCTCGACATCCGGTTCGAGAGTCTCTACGTCGCCGAGTCGGAGTTCGTCGAACTCGGCGCGGAGCTGGGGATTGTCTTCCTGCTGTTTTTCCTGGGACTGGAGTTCAACCTCGATCGCCTGCTGGCCCGCCGCAATCAGATCGGCTCCGCCGGAACCATCGACTTCCTGATCAACTTCCCCGCCGGGTTCGCACTGGGGTGGCTCTTTTTCGGGTCGGCCCTGCCGGCGTTTCTCGTCGCAGGGATCGTCTACATCTCATCCTCCGCGATCATCACGAAGTCGCTGATCGATCTGGGCTGGATCGCCAACGACGAGGCCGAACCGGTCCTCGGGACGCTCGTCTACGAGGACCTGCTGATCGCGGTCTACCTGGCCGTCGCTGCCGCGCTCGTGCTCGGCGGCGGCAGCCCGGGACAGGCCGCACAGTCGATCGCGATCGCGATCGCGTTTCTCCTCGTGCTGGTGCTCGTCGTCCAGTTCGGGACGCCGGCGTTCGAGCGACTGTTCGCGACCGACACCCACGAGTTCGTAGTGCTCCGTGCCGTCGGGCTGGTCGTCCTGGTCGCGGGGACGGCACTCGCAGTGGGCGTCAGCGAGGCGGTCGCGGCGTTTTTCGTCGGGATGGCCGTCTCCGCGACCGGCCACGTCTCGCAGGTGGAGAACCTGCTCGAACCGCTCCGTGACGTCTTCGCCGCGGTGTTTTTCTTCTGGATCGGGCTGGTGACCGATCCCCTGGCCGTCGCCGGAGCTGTGGGTCTGATCGCGGTCGCCGTCCTGGCGACGACGCCTACGAAACTCCTCAGTGGCTATCTGGGCGGGCGCGCGTTCGACCTTGGGCCGCGTCGCTCCGCCCGGACTGCCCTCGCGATGACTACGCGCGGGGAGTTCTCGCTCATCATCGCTACGCTCGCAGTGGCCGGCGGCACTGCCGGGACGATTCCGGACTCCGTCGCCGACCAGATCAGCGCGTTCGCCGTGGGATACGTGCTGGTCATGGCCGTCGTCGGGACGACGCTCATGCAGTACTCCGGTCCCTTCGAATCAGCAGTCCAGAAGCGGTTCAGCGTGGCCGACGCAGCGACCGACGAGACGGCCTAACCCTCTCGATCGAACGGTTCGGCACACCACGGACAGAAGTCCAGTTCCGGGTCGTCGACGTCGCGGCCACAGGACGGACAGCGGCGCGGTGCGGCCACCTCGGCCGGTTCGGTCGCCTGGTCGCCGTCTGACTGCCCCGCCATCTGCAATTCGTCCGGCAGGTCGAGGCCCTCCGGGAGTCTCGTTCCCTGTCTGTCGCCGGTCGAGACCGTCGCCCGCTGTCGGCGCGACTGTCTCGCGTTCAGTCGTCGGGCCAGCACGTACGCATCGCCCATACAGAGGACGGTCAGCGCCAGCATCGCGACCATCCCGTAGGTCGGCACCGCCTGACTCGCCTCTATGATCGCCGAGACGCTCAGCGTCTCCGGGGTCGCGTCCGCCGGGACGAACACGTATGACGCCGCGAAGACGAGCGCGAGCCACAGCAGGGCGCGAAACCACTCCCGGAGATACAGATGCCCGATCCCCGGATACAGAAGCGAGAGGACGGCCGCGAGCCAGGGCCGCTTTCGTGATCGTGCCACGGATACACTGTAGTTCAACGCCCAGGAGTGTTAACACTGTTTCCTTCGCCGGCGAGCGTCTCGACCAGCCCCCGGAGCGTCGCCAGGTCGTACTGCCCCGGCGCGGTCGCCTCGGCCGGATCGACCGGCGCGTAGCCGATCCGCGAGCCGTACAGCGGCGCGACCGCCCGGGAATGCCGTCCCGGCTCGCCCATCGCCATCGTCGCGACGCGGTCCCCCTCGGCCGTCGCGGCCCGCGTCGCGACCAGCAAGTCGAGTACGTCGGCACGCGCCTGTGCGGTCACGGCGAGCTTGCCGACGTCGCCGTATCCACAGGCCTCACGAAGCGTCTCCTGGAGGTCGGTCATGCCTGGCGTGTCCTCGAAGTCGTGGCTCGACACCACCACGTCCGCACCGTGCTCGCGGGCGTGCTCGACCACGCGCTGGCCGTCCCCCGAGCGCATCGTTTCGAGTTCGACGTCGACCGCCTCGACGGCGTCGTGTTCGACAGCCGCTGCGAGCGCGTCCAGTCGATTCCGGTCGTCGGACGCTTCGCCGCCCTCCCAGGCGGCCCGGTTGGTCGCCAGGATCGGGAGATCGCCGTCGTAGCTCGCCAGCGCGTCGAGCGGAGCGTCGGCCAGATCCATCCGGAACTCGAGGCAGTCGGCGTGCTCGCGTGCGTCGGACTCGTCGGCGAGATCCGCCGTCGAGGCCGCCAGCACGAACGAATCGAAGTCCATGGGGTCGCTTGGAGAACGATCGCCAAAAGTCCCGCGTCCCGAGGACGCTCCGACCCGGGGAACTATGCCGACGGCCGACGAACCGGCGTCAGTCGATGACCGACCGCTGGCTGTATCCGTGGGGACTCGGATCCGTCGCCTTCGGCGGTGCCTCGCTTCTGGTGCCGCTGTATGCCGTCCAACTCGGCGCGTCGGCGTTCCAGCTCGGCCTGCTGGCGTCTGCCGCCGCGGTCGCGGGCGCGCCCGGTGCGATCGTTTTTGGCCGACTCGCCGATCACGTTTCGTTCCGTCGACCGCTCGTGATCGGGACGCTGGCGACCGTGGCCGCGTGTCTCGCCGTGATCCCGTTTGTCTCTGCGGTCACGGTTGTCATCGCCGCAAACGCCGTGCTCTGGCTGGTCATCGCGGCAGTCGCACCAGTCGTGACGATGATCGTCGTCGACGCCGCGCCGGAATCTACCTGGGCCGAGCGTATCGGCCGACTCAACACGTTCCAGGGGTACGGGTGGGCTGGCGGGCTACTGATCGGGGCCGTCTGGCCGCTTGCAGTCGGTCGGTTCGTCGGCGCCGGGACGGCCACTCGAACGCTGTTCTGGGCGTTCGCTGCCTGCGGTGTGTTCAGTGCTGCGGGGACAGCCTGGGCGCTTCCGAAGCCGGACGAGCACGTCACGAACCCGCGCCGGCTCCGACGGATCAGTCGTATACTCGCCACGTCCTCCCGGAGTATCCGGGGGACGACCGTCGTCTTTTCGCCGAATCGCATCTACTGGTCGACGCGCGCGCTCCGCCCGGGACAACTCCGCGGGCGGGCCAACCCCGCCCTGGTGACCTACCTCGTGGCCGTCTGTCTGTTTCTGTCGGGCTCGGCGGCGTTCTGGGCACCGCTTCCCCTCGCGCTCACGGACGCCGGAATCGGCTCTGGCACCGTCTTCGCGCTCTACTTGCTCGCGAGTCTCGGTTCGGCAGCGCTGTACGGACCCGCCGGCCGGCTCGCGTCTCGATACGACCTCCGCCGGCTCCAGGCGGGTGCGCTCGCCGTTCGGGGGATCTCGTTGCCGGTCGTCGCACTGGCGGCCGGTATCGGTGCCGTCTCGCTCCGATTCGGCTTCGTTGGCCTCTGGCTTTTGATCGTCGGCGCTACCTGGGGCGTCATGGCCGTCGTCGGGACGGCGATCGTGACGCGCCTCGCACCGCCGGGAATTCGGGGCGAGGTACTCGGTATCCACGCCGCCCTCGGGGCCGCCGCGGGCGGCGTCGGCGGGATCCTCGGCGGCTGGGTCGCGACGATCGGCTATCTCGCCGCCTTCGCGCTCGCTGGCGCGCTCGTGCTGCTCGGCGCGGCGCTGGTGATCTCGCTGCGGATCGTCTCGGGTCACTCGCTCTCAGAAGAGAGCCCCTCCCGGCCCTGATCGACTGGCTACGATCGCGTGAGCTGTTCGGTCAGCGCCGGGACGACCTCGAAAAGATCGTCGACGACGCCGTAATCGGCGACCTCGAAGATCGGTGCGTTCGGATCGTCATTGATCGCGATGAACGTCTCCGCGCGCACGCCAGAGACGTGCTGGACCGTCCCGGAGATCCCGACGGCGATGTACAGCTCCGGGGAGACAGTCTTGCCGCTCTGGCCGACCTGCCGATCGGCGGGTAGCCACCCGTTGTCGATGACCGGCCGCGAGGCCGCGAGCGTCGCGTCCAGCGCATCGGCGAGGTCGCGGACGATCTCGAGGTTGTCTTCGGACTCGATGCCGCGACCGACAGCGACCAGCACGTCGGCCTCGGCGATGTCGACCTCGCCGCCGATCTCCTGGAATCCGGTCACCGTCGAGCGGACGGCTGACTCGTCGATCCTGGCGTCGAAGGCCGATATTTCGGCGTCGCCGGTCCCGCCGGCTCGCGGCCACGATCCGGGGCGGATCGTCACGGCTGCCTGTTGTGTGTCGATGTCGAGTGTCGTTTCGACTTTCCCTCCGTACAGTTCGCGCGTGACCGTCAGGTGCTCGTCGTAGGAGAGCTCAGTCGCGTCGGTCACGATCGGGATGTCGAGCCGTTCGGCGACTGCCGGGAGGTAATCCAGTCCGTTGACCGTGTTCGGGGCGAGCACCACCGTTGGTTCCACCGCCTCGACGAGCTGGGTGACGGCCTGCGTGTAGACGTCGTGGTTGAACTCCTCGCCGTAGGCGACTGTGTGCACGACGTCGACGTCCTCGCGGTTCAGCCGTTCGGTGTAACGCTCGATGTCGCCGCTAACGACGCCGACGTGCAGTCCCCCATCGGTGGCGTCGGCGAGTTTGCGACTTGCCGCGAGCAGTTCCAGACTCACCTCACGCAACTCCCCGCGGCGGTGTTCGGCGATCGCCAGCACCGTCATCGTATCACCCCCGTCTCCTCGATGACGGCTGCGAGTTCGGTGGCCGTCTCTTCGGGGCTGCCCTCGTAGATCGTCGCCTCCCCTTCGCTTTCCGGCTCGTAGAGGTCGGTCTGTTCGATCGGCGACGCAATCGCGTCTACATCGAGATCCAGATCGGCGAGCGACCGGGTATCGATCTCAGCCTGCTGGGCCCGCGTGATGTCGCGCAGGCTGGCATGCCGTGGCTGGTTGATCCCGGTCTGAATCGACAGCACGGCCGGCCGCTCGACGTCAGTCAGTTCTTCGAGATTCCCCTCCAGTTCGCGATGGACGTGTGCGACCTCATCGATCTGGAGATCGTTGACGACGGTGCCCCACGCCCACCCGAGCGTCGACGCGAGCGCGACCGGCGTCGCACCGAAGACGTCGTCTCCGGACTGGACGCCCGTGAACACGAGATCCGGCTGCTCCGCGTCGACGACTGCCCCGAGAACGGTCGCTTTCGTCAGGGGATCGAGGATGTCCAGCGCCGCCAGTTCCTCGTCCCAGACTCGGATCGCGCGATCCGCGCCTTTCGCCAGTGCCTGCCTGACCGTCCCCTCGACACCCTCGGGACCGATCGTGGCCGTGACGACTTCCCCGCCCCCGTCTTCGGCAATCTGAACGGCTTCTTCGAGCGCGTAGGCGTCCCACTCGTTGAGGTCCGTCGAGAGGTATCGACTGTCGATCTCGAGCCCGTCGATCTCGAATACGGTATCGACCGACTCCGTCTCCGTAATCGTGACGAGGATCTTCATCGGGCGTGGGTGACGGCTGGAAGAGGGTAAACGTTTCCGACAGTGCGCCCGGGTGCCGGAGCTGCTGGTGACTCTGACGGCGGCTACGAGCTATTGATCGGGCTCTTCGTCTGGGAACGAGATGAGGTTTTCACGGCCGATACGGAGTTTTTCGACCAGACCCTCTTCGGCCATCGAGGAGAGCAGCTGTGAGACTTTTGCGCTCGACCAGCCTGTCTCCTCGACGATGCGTGCCTGTTTCATCCGTCCACCGTTTTCGGTCAGCAACCGCTCGACGCGCTCTTCGTCGCTCAACAGTTCCTCGTCGATCTCGTCCTGTTCGTCGGTCTCCTCGCCTTCGGTCGCCGCTTGCTCGCCTGCGACCATCGCTTCACGACCGCTTTCGGCCGTCTCTTCGCTGCCTTCGCTCGTCGCTTCTCGCTCGCCTTCGACCGCCGATGCTCGATCGCCGATTTCACTCTCGTCTGTCGGAGCTGTGGCGTCAGTTCGTGACGTTCCGGCTGCTGCCGACGCACTCGAGCTGGAACCGGCTGTCGGCTGCTGTCCGGGTAACTTCCCGACGCGAGCCGCGTACCCGAGCACCACAAGGATACTGAGCAGTGCGATGACGCCGACGAGCAGCCCGACCAGCCCGTCCGTCCGCTCGGCCAGGGGCGTCGTCGCGTTCCCCGGTTCGGTCGTCGGTGGGGCCGTCGAGATGGGATCGAAGACGGCGTACGGACGATTCGGGCCGAACGTGTGTGGACCCTCCCAGCGGAGCTGTCGGTTCTGGACGTTCGTGCTGGCACTGTAGAACTGATAGCTCGGCGGGCGCGTGATGATCAGCGTCTCCTGTTCGGAGAGGCCGGGAAACCAGCGTGGCTCCGTCTGAAAGGCGTCGTCGACGTGGATCCGACCGCTCTCCTCGTGACTGAAGTTCGTCCACGTGAACGACAGCAGCAGCGCGCCGCCGTCAGTACCGGTCCGCGTATCGCGACTCACGTCGGAGATATCCATCTGACGGCCGGTCGTCTCGGCGACGAGCTCGCTCGCTCCCTCGAACGCGGCGACCGTCTGTCCGGAGTACTCTCCCTCGATGAACCGTTCCGCGACCGCCTCGAACCCTTCCCGATGCGAGTCGTTCTCGAAGCGGAAGGTCCGGTTGATCGTCCACCGTGCGTCGCCGTCAGACTGGACGTCGATTCGATACGTCGTCTCGATCTCGAACGACGAGTCCGGGAGGACGGATGCCCGGGCGTCGACAGTGTGGGAGTGAGACCCGACTGTGGACGGCTGATCCGGCAGTGTCCCGGTCGAGAGGGCATGCAGGGGTGCCACGCCGGCCACGAGGAGGACGCCAGCCAGCGCGACGGCGAAGGTAGCGCGGGACCACGCGGGCATTGTGTACTGGGGGATGCTTCCCGCTGGCGGAAAACCCTTTCTATCAGGAAACTACGGGGTAGCGTCGTTCATCCGGCGGTATAGGTCGCGAATACCTGATTTCCTGAGCGGGCCTCTCCCTGCTGGCTGTCCGTTTGTGACGATGTCCGGTCAGCTCCCGAAATCCGTTCGAAACCCCTCCGCTAGTAGATGGCTTTTTGCCCACACCCTCCGTACGCCCCGACAGACAGATGTCATCGCCCGTTGCTGGCCGCACAGCCCTCCTCGCCGTCGTGCTTCTTCTGGCCGGTGTCACCGCCGGCCTCGCTGGTTCCGCCAGTGGGCCCGCGGCGGACACGGGAGATTCCCGGACCTTGCAGGCGTCTCTGGGGCAGGCGAACGGAACGACGAACTACCTGCAGGTGCCCGACGAAGACCTCCAGCGGACGGGTCTCTATCGGGCGTCCGTCGACGTGACTGCCGCGACCCGGATCGACGGCGACCGGCTCGCACTCGAGCACGCGTTCGAATCGTTCCGGACGCGCTTTGAAAGAGCCGACACGGAGGCCGAGCGGACCGCTGCGGTCCGCGAACTCACTGAAACGTTAGACGACCACACGGCGACGCTCCGCCAGCGTCAGGAGCGCGCGATCGATCGATACAACGCCGGGGATCTCGGACCGAACGAGTTCATCGTGGTGCTGACCCGGGTCGACGCGACCGCCGAGGAGGTCCAGGACACCGCCGGGTCGGTTATTACCCTCGACGAGACGACGCTCGATTACACGCTCCCGCCCGAGTACGAAACGCAACTGCGCAACTACGAGGCGGACGTCCTCACCAGCAGGGGATTGATTCGCGAAGTCGAGTTCAGGCCCGCGATCGCCGGTAGCGGTCCGTCGCGACTCGTCTACGTCGAAACCGGGTCCGAGAGTGTCGTCGTCACGACCATCGTCAACGATCGATACGTCCGGGAAGGGTTCGACACCCGTGCGCTCGATCCTGACGGGACGCCGCAACTTCGGACGTTCCTCGACGCGCTCAATCGGGCTGAAGTGCTGTACCCGTGGGCGATGGCGCCGTCGTCACAGAAACAACCTCCGCGGGTCGAGACGCTCCGGAACGCGTCGATTTTCAGCGTCGACGTGTCGCACGTGCAGGGCGAACTGAGCCTGTATCTCGACGCGTCGACGACTGACGTGTTCAAAGAACAGCAGATACGTGATCTCACGACTGTGACACCCCCCAGAACGTATACGAACGGCTCCGGTGAGTTCGAACTGACAGTCAACGCGACCCACGACACCGGTCCGCTCGAAGTATCGATCGTCAGACGAACGACAGGCGGGGGTGCCAACGCCTCGGTCTCGATCGACGGCACGTCCGTCGGGACGACCGGCCCGGACGGTCGCCTGTGGACGCTCGACACCCGGGGCACGACGTCGGTTCGGGTCACGACTGCGAACAATGCCACGTTCACCATCGAGGTTCCTCCCGGCGAAGGCTCCCGGTAGCTGTCCGCAGCCGCGACGACCCGCGAGGAATACGTCCCCACATTCAAGTACGATACCGGCCCACCGGAGGGCGTGACACGCGCGCTCACGCCGGTCGTCGGTGTCGCGCTGCTCGTGGTCGTGACCGTCGCCCTGGCCGGGCTGGCGGGGGCAGTCGTCCTCGGATCCGAGCCTGCCGAGTCGACGCCACAGGCGCGACTCTCGGTCAGCGCCGACGCCGGAGCCGACCGGATCGCCGTCACTCACGAAGGCGGAGCGACGCTCTCGACGGAGGCGCTGACCGTCCGAATCGAGATCGACGGGCAGCCGCTCACCCACCAGCCGCCAGTGCCGTTTTTCGCCGCACGTGGGTTCGTCAGTGGTCCGACCGGCCCGTTCAATCCGGCCGCCGGGGAGACGTGGACGGCCGGCGAGACCGCGACGCTAGAACTCGCCAGCACCAACGCGCCGCTGATCGATCCCGGCTCGACGGTCGCCGTGACGGTCGCGACCGACCGCGGCGTGACCGCGCGTCTGGAAACGAGCGCGTCCTGACTGATACTGCGCTCGGCGGTTCGAGCCGCGAGAACGCGCGTACCTGCTGCACGCGAGAGCTTGCGGCAGCGTCGAGGGTCGCCGCGACGGCGTTGGTCGCGCACGCCGACGACATCGGAGAACGAGGTCGCGCTCCGCCACGGGGATCGCGTGCAGGTACTGGTGGAGGGCCGAACACTCGAGCGCGGCGACCCCGTTTCGGATCCGCTCGTCAGGGGACTGCAGCCCCTGCGCGGTCAGTACGGCGAGCAGGCGAGCCGGAAACTGCCCCGGAACGGACCGACACAGCACCTCGGTGACGCGGTCGGCAGTGGTGACGTCGGAGTCGACCGCCTCGGCGAGTAACCCGACCAGCGCTCGACTGTCAGCACGTCCGAGTACCATTGCCCACTCAGGTGCTGATTGAATAATCATTCAGCAGCCTGAAAAGGATTTCGACGACCACCTTTTTCCCGTTCGGGTCGCCGTCGGCGACCGCTCACGGCAAAAACGTGGGCGAAAAAGGCCGCGACTCCTTGCAGTCGTCGCGGTGAAACGCCTCTCTCCGCTCGGCGTATGCTCGCTGCAGCAGGCTACTCTTCGGGGACATCCGCAACAGTCGTAATCGCGCGTGGGCTTCCCGGTCGAGCCTGCTGAATGTGGTGTTCGAACTCCTCGAAGCCAGCTTCCCGGAACATACGGTCGGCCTCTTCCTCGTCGTAGAACAGCATGATCGCGTCGGCGAGCTTCTGGAAGACGGTGTTGGTGGGGTAGTCGGGGCCGACGATCAGAACCTTCCCACCGGGTTTGACGACACGTCGACATTCCTCGAGCGCGTCGACCGGGTTGGGCCAGTACTCGATCGAACCGGACGACCAGACGACGTCGAAGGCGTCGTCCCGGTAGGGCAGGCGCTCGGCATCGCCGCGGGTGAACCGGACGGGACCGCTGCGGCCGAACTTCGCGTAGGCTTTCTCCAGCTGGTGGGGACTCTGATCGAGCCCGTAGACGGTCTCGACGTGCTGGAGCAGCCCCTCCGTGGCGAAACCGGTGCCACAGCCGACGTCCAGTACGCGCTCGTCACCGTCCAGTTCGAGCCAGCCGATGGCCTCGTCGCGCATCTCCTCGTTCCAGATGAAGGGGTTGATGCGGTCGTAGACCTGCGAGAGGTACTTGTAGAAGAGCCGTGCCCGACCCTTGTGTTCGAGGACGCCCATCGAGCATCTGTTAGGACCAGGTCGTCATAATCCCCCGGATTTGACTGCGGACTTCGCAACTACCAAATAGGCGGTCTTACAACGACCATACGACTAGACAATGCCACGGGAACAGGTTCTCAGGGACATCAAAGCAGCCGAGGAAGAGGCGGACGAGATCGTCGCCAACGCCGAGGCCGAGCGCGAGCAACGGATCGAGCAGGCGCGCGAGCGCGCCGAAGAGATCCGCAAGGAGGCTAGACAGGAGGCCGAAGAGATGGCCGAGCAGCGCCTGGCCGAGGCCCGTGCGGAGATCGAGGCCGAGCGCGATCGGATCGTCGAGGAAGGCGAAGAAGAGAGCGAGCGCCTCGAAGAGCGCGCCGAACAGCGGCTCGACGAGGTCGTCGACCACGTCGTGTCGCTGTTCGAGGAGGAGGTACATGCTCAGGCCTGAGCGGATGAGCCGGGTCTCGGTGACGGGATCCAAACGCGTCATGGATGACGTGATCGAGGCCGTCCACGATCTCGATCTGCTGCACCTCAGCGATTACACCAACGAGATCGAAGGCTTCGAACCCGGCAATCCGCTCGAAGGCGCGGACGAGTACTCCGAGAAGCTCGTGACCGTCCGGGCTCTCAAGAGCACGCTGGGAATCGAGGACGACTACGAGGGTCCGACCCACGTCGTTACCGACGAGGACCTCGAAGACGAACTCGAGGACGTCCGCCAGGAAGTCAACGCGCTGGACGACCGACACGAGGAGGCCCGGAGCGAACTCCGGTCGATCAGAGAGGACATCGAGCAACTCGAGTTCTTCGTCCAGCTCGGCATCGACCTCGATCTGCTCGGTGGCTACGACAGCCTCGAAGTCGCCGTCGGCGAAGGCGATCCCGAAACTGTGACGGCGGCACTGGAAGAAAGCGAGATCGAGACCTTCGACGTCACGGCCGAGGGCGAGGCGATCGCCGTGTTCGCACATGTCGACGACCCCGGTGCCCTCGAGGACGCGCTCGTTAGCGCGACGTTCAGCGAGGTCCCGATACCGGACGCGACTGGCGATCCAGCGGAGTATCTCAAGGATCGCCGACACCGCAAGCAACAGCTCGAATCGAAACTCAGTACCGTCGAGGACGAACTTGAGGATCTCAAGCTGAAGGTCGGTGGTTTCCTGCTGGCCGCCGAGGAGAAGCTAACGATCGCCGTCCAGAAACGGGAAGCGCCGCTGTCCTTCGCGACGACCGACAACGCGTTCGTCGCCGAAGGGTGGTTGCCGACAGCCGAGGTCGACACGCTCAGAGACGCAGTCGAAACGGCTGCCGACGGGACCGTCGAAGTCGAAGAGCTCGAACAGGCCGACTACGACGAAAACGGACATCCCGTGCACAGCGAAGACGTCGAGGACGAATCAGGCGACGGTCCTCCGGAGCCGTCGGGCAGCCGCGAGCCGGATCGGACGGACGGCCCGGTCGCAAGAGAACGCGCCGAGGAGGAGTCCGAGCGGACGGCCGCTGACGGCGGGTACGTCCCGCTCGGAAAAGACAGTCCGCCGACCGTCCAGGACAATCCTGAGGGGATCAAACCGTTCGAGGCTCTGGTCGAAGTGATCAACCGGCCGAAGTACACGGAACTCGATCCGACGGTGATCCTCTTTCTGACGTTCCCGACGTTCTTCGGATTCATGATCGGAGACCTCGGGTACGGCCTCCTCTACATGGGTCTTGGGTACTGGCTGATGACGAGCTTCGACAGCGACGTGATCGCCAGCCTCGGCGGCATCGCGCTGTGGGCCGGCGGGTTCACCGCACTGTTCGGCATCCTCTACGGGGAGATATTCGGGCTTCACCAGCTCGGCGAGTTCGTCTGGAACGGCCATCCGCCGATCCACAAGGGGCTGCAGCCGGAGTACATCCGGTTCGCCAAAGCCTGGCTCCTGATCAGTATCATCGTGGGCGTGCTCCATCTCGTCGTGGGGCGCGTGTTCGATCTCTTCAATAATCTCCACCACGGCGTCCGGGAGGCGTTCCTCGAGAGCGGCCCCTGGATCCTGATGACCGTCGGGATCTGGCTGTGGGTGTTCAGCACGCACATCAGCGGGCCGAAACCCGACTTCATGTTCGAGGTATTCAACACGGGCAGCGAGGCCGCGTTCAAGCTCGGCTTCGCCGGCTTCTCCGAAACCGTCGGGTTCGTCGGGCTCGGGATGCTCGCGGTCGGGTTCGTGCTCGGCGTCGTCGCCGAGGGCGGGATCGTGATCATCGAGAGCATCACGCAGGTGTTCGGCCACGTCATCTCCTACACTCGGCTGGCGGCGGTCCTGCTGGCGAAAGCCGGCATGGCCCTGGCAGTGAACCTGCTGGTGTTTGGAGCCTACAAACACGACGGCGCGTTCCACTTCATCTTCTTCCAGGGAATGCCCGAGGAGACCGAGTGGATCATCTTCTCCGGCCTGGTCAACGCTGACGGTGCAGCCGCACTCGTCCTCGGAGTCCTCGCCGGGATCGTCATCCTCCTGCTCGGCCACCTGCTGGTCCTGTTGCTGGGTGTCACCAGCGCGGGCTTGCAGTCGATCCGTCTCGAGTACGTCGAGTTCTTCGGCAAGTTCTACGAGGGCGGCGGGGCAGTCTACAACCCGTTCGGACACGATCGAAACTACACCGTCGAAGAGTGACGCTGCCGGCAAGCCGTTTCGACGGCGATCGACCGGACTACTGCGGCGCGTTTTCCCACACGGCACGCCAGCCGTGGGTGAGTTCGATCGCGATAATCCAGTATATTCGGACGCTTTGGGAAGCTTTATAGGTTCGGTGGGGGGACTAACAACCGTTCGGAAACACGCGAACAGCGATATACACACATGATTCCGGAAACACTCGCACCACTGTTCGTCGTACTGCAAGAAAACGTAGCGGCCGCACCGGCGATCCCGGAGGGTGACTTCCAGCTCGGGATGGCGGCACTGGCAGTCGGGCTGGCCGCATTTGGCGCGGGATACGCGGAGCGGGGCATCGGTGCCGCGGCCGTGGGGGCAGTCGCCGAGGACGACGATATGTTCGGTCGTGGGCTGATCCTCACGGTCATTCCCGAGACGCTCGTCATTCTCGCGCTGGTCGTCGTGTTCCTCACGCTGTAACACCGGTATCCTCTGACCATTTATGAGTCTCGACAGCGTCACAGAAGACATCAAAGAGCAGGCTCGCGCACGTGCGGAGGAGATTCGCTCCGACGCCGAGCAGCGGGCCGAAAGGATCGTCGAGGAGGCCGAGCAGGAGGCCGAGGAGATCCGCAGGCAAAAAGAGAGCGAGATCGAGCGGCAGATAGAACAGGAGCGCGAGCAGCGTCTCTCGAGTGGGAACCTGGAGGCGAAACAAAAACAGCTGGCCGCCCGTCGCCAGACCCTCGAGGAGGTTCGCGAGCGCGTCGAAGACGCGCTCGTCAATCTCGACGAGGAGACTCGCGAGGAGTTGACGCGGGAGCTGATCGAAGCGGCCATCACGGAGTTCGAGGATGTCGAGACGGCCGAAGTGTACGGTCGTAGCGACGACGAGGCGCTGCTGACGTCGATCCTCGAGGAGTACGACAGCTTCGAGTACGGCGGCGAGACCGACTGTCTCGGCGGCGTCGTCGTCGAGAGCGACGCGTCCAGGGTTCGGATCGACAACACGTTCGATTCGGTCCTCGAGGACGTCTGGCAGGAATCGCTTCGCGAAATCAGTGACGAACTGTTCGAGGAGCAATGAGCGCACAGTACGGCGGTCCGGCCGGTGAAGCGAGCAACTACGAATACGTGACTGCGCGGGTCAGCGCCCGGCGTGCATCGTTGTTCGACGAGGACGACTACCGCAAACTCGTCCGGATGGGAACCGGTGAGATCGCCCGTTTCATGGAAGAGACGGAGTACGGACGGGAGATGAACGCTCTCGGTGCTCGCTACTCGGGCGTCGACCTCATCGAGTACGCGCTCAACCGCAACCTCGCGAAACACTTCAACGACCTGCTGCGGTGGGCGACCGGGGAAGCGTACGACTACATCGCCCGGTACCTCCGGAAGTTCGACGCCTGGAACGTCAAGACGGCGCTGCGCGGGATCTACTCCGAGGCCGGTGCTGACGCGATCCGGTCGGACTACATCCGGGCGGGCGAATTCGACGACGACCTGCTCGAACAGCTGGCGGTGGCTGACTCCGTCGAAGCGGCAATCGAGACCCTGGAGCAGACGATCTTTGCGGACGCCCTGCGCGAGGCGTACGACGATTACGAGGAGACGAACCTGCTCGTGCCGCTGGAAAACGCGGTCGACCGGGTGTTCTTCGAAGACATCGACGAGGGGCTGCCGTCCCGCGTACAGGCAGACAGGGCGACGGAGCTGTATATCGAGTTCATCACCGCAGAGATCGATTTCAGCAACGTCCGCAACGCCCTTCGGCTGGCTCGCAGCGGGGCGGATATGGATCCTGCCGCGTACTTCATCGATGGCGGCCGGCTCTTCGACGCCGAGGAGCTGCGCCAGCTCGTCGGTAATCGCGATCAGCTCGTCGAGCACATCCGCGAGAGCATCTACGGCGACGACCTCGCCGAGGCACTGACCGAACTCGAAGAAAGCGACGACATCGTTCGCTTCGAGAACGTGCTCGACGCCGCGCTGCTGGCGTTCGCCGACCGGCTCGCGAACCGCTACCCGCCGTCGGTATGTTCGGTCCTGTCGTACATTCTCGCCAAGGAGCGAGAGGTCGACAATATCCGGGCGATCGCGCGGGGCCGGGAAGCCGACCTCGCGCCCGAAGAGATCGAAACGGAGCTGGTGATGTTATGAGCAAGGAAATCGCCGTCGTCGGCTCGCCGGACTTCACGACCGGGTTCCGCCTGGCAGGTGTTCGCAAGGCGGTCAGCGTCCCTGAAGACGAGATGAGTGCGGAATTAGACGAGACCGTCAAGGAGCAGCTCGAAAGCGACGACGTCGGTATTCTCGTGATGCACGACGACGATCTGGAGTATCTCTCTCGGGGCGTCCGTGAGGCGGTCCAGCAGAGCGTCGATCCAGTGTTGGTGACGCTCGGCGGCGGCACCGACAGCGGGAACCTGCGCGAACAGATCAAACGAGCGATCGGTATCGACCTGATGGAGGAAGACGAACAGCAACTATGAGTCAAGGACAGACATCCGACGTCCGTGAAGACGGCGTCATCGAGAGCGTATCGGGCCCCGTCGTCACGGCGGACCTCGACGCCCGGATGAACGACGTGGTGTACGTCGGTTCGGAAGGGCTGATGGGCGAAGTGATCGAGATCGAAGGCGACGTGACGACGATCCAGGTGTACGAGGAGACCTCCGGCGTGTCGTCGGGCGAACCTGTCGAAACGACCGGGCAGCCGTTGACGGTTGATCTCGGTCCCGGGATGCTGGATTCGATCTACGACGGTGTCCAGCGCCCGCTACAGGTCCTCGAAGAGAAGATGAACAGCGCGTTCCTCGACCGCGGGGTCGACGCCCCGGGGATCGACCTGGACGAACTCTGGGAGTTCACTCCCGAAGTCGCGGAAGGCGACACTGTCGAGCCTGGCGACATCGTGGGAACCGTCCCCGAGACGCGGACGATCGATCACAAGGTGATGGTTCCGCCCGATTACGAGGGCGGCGAGGTCGTCGAAGCCGAGTCCGGGAACTTCACCGTCGACGAGACGGTCGTCGAACTGGACAACGGCGAAGAGATCACGATGCACCAGGAGTGGCCGGTCCGCCAGCAGCGTCCGGCCAGCGAAAAGCAGACGCCGACCGAACCGCTGGTGTCGGGCCAGCGGATCCTCGACGGGCTGTTTCCCATCGCGAAAGGCGGGACGGCCGCGATTCCGGGGCCGTTCGGTTCCGGGAAGACGGTGACCCAACACCAGCTCGCCAAGTGGGCCGACGCGGACATCGTCGTCTACGTCGGCTGTGGCGAGCGTGGTAACGAGATGACCGAAGTCATCGAGGACTTCCCGGACCTGGAAGACCCGACGACGGGTAACCCGCTGATGGACCGGACGACGCTGATCGCCAACACGTCGAACATGCCTGTCGCGGCCCGCGAATCGTCGGTGTACACCGGGATCACCATCGCCGAGTACTTCCGCGACATGGGATACAACGTCGCGCTGATGGCCGACTCGACCTCGCGGTGGGCCGAGGCCATGCGCGAAATCTCCTCGCGACTGGAGGAGATGCCCGGCGAAGAGGGGTATCCCGCCTATCTCGCCGCGCGACTGGCGGAGTTCTACGAGCGTGCCGGCTACTTCGAGAACGTCAACGGCACCGAGGGATCGGTGTCGGTCATCGGGGCGGTTTCGCCGCCCGGTGGGGACTTCTCGGAGCCAGTCACCCAGAACACGCTACGGATCGTCAAGACGTTCTGGGCACTGGACGCCGACCTCGCGGAACGGCGGCACTTCCCGGCGATCAACTGGACCGAATCCTACTCGCTGTATCGCGACCAGCTCGATCCGTGGTTCGAGGAGAACGTCGAGTCGGACTGGTCCGAGCAGCGCCAGTGGGCGATCGATACGCTCGACGAGGAAGCAGAACTCCAGGAGATCGTCCAGCTGGTCGGCAAGGACGCGCTGCCGGAGGACCAGCAGCTCACGCTTGAGGTCGCCCGGTACCTGCGTGAGGCGTGGCTCCAGCAGAACGCGTTCCACGACGTGGACACCTATTGCTCGCCGGAGAAGACCTACCGCATCCTCGGGGCGATCAAGACGTTCAACGACGAGGCCTTCGACGCGCTCGATGCGGGCGTACCAGTCGAAGAGATTACCGACATCGAGTCGCTCCCACGGTTGAACCGTATCGGCGTGCAGGAAGACTACAACGAGTTCGTCGACGAACTCGAGGAAGACATCGCGAGCGAACTCCGGGAGATGTACTAACCATGCAGAAAGAATACAAGACGATCACGGAGATCAGCGGACCGCTGGTGTTCGCCGAAGTCGACGAGCCGGTCGGGTACAACGAGATCGTCGAGATCGAGACGCCGGACGGCCAGATCCGTCGCGGACAAGTGCTGGAGACGACCAGCGACCACGTCGCCATTCAGGTCTTCGAAGGGACGGGCGGTATCGACCGGAAGTCGTCCGTTCGATTCCTCGGCGAGACGATGAAGATGAAGCTGACCGAGGACTTGCTCGGTCGCGTCCTGGACGGGTCGGGCCAGCCCATCGACGGCGGCCCGGAGATCGAACCGGACAAGCGCGAAGATATCGTCGGCGAGGCGATCAATCCCTACTCCCGGGAGTACCCCGCGGAGTTCATCCAGACGGGCGTCTCGGCCATCGACGGGATGAACACGCTCGTCCGCGGCCAGAAGCTACCGATTTTCTCCAGTTCGGGACAGCCTCACAACGACCTGGCGCTGCAGATCGCCCGTCAGGCGACCGTCCCCGAAGAAGAGAAAGAGGGCGGCGAGTCGGAGTTCGCGGTGATCTTCGGCGCGATGGGGATCACCGCCGAAGAGGCCAACGAGTTCATGGACGACTTCGAGCGCACGGGCGCGCTCGAACGCAGCGTCGTCTTCATGAACCTCGCGGACGACCCCGCGACCGAGCGGACGCTTACCCCGCGGCTGGCGCTGACGACCGCGGAGTATCTGGCCTTCGAGAAGGGGTATCACGTCCTGACGATCCTGACGGACATGACCAACTACTGTGAGGCGCTGCGCGAGATCGGGGCTGCCCGCGAGGAAGTTCCCGGTCGGCGTGGCTACCCCGGGTACATGTACACTGACCTCGCGCAACTGTACGAGCGGGCCGGCCGGATCAAGGGTCAGGATGGGTCGATCACCCAGATCCCGATCCTGACGATGCCGAGCGACGACATCACTCACCCGATCCCGGACCTGACCGGCTACATTACCGAGGGCCAGATCATCATCGATCCGGACCTCAACAGCCAGGGTATCAAGCCGCCGATCAACGTGTTGCCCAGCCTCTCGCGGCTGATGGACGACGGGATCGGTGAGGGACTGACCCGGGCCGATCACGCCGACGTCTCCGACCAGCTGTATGCTGCCTACGCAGAAGGTGAGGATCTGCGCGACCTCGTGAACATCGTCGGTCGCGAGGCCCTCTCGGAACGTGACAACAAGTACCTCGACTTCGCCGATCGCTTCGAAGCGGAGTTCGTCCAGCAGGGCTTCACGACTGACCGCGACATCGAAGAGACCCTGGAGATCGGCTGGGATCTGCTCAGCATGCTCCCGAAAGAGGAACTCAACCGCATCGACGAGGATCTCATCGAGGAGCACTACCGCGAGGACGAGTCGGTCGAAGTCGAAGCCTGATCGTCCCGCACTGAACGCGCTTTTTCCGACGTTTCTCTCCGCCTGCCGACTGTGTAGGTCCGATATCTGCGAACGAATACCACACCCAACACATTGTGTCCTTCGTGAGCGTCGCGTCGCGAAACGGTCGATCGGTCGCGGGGCCGGACAGTCGTCGGTCTGCCAGCGTCGCGGACACGTACCGGCAAGCCGGTGACGGTTCCCAAACTATTGTGTCGTATCGATAATCCGGACCAGCCTATAGTATCTCGTGTACCATGGCACAAGGCAGCGAAGTCACATGGCTTTGGCTCGGCACAGCAGGCATGCTCCTGGGGATGCTGTACTTCATCGCCCGGGGATACAATGTCAAAGACAGTCGGCGACAGAAGTTTTACATCGTAACGACGTTCATCGCGGCGATCGCGTTCGCCAATTACCTGGCGATGGCGACCGGGTTCGGCGTGATCGATCTCGCCGAATACCTCCCGCAAGACGCCGCGATCCTCGACGGGAAAGAAGAGTTGTTGATCTACTGGCCGCGATACACGGACTGGATCCTGACGACGCCACTGTTGCTGTACGACCTGGCGTTGCTCGCGGGAGCGGACCGTAACACGATCGCGACGCTGGTCGGGCTGGACGTCATGATGATCCTGACCGGGCTGGTCGCGACGCTGACCGTCAACCCGATCGACTCCCTCGGCCTGAGCGTCGAGGCACACCGCCTGATCTGGTGGGGCGTCAGCACCGGCTTCTTCCTGGTGCTGATCTTCTACCTGTTCCGGGGCCTCTCGGAGAAGGCAGCCCAACTGTCGGGCAACACGAAGAGCACGTTCAACACCCTACGGTACATGATCGTCGGCCTGTGGTTCGTCTACCCGGTCTGGTGGTTGATCGGGACCGAGGGCCTCGCAGTCGTCGGACTCCCCATCGAGACCGCCGGGTTCATGGTACTCGACCTGACAGCGAAGGTCGGGTTCGGGATCGTGCTCCTGCGCAGTCACAGCGTCCTCGACGACGCTGGCACGTCGACAGCGTCGGCCGCATAGTCGTATAGAGTCGACGGGCGTTTCATCGCCCCGTTCGTATCGACGCCGGTCACCACCCAATGGTAACACTCACGTACGTCGGATTTCACGCTGTATTCGTCGCCCCGCCACTGTTCGTGTTAGCGTCGGTGACCGCGAACCGAGAGCGATCAGCGCGATCGGTCGTCCGGACGGTCCCGGTCGTCGCCATTCTCGCGCTCGCACTCGCATACACCACACCCTGGGACAATTACCTGATCCATCGCGGGGTCTGGTGGTACGGCGAGGGCGTCGTCGCCGGGCGACTCTGGCTCGCTCCGATCGAGGAGTACCTGTTCGTCCTGCTCCAGCCGATCGTCGCGACGCTGTGGCTGGCGCTCGTCTCGGAGTCGTTCGAGTGGCCGAGAAAGCGCATCACTATGACGCTGCGGGACCGCCTGCTCGGCGTCGTGGCGGCCGCGGGCATCGGCGTCGCCGGACTCGCGATGCTGACTTGGCCGGCGACGTTTTACATGGGCGCGATCCTCTCGTGGGCAGCACCCGTGCTGGCGCTGCAGTGGGCGGTCGGCTGGCGGTATCTGGTTGCACGCTGGCGTCTGACGGCGATCGGAACGCTCGCACCCGCGCTGTACTTCGCGGCCACCGATCGAGTCGCGATCCACTACGGGATCTGGAGCCTCTCGGAGCGGTACACGACCGGTCTGACCGTCGGTGGGCTCCCGATCGAGGAGGGGGCGTTCTTCGTGGTGACGACGCTGTTCGTCGTCCAGGGGCTCGTGCTCTACCCGTGGGTGATCGAGCGGTGGCGCTGATCGACGACGCCCGGCGGGGTGATCGAGCAGTGGCGCCGACTGACGACGCCCGGGGGCGACTGGCCGCAGCGACGTTTCGACCCGTCTGGATCGTCCTCGCGGCCGTCGCCGCCATACACGTCCTGGGAATCCGTGTTCCGCGTCCGATACAGTACGCCGTCCTTCTGTCGACGGTGCTCGTCCTCGGATTGCCCCACGGCGCGCTCGATCACCTCACGCTACCTCGTGCGCGCGACCGGGCAGTGACGTTGCGCGGGGTCGCCGTCTTCTCGGTGGCGTATCTCGCGGTCGCTGGCGCCTACGGACTGGCGTGGCTACTCGCGCCGACGGCGTCGTTCGTCGGGTTCGTCCTGCTGACGTGGTTTCACTGGGGTCAGGGCGACCGGGCGCACCTCGCAGTGATCGCCGACGCGTCGCACCTCGACGATCGCCTGATCGGCTGGCTGACCCTGCTCGTCCGCGGCGGGCTCCCAATGATGGTCCCGCTGATCGGCTTTCCCGACGCCTACGAGTCGGTCGCGCGGACCGTGGTCGGATTGTTCGATCCTGCCGGGGGCGCGGGGTGGCTCGGGTTGCTCTTCGAGCCGACGACGCGTCTGGCGCTGGGCCTCGGGTTTGCCCTGCTGACGCTCGCGACCCTGGCGCTGGGCTACCGCGCGGTCGACGACCGACGTGGCTGGCAGGTCGATGCCCTCGAAACGGCGCTGCTGTGGGTGTTTTTCCTGACTGTCCCGCCGGTCCTGGCGGTCGGGATCTACTTCGTCGTCTGGCACTCGCTTCGGCACCTGGCACGCCTGATCACCGTCGACGACGTCGCGACGACGGCACTGGCTCGTGGCGCGACCGATCGGCTCCTGGCCCGCGTCGGTCGGGACGCGCTCCCGATGACTGCCGGCGCGCTCGTGCTGTTCGGTGCACTCGCCGTGGTCGTACCGAACGAACCGGGATCGCTCGCCGGCGTCGGCGGCGTCTACCTGGTGTTGCTGGCCGTGCTGACGCTCCCCCACGCCGGGGTCGTCACGGCGCTCGACCGGATACAGGGCGTAAGCTGAAAGAACAGTTCGACGGTACTGCCGGAACGACTACTGTTCGAGGTCGATCAGCGTGACGTCGATGATCCGGTCGTCGTCGAGCAGTTCGTCGACGACCTCGTCGCCGACGGGATCGTCGAGGTTGTAGACGGTCAGCGCCTCTCCGTCGATGCTCTCGCGGGCGTTGGACATGCTCGCGATGTTGACGTCGTGGTCGCCGAGGATCCGACCGATAGCGCCGATGACGCCCGGCTCGTCGCGGTTTCGCGACAGCAGCATGTAGCCGTACGGTTCGGCGTCGACGCGGTAGCCGTCGATCTCGACGAGACGGGGGTCTTCGCCCGCGTAGAGCGTCCCGGAAACCGTCAACGATTCCTCGCCGTTGCCGACGGTGACCGAAAGCAGGTTCCGGAAGTCTTTGGTCTCGCGACGGCGACTCTCGGTGACGTCGATGCCGCGCCGTTCTGCGATGCGTGCAGGGGCGTTGACGACCTGGTCCTGCCAGCCGTAGGGTTTGAACACGGCAGCAGTCACCAGGTCGAGGTCCTCGTCGGCGATGTCACCGGCATAGGTGATCTCGATCTCCTCGATCCGGCCGTCGAACAGGCGCATGGCGACCAGACTCGCCGTCTCGGCGACCTCGACGTAGTTGCGGATGCGGGGGTAGGCTGTCGCTTCGACGGAGGGGACGTTGATCGCGTTTTTGACCAGTTCCCCGTTCAGCGCGTTGACGACCTGGTCGGCAGCGGTCACGGCGACGTTGACCTGGGCGTTGCGCGTTTTCGCACCGAGGTGTGGCGTCGTGATGATGTTCTCGACGTCCATGAACGGGTGGTCATCGGCCGGCGGCTCCTCGCTGTAAACGTCGACGCCCGCGCCTTTGATCCGGCCGGACTCGACGGCCTCCGCGAGCGCGGGCTCGTCGATGATCCCGCCGCGGGACGTGTGGATGACGAAGTCGCCCTCGAATCGCTCGATCTCCGCCTCGCCGATGAGACCGCGCGTCTCCTCCGTCAGGCGAGCCTGCACCGAGAGGAGGTCGACGGTCTCCAGCAGTTCGTCCAGTTCGAGCAACTCGACGTCCATCTGGTCGGCGCGGTCCTCGCCCAGGTACGGGTCGTAGGCGACGACGTCGAGTCCGAGGTTGTCGAACCGCCAGCCGACTTCCTGGCCGAGTCGACCCAGGCCGACGATCCCGACGGTCATCCCGCCGAGTTCGCTCCGGGTGATGTCGTCTTTGGCCCACTCGCCCTCGATGAGACGCTGGTGGGCTTGCGGGACCTGGCTGGCGACGGTAAACGCCAGCCCGATGGTCAGCTCCGCGGCCGCACGGACGTTGCCGCGCGGGGCGTTGGCGACGATGACACCGTGGTCGGTCGCCGCCGGAATGTCGATGTTGTCGACGCCGATGCCGGCCCGCGAGACAATCTGCAGGTTCGGTGCGGCCTCGAACACCTCGCGGGTGATCTCTGTCCCGCGAACCAGCAGGCCGTTGACGTCCTCTATCTGCTCGATAACGCCCTCCGTATCGACGTCGTAGTCGGTCACCACCTCGTAACCGGCATCGCGCAACCGAGCGAGGCCAGCGTCGGAGATCGGATCCGTGACCAGTACCTTCATACTCGGTAGGTACCCACCCACCGGTTTATCTGTACCGAAACGCGCGGGGAACTGGCCGTGTACAACAGTGATGGACTCCCGGCTCTGGAGGGTGACACGACGAGCGGAATCGAAAGATCTAGTCGGCGGCCGACTCGCGCTGCTCGCTCAACTTCTCCCAGATCTCGGTACAACCGGCGCCGTCTTCGAGTCCATCCAGGTGATCGTCGGGGTGCGGCTCGGGTTCGTCCATGTTACTCACGATCTTAGTAACATCATTTACGTCTGCCATTATAAGTGTTGCGGGACTCGAAGCACACGCTTAACTCGCTCGCAGATACATCGGCAGACGATGAGCGATGCCGAGGACCTGCTCGCGCACCTGGACTTGCGGGAGTACGAGACGACGGCCCTGCGAGAACTGCTGACACTCGGACGTTCGACGGCGCCGAATCTCGCGGAGGCGACGGGGATTCCGCGAGCCCGGATCTACGAGGTGCTCGACGAACTCGCCGATCGAGGGTTCGTCGAGGTGATCCCTGGCCGGCCCAAGGAGTATCAGGCCAAACATCCCGAGGAGATCCTCGATCGCGCGGTCGAGAACGAACGCCAGGACTTCGAATCGTTCCGCGCGGAGATCGAAGACGTCCGCGAGGAGTTCGTCTCGACGTTCGGCCCGCTGTTCGAGCGCGCCAGCGGGGACATCACACCGACCGAGGACCTGTTTCACGTCGTCGACGTCGGCGAACCCAGCGAGACGGAGACGCGCCAGCTCTATCACGACGCCGAACGGGAAGTGCACGTTCTCACGAAGAGCTTCGCGTATCTGGAGTCGATCAGGCCAGCGCTGGAGGACGCCCTGAACCGTGGGGTCGAGATCCGGGTACTGATGCTCGATCCGGCGCACCTGTCGCCGGACAACCGCGAGGTACAAGCCACCATTTATCAGGAACTGACCGATAGCCGCCCGGGGGTCGAGGTGCGGTTCAGCAACGAGAAGCTCCCGCTGCGCGGGACGGTCGCCGATCCGAGCATGGACTACGAGTCCGGAAAGGCGATCTTGCTGGTCGAGGAGAAAGACGTTCCGCTGTCGATGCGACAGGCGGCCGTCACGGATAACGGCAGTTTCGTCGCCGGTATCGAGCGACTGTTCGAGCTGATCTGGGAGCACGACAGTACCGACGCGTATTGATACTACTCGCGTCTGGGTGAAATTATTGAATTCAAATTTCGGACGGTGATTGTCCGATACCGTAAGAAAAGTAACCCTCACCCTCGGAGAGGAAATGGACAATGGCACACAACACGCTGCACGCCGGGCACGGGCAGACGAACGCACGTCCGTCGCGCCCGTCGTGGGAGGTGTCGTCGTGATCGTCGGCGTACCGAACGAGGTCGGTGAGGAAGACCGCGTCGCGCTCGTCCCGCCAGTCGCGGCCGAGTTGGTCGAAGACGGACACGAGGTGTACGTCGAGTCCGGTGCCGGCGAGGGTGCCGGCTGGGCCGACGGCGAGTACGAATCGGTTGGGTGCACGGTCGTCGCCGACCGTGAGACGGTCTTCGAGGAAGCGACGGTGATACTGCAGGTGCAGGCGCTGGGTGCCGTCGACGACCCCCACATCGAGCAGTATCGCGAGGGGCAAGTCGTGATCGGGATGCTCGGCCCGTACGAGATTACCGACGAACAGCTCGCGGCGCTTGCCGACCGCGGCGTGAGCGCGTTCGCCCTGGAGCTAATTCCCAGGATCAGCCGCGCCCAGAGCATGGACGCACTGTCCTCGCAGGCCAGCCTGGCCGGCTACAAGGCCTGTCTGCTGGCCGCAGCGGACCTCCCGAAGATGTTCCCGATGGAGATGACCGCAGCGGGGACGATCCGTCCCGCGGACGTGTTCGTCATCGGGGCGGGCGTCGCCGGACTCAAGGCCATCGCGACGGCCGAACGCCTGGGCGCGTCCGTCAAGGCCTACGACATCCGCCTGGAGGCCAGACGCGACGTCGAGAGCCTCGGCGCGAAGTTCGTCGAACTCGACCTCGAGACCGAGGAGTCGGGCGACGAGGAGGGATACGCCCGCGAGATGGACGAGGAGTTCTACGCCGCCCAGCGCGAGCAGATGCAGGAGGTCGTCCCCGAGTCGGACGTCCTCATCACGACGGCCGCGATCCCGGGGGGACCCGCGCCGGAACTGGTCTCGACGGAGATGATCGAAGCCATGGACGACGGCTCGGTCGTCGTCGATCTGTCGGCCCCGACCGGTGGCAACTGCGAACCGACCGTCGCGGGCGAGACGATCGAACACGACGGCGTGACGATCTACGGGCCGACGAACTTGCCCTCCCAGATCAGTCACACCGCGAGCGGACAGTACGCCAACAACGTCGCCAACTTCCTGGAGAACCTCCTCGACGAGGGCGAACTGGCGTTCGACTTCGGCGACGAGATCGTCAACTCGACGCTGCTCGTCCACGACGGCACGGTCCGGAATCCGCATGAAGACGACCTTGACGAAGGGGACTCCGACGAGACGGCAGACGCCAACGAGGAGGACGCCAGCGGCGCTGACGAGGACGAAGCGGCCTCAGGCGACGGGACTGACGCCGAGGAGGTGAGCGAGGCATGAGCTTCGTCGGGAACCTGACGCTGTTCGTGCTCTCGGCGTTCGTCGGCTACGAGATCATCACGAAGATCCCGACGAACCTGCACACGCCGCTGATGTCCGGTGCGAACGCGATCTCCGGGATCACCTTGCTCGGTTCGGTCGTGGTCGCCGGCTCCGGGTCGACGACGCTGGCGACCGCGCTCGGATTCGTCGCGGTCGTGATGGCGACGATCAACGTCGTCGGCGGGTATCTCGTGAGTCATTTCATGTTGAGCGAGTTCAGTCAGGGGGGTCGCTGAGATGGCTGATGGAATCCTCGCCCAGCAACTGGACGAACAGGTGCTACAGTTCGTGTACCTCGTTGCCGGGATCATGTTCATCCAGGGCCTGCGCGATATGACTCACCCGCGGACGGCGACGCGTGGGAACCTGATCTCCTCCGGCGGGATGTTCCTCGCTGTGGTCGTCACGGTCCTGTGGTTCGAGATCCTCTCGCCGGCCGTCCTCGCGGCCGGGCTGCTGATCGGTGGTGCGATTGGGGCGTATCTCGCAGTCGCGGTCGAGACCACGGAGATGCCGCAGCTGGTCGGGCTGTTCAACGGGTTCGGTGGCGGCGCGTCGGCGGTCGTCGCTGGCGCGGAACTGATCGACACGTTCGCCAGCGGCGGCGACCTCGGCGTCGGCCTGACGGCGACAGCGGCTATCGCTGCGCTCATCGGCTCCGTGACTTTCTCCGGGAGCTTCGTCGCCGCCGGGAAGCTTCACGGGATCGTCGGTGAATCGCCGGTCAGTACCACTACCGGGCACGTGATCAAGGCTACGTTCCTCGTGGCCGCCGTCGCTGCTGGAGTCGTCCTCGTCGCCCAGCCGTCGCTGTTCGGCGGCATCCCTACCGCCGAGTGGATGCCCGTCTACTGGGTGATCGTCGCGGCGGCCCTGCTGTTGGGCGTGTTCCTCGTGGTTCCGATCGGCGGTGCGGACATGCCGGTCGTCATCTCGCTTTTGAACTCGTACTCGGGACTGGCGGCCGCCACGACCGGGTTCGTCCTGGACAACACCGTGTTGATCATCGCCGGGACGCTCGTCGGCGCGGCGGGGATGATCCTGACCATCATCATGTGTGAGTCGATGAACCGCTCGCTGGCGAACGTCTTCTTCGGCGGCCTCGGCGGCGACGACAGCGGCGAGGAGATGGAAGACCTCTACGAGGGCAACATCACCGAGACCTCGCCCGAGGAAGTCGTCATGCTCATGGAGACGGCCGACCGGGTCGTCATCGTCCCCGGATACGGCATGGCCGTCGCCCAGGCCCAGCACGCCGTCGCAGAACTCGTGGAACTGCTGGAAGACAACGACGTTGACGTCGAGTTCGGGATCCACCCGGTCGCGGGACGGATGCCAGGACACATGAACGCGTTGCTCGCCGAGGCGGACGTCCCCTACGACAAGATGCGCGAACTCGAAGAGGTCAACCCGACCTTCTCTCAGACGGACCTGGTGATCGTCACCGGTGCCAACGACGTCGTCAACCCGCGGGCAAAAGAGGACGACGGGAGCCCGATCTCGGGGATGCCGGTCCTCAACGTTGAGGAGGCTCGTCACGTCGTCGTCAACAAGCGCAGTCTCAGCCCCGGCTTCGCCGGGATCGCGAACCCGCTTTTCGCCCGCGACAACACGTCCATGCTCTTTGGCGACGCCAAGGAGTCGATGCAGGCGCTGGTCAACGAGTACAAAGAAGCGACCTCGTAGGGACAGCCGCTTCGGGAGCGCCGATTGGCTTCGGCCCGCGGACTCGCGACCGTACGGCGATGCCAACGTTTTCTACGTGCGGCCCGAAGAGACGGCATGGACCTCACAGCACGTCCGCGTCGCCTTCGACGCGACGGAATTCGGGGACTGGTCAGCGAAACCGATCTCTCCGCCAGCGACCTGATCGCGCCGGTGTTCGTCGACGCGACGACTGACGAGCGAATCCCGATCGGGTCGATGCCCGGCCACGAGCGCGTCCCGATCGACGAGGCGGTTGATCGCGTCGCTGAGATCCGGGAGACCGGGGTCGAGGCGGTCATCGTGTTCGGAATCCCCGAATCGAAAGACGCAGAGGGATCGCGCGCCTGGGCCGCCGAGGGCGTCGTCCAGGAGGCCGTCCGGCAGATTACCACAGAGACCGACGCCTACGTCATCACCGACGTCTGCCTGTGTGAGTACACCGAGCACGGTCACTGTGGCGTGATCGAACCGCACGCCCACGACGAGCCGACGCTCACCGTCGAGAACGACCCGACGCTCGAACTGCTCGCGAAGACGGCGGTCTCTCACGCCGAGGCCGGGGCGGACATGGTCGCGCCCTCTTCGATGACTGACGGGATGGTCGGCGCGATCCGCGAGGCGCTGGACGAGGAAGGGCACGCGGACGTGCCGATCATGAGCTACGCCGCGAAGTACGAGTCGGCCTTCTACGGCCCCTTCCGGGATGCGGCCGACGGCGCACCCGCGTTCGGGGATCGACGCCACTACCAGATGGACCCCGCTAACAGCCGGGAGGCCATCCGCGAAGTCGAACTGGACGTCGAGCAGGGCGCGGACGTATTGATGGTCAAACCCGCGCTGCCGTACCTGGATATCGTGCGCGACGTGCGCGAACGTTTCGATCATCCCGTCGCGGCCTACAACGTCTCCGGCGAGTACGCCATGCTCCACGCCGCCGCCGAGAAGGGATGGCTCGATCTCGAGGAGACGGCCTACGAGTCGCTACTTTCGATCAAGCGTGCCGGGGCGGATCTCATCCTGACGTATTTCGCCGAGGACATAGCTGACCGGCTGTGAGTGCGGCCAACACACTCTCGGCGACCGGCTGTGGCAGGTTGGGCACTCGCCTGCTTTGACGTGTCCTGGATAAAACCGGGTGAGTCATAAACCGTAATATAGTTTCTTTATTGTTTTAGTCTAATAGAGTATAATATGTCGCAGAGGGTTCTTGTACACGATGGATCGTGTATTACTGGCTGTCAGTGACGTAGGTGGATTTATACAGTGTACACGTGAACAGATAATATTTTAGTTTATGTGGGTATTCAGGACTATTTCTGAGGGTATGGGAGTTTAATACCACTAAAATTTGAATCATTTGTAATGACATAAAAATAACCTATATCGAATATATGATAGCGTGTAGTATGACTAGGTGCCAAAATACATTCAAAATGGTAGGAACTATGGATGAGTTTCTTTACTATGCCGCCCGCTCATCGATGTGGTCGAGAGCGACGTTTCAAACGATAGCCAAGGCGGATTCCCCGCCCTTCCGAAAACCTCCGGTTTTCGGCTTTCGCAAATCTTCTATTTGCGTCAACACCGTGGGCGGAGTTGAAGCCGACACCCGGCCCGGATTTCATTAGTGTAGAACACTTCATTGAACGTGTGGCGTCGGACGAGTACCACCGTCGAACGCTCATCACCCGCCTCACCCTCCGCAGCAGCGAGGACGGGCAACTCCTCCACGATACCATCGAAGAGTGGCTCGACGGATGCAATCTCGCTAGTGGCCTCGCGTGGAACGAGTGCCACACCAAGTCAGACGTACGCGAACTCGCCAAAGATAGAATCAAGCAGGACACCAAGCTAGGGGACCAGCACGCCACGCTCGCCTGCCACGAGGTCTCCGGTGCAATCAAATCCTGCATCGAACGTCGCAAGAACGGGAAGAAAGCCAGCCACCCACAGTTCACGAGTCGGACGATGGCGTACGACCGACGCACTCTTACCGTCTTCCCCGACCAAGAGAAGATCTCGCTCACCACGCTCGGAGACCACAGTCGCGTCCACGCCGACCTGTGTCTCCCAGAGGGCGAGGACGGCTACCAGCACGAGTATCTTGACAGCGACGAGTGGGAGTACACGGAAAGCACACTCCACTACAGAGACGGTGACTGGTACATTCACCTCGGCTACCGCACGCCGAAGGAAGACGAGACTGAGGCAGTGACTGAGAACGGAACGGTTCTCGGTGTTGACCTCGGCGTCAACCAGATTGCGGTGACGAGTACGGCGCGGTTCTTCGACGCTGCGGAACTCAACCACCACCGCCGCGAATTCGAGAAAACACGGGGTAATCTTCAGCAGACGGGCACGCAATCCGCACACCGAACCATCGAATCCCTCTCGGGGAGCGAGGAACGGTACGTGAAGCACGTCCTCCACAGCGTGGCGAACGGTATCGTGGAGGAAGCCCTTGACCACGATTGCGACGGCATCGTGTTCGAAGAGTTAGACGGGATTCGGGAGGACTTGCCCGACGCAGCGTGGCATTCAGAGTGGGCGTTCCGCAAGTTGAAGGACTACGTGGAGTACAAAGCGGAGTTCGAGGGCTTGTTCGTGGACACGACGAGTCCACGGAACACGAGCAAGCGGTGCAACCACTGTGGGTTCACGCACGAGGACAACCGGCACGCCGGGCAGTTCGAGTGCGTGTCGTGTGGGAAGTCGAATCACGCGGATTATAACGCCGCAAAGAACGTCGCGGAATTGTATCTCCGGCGGGGCCATCAGCCGTCCGGTCGGAGGAGCGTCAGTCAATACGCTCTGAAGTCAGGAGCGAGGACGCTGAGTTGACTGGATACACCAGTCCACCCACTTGGGTCAGAGGCCGAGTTCACTGACAAGCCCCGCGCCACCGTGCGCAGGGCAGTTGACTGTGTATCTGTGACAACACTCTGTGATTCGTGCGCTATTCCGTCAGCGCGTTTTCGATCGACTTCGACGCGCTGACGAGGAGGCTGGCGTCGGTATCGAGCTCGTCATCGCCCGATTCCTCGCGACTTCGGCTGACGCCCACAGCGCCCCGAGGATATCCAGAGTCGTCGAGGATCGGCGCGGCGAGGCACTCAATGTCAGTCCGATACTCGCCGTCGTCGCGAGCGAGTCGCTGTTGGCGGATCGTTTCGAGTGTGCTCTTGACCGTCTCCGGGTCCGTGAGTGTCGCATCGGTATACGTATCGAGTTCACCTTCGAAGACAGCGTTTCGCTCCTCGTCCGGCAGGAATGCGAGGACCGCCTTCCCGCTCGCCGTCGCGTGCAGTGGTAGCGATTCGCCTTCTCGAAACGGTTGGCTCGCGGTACTCGTCGGACGTCGTATATAAGTGGCGATCGTCCGCCCGCTCTCGTACAGTACGAGTGTCGCGACGTGACCGACCGACGCAGCCAGATTGTCGACGATCGATTCGACGCGATCCGGTACCGCTCGCTTCGGCACGGTCGCACCGAGCGACCACAGGCCGAGACTGAGTCGGTACGCGCCGTCGCGTTCGACCAGATAACCGAGGTCCGCGAGCGTGTGGACGTGCTTGTAGATCCCACCCTTCGAACGATCGAGGTGCCGTGCGAGTTCGCTGATGCCGGCTCCGTCCAGCTCGGCGACCGCTTCGAGAACCGCGAAACTCGTCCGGGTTGCCTTGATCTCCTTGCCGTCTGACCGGGCCATGAACTGGGTGAACGCACCGCTGGCACAAATATCGTTCGCTCTGTGTGAACAGATGTGCTCGACCCGGCAGCATGTCAGAGGCTATCGCCGGTCTACGATACGTAGCTTACAATCGTATTTTTGTCATGGCGGATCAGTCGTCGACAGTGATTGGGCCTAGTGAACGCCGTCTGTAGGCCGGCGATACAGAACTGTGGGTGTCCCCTCTGCGACGAGCTCTGTGCCGTACGTCTCGTTTTCGAGAAGTGAACGGCGTGAGCAGTGAAAACCTGCCAAACGGGTATCGATCCCGGCCGAGACGCCCCAGTCGATCACGTACCGCTTTTCGGCGACTCCCTCGGTGTTTCGCCCCTTCTATACTCTCGGGATCATGGCCATAGTATGACCGCTCGCAGTAGGGCGCCGATGCGAATTGATTTATACCGGCCGCGACGAAGGAGCCGTTCGCCGATTCGCGACTGACTCCGTAGAGAGTCTCTGTGGGCTGTACTGCATCAACTCGTCCTTTTGTTCACGGATAGTGAACGATTTGAGGACAAACAGAGGGAGAGCTACTGTCGGCTGCAGTCAGAGCGAGCAATCGGCGGTTTGGGACGCGATACCGCTGCTGACTGACTGGATCGTCTCGCCGTCCGTTCTCTAATAGTGAACGATTGGCCGATCAGCGCTGTCCCACGCGGCTCACCTGCTGGATTCGTTCTCAGCCAGAACATATACCAACACGTACCTCCACTATCAATGTACGAATAGAACAATGAGCGGTCCAGACACCGGGAAAAATCAGACCGAGTCCGGCGAACCGTCGGTATTGAGCCGGATCGTCCCCGATGTGGTTCGTCGCCGGTACACCCTAAAATTCGCACTTGTAGTGGCGATCATGGGCGTTGCCATCGGGATCATGGGGGCAACAGCGACCGGTGTGGTCTCACAGCAGGTAGAACAGAACGTCGAAGAAGAGTACCAGAATCTGGCGTCGCAACAGGCAAACACCCTGGAAACCTGGATCGAGCGCAACTCGATCTCGGTCACGCTTGCCTCGAAGAACGATGCGCTTAGCAATACCGAGCCGGGCGCCCGATTCGACATCCGGAGTGAGCTGGCGACGACAGACGGGAACGTATACGGCGTGAATGCTATCTATCTATTGAACGTGTCAGATTCGGGCGCTCGGGTCGTCGCGAGCCCACAGCTCATCGCCGACAGGCAGCTCAACCAGACGCGACGGGCCTGGGTCGGGGAGACACCGTTCGACTCTATCGACGTGATGGATGTCCACGTCACGAGCGTTCACCGGATCGGCGACACGCCCGTCGTCGCGTTCGTGAGTCCCGTGACTGGGCATCCGGACCGATATCTCGTGATGGAGTACTCCGTCACGGATCTCGCGATGTCGTTGGACACCGATACCGAAGGTCGAGTCACGATGGTCGTCGACGACGAGGGGACCATTCAGGCGACTAACGACGGCGACCGAATTCCCGGTCGCGATCAATACGGGAACGGAACCGCGATGCGCCCCGTCCGTCTCGCATCCGAACTGAAAGAGACTGACCAGAAAGCCGGCGTCGTCCCCGACATGGCGCCACACGAGACGATCCTGGACGAAGAGTATACCGTGGGCTATGCACCTGTCGAGGTCTCGAACGTGGATCTGAACTGGACCGTGCTCGTTCACGAACCGCGCTCGAACGTCTTCGGTTTCATGCTGGCTATTTCGCGCTGGGGGAAACTCGCGACGTTTGGCGGGATTTTGTTGGTCGGTCTGTTTGGAACGGCCATCGGATACAACACGACTCGCGACATCAATCGGCTCCGGCAGTGGGCCCACAGGATGCGCGAGGGCGACCTCGAGACGACCGAGACGACGACCCGGATCGACGCAATCGGTGAGTTGTACGACGGGTTCGAGAACATGCGTCGCTCGCTCCAGCAGCAAATCAAAGAAGCCGAGCGTGCACGCAAGGAAGCTGAGGTCTCCCGCGCCGAAGCGATGCGAATGAACGAGTATCTCCAGCAGAAGGCCGAAGAGTACTCACGGATCATGCGTCGCTGTGCGGACGGCGACCTGACCCAGCGTCTGGAGCCCGACGGCGAGAGCGACTCGATGGATCAGATCGCGACCTCGTTCAACGATATGCTTGCAGAACTAGAGCGCGCGACCGGTCAACTCAAGCGATTCGCGGTCGAAGTGGAGGACACCGGGGAACTCCTCCAGACGAGTTCGGATAGCGTTCGGGTCGCAAGCGGTCACGTCGCCGATTCCGTCCAGCGGATCGCTGACGACGCCGACGAACAGAAGGAACAGCTGCAGGAGATCTCCCGCGAGATCGACGACCTCGCTGCAGCCTTCGAAACCCTCGCTGAACATGGCGACGATGACGTCCGAGCACATGGTGAGCGTCTGGACGAAATCGCAGCCCGCATCAGCGAAATCGCGACGCTCAGTGAGGAGACGCTCGCCGAATCGGGTATCGTCGCCGGTGCCGCCGAGGAGCAGGCCGCCGAACTCACGGAGATTTCCGACCGCGCTCGTGATCTGACACAGTACGCCCGCCCCCTCCGAGATACCCTTGAGGAGTTCGATACCGGTACTGACGCCGATCTGTACGCCGAGGAACCGACCGTCGACTGACCTCTCCGATCTTTTGGGTAAACTATTTGTACCAGAATACCGCACAATCGAGCATGGCAAATGTCACGCTCGACGGAGTGACCAAGGTGTTCCAGGACGAGAGTGGTGATATCGTCGCGGTCGACGACCTGAACCTCGATATCAGAGACGGCGAGTTTCTGGTACTCGTCGGCCCGTCCGGCTGCGGGAAATCGACGACGCTCCGGATGGTAGCGGGGCTCGAAACGCCGACGGAGGGGACGATCCACCTGGGCGACCGACCGATTACGAATCTCACCCCACAGGAGCGCGACATCGCGATGGTGTTCCAGTCTTACGCGCTCTACCCCCACATGACGGTGCGTGGCAACATGTCGTTCGGCCTCGAAGAGTCGACTGAGCTCTCCGACGCCGAGATACGCGAACGCGTCGAGGACGCCGCCGAGCTGCTCGGCATCGACAACCTGCTCGACCGGCAACCGGGCGAACTATCGGGCGGCCAGCAACAGCGCGTCGCGCTGGGACGGGCGATCGTTCGCGAACCCGAGGCGTTCCTGCTCGACGAGCCCCTGGCCAATCTCGACGCCAAGCTCCGGGCAGATATGCGGACCGAACTCCAGCAACTCCAGGAGAGCCTCGGGACGACGACAATCTACGTGACCCACGATCAGACTGAGGCGATGACGATGTCCGACCGCATTGCGGTCCTCAACGACGGGGAACTCCAGCAGGTTGGGACTCCGCTGGAGTGTTATCACCGACCGAACAACCAGTTCGTCGCCGGCTTCATCGGCGAACCGTCGATGAACTTTCTCCCGGTCACGCTGGAAGACGGAACGCTCGTCGGCGAGCACTTCGAGTATTCGCTCAGCGAGGACGTGCGTGCCGATCTAGAGGGTCACTCCGAGTTGATTCTCGGTATCAGACCGGAGGACATCGACATCGTCGACAGTCCGACCGGAGAGCACGAGTTCCCGGCGCTCGTCGGCGTCGTCGAACCCCAGGGGAACGAGAACACCGTCCACCTCGCGTTCGAAGGGCAGGACCGGACCGAATCGGAGCTGACCGCGACGATCGGCGGTATGCGCTCGGTGGAAGAAGGCACGTCTGTTGGGATCGAACTCCCTGAAAGTGCGATCCACGTTTTCGACGCGAAAACCGGGGACGCGTTGCACAGCCGCAGTCTCCAGGACGTCGAAAGCGACCAGCCGCTTCGAGGCGCTGAGCCGGCCTGATACCACCGGCTGTAAGGAATTCGGCGACCCGGCTCGTCGAATACCTTCGGGCGACCGTGCCGCATCACACTGTTCTTTCCCCGCGGTAGTCGCCGGTCTGACTTCAGACGTTTATTAAAGATCACCACAATTACTATATAGGAGAACGTAGAACACCAAGACGTATGGCACCAGACAGTAGTGCACGTCATGGTCCGATCACGCGTCGTAAAGTTTTGGGAACGTCTGCGGGACTCGTCGTGGCTGGACTAGCTGGCTGTAGCAGCGCTAACGACGACGGAAACGGCAACGGCAATGGAGACGGGACGCCGAACGACGTCCCGCTCGAAGTCCTCCATGCCTGGACGGGTGGAGACGGTGCCGACGCCATCAACAAGCTGACGTCGATGTTCAAAGACGAATACCCCGATCTCCAGACGGACTTCCGTCCGATCGGTGGTACGGGGAACGTCAACCTCGACTCGGTGGTCGCCCGCCGACTCGCCAACCGGGATCCACCTGCTGCCTGGCAGGCGTGGCCGGGTGAAAACCTGACACAGTACGGTGGCCTCCTGCGCAACATCACCGACGTCTGGGAGGACAACGACTACACCGACACGATGAACGAGATGGCTGCGGAACTCTGTCGGCTCAACGATGAGTATCGGGCCATTCCGCTGGTCTCCCACCGGATGAACAACCTGTTCTATAACGTTCACGTCTTCGAAGAGGCAGGTGTCGATCCGAGTTCAGTCGACAGTCCGAGCGCGCTGATCGATGCGTTCGACACGATCCAGACCGAGACCGACGCGGACCCGATGACACACGCGATGTCGTCGACGTGGCCGACGTTGCAACTCGTCTTCCAGAACTTCCTCGGTATGGACGGCGGCTACGACGCGTACACGGATTTCATCGAGGGCAACGGCGACGAGGATCACCTGGTCGAGGCGCTGGAACTCACCAAGGAGATGCTGCAGAACTACATCAACGACGACGCCTCGACCATCAGCTTCACTGAGGGCAACAGTGAGATGATGAAGGGCAACGCAGGCTGTATCCAGCAGGGTAACTGGGCGTACGGCATGTACCGCGCCGAGGATAGCGGCGTCGAGTACCAGGAGGACTGGGACTGGATGGCCTATCCCGGCACGGAAGACATGTACATGCTCCACATCGACGGGTTCACCTTCGCACGTGACACCGACACGCCGGTCAAACAGAAGACGTGGGCGGAGTTCCTCGGCACGAAGGACGCCCAGGTCGAGTTCGGCAACCGCAAGGGGGCGATCCCGCTTCGAACCGACGTCGACACGAGCCGGCTGACGCCGTTCCTCGAGATGACGGCGGACGACTTCAACAGCGTGGATCAGTTCCCGCCGACGATCGCACACGGGCTCGCCCTGGCGCCGGAGCCGATGGACGCTGCCATGTCCGCCATTGGCAACAACTTCATGGGCCCGTACGACGTCGAAGCGGCTGCGTCGGCTCTCCTCGACGCGGCAGCCATGCAGGGATAGTGGGCTAACCTGATAGCAGAACAGCATTCATTTCACCCATGGAAAGTTCACAGGATGCGGTAGCTGGTGCAGGTACTGGTGAGCACGCCGTCGAAGACCGGCGCGCTCGTCTGCGTCGCTTCTGGAAGAGTGACTTCGTTCGTTCTGCCCCGTACTGGGGCATCCCACTACTATTGATGGGTCTCGCCGTCTACGGCGGCATCATCTGGAATATCTTGATATCGCTGACGGATTACCAAGGCTTTCTCGAGCGCCCGGACTACGGAAACCTTGATCTCGAGATGTACCGGCAGGCGCTGTCGGATTCAGCAGTCCACCTGACGGCTCGCAACACGTTCGTACTGCTGGTCGCGTTTACGTCGGTATCGCTGGTTCTGGGGTTGTTCCTCGCGGTCCTGTTAGATCGTGACATCCGCGAGAAGAGCAAGGTCCAGACGATCTATCTCCTGCCGATGGCGCTGTCGTTCGTCGTCACGGCCCAGTTCTGGCTGTGGATGTACAATTACAACGATGGGTTGGTTAATACGGTCATAGGCCTGTTCGGATTGGGCCCATACAACTGGATCGGCAATCCGTCACTGGTCCTCGGTGCAGTCATCTTCGCCCTGATCTGGCAGTTCAGCGGCTACACGATGGTCGTCTTCTTGGCGGGATTGCAGTCGATCTCTAACGATCAGTTCGAAGCGGCCAGAGTCGACGGCGCCAGCATCTTCAAGACGTACTGGCGAGTGATTATTCCGCAACTGAAGTCCTCGTCGGTCAGTGCCGCCGTCGTACTGATGATCTTCGCGCTGAAGATATTCACGTTCCTGTATGCCATGTTCGGGACCTATCGGCCCCCAAAAGGGACCGACGTTCTCGCGACACTGATGGTGCGAGAGGCGTTCCAGCTCCAGAAATGGGCGTACTCGGCGTCGATCGCGACGATCCTGCTCGCGATGTCGCTGTTGGTGATCGCACCGTACCTCTACTACCAGTACAGAGAGGGGGCACTGTAAAATGAGTCAAACAACCACCTCGGACCGAGACGGCATCGCTAGCTTACTACCGGAGTTCAACTACCGTCGGCTGGGGTTGTACCTCGTGATCATGCTCTTCGTGGCCTTCTTCGTCTCGCCCATCTGGACGGGACTGGTCACGTCGTTTAAACCACCCGGACAAGCAACTCAACCGCTCTTACCGCCGGGTCCGGAGCTGTTCACCCTCGATAGCTGGTCCAGGGCGCTCGATAACCTTGGCCGCGGGTTCGTCAACAGTTTCGCGATGGCGGTCCCAGCGACGTTGGTTAACGTCCTCCTCGCGAGTACGGCTGCGTACGGGCTGACGCTCGTCGACTGGCGGCGTCAGATGCTAGTTGTGTTGCTGTTCGTCTTCGGGATCTTCATCCCGTACCAGGCGATCCTGGTGCCGCTTGATAACTTCTGGACGAATATCTTCCCGCTGGCCAAAGGACTGGCCATCGGAAACGTAACCGTGATCCCCGCAAACCAGCGCTGGGGGACGCTAGCCGAACTGGCGATCACCCACGTCGCTTACGGCATTCCGATCTGTTTCCTGCTGTTCCGTAGCTACTACAAGACTATCTCGAAAGAGCTCATCGAGGCCGCGAAGGTCGACGGTGCCAGCGTGACCCGGATCTACACCCGGATCGTGCTGCCGCTCTCGACGCCGATGATCGGCGTCGTGCTCATCTACCAGTTCACGCAGATCTGGAACGAGTTTCTGTTCTCACTGACGCTGATCGGTAGCTCTGCCGACCAGGCGGCGACGATCACGCTGATCCTCTCAGGGATCGGCGCAGACCTCAGCGGTACCAATTTCCCGCTGCGGATGGCTGCGGCCTTCCTGGCTGCGCTACCGACGATCATCATCTACGTACTGTTCGCCGAGCAATTCGCCGAAGGGCTCTCGGCCGGGTGATCGGTTCCAGAGCCGTTCGGGCCTCTCGCTGTTTTTCTCGCTTTCGACGCTCCACAGCCGTCGGTACGACCGGAGGCACCGCAATCGAGCGGCAACGTTTTGACGTCGCCCTGTCTATTCGCGACGCATGAGCGAGTGGTACGATCGTGGTCGGGCAGCACTCTGGGCGATCAGTCTCGCCATTCTGACGTCGTTTACAGCCGGTGCGACGATCACGGTCGCATCTATCGAGCAGGAGGTACGACTGACTGCCGTGTTACTTGCCGTGTTCGCGCTGGCACTGTACGGCATCGTCAGGCGAACGTACGACCGATGGGCGGACCGCCAGCCGCTAGTCGTGATACTCGTCTATTTCATGCCGTTTTTCGTCGGGACAGTCGTTCTCAACACGCTTCTCGGTCTGCTGATTGGATGGCACGGGATCGTTACGACGCTTCTAGATACGATCGTCGTCGTCGCCGTCTTCGTCCTCTCCGTGTATCTCGCTTTCTACGGTGGCGCTGACCGCGTGACTGCGTACCTCGTCGATCGGTTCGACCTCTCGCTGTGAGGGGCTACTCACCTGCAGCAGGCGCGAATGACAGGTGAGACATGAACTATTAGTATGCATAAAGGATATTTTTTTACTTTGGCGAAAGACAGCACATTCGAAGTCGAATCATATTCGGACCATCATTTCTGCACGCCGGATATCCGTCCGTACGTGTGGCCGGCAGTATCAGGCGTGGCGTCTCGTCTGTGAACTCACCGGGTCAAGCCCTGGGCAGTCGACTTGTACCGCTTGTACACGGCCACCACTGCCGTATTCTCCCAATCATCGGGATCAACGTCGCCGAACAACATCGTTCTTTACGTGTTAGTCAAATCCCACGTCGTCGGTGCGGTGGTGGTCTTCCCGTACCGTCGCCTGGTGACCTGATATCAGGGGACTGATCGCAGTTGACAGGACTACAGAAAACATAACTTTCCGCTCAGGTACGAATATATATCGGAATTAGTATGGTCGATCGACGTCCACGCGAGAGCCGTCCGCCGCGCTCTCGAAGACGGCGTCGATGACGGCCATGTTGGCCACCGTCTCGGCCGCGTCGATGCGGGGTACAGTCCCGGAGGCGACGCTCTCGGCGAAGTGTTCTACTTCGAGCGTGTACTGATCGACCGGATCGAACCGCTCGATCGCGTGTCGGCCGTCGATTTCGTACTCGATCTCTCCTTGCTCGCCGGGCGCGATGTCGAAGGCGGTCTCGACTTCGAGCCAGCCGTTCTCGGCTTCGACGCGGTAGGTCTGGACCGCCGGCGTGTCGAATCCCGAGGCAACCCGGGCGGTCGATCCGTCGTCGTACTCCAGAATAGCTGCCATGTCGGTGTCGACGCCGCTGTCACGGCTATCTCGCGTTCGCGCGTACACGCGGTCGGGTTCGCCAAGGAACAGGCGGGCTGCACTGATCGCGTAGCAACCGACGTCCATGACGCTGCCGCCCGCCAGGTCCGGGTCGAGGCGGATGTCGTCCGGCCGCCCTCTGAGTGCGAATTTGAACGACGCGTCGACGGCGTGAACGCTCTCCAACTCTTCGCGCACGATGTCGGCGGCTCGCTCCGTCCGTGGATGGAACCGGTACATGAACGCCTCCATCAGCGTCACGCCGCGTTCGTCACAGTACTCGTGTAGTGCGGCCGCTTCCTCGGCGTCTTCGGCGAGCGGCTTCTCACAGAGGACGTGCAACCCCGCGTCGGCTGCCTTACGGGTCCACTTCGCGTGGAGGGCGTTCGGCAAGGGATTGTAGACGGCGTCGAGGTCGTCGTCGGCCAGCAACTGCTCGTAACTCCCGTAGCTCCGCGGGATGTCGAGTTCCGCCGCGACGCCTGCCGCCCGGTCACCGTCCCGGGACGCGATCGCGAGCACTTCGTGGTCGCTCTTCTGGATTGCGGGGATCACGTCTTCGCGCGCGATCTTCGCCGTACTGAGAACACCAAAACGCATACCTGGAGTTCGACCGGGCCCGTGATAAGTGTTGGACTGCCCGCTCCCGGTGGTCGCTCGCGCAAAAACAGGGTTCTCGCGAGCGAAGCGAGCGAGAGCAGGGAAGTCGCAGCCCGCACAGCGAGTGCAACGAGCGAGCAGGACCGTCTTCCCGTGGGAAAAAGACCGCACCCACCCCCTCGTTTCTTGATCCGGACCAGCCGCTCTCCCGTGGTTCGATCTGTCGCCCTCACACTTCCGCCGCGGTTTGCCAACCTTCTTGAGTGAGTACGCCCAACCCTGGTTCGACCGAATGGCCACCGCGGACAACACCGAACTCATCGATCGCTTCGAGGAGTTCTACCGGAACTACTACCGTAACGAGATCGGCGAACTCGCACAGAAGTATCCCTCCGAGCAGAAGTCGCTGTTCGTCGACTGGCAGGACCTCTACCGGTTCGACCCGGATCTGGCAGAGGACGTCCGCAACCAGCCCGAACAGCTGCAGGAATACGCCGAGGAAGCGCTACGGCTCTATGACCTCCCCGTCGACGTCAAGCTGGGACAGGCACACGTCCGGGTCACGAATCTCCCGGAGACGACGGGTATCCGGGACATTCGCGCGGACCACCGCGGCCAGCTCATCAGCGTCCAGGGGATCGTCCGCAAGGCCACGGAAGTCCGTCCCAAGGTGACCGACGCGGCCTTCGAGTGTCAGCGTTGCGGGACGCTGACGCGGATCCCGCAGACGACCGGCGACTTCCAGGAGCCCCACGAGTGCCAGGGCTGTGAACGCCAGGGTCCGTTCCGGATCAACTTCGATCAGTCGGAGTTCATCGACGCCCAGAAACTCCGGATCCAGGAATCACCCGAGGGGCTGCGTGGCGGCGAGACGCCTCAGTCGATCGACGTCAACATCGAAGACGACATCACCGGCAACGTCACGGCGGGCGATCACGTCCGCGTGACCGGCGTCCTCAAGCTCGATCAGCGCGAGAGCGGCAACGAGAAGACCCCCATGTTCGATACGTACATGGACGGGATGACCGTCGAGATCGAGGACGAGCAGTTCGAGGAGATGGACATCACCGACGAGGACAAAAAGGAGATCGTCGAACTCTCGAACGAACCCGACATCTACGAGCAGATGGTCGGCGCGATCGCCCCCTCGATCTACGGCTACGAACAGGAGAAACTCTCGATGATCCTCCAGCTGTTCTCGGGCGTCTCGAAGGACCTCCCGGACGGCTCTCGGATCCGTGGAGACCTGCATATGCTTCTGATCGGCGACCCCGGTACGGGAAAGTGCCAGAAATATGACACAAAAGTAACACTTCCAGACGGTACATCACAGCAGTTGGGAGATATAGTCGAGTCCCACCTCGATGACCCGGTAGAAATCGAGGATGGAGTCTACCAGCCCACAGATTTCCAGATTCAGACGGTGGGTGACGATGGGAAGATAACCACAGGTACCGTAACGAAAGTTTGGAAACGAGAGGTGCCTGAGACACTCTACGAGGTCCATACCCAGAGCGGTCGCACGGTTACAGTAACACCATCGCATCCACTGTTCGTGCAGTCCGATCTCGGTCTTGACACTCGTCGAGCCGAACAACTGACAGCAGGTGACTTCGTCGCTGTGCCTGGTCGCTTGGACGGGGAGTGGGATGATACGCTCGAAGCCACTCACCGGACTGTGGAGAGGCCCAACGCGAACAAACTCGAGACACCGACCGAATTGACCGAACGTTTCTCTCGGCTGCTCGGTTACATCATCGCCGAGGGATACGTAGTGGATGACGAATCAGGCAGGTCCGTGACTGTCACAAACGCGGACGAAGAGATCATAGATGACGTCAGTGATTGTTTCGAATCGCTCGGATTGGGGTACTCGGTACGCACGCACCATACTCGTGAGAATGCCGATATCGTCAGTTGCTCGTCCACGGAACTCGTCAGCTTCCTCCGCGAAATCGAACCGGCGATCTTGAAACGGTCGGCAGAGCAGCGTGTCCCGGATTGTCTGCTGCGTGCATCGATCCCGAACAAGCGTTCGTTCCTGCGCGCATACGTCGATAGTGAGGGGACTGTGTCACCCAAGGAGCGGGAGATTGTCGTTGCCTCGATGAGCCGCGAATTGCTTGATGGGATCCAGACGTTGCTGCTGTGTTTCGGTATCGAAACCCAAATCCAACCACGACAGAACGGTAGCTACCGTCTCCGGATAAGCGGAACCGATTTCGAGACCTACATTCAACAGATTGGGTTCGTGACCGAGCGTAAGGCCACCGCTTCGTTGATATTCGGGGACACGACCGAGAATACGAATACGGGTGTCGTGCCAGGTATCGGAGGTGAACTCCGTCAGATACGAGAGACGCTAGAACTCACACAGTCCGATTGCGGAATACCAAGGACCACGTACCAGCACTACGAGCGAGGTGACCGAAACCCCAGTCGGAAGAGCCTATCCACGGTTCTCGCTGCCTTCGAAGACCGGATACTGTGGCTTCAGGATACCAAACGGAAGGTCCAGCGTGGTGACTGGTCTGACATCGCAGACGTGAGAACAGAGCTGGGACTGTCACAACAGCAACTGGCTGATTCGATGGACGTAGAGCAGACTGCTGTGAGCTATTACGAACGCAACGGGGTTGTGCCGGACGGCGGACGCGTCGAGAGCGCAAAAGAGACAGTAATCAGACGAATTGACGACGCTCTGGCGGTGACTGACGACGTACTTCGCCTCCGGACGCTTGTTCAGTCGGATATTTCGTGGGACAAAATCGAGTCAATCGAGCGCCTCGAACCCAACGACGACTGGGTATACGATCTCGAAGTCGAGGGAACGCACAGCTACATCTCGAACGGGATCATTTCTCACAACTCTCAGATGCTATCATATATCCAAAATATCGCCCCGAGATCTGTCTATACGTCGGGCAAAGGTAGCAGTGCTGCAGGGCTCACCGCTGCGGCTGTTAGAGACGACTTCGGAGACGGCCAGCAGTGGACGTTAGAGGCTGGTGCGCTCGTTCTCGCCGATCAAGGGATCGCGGCAGTCGACGAACTCGACAAGATGGCCGCGGACGATCGATCGGCAATGCACGAAGCACTCGAGCAACAATCCTACCACCCGAATTCGGAGATACTGCTCGCTGACGGCCGACGGGTCGAGATCGGGGAATTCGTCGACGAGCGGATGGACGACAACCCCGGGGACGTCGTCGACGGCGTCGACTGCGAGATACTCCCGGCCGATGACGCCGGCGTCCACACGGTCGATCTGGACGACAACGACGTTCGCAAGACCTCGATCGATCGCGTGAGCCGCCACGAGGCACCCGAAGAATTCGTTCGGGTCACCTTCTCGAACGGCCGTGACGTGATCGTGACGCCCGAACACCCGATGTTCGCCGACGTCGGCGGCGATATTCGGACGGTGGCAGCCGAGGACATCGAGGAAGGGGCGTACGTCCCCGCACCACGGAAGCTCCCCAACAGCAGCACGACAGTCGAACTTGACGACGAAGCGCACGTCGGCACGGAGAAAGACGTCTCGCTGCCCGAGGAATTGTCTCTCGATCTGGCCGAGATTCTGGGCTTGCTGACGGCTGAGGGTCACAGTTATGCCGGGTCGGCCCACGAGATCGGCTTCTCGAATCAGGACGAGCGCCTCCTCGCCCGGATGGGCAGGCTCATGGACGGCGTGTTCGGGATGGAGAGCACCGATACGACGAACGAGGCGGGAACCGTGACCAAGCGGTGGATCTCGACGAAACTCTACCGCTGGTTCGAACGCAACTTCCCCGAAGTGATGCACACAGCACGTGACAAGCGGATCCCGTCGGCTGTCCTCGGGGCGTCAGAGGAAGCGATCCGGCGATTCCTCGTCGGTGCGTTCGCGGGGGACGGTGGGGTCGAGAGCGAGGCGATGTCGTTCTCGACCGCGTCTGAGGGACTCGCCGAGGATTATGCCGACGCGCTTTCGAAGATCGGTGTCGGCTCTCGCATCCATCACGACAGCGCGGAGGACGCCTGGAAGGTCTACGTGATGGGTGACTCGACCGCGCGGTTCGTTGAACGCGTCGTCGAACCAGCGGACGACCGCTACGAGGAGGCCGTCGCGTTCGCCGAGCGGAGCGAGGAGACGGCACGCCACCACGACGTGTTGCCGCCGACTGCGGCCGAGGAGCTACGATCGCTTCGGAAACTGCTGGGACTGTCATTGACCGGCCGATATCGGCCGAATCTGGACGAAGCGTATGGTGTCCAGATCGAGACCGTCGAGGAAGAACTCGCGACGTTGCGGGAGCGAGTCGTGACAGTGAGCGAAGCGATCGCAGACGCCGAGACGCTCGGAGAACTCAGGACTGCTGTGGGTTGGTCGGGCCGACAACTCGCCGACCGTCTGGATGGCGAGACGACGAGTGCGATCCACTACGCCGAAGACGGCGGCTACGATCAGCAGCGTCGTGACGAACTTGCGATCCGTGCCGAGAGAGCGATCGAAGACGCTCTCCAGGAATCCCAGCACCGTATCGACAGCCTCGAAGAGAAGTGTGAGCTTCGGTATTACGAGGTCACGGACATCGAGACAGTGCCCAATGACGGCAAGTATGCGACTGATTGGGTCTACGACGTGACTGTCGAACCGACGAACACGTTCGTCAGTCAGGGGGTTGTCCTGCACAACTCGATCAGCGTCTCGAAGGCTGGAATTAACGCTACACTGAAAAGTCGCTGTTCGTTGCTCGGGGCGGCAAACCCCAAGTACGGGCGGTTCGACCAGTACGAGCCGATCGGCGAGCAGATCGACCTGGAGCCCGCCCTCATTTCGCGGTTCGATCTGATCTTCACGGTCACGGACAAGCCCGACGAGGAGAAGGATCGAAAGCTGGCCCAGCACATCCTGACGACCAACTACGCGGGTGAGTTGCATACTCACCGTCAGGAGAACGCGACGCCGGACTTCTCACAGGAGGAAGTCGAGACCGTCACCGAAGAGGTCGATCCGACGATCGATCCCGAGCTCTTGCGGAAGTACATCGCCTACGCCAAGCGCAACTGTTTCCCGACGATGACCGAGGAGGCCAAAGACGAGATCGAGTCGTTCTACGTCGACCTGCGCTCGAAGGGCCAGGACGAGGACGCCGCAGTCCCCGTCACCGCCCGGAAGATCGAGGCGCTCATCCGGCTGGCGGAATCCTCTGCCCGAGTTCGTCTCTCGGACACTGTCGAGCAACGCGACGCCGAGCGAGTCATCGAGATCGTCCGGTCGTCGCTACAGGACATCGGCGTCGATCCCGAGACCGGCGAACTCGACGCTGACGTGGTCGAGACGGGGACATCGAAGAGCCAGCGCGACCGGATCCAGAACATCAGGGGGATCATCGCGGACATCCAGAACGAGTACGACGATGGTGCGCCCGTCGACGTCGTGGTCGAACGCGCCGAGGAAGTCGGGATCGACGAGTCGAAGGCCGAACACGAGATCGAGAAGCTCAAACAGCAAGGCGAGATCTACGAGCCGACACACGGGAACCTCCGGACGACGTGATCAGCGGTCGAAATCGGCCGTCGAGACGTGATTGAGGGCCGTTGCGGCGTGCGCGAGCAACAGCTCCAGTAGCTGGACGTCCTCGTCGTTGAAACCGTCGGGATCGTCAGTCAGCGCCAGCAACACGGCCGAAGCGCCGTCGAGGTCGGTGATCCGCAGGGTGATTGCGCTGTCCGCTCGCTCGTCGAGCGGCACCGGAAGCGACTCGTGGCCCACGACGGTGGTCGGCTCCTGGTCGCGCGACCGCCGGGCCAGTTCGACAAGCGCTCGGTCGGGAACGTCGACGACCGTACTATCCACGATCTGATAGTCGTCGTCGCCGACGATGAGGAACGCCGTCCCGGTCAGCCCGAGAAACCCTTGGAGCGCCTGGATACACAGCGCGCTCACGGCGTCGACGGAGTCGCTACGGGTGAGTTCACGGCCATAGGTGTTAATGTCCATTGCTTTCTTCGCGAACTGCTCGGTGCGGTCGCGCTCGGCAGCGAGTGCGCGCTGGTGTGCCTGTCCCTGCGCGTCGTACAACCCGACGAGGGCGCCGACAACGGCGCCGACGGTAACGTGATTGATCGCGATGACGGGCGCCTCAAGGATATCCACCCCTGGCTTGGCCTGCTGGCTGAAGATGATGAGCGCCGAGACCGACGCGAACAGCAGCGTGCTCCCGACGCCCCAGACGACGATCCGGGAGAGGTCCTGTTCGTATTTCGACTGCCCGGTCAACCAGTAGCCGATGTAGACCAGTGCGCCAGCGACGAGCAGGAACGGTACCGTCTCGACGGCGAAGACGACGGCGCTCGTCTGTCCCTCGAATCCCTCTAGCTGCTGGATTCCCTGGACGAGCTGGACGAGCACGAGCACCGACCCCGTGAGTGCAACCGCGCCGCCGACGGACGTTCGTCGTTGCATTGTCGGGAGGATCTGCTCCCATCGACATCAAACTAACCCGTGTCGAACGTGATCGCTCCCGTTGACGATCACTTTCGCCCCGGTGGGCGAACGTTTTTGCCTGCGAGTTGCGAACCTACCGGTGTGGCAACAGAGCCGTCGTACCTCCGGTTTTTCCCCTACGAGCAGCCCTACGACCACCAGCGGGAAGCGATGGGGCGGATTTACGACGCGCTCGGGGACGGTCGAGACGTGCTCTTCGAGGGGGCCTGCGGGACGGGCAAGACACTGGCGTCGCTGACGCCGGCACTGGAGTACGGCCGTGAGACGGACAAGACCGTCGTCATCACGACGAACGTTCACCAGCAGACACGGCAGTTCATTGAAGAGGCCAGTGCCATCGCACAGACGGAAGACCTCCGGGCGCTCGTCTTCCGCGGCAAGGCCTCGATGTGTCACATCGACGTCGGCTACGAGGAGTGTCAGGCCCTGCGGGACACGACCCGCGAGCAGGTCGAACTCGAACGGGAACGGGCCGAGCTAGAACGGCGTCAGCGGGAACTGCTGGACGCCAGCCAGGCCGGCGAGAGCGAGGCTGCCGAGGCACGTTCGGCCGTCATGAACGATCTCGATGCGATCGAGGACGACCTCTCCGAGTTCGAGGATCAGGCGACCTGCGAGCACTATTACCGGAACCTGACCGCCGACACTGACGAGTTCTACGCCTGGCTGTACGACGATGTCCGCACGCCCGACGACATCTACGCGTACGCCGACCGGCAGGGACTGTGCGGGTACGAACTCCTCAAGGAGGGCATGGACGGGGTCGATCTGGTAGTAGCGAACTACCACCACCTGCTGGATCCGATGATCCGCGAGCAGTTCTTCCGGTGGCTGGGTCGCGACCCCGAGGACGTCATCGCGGTCTTCGACGAGGCACACAACGTCGAGGACGCCGCGCGCGAGCACGCCCGCCGGACACTCACCGAGAACACGCTCGGGCAGGCGCTCGACGAACTCGAAGAGACCGACGACCCGCGCGTCGAGGCCGCTCGGAACGTCATCAGGACCTATCGAGACGCCCTCGAAACGACCTACGGGGAGACGATGGGTCCCGGTACGGTTCGGGAAGCGGAAGTCGACGACCAGTGGACAGATCTGCCGATCGCCAACGAGGACCGCAAGGACGATCTGACGCTGTCGTTCCTCCGGGCGTATACCGGTCCCGGCTACCGGGAAGAACTGGAACGGGCACTTGAACTCGGACAGGAACTCGACCAGCGCTATGAGGAGGCCTACAAGGACGGCGAGACCACCGTTCGAAAGGAGTGTCAGACTCTGCAGGCGGCGACGTTCCTCGAAGCGTGGTTCGACGACAGCGACAGCCAGGGGATGTATCCAGTTATAAGCGTTCGTAAGAAGGCTGACGACGGACAGGACGGTCTCGGTGACGGTTCCGCCGGGGAGATCTACGGTCGCGCCGAGTTGTACACGTGTATCCCCGAGCGCGTCACTCGGTCGCTGTTCGGTGATCTGCACGCGGCGGTACTGATGAGTGCGACGCTGCGACCCTTCGAGGTGACCGAGGACGTGCTCGGACTGACCGACCCGGAGACGATGGCCTACGGCGCGCAGTTCCCCGAGGAGCGTCGCCGGACCTACGCCGTGCAAGCGCCTGCGCTGTTCGCCAGCGAGCGCGACGACCCGGCTACGCAGGACGCTGTCACACAGGTCCTGGAGGACGTGATCCGCTTCACGCCGGGGAACACGCTTGCCTTCTTCCCGAGTTACGCCGAGGCCGAACGGTACTACCACCGGGTCGACACCGACGCGAAGCGGTATCTCGACGAACCGGCCACGCCGGCCAACGAGTTGCGCGAGGAGTTCACCGATGGCGAGAACGGCGTGCTTTTTTCCTCGCTGTGGGGGACGCTCACCGAGGGCGTCAGCTACGACGGCGACGACGCCCGGACGGTCGTGGTCGTCGGCGTACCGTATCCGCACCTGGACGACCGGATGGACGCTGTTCAGGACGCCTACCAGGTGGCCTTCGGCGGCGAGGGGCCCGACGCCGACGAGGGCGCGGGCTGGCGGTACGCCGTCGAGATCCCGACCGTTCGGAAGACCCGCCAGGCGCTGGGGCGGGTCGTGCGATCGCCGACCGATTTCGGGGCGCGGATCCTCGTCGACAGGCGCTACACCCGCGACGCAGAGATCGAGATGCGCGAGTACGCCGTTCGCGGGACCTTTCCGCCCGAAGAGCGCGCGGAGATGATCGACGTCGACCCCGAGAAGCTGAAGTTCGGGCTGTTGAACTTCTACAACGACCTGGACGCCTACGATGGGGATCCGCCAAAGCCGTGAGTAGCGAGGCTCTGAGCGGAGCGAAGAGCCTCGACATAAGCGAGCGGGGAGCGGAGCGACCCGCGAACAGCGAGGTTCTGAGCGAAGCAAAGAACCTCGACATAGGCGAGCGGGGAGCGGAGCGGCCCGCGAACAGCGAGGTTCTGAGCGAAGCAAAGAACCTCGACATAGGCGAGCGGGGAGCGGAGCGACCCGCGAACAGCGAGGACGACAACAGATTCCTGGCGATAAATCAGACTATTTCCTATATCGGCCCGAACTACCTTAAAATACCTGCGGGAGATTCGCGTCCTGGGAAACACTCGTCCGGTTATACCGGTGCGAGTTCGATCTCAGTGTGCATGGACGCAGCCAGATATTACGGTCAGGAGGACATCCGCGTCGAAGACGTCGAACCGGACGCAGTCGGTCCGGAGGAAGTTCGGATCGACGTCGAAGCCTGCGGGATCTGTGGGTCGGATCTCCACGAGTACACCGCCGGACCGATCTTCGTTCCTGGTGACGCACCGCACCCCGTCTCGGGCGCACAGGCACCGCTCACGATGGGCCACGAGTTCAGCGGCACGATCTCGGAGGTCGGATCGGAGGTCACCGACCTCTCGGAGGGAGACGCCGTCGCAGTTAACCCGATCATCTACTGTGGAGAGTGCCCTCGCTGTGAGGCCGGCGAGTATCACCGCTGTGAGTCGCTCGGGTTCACCGGGCTTGCCTCGAACGGCGGGTTCGCCGAGAACGTCGTCGTCGACGCCGAGCAGGCCGTTCCGCTCGGGGACATGCCGGTCGAACACGGCGCACTCGTCGAACCGCTGGCGGTCGCGCTGCACGCTGCACGCGTCGCCGACGTCTCGCCTGGCGACTCTGTCGCTGTGTTCGGGAGCGGCCCGATCGGGCTCTGCCAGATTCAGGCTCTGCGAGCCGCCGGTGCCGGGCCGATCATCGTCTCGGAGCCGCGCGACCGGCGACGCGAGCGTGCCGAGGCGTGCGGCGCGGACGTGCTGATCGACCCGACCGAGGAAGACGCTCTCGAAGCGATCCGCGCCGAGACCGGCGAAGGCGTGGACATCGCCTTTGACGTCGCCGGCGTCGAGGCGACGTACAACCAGGCGATAAACAGCACGCGCCCCGGCGGGCGCGTCGCGGAAGTCAGCATCTTCGAGGAGGGCGTCGAGACCCAGCCGAACGACCTTGTCATCCCCGAGCGCTCGATCGTCGGCTCGATCGCCTATCAGGGCGGGCCCCGCTCGGCCGAGGAGTTCGGCATGGTCATCGACATGCTCGAGGACGGCCGGTTCGACCCCGATCCGCTCATCACTGACCGGATCGAGCTCGACGACATCACCGATGAGGGCTTCGAGCGTCTCATCGATCCCGACAGCGACCAAGTGAAGATCCTCGTGAAGCCATAGTCAGTCGCCGTCCGTCGACGGTCGGCCCGTTTCTCTACGGCATTCACTGCTCGAACTTCTCCAGCAACCGTTCGTAAAAGCCGTCGCCGTCCGCGGCCAGCTTCTCGACGATCAACTCGGGGGTCGATCGGGCGAGTGTGCCCTTCACCGGCGAACGGTCGACGATAAGCTCGCCGTCTTCCAGCCCGACCGCTTCGATCCCGTCGACGGCGATGTCGATGCTCGCGACGTCCCGGATCTCGCCAGCCAGGTGGGAGACGAACACGGCAGTCGCGCCCCGCGCCGAAAGCGCTTCGAGGATCCCGGCCATGATGTTCGCGCTCGCGCCGGGTTCGGTGATGCTCTCCAGTTCGTCGACGAGGACGAGCGTCTCGCGATCCTCGGCGACGCCGGTCACCAGGTCGCCGAATTCCCGCAGCGTCGACTCGAAGGCACCGGCATCCAGTGTCCCTTGAGTCTTTGCATAGTAGTGGAGTTCGTCGATCCGCTGGACGCGCGCGGCGTCGGCCGGCACGGGCAGTCCCATGTGGGCTAGCACGACGACCAGCGCGATGAGGTCGAGCGTCGAGGTCTTGCCGCCGCTGTTGACACCCGAGAGCAGGGCAACCCCGGAGACGTAATAGTCGACCGGCTCGACCCCCTCGAATGGCACGTCCAGAAGCGGCGATCGGCCGCCCTCGATCGCGATACCCCCTCCGACCATGGCGTCTGGCTCCGGCGGAGGGGACCCGTTCTCGGGCGCTCCCAGCGAGTCGATCACGGGCAGGGTGCAATCGAAGTCCTCTGCGAACCGGGCGACGGCGAGTTCCACGTCGAGTTCGAGCGCAGCGTTGACCAGATCGCGGGCGGCCGGCCTGAGGTCAGCCAGGTCGCCCGCGAGGTCCCGCTTGAGGCGGGTCGCACGCCGGTCGCGGGCGGTCGTCAGCTCCTCGCGCAGACGAGCGACGACCGATTCGGTGTGCTCGACCGGATAGGTCGGCTCGTCGGGGAACGCCCGTCGGGCGATGGCTTCGGTGTCTTCCAGCCCCAGGGCGTCGACCAGGTGGTCGCGAGCGGCTGCGACTGCCGCGTCGTACTCGTCGGCCAACTCCCGCGAAAGCAGCGAATCGACGCCCGCGCCGCGTTCGACCAGCGAGAGCAGGTCCGTGCCCTCGATGGTCACGTCGCGTTCTTCGATCGCTTCCCGCAGGTGATCGTTCGCGACTGACTCGGCAGTCGCAACGGCCGCGTCGAGGTCGTCGACGGCGGTCGCGAGCCGGTCGAGTTCGTCGTCACCGCGGGGCGTCCCGTCCTTGTCGAGCATCGCAAGCGCCGATTCGAGCGCGTCCAGGTCACAGGGCGACTCCAGATCCGCGGCCCGGTGGACAGCGATCGCGGCCTGCAGCGGCTCGCGGTTCGTGGCGAAAAACGACAGTGTCCGTTCCGGGACGACCTCCGCGGGCTGATCGAGTGCGTCCGGCTGCACCCGGACGTCACCCTCGACGTCGACGCCGGCGAACGCCTCGGCGAGGACGATAACCGTCGCGTAACTACGGGCGAGTTCGGCGAGCTGGCGGGCGTCGTCGACGACTTCGATGCTGACTTCCGGGATCGCGTCGCGGGCTTCGGCGTAGCGCTCGGCGTCGCCGGTCACGAGACACCGGTCGCGAACGCGGACGTCGTCTGGCGTCTCGAGCGGTTTGACGCCTTCGAGTGCTTCGAGGACGGCTGGATCGGGCTCCCGTGACAGCGCCTCACGGGTGAACGCCCGGACTTCCCGGATGCGACTCGTGGCGGCACTGGGATAGAGCGTCCGCAGGCGAGCCGCGGCGTCGTCCGTGACGGTCCGTTCTTGCAGGAGTCCGAGCGTCTCGCGGTAGATTTCGTGCGTGCGGTCGGTCGCGAGGAAGTCGCCGTGATCGTCGTGTCGTGTCCGTATCGCGGCGCGGGCGATCCTGGCTGCCCGGCTCTCGCTGATTCCCGGTGCGCGGGCGAGCGTCGTCACGTCGCCCTCCGCCAGTGCTCGTTCGGCGTCCTCGAGACTCGCGAGCGCCTCGGCTGTCTTGGCGCCAACGCCGGGAACCGACTCCAGTTCCATTGTCGCCGCCGTACGCACTCCCCCGCCAAACAAGTTTCTAGAAAATACTGGCTTGCTGGTAGACGTCGATACCATCAAGCGTGATATTGTAGGGTTTGGTCGCACGGGAGTGGTTGGCGTTGCGGATCTTCTGGATCTCGACCGCCAGGCGCGTCTCCTGTGTGTCTCCCCGCACGTACTGGAGGACGAACACGGCGTCAGTCAGATACTCGATGATCCCGTGCCGGGAGGCGTAGGGGTTGTCCTCACTGGCCTCGCTGGTGAGCATCGTCGTGACGCCGGCCTGCTTGAGCGAGCGAGTGAAATCGAACACTTCCGTCCGACGCTTGGCCTGGTCGTCGTACATCATCTCCAGTAGCGACACCGAGTCTAACACGAGTCGCTCGGCGTCGAACTCCCGGATCAGTTGCGGGAGTTCTCCGCGGATGTTGTCCAGGCTGTTTGCCATTTCGACCGGATCGAGGTCGACGATCGCCAGGTCGTCCTCGCGTTCGTAGCGATCGAACTCCCAACCCCGCTCGTTTGCGGTATCGAGAATCGCCTGCCGGCTCTGCTCGAGCGTGATGAACACGGCGTTGTCCCCCTGCTGGAGTCCGTGATAGAGAAACTGCAGTCCGAACGTCGTTTTCCCGGTTCCGGGAGCCCCGATCGTGACCATCAGGTGCCGTTCCGGGACACCGCCCTGGATCATGTCGTCGAGACCTGAAATCCCCAGGTCGATTCGGGGTAGCTCCGACTCGAATTCTTCGTTTTCGAAGTCCTCGGTGCCGCTTTCGTCCCCTGGACCGGCGCTGCGCATCGCACTCGCGAAATCGTCGTCGAACAGCGACCCGTCCGGATCGGATTCCTCGGACACGAACGGGTCGCTGTCGCTTTCGAACGGTTCTCGATCCCCCGTCCCGTCCGTGTCGCTATCGGCGAATGCGTCCGCGCTGCTGGCCGCGGTCGCGCCTGCACGGCCTTGGGCGTCCGTGTCGGCGCTCTCATCATCGAACGCAGCATCTTCTTCGCTCTCGAACGCACTTCCGGTGGTCTCTTCTTCGCTCTCGAACGCACCTTCGGCGGTATCTTCCTCGTCATCGAACGCGCTCTCGAACCAGTCGTCGTCGCTCATCCACGGACACCACGGCCGTTGGCCATACCCCTCTATTATGCCTCGCCGAATTAAAGTTATCCGTGCGACGGGCGCGGTTCGCGTGGCTTTATTGGTCGGGGCTGTCAACTTCCGCTGGTATGCAACTCGGGATCGTCGGTCAGAAAGGGAATCCACGTGCACAATCGCTTGTCGAAGCTATCGGTCGTAGCTTCCTCGACGACGACGTGGCGGTGCTGGTCGACTCGGTGACGGCGGAGGCACTCTCCGAACAGCGGGGCCGCGGCTACGGACCGAGTGGTAACGAGCGGTTCGAACCCGACGCAATCGCGATCGAAGAACTCGACACGTGCGATCTGGTCGTGAGTATCGGGGGCGATGGGACGTTCCTCTATGCGGCCCGCGGCGTCGGCGACACGCCGATCATGGGCGTCAACCTCGGCGAAGTGGGCTTTCTGAACGCGATCGCGCCCGATGACGCCATCGAAACGATCCACGACGTCGTCGACGATCTCCGCGAGGACGGAGAGACGCCGACCAGAGAGATATCCCGCGTGCAGGCCAGCGGCGAGGACTGGACGCTCCCGCCATCGCTCAACGAGGTCGTCATCCAGGGGCCACAGCGCGGCCACGGCAATGGGATCGGCGTCACTGTCCGCATCGATGGCTCGCTCTACACCAGCGGTCACGCAGACGGCGTCCTCGTTGCGACACCGACCGGAAGCACCGCGTACAATCTCAGCGAAGCCGGGCCGCTCGTCCATCCGAACGTCGACGCCCTGGTCGTCACCGAGATGGCCGCGGAACTCGAGATGCCGCCGCTCGTCGTCGAGGAAGACAGCGAGATCACGATCCACGTCGAAGGCGACGACGGCGCGACCGTCGTCACCGACGGGCGCGTCTCGGAAGACATCGAAACCCCATCACGGGTCACGCTCGGACTCGCCGACGAGAGCGTCCGCGTCGCTGGTCCACCGCTTGACTTCTTCGCAGCGCTCGGCAAACTCGAGTGAATCGGTAGAACGTAGGTATTGTCACTTCCGGGCGGTCATGTAAAGCAGCGGGGCGGCGAACACGAGCACGAGCCCGAATGATTTGTACGCGAGGGGTTCGCTCAGCAGGCTGTTTTCGGCTGCGACGAGCACTGACGCCGGTGTCGCAACGAAGATGATGCCGAACAATCCCGACTGTAGCGCCAGCACCTTCCGCGAGCGGACGACCAGCGCGGCAACGAGTGCGAGGCCGAAAACCAGCAGGAGCGCGTCTCCGACGTTATATTTCAGCAGAAAGCTGTCGATCGCCTGGAGCGGTACTGGCGTTGCCATTCCTGGCTTCCAGTGGCCGCGTTTCGGTATTTAACCTTCCGCTACCGGAGACTATCGCAGTATGTCAGACAGGATGGCGCCTGCTCACCTCCAACTCGACTGGATTAAATAATACAAAAACCGAGGGGTTCTACATAATATAGTTTTAGATATATGTATAGGGTCCTGGACCTCCACTATACAAAACGTATCTGGTAGGTATGGTCATGGGTGTCTATCTGTGACTGATATAACTCAACGCACTGCGTACAAATTCCACTATTGCGGTTATAGGTGTGAAAATCGGGGATATCGGAGCAATGTGGTCGGTGATCTGTCGACTACTTCTGTACTCAGCTTTGCACGTTGAAGTAGGAGCGTGACGTAGGCGGTAGCAAGGACAGAT
>JAOPKD010000007.1 GCA_025517565.1 Halapricum hydrolyticum
AATCGATCACCTGTTCGTTCATTCAACAGCTGACGCTAACGTGCAAAGCTGAGTACTCTAATTGCTCACTCTAGTATCTTTGCGGAAAAGAGCCAAGAGGTCTATATTCTGGAGGAAAACATTGACTTGAAAGACGTAGAAGAAGATATCCAGAGCCACCTTTCTGAGACGAACAATCATCACCGGCACGCCTTGGGTGCGCGAGTACACCCCAAGGAATCTGGAGTTCAAATCAAGTTATTCTCTGAATACGGTCGAAAGCCCTACGTCAGTTTCAGCTTCAGAGAAGACGGAACTGAAACCCCTCCGAGTGACCCAGAAGTCGAGTATAAGCCGTCGTATCCGCTCAAAACCATACAATTGGAGTTGCGAGAAATTCCCGAGGGTGTTGAAGTGGTGTTCTCAAAAGATCCGCTTGATGGTTGGAAGACTCGTTTAGAGGAGTTCTTTCAAGGGACGTTCTCGATTACAGATGTCTTCAACCGGTTAGAGAGAAGAAAATCTGAAGTCGCTAGTGAAATCCGTTCAGTTGCGAAGGAAGCTGCCGAAAACGATGAAGATGCAGTTGAGCAGGTAGAGGAAAGCCTTGGTTCCCGAAGAGAGGAACTAGTTGAGAAACTTCGAGAAGATGAGAGTTTAGAAGAGAACGAAGTTGCAGAGACAGAAGAGCGACTTGAAACGGTTCGTCTAGCTGGATTCATTATTTCAGACGATCAAAATACCCAGACAGACGACTTCCGCCTTGTCTCGGATAATTTTTCAGGTTTCTTAGACTCGGTTGACAGTATGGACGAGGGTCTAGAAGCGTACGTAAAGGAAGCTGATGACGAAAATGTCCAAGTGGTAGTTGAGATCGAGGATGAGAAAGTAAGGATTCAGGGAGACACGTGGTCGCCACTCTACGGGAAAATGAGCACGGAGAACTTAGACACTCTCCGTCTCTTCTTCGATACACTAAGAGATGAATGAAAAACAAATAAGGGGAGTAAATCAGTTCCTCAAGAAGGGGTTCCGATTAAAACAGGAGGAGGTTCCAGCTCCGCTTAGAAATACTGAGTTCGTCACGGAGGTGATCTCTGATCCAAATCAGTGTCCGAAATGCGATGGACCGATCAAAATCATCGGACGGCCAGAAGATAGTGATGGTACTTTTATTACTAAGTGTAAGAAGCGACGGGAGCATGTAGAGCGGATTCCCCGTAAAGAACGGATACGGTACGAACTCCGTTATGAGACCGTCTTCAACTGTATTTGTGAAGCGTTTGAGTGGGAATTTTCAGGGCTTGAATCCAGAAGTACACTCCCGAGATACATTATCGGCCACACAGCAGAGGCCATCGATATCTGCCTGATACATACAGAGAACCGTTATGAGAAGACAATAAAGGAGATTTTTGATCGGGCTATTCGGCGGGAACAAGTAACGCTTCTTTTGACTCCTCGTTCTTCGGTCAAGGAAATTTTCGAGATTACCGAGGTCTTTGCAGTCGGTCCTCTGGTATGCCCTGTCCCCTTCGAGAATCTAGAAAGTCCTGGATCGATCAAGCAGTCGGTCAACAACACTAAACGAAGCCGTGATCTCACCCACCAAATCGAACAGCAGAGAGATATTGAGGCAGATAGCTTCCTGAAGAAAGGGGATAAAAATCCTCTATATATTGCTACGGAATTGGCGTATATGAGGTTGCTACGGGAGAACGGAGAATTGTCGGTGGCTGATGGATCTCGGTTAGAAGAGATTTGTTCAGCTGCTTTCTCTCACATCGCTACTATTCTACCAAGTGTGGGAGGAGAAGATAACTCCGGAGAATCCCTTCCAGACAATATCTTCCGTATTCCAGAAGACGAGGCGAAGAGCTACGATCCGATTCTAGCCTTGGTTGATACCAAGTCCGGGACGGACGCCAACTTTGCTAAGGAGTTAATCGAACAGAAACACAAGGGGTACATTGAACGCGTTCAACGTCAGCCATCTCTTCGTGATCATACCGTTGCACACACCTTCGTTGTCTTCGATGTAGACGGCCATCAAGAAATTGAGTTCCACGACGGGATGCGCCAATACTACGATGCTGATACGGTAATGGTCGTCCTCACTGCAGAAGCCCTAGCCTATATCATAGCAGCGTATTTCTCAGCAATCACAGCGAACGAACTGGAACTGGCGGAGGGAGCATTCACAGATGTTATCCGGACCTTCTTCAGTAGAGATCGATTCTACGAAGACCTCACGACTGACGACAGAAGACGGACTCGCTTTGATCTGGATTCGCACTATCCAGATCATCTACGGGACGAGTACGCACAGAAGTATGTTGAAAGAGAACAGCTGATCGTTGTAACTGGGGATATGGTTGATGCCCACTTCAAGAACACCATAGACACAAAGGGACGGATTGAGCACATCTTAGAAGGATATCTATTAGCATAGATGTGATTAAAGAATATAGGAAAATTCGAAATATCCAGGGGGAGCTGAAACAATCCGATAGTGTGTGGTTAATATCGCTGCCTCCCAAGTGTTTAGGACAGCGAGCTTAACAGCACTCATGGGTCCGTATCAGTTCCTGTAACTTTCTGCAGCCTATGCGCTGTGTATTCCACAGGCCGTTTCTGATAGTCTCTGAGTAGATCTGTTGCAAAACTACGGGTTGCTCTGCTAATCCCTCTGAGTGGCCGTGAGATGGATTCGTCGAAAGAATAGATCCGGATCGACCTACATTCTCTTCGTTACTATTCTGCAGCCTCCTGCGCTAGGTCGTCAGCGATCAAATTTGATCCTCGATCGATGTGCTCGAAGTCCACGTTTTCGAATTGGTCTACAACTTCACACGCCTCTTCGTACAGATCTACGATGTTATCACTGTTCACGCCGTACTCTCCAGTCATCTGCTTGATGACGAGCTCAGAATCTCCCCTGACCCGGACTCGAGATACTCCTGCATTATCTGCTTTCTTGAGCCCCCGGAGTAGAGCTGTATACTCTGCTTGATTGTTTGTGACATCGTCTCCGATGAAACCGCTGTCTGTGATTTCCTCTTCTCCGGACTTGAGCAGGAATCCGTATCCACCGCGACCAGGGTTACCTTTCGAAGAGCCGTCGAATTCGAGCGTCGCAACATCTGAATCAGCAGTCATCGTGGGATCCATCGTACCTCGGAGCGGGGTAGTGTAAGAATCTGGTGGGGGAGAGCTATACACCCAACCACCGTGTTTTCCTGCGGTTAATTCCATACAACCAGGGCTGTCACACGCGTCGAAATCGAATCCGAGCACGTCGGTCGCAATAGCCGGCGTGAATAAAAGAGAGCATGCCTGACAGCACGACAGGTAGTTGAGAGACCTCAGGGTTCACGTTTTACCCTCTCCTCCAGTCAGGGACTGGACCTGCGAAGGATCGGTGTCTACGGGTAAGCCGGTTCAGGTCCTTGGGGCCTACGTCAGAGACAGCGTAGGTTTGTAGGGTACGACACTCTGACGTCCAGTGGCAACACGAACCTGCGTGTTTGCTGGAGTCAGGACGTGGTTTGTCCCGACGGAAGCCCAGGCTGGCTAGACACGACACCGGATCTGGGGAAGCGCCCGGATCGGTTCCGATTCGGATTGATTGTCGCGTTGTGTCGTATTCGATCAACCATTGTCGGGGACATCCGAGGGAGGAAGCGACCAGTGTTCCGTGGTACTCTACAATGAGACTTTGAGGCGGGCACCACCGACGGGGTGTATGTCGCACACTCGTTGGAGAGCATTCAACGAGTGGCGTCGGTGGAGACCGACACAGAACGCTGGTCTGCTCCATGTCGGGCCACCCCCACAGATACCTCGTGGTGCGTGACCTTCCCTGACTCCTGATGGTAGATTGTCAGAATTCGAATGGATTGGCGTGCCAAGAACTTATTTATCTTGTCACCCAATACTTTGTTATGAGTTCGGACAACCGAGAAACTACCTCGTCCGACCCACACCTGACGACCGGTCCTATAGATATCGGAAACCGGGAGTACCTGGATCTCCGTCTGCCGGAACTCCGTGAGAAATTCGCTTACGAGGAACTGTCCGGACTCAGTAAGGAACGACTGAAGCAGGAGGAATCGAACCTGATCAGGGACTTCACGGATCTCAGAAATCGATTTCCTCATTCAGATTACCTCGGGAACGATGATAAGGCTCTCCAGCGGATTCAGATGGGGGATGATTTTCGTGGACTCTCTACGCTCACGTCTGAACAGAAACAACGAATTTACGACTGTAAGGGGGATTGTTATCGAAATATTGACCGAGCAATTACAGAGGCGGTTGAACGAGAAAAAGCGTCAGGACTGACCGCTCGCTTTGGAACCTGGTTAAACGAGTTTGTCGACAATCTAACTCCGTTATTTGTGATTAAGTGGTAGGATTTTTTCTCAGAATTAGCTTTCACCTCCCCCCGCGTGTTCTCCTGCTGTAGATCCCTGTCCTAACTTGCCCTGCTTCTCCCCACGCTCGAATTGAAGCCAACACTGCATTGTCGAACCGACCAGTGGAATAATTATCCTGCGCGATCAATCACGGTATACCACGGTACGGGAACGCCACTGTGCAGCAACTTGGTCAAATCCCATATCAGGCAACTGGGCAATAAACGCCAGAATCTGCCCCTCATCGACGGTACGACGGTCTCACGGTCACTCACTACAGATAAGAGATCTGATGGGTCGGGGCGGATTTGAACCGCCGACTTCCTCCGTGTGAAGGAGGTATCATAACCGGACTAGATCACCGACCCGCGTACTACTGGCTACCGGAGTGCCCGACTTAAGAATTGCTTTTCGACAGCCCTGTCGAACCCCTCTCGCGTCTAGTCCTGGAACAGCCGGTAGGCCCCCGTCACGACGGCGACCGGCTCGACAGCCCCGTCGGGCGTCTCCGATTCGACGTAGATCTCCGAGACGCCGACGCTGTTGCCCGCCCGGACCACCTCTGCACGTGCCGTGAGATCGCCAGAGGCGCGCTGCAGATAGTTGACGTTGAGATTGATCGTCGCGACCCCGCCGTTCACCGGATCGGCGAGTGACGGCCGCAGCGCGATCCCGCCGGCGGTATCCGCCAGCGTCGCGGCGACCCCACCGTGCATCGTCGGCGGACTGGTCGTGTTCGTGAGCTTCTCGTCGTAGGGGACGGTCATCGTGATCGTCTCCTCGGTAAACTCCTCGACCGAGACCCCGAGCCACGAGAGATAACCGTGCTCCTCCTCGATATGATACTGGATCAGATCCTTGACGTCGTCCGTAAACTCGGCCATGGTGGTCTCTGGGTCCCCGAGGTGTTTGTAGGCTCGGATTACGGCGGGGTCGGCGTCCAACCCGGGTCGGGGCGGCTACTCAAGCCAGGACGGCTACTCAGGTTTCCGACCGACGACGAGCTGAAAGCGGGTGTCGGGCACGTCGCGGATCTCCGGGTCGGCGAAACCCGCCGATTCGAGTGCCGACAGGTACTCGTCTTCTGTGTAGGTGTTGCCGACGTCGGACATGCTCAACATGTGGACGCCGAACCGCTCGGCGACCTCGGCACGGCCCTGCACCCACTCCGCGGCGACGAACGTGCCGCCGGGTTCGAGCGCCTCGAAGACGTTCCCGAAGTACTCGCTGATCCCCGACAGCGAAAGCGAGACCGTCATCCGGGCGCTGAACACGAGATCGAACCCCTCCGGCAGCGACTCGCGGGCGTCCCCCTCCACGGTGTCGAGACCGAGTTTCGCGTGGTGATCGTCCAGCAGATCCAGCACCTCGCGCTGGTCGAGCAGCGTCACGTCCGCACCGCGGCGGGCGAATTCAGCCCCGAACCGACCCGGTCCGCCACCCACGTCGAGCACCCGCTCGGGCCGCGGGTGGGCGTGCTCGGCCGCCGTGACGATCGCCCGGAGCGTCCCCGTCCTGATCGAGGCCATCGCTCCCATGTAGTTTTTGAACCCGTCCGCTGTCGGCTCCGGAGATTCGCCGCTCCGCATCGTCTCCGGCAGCCGGATGTAGTTCTCCAGCGAGTCGACGCGATGGGGCAGAATGCCTCGCTCCAGCGGCGGCGTCTCCGGATCGAACCCTCGCAACTCCTCGGTGGGCTCGTAGCCGTCCTCTGTCTCCCGAACGTATCCCGAATCGACCAGCGCTTCGAGGACGATCTCGCTCGCCCGATCCGTAATCCCCGCGTGCTCGGCGATCACGTCGGATCGTCGCTTCCCCGCGAAGAGCGCGTCGAACACACCCGTCTCACGACATGCCCACAGCAGGAATACCTCGTGATGGCGGTCGTAGATCGCGTTTGAACCCATAGCCATCGTTCAGATGGGCTGTCAAAAAAGATTGTGTCGACCGGACCGTGACCGCCGCACGGCGATCGCTCGTCGGTGACAGCGACGATAACTTGTCAGTGACTTCGACGACGTCGACGATCATTCCTCGGTCACTTCGAAGACCATGTGACAGGCCGGAAGCGGACGCACGGGGTGGTTGTCGAGATACGAGAGGTGCGGCCGGATCTCGAACTCGGGTTCGTCGTCTTCCATCTCGAAGATAGAGGGATAGACGTCGATAAAGTGATACCCGGGCTCACCGGTCGCCTGCAGCACCGTCCTGACGGTCGGGCTCCGGAGGTCCTCGCTGGTACCGCAGGCGTAGCCCAGCGGTGCGTTGTCGTAGACGAAGAACGGCGCACTCTCGTAGGCGGTCCAGCCGATCCCCGAGAGCTCGATCTCGATCTCGGTGCCGACCGGTCCGCTGGTCGGTTCGAACGTCTCGATCGAGGGCTGCATCATGAAGCCCGTCGCCGCGACCGACCGTCCGTCGACCTCCGCGAGGATCGGCCGTGTCGATCCCTCTGCCGGCGGGATTTCGAACTCGACCTGGAACCGACCGTCCGCGTCGGCCGTCACGGTCGGCAAGATTCCAGGACGCACCGTCGGCGTGACTTCCAGCCCCCGGATCCCCTCGCCGACGTGCTGGTACCACTTGAGGTCGACCGCCGCGTTCGGCGGGAAGTTCCGCCCGGTGATGATCGCCTGCGTCCCGGCCGGGCCACACTGCGGTGCGATCTCCAGTTCGGCCTCGGTATCGGCGTCCAGCTCGGGATAGTGTGCCTCGAAGGGCTGTTCCTCGAAGAGCTCGTCGACCCACATCGTCGGCGGTGAGCTGTCCGGCTCAGTCACCTCAACCGTCCAGGCGTTCGCGCGGTCGCCACCGACCGACCCCAGCGGCGACTGGGTGTTGTTCGCGACGAACGGGACGCCGCGGTAGTTGCGCCAGACCTGGATGACGTGCTCGCCCGGCGGACCGACCGCCCGGATCCGTGCAGTTGCCGTTCCACGATTTATCACACCGGTAATGAATCCGACGAACTGGTTGTCCCAGGCGATCTGGAAGTTGTTCGATTCGAGCGACGGACCGATCCCGTATCCCCTGACGACGAACGCCTCGCCCAGCTCTGTCTGTGTTCGATCGAGTTCGAACCACGGTCTGACTTCGAACTCGGCCCTGGCAGCGACGCCCTCGTCGTTTTCGACAGTGATCTTGTGAGAGCCACCGTAGTCCTCCGGGATCGTCCACGTCTCGTCGAACTCTCCGGACTCGTCGGTCCGGACTGTCGCGATGGGTTCGGTCCGCGGGCTGTACTGTGGCCCGACGACCCTGTTGGCTTCGATGACTGCCCACCTCCCGTCGCTCGTGTGCCAGACGAGGTCGTACTGTTCGTCTGCGGACAAGTTCCGGCCCAAAAGCGTCAGTTCGTCGCCGACGTATCCCTCCTGTTCGCTCAGCGCGAGCGTCCCCTTCGAGCTCCCGGCCCGACGGTCATCAAGCCGGTCCTGCAGTTCCGAGGAGAAGTCGGACTCGTCCATGCCGGTGGTTGCTTGTCTGTCGTGAAATAACTTGGCTGGCCCGGTGGTTCGGATCGTCCGCGCTCACCGAATCGCCGCGGCACAGTAGCCGACGACGCGGGCCCGCGATCCGGCCGTGTCGCCGCTGGTCGCGTACGCGAGTACCTCGCCTGACTCGCTGCCGAGTTCGCGCGCAGCGCTCAGGGTTGCGACCGTCGACCACGGACCGCACATCGAGTGGCCGCCTGCCGAAAGGCGGGCGATCTCGCCGGTGTCCAGGCGCTCGATCGTCTCACGGACGGGCCGGTCGGCCTCGACGGCCCCCTCGTGGGGCTGGTAATGGGTCAGATCGGTCGAACTCACGATGACGGCGTCCCGGCCGGTCCGATCGATGGCCTCCGCGACCGCCACGCCGAGTTGCTCGGCCCGGTCGTGGTCGAGTCCCCCGAGACAGATCGGCAGGATCGACACATCAGAGAGTACGTGCTGGAGGAACGGAACCTGGACCTCGATGGAGTGTTCGCCCTCGTGGGCGACCGGATCGAACGTCGCCGCTCCGTGCAGATCGACGACGGCGTCCGCCAGTCCCCGGTCGATCGAGACCTCTCCCAAGGGTGTCCGCCAGCGGTCGTGCGGTGCAACGGCGACGGCCTCTCCCACGCGCCGGTGGTTCGGTCCGAAGACGACCACCGTCTCTGGCGTGTCCGGACGCGCCAGCGTGGCGTAGGCGTGGGCGGCGACGGGCCCGGAGTAGGGATAGCCGGCGTGCGGGGCGATCAACCCGAGTGGCCGTCGCGGGTCGGCGTCGTGCTCGGGCAGCGATCCGGGTCCAATCGCGTGGGTGAAGCTCCCCCTGAGCTGCTCGACGAGCGCGTCGGCGTCGCCGGCGTAGAACTCCCCGGCGACCGCTGGCTCTCTGACACCCCCGCCGTCGGTCTCGACTATCTCCTCGTCAGTCCGAACCTTGCCGCCGTCGGTTCGGATATCGTCGCGTTCGTCGGAACCCGCTTCCAGCCCGTCGCTCGCTTCGCCTGGGCGGCCGAGGGGACGTTCGATCACGTCTCCCATCGGCTGCGTCTCGGCGAACACCCGGCCCGAGAACCGCCTGATTTCGACTCCGTCCTCGCGCCAGGCACGGCCCGGCAGCCCCGCCTTCTGACAGGTCGCATCGAGGAACGCCTCGGCGTCCCACCCGCGATCGACAGCGACCTGTGGCAGGAGCAATCCGAAGGCACGATCACGCTCGACTATCAATCCGTGCCTGCCTGCCTCGACGTACTCTGGATAGCGCGACGGATCCGACGCCGGGAGCGGTTCCGGCTTCGAGAGCACCGACACGGAGACCGTCACGGCGTCGATTTCGCCGGGTTCGACCGGCTCGACTCGCGGGTCGTGCAACGCGGCGTCGATCGCGGCGTCGACGACTACCTCGCCGAGCGGGCCGTCCGGATCCGGCTGTCCGATACAGCCGCGCAGTCGCTCGGCGCGCTTGATCGTGACGAACGCACCTCTGACGACCCGGAGATCGTCACTCGATGGGGCGAGCGACGGCGTCGGCTCGCCGTTACTGCGGGCGGCCGCTTCGACGGCCTGTCTGGCGCGCGATACCAGCGTTCGACCTGCTTCGAGGTCGAGTTCCGCGGTGGCTGATTCCGTTCGTGACATGCGTATCGGCGAATTCGAGTGTCGTTCAGAACACGCGACGGCGACGACCGTTCGACGGCCCGCGGGGCGTCCCCCGGATCGGGATTTCCCGGCCGCAACTCGGACAGGCTCCGTCGTCGAGATCGATCTCCCGGACGGCAAAGCCTTCCCGCTCGATCAACAGCCGACCACAGTCCGGACAGTAGGTCGACTCGCTCTCGTGGCCGGGGACGTTCCCGCTGTAGACGTACGATAGGCCGGCCTCGCGGGCGATCTCCATCGCACGTTCGATCGTCTCGATCGGCGTGGACGGGACGTCGGTGAGCTTGTAATCCGGGTGGAACCGCGAGACGTGCACCGGCGTCTCGGTCCCGACCTCGTCGGCGATCCACTCCATCCGCTCGCGGAGACTCGCTTCGTCGTCGTTCTCGCCGGGGATGATGAGGTTCGTCACCTCGACGTGGACGCCTTTCTCGGCGAACCGTTCGACGGTTTCGAAGATCGGCTCGGGGTCCGGAACGCCGGCGTGTTCGCGATAGAACTGCCGATCGCCCTTGATGTCGACGTTGATCGCGTCGAGGTGAGGCGCGAGCGTGTCGACAGTCTCGGGACGCATGTAACCGTTCGAGACGAACACCTGCAGCGCATCGTCGGGCGACGCTGCCATTGTGTCCAGCGCGTACTCCATGAAGATCGTCGGTTCCGTGTAGGTGTAGGCCATCCCGTCGGCCTCGCCGGCCTCGATCCGGTCGGCCAGTTCTTCGGGCGGACGATCGTACTCGGTGACGCCCTCGTACTCGATGGCGATCCGATAGTTCTGACAGAAGTCACACTGCAGGTTACAGCCCTTCGTGGCGACCGAGAGGACGTCTGCACCGGGCGCGACGTGAAAGAGCGGCTTCTTCTCGATCGGATCGATCGACGTTGAGACGGCCCGTCCGTAGGTCGTCAGGTACAGGCGACCGTCGCGGTTCTGACGGACGCCGCAGACGCCACGCTCGCCCTCGGGGATCACGCAGGTCCGCGGACAGACCAGACACCGGACGGCCCCGCCCTCGACCGTCTCGTAGTGCGCTGTTTCCCGCGGTGGTGCGTCGGCGGTCATGGCTGACTGTAACTACGTGGAGCAGCGACATGAACGCCGCTCGCACTCCCACGCGGTGAAAACGGTGCCGTCGCGTCGACACGCTCCGGGATGCGGCGCTGTCGCGCCGACGAAGGAATCGCCGTCCTACAGCTTCGAGATGTCGCGAGCCTCTTCGGCGGATTCCCGGACCGACTCGACGGTCGCTTTCGGGCTGGTCGCGCTGGCTGCGGCGTTGAGTGCACCCTCGACGACCGGTGCGTCGGCGATAACGACCTCCTCGTCGCCTTCGAGCATCTCGATCGCCGTCTCGGCGTTCATCACCGCGCTGCCCAGATCGACGAGCACGACGACGCCGTCGGTCGCCTCCAGCAGATCCGAAAGCGCTGCCTGGATGTCGTCGATCGAGGTGCCGATCCCGCCGTCCGGGTCGCCGCCGACCGCGGCGATAGTCTCCTCGTCGCCGCCCATCTCCATGGCGATCTCTCTGATTCCGGCGGCAGCCTGCCCACTGTGGGAGACGATCAGCAGTCCGATCATCTCACTCCTCCTCGAGTTCGTCGGGCTCCTCGTCGGGGATCGTCGGCGACGTGGCGTCGACGTCGGTGTCTCCTTCGAGGTACTGCTCGGCGGTCTTCAGGATCTCCTCGAGGATGAACAGGGTGCTGGTCGCACCGGGATCCTGGTGGCCGGTCGAGCGCCAGCCGAGGAACGACGCCCGACCTTTGCTCGCCCGGATCGGCACCGTGAACTCGACGCCGCGCTCGGCAGCGTCGACGGCCTTCGCCAGCGCCTCCAGCGGCGGCAGGTCGTCCTGTTCGATGGACTTCTTGTAGGTGTGGACTGCCGGCGTGATCGCGTCGATCATCGTCTTGTCGCCGACGCGGGCGTCCCCGCGATCCTGTAGCTTTTCGAGGAACGCCTCGGCGAACGCGACAGACGACTCGGCCGTGATCCCGTCTGCCAGTTCGGTGCTGGCGGTCATGGTCGAGCCGCCGTACAGCGGTCCCGCTGCCCCGCCGACCTCGGAGACGAGCGTCATGCCTACCGTCTTGGTGATCTCCTGAACGTCGGCGTCGTCGTCCATATCCTTGATTTTCTCCATGACGGCCTTGAACCCGCGATTCAGGTTCGCCCCGTGGTCGGCGTCACCGATTGCCGAGTCCAGGTCTGTCAGATGTTTCTTTTCGTTGTCGATTCGATCTGCGATGTTTTCGATCGCTTCGAGCAGTGCTTCCCGCTGTCTGGTCTCGTCACCCATGGGGGGTAAATGAACCCACGGTGAGTAAACTGTTCCGGAGATATGTCGAAATAAATATCATAACACTTGACCATTGGCGAATACCATAACGAATAATACGGAAGAAATGTCGAGAACCGAACAAGTTCGGGGAGAGATACGTATGGATACCGACCATCGGTACACACGTCACGAGGACATGTGGCCGACACAACGACCCCATCGCGCTGGCAGTCGAGTCAGGAGTCCTCGCAACCGGGTGATTTCCCATGAGTATGTACTGTGATCAATGTCAGGAGACGATCGACAACGAGGCGTGTACGGTAACCGGCGTCTGCGGGAAAGACGCGCAGACGGCGAATCTCCAGGATCTGTTCGTCTGGGAACTGAAAGGCCTCGCGTATCTCGCCGAGGAGGCACGTGCGGACGGTATCGTCGACCAGGACGTTCGCGTGTTCATCGTCGAGGGGCTGTTCTCGACGATCACGAACGTCAACTTCGATCCCGAGTGGTTCGAAGAGCAGATCCGCGAAGGGTTCGAGCTCCGTCGACAGCTTCGCGAACGCTACGAGAACGAGGTCGGACCGATCGAAGACGCCGACCTGCCGGAAGCTGCGACCTGGGAAGCCGACGAGAGTGCAGCCCTCTACGAGAAGGCGGCCGAGGTCGGCGTTCTCTCGACGGAGAACGAAGACGTCCGGTCGCTCCGGGAGCTGCTGACCTACGGGATCAAGGGTATCGCTGCGTACGCCGACCACGCCTACGTCCTCGGCGAGCAGAAAGACGAGGTCTTCGCGTTCGTCCAGCGCGGGCTCGCCGCGACGCTCGACGACACCAAGAGCGTTGACGAGCTGATCGGCCTGGTGCTCGAATCCGGCGAAGTCGGCGTCGAGGTCATGGAGATACTCGATTCCGCTCACACCAGCACCTACGGCCATCCCGAACCGACCGAGGTCGACATCGGTGTCCGCGACCGGCCGGCCATCCTCGTCAGCGGTCACGACCTGAAAGACCTCGAAGAGCTCCTCGAACAGACCGAGGGCGAGGGTGTCGACGTCTACACCCACGGCGAGATGCTGCCCGCCCACGCCTACCCCGCCTTCGAAGAGTACGACCACTTCGTCGGCAACTACGGCAACGCCTGGTGGCAGCAACACGACGAGTTCGAGGCGTTCAACGGGCCGGTCCTGATGACGACGAACTGCCTGGTCCCGCCCAACGACTCCTATGCCGACCGAACCTACACGACCGGAGTCGTCCGGTTCCCCGGCCTTCCTCACGTCGAGGACCGCGAGGACGGCGAGCCAAAGGACTTCTCGCGGCTCATCGAACACGCCAAGGAGACCGAACCGCCCGAGGAGATCGAGACCGGCACGGTCCCCAACGGGTTCGCCCACAACGCCGTCCTCGACCGGGCCGAGGACGTCATCGAAGCCATCCAGGCCGGTGACATCCGCGGGTTCGTCGTCATGGGCGGCTGTGACGGCCGCCACCCCGAACGAGAGTACTACACCGAGATGGCCAAGTCCCTGCCCGACGACGTCATCATCCTGACTGCCGGCTGTGCGAAATACCGCTACAACAAGCTCGATCTGGGTGATATCGGCGGGATCCCGCGCGTGCTCGACGCCGGGCAGTGCAACGATTCGTACTCGCTTCTGAAGATCGCGATGGAGCTACAGGAAGCGCTGGGCGTCGAGGACATCAACGACCTGCCGATCGCCTACGACATCGCGTGGTACGAGCAGAAGGCCGTGACCGTGCTGCTGGCGCTGCTCAGCCAGGGCGTCGAAGGGATTCGACTCGGCCCGACCCTGCCCGCGTTCCTCTCCGATACCGTCGTCGAGGTGCTCGTCGAGGAGTTCGACATCAAGCCGGTCGACTCCGTCGAGGCCGACCGTGAGGCGATACTCGAGGAACTCGAATCCAGCCCGCTCGTGCCGACGCCGCCGGCGTGAACGCGACGTCGAACAGCGCTACTGTCCTTCCGGGATTTCTTTCACTGGTACATCCCAACCGGCTGGGCCTGGGAACTCTCGTCTTCGGCCTGTTGCATCCGCTGGGCGAGGCGCTCTTTGGCTTCGCTGATCTCCTGTGCTTTCTCGACCAGCGTCTCCGTTTCGATCTCGACGTCCGCGATCGGCTCGACGACAGTATCGAGCAGGGCTTTGGCCGCCGCCGGGTCCGGGAACTGCGGCGACGCCTCGACGACGAACCCGAGCGCGTCCAGTCCCGCTCGCTCGGCGTGATAGACGAGTGCACCGGTCGGGCCGCTGACGACGCCGCGCTCACCGGGCGTCGAGACCTCGAGCGCGTCCAGTTGCTCGCCCGCACCGGCCGTCGAGAGCCCGAAGATATCTGTCGTCTGCTCGCCGGATCGTTGCGTTCCGGTGACGTAAAGCGGGAGTACGCTCTGCTCGTCGAGCCACCCCGTCACGCAGGTGGCGAACTCCTTCGCGGCCGACGGCGAGATCGGGATGTCGCTCTGCAGGACCAGCAGGTTCCGCTCCTCGTCGGCGTGGATCCGTACCGGTGGTTCGACGCCGTGACCGTCCGCGTCGTAGATGGCTACCTCCGGTAACCCCTCACAATGGATGGACGCGTAGTGGTCCATGTCGTAGGTATCGACGAGGTGGTCGGCCCCGATCTTGCCCACGAGACCGAGACCGGGCAATCCTTCGACTAGCACCGGCTCGTCGAGCGTGATGTCCTCGCGGTGAACGCTGATGTGCGCCATACGTTATACAACGGCGGGCACCGGCATACCGTTTGGCCCGGTCGACGAGTGCTTCGACGGCTGGCACTGGAACGCGTCGATTGTGCGATCAAACCAGCTGGAATCCCAGCGTCGCCAGCACGAAGACGGTCACGTTGTAGCTGTAGTGCACGATGACGGGGACAGCCAGGTTTTCCGTCCGCTGGTAGGCGTAGCCCATGACGGCACCCACGAGCGACAGCGCGAGCACAGCCAGCAAGAGAGCAACGGCTTCGCCATTGTAATTGAACACGTGGATACTCCCGAACAGCAAACTCGCGACCGCGAGACCACCCCAATCGCCCAGTCCCAGTTCGAGCCGTCGCTGGATAGCGCCGCGGAACAGGTACTCCTCGCTGACCGCGACGGCGACGAACGCGGCGAGGATCGACAGGAACTGGAGAACAGAGATATTACCCGCCTCCGCTTCGAGTCGCGTCTGTAGCGACAGTCCCGCGGCGTCGATCCCCAGAAACACGACGATGGCGATCGCCACTGCCCCCAGAGATCCCCACGCAGCCCACCGGATTTCGTCAGCCGAGGGGCGCTCCCAGGGAACGGTTATCCGCGTCCGGCTGACGTACGCGACGCCGATCACGAGGTACGTCGCCTCGACGACGCTGAGGACGAACGCACCCGCAACCGGTGTCGGGAGCGAGTCCCCACCGAGAACGAGGAGGATACCGGCGACGATACCACCGACGAACGTCCCGACGACCCCAAACACGGTCAATCCCGCGCCGACGACGATCGACTTCACGGCCCCCTTCTGTGGCAAGTCCGACCGTCCCATATCTCCTCCCGCATTCGAAGGTGAAATAAAAATACCGGAAGCGACGCCCCTTCGAAACCCACAAGCCTCGACCCCGCGAACCGATAGTCGATGGACGCGCTGTCGCGCTACGAGCCGATCGTCGACGACTTCGAAGCCTTTCTTTCGGCCTGTGAGCGACCGCTTCCACCGGTCGTCCGGGTCAACACGATCAAGACGACGATCGAGCGGGCCAGACGAGGGCTCGAAGCGGCCGGTATCGAACTCGACCCGGTGGAGTGGCATCCCGGGCTCTTCCGGTTGCCCGAGGACCAGCCCGGTGCGAACTGGCCGTACACGCACGGCTGGATCCACGGCCAGGAGGAGGTCTCGGCCGTCCCGGCGACGGTACTCGATCCTCAGCCCGGCGAACGGGTCTGGGACGCGACTGCCGCCCCGGGAAGCAAGACCACGCAACTGGCGGCGCTGATGGACGATCGCGGGCTCCTCGTTGCGACCGACAACAACATGGGTCGGCTGTCGGCGCTGCGCTCGAACACCGAACGGCTCGGCGTGACGAACGTCGCCGTCACCAACGAGGACGCGCGCAACCACTCGCTGAAACCGTTCGGTGGTGAAGACTACGACAGGGCACTGGTGGACGTCCCTTGCTCCTGTGAAGGGACGATCCGCAAGAACCCCGACACGCTCGAGGAGTGGTCGCTGGGCCACGTCGAGGGGATCGCTGGCGTCCAGAAAGGCATCCTCTCGCGTGCGATCCAGGCCACCCGAGAGGACGGAACTGTCGTCTATTCGACCTGCACGTTCGCGCCCGAGGAGAACGAAGGCGTTCTCGACCACGTCCTCGACACCGAGAACTGTCGGCTCGTCGAGTTCGAGTTGCCCCTGGAGTACCAGGACGGCGTGATCGAATGGCAAGACGAGACCTTCGACTCGCAAGTCGAACGCGCCAAGCGGATCTACCCACACCACAACGACACGGGCGGGTTTTTCGTCGCGAAACTGGAGGTGACGGGATGAGCGAGAACGTCAGTCATCGCTTCGACCGACTCCCGGCGACGGAAGCGGAGCGAGACGTCGAGGGGCGACCGACCCGCGAGGCGGTCCTCACGTTCTGGGCCGAGCGGTTCGGGATCGATCCCGAGACGTTCGCGGCGTACACCTTCTGGGAACGAGGCAACGGCAAGATCTGGGCGTTCACGGGCGACCTGGAGACGCCGGTCGACATCGAGGCGCTGGGAATGTCCTTCATGCGCACGCGTCAGGAACACTGGAAGCCGACGACCGAAGCCGTCCAGCGGTTCGGACCCCGGGCGGATCGGAACGTCATCCACCTCGATCGCGAGGCGGCTGAACGGTTCCTGGCCGGCGAGGATCAACAACTGGAGTGGGACGGCGACTGGGGCTATCTGGTCGTCACCCACGACATCGCCGGTGGGCCCGAGCCGATCGGCGTCGGACTGTACGTCCACGGCGAGTTGCGCTCGCAGATCCCGAAGGGGCGGCGCAGGGATTTCAGCGGCGAATAACGCCGGTTTATCGCGATTGAGACGGCACCGATAAGTGCGCCGGGACGGACCCACGGGTATGCACGCGACTGCGAAGGCCCATCCGATCCAGGGGCTGGTCAAGTATCACGGGATGCGCGACGCAGAGCTGCGCTACCCGTATCACGACAGCATCAGCGTCTGTACGGCGCCGAGTCACACGAAGACGACCGTCTCTTTCGAGGCCGACGAAGAGACGTACGTCGTCGACGGTGAGACGGTGACTGGCCGCGGGGCCGAGCGGATCGAATCCGTGCTCGATCACGTTCGTGACCTCGCCGACATCGACCGCCCGGCCCGCGTCGAGAGCGAGAACTCCTTCCCGACGAACGTCGGTTTCGGGTCGTCGTCGTCGGGTTTTGCCGCGCTGGCGATGGCCGCCGCCGAAGCTGCGGGCCTCGATCTGACTCGCCCCGAGGTCTCGACGATCGCCCGACGCGGTTCGGCCTCGGCGGCGCGGGCGGTCACCGGCGGCTTCTCCGTTCTCTACTCCGGCAAGAACGACGACGACTGTCGCGCCGAGCGGATCGAGACGGATCTCGACGACGAACTGCACGTCGTCACCGCGCTCGTCCCGACCTACAAGGAAACCGAGGCCGCCCACGCCGAAGCGACCGAGAGCCACATGTTCGACGCCCGGATGGCCCACATCCACGAACAGATGGACGAGATGCGCGACGCGCTCCGGGCAGCGGACTTCGGGCGGGCGTTCGAACTGGCCGAGCGCGACACGCTCTCGCTGGCTGCGACGACCATGACCGGTCCGTCGGCGTGGGTCTACTGGCAGCCACAGACGATCGAGATCTTCAACGCCGTCCGACAGCTCCGCTCGGAGGGTGTCGAAGCCTACTTCTCGGGCGACACCGGTGCGAGCATCTACGTCAACACGACCGAGCAACACGTCGAAGACGTCCGCGAGGCGATCTCGGATCTCGGGATCGAGACGCGCCACTGGACGGTCGGCGGGCCGGCCGAAATCCTCGACGACGAGGCGCTGTTCTGAGAGCGAGCCTCTGGTATGATCGCCCGTTGTACGGCGGTCGATCGGGAATCGACTTCCGATGGTCTCCATGGCGGTGGCTGCTGTACCTGATTCGGCGTCGCCGTCCGGCCAGACGTCTTCACAGGACTTCTGGTGACATCATGAACGAACAGTCCTCTCCCCCTCTATCCGAACGACAGAAATGACCGTGAAAGTTCTGCCGTCTGGTGGTCTGTTTGTATGCCATAGAGAAACAATGACCCCCTCGACCGGAATACTTTAATAGCAGAAAACTGTAGAAGTAGGTACCAGAACGCTCCTGGCGTTCGGCAGCATCGTGCGACGCCCAACATGACAGGGAATCTCGTTATCAGGCGCCAGCCGACTTTTAGCGGAGACTCTGTCACACACGGGAGCAGCATGGCATCGGAGGGTTTCAAACTATGGCAGACTCGATAGACGAATCCAAGAACGTATCGGTAACAGATGAAGAACTCGAAACGAAGTCCAAAGGCGAGCTCATCAAGCTCGCTGGCAAACTTCGGGATCGACGCAACGACCTCAACCAACTCGCTTCTGAACGTGCCTCGGACCGCGACGAACTGAACGCGAAGACTCGCGAGAAAGTCGACGAGGCACAGGAACACCGCGAGAAGCGCGACGAGCTCAACGAGCAGGTCCAGGAACACAAGGAGAAGCGAAACGAGCTCAACGCGGAAGCAAACGAGCTGTTCGAGAAGGTCGAGCAGAAGAAAAACGAGCTCGAACTGAACGAGGGCAAAAGCATCGAGCAGCTCGAAGAGGAGATCGAGGACCTCGAGTTCAAACAGCAGACCGAAGTCCTGGGCACCGAAGAAGAGCGCGAGCTGATCGAGAAGATCGAGCAGAAGCGCGAGAAGCTCCAGGAACGAAAGGAGAAGCTCGAGCAGACTGACGACATCGACGAGCTCAAAGAGGAAGCCGAAGAGATCCGCTCGGAGGCGTCCCGACATCACCAGAAGGTCACGGAACTGGCCGACGAGGCCCAGAAGCACCACAACAAGATGATCGAGGCCTATCGCGAGGCCGACGAGATCCGTGACGAGGCCGACGAGATGCACGAGAAGTTCGTCGAGGCCCAGGAAGCGGCCGACCAGCACCACGAGGACTTCGTGCGCGTCCAGAAGCGTCTGCGCGAGCTGGACAAGAAAGAGGAAGAGGAAGAGCGCCAGGAGCGCGAGCAGAAGCAGGAAGCCGCCCGCGAGGAGGCCGAGGAGATCTACCAGAAATTCAAAGACGGCGAGACCCTCGAAACCGAGGATCTCATGAAGCTCCAGAAGACGGGGCTGCTGTAATCTAGATTCGCTGTAGTTCCGACGGTATTTCTGCGAGACGCTCACACCGGTACTGGACAGACTCGTCCTCGCTGTGGACCAGGACGGCCGGGATACCGACCCGCCGAGCACCCTCGACGTCGGCACTCACGCTGTCGCCGATCATCCTGACCGGCCCGTCGCCGAGGCGATCAAGCGCGTGTTCGAAGATGGCCGGGTGTGGCTTTTCGTAGCCGATCGTCCCGGACGTATAAATCGCCTCGAAGTGGTCGTCGAGACGCAGGTCCCTGACGAGGCCGGGCAACTCGGGAACGTGATTCGAGAGGATCGCGTGCTCCCAGCCCCGGTCAGCGAGGCCGGCCAGGGTCTCGGCCGCCTCGTCGTAGCTCTCCCAGGCATCAGGATCGAGGTAGGTATCCCGGACAGCAGCCGCGATCTCGGAGGGCGCCTCGTCATCGAGACCGGCCGCCCGGTAGGCCCCTGTGAAGACTGGCCGGAGCATCCCCCACCACTCCTCGGCCGTCGAGATGTCGGTGTGCGGGTCACCGGGCGTGTGCCAGGGGAACCCCGAGGCCAGGTGCGGTCGGATCTCCGCGGCCGTGACCGAGCCGAAGCCGTGATCGTGGGCTGCGCTGAGGAGTGCGTCGATCCACCCTCCAGGGCGCGTCGCGAGCGTCCCGTCGAAGTCCCAGAGGAGGAACATACACGTTGCCGGACGAGGGCGGCCTGGAAATATGCTGGGCTTGCAGTGCCGCCACGGAGTGTCGAGGATTTTTATACGCTGCGCGTCTGCTCTCGCCTGTGACAACGCTGGTCGTCTGCATCGATCGGGGTGGTGCGGTCACGGGCGACGCGGACGCCCCTGTCGTCGGGTGGGAGGCCGTCGAGTCGCTGGTTACTGACTTCGGCGTCGAAGATCCGGAAGACAGCCAGGTGAACTGCCTGCTCGAATCGCTCCGTGTTGCCCGCGATCTCGAAGACAGCGGTGACGAGTCGATCGTTGCGGTGCTCTCGGGCGTCGGCGATCCGGTGAGCATCGACCGCGCCGTCGCCCGGCAGACCGACCAGCTCGTCGGGGAGTACGATCCGGACTCGGCCGTCGTCGTCGTCGACAGTGCGGAAGACGAACGGCTCGTCCCGATCGTCGAAAGCCGGATCACCGTCGACGCCGTCGATCGGGTGGTCGTCCGGCAGGCCCGGGACATCGAATCGACCTACTACCTGCTCAAGCAACTGCTCGGCGACGAGGAACTCCGGGAGACGGTGTTCGTTCCGGTCGGGGCGGCGCTGATCGTCTTCCCGGTCTTGCTGCTCGTCGGCAGTGTCGCCGTCGCGTTCGGCGCGATCGCGGCCGTGTTCGGCGCGTTTCTCCTCTACAAGGGACTCGGAATCGACGAGTTGCTGGAGACTGCCACGGCACAGATCCAGCGCGCGCTGTACTCCGGTCAGGTCGCGCTCGTCACCTACGTCGTCGCAGCCGGGCTGGCACTGATCGGAGCCTTCGCCGGTTTGCTGGGCGTCTCGACGATATCGACCGACGCACCGTTGCTGGTCGGTATGCGGTTCGTCTACGACGCGATCCCGTGGGTGACGGGGGCAGCACTGGCGGCAAGCACCGGCCGGCTCGTCGACGAGTTCATCCGGGACGAGAAGGTCCACAGCGCGTACCTGAACCTGCCGTTTGGCGCGGTCGCTGTCGGACTCGTGGTTCGGGGGATCGCCGCGTACTTCCTGACGCGCAGCGAGACGATGGACCCGGCCACGGTTCCGGCGATCGAATTCGGGCCGCTCAGAGTCGCCGAGACGGTCCTGGAACCCGGCATCGGGCTTGCGCTCTACCTGACTGCCGGCGTTCTCGTGAGTCTCCTCGGCGTTCGATTCGCGACCCATTTGAACACGACGACCGCCGAGGAGACGGACGCGGCAGGCGAGCGGAACTCGCCGGACTAGAGGACAACCCCTATGAACGCTGGGGCACCGACCTCGCCGTATGGACGAAACAATTCGTGCGGTCGGCCACGAGAACGTCACAGCCGCCCACGAGAGCACTTTCGAGTTGACCAGCGACGACTACCTCACGCCGGCGGGCGACTGCATCCTCGGCATCGAAGCTGACCGCGTGCCCGCCGAGTTCGACGACGCGTTCGTCGCCGCGTGCCAGTCCGAGGACGCGACGATCACCGCCACGCTCGAAGCCGACGGCCACGCAGTGACCGTGGCGGGCCGCGGGCATCGGGATCTGTCCTTCGAGAACGAGCGGTCGATGGTCGCCCGCACGAGCGAGTACGTCGACGACCGGACGATCATGGTCGACGCCGAGGCCGCCGCGGCGGATCTCGACCGCGACCTGATCGAGGCGCTGGCCGACGGCGTCGAGTTGACCTTGACGCTCTCGGTCGACGCCTGAGAGTGACCGCGGCGCTTTTTCGGTTCCGGCCCCCAGTAGATCGCATGCCCGACGACGAGCCAGCCGAGAACATCAGCGGCGGCGACGCGGGCGGCGGACAGGCCACGATCTTCGAGACCGGAAAAGCGGAGACCCGCGCCGAGGCCGTCGTCGATCGCCTCGGCGAGTTGTACTGGCAGAAGACATACGGCGGCCAGGACGCCTTCGAGTCGCTGGTCCGGACGATCCTCAGCCAGAACACCTCCGACAAGGCCAGCCAGCCCGCCCACGACAGTCTGATGGAACGCTACGGATCGGGGGATCTGGTGGCAAACCTGGCCGAGGCCGACCAGCAACGGCTCGCGGAGACGATCTCCTCAGCCGGTCTGTACAATCAGAAGTCCGAGCGGATCGTCGCCATCGCCCAGCGAATACGCGAGACCTACGGGAGCGAAGCGGCCTTCGACGCGTTCATCCGCGAGGGCGATGTCGACGAGGTCCGCGAGTCACTGCTGGAATACAACGGCGTCGGCCCCAAGACTGCCGACTGTGTGCTTCTGTTCTCGGGTGGGCAAGACGGCGTGTTCCCCGTCGATACACACGTCCACCGGATCGCTCGCCGGCTCGGCGTCGCCCCGCCCGATGCCGACCACGAAACCGTCCGCGAACACCTGGAACGGGACGTCCCCGGCGAGAAGTGCGGCTTCGGCCACACCGCGATGATCCAGTTCGGGCGCGAGTACTGCACGGCTCGCAAGCCGGCGTGTCTGGACGACCCCGAGGCCTGCCCGATGGCTGACCGCTGCGATCAGGTCGGCGTCGACACGGTCGACGGGGCGGTCGTCGATCCCGCCGAGAGCGCAAAGTAATTCATGCCTCCGCTCACTCTCAAAAGCCGTCTTCCCAGCGGAACTTCCCGTCGCGCTGGATCACCTCACCGTCGACTTCGAGCCGCGACCCCTCGTCCATGTTCGTGATAAGGTCGACGTGGACGGCGCTGTCGTTGCCGCTCTTGCCGTCGGGCAGACAGGCGTCGTAGGCCCGACCCAGCGCCAGATGGACCGTCTCGGCCATCTTCTCGTCGAAGAGGATCGAATCTGTCGGTCGATCGATCCCGCGGTTCATCCCGATTCCCAGCTCGCCGAGGCGGCGCGCCCCTTCGTCGGTCTCGAGTACCTCCCCGATGACCGCTTCGTTGACGGCTGCGCTGTAGTCGGTCACGACCCCGTCCTCGAACGTCAGGCGCACGTCCCGAACGCGCTTGCCGCGGATCGTCATCGGTACGTCGAAGGTCACGTGTCCCTCGGGCGATTCGGGGGCAGTAAAGACCTCGCCGCTGGGGAGGTTATGCGAGTCGTAGGCGACCGAGGCAGCGCTGTTGACTGCCGTTCGATCCTCGACCGACATCGTCAGATCGGTCCCCTCGCCGACGAGTCTGACCTCGCTGCCCGCGTCGAGAATCTCCTTCAGGTCGGCCATCTCGGCGGCCAGTGCCTCCCAGTCACGGAGCACGGCGTCGTACACGAAGTCCTCGTAGGCGGGGAGGCTCATACTTGCCTGCTGGGCCAGCGATCGGGTCGGATGCACCGTCGAGACCCAGTCGGTGTCCATCCGCGCCTCCTGGATCGCCTGACGGGCGCGGCTGTAGGCGTTCTGGCGGTCGCCGGGCACGTCGGCCGTCGCGGCGGTATTGTGGCTGCCGCCGAGATAGAGGACGCTGTCGGCCTGTTCGTACAGCGCGAGCTGGTACCCGGGATCGTCTTCGAACTCGCCGTCGTGTGCCCGGAGGTATTCCCGTGCGATCTCGCTGGATTGATATAGTGATATGAGGTTTGCACCTCGCTCGCCCAACACGCGGGCAGTCGCAACAGCGAGATCGTGAGCACCTTCGGCGACCGCCAGCACCACGTCGTCGCCGCGTTCGATCCGTGCGCTCCAGTCGACTAGCGTCTCGGCGTGGTCGTGAATCCGATCGTCCATAGCTCCCCTTCGAGCAGCGCTGGCAAAACCGCTACGACGAAACGCCCTTGGTCGCCGGCGACGACCCCGACGTATGGAGATCGCGCCCCGCGTCTGGACGCGCGCCATCGAGTGGTCCTACGGCGACTACGAAGAGCCGCTTTCAGTCCACGTCGCCCGGCCTGCGGAGACGGCGGTTCTGATCGGCGGCGGAGAGGAGTCGATCGCTTCGGACGTCGTCACGTTCGCGCGCGAGTACGACGTCGAAGCCGTCGTCGTCGAGCACGCACACGTCGACCACTACGGAGCGGTGCCGGCGCTTCGAGACGAGCTGGACGTCACCGTCGCTGCCCCGGCACGCGATCGCTCCGCGCTGGCCCAGGCCGGGATCGACGTCGACGTGGCCTTGCGCGACGGCGGCGCTCGCTGGGGGATCGAACCGATCGCGACGCCCGGGCACACGCCCGGAAACATGGCGTATCAGGCCGGAGACGTGTTGTTCGCCGGGGACACGGTCGTCGGAAGCGACTCCGCGTTCGCGGCGGACGACGACTGGAGCGGCCCGCTGGCGGTCATCGAGTCCCGGTTCAATCACGACGACGCTCGCGCTCGGGAAAGCGTCCACCGGCTCGCGGACGTCCGGGTCGGCACCATACTCGTCTCACACGGCTCGCACGTTCTGGGTGACGCGAAAGCAGCGGTCGAGACCCTGCTGACGGATCTCGAACGATAGCGAGTATCCTCATTACAGCAGTCACGATCAGAAAGCCTTTGGACGGAAGCGCCGATTGTGGGTGTATGATCGACCAGACAATCGAAGAGATCGAGGAGATGCAGACGCACAGTTCCTCGATCGTAGCGGTCAAGGCGGCCGAAGCGCTCCGGTCGCTGACCGACGACGACTTCCCGACGGTCGAGGAGTACGTCCGCGCACTCGACCGCAACAGCAGTGCGCTCCGACGTGCGAAACCCTCGCACGCGTCGCTGTACAAGACCCAGCGACAGATCGTCTCGACCGTCTCGGAGGCCGATCTCGACACGGTCGAAGCGGCCCAGGAACTCACCGAAGAAGTCATCGACGAGGTGATCGAGACGGTCGAATCCGCCAAGGAAGAAGCCGCCAAGCGGGCCGTCGAACTCATCGACGATGGGGCGACGCTTCTCACGCACGACTACTCGACGACGGTGCTGCGCACGCTGGAACTGGCTCTCGAGAAGGGCTATGAGCTGACGGTCTACATCACCGAGGGGCGACCGCGGTATCTCGGCCGCAAGACCGCCCGGACGCTTTCGGAATTCGAGGGCGTCGATACGCACCTGATCGTCGACAACGCATGCGGTCACTTCCTGCCGGAGTGCGACCGCGTTATCGTCGGCATGGACAGTGTCGTCGACGGGTTCCTGCACAACCGTATCGGGACGTACCCGATCACGGCGACGGCCACGGACGTCGGCGTTCCCGTCACCGCGGTCGGTGCGAGTGCGAAGATACCGGAGGGTGGGTTCCAGTTCGAAAACGAGTTCCGATCGGTCAGTGAGGTCATGCGCGAACCGGCTGAAGGGTTCGCTATCGAGAACCCCAACTACGACGCCACACCCGTCGAGTTGCTCGATTCGATCGTCACTGACGAAGACATCCGCCGGTACGACTGACGATCACGAGATGCTTCTACCTGCTGGCCTGCTCGTCGTCTCGGCGATCGAAAAAGGGATCGCGACCGTCCGCGAGTACGTCACTTCGGGCGTGTGGGAACTCCTGCAAGTCGTCGCCGTATTTGCGATCGCGTACGTCCTCGCGCAACTTTTCGTGCGACTGTTCGGACGACGCATCTCCCAGCGGTTCGAGCGGCCGAGTCTCGCCCGGACGACGATCCGTGGCGCAAAGGCAACTATCTATCTGATCGCGCTGTTCTCGGTCCTTCGAATCTACGGGTTTCGCCTCAGCCAGATCGCGCTCACGGTGACGGTCTTCACGGCCGTGCTCGGTGTCATACTCGCGCCGATCGTCGGCAGCTTTATCAGCGGTATCTTCCTGCTGGCCGACCAGCCCTACGAGATCGGCGACATGATCGAGATCGCCGACACGGGTCAGCGTGGCTTCGTCGAGGACATCACGCTTCGGTATACCAAGGTCTTCACGCTGGACAATACGTTCGTCGTCGTCCCCAACGGGACGATGCGAGATCGGGACGTCATCAACTACTCCGCCGAAGACACGCGAACCCGACAGTCGCTCGAACTCGTCGTCACGTACGAGAGCGATCTCGCCCAGGCGCGGCGGCTGATCGAGAGCGCCGCCCGGTCGGTCGAGGGCGTCATCGGAGGCGGACCAAGTATTCGGATCGGCTCGGCACGATATCCCGCCAGCCCGACCTGCTACATCACTGCATACGGCGATCACGGGGTACACCTGCAGCTTCGCTACTGGGTCGAAGAACCGTACCGACTCGTCGCCGTCCGGTCCGAGATCCAGACGGAGATCTGGGACCGATTGGACGACGCCGACGTCGAAATCGCGTATCCACACTCGCACCTGGTGTTCGACGAGACGAGCGGCGAACTCCCCGTCTCGATGCGTCCCGAAGAGGCTACCCGGAGACAGTGACGATCCGACAGTCGAGTTCGTTATCGAGGTATCGTTCGAGGTCCGGATCGTCTAGCAACCGTCGGATCATCTCTCGCCATCTGCTCGTCTGTTTCTGCCCGATCACGACGACGTCAGCGCCTTCGCTGATAATTTCGTCGAGAATCGTCTCCTCGACGAGAAACCCCGACCGGACGACGTATCGCGTTCCGGGCAGGTATCCGAACGAGTTCTCGACCGCGTCCTTGAGATCCGTCCGGGTCACGCGACCGTTCTCCTGATAGAGGTTAACGTGCAGGATAGAGAGCGACGCGTCTTCATCGTTTGCGATCCGGATCGCTTTCGAGAGCGTGGCTCTCGAGTGTTCGCTGAGAGGATACCGTATCGGGACGACGACGCGAGTCATTGCCATCAGTTCGTCACCGGGATGCCTGTATGTTTCTATCCGAGACCCACAAAGGGCCTGTGTGTCTCCACTAGACGATTACATACTGTCGAGACGTGACGTAATTCTTCCTCGGTGATAAGAGTATTACCACAACGTAAGGGCCTCTAGGGCTGTATAATCTGGAATCGAGATTAAACACATCATACAGAAGAATATTATGTGTTGTTCAGAAACGACGATACGAGATGGGCACTTCCGGCCCCCGGTCGAACGATCCCGAAGTGGCGGACGAACCGGCCTGTATTACTACTATCGCCCAAACGGTCGCGAAAGCGATTCCGAAGTTGCGCACGGCGTTCGAGACCCATCGCAGCTACGAAGGTGAAGACAACCCCAGCGGTGAGGAAATGCTCGCAGCCGACGTATACGCCGACGAGCTGCTCGAATCGCGGCTGGGAAAACTCGCCTGTGTCGGCACCTACGCGAGCGAGGAGCGGGCCGATCCCACCCAGGTGGGTACCGGGCTGTCTGTCGCGGTCGATCCGCTCGATGGCTCGAGCAACCTGGGGTCGAACAACGGCGTCGGGACGATCGTCGGCGTCTACGACAGCGAACTCCCCGCCAGTGGGCGCGACCTCGTGGGTGCGATGTACGTGCTGTACGGTCCGACCACGACGGCGATGGTCGCTACCGACGACGGCGTCACGGAGTACCTCCTGACCCAAGGCCAGCGCAAGGTGTTAACCCCGTCAGTCTCGCTCCCGGACACGGGTACCGTATACGGGTTCGGTGGGCCAGTTCCCGAGTGGTCGAGCGCGTTCCGGCGGTACGCGATGTCGGTCCAGCGACGGTTGAAGCGGCGATACGGCGGTGCGCTCGTGGCCGACGTCAACCAGGTACTCAGCCACGGCGGCGTGTTTGCCTATCCGAGCCTGGAAACTCGACCGTCCGGAAAACTCCGGCTCCAGTTCGAGGCCAACCCTATCGCGTTCATCGTCGAGCAGGCGGGCGGCCTGTCCTATCAGGGGGACTGCTCTGTTCTCGATACCGAACCCGAACGACTCCACCAGCGGACGCCGCTGTTTGTCGGCAGCCCAGAACCGCTCGCCGAACTGATCGAAACGCTGGGCGGAGCGGCCACCAATCCCACGGTCACGACCCGAGACTCGCCCTGGGAGTAGTTGCGGCCTCGCGCCCGCAGAGCCAGGCGCAAGCTAGAGGTGTCGCTGACCCGTGGACCGGATATGTCACAGACGAAGCAGTCGTCGCTGCTCGACGCCACTGTCGTCTCCACGAACCGCCTCGCATCGCTCGCCGACCGTGTCGACACCACGGACGAGCGGCCCGAACTCGACGTCAGAACGCCGATCAAGGACGAACCGATCGGCGCGGTCCCTGCCGCAACGGCCGAAGACGTCGCGGCCGCCGTCGATCGTGCGCGAGTCGCACAGTCCGAATGGGAAAACAGATCGATCGAGGATCGCGGCGATGTCCTCCGGCGCTTCGGCGACCTCGTCCTCGAGCGCCGCGAGTGGTTGCTCGACATCGTGCAACTCGAGACAGGCAAGGCCCGCGTCGACGCGCTCGAAGAAATCCTCGACGTCCCGCTCACGTGCTCGTACTACGGCTCGAATGGGCCGTCGATCCTCGCGGAATCGAAGCGCACTGGGGCGGTTCCCGGCCTGATAGATGCGCACGTAACGACCGATCCGGTCGGCGTCGCCGGCGTCATCTCCCCGTGGAACTACCCACTGACACTCGCGATAACCGACGTCATTCCAGCGCTTCTCGCTGGGAACGCCGTCGTCTGTAAACCGGACGAGCGGACGCCGTACGTCGCGCTCGCCCTGGCTGAACTCTTCGAGGAAGCTGGCCTCCCGAGTGGCGTGTTCGAGGTCGTTACTGGAGACGGACCAACTGTCGGGCCCGCACTGATCGATCGCGTCGATCACGTTACGTTCACCGGCGGCACTGAAACGGGACGGGCTGTCGCCGAGCGGACCGGCCGGAATCTGATCGGTAGCTCGCTCGAACTCGGCGGGAAGAATCCGATGCTTGTGCTCGGTGACGCTGACGTGGAAACCGCCGCTCGTGGGGCAGTCGAGGGGGCGTTCACGAACGCGGGACAGCTCTGTCTGGCACCGGAGGGGATTTACGTGGTAGACAGCCGCTACGAGGACTTCCTTGACGCGTTCGTCGACGCCACTCGACGGCTGTCGCTCGGACTCGAGTTCGGATACCGTCCCGACGTCGGATCACTGATCGACAGCGATCATCTCGAACGCGTCCAGAGCTACGTCGAGGACGCCCGCGCAGACGGTGCGTCAGTGTGTGCCGGTGGCCGCAGTCGTCCGGACGTCGGTCCGTTCTGTTACGAGCCGACGATCCTGACAGACGTCGATCCCGATTCGGCGATCGCCACCGAGGAGACGTTCGGTCCGGTGGTGTCTGTCGAGCCGGTTTCAGACGCCGAAGAAGCGATCGAGAGGGCCAACAGTTCGTCGTACGGCCTCAATGCGAGCGTCTGGACAACCGATCTGGCTCGCGGTCGATCCGTCGCCCGCGAGATCGACTGCGGGACTGTCTGTGTTAACGATCCATACGCGGTCGGCTGGGCGGCAGTCGACGCACCGATGGGTGGATTCGGTGACTCGGGCGTCGGCCGCCGACACGGTCCCGAAGGGCTGCGACGGTACGTCGAAGTCCGAACGATCGCGACTTCGAAGATCGGGCCGCTCGGAGACTCACCCCACCTTCCGACGAAGTGGTACGCCCGCGCTATGACGGCAGTGACGCGTCTCCAGCGGCGGCTCGTCGGGTGGTTCTAGTGACGCCATCCGGACCCGCGAATTGATATAGCGACATGAGATTTATGAGTCTGGAACAGAACAACGCTTCGGACATAAAATATCACTATAAGAATAGTATCGCGGTGAATCCATCCCAGGAGATCACTCACAGCAGCTGATAGATGTGCTGTTCGTACACGTCACGGACGCGAGATCCCCAGTCGTGGGTGTACGTATCGATGATATCCTGAGCGACGTCACCCCTGAGGTACTTGACGATCCCCCGATCGCCGGTTCTATCGCGCAGGTGTGTCGTGAAGAAGTGCCGGAAGTAGTGTGGCGTGACGTTGTCCGCCGCACCAGCACCGTCGTGATACCAGCCGACGTCGCGAGCGTGGGCTTCGACGGTGTGATGGACCATATCGGTCGTGATCCGTCGCCCCCAGTTGTCGCTCGTGCCGGTAAAGAGCGGTTTCGCCTCGGAGACCGGGTCGGGCCGGACGGCGAGCCACTTGACGAGGACGTCGCGTAGCTCGGGGTCGACCGGGATGACCGTATCGCGCTGGCGCTTGTTGGAGGCGCGGCGATGTTCGCCGTTCGTCTGCGAACCGCGCGAGGGCGTCGCCGAAACGTACAGTGAGTCAGGTCGTCCGTCCAGTTGCGGACGGACTGTCATACCGTCTCGAGGGTCGTCTGTGAGATTGAGATCGCGTTGATCCAGATTACAGAGTTCGCCGGCCCGGATGCCGGTCTTCAGCAGCGTCACCACGATCGCTCGATCGAGTGGATGGGCGAGCCGGTCGACGAACGACCGCATCCCCGGAACCGAAATATCGCGCCGCTGTGGGTCCGTGTCGATCGATTCGTCGATCTCTTCCACGACGAGTGCCATCGGGTTCGACTCGAAGGTCCCGACCTGTGTCATATACCCGTAAAACCGGTGGAGATACGAGGCGTAGGTCGCGACGGTACTTTCCGCGACGGCCCCACGGAGACCGTGGATGTAGGCCATACAGTCCCGATGGGACGCCGAATCGAGCGTCTGTGCCGTCGTCGTGCGGTCCGTGCCGTCCTCCAGGAACTTCTCGAAATCGCGGAGCACGCGCTCGTAAGCGGCCTGTGTGCGCTCACTTTTCCCCTGATAGGCGATGTCCTGCAGGAAGTACGCGATCGGGTCCTGCTGGGGATCGTCGGCCTGGCTCATGTCTCGACGAGCGTGTAACCGCCGTTGCGACCGCTGTAGCGGACGACGTTTCGATCCTGTAGATCTGCGAGCGTCTCTTCGAGCCGGTCTTCGATGTTGTCTGTGATCGCTGCCAGCAGTTCGTCCCAGCTGTAATATTCACCAGCCGTCAGGGCCGATTCGACGCGTTCTGCCAGCGCGTCGCCCGTCTCGCCGGCCGTCGTCTCTGTCGACGATGGCTCCTCCGTGTTCTGTTCGTCGCTTTCTTCGTCTTCAAGGAACCCGCGCCGACCCGCCTGAACCATCGTCCGGACGAACTCGCTTTGAGTCATGTCGAGTTCGTCGGCGTGCTCGCGCCACTCGTCTTTTTGATACGCTGGCACGTACGTCTTGACCGCAACGCGCGACGTCTCCGTCTGCTCAGACATACGCGTGCCGTGAACCCCCTCTCACATCAATGTATCCCTATAGCCGAGGATAAATGGCCTTATTTGTGATTCTGACACCCTATATGTCCCCAAAAGTGACAATGTAGGGATAACTTACTGAATAAATCGGATCTGTAGTACCACAATTGAGGATAAATATTCCGGGACAGATGTGGTAAGGACTTCCATAGTGATTCGGAACTGCTCTTGGGGAATCAGATCTGTCGACGGGGACGCAACACACGTCGCCAGCGAGATGAATCCGCCGAGAGTCGGGCTCAGCTAGATCGGTGTTTTCCGCCCGCTACCCCAGGGTTCGAGGGTCGAATACCTGTATAGATAATCTGATGTTTTTACGGTGGTCCCACTCTCTGGCTCGGAGCGCGAGCGATCCTGACATCGTGTACGACGTGCGGTTCGAATTCGACTTCGGTCTGCTCGGGGGCCAGTGCGATCAGTCCACCGGAGGACCAGTCCTCCAAGTTCACTGCTCTTTCGTCACGCTCGCTAGTTTCGAGGACTCACTTCGATCGTCCTCGCTGCTCCCTGTCGCCGCTCGCTTTTCGAACGGTCTCTGCGGCCGCGTCTCGCTGCTCGCGGGTCCGCTCACGGGTCGCTGTGCTCTCCGCCAGGTTCGATGCGACTGCAAGGCGCGTCTCGCGCTCCTCTCGCGAGGGTGTCATGGGACGGTCGCCTGACGTGGGCGGTCGATAAGTCATTGAGTTATAGCAGCCTCTATGGACCTGTGCGAACGGTTCCGCTTCGGTACCCGACCCGCGCCACTGGTCGTCCGAAGCGGCGTACGCCGGTATCCGGTAGGCAATCTCGTTCTGTGGCCCGGGCCTCGACTCCGGCAGTGAGACTGGTTGTGGGGGCGAGCGGCCATCTCCTGAAAAGACCACACATCAATTCGGCGGGTCAAGTGACCGTCGATCCCAGCGTTAGAGCGGAGCAGCGATCATCACGGACCTCAATCGAACCTCCACACAAGGTGAGACGGCAAAATCACCGCGGTCCCGACGCGGCCGAGCGCTGTATCCGCTGCTATACCGGCGGACATCGGCTGAGTTCACTGTGTTCCGGTGAACGTCCTTCATTGCTTCCGCCAGTATGCTCGCAGATGGGTGATACTGCCGGCTGCACGTTCCATAGGTGGTCGCCATTCCTGGGTAGCAAATCGTTTCGAAACCTTACAGCCAACAGTACGAGTCGCCTTCCTGTCGGACGGTACTGCCAGCCTGTACAGACTCATCCGAGCGTAGGGGCAGCCGAACCGCGGCCATCCGTTGGGATACGCACGTCTTCGCCGACTACGGTATCCACGGTCGTTTCAGTCCCTCTGTGGAGACAGCGGTTTGAGACCCGAAGACAGCTGCTTGCCCGGTTCTCAGAGCCATATGTGCGTGTAATATGATATTTTCATACGCCGATTCGTACCCGATCTTCGTCTGATCTCAAACTCATAAATCATATATCGCTATATGTAAATCGGTAACGGAGAAGTTCAGAGGTTGGCAGTTTAGATTCTGACAAACCACTAGATTGCTTATGTGTCTGAGCAGGAGTGTGGGAACAGTCTAACCTGCAATATATGCAGAGAACAGCAGTCCGCGAGTGGCTGGAGTTGCGCTTGGTTTGGAAGCGCGACCTAATATGAAGACGACTACACGTTCTTCCTCCAATTCGAGGTGGCGAATAACAGCCCGACACCGATGGTGATTGCGTGAGAGACGAACAACTCAGCGAGCGTTTCGGCGAGGAGTACTTGATCAAGCGGCCACGGAACAAGCCGCATGATGTAGAAGTCAATCACTGCGTTCACCGCTGCATCGACGTTGCCAGCTGTAGCCAGCCCCACGATGATTGTGAGGAGACTCAGTACCGACCCCCGTAGATGTACATATTCGTGATGACAGGGTATGCTAGTATTCATTATCGTGGGTGAGTACACCGTAGTATGTCACGCACAAGCCGGAAAGAGTTCCTCCGCGAGTTAGGTTACGAGGAGCCGTTCGATAAGTCACCGGTGGACATTCCGGAGGAGTGGAACGGTGGAGCAGTTGTCAACACCGGCGGGAACATCATGTGCCGTATCTGGCGGACATGGGAAACCGGTACCCGATCGGAAGACACCGAGTTCGAGGTGATTTACGATTTGTCCCAAGATGCCAGCGTAGGACTGCAGGCCTACACTTGGGATGAAGAATACGAGGGCTACACTTTCGACCACAAAATCGAGAGCCGGACTGCAGATGAGCAAGATGACCACATACAGGCTGAGATTGCGAAGGAACTCATGAAGTCACATAATTTGGACGCTTAAGTCGAAATCATTCTCCTGTATTCAGATTCTATTTGTCCTCCCTTTTGTTCTCTGTAGGATAGAGGCCACCCGAAGGACAGGCCAACCGGAAGTGATTCTATGCATATCGTTTATGCTTGCAGGGTAACTAGTCCAAGGTAGTCAGTGACGGACAAGGACACAACCCAGCATTCGATCTCCGACTTCGGTGGAGGACAATCCAGCAGTCGTGCCCAAACCAATCAAGAACCGGAACAGAGTCCTCCAGCCGGTGATGAACCCGTCAAATTGCTTGACTGGTTACAAAACGACGAGACACCATCACCAGCATCAGCAACAGATCAACTCCCACTGTTGGTTGACCAAGCACGATCGACCGGGTACGACGCGTTGACCGCTGACCAGTGCATCGAGCTCATCCTCAACGATGCCTCCCCTCCGGTTGATCACCCGCAACTGGTCTACTTACTCGATAACAGACGAGTAGACACCGGACTGGTTCTTGCACACCTCTCATCGATTTTCCCAAGAGACGACTTTACGCTGACCGAGTCAATCAATTTTGAATCTCTGGAAGAACTCTCCTATAACACTCGCATGGAGGCGTATCGTGTCGTGTCACGCCTTCCTCCGTCCATGGATGCTTACAGTTTGTTGAGGCGAGTAACCGAACTCTTTGACGGGAAAGTTGAGGTCGGTGGTGAAGCGTATCCAGTCGGCGGATACTTCAAAGGATACGCAACCCAGAGTCTCGACACAGCAATCGAACATCCGGGATCCGCCTCCCACCACTTGGTTACAGAAATTCTTCAAGACCATCCGTGGAGATCACTTCGACTGCTGGCGGCGAAGTCAAGCGATCACATTAACACCGAGGTCGTGGAGGCACTCACCGACGAACTGGAAGGGAAGTCGGTTCTATCAGACTTTCATTCGGGCCGGATAACTGAACGGCTCTGCCGGACATACATCGAAGTTGACGATCCCAATTCACAGCGAAAACTGGCCGAACTCATTCAGGCAGCACTCAATGCTGACATCTATCCGAACTACTGGAACGAATTCATTCCCCCGTTCGTCGAGGAAGTACGAACTGGACAGGGGAGGGGCCGAGATACGGGTGAGTTGTTAGCCACGGTGTTTTCGGCGATTCAATCTAATAATCTCGCCGCTGTTCGAGAGGTATACCCGAGGAAAGCAATTCAGAAGGGGCTTCCAGAAGAGTCGAAGTTGTGGGTACCGGTACTGCGTGTTGCCGCAAGTTCGTGGCCTGAGTTAATTGTAGACTCTATCGACCGACTGGTTTCGGTTGCACGTGACTGTTCAAGTCGGTCCCGAACTGGGATTTGTGAAGCAATTGCATCTGCTGGGAACGCCTGTCCAGGCGACATTCTTCCCGCAATCGGGCCTCTCGTCCGCGATCTCGAACGAGTAGACACTGCTCGTGAAGTGAGGGACGTAGGCAAGATTCTGCAAGCACTTGAGGTGTACCCCCCGCCACCGGAACTATTCGACTTATACGGGTCAACTGATAGCCGAATAGACTCAACTACGAAGGACGTAGTTGCATCTCTACGCCGCCAATTCCAGCAGTCCAATCCAGAGCTCGCCCCTGGAGATGTTTCCGGGATTGGAGAATTCTCACACGACTACTCGCTTGTAAAGCGGACCGGGCCGGTTACGTGGAGCCCCCCTCAACTGGGTGCCGCCGAACTCTCCGTGATTAACAACACCGCAGAAATCGCGTTAGCGGCATCTCAAAGCGAGTCGGCGGGCGATGAACTCACGGATACACTCCAGAATATACTGGGCAGCGAGGAAGATTTTGATGATGTAGATCCATCGATTCAGTTCCTTACACCGTCCCATGATTCAGAATGGTTTGAGTTAGCCATTCTGGGAACCGCGATTGCCCAGCTCATACGCCCAGACATTCGGGTTGCGGTACATACACCGGCGACTGGCGGGTGGGGTACAAAAAAGGACATTCGGGAAAGTCTCTCGCAATACGGGATTGTGCAGTCAGAGGATACGGCCGCAACTGTCACGCCAATCCTCGATCTCATCCCCACCGCACGTGTAACAGACGGAATTCACGTCGAGACCTCCGGAACGACTATCCAAGAGAATCCTCCGTATCTCACCTTGGTCCGGGACATTGATTCCCTCACTGATGCACCTGCAGATGTCGTCCTCTACAACTGGGTATCGGGGATCGACGCCGGAGACGCTGCCCAAATACAGACGTGGAGAGGTACCCTCATTAACGGAACACCGCAATCATACACACCCGGAAGTAGACAGGTGAACGGGCAAACATCGGGTGAAACGCGCGGAGTTGCTGATTCCGTTTCACTACGTCACCTTACCCAAATTGACGATCAAGACTTGCCGTCACTGACTGAATCCTATTCTGAGCATCCCGTTCACATTGAGGTACACGGGGTATTCGCAGAACAATACGGTGCAGATAGACGGCAACACGTCGGCCCACCAACTGACCTCGCCCATCCCGTGTTACTGCAGCCGGACCAAGAGACCAGTAACAGCAACCCGATGTCCCCTCAGGAATCTGCAGCAGAATCGTTGACTGAGGGACCATCCTCGGTCCATGTGTATTCGGTTGAGAGTGATTCTGAGATCGGGGATTTACTTGGCCGTTTAGACGAGTTCAGCGACAAAATTGGGGATTCAACCGCTGCAGGTGCAGTTCGACGACTTCGGTATACGTTCAGTAGCCTTCCAGTTACGGTTGACCTTCACGACCATTGGGTGCAGAATCAACTCGACCAAGGTAACCGGTGGGTTCCTCGAAGGCTCCATGGTCGGCGCAACGAAATTGAAGAGCTGCACGAAGAGGCTGTTATCGACGCAGAGATACTTGATCTGGCCCTTACAACTGTTGATACGCTCCTCGACAGGCTTGCTGAGCGGAACCCCCTAGGTGAGAAGTTATTGGACGTACTCGATGAAGCAGCGTCGCGGGAGAAATCCGTCGGCGTACTCTGTACGAAGAAAACGTACAAGGAGATGCTCGACATCTTCCTCCGGGAGCGGGCGAGCGATTGGGTGCTCGGGGATGACCTCTTGTTACTTGATGAAGACACTGTGCGAGACGTCGAGCCCGGACAGATGGATATCTTGGTGACGTTCGACGCACTTCCACCACAAACCTCGATCTACTATCACCATCCGGCTGTCCCGAAAACCATTGTACTCGGACATGACGACAACACTCTGGCCTCACGTGTACACGGTGTAGATCAGAAACGCCGGCCGTATCTTCCGCCACAAACCGGTACTGATCTTCCGCAATTAGACGTAACCACTCATGGAAGCACGGTGGAGGAAGACACTGAACGAACGCTGACTGACAGCCTCTACAAGACGTACCTCTCTGTTGCATCCCAATCACGTGAAGATGATAATGCTGGAGGAAGGGGCTCGGCAGGCACGATTTCTCGCTACCGTGTTGGGTTCGAAGATGCCTCTCCAGTGACGCTCTCGGATGCACATCCTGTGATAATTCGATCAGAGGAGCACCTTGTTTCAGCGGGGGAGTACTCCCTTCGCTCTCTTGCACGGATCAGTGCTGGTGATGAAATCGTGCTCATTAACGACGACGTTCAGGCAGACCTCTGGGAAGACTTCCTGCGTGAAGACTGGGAGGGTGAAGCCGAGGGTGACACCGACGCTGCATTCCTAGACGCTGTTCAGCTGTGGTACGACGCTGTTCTTCGTGGACTTGAGAAACATTCACCGACTGATGATCCGAGCGATGGCGTCAGCGGGTTCGCAAGCGAAATTGAACAGGACGTATCCGTGAATGCCGACGCAGTACGGGACTGGGCACGCGGAGTCTTAGCAGCTGACTCACCGTCCGACCTCGTATTCCGGAGTGGGCTTCGCATCGGTCCCCGACACGCTGAGGGTGTTGAAGTAATCGCAAGCGAGTACGGATCGGAACGGATGGCAGAAAACTGGGAGCAAGTCTTCACTCGTATCAAAACGATCCGCGCGACACACCGTCAGCGCGGGAGTGTATTTTGGGAATGGCTTGCCGACCGTGCCTGTAGTGGAGACTTGTTCGATAAGCCGGGGGTCAGTCGGGAGGTCGTGGTTCGGTGCAGTAAATGTGACCGTGGATAATGTCGGGGGCCTGGGCTTATATTTATCCCTGGCACCCCCTTATGCCGAAGTAACGAATGGCAGACATCGATGGTGCATCCCGCGACGACATCGAAACCTTTGCTTCAGAACTCGTCGGGGATACTGTTGACCGAATCCGAGGGGCGCATATTGACGAGGGTGAACGTACCCCGCCTGGATTGACACCGCGAACGAACTTTTTCTCCGGAGCGCTCACGCCTGAAGAACAGGACACGAAAATCGATAAAGAAATCCAATCACGGCAGTCGCCATCAACACTGGGGCTAATTGGCCGCGTGACGACCACTGATGGCGGTGACACAATCACCCTGAGCGTCCGGTTATCCTTTGCTCTGTACTATCGCGTCATCCCGACACCGGCAGAGGCTGCTGAGGCAGACGAAGACGCACCGACGGTGTACCGGAAGTATGTGCTTCGAGAGCCCGGTGACGACGACGCGGACATCGGTGTGAGTACAACTGTTTCATTCGATGCCACTGCAGAAAACACCGGTCTCCTCAGTGAAGCATCGGACAAAGTTGAACGAGAGTTGAACAGGAAGATCCGGGCGGCTACCAAGAAGCATATCGAGTCTGCACCGGACCTGTTCGACAGTGATCTCGGGGCCGTGAAGAACTTCGTGTCGAACAATGATAACTTGGCTGACGACGACTACCTGGAGAACCTCTCTGATGCACCTGTCGGCGGAGACACGGAGTATGCTCCGACCCCGAGAATGGACGTGACTGTTCGTCTTCTTGAAGCGCTTGATGAAACGACAGCCACAGCAGATACGCCAGGGTCTGCTGTTGTCCGTGTTGACGTGACTAACAAAAGCGACGAGGAACCAGACTTCGGAGACCTCGACCTCGCAACATATGAAACACAGCTAGAGTTGCGAGGAAAAAACGAAACTGAATTCCAGCCGATGAGCTTCGAAGATGTCCCTGAAGGATTCCGCTATGACTCCTCGGTTCCTGGGCAAGGCCAGAACTGCACTGCTATCTGGACAGAGGGGGAAACGGGCATCAAATCGGAAACCATTCCTGTTCACAAGCAGGCGTACTTCGGTCACCGGCAGTACTCCGGTGAAGCAGCACCACAGTTCGACACACTGGCCACAGACCCGCTCCCGGTACTGCGGGCAGTTCGCCAGAAATTGAAACAGTACAAAAGGGACGACTGGCAGGACCGTCTTGACGAGGCGAAAACGGCTGCCACAGACCCTGAGTCGAATCCGACAGTAGAGACAATCAAATCAGACATACAGCGGTTTGAACGGGAGATTGAACGATTTGATCGTGGTGTCAAGCTTCTTGAAGAGGATCAAATGGCGCGGGAGCTCTTCAAGCAAGTGAACCGCGTATTCCTTCGCAAGGTCCGGGAAGGCGACCCCTGGGATGAGGATGCGGAACTTGAATATCCCGGCTGGCGACCGTTCCAGGTTGTCTTCATCGTGTCCCTACTACCGGACATCGTCCACGAAGAACGGGACTTCGACCCGGAGACCCACGATCGTGACAAGGCAGACCTCCTGTACTTCCCGACTGGAGGTGGGAAAACGGAGGCCTACCTCGCCTTGCTTGCCTTCACGGCGTTGTTCGACAGGCGACGTGGGAAAGAGTTCGGTCTGTCAGCGATGATGCGTTTCCCACTCCGGTTGCTGTCGCTGCAACAGTTCCAGCGAGTCGTTGAAATCCTCGTCCACGCAGATGAGGTCCGGAAAGAGGAAGAGTATGGTGGGGAGCCGCTCAGCGCCGGATTCTTCACCGGAAACACAGAGAACAGCCTCGGGAATTTGCTGAAATCCGAGTTCAATGGTTGGTACCCCAGTTATCCGCAGGACGGGGAGGCGTTAGAGGAGAACCGCGGGAAACTACGTGAGTTCAAGAAGCGCTGGAACCAAGAAGATGGGCACGACCTCGAACAGGTCAGTCGTGAGGATTACCGTGCGGTCGAAAAATGCCCGCTCTGCGGCAGTGACGTTGATCTCGTATTCAGTACAACGACTGATCGAGTCGAACATCACTGTTCGTCAGCATCCTGTCGTCGGGAAAAGCTGCACGTTCACGTGACGGACATCGATCTCTATCGTGCTGTTCCAACGATCGTTGTCGGAACCCAAGACAAACTTGCAGCTCTTGGGTACAATTACCGCTTCCGAACACTTGCCGGGTATATCACCCATCGTTGCCCAGAACACGGGTATACACACCAAGGCGACGAGTGCATGATGTCGCGGTTCTGTGGCCGAGACAAACAGGACTTCGAGACGGACTACGGTGATTTAGAGCGCGTTGATGTTCATGACCCGGTCCCAACGCTCTGTTTACAGGACGAGTTGCACCTCGTCAACGAGGATCTCGGGACCTTTGAGAGCCACTACTACGCCGCCTTCGAGAAGCACCTCGAATGGGCCGCTGAAAAGCAAGGAATCGACTACTCCGAACCCAAGAAGATAGCAGCGACAGCAACGATCGAAGAATCGGACAATCAGGTCAAGCATCTGTACGGCGGGAAGAATACAATCCGGTTCCCTGCACCCGGACCGGATTATCGAGAATCCGCCTACACAACGACTGACGAAGACCGGGTTCAACGGCACTACGTCGGTGTTGTTCCTTGGAACCGCAGCCAGATTAACAGCATCATCCGGCTCTTGGAGATGCACCAGCGCCGGATTCAGGACTGGCTTGACGAACCCGAAACATCGCTGCAGGAGTTCGACTTCGAGGAGGTGTCCGATCCGGAAACGTTCGAAAACATCCTGAACCATTACTACACACTGGTAACCTACGTCATCTCCAAATTCGAGGGCGGTCGTGTCTACAAGTCCACTGAAACCCAGGTGAACGATAACCTGACCGACGATGGATACGACGCCGTGCAGAAATTCGATATGCAGGGGAACACCGACCCAGATGCGATGGCCGACATGCTCAACCGATTCGAGCAGGTCGGTGAAGACGATGGTACAACCTACGAGGATATTGAAGGCCTGATCACTGCGACCAGTTCAATCAGTCACGGTGTGGACATTGACTCTCTCGGGTACATGGTATTCTTCAATGCACCACCACGGATGTCCGAGTATATTCAGGCATCCTCGCGTGTTGGCCGCAAGCACCCGGGAATCGTGTTGGACGTTTTCGACCCGTTAGGAGAGCGTGACCGGTCGCACTATCATTACTTCCACAAGTACCACGAGTACCTCGACCGGCTCGTTGAACCAGTAGCGATTAACCGATGGGCGAAATTCAGTGTGGAGCGAACCTTCCCGGGGATCTTCATGTCGCTCCTGTACATTCGGTACTTCGATGAATTGAGTGAGCACCTCGGGTATTTCAAAAACAGAGCCCACCCACGGATGGCGCGAAAGGCCGAACAGGCCGGTGTAATCGACCAAGACCAGATCATTGAGGACCTCATCGAGATTTACGGGGAAGACTGGGAGACCGGTCAGTGCCCGTTCACGGACCGGATTGAAGAACTCGTTCAGATCTCGTTCAACAACATCCAGAGCGGTACTGCAGAGGACATTGAGGGGTGTCTCGCTGGACGGGTGATGTTGAGTCTTCGTGACGTGGATGATCCGATAGACATCAAACCGAGTTACAGCCATGAAGATGCGTTCGAGGCTGTGGGGGTGGACACGCGATGACTGATAATATGCGTCGCGGGAAGATGCAGGTGATGTACAACTTCCCGCCCGGAGCGACGTTCTCGAACCCGAAACACAATCTCATCGAGCAGGCAGCAAGGATGTCCGGCGAGCAGATGGAGATCGCCAGTGAACAGGAGATGATCGATCACGTTCATGCCAGTCTTGACAACTGGAGTGGCGGTGTTGAGGGAGCATTATCACCGCCGACACCCGATCGGTGGGCAATTATCGATCCATCGGATGTGTACGCGGAAATCTTCCCGCGTGTCTTTGATTGCAGGGACTGCGGGAAGGTTCACGACTACAGTGACGAGCGCATCAGAGGGCTTGAACAGAGCGGATTGAGTTGCCAACGACCGGGGTGCGATGGAGCCCTCAACCAGATTCACCATGTTGGTGTGTGCCCCTCCTGTTCAGATATTAGATCGGTTTTCGTTCCGGGTTGTGACAAGCACGGGTACTCATACGTAATGCTGGATGACCGTGCAGACCGGTATCAAGATTTCAAGTGGCGGTGTGGTGCCTGTAACGGGAAGGTCATCCGCGATGATTTCCAGACGTTCTGTGAATGTGGCGAGCGGATGGACGTAACCGTCCATTCGTCGTCAAAGGCAATGAATATTCACGACGTCACTCGCGTTGATCTCGGTGACCGGAATATCTACCAGAGCAGCATACGCTCAGAGGAAGAGATTGACCCAATTGTCATCGGGGCCTATCTTGGCGAGTTCGATCATCCTGAGACGAGTCTAAAGGAGATGGTGGACAAAGAAGGGGTATCACAAATCGACTTTGACGAACTTGATACCGACAACCCTGAGGTGATTGAACAGACCAAGCAAGCTCTTGGCCAAATTGGCGGGGATCAAGATCCTGAGTTGGTTCGTGAGATGGTCCAGGCGAAAGCTGGGGATGTTGAGCCGTCTGACAACATGCGGCGGTACATCCAATTGCGGGAGATAATGGAACAGGAAAGCGCGCGAGAAACCGCTACGCCTAGAGAGACACAGCTTATGGATCAGATGGGGGTTCTTGATATCGGTGTCACATCTGAGTTCCCACTCCTCAAAGCAGTATACGGCTATCACCGCACCTATGATGACGAGGAAGACGGTGGTTCAACCCCTGCTGCCCGGATGTTCCCACCAGTCCAAGTTGAAGATGGGGAATGGCGCACACCGATTTACACAACCCGGTCAAAGACGGAGGCTGCGATCGTCCAGTTAGACCCTCGCCAAGTTGGTCACTGGCTCGCCGAGAGTGGATACCCCATCGAGGACACGCTGAATATGGAGCTTTCGGAGGCACGAGCGACGCTATACGCGGAAATGGAGGCAATAGAACCGTACTCAACTGATGTGAATGACGGCAGTCAGTATAACGAAATCACACTTGCTGTCCACTGCCTTCTGCATACGATTTCCCACCTGCTCATTCAGCGTGCTGCTGTCCATTCTGGGATCGACGAGACCTCATTCGCTGAATATCTATTCACAGAGGGCCTCGCAACTGCCATCTACGCGAATAACACGCAGAACTACACGGCAGGTGGGCTCTTCACCTTGATTGACCGGAACCTCGATGACTGGTTGCTTAGCACACTGACAGAGGGGGAAAGTTGCATGTATGACTCTACGTGTGCTGACATTCGGGGCGGTGCGTGTCACTCCTGTCTCCATATGTCAGAAATCGGTTGCCAGCACTTCAACAAGAACCTCTCACGAATCGTTCTCTACGGGAATCGGATCGCATCTGGGGTGCCAGCTGGATTCTGGAAATTGACCGGTGGACTTGGCGGGAAAAGTACCTGACACAGAAATGACGCTAGCAACACCAGCCCAATTCGTACAGGCGGTTCGAGCACACGAGATTGAGCCAGTAGTCTTCTGTACGCATCTCCTCCATACTGCTGCCTCTGGTGAAGGAACTATTGACCCTTCACAGACGGCAGAGGAGTTTGACATCCATCGAGAGGCCGCGAATCATCTTCATGATCTCGCATCTGAGTTTGGTCTCGTTGGTTTCACATCTCAGACGACTAATCGGGTCAAGGTGAACCGCAATACGACGATCGAATTCATTCAATTTCTAAACATATTTGATGACCACCTGACGGCCTCCGAAGCTGAGTTACTCGCAAATGACGCAGTACACGATGTCGAACTAAGTATCGCTGTACCGGATGAATTTGATGAGCGATCAGCAGAGCTCATGGCGCGTCTTATTCGATTAGTTCGGAATGCCGATCGGGAGTTGCTGCTTGTCACTCCCTTCTTCACCCGGTTTGGCGTGGATGTTTTCGTTGACCATCTTGCATCTGCAACTGACCAAGGTGTTGACGTTACACTCCTCACCAGAGATGTAACTGATGATGGGGAAAACGCAGACCACGTGGAACGGATTCGGGAAACAGTCCGAAGCAGTGGAGACACATCTAATTTCCATGTCTATCAGTACGATTCACCTCACGGTCGCCTGCACGCCAAGACCCTAATCGCAGACGCCGAGGTAGCATATGTTGGAAGTGCTAATCTTACGAATTATAGCCTTAAAGAGGCGATTGAGATTGGGTTGATTGTCCGTGGACCAGTTGTTGACGAGGTAACTGACTTCTTTGAGGCGGTTCGCCGTTCCGCGAACACGCACGAGTACTCTGAGGGACCAGTTCGTCCCTGAACCTCCTCTAGTCGCCGTAATTGAGATTCAACGAAGAGACAACACGAGTGTAACGGGCACTGCAAGGTGACCGGCAATTTTCTCGGCGTCAACTAGGGCCTCGTACTCTTCGGCTGTTATTTCGGTTTCCCGTAGGGGAGATCTATTCCCATGGATTATGCCCTCATCTAGTCGCGTATTCCATAAGCACCGGTGTAATTGGCGGGTCGGTTCCAGTTACGATAGCAAGAACTCCTCGAAAACAGGTGTTATTCCACGGGTTATCGGGCCACACCCTCTCAGGAATCCTGGCCTTTTTATTGCTGAGTGATAATGTCCAGGTAATGGCCGACTCGTGGGCGGATATAGATACGCCGGAAATCCCTTCATGTCTGCTGAATTCTTCAGATACTGAGTTCTCGTTACACCAGGAGTTCGTCTTGCGCCATGTGGACTTTCTCATCGATGTGCTTACTGCAGAACAGTACCAGCAGAACTGGCTCCATCCAGCTGGGTGTCCAACAGCGACCCCGGAAATCCAATGTCGGAAGCGAGAATCCGACGAGCAATTTCCCTGTCGCTATGAGTCTCTCGGTGAAAGTACGTCAGCAGGAACCTGTACCTGTGACGATGCACTCACCGGAAGTGATGACCCATTAGATTCCGTTGCAGCGGTTGCTATTGCGCCGGACGGTCAGCCGCCGTCAAAGCGGTATTTTGACCGTGAATATCGGCGGATAGTTGCTGACCTACGAGACCAGATTGGGTCGTGGGAGGATATCGCTGCACTTGACGAGGCCGCACTAGAGGCGGCTCTACTTGAGGCAACAAATAGACCCAGTATTAGCGAAACTCGCATTACACGCCTCCAAGAACTTGTAGACGCAGTATCCGAAGACGATTACACTGATGGTGTAAGCCTGCGAGATCTCGGTGGATTACGCTATTCTAGTTTCGCAAATCGACTCGCTGAACTCCCTGGTGTTTCTAAGTCGGATGCATGGTGGTTGATGCTTGTCGCGTTCGATAAGCCCGTTTGGCCAAGTGACCCATTCGTTGACCAACTTCTATGCTCTCTGGGAATTCTGTCGCCAAATGAGTTACGAGATGACGTTGAACGACGGGAGGAACTTGAAGAGGAACTTACCCGTCGTCAGATTCCACAACTGCACCGGGCAGTCGCAGGCCATGCAGTCAAAGGGGGAGTTGACTCGTGTAGCGACGACTGTGAAATCCGGAAATTCCTGCTCACACATCGTCTCCGGAAACAAAATCAAGAGCAGTCGGGACCGGTCGTAGTGGATCTCTTTGCTGGGGCAGGAGGCTTATCACTCGGATTTGGGCGTAACAACTGGACCGTTGAATTAGCGATTGATAACGATAGAGATGCTGTAGACACCTATCGTCTCAATCATCCTGAGATTCCTCACGAGAAGATCGTGTGTGGGGATATTCGAACAGAGCTTGAGAATGGGCTGCTCGAACGGATTGACCAAGAACCCGATGTCATCGCCGGTGGGCCACCGTGCCAGTCACTTTCACAAGCAGGGTATCGGGCAAGACTGGCGGACGATAGCGAGTATAATATCCTAGAGGATGATCGGACCGAGCTCTACGAAGAGTACGTAACTGCTGTTGAGCGATTACGCCCCAAAGCACTGGTAATGGAGAACGTGGAGGGGATGGCGAACGAGATTGGCGATACTGGAGTCCGTGTCGCCGATCTCGTAGTGAACGCACTCAACTCCATTGGTGCAGATGGGCACGGTTATACCTGCGATTACGAACTCTTGGACTGTTCGGAGTATGGAATTCCACAGCACCGGGAACGTATCTTCATTTTCGGAGTACGGGATGATCTCGTGGTAGAGAATGACGGTACCGTCGTTGAGACGTTATTTGAGCAGCTTTCAGAGGCTGGGCCGACTGACGAAGTTACGGTGAAACAGGCGTTGTCCGGTTTGCCGAAACTCCGTCGAGGAGAGGGTGGGCGGGTAAGTCCCAAGAGCGTCCGTGGTACACGGAGTGAGTATATCGAAGAACACGAACTGAATACGGGGGCCGAGTTGTGTTATAATCATCAAGCCCGGGAGCACCCGATGGAGAAAGACCGGACGCTGTTCGACGAGGCATTAGAGCCGGGTGATACGGGATGGGACGTAAAATACGCGAAGGACGGTGAATATGCAGAGTTGATTGAGTATGACGTTGGGACTGAAGAGAATCCTCGATTCAAGGATAAGTACCGGATGCTAGAGTGGACGAAGCCAGCACCAACAGTTGTCGCGCATCTCGCCAAGGACGCGAACAATTTCGTCCTCCCAGATTACTACGAGTATGCACCAAATGTGACCGGAGAACCGGACAATCGGCGGAATCGAGGCGTGACGCCCCGTGAAGCGGCACGTCTCCAGTCTTTCCCAGACGATTACGTCTTCTTGGGTCCCTTCACTCACTGGTTCCGCCAGATAGGGAACGCAGTCCCACCGTTGATGGGGGAGCGAATTGCTGATGTTCTTCAGCAACAACTCAATTCGGAACTGGCAGCTGTGTTCTCCTGTCACTCCCCACAACAGGCGAGTACCGACGACTAACTGCCGTTCTGTTATTCCCCGGTTGATAGACGGAATCAAGCAGCGCAGTTCGTGGTTTCGGAAATTCGGAAATCACACCCTTCCAATTATTATGCTGGCAGTCTGCGTCGACGCAAACCCATGATCACCGACGCCCGAGTACTCCAGTCTGAGTTCATCCCACGGGAGGTGCAACACCGGGATGCCGAGGTCAACTACCTCTCCAGCGTTCTCGATCCAATCACCCACGGTCAGCGAGCTGACCCAGCACTCCTACACGGCCCGTCTGGAGCAGGGAAAACCTGTATCGCACAGTTCCTGGTCGAACAGTTACGTGGAGAAGTGGTTGATCTGAATTACCAGTACGTGAACTGCTGGGAGGACCACAGCCGCTTCAAAGCCCTGTACAGACTGCTTGACGGGATCGGTCAGACTGTCGATGTCCACCGGCAATCAACACCGAAAGATGTCCTTCTCGAACGCCTCAGGGAGAGCGAGAACACGCCGTACGTCGTGATTTTGGACGAAGTGGACCAATTGGAGGACAAGTCACTATTGTACGATCTGTACCGAATCCCGCACCTCACGATGATCCTCATCTGCAACGACGAAGACGGGCTCTTCGTCTCAATGGATGACCGACTCAATAGCCGCCTCACCGACTGTGAACGCATTCGATTCCGTTCCTACCACGAAAGCGAACTCGTTGCTATTCTCAGTGACCGCGTCAGATGGGGACTCACCGACGGTAGCATCGACACGTCTTGTTTGGAGTTGATCGCGGCGAACGCTGGCGGTGACGCCCGAATTGCAATCGGAATCCTTCGCCGGGCTGCACGGAAAGCAAAGGGAGAACCTGTTGACAAAATCACGGCGGACATCATTCATGAAGAGACTCCGGAAGCGAAATCGGAAATCAAGCAACGAACCGTAGATCGCCTCACACCCCACCAGAAAATCCTGTACAACATCATCACTGAGACCGGTAAAATAGCCCCGCAACAACTCTACAGCGCATACTGCAACAGAGCGGAGGACCCGAAGACGAAACGGATGGTTCGAAACTACCTGTCCAAACTGGAGCACTACAATCTCATTACCGCTGAAGGGAACACGAAGGCACGAATCTACCGGACACGAGCGTGACTCCACGTTTGCGCCCATTCATACAACGGATTATTCGGAAACGACACACGGCTCCCTATTGGCCCCCGTATTCTCACCTCGGATGTGATGACCGGTCCATCCAGAGACAAACCATTCGGGGAGGATTCTACACCGGCCCGTTCTGAATCCGACGACCATGCAGTGATCCGTGACCGGATCACGAACCGAACATTCAACGAGTGGTACAGCGAACAGCAATTCCAAAACAACATTCTCGAAGGGAAGGCTTACTTCAATGGTCCTTCCCCACCCAAAGATCCAGAGCAGCACACCCCGAGTAAACTCCTACAGTGTCACAGGAAAGCCAGCTACGCCCGGCAGAACGCCCCGCGGGAAGGCACGCAGCCAAAGGGCCTGTTCTGGTTCGGCACCGAGTTCGAGGAACAAGTTATTGTTCCGTTTCTCCAGTCCGTTACTACACCGGGCACGTACGTCACGAACTCGGTCTGGATTGAGACGGAAACCATTCGTGACGGGAAATCCCTCCATGTGCGTGGGTCTACTGACCCAGCCATTGTCACGGCAGACGCCGACCCGCTGCTTGTCACCGAAATCAAGACTACCACGTCACTCGACCACCTCTCCGCGCCGAAACCACATCACCGCGCGCAACTACATGCGTACCTGCACGCGCTCAATAAGGAATACGAGCATGATGTGACGACTGGCTTGATCGTGTACGGGTCGCGGGAAACGCTGGATATCAAAGCGTTCAGCGTTGAATTCGATGCGGCCTTCTGGGACGACGTTGTGGCGTGGATGGCTGACCAGGCCGCCTACGAACAGGAAAGTGAATTGCCACCGGCTGATCCGGAGCGCGACTGGGAGTGTAACTATTGCTCGTTCAAGCACCGCTGCGGGCAAGCCGACACACCGTACACTGACACCGACAGAAACGGGCTGCTCCCCGTGTTCGACGGGTACGGCCGGCAGAACCTGCAAGAGTACTTGGACGGTCACGCGGACCGTGACGCGCGTCTCACGCCGACACTAGCCCACCAGTTCCCGGACCTCGCCGCTGAGTACGGAGCCTACGACTGGAGTTGTTCGAGGTGCAGTGCGTCGTACGGGTGGGATGATGTTGAGTGGGACGGGGATACGGAGTCACTCCCGTTCTGCCCAGTGTGTGCTGACTCAGGCGATCTCGTAACGCTGAGTGGCCCGGAACCCAACGAACAGTTGACCACAACGTGAACCGATAGTTACTCCTCTTAATCTTCTTCTTCTTCATCTGGGGTGCTTCCCCAGGTTTCGACTGGCTCGCGGGAACCCGTTTCCTCATCCCGCACGTCCATGGGCCATTCACCCCGGATGTCTGCGTTGAACAAATCCTCGTGCTCCTCTTGCACTTCCGCGAGTAACTGCTCCGTGTCGATCTCGGGTTGGTCTGAACCGGTTCGAACCCAGTAGTCTCGCTGCGGGTACTTCTTGTGTAGATGTTCGGCTTCGATGATTTCCTGTGCCTCGTCGGCCGCACGCTGCAACGCAGTTTTCGCGGTGAGGTAGGACTGCTGCAACTCATCGATCCCTCTGCTTCGTAGCAGTGACTGAACTGCCTTTCCTCGCTCCGTCAACTGATACCGGTCTGATCGGGGGTGGTCGCCTGCCTGGATCTGGGTTTCTTCGATTAACTCGGCGTCAATTGCGTTGTCAAGTAGTGTCTTCAACGGTTTCCCGGTGAGATCGACCTTCTCCTCGATTTCAGCCTTGATGTTCCCGTCATCTCTGTCAAGCCGGGCGATGAGACCGATCGCGTGCCAGTCGTCAAAGACATCGGCCACTGGGAGGTCTTCGTTGGGATCGCTCATGGTGAGGTGGTACGGAAACCCCCTATGACGGACTCTCCGCTTTAGGGAGTCTCTGGTGTCCGGAGTTTCCCTAGTCAGGAGTCTCCGGCTTACCTTGAAGTGTTGAGAACCGGGGTTTATAATCAGTTTCCCAAAGTTTCCGTAAAGCGGAGCCTCCGCTAAACGGAAACTCCGCCTTGGAACAACTCTGCTATCCTGCGGTTCCGCAAACCGTCAGTCCCGCCAAGTACACCGATATACCGTCCCTCGGTGGGTTTTCGGAAATGACACGCGCGAGAATAACCCGGTAGTCACCGATGTCTCGCGTAGCCAGAACCCGAGTTGAACGACCATGTCGCCAACAGACCCAGCACCACCGAGACAAGAGATCTTGGACACCATCGAGGAACAGGTCAAGGATCTCTGCCACATCCATGACCACATCACTCGCATTATTGCGAACCTCGAAATCAAGGATCGCTGGTTCTCCGACTACGACGATCCCGAGAGAGCGAAGTTCAACCGGGACGGGATGATCAAGACCTTCCTCTACATGCATGCCAGAGGGTTCAACGAAGCTGAAACAGCACGCCGACTGTCCGGCGCAGCGTTCATTTACGTTAAGTTCGACTTCCCTATCCCGCCCTCGAAACAAGCAATCAATTACAACAAGCGACGGCGCTTCTCGTTGCAGGAGCGGAAGACGCTGAAAGACGCCGGTGAACTCATTCACGACCAGTGTGTCGAACACGACCTCGTTAAGACGGACGACTCGGTCGAACCAGCACTGGAGCCTGAAGACATCGCAGGCACCGACCTCGAAGAGGAACATATCATGGACGCTGTTGAACGAGCGTCTACTCTCGGGTTCTCTGGGTTCACTGCTGACCGAGCGAGCAACGCCAAGTACGCGTTAGAGTGCTATCTCGAACGGCAAGCGTACCTGAACATGTCGAACGCCGCTGCAACCACGCCGCGGCGTCGGTTCGCCCGGCTGAGCGACCGGGAGGAAGTGCCGCACGGGTCTTCGCATAACCGGACGATGAAGAAAATCGCAGACCCGGACTCCCAACTCACGTTCGACGAGTTCGTAGACTGCGGTCGAATCCCTGACTGGGAACGCATCCGCGATGAAACGCTTGATGCGTTCCACACCGGTGTGGAGCGTATTCTGGATGAGATCCAGTCAGATGAGCACGGGGAGACTGGGATTCGAGAGCCGGTCAACGCGGCGCTGGACATTGTGACGTGGAACTTCTGGCCGTCACCGTTCAAGAAGCGGGTAGACGCCGACCCTGGTGAGCAGCCAGTCACATACACGACCAGCTCCGGGCGCACCCGGACAAAGTACCTCAAGGATGAGTACCCAGTGATGGCGTCCGGGTTTAAAGAGAGCCACGAACGCGGGTACAAGTTCGCCACGCTCACTATCGTCGCTGAGAACACGCCGATCGTCCTGGCGATCGAACCAGTCCGTGACGTCCGCGCCTGGGAAGACACAGGCGGTGTTCACCGAACATCGCGTGCAGACATCGTGGACAGGCTATTAGAACAGGCACAACGGCACGTGGACATTAACAAGGTGTTCGCCGATCGTGAATTCGATACTCACGAAGTCCGGCACGTGATTGACAAACGCGAACTGTACTACGTAATCGGGAAGCGAAAGCAAGCGACTGCGGATAAGGAAAACCTCGAAGAGGTCGAAGAAGACCCGATGATTGATGTGCGGGTCGAGTATGCCTCGCTCACCGTTGACGGGGATACTCACGACTTGAGCATCATGTACGTCCCGAAGGACGCAGCAATCGAGAATGAAGAAGACGCCGATGATGGGGATGAGTACGCGATTTTCACGACCAATTACCGGGTTGAACCTGACCGTGCGCAAGCGCTCACGGGACAGTACCGTGACAGGTGGACGATTGAGAACCAGTACAAATCCATTCGCAAACACTTCCTGCCAACGTCAGCGTCGAAGGATTACCGCGTCCGGTTCCTGTACTTCACGATCGGCGTGTTGATGCACAACGTGTGGCGGTTAACGAACTTCTTCCTCCGCGATGAAGTCGATGTGAACTTAGGCGAGAAACCGCCGCTGCGTGCTGGCGAGATTGTCGAACTGGTCGCGTTCTGCTTGTTCGACCCTGGCGGCTGACGCGCACCTCATTCTCGTTGTTTGCGTAAACTCGTCAGCGGCGGCGTTCTCATTTTCACTGTGGTTTCCGGTTTGGAAACCGTGTAATTCCGAATTAGCACGACGCGATCCCGAGTGTCACGGGGGTTGGTATCGGCTAGGTTCTTTCAGCTTCGATAGGCGTCCGTTTCACCGGTTTTCACTTGACAAACGCACCAAACAGTCAACCTCTGGAAGTTGAGATCCGGACTCTCAATGCATCGCTAGTCCGTCTCGGAAACCCACCTCATGACCCAGTTAGGTACTCTGCAGACCGCTATTCAAATATCAATGGGGGAACAAGTATAACCGTCCAGCGGCCCTCCTAGTAGAGAGTAACACATGGATATCTCAGAGATTCTCTCGAGCAAATTCACGGAGTTCGACATCGGCGCACCGCTCTCGAAGGTCGCCGGGGCGTTCGAGAACCAGGAACTCGATGCCGTCGTCGTCACGGACGGCGACGAGTATCGCGGCGTCGTGAGTCGCCGACAGTTGGCTTCCTCGTCCAACCAGCCGTCTGCGAAGGTCGGCTCACAGGTACAGCACGTCCCGACAGTCGATCGCACCGAAGACGTCCGCGAGGTCGCGCGGCTCATGATCGGTAGCGACGCCAAAACCCTTCCCGTGCTCGATGACGATCGTGTCGTCGGTGTGGTGACCGGCGATGCCGTTCTCGAGGCTGTGCGTCCGTTTCTCGACGCGGTGACCGTCGACGACGCCTACACGTCGGAGTTGATCAGTGCGGCCCCCGAAACCACGATCGGGAAAGCGCTCAATACGCTTCGGGAAGCCGGGATCGCCCATCTTCCGGTCGTCGATGAGGACGACCTCGTGGGGATGTTGAGCCTGTACGACGTCATCGAGTTCACGACGCGGGGTGGCACCAAGAGCCAAGACGGGTCCTCGAGTGGCTTCGGTGGCCGCAGTGGCGGGGCACAGAACCGTGGCGGGTTCGGCGCGCGCGAGGGCGATGCCGACCGGATGCTCGACCTGCCGGTACGGAACCTGACGTCCGACGCAGTCGCGACGGTCGAGCGAAGCGCACCGCTTGACGAGGTCGTCGAGACGATGTTCGAGCGAGAGATTTCCTCGCTCGTCGTCACGGCCGACGACACCGGTAAGCCGATCGGTATCATCACGAAAACGGACGTTATCGAGGCGCTCACCTGGGAGCGTGACGACCGCAACGCCGTGCAGGTGTTCGGGCTCGACCTGCTGGAGGGGATGGACTACGACAACGTCTCCGCGCTGATCGAGGACATGACCTCGAAGTACGGTGAGATGACCGTGATCAAGGCCAGCATCGAACTGCAGGAACACAAAGAACAGAGCCGGGGTGTGCCGCTGGTGCTGGCACGGATCCGGCTGGTCACCGACCGCGGCTACTTCACTGCCGATGGGGAGGGGTACGGTGCCTCCCACGCCCTTCGGCTCGCTGCGAATGCGGTCGAACGACAGCTCCTCAAGGGGAAAACCTACGGCCAATCGAAGAAACACACGGATTCCGACGAGCAGGCACGACTTTACGGGTGGTGGCTCGGTGGGTGAGGTCTCGACGCCCAGCTCGCTACCGATAGCTTCCCTCCCTGTCGGGTACCTCCTTCCAGTCGGGGCGTCAGAACAGCGTGCCGCTTCTGAGTGATCGAGATCGCTGCTCTACTTGGGCGGACTCCGAGCACGGGACCACAACGTCGTGACCAGCCAGGACCTGCCGATCCGGGAACAAACACAGTGGCTATCACTGTGGACCCCGGACAGCCACACATGCAGGACGTCCGACAGCGGACCGCACTCGTCGAACGGGCAGCACGCGCCGGTGGAGCTGTCGCCCGGGACGCGTTCAGGGGGCCGCTCACGGTCGATACGAAAGCGGACAAGAACGATCTCGTGACTGACGCCGACCGCGAGACACAGCGCCAGATCGTGCACACGATCGCCGAAGAGTTCCCCGACGAACCGTTCGTCTGCGAAGAGGAACCCGATACGGAGGCAGCCGAGGCAGCGGAGAACGGCTCGAATTCCCCTCCCAGCCAGCGAACTGGACCAATGGTTGAGGCGGTTCCGGACACGGGACCGTGCTGGGTCGTGGATCCGATCGACGGGACTGCCAACTTCGCGAGAGGGAGCGTCCTGTGGGCGAGCAGCGTCGCGGCCGTCGTCGACGGGGAGACGGTCGCGGCGGCGACGTATCTGCCCGTCGTTCAGGACATCTACACGGCCGGGCCGGATAGCGCGACCCGAAACGGACAGCGGCTCGTGGTCAGCGATCGCACGGACCCGGAGACGTTCGCTGTCGCGCTGGTCGCTGCCGGGTCGGCCGACCGTAGCGAGCGCTTCGGTGGCCTCGCGCGCACGATCAACCAGCGGTTCGGTGACAGCCGCAGATACGGCACGTTACAGGGGACACTCGGGTTCGTCGCCAGCGGGGAACTCGAAGCGGCCGTCACGACCGAACCGACGACGGCGTGGGACACGCTCGCGGGGGTGAAACTCGTCCGGTCTGCCGGTGGCGTCGTGACCGACCTCCACGGCGATCACTGGACGATCGGCAGCGACGGACTCGTTGCGTCGAACGATGAAGCACACGAGGAACTCTTGGCAGCCGTCGAAACCTGACTACTCGGCGTCGAGTTCGTCCTCTTCGTAATCACTTTCGTATCGTTCCAGGGCCATCTCGAAGCCGCGTTTGGCTTGTTCGTACGTCTCGCGGAGATCGGCGATCGGCGTTTCCGTCGCGTCGACTCGCAGGTCGTCGTAATACGGGTCGATCACCCGCTCTTCTGTCGATCGAACGACCAAAGCGGCACTCTGGACCGGGAGTTCCTCACGCTTGTCGCCACCTTCGGCGTGGCCGGCTTCGAGCGCGTCGATCAGCCGCGCTGCGAGCGGGCGATCCGGGTCGGTAGACGGATCGTCGGGTGCCGTAATCTCGTAGGCCGTCGCAGTCGCTTCGATGACTGATTCGCCGGTCAGGAGATTGCCCGCGACGGTGTAGTTGTCGCCGACGCGGTGTCCGTACCAGGGCTTGCACTCCTCGCCCGAGAAGACGAATTCTCCGTCCGCCCCGACGCCGTGGAGCTGGCGCTGTTCGCGCCCGTCGTCGGCGTTGAGTAGCGCTTCGAGGGCGTCCTCGACGGCCAGTCCGTCGTCCAGATACTCGATCCCCTTGCGGCCGAGTTCGACGTTGACGAGACTCTGAGTGGCGACCGCCCCGTTCCCGCTGGCGAACGGACAGAGCGTGCCGACGCCGGGCAACCGGGTCGTGACCGCGACGCCGAACCGGGTCTGTTCGGTGCCGTCCTGGTCGCGATAACGCTCGCGAACACAGATGCTAAACGTCATGATTCGACGATCGAACGGTGACGACGTTATACTGTCGACTGTGATCGCGCGGTACGTCACTCGAAATGCCACGTATGAATCGTCATTCACGATACGATCTGACAGGGAAGTGGCGACAGCGTCCATCAGATCAGCGACGAGAGACGGCCCTCCGATCGGTGTAGACGATCTGCATCGGCAATCCTTCCGCGTCGAGGGGTGGGTCTTCAGGGAACCTCCGAAAGCCGCCGGCACCGTACTTTGCAGTCAGTGTCAGCACCATCGCGTCGAGGAGGTCGTCCCGGTTCGACTCGCCGATGCGCCGCGCCCAGGGCGGTTGCCCGTCGATGAGTGTCGCTTCGAATCGCTCGTAGACGCCCGCGATCGAATCGTCGACGGCTTCGAGAACCGTGCGCCGCGCCTCGATACCGTCTTCGTCGTGTTTCGACGGGAGTGACTCCCCCCCGTGCAACGCGGTGAAACAGACTTCCGGGTGGGATTCGAGGATCGTCGTCTCCGCGTCGACCTCGTCACGGAGGAGCCGATCGACTTCCTGAATGCGCGGGATCAGTCCCCACGCCTGGCTCGAGAGACCATCCCCACGACAGTCCTCGTTGGCCCGTCTGGCCTGCTCGTAGGTCGGGGCTTCGACGGCCGCGCGACACGGCGTCCAGAAGACGCTACTTGACCGATCTCCGAGGAACGCTTTCGCTGCTCGATCACACTCCCTGCGCCGGGTTTCGGGGAGCCCGATCGGCACGTCGACCAGAATCGCCGCCGCGTCGCGGTAGGTGAGCCAGACGCTGTGCATCGACGGGTGCATGCTCGCCGTCCAGTCGTCGCCGTCCGTGGCGACGGTCAACCAGCCGCGCGACGCCCAGTCGACGCCGACGTATCGGGCCATGTTCTTTCATTGGACGTCTAGAACGGTAAATCCCGGCGTCGCGGTGACGCTCTGTCGGTGGGTTTTACTTCGGACGCGTCGTGTCTAGAGACGAGGGAACGGTGTGATAGTCGTCGCTACAGCCGATTTCGAAGTCTATCACGGGGTCGTCCAGGCGTTGCGTGACCGCAACGTCGAGTTCACGACCATCGAGGCCGACGATCCGCTGCCGGATCGGACGTCGCTGGCCATCGTCGGCCCCGAAGAGTCGGTCGACGCACCCGCGGACGTGCCGATCGTGACGGCCGACCCGGAGACGCCGCGTCGAGCAGTTGAGGACGCCCTCGCCCGGCTCCGGAGTGGCGACGGCCGGACGATCGTCGGTATCGATCCCGGCGAGAGGCCCGGGATCGCCGTCCTCACGGGCGGCGTCGTCGTCGCAGCCTTCCAGGTGCCTGCTCAGGAGGCCGCCGAGGTCGTCGCTCGCGAGGTCGAAGACGCGATCGATCCGGTGGTGCGGATCGGCGACGGCGCGCGGCTGGTCGGCGCGCGGATCATCGACGACATCGATGCGCCGATCGAGCTGGTCGACGAGACCGGTACGACTCCGTATCTCGGGGCCGGCGCGCGCGGGATGGGGGACGTGCTGGCGGCGGCAAACATCGCCCGCATGGAGGGCGAACCCGTCGATTCCCGGGACGTCGAGCCCACAGCGGGAGAAATCCAGCGGATCAAGGATCGCTCGCGGGAGGAGAGCGAGACGAACCGGGCGATCGACGAGGCGCTCGCTCGTCGAGTTGCCGTTGGCGAACTCTCCATCGAGGAGGCCCTTGCAGAGCACCGCGGGGAGGAGTGACGACTACCTGACCAGCGTTAGCGCGACAACTCCCTGTCAGCAGGCCAGATAGAGTGGTGACGACCTGATCAGCAGGTCAAATACTTTGTTTGTTGCCGACGAACTAGCACGTACCCGAAAAATAGAGCGGGACGTCGTCGGGTTGAGAGTGACGCGCTCCGCTCGCGACCAATGACACGCTACGAGACATTCGTCGAAGACGGAATCGTGTACGTCGGCTACGAGGAGCGACTGGAGATCGGTCCGGCCGAGGACATCGTGGATATCGTCGGCGGGCCGGCCTGGACGATCCAGTATACGGACGCCGAGAAGCGACGTCACCCCGAAATGGACACCTCAGACGAAGGGCTGATCGTGGACGTGGTAGACATGCTCCAGACGATGACGCACGGCGAGCGGTTCGTGGAGACGCTGGCCGCCCACCCGGCCGAGACGCCATCTGACGATCCCAACGCGATCGCGCCGCGGATGGGATTGTTCGTCGGCAAACTGCTCGAAAACCTCGAAAACGGGCTGGACTAGCGGGAGAGCGGCCGGGGCGGGGAGATAGCACAGAAACCGAATCGAACCCGAGACACATTTATCGCCGGCCCTGAAACAACGTAGCATGACTGGAGTTAATCGGGGACTCGACGGCGTTGCCGTCGCAGAAACACGCCTGAGCATGATGGACGGCGAGGCCGGCGAACTGACGATTGGGGGGTTTCCCGTCGAGGAACTGGCCGACAACGCCACGTTCGAGGAGACGCTGCATCTGCTCTTTTACGATCGGCTTCCGGACGCCGAAGAACTGTCCGAGTTCCGTGCGGATCTGGCCGCACGACGGGAGGTCAGCGAGGAAGTGCTGGCGGTCCTACAGCGGGCCGCGGACGAGGAGAAACCGGGGATGGACGCGCTCCGGGTGGGGGCTGCGGCGGCGAATCTCGGCACTGAGGACGGCGACCCCGAATCCGACGCGCTGCGGGTCGTCGCCACGTTCCCGACGATTGTCGCGGCGTACTGGCGGTATCGCGAGGGCAACGACCCGATCGCCCCAGACCCCGATCTCGGCCACGCGGCGAACTATCTCTACATGTTGACCGGCGAGCGACCGGACGAGAGCGCGGTTCGTGGGCTCGAAACGTATCTCAACGCTGTCGTCGATCACGGACTCAACGCCTCGACGTTCACGGCGCGAGTGGTCGTCTCGACCGAATCCGACGTCGTCTCGGCGGCGACGGCCGCGGTCGGGACGCTGAAGGGACCGCTCCACGGAGGCGCTCCCGGCCCCGTGCTGGACATGCTCAAGGACGTTCACGAGTCGGGCGATCCCGAAGCCTACGTTCGAGAGAAACTGGACGCTGGCGAACGGCTGATGGGCTTCGGTCACCGGATCTATCGGGTACGCGACCCGCGTGCGTCGGTGCTCTCTTCGGCTGCCGAGCAGTTCTACGACGGGGACGACGATTTCTTCGAGACCATCGACGACTTCGAGGACGTCGTCGTCGACCTCCTCTCCGAATACAAGCCCGACAGGGAACTGGCGACAAACGTCGAGTTCTACACGGCGGCACTGTTGTACGGCGTCGGGGTTCCACAGGAGCTGTTCCCCGCGACGTTCGGTGTCTCCAGGGTCGGCGGCTGGATGGCCCACGCGCTCGAACAGCTCGAAAACAACCGGCTGATCCGTCCTGAATCGGAGTACGTCGGCGAAACCAACCGCTCGTGGACGCCACTTGCGGAGCGCTGATCAGCGGAAGTCCGCCAGAGTCAACTGACCGCTGTCACGCGTGTTCTCCGGGGTGTGGTGGGATCGATCGTTCTCCGTTTCGCTTCCGTCGCCAAACCCGTCGAGACTGACCTGTTCGCGATCGGTGAAAGAGAGCTTCGAGACGCGGACGCCGACCTTGCGGACGCGTGCGTCGCCGAACTCCGCGAGCAGGTCCGTCGCGATCGCCTCGACCAGTTCGGGATCGTCCACGGGGCCGGAGAGCGATCGGGCGCGCGTGTGCACGTCGTACGGCGGCGTCACGACCTTGATCCCGATCGTCTGATAGAGTGCGTCCTCGCGGCGGGCGCGGTCGGCCACTGCAGCGGCGAGAGTCCGCACGCGCTCGCGGATTCGGTCGGCGTCCTCAACGGGTCCGGAGAACGCCGATTCCCGCGAGAAGCTCTTCGGATCGTCCCGGGGGGTGACTTCGCGGGCGTCCTCGCCGCGGGCGAACCGGTAGATCTCCCGTCCACGCTCGCCGAAGTGACCCGCCAGCCGGTCGGGATCGGCTGCGGCCAGATCTCCCGCGGTTTCGATCTCCATCTCGCGAAGCTCGCGAGCGGTGACGGGGCCGACGTTGTGGACAGCTTCGACGTCTAGCGGTCCCAGGAAGCCCCGCACTTCGCCGGGCTCGACGACGACCAGCCCGTCGGGTTTGTCGGCGTCGCTGGCGATCTTGGCGGCGCTCATCGTCGGTGCCGCGCCGACGCTGGCGACGACGCCCACCTCGGATTCGATCCGGTCTTTCAGCTCGCGGGCGAATCCATCGACGCTGTCCCAGTCGGTGCGATCGGTCACGTCGAGATAGGCCTCGTCGATGCTGACCTCCCGGACGACATCGGCGCTGTCGTGCAAGATCGCCTTGACGTCCTCGGCGATCGACTCGTAGTAGTCCATGTCGACCGGCCGGTAGTAGCCCGCCTCCGCGGGATCTATCTCCGGATCGTCGGCAGCGACGGCCTTCCTGGGTAGCAACTCCAGTGCCTCCGAGATGGCCATCGCGCTCTCGACGCCGAACTCCCGAGCCTCGTAACTCGCCGTGGCGACCGCGCCGTGGTCGTCGCCGTCCTCGTATCCCATCCCGACCACGAGCGGCTCGCCGCGGAGTTCGGGCTCGCGCAGCCGCTCGCAGGCCGCGTAAAAGCAGTCCATGTCCACGTGACAGACCACTTGCTCGGGGCGGCGATCGGTCCCGGGCAGGCGGCCTCGGTCAGGCATACCTGAGGCTATGGCTCGGCCGTTATAGGGATTACCGTAGAAGCGGATCGGCGAAGCCCGGCGGCGTGGTGGCCAGTCCGCCGCCGGGGCCGCGCGGTTCGTCGACGATGCCAATTCCGGACGTTCACGACGGTGGTTCCCGTCGGGAACCCCACGGAACGAGGTTCCAAATGTGTGTGAGTGTCACACATACTTAATTCTACCGGCGAACTTGCACGGCCCGAAAAAACGGAAAACGGACGACAGAGACGTCTATCAGACCAGCGGATCGACGAGGTCTTCGAGGACGGCGCGGGGATCGTCGGCTTTGGCGACACCGCTCGCCAGCAGGACGCCGCTGGCACCGAGGTCGCCTGCTGCGTCGACGTCGTCGCCGCTGGAGATGCCGGCACCACAGAAGACTTCGACGTCTTCGTCGACGTTGGCGGCTGCGTCGACAGCGTCGGTGACGATGTCCGGGTCGGCCGTCGCGACGGAAACGTCCCCGCCGATCAGTTCCGGCGGTTCGACGGCGACCGCGTCAGGGCCGAGTGCCGTCACTGCGCCGATCTGCTCGGGGTTGTTGGCGCAGACGACCGTCTCTAGGCCAGCGCGCTCGGCGGCCTGGACCGATCCGTCGATGTCAGCGAGTTTCAGCCGGTGTTCGGAGTGGTTGACCAACGTTCCGTCTGCGCCGGCCTCGGCGACAGTTTCGGCGAGCGTGTGGCCGGTGTTGCTGCCGTAGTCGATGGGATCTACGTGCTGAGCCCAGGTCTCGACGCCGGTCTCGGCGACGGCTTCGAGATGCGCCGCCTGGGGTGCGACACCGACCCGGACGCCGCTGTCGTCGGCGACATCGGCGGCCGCTTGCGCCACTTCGATCGGATCGCACGGATACGTCTTCAGGTTGACAAGAACGAACATTCCAAATGAACCTTCTCAGGCCTGTGGAAAATAGATTTCGAGTTTTCTCTCGAACTGCGAAGGAAAGGTTAAGAAGAGGGCACAACGACTTGCCGTACGGTGGACCTGTGAGCACTGCGCCTGTGGACCGAGGGACGGTACTCGTCGTCGAAGACGAACAGCACCTTGCCGACCTCTATACGGATTATCTGAGCGACAGGTACGACGTTCGGACGGCTTACAGCGGTCGGGAAGCGATCGAGATGCTCGCCGAGGATATCGACGTCGTCTTGCTCGACCGTCGGATGCCGGTCGTCTCCGGTAACGAAGTCCTCGCGGCGATCGAAGAGGACGGCTACGATTGCCGGGTTGCGATGGTCACTGCCGTCGATCCGGACTTCGATATCATCGATCTCGGCGTCGACGACTATCTGGTCAAGCCCGTCAGCAAAAACGCGCTGCTGGATGTCGTCGACCGGCTGTTGACGATCACCGAGTACAGCGAGCGCTTACAGGAGCTGACCTCGAAGAAGCTCAAGCGTAACGTCCTCCAGGTCGAAAAACCGCAGTCAGCACTGCGCGAGAGCGATCGCTACGCCGAACTCGAAGCCGAGATCGAGCGCCTCGAATCGAAGTTAGACAAACTCTCCGAAGACCTTTCCGAGGACGACCTGATCAGGTAGCGGCCGCCGGAACGTCCGACGGTACTAGTCTTTGCGTTCGACGACGTCACCGAGCGTGTACTCGCCGCTCGCGGAGCCGCCTTCCCATTCGGTGTCTTCGTCAGGCGTCGACCCTGCCGAGAGATCGATCCCGAGTTCGCGTTCGAGCTTTCGCTGTACGTCGTCGCTGGGAAGGACCTCACCGTGTTCGAGCTTGCGGATCAGGCTCGCTTTCTCGTTGAGTTTTTTCGCGAGGTCTTCCTGGCTGAGTCCGGCCGATTCGCGAGCCGATCGGATACGGTTGTCGTAATCCTGTGCCACCTCGTCCATCTCGTCGAACATATCGCGGCGACGCCCGCCACCGCCTGAACTCCTCGACGAACTCGAGCCGCTCGCTCCGCCGGTCGAGCCGGACGTCGATCCGCTGGAACTGCTCGATCCGGACGAGCCGGTCGAGTATTTCGTGCTCGTGCTCGACTGCTGTGTCTTCACTTCGGTCCCGAACTCCGCACACTCGTCGCAGACCTGGAGCTCCGCGCCTTCGATCTTGACGGTGTTCGGTGAATTCGTCTCCTTCCCGCACATCTCACACTGGACCATGTTGCCCTATAACTCGTGCCGTGGCATAAAACGTACGCCGTCGATTGTGCTATCGACGCGCCACCCACGCCGCCGACTGCACTGTCGACGCTCCACCTACCGCCGTCGTTTGTGCTATCGACGCGCCTTGATCACGACGAACGAGCCGTCTCCGTACCCCGGTTCGACCGGCTCGGGCTCGTCGACCTCGTCGATCCACCGGAAGACGGTCTGGACGATCTCGAAGTCAGTGAACCCCGCATCGAGCAGCGCGCCGCGGAGCTGATCGGTCGAGACGAACGTCGCGTCTCTGTAGAAGGGGCTCTCCTCTTTGTGTTGCTCGTATATTTCGCCGACGGGGCTGTGTCTATCGACGTAGCCGAGCACGAGATCGCCGTCCGGGGCGAGCACCCGTCTGGCCTCCGCGAGCGTCGCCGGGACGTCCTCGACGAAACAGATCGTCGTCACCAGCAGCACAGTCTCGAACGTCTCCTCGGCAAAGGGCAGCTGCTCGGCGACGCCACGGACGACATCTATCTCTCGTCGACGCGCGCGCTGAAGCATCCCGATGGTGGGGTCGACACCGATGTCGATCCCGAGCGGTGCCGCGAACCGGCCGCTACCGACGCCGACTTCGAGCGCCCGCCCGTCGTCGAGCAGCCGATCGAGCGCGTTCAGTTCGGACTCGTAGACCGCCTCGTATTCGTCGAACCACGCCTCGTACCGGTCGGTGTGTTCCTCGAACGGTGCTGCGTTGGGCATTTGCGTGTGTTAGGGCAGGCGAGTATACGAGGATTTGGCCCCTCGACGTGTCCGTCCGATGTCTCGGAGAGTCTTGCCCGTTTCAACACGCATAGACTGACTGAGCCGAAACCGCGCTCAATGGCAACGACTGCTGGCGACGCGACTGTGAACCAGTTCACGGCGGCGCTCGAGGAACTCGACGTCGGCTGGACGCTGACGACTACTGACGAACTTCCCGGGGAGCTAGAACGGTTCCCCGAACCTATCGTCGGCGTTCCGTTCCCCTTCGAGGACGTCTCTCTTCCCGAGTCGATCCCACGTGCGGAGCGATCTGACGGGGTCAAAGCAGCCAGTACCGGCGTCACGGCGGCGACGCTCGGGATCGTGGAGTACGGGAGCGTCGTGGTCGAATCGAAACCTCCCGAGACCGAGCCCGTGAGTCTCTACGCCGACACCCACGTCGCTGTCGTCCGGCTGGAGGACATCGTCGACTCCATGAGCGACGCGTTCGCCGAACTCGGACCCCGGCTGCGCGAGACTGGTGGGAACGCGATCATCGCGACCGGACCGAGCGCTACCGCCGACATGGGCGCGCTGGTCCGCGGCGTCCACGGACCGAGTGACGTACACGTGGTGATCGTCAAATGAGTCGCAAGTCCAAGCGGGCGAAAGCCGCACAGATCCGGGAGACGATGGCCGCCGAAGGTGCCTCCGTCCGGGAGAACACGCGGGGCTTCAACCAGGGACGATACGACACCGTTGCGGATCTCGAGAACTACGAGGAGCTGAAAGACGAGGCACGCCGGATCAAGGAAGACGCCATCGAACGGCTTCCGGAACTGATCGATCAGCTCACCGAAACCATCGAAGCAAACGGCGGGACGGTCTATCTCGCCGAGGACGAGGCCGACGCGAACGAGTACATCGCGTCGCTGGTCGAATCCGACGAGACGGTCGTCAAGAGCAAGTCGATGACCACCGAGGAGATTGAGGTCAACGAGCACCTCGAAGCAGAGGGTGCGAACGTCGTCGAGACCGACCTCGGGGAGTGGGTCCTGCAGGTCGCCGACGAGGCACCGAGCCACCTCGTCGCGCCGGCGATCCACAAGTCCCGCGAGTCGATCGCCGAGCTGTTCCGCGAACAGTTCGACCCCGACCGACCGCTCGACACGCCGGAGGACCTCACTGCATTCGCCAGCGAGTACCTGGCCGATGCCTTCGAGAACGCCGACGTGGGCATGACTGGGGCGAATTTCCTCACCGCCGACAGTGGGTCGATGATGCTCGTCACCAGCGAGGGCAACGCCCGCAAGACTGTCACCGCCACGGACCGGCACGTCGCGGTCGCCGGCGTCGAGAAGATCGTCCCCAGCGTCGAGGATCTCCAGCCGTTTGTCGAATTGATCGGCCGTTCGGGCACCGGCCAGGACATCACCGCCTACATATCGCTGCTCACGCCACCGGTCGAAACGGCGACCTTCGGCGAGGACGAACTCGAGGGTAGTGACGACCGCGACTTCCACCTCGTGTTGATCGACAACGGCCGCATGGCCATGCGCGAGGACGAACAGCTGCGCGAAACGCTGTACTGCATCCGGTGCTCGGCATGTGCCAACACGTGTGCGAACTTCCAGCAGGTCGGCGGCCACGAGTTCGGCGGCGAGACCTACACCGGCGGGATCGCCGGCGGCTGGGAGACCGGCGTCCACGGCCTGGATAGCAGCGAGGAGTTCGTCGACCTCTGTACCGGCTGTTCGCGCTGCGTCGAGGCCTGCCCGGTCGGGATCGACATCCCCTGGATCAACACGGTGGTCCGGGATCGGATCAACCGCGGTGCTGAGGATCACTCCTACGACTTCCTGGTCGATGGGCTGACGCCTGACGCCGAGGAAGGTGGTATGAGTCTCCAGAAGCGGTTCTTCGGGAATTTCGTCACCGTCGCGAAGCTCGGTAGCCTCTTCGCGCCGGTCTCGAACAGGCTGGCCAGCTTCGGCCCCAATCGCTGGATCGCCGAGCGGCTCCTGGGCGTCGATCAGCGCCGCGACATGCCACAGTTCAGCCGCGAAACGCTCAAGAAGTGGGCCAGCGAGCGGGACGGGCCGGCCGATCCCGACCGCGAGGTCGTCTTCATGGCGGATACGTACACCAATTACATGCACGTCGAGCGCGGGAAGGCTGCGATCCGGGCGCTGGAAGCCCTGAACGTCGACGTCGAGGTCGCCGACGTGACCGAGAGCGGCCGTGCCGCGCTCTCACAGGGCATGGTCGCGACCGCGACGCGCCACGGCGAGCGCGTCGCCGATGAGTTGCTCCCGCACGTCGAGGACGGCCGGGACGTCGTGATCGTCGAGCCGAGCGACCTGGCGATGCTCCGGGACGACTACGGACGGCTGCTCGACGCGGAGACGTACGAACAGCTCTCGGAGAACAGCTACGAGATTCTCGAGTACGTCTACGGCCTGCTGGAGAACGGAGCCGACGCCGACGCCCTGAGAGACGGAAACGGAACGGAGATTGCCTACCACGGCCACTGTCAGCAGCGGACGCTGGGGCTGGCGGCCCACACCGAAGCCGTCCTGGAGGAACTCGGCTACGACCTCGTCACGTCGGACGTCGAGTGCTGTGGCATGGCCGGTTCGTTCGGTTTCAAACAGCAATATTACGACGTGAGCATGGCGGTCGGCGAGGAGTTGCGCGAGCAGTTCTCGACGCCCGAAGCCGAGGGCCGGACGATCGTCGCCAGCGGCACGTCCTGTCACGACCAGCTGACGGATCTGATGAAACAGGACGTACCGCATCCGATCGAACTCGTGGCACCGTGACCTCCCGGGCGCGCGTCTCCCACTTCCGACGAACGCGCGCTTAAGTCTACGCAATCCATATACCGCTCACTATGATCAAGATTCGAAAGGCAGTTCGACGGTCCGGACTGGCGTTTGCGGCCGTCGTGCTGCTGTGGACGGCCATTCGCCCGGCCACAGCCCACGTCAGATACGTCACCGAAGACTACCCGGACGACGGCCTTGAGTTCACCATCGAGGTGCTGACCGATCCGGTGAACGCACTCCTGTTCGGCACGACGGGGTTGCTCGCCGTCGCTGGCGTCGGCGCGTATCTGTGGGTCCGGCCGACGATTCCCGACTTCGAGGTGCTTCAGTCGGCACTGCAGGAGTATCTCACGTACGTCCCATGGATGCTCCGGCTGAGCCTCGGTCTCCCGCTGGTCGGTGCGGGTTTTATCGGCTATCTCTTTAGCCCGAGCGTGCGGACGGCCGATCTGCTCGGGCCGGCCCTGCAGGCCGAGGCTCGCGTGCTGCTGATCGGAATCGGTTTCTTCCTGCTGTTCGGCCTGGCGACGCGGGCGGTCGCGCTGATCGGGCTGGCGACGTACGCCGGCTCGGTGATCGCGTTCCCGACGGCGGTCCTCGCGCTCGAATACGTGCCGGGCTTTATCGCGATTGCGCTGCTCGGCGGCGGTCGGCCGAGCGCCGATCACCTGCTCGAGCGCGTCGCCAGTTCCCCGGGAACGTACTACAGTCGAATCGATCCGGTTCATCGGTGGGCCGGGCAGTTCCGACGGCGATTCGACCCCTACACCGCGTACGTTCCCACGGTCCTCCGGATCGGCCTCGGGGCGACGTTCGTGTTGCTCGGGCTCGGCGAGAAACTGCTCCGGCCCGGACCGGGGCTGGCGGTCGTCGACAAGTACAATCTTACGGCGGTTGTTCCGGTCGATCCCGGCGTGTGGGTCGTCGGCGCGGGTCTGGCCGAGATCGCCTTCGGGATCGCGCTGCTCCTCGGGCTGTTGACTCGCGCGACCGCGGCGGGAGCGTTCGTCCTCTTCACGATCACGCTGTTCGCCCTGCCCGACGATCCCGTGCTCGCACACATCACGATGTTCGGGCTCGCCTCCGCGGTGTTCACGCTGGGCGGCGGACCGCTGTCGGTCGACAGCTGGCTCGAATCGTCCGTCGAGCCCGAACGGAAGACCACGCCGAGCGGCAAAGCGGAGAGGCGCTCCGGATAGCCGCGATCCTGGAAACCGGGTACCTTTCTTTGTGCTGGCGCGCCGATAGTCGCGTATGAAGACCTACGAGGCCGGAAACATCACCCTGCAGCGGGTCCGAGAGTACGTCTGGGAGATCCCCCGCGAGGGCGAGATGAACGTCCCCGCGCGGGTGCTGGCCAGCGAATCGCTGCTCGAAGAGATCAGCGACGACAAGACGCTCGAACAGTTGAAGAACACGACGCACCTCCCCGGGATCCAGAAGTACGCCGTCTGCATGCCCGACGGCCACCAGGGCTACGGCTTCCCGGTCGGCGGCGTCGCCGGCATCGACTCAGAGAACGGCTGCATCTCCCCTGGCGCAGTTGGTTACGATATAAATTGCGGAGTAAGGCTATTAAAGACAAATCTGCGATACGAGGACGTTCGGGGCCGCGAGGAGGAGCTCGTCGACGCGCTGTTCGACGCGATCCCGTCGGGACTGGGCGGCGGCGGGGTCTTCGAGGGGACGAGAGGCGACATCGAGGCGATCCTCGAAGACGGGATGGAGTGGGCGCTGGAGCAGGGGTACGCCGTGCCCGACGATCTCGAACACTGCGAGGACGAGGGCAAGCGGCCCGAGGCCGACGCGGGTGCGGTCTCGCAGAAGGCCAAAGACCGCGGGAAAGAACAGGTCGGCTCGCTCGGATCGGGGAACCACTTCCTGGAGGTCCAGCGGGTGACAGACATCTTCCGGGAGGACGTCGCCGCGGAGTTCGGACTCCGGGAGGACCAGATCGTCGTACTGATCCACTGTGGCTCGCGCGGACTGGGCCATCAGGTCTGTACGGACTACCTCCGGGAGATCGAACAGACTCACCAGGGGCTGCTCAATCGTTTGCCGGACAAGGAACTGGCTGCCGCGCCCGCCGGCTCGCAACTGGCTGAGGAGTACTACGGGGCGATGTGTGCGGCGATCAACTTCGCGTGGGTCAACCGGCAGTTGATCATGCACCGAACCCGCGAAGTCTTCGAGGACGTCTTCGATCGATCCTGGGAAGAAATGGAGATGGAGCTGCTCTACGACGTGGCACACAACATCGCGAAAAAAGAGGTCCACGAGATCAATGGCGAGGATCAGGAACTGTACGTCCACCGCAAGGGCGCGACGCGGGCGTTCCCGGCCGGTCGCCCGGAACTACCGCCGGCCTACGCCGACGTCGGCCAGCCGATCCTCATTCCCGGGAGTATGGGCGCGGGCAGCTACGTGCTTCGCGGGGGCGAGCAGTCGCTCGCGGAGACGTTCGGCTCGACCGCCCACGGCGCGGGGCGACTGATGTCTCGCACGGAGGCGAAAAACACCTACTGGGGCGAGGACGTTCAGGACGAACTCAGAGATCAGCAACACGTCTACGTCAAGGCAAACAGCGGCGCGACGGTCGCCGAGGAAGCACCCGGCGTCTACAAGGACGTCGACGAGGTCGTGAACGTCTCGGACGCGCTCGGGATCGGGGATAAGGTCGCCCGGACGTATCCGGTCTGCAATATCAAAGGCTAGAACGGATCCGTCCCGTTCCACGTATCGAGGACGGTCGCTTCCCCGGTTTCAGGATTGATGTAGACGACGCGGATCGAGTCGTCCGGGTTGACTGGCCGTCCGTACGCACCGCCTTCGGTGACTGGGGCCGGAAGCCCCTGCTGGATGGTCGCTGACGGATCGGTGCCGGTAAGCTCCGACCAGCGCGCCGACGCGTCGTTCGGCCCCTGTATGGACACGTTCCCGGCTGTGAACGTATCGCCACCCTCGTAGGCCACCAGCAGGCGCTGACTCTCGTCCCTGTAATCGAAGCCGAATTGCGCTTCTGGACCGGACTGGCTCTCTCCGAGGAAAAGAACGCTCGACCCGATAGCGACGACGATCACGAGAGCGATCCCGACCAGGGTGAGGGCGCTGGTGAGCTCAGAAACACCGCGGTCCGGGCCCGGGCCTGCGTTTCGCATACTCACGCTTTCGAAGTCACGGCATATAAGAGCCGCCCTGATGTGGCGGGAGTTCCGTGCACCGGATGTCGGTGCCGTTAAACCGATGAGTGTTGTATGATCGGGTGAAATGGTCCGTGACCCGTTCGCGGACGAGGACGCTCCCGACCTTCAGGACGTGCTCGATGCACTCGACGACCCCGAATGCAGGGCGATCATCAGTGAACTCGACGAACCGATGACTGCCAGCGAGATCTCCGACGCGAGTGACATTCCGCTATCGACGACCTACCGGAAACTGGAGTTGCTGACCGAAGCGTCCCTGCTGAGCGAAGGTGTCGAGATCCGCCCGGACGGCCAGCACGCGAGCACGTACGAACTCGATTTCAAGGAAGTTATCATCGGCGTTACGGACAATCTCGAGTTCGACGTCTCGATCGCCCGTCGTGCGCGGACGGCCGACGAGCGCCTGGAAAACCTCTGGTCGGAGGTGCGCAAAGAAACATGAGCCCACACACGTTCACACTCCCGCCCAGCGCCATCGCTTTCAAGACGCTGACGCTGCTTCTCGGCGGCCTCATCACGTATCTGTCGTATCGTGCGTACAGGCGAACCGGTTCCCCGGCACTGCGGGCACTGGCGATCGGCTTCGGACTCGTGACGATGGGGTCGTTACTGGCGGGTGTGACGAACGTCCTCCTTCACGACATCTCGATCGGCGTGAGTCTGGCCATCGAAAGCGGTCTCACGGCGGCTGGATTCGCTGTCATCGTCTATTCGCTGTATACCCAGGGGTAATAGTTGGCCGTCGTAACTGTATACAGGTGCGACCGTTTCTCCGTGGCAGTCAATTCGGCGTCGACTGACAGCGATCACTCCGTCCAGGACGGCGGTGTTTCGAGGTGTGGTATTCTCGTTTCGTGGTAATACGATCAGTATATATTGTCACTCGAATCCTACGTCGAGCCGACTGGTATATGTACGGAAGCACGTCGCTTTTCGTTGCGGCTGAGACGGTCATTTTCGTCTGTAGTGGGGTACTCGCCACGTTGTCGTACCGGGCCTACCAGCGGCGACAGTCGCGTTCGCTCGGAGCGCTATTCGGTGGACTTACGCTCGTCACACTCGGCGCCCTGCTGGGTGGCGTGCTCATCGCGCTGGGCGTCGGGAAGACCGTCCACGCCGCCAGCGCGAGTGCGGCGCTCGTCGCGGCCGGGTTCGTGATCGTCACCTACTCGATGTACGCCGACAGTCCGTCTTCGCTGTCGGCCTGACTACCGTGCGTTCGGAAACGCCTGGCGTTTGCCTCGCCGATCGCTGCGTCTGCAGACCAGAGCCGTCCGCGAGTGATCTGTGTCGAGTGACGGCCGAAAACCCTAATCCGGCGTGCACTAACTAATACGCACGCGGGTCGATCTGACGCGATCGACTGTCTTGCCATGAGCGAGGGCGAACACAAACTCTACGACGAGCGCGGGCAGTTCATGCAGGCCGTCAAGGACGGCCGGGAGATCCGCGACGCCGGCTGGAACGCCTGTCGAGTCGTCCTGACGACCGACCGAGTCGTGTTGATCGGCGACGAGAAGCGCTCGATCGACATCGACGCCCTCGAGCAGGTCAACGACCGCTTCGACGTCAACCAGGCCGCAGCGGTGGAAGGGAGTTACACGGCACTTCGGACCGACGGCACGGTCTTTCTCGTCTCGGCGCCTGATCAGAGCACGTTCGAGACGGCACTGTACAAAGCTTCGCTCAACAACGGCATTCTGCTCGTCCAGCACCCGGCTGTCGAGGGCGGGGTCGTCCAGAACGTCGAGTGGACGAAAGCGAAGGTCAAGATCTCCGAAGAGGCGATCCGACTCGCGATGGCCGACGGGCAGAAAGTGACGATCGATCGGGACGACATCGGCGACGTCGGGACCGACGAGCGAACGATCGACGACCGGGACCGCACCGTCTACGAGGTCGAACACACCGAAGACGGCCGGAGCGTCGAGACGCATCTAACCGGTGAACCTCACCACACGGCAGTTATCGGCGCGCTCCTCGAGGAAGGTGTCGAGCGCCACCGCGCGAACCTCGACCTGGACGGCGTCGAAAAGCAGGTCATCATGGCACTGCACTCGGGCGTCTCGCCGTTCGACATCCCGGAATTCGTGGACCGAGACGTCGAACGCGTCGAAGAGATCTTCGACCGACTGCTCGAATACGACGTCATCGAGGTCGAGCGCGAGCGGACCGAGGTCGCGCTGACGCCCGAGGGTCGGCAGGTCGCCGGCGAGACGATCGGCGACCGGTGAGTCATACGCGTCGGAGATATCGCAGGACGTGCAGCAGTTGCCGGCCGTGGCCCCACGCGATCGACCGCGGCTTCTCGATCTCGCGAGTCTCGATGGAGACTTCGCCGATCCGCGCCCCCTTCGCAGTCGCTTCCAGGACGAGCGTCCCGCACGTACAGACCGTGTCGAGTTCGAGTTCCATAGCCAGGTCACGCCGGAGTGCCCGCAATCCCGTCCCGGAGTCACTGACGGGTACTTTCAGCCGCGTGAGACGGTTGAGAAGCCGCTCGGACGGGCGTGGGATGTGTGAGCGCGCGCCCAACACGAGGTCCAGATCGTGTGTCTCGATCGGTTCGGCGACTCGCCGGACGTCCTCCGGACGGTGCTCGCCGTCGGCGTCGTAGGTCACCACGATCTCGGTCTCGGCTTCCCGGAAGCCGCGTTTCAGCGCCGCGATATATCCCCGGTTGGTCGGCTGTACGACGACCGCCGCACCCGCCTCGCGGGCCTCGGCTGCGGTCCTGTCGGTCGAGCCGTCGTCGACGACCAGCACGCGATACTCCCCGGTCAGTTCGTCGACGACCGGTCCGATCCGCCCCGCTTCGTTGTAGGCGGGCACGACCACTGTCACGTCTTGCATGGGTGGGTGTACTCGCTGCTCCGTCCTGGTAGTGGCGGTTTCGTCCCGTAGTGGCGGTTTTATCCCACTGCATCACTAGGCACGGGTATGCCCGCAACTCTCGAAGTCGTGTGTGAGAGCAACGACTGTGAGCTGGACATGTTCGAGTTGCACTACACCTACGAGATGCCCGACGACGTCGGCGTTTCCGACTTCCAGTGTCCGTATTGCGGTCGAACGGATTCGCTCCGGGCGATCGAACTCTGACGTGAATTATTGTACGTCCCGTCCGCATCGACCGCGGGCGGTCGAAACAGTAAATCGGTACAATAATCCGTATGAGGGTCGCTCAGGTGACCGTCCGACCGCTATCAGTGTTCGGCCAGCGCGTCTTCGATGGCGTCGTAGTCAGGCAGATCAGGCCACTCCCGGGCCACCCACGCGTACTGCACCGTCCGGTCCTCCTCCAGGAGGAACACGGCGGGTCGTGGCTCACTGACGCCGGCCATGCCATCGAGGTCGTGGACGATCCCGTAGGACTCGGCGACACCGTTCTGCGGATCGCTGAACAGGCGATACGGGATCTCGCGATCCTCGATGAGCGTTTTGTGCTCGTACGGCGAGGAGATCGACAGCCCGACGATCGTCACGTCGTACGTCTCGTCCCACGCGCGGTCCCGGAGTTCGTTCCAGACGTACGTCGCCGGGAAGCTCCCGTCCATCGGATAGAACACGAGCAGCACCGGTCCCTCCGCGGTCAACTCCGACAGCGCGACGTCTTCCCAGTACTCGTCGTTCACGAGCGGGCGAACGAACTCCGGGGCCTGCTCTCCGACCTGTGGATGCCCCGCGTCGCCGAGATCGACGACGTCGAACTCGAGATCCATTCACGCCGCCTCCCCGTAGGTCCGGTCGAGATATTCGACGATATTGGCGCTCTCGGACATCGTCACGCCGGTGTTCGCGTCGATGATGGCCGGGACGGCGCGCTGACCGCTGATTCGCTTGACCACGTCGCGCTCGGAGTGCATCGGCTCCACGAAGCGCGAGCGAAAGGGGAGGTCGTACTCGTGGAGCTTTCGAACGACGCGCTCGCAGAACGGACAGGCCTGGAGCCGGTACAACGTGATCGACGGATCATCAGCGGTCGACGGACCGCCGGTAGTCGCGGTTTCACTCATGGATGTACTCTATTCGTGCGGGGACGCCTAAGCGCTGTGTTGGCGGCCGTTTTCACAGGTTGGACTGGGCCGGCCGACACTTGCCCGCCGCAGGTCGGGTAGAATTGCGTGAGCAACACAATACTTTAGCGTCGGCGGAGTGAACGTGGGAGTATGTCCGAACCGTTCCTGATCGTCGGCGGCGACGCGGCGGGGATGAGCGCGGCGAGCAAGGCCAGGCGAGCGGCCCCAGATCGCGAGATAATCGTCCTCGAGCGCGGTGACTGGGTCTCGTATGGTGCCTGCGGGCTCCCCTACTACGTCAAAGGCGAGATCGAGTCACTGGAGGATCTGGTCGCGGTACCGCCCGAACGGTTCATCGAGGAGCGGGACATCGACCTGCGGATGGGCCACGAGGGGATCGCGATCGACACCGACGCCAGGACGGTCACCGTCCGGAGCGACGAGGAGACCTACGAGCAGTCCTACGGCGACCTGCTGATCGCGACCGGCGCGCGGGCGCTGGAGCCGCCGATCGACGGCCTCGATCTGGAGGGCGTGTTCACCCTGCACAGCATGGACGCCGGCGCGGAGATCAAAGCGTGCGTCGAAAGCGAGGACCTCGACCGCGTGGCGGTCATCGGCGGCGGCTACGTCGGCATCGAGATGGCCGAGGCCTTCGACGCCCACGGACTCGACGTGACGGTGTTCGAGATGCTGCCACAGGTCCTGGCGACCTTCGGCGAGAGCGTCGGCGAGGCCGTGGGCGATCACCTGCGCGAGCAGGGCGTCGACGTCCGCCTCTCGACGCGCGTCGAGCGACTCGCCGGCGACGGGGCGATCGAGGCCGTCGAGACGGACGACGGCACGGTCCCGGTCGACGCGGCGCTCGTCGGCGCGGGCGTCGTCCCGAACGCGGAACTGGCCGAACAGGCGGGGATCGAACTGGGCGAGACGGGAGCCATCGCGACCGACGAGTACGGCCGGACGAACGTCGAGGACGTCTACGCCGCGGGCGACGTGGCGGAGATGACGCACACGGTGACCGGCAAGCCGGATCACGTCCCGCTGGCGCTGACCGCCAACCGCGCCGGGCGAGCGATCGGCCAGACGGTCACCGGCACGGAAACGCCGGTCGGCGAGATCGCCGGGACGGCCGTCGTCAAGGCGTTCGATCTCGCAGCCGCGCGAACGGGGATCACCGACGAAGCGGAGGCCAGAAAGGCCGGCTTCGATCCCGTCTCCGTGACGATCAACGCGCCCTCGCGAGCCCACTACTACCCTGGTGGCGACAAACTCGAGTTGACGATGGTCGCCGACCGCGAGACCGAGCAGGTACTGGGCGCGAGCATCGTCGGTCGGGACGGCGTCGCAAAGCGGATCGACACCGTCGCGACGGCGCTGCACGAGGGGATGACCGTCGAAGAGGTCGAGTACCTCGATCTGGCCTACGCCCCGCCCTTTAGCCCCACTTGGGATCCGGTGTTGACGACGGCGAAGGTGCTGAACGGGAAGCTAGAGTGAACGCTCGCGGGTGCAGAACGCCGGGATCGGAATGGTGACCGGTACGCGGTCGAAAATCGATCACTCGACGTCGTACTCGACGTCCTCGCCCGCACCGTCGGGATCGATCGTCACCGCGTTGTCGGTCTCGACGATCGCCAGCCCGTCGAGGTCACAGAGCTGTTCGACATCCGACTGAGAAATCGAGACGACCAGCGTTCCGAAGCGACGCCGATCCTCGATGCTCCCGCCGAGGTCTTCGATCCGCTCGGCGACGGCGTCGACGCCCGGTTCGTAACCGTCCTCGACCTCGACCAGAAGCGTGACGGATTCGCCTTCGAGCGGGTCGTCGACGATCGACCGGACCGCCGGGGAGACGTACATCGCCTGTCGATAGGAGCGACCGACACCAAAACGTATCGAAACGCCCGGGAGAGAAGCCACGGGGAGCGGGTTCCCAGGCGTGATCGACGTCCGCTACCAGGCGTTCTGTCACGAACCCGTTCACCGCGTGGCTTTTCTGACAGCCAGACGAACGGAAACACGATGCCGATCAGCCGCCGAACAGCACTGATCAGCTGCGGGGTCGCGCTCGGAGGGTGTTCGGTACCGGGTGTGAAACCGGACAGCCAATTCGAGCTGCGCCACAGCGTCGACGGGGCGGCACGGCTCGGATTCGTCGGGGATCTCCTGCTTGCTCGGCGCGTCCAGGAGACCCACCGGTCGATGCCTGGAGCGGTGTGGGACGGGATGAGCACCCGACTCGGTGCGCTGGACACCGTCGTCGGGAACCTCGAGTGTACGCTCACCACGCGGGGCGACCCCTGGCCGGACAAGCAGTGGCGATTCCGGGGCGACCCGGCGTGGGCGACGACCGTCCTTGAAACCGGCAACGTCGGGGCAGTTAGCCTCGCCAACAATCACGTGATGGACTACGGTCCCGCCTCGGTTCGAGACACGACAGCTACGCTCGACGCGGCAGGGATCGCCCATGCGGGCGCCGGGCACGATCGGTCAGCGGCGTTCGCACCGACGACCCTGGAGGCAGGGGAGTTGACTGTCGCGATGGTGAGCTACACCGACCGATTCCGTCCGTTCACCGCAGGACTGGACACCGCCGGGACGGCCTTTTTGAGTACGGATCCGCGCGATTCGGCGGTCCGCAGCCGGATCGAGCACAGTCTCGCGCGGGTCCCCGAGTCGGTCGACCTCGTCGTGGCGTCGCTACACTGGGGACCGAACTACGAGCCGAAGACCGACCGTCACCGCCGGTTCGGTCGGTGGTTGATCGACCGCGGCGTCGACGTCGTCCACGGCCACAGCGCTCACGAAATCGCCGGGATCGAGGTCTACGACGGCCGTCCAATTCTTTACGACACGGGTACATTTGTTTCCGACTTCTATCCCGTCGAAAATCACCGCAACGACCTGACATTCCTGTTCGAACTCGTGGTTGAGGAGGGGCTGTCGGAGCTGCGGCTCCACCCGATCAGGGTTGTCGAGGAGTCGGTTCGGACTGCAGGGCAGCGCGGTCGTCGGTGGCTTCGCGAGCGGATGCAGTCGCGGTCGGCACAGTTCGGGACGACAGTCCAGGAGCGTTCGGACGAGGGGCCGCTCACAGTTTCGCTCTGATACCGATTATTGTACGTCTGTTCTGCATCGACTGCCCGATTCGGCGGTCGGGGTGGAGTCGACATCCAGCAGTCCCTGTGACGGTCTCGCTGGCGGCGACTATCAAGGCCTAGATGAACACTGATTTTCAGGTTATCGTTGCACAGATAGTAGCCCGTTTCCGGCCGCCGGTAGCAAAAAGCATATCTCCGGGCATGCCCCAGTCTATCACATCGACCCTCGACTATGAACGAAGTTCAACTAGAGGTCGCGAAAGCGTACCCGAACGATTCGGGTAGAGGCATCGCGCGCCTCGACCCCGACACGCTCTTGCATCTCAAACTCTCCCCCGGTGACATCATCGAGATCGAGGGCGGCGACACGACCGCCGCGAAGGTCTGGCGGGCCGACCGCCAGGACTGGAACACCGACACGGTCCGCATCGACGGGTTCACCCGTCAGAACGCGGACGTCGGCATCGGCGAGCGTGTCACCATTCGCAAGGCAGAGGCAGAGAAGGCAGAGAAACTCGTGCTCGCCCCGCCAGAGGAGGCCAGCGTCCAGTTCGGCTCGGACGCGGCGGGCATGGTCAAACGACAGATCCTCAAGCGCCCGGTCGTCGAACGGGACATCGTCCCCGTGATGTCCTCGACGAACCACCCGTTCATGCGCTCGCCCGGGCAGGCGATCCCGCTGATCGCGGTCGAGACTGAACCGGACGGCGTCGCTCTGATCACCGAGGATACCGACGTCGAACTGCGCGAGGAACCGATCTCCGGGTTCGAGAAGACCGGCGGCGGGATCACCTACGAGGACATCGGCGGCCTCCAGAACGAGATCCAGCGGGTCCGCGAGATGGTCGAGTTGCCGATGAAACACCCCCAGATCTTCAAGAAACTCGGGATCGAGCCACCGCAAGGTGTGCTGCTGCACGGCCCGCCCGGCACTGGCAAGACCCTGCTGGCCAAGGCCGTCGCCAACGAGACTTCCGCGAGTTTCTTCTCTATCGCCGGGCCGGAGATAATCTCGAAGTACTACGGAGAGTCCGAACAGCAACTCAGGGAGATCTTCGAGGACGCGACCGAGGAGTCGCCGTCGATCATCTTCATCGACGAACTCGACTCGATCGCCCCCAAGCGCGAGGACGTGACCGGCGAAGTCGAACGGCGCGTTGTCGCCCAGTTGTTGACGATGATGGACGGCCTCGAATCGCGGGGGCAGGTCATCGTCATCGCCGCCACGAACCGGGTCGACTCGGTCGATCCTGCTCTCCGGCGGCCCGGCCGGTTCGATCGGGAAATCGAGATCGGCGTCCCCGACGAGGTCGGCCGCGAGGAGATCCTGCAGATCCACACGCGCGGGATGCCACTCTCGGACGACGTCGAACTGCCACGGCTCGCGGCCGAGACCCACGGCTTCGTCGGCGCGGACATCGAGAGCCTGACGAAGGAAGCAGCGATGAAAGCGCTGCGGCGCTACTTGCCGGAGATCGATCTGGACGAGGAGGACATCCCGCCGAGTCTGATCGACCGGATGATCATCAAGCGCGAGGACTTCCGCGGGGCCCTGAACGAGGTGAGCCCGTCCGCGATGCGAGAGGTCCTCGTGGAGTTGCCCAAGATCTCCTGGGACGACGTCGGGGGCCTCGAAGAGGCGAAAGGGCAGGTCAAAGAGAGCATCGAGTGGCCGATGAACCAGGCCGAGAAGTTCGAGCGGATGGGGATCGAACCGCCCGCCGGCGTTCTGCTGTACGGGCCGCCCGGGACGGGCAAGACGCTGATGGCCAAGGCCGTCGCCAACGAGACTGACGCCAACTTCATCTCCGTGCGCGGTCCGCAACTGCTCAGCAAGTGGGTCGGCGAGAGCGAGAAGGCCATCCGTCAGACCTTCCGGAAGGCCCGGCAGGTCGCACCAACGGTGATCTTCTTCGACGAACTGGACAGTCTCGCGCCCGGACGCGGCGGCGACGTCGGCTCGAACGTCTCCGAGCGCGTGGTCAACCAGCTGCTGACCGAGATGGACGGCCTCGAGGACATGGAGGACGTGATGGTCATCGGCGCGACCAACCGCCCGGACATGATCGATCCCGCCCTCATCCGGTCGGGTCGGTTCGATCGGTTGATCAACATCGGTGAGCCAGACGTCGAGGGTCGCGAGCAGATCCTGAAGATCCACACCAACGACACGCCGCTGGCTCCGGACGTGAGCCTGCGCGAACTCGCAGAGATTACGGAGGGATACGTCGGCTCGGACCTGGAATCGATCGCCCGCGAGGCCGCTATCGAGGCGCTCCGGGACGACGACGACGCCGAAGAGGTCGAGATGCAGCACTTCCGGTCGGCACTGGAGAGCGTCCGGCCGACGATCGACGAGGACATCAGGGAGTACTTCGAGCAGATGGAAGACCGGTTCCGCGGCGGCGGCCGCGAGATGGAGCGCCAGCGTGGTTCGGGCCGGATCGGCTTCCAGTAAGCACGGCCTCCCGCAGTTTCTGATTCTGTCTGACGAGAGTCGACGAAGAACCAAACCGCTCCGAGAGATCGACTCCCGTCTCGACAGTCCGGCAATACGACTGTGACGTGACCGAAACGCCAGAAGTCGCCGGACGGCAGTGCCGAGGACACCCACGGGCGCACAGACGTCAGACAGTCCGAGCAACGAACGCGACCGTACACAGGAGGAGTCCGAACAGGCTCGTGAGGAGCGCGATCCTATCGAGAATCTCGACCCCCGCCACCGCACCGTAGACCGAGAAGACGAGCAACGCGATGCCGTACCTCTCCGTTACGTCGACGTCGTCCAGGTTCATCGTGACTGGTGTATTATCTGTCCACAATGTTTTATGTGTCGGGTTCGAGTCAGGTTTCGAGGACCCGATCCAGCAGTCGACGTCCTCTCTGATCCGGCCAGTGGTCAATACGTTCTCTACAGGCAGACGGGGCGAATAACGGGTCACACGGATCGAATACTCGGGACCCGAGCCGGGGTGTTCCCCGCACACTCCCCGTTGCACACTGTTTTTGTCCGCTGGGGCACTCGTTCCGAACGATGACGGTCACGTTTCGCGACCGGGCGGTCCTGATGGACGGGACGCTCGTTCTCGCAGACCTGCACTTCGGTCGCGCCGCGACGTCCGCAGTCGAGGCCCCGATCGAAGACGGTCAGGACGTCCTCGGGCGGCTCGAGGAACTCCTCGAAGCGACAGCCCCCCGGACGGTCGTTCTCGCTGGCGACGTCCTCCACGCATTCGATACGATCCCGTCGATGGTCGACGACCGACTCGCGGCGCTGGAAGAGCGCGTCATCGACGCCGACGCGGAGCTGGTCGTCGTCGCCGGCAATCACGACACGATGCTCGGGGAAGTCTGGGATGGCCCGATCGCGGACCGATATCGAATCGACGAGCGGACGGTCGTCGTACACGGACACGAACGGCCCGACGTCGAGGCTGAACGGTACGTCCTGGGTCACGACCACCCTGTCATCGAGATCGAGGGACAGCGACAGCCGTGCTTTCTGCAGGGTCCCGGTGGCCCGGATGGGGCGGAGGCACTCGTGTTGCCGGCGTTCAACCGTTTTACCGCCGGCGTTCCGATCAACGGGATGGACGCGACGGACTTCCAGTCGCCGCTGGTCGTCGCGGCCGAGCCGCTCGAACCGATCGTCAGAGACGAACACGCCGGGGAGACGCTACGCTTCCCGCAGCTTGGGTCGTTTCGACATTACCTGTAGAGAGCGGTAGTGCTTTATTTCTCGCCGTTGGAGATTCAGACATGGACGTGGCTGTCGTCATCACGATCGCGACCGTACTGATCTTGCTCGGACTGATAGCCGTGACGCGCTGGCTCGTCCCGAAAGCGCTCTCCGAGTGATCGCTCTCGGCGATATTACCACCACCACTTTTCCCGCACGCGCCGGAACGGCCGGCCATGAGCCGCGAGTATGGCCGCTTGCGCGATCCGAACGCCGAGTACACGATGCGAAACCTCTCCGCGGAGACGATGGGCGTTACGCGCTCTCGTGGCGGCGGCCGCGACGTGGAGATCACCGACGTCCAGACGACGATGGTCGACGGGAACTTCCCGTGGACGCTCGTCAGAGTCTACACCGACGCTGGCGTCGTCGGCACCGGCGAGGCCTACTGGGGCGCCGGCGTCCCCGAACTGATCGACCGGATGACGCCGTTTCTCGTCGGGGAGAACCCGCTGGATATCGACCGTCTCTACGAACACCTGATCCAGAAGATGTCCGGCGAGGGATCGGTCGAAGGTGTCACCGTCACCGCGATCGCCGGGATCGAGGTCGCGCTGCACGACCTCGCGGGCAAGATTCTGGAGCTGCCCGCCTACCAGTTGCTGGGCGGAAAGTACCGCGACGAGGTGCGCGTCTACAACGACTGTCACACCGAAGCGGAGGCCGATCCCGAGGCCTGCGCCGACGAGGCCGAGCGCGTCGTCGAGGAGCTAGGATACGACGCGCTGAAGTTCGATCTGGATGTGCCCAGCGGCCACGAGAAAGACCGCGCGAATCGGCATCTCCGCCGGCCCGAGATCGACCACAAGGTCGAGATCGTCGAGGCCGTGACCGAACGCGTCGGCGACCGGGCGGACGTCGCGTTCGACTGCCACTGGACCTATTCCGGCGGGTCGGCCAGGCGACTGGCCGACGCGCTGGAGGCATACGACGTCTGGTGGCTCGAAGATCCGGTTCCACCCGAGAACCTCGAGGTTCAGCGCGAGGTCACCCGGTCGACGACCACGCCGATCGCGGCCGGGGAAAACCGATATCGTGTGACAGAACATCGTCGGCTCCTCGAAGACCAGGCCGTCGACATCGTCGCGCCGGATCTACCGAAAGTCGGCGGGATGCGCGAGACCAGAAAGATCGCCGACGTCGCCAACCAGTACTACGTCCCCGTAGCGATGCACAACGTCGCTTCCCCGGTAGCGACGATGGCAAGCGCCCAGGTCGGTGCGGCGATCCCGAACGCCCTGGCGGTCGAGTTCCACAGCTACGAACTCGACTGGTGGGGCGATCTCGTCGAGGAAGACGTCATCGAGGACGGTTCCATTACGATTCCCGAAGAGCCGGGCCTGGGCGTGACGCTCGATATGGACGCCGTCGCGGAGCATATGGTCGACGGTGAGGAGTTGTTTGACGAACTGTGAGGGTCGTCAGGCTCAAAAATCTCCGATTTTCGGTGTTCGATCCGGTGTAATCGGATCGAGCCAGCAAATCTCCGATTTGCCCTGTTCGACTTCGACGCGAGCAAAAAATAGCCATCAGCTCAAAACGGTAGACGCCGTCTTCAGACTGCGAAGATACCCGACGGGATAAAGAGGTGTTAACGCGATGGGTCGCACACGGGCATGGGAGAGTCGCTGTATTCGTTGCTGGGTGTTGGGAGGGACGCGGATCCGGAGACGATACGCCAGGCGTATCGCGACCGGGCCAGAGACGAGCATCCGGACGTCAGCGACGATCCGCACGCGACCAGGCAGTTCAAGCGGCTCATCGTGGCCCGGGATACGCTGCTGGACGAGGACGAGCGGGACAGATACGATCGCATGGGTCACGAGGCGTATCTGCGCCAGCATGCCCGGGCCGAGCTGTTCGGCCTGACAGCGGAGCGGGCGGATCGGGCGGCGGAACCGCGTGGCACGGGAGAGACAGAGCGAACGGACGCCGTCAACGAAGGGACGGCGACTCCCGGGACGGACGACGAGTGGTGGCGCGACCGCGACGGGCCCCAGGGACGATCGACGGGCGGCGCGACGGCACACGTCACGGACGCCGGCCCGGCAGCGGCCTGGGCCCGGGCCGGCGAACCGACGACGCCTCGTCACGGCCCAGCGGCACGGGAGCGAGTATTGCGGTTCGTGCGCGAGGCCGGCGGGTGGTTGCTGTTTCACGCCCTCCTGCTCGGATCGGCGGGGGCAACCGGCTGGGTCATCTACCGGAGCCTCCCGCCACAGTTTGCGATCGCCGGACTGTTCGCCATGTTTGGGATCCTCGGAATCGCAGTCACCGCGACCGTACTGCACCTCGTTTCGATCGTGTATACCTAGGGTTACAGTCGGTCAAACGGCTCTTTGAGCTACAGGAACTGGATTATAGGTGGCTTCACTAGAGACGACCATGTCGATACAACGGTTGCTGCCCTCCCGGCTGGATCCGGCCCCGCCGGAGGATCCGCGGGTCTACAGCCTCGACGCGGAGGATACGCGGGACGCGTTGAACGCGCTGTCCGCCGACACGGCGCGGACGATCCTTTCGAGACTGTACGATCAGCCATCCTCTCCGACCGAGCTACGCGAGGAGGTCGGGACCTCGCTGCAGAACGTCCACTATCACCTCGAAAATCTCCAGTCTGCGGGACTGATCCGGGAGGTCGGGACGCGCTATTCCGAGAAGGGCAACGAGATGTCCGTCTACGCGCCGGCCAGCGAGGCTGTCGTCTTCGTGGCCGGACGCGACGACAGCGAGTCGCGGATCGAACGCGCGCTCGCCCGGGCGCTGGGTGCCGTCGGGCTGCTCGCTGGCGGCAGTCTCGCGTTCGGTGCGGCGGTCGAACGCTGGCTCGCGCCCGAACCCGGATCGGCCGAGCCTTCGGGACCAGACATTATGGCCGACGCCCCGCAGACCGCGGCCGAGGTCGTCAACGCCATCGACCCGGCGCTCGCGTTCTTCCTGGGGGGCGCGTTCGTGCTCGCGATGGTCGCCGGGTGGCAACTGCTCCGATCGAGATAGTGTTGCGGTCGTTTGACTCGACCTGGCCAGCGTTTCCTCACGTTCGATACAGATAGAACGGCGTCCCGTCTGTGACTTTTCCGGTCACAATAGCAAAGGGTATGACGCTCCAGTCTGAACAGTCGGGTGTATGGACGTACAGTCCATCTCCGAACTCGATCCGGCGGAGCGACGCGCCCTGTTCGAACGCGATGCGGGGCTCGAAGAGATCCGCGACGACGTCGCGGAGATCGTCCATCGCGTCCGCGAAGAGGGCGATGTCGCACTCCGGGAGTACTGTCGGAAGTTCGACGATGTCGAGGTGGGCAACTTCGACATCACGGACGAGGCCGAGCGGGCCTACGAGTCGATCGACGACGACGTCCGCGAGGCGATCGAGACCGCTGCCGACAACATCCGGGGGTTCCATCAGCGCCAGGTCCGCGAGGACTGGTCCTACGAGACCGAGGGTCGCGAACTCGGCCGTCGGTTCTACCCGCTCGACAGCGCGGGCGTCTACGCACCGGGCGGCACGGCCGCCTACCCCTCCAGCGCGCTCATGGGGATCGTCCCGGCGAAAGCGGCCGGCGTCGACCACGTCGTCGCCGTGACGCCCCCGGCCGAACAGATCAACCCGGTCACGCTCGCGGCGATCCACGCCGGCGGTGCCGACGCCGTCTACCAGGTCGGCGGCGCACAGGCGATCAGTGCGATGGCCTACGGGACCGAATCGATCGACAGCGTGGACGTCATTGTCGGCCCCGGCAACCGGTGGGTGACGGCCGCGAAGGCCGAAGTCCGCGGCGACGTGAAGATCGACATGCTCGCCGGCCCGAGCGAGGTGCTCGTCCTCGCCGACGGGACGGCCGATCCCGAACGCCTGGCCGCGGAAATGGTCGCACAAGCCGAGCACGACCCGCACGCGGCCGTCGTGACCGTCACGGACGACGAGGACCTCGCTGCAGCCGTCGCCGAGGAGATCGACGCACAGGCGGGCGAGCGCGACCGCGAGGAGATCATTCGCGACGCGCTGGACAACGAGGCCAGCGGCGTGTTCGTCGCCCGCTCGATGAGCGAGGCGGCGCTGTTCGCCGACCAGTTCGCCCCCGAACACATCTACGTCGAGGCCGACGACGAGGACGCGCTGCTCGATCGAATCGAGAACTACGGCAGCGCCTTCCTCGGACCGTACTCGCCGGTCGCTGCCGGCGACTACGCCAGCGGGACGAACCACGTGCTTCCGACCGACGCGCAGGCGCGACTCGCCAGTGGGCTGTCGGTCGATACGTTCGTCCGTTCGGCGACTGTCCAACGACTCTCGGAAGACGGACTGTCCGAGCTACGGGAAACGATCACCACGCTCGCCGATCGCGAGGGGCTCGAAGCGCACGCCCACAGCGTCGACGTGCGCTTTGAAAAATAGCGAGATCCGCAATCGCGCTATCCTTCCAGTTCGAAGGCGACGACGGCCTCGGCCTGGTACTCGCGGTCCTCGGCCGTCGCGATCTCGACTCCTAATTCCTCGACTTCAACCCACTGGATGTTCTCGAGGGTCGCTTCGGCGCGCTCGATGGCATCGTCGACTGCGTCCTCGAAGCTCTCTGTGCTCGTCCCGATCAGCTTGATTTTCTTGAATACCATTGTGGTCACCTGCTGGCACGACTCCCGAGCGGGCCGCGTGCCATCGGATAATTGTCACGGAAAACAAATATAGTTACCGACCGTCATCGTCTTGCCGACCGAACTCTGAGTGAGAGATATGCGGTACGAGGACCAGGGGTTGCGCGAGCCGCGTGACGACGAGCCGTGGGTCAGTTCCGGGCCGGGCGACGGCTCGCTCCCGCGAACCGAGGCCGTCAAAGACGAACGCGTCCGTCGGTGGGACATCGCGACGCCGAGTGCAACGTTGATCGGTCGGGCACAGAGCCCGGACGAGGACATCCCCGAGCGCCTGCGGCGGCTCCACGAGGAACGACACCCGGCGATGGCGGGCCACAGCGAGCGCATGCACCGGCTGGACAAGATCCGGATCGCCCACGCGGTTTGCTCGCGGCTCGATCTGACGCCCTGGGAGCGCGATCGCGTGCTCGGGCTGATGGCCGAACTCGATCTCACGGCGTTCGGGAGCCAGCGGGCCATCCCGACGGTCACGCTCGTCGTCGTCAGCCACGTCGTCGACCGCGAGCGCCAGCGCCAGCTCGGCCTGCACGACGACGAGCGCCTGGCCGAGCTGTCGGCCGACAGTATGGAACGACTGTACGAGCTGTACGATCCGATCACCGACGACGAGACCTACCGGCAGTTGCTCGACCAGCAGGAGCTGACGACCACGAACGTCAACCGTCTCAAGCGCGTGCTCAAAACCCAGATCGAGGAACAGGACCTCGACGGGGCGGTTCTGGGCCGGTCACCGTTCCGCGATCCGAATCTGCCTGCGATCACCGACGACCGCGAGCGTGCCGAACGACCAGAGGACGCCTGATACGGAGCGAGCAATCCCGTTCCACGTCGATCGCACCGTCGTGTTACGCGACGAGCGAGTATGGTGGGGAAGAGGTCACATGTGACGGCATACCACATCAGATCTATAGCAGGGCCACTTCTGGATGCGACTATGGAGTACGTGAGATTAGGAGAGACCGGACTGGAAGTGTCACCGATCGCGCTCGGAACCTGGCGATTCGGGATGGAACACGAGGAAACCGGTATCGTCGAGACGGGTCGGGAAGAAGCCCACGAACTGCTCGACGCGTACGCCGAAATGGGTGGGAACTTCGTCGACACCGCCAACGGCTACGGCGGTGGCGATTCCGAACGCTGGATCGGTGAGTGGCTCGACGATCAGGATCGCGAGGACTACGTGATCGCCTCGAAGTGCTACTGGTCGGACGTCTCGCGCTTCCAGGAGAATCTCTCGGCGAAAAACGTCCGCGCGGAAGTCGAGGGCTCGCTGGAGAAACTCGACACGGGGTATCTGGACATCCTGTACCTGCATCGCTTCGACGACGAGACGCCGATCGAGAAGACCCTGCGCACTGTTGACGATCTCATCAGCGAAGGGAAAGTCCACCACGTCGGCCTCTCGACGGCTGACGCCTGGAAGCTGACCAAGGGTCTCTGGAAGGCCGACGTCAACAACTACGAGGCCTTCACCGTCACTCAGCCCCAGTACTCGGCCGTCTACCGGGATCCAGTCGCGGAGTATCTCGACGTCTGTGAGGATCAGAACCTGGCGGTCTGTCCGTACTCGCCGCTGCACGGTGGTTTCCTGACGGGCAAGTACGAGCGCGTCGGCGATGGCGAGATCGAGGCCCCCGACGGCTCGCGCGGGGACATCGACGAGCACTTCGAGGACTGGTATCTCAAGGAAGACGCCTGGGACGTCCTCGAAGAGATCCGTGCCGTGGCCGAGGAGACCGGCGCCTCACCGGCCCAGATCTCGCTTGCGTGGCTGCTCCACCACGAAGCCCTGACAATCGTGCCGATCATCGGAGCCCGCACGCCCGAGCAACTCGAGGAGAATCTCGGCGCGGTCGACGTCGAGCTGACAGACGCACAGTTCGAGCGGATCGACGCCGCAATGGACTGATACCGTCTTTTAGAGCGGTTCAGATCCGCCGTCGAATCTTCCGCAAGGCGGGTCAAGAAGCTCCTGACGAAGTCGTTCGACTGTCCTCTGGCTCACAAACAGTGTATTCAGGTGAGCGTTACACATGACAGCTACCAGTATCAGGACACGTTGATGGCCCGGAATCGACTCGTGAGTGAGCGTCTCGGAACGTTTCGCGGGCTATCGGAACGAAGACGACAGCAGAGTTATCCTGTTCCAGCCCGTATTTTATCACATAATGACAACCACCTCACAAGAACTGATCGAGGCGGTGAAGGCGGGAGAGATGACCGACGCGGGGGGTATGACGACGACCCAAGACGTCGCTGATGTGGTCTCAGACTCGTACGAGACGGTGGCCGAGAAGTTGCGCGCTCTCGAACGCGACGGTGCTATCGAGAGCAAGATCTTCGGGGGCGAGCGCGTCTGGATCGTCTCTGCGGACACTGACGTCTCTGACGTGACGTCCGACGAGACGCCGATCCCGACAGACACGCGAGCCCCGCCCGACGTGTGACGATCCCAGCGGTTCGCGACTGATAGTGATTACTGTACGTCTGTTCCGGGTCGACCGCACGAAGTAGTACGGTCGTACCGGTACATCGTTACAGTAATCACTATGAAACGGAGGATCGTTTCGACAGTCGATTCCCCGTTGCGACAGCACCCTCGGTCACTCGGGTCCGAGGCCCGCCTCCTGCATGTACTCGTCGAGCTTCTCGGCCATCGCTCGCGCGAACTCCTCGTCGTTGATGTCGGTCTCCATCTCGATCAGTTCGACCGACTCCGCCAGGTTCTCTCTGAGCGCCTCGAACAGCGCTGCGTCGGCCTCGGGATCGTGGAAGTCCTCGCCCTCGACGTCGATCATCGAGACGCCCGAAAGCGGCAGGTACAGCGCGGTCGGGCCGGTCGCCGCGGAGAGCTTCTCGGCGATGATCTCGCCGAGTTCGGCGTTCTCCTCGGGCGTGGTCCGCATCAGCGTCACCTGCGGGTTGTGGATGTGGAAGTGTCTGTCCTCGAACTCCGCGGGGACGGAGTCACGCGGCCCGAAGTTGACCATGTCCAGCGCGCCCGTCGAGACGATCTGTGGCGTGCCCGTCTCCGCGGCGGCGTCGAGCCTGTCGGGGCCGGCGTTGAGCACGCCCCCGACGAGTTCGTCGGCCCACTCGGTCGTCGTCACGTCCAGCACGCCGTCGATGACGCCCTGGCGCACCAGGTCCTCCATTGCCCGGCCGCCGGTCCCGGTCGCGTGGAAGACGATCGTCTCGTAGCCCCGCTCTTCGAGGTACGCCCGGGCCGTCTGGACGCAGGGCGTCGTGACGCCGAACATCGTGACCCCGATGGTGGGCCGGTCCTCGACGGAGACATCGGGCTCGTTTTCGACCATCCCGACCATCGCCAGCGCCGCGTTGGCGATCACCTTCCGGGAGAGCTGGTTGAGGCCCTCGATGTCGGCCACCGAGTACAGCATCATCACGTCCTTCGCGCCGACGTACGGCTCGGTGTCGCCGGAGGCCATCGTCGAGACCATCACCTTGGGGACACCGACCGGGAGCGCGCGCATCGCGGTAGTCGCGATCGAGGTGTTGCCGGAGCCGCCGAGTCCGAGCACCCCCGTGAGTTCGCCGTCGTCGTGCATCCGCTGGGCGATCGCGGCCGCGCCCTCGCCCATCGCCTCCATCGCCTCGCCGCGCTCGGCGTCGTCCCGAAGGTGCTCCAGAGTGGTGCCGGCGGCCTCGGCGACCTCGCTCGCGGTGGTGTCCGGGTCGATCTCGGGCTCGCCCATCACGCCCGTGTCGATCACGTGCACGTCGACGCCCTGCGAGCGGAGGACGTCCCGGGCGAAGCCGACCTCTTCGCCTTTCGTGTCGAGCGTGCCGACGATGACGACGCTCATGCTCGCCCCTCCACGTTTTCGGGCGTCGGCAGTTCTCCCGGCGGGACGATCTCACACTCAGGGAGGTCCCGGAGTACCTCCTCGGGACCCGGCGGCGCGTAGACCGCGAGCAACAACAGCGGTTCCCAGCCGGTGTTGACGGTGCCGTGCTCGACGCCTTCGGGGACGAACACCATCTCACCGGCCGAGATCTCGCGCGTCTGGTCGGCGACTTCCTGTTCGCCCTCGCCCCGGATGACGAAGAGGATCTCGTCGCTGTCGGGGTGCGTGTGGCGTTCGTGACCCTTCCCCGGCTCGAGTTTGACGACCCCCGCGCTGAAGCGCTCGCCGCCCGTCACGTCGGGCGTGCTCAGCCACTTCAGGACGCCCCAGTCGAACAGCTGACTCTCGACGTCGTCGGGTTCGACGAAGTACTCGTGGTCGGGCATCTCAGAGATCGATCTCCTTGAACTCGCGAGCCTGGTTCTCGATGGCCTCCTCCGTCGGGAGACGTTCGATGCTGGAGGCGCCGAAGAACCCGACGACGCCCTCGGTGTTGTTCAGGACGTACCTGGCGTCGTCGGGCCAGGCGATCGGGCCGCCGTGACAGATCACCATGACGTCGTCGTTGACTTCCTTGGCGGCGTCGTGATGTGCCTGGACGCGCTCGGCGGCGGCTTCGAGGTCCAGCGCGGTCTCGGCGCCGATGTCCCCCGAGGTGGTCAGGCCCATATGCGAGACGATCACGTCCGCTCCCGCTTCGGCCATCTCGCGGGCCTGCTCCTCGGTGAAGACGTACGGGCAGGTGAGCATGTCCTGCTCGGCGGCCTCCTGGATCATGTCGACCTCCTTGTCGTAGCCCATCCCCGTCTCCTCGAGGTTCTGTCTGAACCCGCTGTCCTCGTCGATGAGGCCCACCGTCGGGAAGTTCTGGACGCCCGAGAACCCGCGTCGTTTCAGGTCCTCGATGAACACGTCCATCTGGCGGAAGGGATCCGTCCCGTTGACGCCGGCGAGCACTGGCGTGTCCTCGACGACCGGGATGACCTCGTGGCCCATCTCGACGACGATCTCGTTGGCGTCACCGTAGGGTAACAGGCCGGCCAGAGACCCCCGGCCGTTCATCCGGTAACGTCCGGAGTTGTAGATGATCAGCAGGTCGACGCCGCCGCGCTCGGCGAACTTCGCCGAGATACCCGTCCCCGCGCCCGCGCCGATGATCGGATCGCCGTTCGATACTGTTTCCTGAAGCCGGTCTAGCGACTCCTGACGTGTGAACTCCATGCGTCACGTATTACCATCACACGGGACTGTGATCAAATTTTTGATAACTTTGAAGCATTACAGGATTACAGAATATTAATCATACGGGTTCCCAGCGGTCGGGATTCCGACCCGTCAATTTATTGTGCAGCCCACCAACCAGACACTTGCAATGTCAGACGAAGTCGTGGATTTGCTTAAACAGGCGTACGTCGACGAAGTCGAGACGGTGATGAACTACCTCGCGAACGCGATCTACCTGGAGACGCTCGACGGCGAAGACGTCGCCGAGGACCTGATGGAAGACGTACAGGAGGAACTGGGCCACGCCGAAGAGCTGGGGTACCGGCTCCGGTACTACGGTGAGGTTCCTCCGGCGTCGATGGACATCAAGCCGACACAGGACATGCTCCAGCCGCCCGCAGACAGTACCGACGTCGAGACTGTCGTCGACGGCGTCATCGAGGCCGAAGAGGATGCTATCGAGACCTACGAGTCACTGGTCGCAGCTGCCGAAGACGCTGACGACTACGTGACTGCCGACCTGGCGACGGAACTGCTCGCCGACGAGCAGGCACACAAGGCAGCGTTCCTCAGCATCAAGAAGTCCTTCTAGACGCTCCCGCGGCCACTACCTCTTTCCCGGGTGGGAACATATGCGCGATCGATGACTTCCCCCGCTGTTCGCGCTGTGTTCGTCGCTGCTGTGCTATTGCTCAGCGTTACGACCAGCCCTGCCGTCGCTGACAATGGTGCGCGTGCGGAACTCGGTGCCGAGACGTTCGCGCAAAGCGAGCTCGATCCGGACAGCGTCGTCCTCGATCTGACGCTCGAACCGGACGGCACCGCGATCTGGTCGGTCTCCTATCGGGTCGAACTGGCGACAGACAACGAGACGAGGGCCTTCGAGCAACTCCAGGCGGACATCGAACAGAACACCACGACCTACACTGCGGCGTTCCGTGATCGGATGGAACGCACTGCGCGGACGGCCGAGAACGCCACCGGTCGTTCGATGGCGATCGAGAACCTCTCGGTATCGACAGACGTCGAAAGCGTCCAGCAGTACGGAACCGTCACGTATCGGTTCCGATGGACGAATTTCTCGGCAGTCGACGGTGAGACGATCCGAGCCGGCGACGCGCTCGCAGGGTTCTTCCTCGAAGAAGATAGTCGGCTGGTGATCACCTGGCCCGAAGGATACGACGCCGACACCGTCTCGCCGACGCCCGACGATCGGCGCGACCGGACTGCTGTCTGGCAGGGACCGATCGAGTTCGGTCCCGAGGGACCGCAGGTCGTCGCCAGTCCCGCCTCGTCGTTCCCGACGCTGGCTGTCGTCGGCGTCGCTGCCGTCCTCGTGATCGGCGTTGCCGCGGGTCTGTGGTGGTGGCGCGCTCGCAAGGAGCAACCTGCAGACGCGACTGGGCCCACAGACGAGACGCTCGCAGAAACCGGGCCCGGCGACACCAGCGGTGCAAGTAAATCCGAGCCCGACGAGGAGTTGCTGAGCAACGAAGAACGGGTCCTGCGACTGCTCGACGAACAGGGCGGCCGTGTCAAACAGCAAGAGGTCGCAGCCGAGTTCGACTGGACCGACGCCAAGACCAGCCAGGTCGTCAAGACCCTCCGCGAGGACGGACGCGTCGAAGTCTTCCGCCTCGGCCGCGAGAACGTCCTCGTCGATCCGGACGAAAGCGAATTATAATTCTTTCGTCCGTTCACGATGGGACAGACGCGAGATCGCGCGACTGCGTCCGGATTGAAACCTGCTTAATCCCGCTTAATCGGAGATAGAGATGTGGCGTTTATACGTGTCTGTGGCGCCGAGTAGGAAGTACGATGCGTTCACCGTCCCGATACCGGGTGGCGCTGGTGCTCGTCGTCGCGGCACTGTTCGTGACGCCAGCGGCGGCACTTTCGCTCCCGGCGTCGACACAAACCCAGTCCGCTCCAGCACAGACCGCAACTGACGACTCGATCGCCCCCGGTGCACAACTCGCCGGCGTCGTCGCCGTCGGCCAGACAGAACTTGACGGCGCGATTGAGGGACGGGCTTTCGGCCAGGCGATCGCTGCTGCCGAGAGCGACGAGCGCAAGGCAGCCGTCGTCGCCGACCGGCTGCCCGCGATAGAGACGCGTCTCGAGGAACTCCGCCAGCAACGCGAGCAACTCCGGACGGCCTACGAGAACGGCACGCTCGACCGTGACACCTACCGGGCCAGAACTGCCGCCCTCGCCGCCCGTACCCAGCAGCTCGAACACCAGCTCAACCGGAGCCGGTCCGTCGCCGATGCGCTGCCAGAGCAGGCCCGTGCTGCCGCGGGGCTTGACGTCTCTGAGATCGACAGCCTCCGCGAGCAAGCCAGCGAGATGCGCGGCGGTGAAGTCGCCGAGATCGCACGCGGGATCGCCGGCCCCAGCGTAGGCAAGGGGATGCCCGACAGTCCCGGTGGACCACCGGCTGGCGTCCCCGGGAACTGGACCGGTGGTCCCGGTAGTGGACCTGGCGGCCCTGCTGACCCCGGTCCACCGGATGACTCCGGTCCCCACATGGGTCAATAACGAACGTCTATCAGGACGGGAAACGAACACTCGTCCGTGAATACGCGTGCCGGAATCGTCCTCGCCGGTGGGTTCGCACGTCGGTTCGGCGAGCGTGACAAGACGCTCGCCGAGTTTCGTGGCCGACCGTTGATCGTCCACGCCGTCGAGCCGCTGCAGGCGGTCGTCGAACGGGTCGTCGTTAGCTGCCGACGCGAGCAACTTTCGGCGTTCGAGACCGTACTGTCTGACGTCGACTACCGCCCCGACCCGACGCCCGACGAGGGACCGCTGGCGGGACTGGACGCCGCGCTCGACGGGCTCGAAGCTGATACCGTCGCCGTCACGACTGCCGACCGACCCCTGGTTCCCGCTGGACTGTACCGCTCGCTGTTCGAATCGCTATCCAGCGAGGGAATCGTGATCCGTGCGGACGGCATCGATCAGCCAGTCCCCGCAGTCTTCGACGCGATGGCGCTCCGTACAGCGGTCACCGAACAGCGGTCGCGTGGCACACGGCGGCTCCGTGCAGCGCTTGACGCCATCGAATACACCACTATCACGAGCGAGTCCGTCGAACAGCGGTGGGGAAGCCACGTCCTCGCAGACGTGAACACGCCGGCGGATTTGACCCGTCTGGACGAAAAGACGTGACTGGGCCGGCGGATTTGACCCGTCTGGACGAAAAGACGTGAACACGCCGGCGGATTTGACCCGTCTGGACGAAAAGACGTGACTGGGCCGGCGGATCTGGCCCGTCTAGGCGAACAGTCGCGGCGATCTCCGCTCACATGGATGATTGGCCGCCAGGATTCTCCCAGCTTGTATACAGTGAATGCGCGAGTACGGCGAATCCAGCGGCGGTGAACGCACTTTGGATCCCGACCCCTGTCGCGAAATCGAGTCCCACGAGCTGGTGGAGTCCGCCAGCCAGCAGCGCGCCTGCCGTGACGAACGCGAGCCCGACCGCCAGCGAGCCGAGCGCACGGGCTCCCGTTCGACGATAGGCGCGCACGGCATACAGCGTCACGAGGCCGCCACAGACGAGCGTGACGGTATTCATCGCGACGACGAACGCCTCGAGCGTGGGACCCATCTGTCATGTTTCTCGGGACAGTGAGCTATTATAATGTCGACCGGCTTGCCAGCGACTGGGAACCGAACGTCCCTCGCGACGCGCGACTATCCAGTCCGCGCGATATCCCGTCAGTCCATGCAACCACTCCTGAGCAACCATCACGGTCTCTAGCGACCGCGGCAGAACCCGCAACTTCGCCAACCTCTTTCTGTGCAGGAGTCGTCTGTGCGACCGCTATGCCAACACGCAACGCAGAGGCGACCTGGCGCGGCGATCTCAAAAGCGGAAGCGGCGACCTCGCTCTCGGCAGCGGCGTCTACGAAGGGCCCTATTCGTTCGCGTCCCGGTTCGAAGACGGGGACGCGACCAATCCCGAGGAACTGATCGGCGCGGCTCATGCCGGTTGTTTCGTGATGGCTCTGTCGAACGAACTTGACGAAGCGGGCTACGAGCCCGAGGAGCTACACGCCGACGCCGACGTCCACCTCGACCCCGAGGCGGGCGAAATCGACTGGATCGAACTCACGCTCGAAGCGTCGATTCCCGACATCGATGAGGAGACGTTCCAGGAGATCGCCGCCGGTGCCAAGGAAGGCTGCCCCGTCTCGAAAGCACTGGCCGGCGTCGATATCCGGCTCGACGCGGCGCTTGCGTGATCGGAACGAACGGCGTCGTCGCTAGTCGTCACCGGTTGCGGCGCGGCCGGACGTCTCTTCGAGTCGGATTTCCGGTGCAGCCAGATCGGGCGCTTCCAGCACGCCGCCGGTCGCGGCACTGGTCGCGAGCGCGGCGAATCGCTCGATGACGCCCGTCGCGTCGATCTCAGGCGGCTCCCAGTCGGCTGCCCGACGCTGTAGCTCTTCCCGTGACACGTCCAGTGTCAGCTCACCAGCGTCGACGTCGATCCGGATCGTGTCGCCGTCCTCGACCAGCGCGATCGGTCCGCCGGCGGCCGCTTCGGGACTTACATGGCCAATCGCGGCGCCGCGAGTCCCGCCGGAAAACCGCCCGTCCGTCAGCAATGCCACCTCGCCCGAGAGCGTGGGTGAGCCGCTGATCTTCGATGTGGGTTCGAGCATCTCGGGCATCCCGGGACCGCCCTTCGGCCCTTCGTAGCGGATCACGACCACGTCTCTCTTTTCTATCTCGCCCTCGTCGTAGGCGTCGAGCATCGCCCGCTGAGACTCGAAGACCCGTGCGGTCCCCTCGAACTGGCGCATGGAGCCGTCCATCGCGCCGGCCTTGACGACCGACCCCTCGGGTGCGAGATTACCGCGGAGCACTGCGAGCCCGCCTTCCTCGTGGACCGGGTCGTCCCGATCGCGGATGACCTGCCCGCCGGGCTGGCGGTCACCCATCCGGCCGCCGATCGTCCGGCCGTCGACCGTCGGCGCATCGAGATGGAGCAGGTCGTCGATCCGGTGGTACAGTGCCGGGAGACCGCCGTCGTCGCGCAGGTGTTCCATCCGCCAGGGGCCGGCCGGGCTCATGTGCGCCAGGTGGGGCGTCCGCTCGGCGATCTCCTCGAAGTCCGTCAGCGTCAGGTCCAGCCCGGCTTCCTGAGCGATCGCCGGGAGGTGCAGCATGGTGTTCGTCGAGCCACCGAGCGCCAGATCGACCGCAACGGCGTTTTCGAAGCTCTCGCGGGTGAGAAACTCCGAGGGACGGATGTCCCGCTCGACGAGATCGAGGATCCGACGGCCGCTCTTGCGTGCAATCTCGCGCTTGCGGTCGTCGGTCGCCCCGTAGGTCGCACACTCGGTCCAGGACAGCCCAAGTGTCTCCGTGACGCAGGCCATGGTGTTCGCCGTGAACATGCCGGCACACGACCCCTCGCCGGGACAGGCGGTGCACTCGAGCTGGTAGAGTTCGTCGTCGTCCATCTCGCCTTCGGCATGCTGGCTGACGCCCTCGAAGACGTCGACCAGGTCGACGGTCTCGCCATCGTACTCGCCGGCCTCCATGTGTCCGCCGGTGACGACGATCGCCGGGATGTCGAGCCGGGCGATGGCCATCAACATACCGGGAACGATCTTGTCACACGAGGCCAGTGCGACGATCCCGTCGAACTGGTGGGCGTTGGCCATCAACTCGACCGAGTCGGCGATCACTTCTCTGGATGGCAACGAGGATCGCATCCCCTCGTGTCCCATCGCGATCCCGTCATCGACGGCGATCGTGTTGAACTCCAGCGGGGTACCGCCGGCCTCGCGGACGCCTTCCTTGACGTACTCGGCCAGTTCGTCGAGGTGGACGTGACCGGGGACGATCTCGTTCCAGGAGTTGGCGATCCCGATGTGTGGGTTGTGGATCTCTTCGTCGCTCAGCCCCGCGGCGCGAAACAGCGACCGGTGGGGTGCACGGTCGACCCCTTCGGTCACTTCCGCGCTCCGGAGGGACTCGTCTTTCTCCGAGGTCAGATGATCGGCAGGCATTGCGCTCTACTGTCGTCGCCGTAATCAGTCCGGGCGGGAGTAGGTTTCGGTTCCCGCCTGTCTCGCACTGCCGGCAGGGTCAACCGAAAACGGGCAAGCCGACGTGGCGAAATCGCTGGAAGGTATACAGCGGCACGGCGAACAGCGGACCGCCGATCGGGAGCGTGAGATGAAGCACCATGTACAGCTTCCAGTTGGGGGTGTAGTCGACGTCGAGCGAGCGGACGTACTTCGCGTCGTAGTAGTACCCGAGCCAGGAGGTGATCGACGTGAGCAACACGACGACGAACGTTGCCCGAAGCAGCCAGTTCATCGCCACCTGGAGAACCGAAGCTACCCCGAGCGAAGAGAGCACCGGCTTGAGACCGAAATATAGTACGAGCATCGTGAAAGCGAACATGAGCGAGAAATAGAACGCGGCGTGGTGTTTCCACCAGGCATACTCCTCAAGTGACGTCGAGCGAAGCGTAGCGGCCAACTCAGAGAACGATGCGGCCATACTGATTACACGTAGTTCGCCCCCGCCGAATTAAAATCTCGCGGTCCGGACCCGTGGACCAGGTCACGGTCGGCCCTGGCCGTGTGTGAACAGCAGCAACTGGTCGTCCGTTCGCACCAGACAGAACGGCCCGGGCGGGGACTGAAACGACTGCATGCGCTTCTCGGAGACGAACAGTTTCTCGAAGGGCTTCCCACAGGCCGGACAGTCGTATCCGGCCCGGTTTTCGAGATGTGTCGTCTCTCGGGTCTCCTTGCGAAGTTTGAAGCCCTCCCGGTACTCGTGGACGTCGAACCCGTCCGTCACGTCCAGTTGCGGCATATCCCGGGAATGGGCGGACGGCGACATAATATCTCCTCATGATGACTGCGGCCTTGTTTAGACGTTCCCGAAGTCGCCGGTTAGTGTCCATATCGATCGAACAGAACAAGCCGTTGAGTGCCTCAAGACCCGAAGGCGTTGTTTGGAGAACGGCCGTAGAGGCCGACACCACCGCGTCTAAACAAGGCCCTCTTCACGTTTAACTACTTGACTTCGCACGTTATCTCGTTAGAGCGCGTATAGAGCGTGTGAAACGTGGATGCTGCCGATAACGTCGTTCCTGTCGTGTACTGAGCCAATCGATCAATTCGAGTGTTTCTCGAAACGGCAGAAACACCACGCCAAGACCTACGTCACAGGTCTTGTTGCGGCCAGCAACAAGACCGTCCAAGGCATCTCGAATATCGTTCTCCCGGCCAAGAGCGAACGTGCGTTGAACAAGTTCCTCACCGAGTACGACTGGGACGAAGAACAGCTCAACAGAGAACGCCTCGCACTGCTCCAACAAGCCGATGACACGAGGTGGAGCAGTGAAGGTGTCGTCATCATCGACGACACCTTCACGCACAAAACGGGCAAGAAAATCCCTCATGCGGGGAAATACTACGACCACGGTATCCACAGCTACATCTGGGGACAGAACATCGTCTACGCACTCTACGCCGACGAGAAAACCACCTACCCACTCGGCTTTCGCCTCTACAAGAAAAACGACAAACGCCGTATTGAACTCGCTATCGAACTCGTTGACGAACTCATCGAGATAGGTGTCCCGGCGGACACCTATCTCTTCGACATGTTCTACAGTACCGAGGAGTTCGTCACTCATCTCGAAGGCTACGGGAAAGAGTGGGTTTCGGCCGTCAAAAGCGATGCACGCGTCAGCTATGGCGGTGACCGAATCCGTGTCGATGCGCTGGCTGAGCGCATCGACACAGTCCCACGAACCGTCAACGGAGACACCTACCACATCTGGACACAGAAACGTGAAGTCGGTCGGCTTGGGGAAGTGAAGCTCCTGATCACCGAGAAAGAATCGAGCGACGAAGACGAGGAACCGAGCGTGAAGTATATCGTGTCGAACAAAATCGACGCGCCAGCGAGCCATCTCATCGAGTTGTACGCGATGAGATGGCGAGTAGAGACGTTCTTCAGGGACACCAAGCAGGATCTTGGTTTTGGCGACTGCGAGTTACGGCATGCCGCAGGTGCCAGTCGGCACTGGCACCTGCTGATGCTGGCCTACAGCCTCCTCAAGTTCGGTGCTGCACACAGCGCCCTTGGAACGATCCTTGGACACGCGAGTTCACTCCGAAACGACGTCAAACGATCCTTCCGTGAAAGCGTTCAGAACCTTCTCTCCTGGGCACTGACCAGTCCGGACCGCAGCATCGACGAGCTAATGCAACAGATCGATGGGATGTTCATCTAACGTGCGAAGTCAAGTAACTAAACACTACTACCACAACTCACGCCAAACTTAACGCGTTGAATCGTTCCCGGATCAAGTACCGATCCTATATTTTCACATCCAATGCGTCTTCGACGAATTCGGCTGTATTACCTGTAGTATGCCATCCATTTCCTGCCGACCAATCGCCGAAGTTAATCCCAGCAACTAACGCTGTTTCATGAAGGCTCGGGTCGAATTTTTCAAACCAGTAGAGACCCCCCGAATCGCCACTAATTGAGAAGTCATTTTTGAATGCTATACTTCGACCACCGTGGTCATCATGAATGAATTCATACAGCTCTTTGGTTCTATGTCTCCCAGTTTCGTGAAGCTGAGCTGAAATCGAATAGCCGTAGGCTACTTTGTCTCTAAGCTTCTCGTCGGTTAGGATACCGGTAATATCGTACTTTGAATAACAGGCACATCCATCTTTGGCTAGTTGGAATCTATAATCGGGCCCCATCAATACTACTGCAGCAGCGTCTTTCAATCCTTCGTTGGCTGTGGCTCTTTTGACTTCCCCGATCTTGTCCCCGTGTTGGTTTACAGTTGTTCCCGAATTGTAGTTCACTTGATGACCGCTCAGTAGAAGCCCTTTATACCAGTTGTCACCAGTGGTTGCCTTAACGGCGGCCGGAGTAGCTGTTGATGCACCGCCTCCCATACATCCTCCCGGAATAGGTCTGTATTTTGCATCAAAATAATCGTCAGGAGCCTCATCATGTTCCTCAACCTCTTTTGTTTCTACCTCTACCGGAATATTGCTGATACTATGTTTCCCAAGTTTTGATTTAATATTAGCATCAACTCTTCCTGGTGATTCTGCCATTATTCTCTCTTTATCCTCTTCCTCACAATGGATTGTGATTTTTGGATCAAAGCCATTGTCGTGGCCTACTGCAACGTCAAAATCACCGGGTAATTCCTGTTGTAGTCTTTTTGCACGCCTATGGGGAGCCTCAATTCGAATCCAGTCGTTCCTTGGTATGGAGTCGAATTCCGCTTGCCTCTCGGGAAATTTTCCCTCTTCCACAGCCTCTTGATCTTTATGAATTAAACTTTCAGTTCTGAGCACCTCTCGACGAGGATCGTCGATGTTTTCTGCAAATGCTCTTTGTGAGACATGGCTTAGAGCAGTCGAACTGGCCCCAAATCCAGCTAGAGCTTTGATAAAACCTCGACGCCCCATGCCAGAAATCTTTCTTTTCCAGCTACGCTGATTTGTTCGACCCTTATACTCTTCAACGTGGGATAGTCTATCACTATCCATGATGAGGATATCAAACTGCCTCGTAATATATCTTATTATAAAAAGTAAGTATATAAAAAGTAAGTATATAAAAAGTAAGTATAATAAATTATATTGGGTGGGAGAGAATCGGTTCCACCAGACAGCGAACGCTTCGAGATAGGACCCTACTGTCACCAACCATCCACAGTGGTTGAACGACTGCGGGCACGTCACAGTCTCAACCCGGTCACTCATCCGAAACTAATCGTCAAAGAATCGTTCGTCGGGCACACCTAGATGCCCGAACGTAGGCAGAATACGATTAGTACGCTCGCAAATGGGTCGCCTCGGTGAAGACCTATCTTGTAATGAACGCCGGGGGTACGAACGGCTCGAACTTCAGAACGGCAACTCGGCCTCCCCTCCCTTTAAGCAGTCCTATACCCGTGATTTCAGAGATAGGTTCATCCGCTACCACGGAACTGTCTACAGGATCGAAACACTGCTGACGGCCACGACGTCACCTCGACCGATCACCAAGCAGTTGTGCTCCTGATAGCAGTATTGGGAGGATCTTCTCCTTTTCAACCGGTGCGTGGTGTGATATCCTCACGTTCCTTAATGGCGCACCATCTATCCGATCGTCAGGAGGGCCTTCTTGTCGCGTTCGGCTCCGTTTGTCAATCGTTATCGACCAGTTGCAGCACGTAATAGTCACCCTCGTACGAGACAAGGGTCCCACTCCTCTCTACGTCGTCGGGGGCACTCGGGTACTCTTGAATCACCGACTGGACGCGTTCAAGTGCCGTCTCGTTCTGAATCTCGACCGTGCTGGACTCGCCCGACGTAGCAGCTGCTTCTAGAGCCTGAGTCACGTAGTCATTTTCCGTATCGCCGTTGGGGTAGGTGACCGGCTCTTCGGGGTTTAGGTCGCGATCGATCGGGATGGCGAGAATCTCGCCGGACGGCCAGGTCGTCGTCCGCTCTGTTGTTGTTTCGTCCTCGCTGGAGGAGGCACAGCCAGCGAGCCCCGCAATTCCAGCACCTACGAGTGTTGCCAGGACCGTCCGCCTTGTTTCCATAGATTTGGTTTAATAGATATAACTTAATAAATTTTTGGGACCTTGTTTAGCATCTTGTTAACTTTGGCATCGGTTCCACCAGACGGCGAACGCTTCGAGCCAGGACTCAGCTGTCGCGGGCTCGACGTGGCTGAACGTATTTGAGAACGAGGATGTTCTCCGTTTTACCTCGTGAAAGATACGTTCGACACTATTCCAATTTCCGTGGCGACGGATATGAAATCGGAGTCCGAGTCGCGACAGTGCCGCCTGGAGGTGGTCAGCATCGTCGATGAGAAACACCGCATCGTCGATGTCGTGTTTCTCACGGAGTTCACGCAGAAACACGAGTGTTAGACCTGAGTTCGTCGTTGGAAACAGACGTACGTGGAGGAATTCGTTGGTCTTGGGATCGACGGCGGCGTACAGCCAGTAGCGCTCGGTCCCGAGTTGAATTACCGTCTCGTCGAGCGCAACGTAATTCGAGGATCTCGTTCCTGTTGGCTGTAGATCAGCCTTTTTCACCCAGTTATGGATGGCGGTTCGACTGCGTTGGACACCCAACCTCTCAAGATGTTGTTTGGTATTCGAAAGCGATAAGCCAGCCAGATGCAACTGAATACCCACTTCAACGATCTCCTCGGGTGTCCGCTCTCGCTCCATAAACTCCAAATGAATCCAGTCACTATCTCCACCGAGGCGGTCAATTTCGGGCATAGATCATTCGAAACTCCGACCGCCTCACCCTTATCTTAACACGATGCTTGTTTAGACGCGTAAATTCACGGTCGCGAGTGGCTGACGCTGAGTTCGATGTTTCTGACAGCGCATTTCAGGACGAGTTCGCGGAACTGACCGAACCAGGTTCGAGCTCGAACAATCTCACCGTATTTGCGGCGCAGCGCGAAAAATGTGGATTCGGCGTTCGAGCGTTGATGGTAGATCGTATCATCTTGCAAGAGATTGTTCGCGATGCCATGCCAGCCAAATTCGCGGTGCTTTATCACCGGTTTGACGCCTTCTGCACGCAATCTTTGGCGAAGGAGCCACCAGTCGTAGCCTTTGTCAGCAGTAAGAATGTTCAGTTTGTCGAGATTCCGTTTCACCATTTGCCAGCCAATCTTGGAGTCGTGCGGTTGTTTCATCGAGCAATGTATATCTAGGATCGCACCAGTCTTGCAATCGCTGAGGATCGTCGTTTTCACGGCCTCGAAGGTGTAGTTCGTCCGTTTTACGTAGTGTTGGCTGGCAGCGACCCGATCCATGCCGGTTGCGTCGATTGCCTGAACATCACCGAGATCGTGCAATTCCGCCGACAGCCGCAGCAGGACGCGCCAGATCCGCATTTCCAGATCCTGCTTGCGCGTACACACGGTCGTGAAATCAGGCAGATTAGCCACCTCTAGGTCGAGTTTGGCGACAATTCCATGCATTTCGTGAAGCACGTCCAGCAGCCGCCGATACGTGTGATCTAAGTACTCGCGGAGGCCGTGAATCGCCACGATCACCCAGTCTGCGTAGCCATTTCCACCTTCTTCGAACGCTGGATCTGGCTCGCCGACGACGGCTTTTTGAGCAAGCGAGACAACCCGTTCAGTGAAGCGGCTGAGTTTGCTGGACACAAACTCCTCTTCCCGCTTCACTCCCTAGTAAGTTAGACATTTAGCCGCTCTTACTAGCGTCTAAACACGGCCGATGACTGCTGTATCGGCTCGCCGGCTCGGTCGCCCGATGGTGGGCGATTGATCCAGCACAGGCGCGCCGCAGTCGCTATCACTCGCTTCCGCATCGGTATCTCGCTCGATCGGGCCGGGGCTGCCGAGGTCCGGGGACATATACGCCTCGGAGTGTTACAACCAGGCATGTCCGATTCCGATTCGATCGATGACCTGCCGGGCACCGACGAGGAGTGGCGTGAGCTGCTGACCGAAGAAGAGTATCACATCCTGCGCGAGCGCGGTACGGAGCCGAAGTTCAGCGGCGACCTGCTCGACGTCGACGACGACGGCGTGTTCCGGTGTGCTGGCTGTGGCGAACCGCTCTTCGACGCGGATTCGAAGTTCGACTCCGGGCACGGCTGGCCGAGTTTCTACGACGTCGTCGAAGAGGGCAACGTCGAAACAGAACTCGACACGCGCCACGGGATGCAACGGACGGAGGTTGTCTGTGCGAGCTGTGGCGGCCACCTCGGTCACGTCTTCGAGGACGGCCCCGACCCGACCGGCAAGCGCTACTGTATCAACTCGGCGGCGCTGGATTTCGACCCGGACGAATAGCGAGCCTGGCCCGAGCACCGGAACGCTTTTTGTGCTATTCGGGGAGTTTTGAGACGTGTCTATGGACGACTCGGAGGACGAGCCGTTGTTCGACCCGCGGATAACGAGTTACAACTGGCTGGCCGGCGTGCTCGGTGGCGTCTGGACGTTCATCGTCGGCTATCTCGTGATGAGCGTCGTCGCGCTCCTCCCCGACGGACCATCAGAGGGTGCGGATCCAGGGACGGTCCTCTCGGAACTCGGCCGAATATTCTATGCTGCTCACAACGTAGCGCTCGAAGTCCGGACGATCAAAGACGACGTCACGTTCATCGACAGCGGCCTCACGATCGATTCGTCTCAGATCCGGCCAACGGAGACGGTGATCGTCGACGTGGGCAGCACTCAGCCGCTGACGATCCTCGGTGACAACGCCGATCAGGTCGTTCCGCTCAATCTCGGCCGGTTCCGAGAGCCGCTCCAGTACGCTCAGGACAAGCCGGAACTGCTGTACTATCTCGTCCCGATCGTCGTGCTCGTCGTCGCCGGAGCCGTTCTCGCTTCTCTCACGCTCGACGATACCGCGTCGATACACGAAGCCGTCCTGCCGGCGATCGGACTCTCGGTCGGGTATACGGGCGTGGCGATCCTTGGGACGTTCTTCGCCGGGCTCGAGCTGGTGGACGGTGCGATCCTGATTGCCCCGAGTCTCGGGCAGACGGTCGTGTTCGCGCTGGCCTACAGTCTCCTCTGCGGGCTTGTCGGGAGCTATCTGATCGGGCTCTGGCGCGATCGCGACGTCCAGATCGGGGCACTGCTCGATCGGTGACCTCGATCCAGACCGTCCAGTGTGCCCCACGTTGCCGAGCGGTGGGCTTTTGCTGGATCCGGCCGGAACGAGAGTATGGACGAGGGCGAGCCGACGATCTTGCTAACGAACGACGATGGGATCGAAACTACCGGGTTTCGAGCACTCTACGACGCACTGACGGACGTCGGAGAGGTAGTTGCGGTCGCACCCGACAGCGACCAGAGTGCGGTCGGGCGCGCGCTGTCGGAGTCGGTCACGGTCACCGAGCACGAACTCGGGTATGCGGTCGCCGGGACGCCGGCGGACTGCGTCGTCGCTGGCGTGGAAGCGCTGGTTCCCGACGTCGACCTCGTGGTCTCCGGCTGTAACGACGGGGCGAACCTCGGCGCATACGTCCTTGGTCGGTCTGGAACCGTCAGTGCGGCCGTCGAGGCTGCCTTTTTCGACGTGCCCGCGATCGCCGTCTCGATGTACATTCCGGTTCGAGAGGACGTCACGTTCGAGACGATCACGGCGGAGTACGAGGCCTACGGCGAGGCGACGCGGGCTGCCGCCTATCTTGCGGAACACGCCCTCGACGCGGGCGTGTTCGAGTATGCCGACTACCTGAACGTCAACGCGCCGATGGCTGGCGGAGAACACGGCCCGCTCAACGACGGCGAGCACGCACCGCTTGCGATCACGGAACCGTCGAAAGTGTATCAGATGGACGCCGTCCGGGACGGCAAAGAAGTCCAGCTTTACGATCGGATCTGGGAGCAGATGGCCGACGGCAATCTGCCCGACGCGGACGGAACTGACCGACGGGCCGTCGTCGACGGCAAGGTCAGCGTCTCCCCACTGACTGCCCCCCACACGAGTGAACATCACGAAGCGCTGGACGCGCTAGCGGAAACGTATCCAGTGTGAAAACGAACGCACCCGCCAGTGGGAACCGGCTGACGTGACCTCGGAAGCGCCGGACTCGCTGGCAGAACCTGTATGGCGATCGTCCACCGTCGCGGCCGTCTAGTCTTTCATCTGCTCGAGTTTATCCAGCAGCTCGTCCTGATCCGCTTCGGATTCGAAGCTGACGCGCCCGTCGTGGTCGTTGTCGTGGACGTTGATAGCTTCGTCTTCGTCGTAGTCGGCGTCGCTTTGCTGGTTCTCCTGCTCGGATTCGTCGTAACTACCAAAGCCCATCGTATCTATCATTGGGGCCGGCACGCGGAAAAGCAGTGTGGCTTCACCGTATCCGTGAGTGAGAATCTCTTTCAATGTGACAGCCGATAACCTCAATGTCTACCCGCATTTCGATCTCCGTATGGATCAGACAGTCTTCGAACTCCTGGAGCGCAATCGCGAGCACGCCGAGACGTTCGACACGCGTTTCGACGACGTCCAGGACGGGCAGCGACCGGATGCGGTCACCGTCTGCTGTTCGGACTCGCGGGTCCTACAGGACCAGATGTGGGGCAACGAGCGGCCGGGACAACTCTTTACGTGTGCCAACATCGGCAACCGGGTTATCCAGCAGACTGCCGATGGCGAGGTCGTCTCCGGCGACGTGCTCTATCCGATCGCCCACACTGGCACCGAAGTCGCGATCGTCGTCGGTCACACCGGCTGTGGCGCGGTCACCGCGACCTACGATCACTTGATAGACGGGCTATCGGAACCGCCGGGGATCGAACATTCGATCGGACTGCTCGCCCCACATCTCCGGGACGGCGTCGAGACACTACCGGACGGACTCGATCGTGACGAAGCGATCAATCGACTCGTCGAGTACAACGTCGACCGGCAGGTCGAGGTACTCCGCGAGAGCGACGACGTCCCCGACTCGGTCACGATCGTCGGCGTCGTCTACGACTTCCAGGACATCTACGAGGGTCGGCGTGGAGAGGTCCACGTCGTCAACATCGATGGCACCCGGTCGGTCGAAGCGCTCCGGACAGACTATCCCGACATCGAAGACCGGATCGACCGTCTCTGGGAATACGAACCGTAGCTCGGTGACTGCCAGCAGGCGCGGGGGTGTCCGGGTCGTCTCCGCCCTGACAAACCACTCGATCTATCGTTTGTTTAGGTTTTCGACAGTTTCCGGCAAATATCGATGATTTAATTGAGTGTCGTCGTCAAGCGCGGACGAAATATGAGTAATTCAAGCGCAGGGCGTGAGACGTGGTCGACACGTATCGGATTCATACTCGCGGCGGTCGGCAGTGCCGTAGGACTTGGCAACATCTGGCGGTTCCCCTTCCAGGTCGGCCAGGAAGGCGGCGCCGCGTTCATCGTGATGTATCTCGCCTTCGTGGTACTGATCGGCTTCCCGGCGATGATGGTCGAGTTCGTCGTCGGACGACAGACGGGACTGAACGCCGTCGGCGGGATTCGTGAGTTCGCTGGCGGGGCGTGGAAGTACCTTGGCGGACTGTTCGTGTTCATCGGATTCGTGATCCTCTCGTATTACAGCGTCGTCGGTGGGTGGGTACTTCGATACATCCTCGGCAGCGCAACCGGTGGATACATCGCACAGGGCCCTGGCGAGTACTTCGTTCAGATCTCGTCGGGCCTCGACGCGTTGGCTGCTCACGCAGTGTTCATGCTCCTCGTCGTCATCATCGTCGCACTCGGAGTCAAGCAAGGCATCGAACTCGGCGTGAAGATCATGGTCCCGGCGATCATCGCGATCTTTGCGCTCCTCGCTGTCTACGCGTTCACGCTCCCCGGTGCGGGCGAGGCCTACAGCTACTATCTCTCACCCGACCTGGATTACCTCCTCGCAAACTGGCAGAGCATCGTTCCGGCCGCGGCCGGCCAGGGCTTTTTCACGCTCTCGCTTGGGATGGGTGTGATGATCACCTATGCCTCCTACCTCTCCGAGGACGAGAATCTCGGCATCGACGGCGGGACGATCGTCATCTTCAACACGGGGATTTCCATCCTGACGGGTCTGATCGTCTTCCCCATCCTCTTCTCGGCCGGCGTCGACCCCGAGACCTCCGGCGCAGGCGCGATCTTCCTGAGTGTCGCTGAAGCACTCGGCAACCTCCAGTTCGGGCGCATTATCGGCGTCCTCTTCTTCACGACGGTCGCCATCGCCGCCCTCTCTTCGGCGATCAGTCTGATCGAGGTTGTCGTCTCTTACGCGATCGACGAGTTCGGGATCGCTCGAGAGCGGGCCACGATCCTCATTGGGTCCGCGATTTTCCTCCTCGGTGCCCCTGTCACGATCGACACGGTCATGGTCGATCTGTACGATATCTTCGCGGCTCAAATCCTGCTGGTTCTGGGTGGTATCCTGCTCGTGACCCTGGTCTCCTGGCTCCACCCTGAAGAAGCAATCGACGAACTCAGCAAGGGAATTAAATCGTTCTCCGGGATCGATCAGGTGTGGCTGTGGACTGTCCGGATCCCCGTCCTCGTCGTCTTGATCGTCTCTCTGTACCTGGGTATCGACACCTTCGTCGACTTCCTCACAGGCGACGCGTTCACCGACTTCCTGGCATCGCTGTAGGTTTCTCCCCTCCGGTACGGTGACCGGTTTCGCTCGATCCGACTCCGACCGTTCTCTTCTCAGATCCAAGTCCCCGCGTGACGTATTCGTCGCTCGCGGAGTTGCTCGGAGCAAAACGGTGGGGCTGGGATTTGAACCGGACCAAGACGTTCCTGCTCGCTCCGCTGCGCGGGCTGCGACTTGCAGGCTTCAAATCCAGCGTATTGTTCGGCGCGGCGCGTCAATGCGCCGCGCACTCACGGTGGGGCTGGGATTTGAACCGGAGCCAGACGTGCTCACTCCGTTGCGCGCGACTGGCAGGGCTCAAATCGCCAGATGCATCGCTCAACGCTCACTGTCGTTCGCGTAGAAGCGGTGGGGCTGGGATTTGAACCCAGGAGGCTTAACGCCACCTGCTTTCAAGGCAGGCGCAATGGGCCGCTCTGCCACCCCACCGCAGGCGTCTCTTGCGGGCCGGCCATTTAATGGCTGTCGGTTTTCTCGACGCGCAACCCGTCCGCGCCCTCGACTGCATACACCCCGTGCGCTTCGGCCCACTCGTAGGTCTGTGTCGGATAGATCCGTCCAGCTCGTGCCCTCGCCCGGACGACCGACACGACGGACGCGAGATCCGCTGCCGTCTCGACCGGCTGGAGCGACGGCACGAAATCCACATCCAGGTCCGCCGCTCGCGCCGCTTCGACCAGCGACGTCACTGCGGGCGGATCGTACGCCCCGTCGAAGTCGATCGACTCCCCGAACCCCGCGTACCCGACGCGGCCGCCCGGTCCCGGCGAGAGGACGACGGGACTCCGCCGGAGCTTCATCGACGTCGAGTCGATCCCCTGGCGAGTCACCAGCGGGACTGCCGGCTCGAGGACGTGGACGCTGCCCTCCTCTTCAGTCTCCAGCAAGTGCGTCACGGTATTGCCGACCCGGGCCGCGAAGGAACTCCCGACCTGGACCTCGTATCGGACGTCGTCCGGCTTCTCGACGGCCTCGGAGACGACCGTTTCGAGTCGGCCCTTCGGAGACACGTCGGCATCGACGTCGAGGTGCTCCCGCGGCCGGTAGTTGACGAGCAGCTGTCCGCTGGCGGCCTCGGCTGCCTGGACGATATCCGACAGCATCGCCTCGTACAGCGAGACGACCTCCTCCGCGTCGAGCGGCGTGGTTTCGGCGATTCGGCGGCCGACGACGCCCTCGACCGGCGGGTCCGCGAGCACGACGAGTGTGGTCATACCCGTTCTCGGACCGGCCCGGCCTTGAACGTCGCGCTTGCGGCCGTGTCCCCGCTCGCGAGGCCAAAGCATTTGCAACTGTGTCCGGTGTCAACACGTATGGACACGACGTGGCCGGGGCCAAGACACACGAATCAGCCGTTGGGAGGGCTCGGGTGCTGGGCCGGCGTAGCTGCCGTCGCCGTCGTGTTCGGCGCGTTCGCGGTCGCCATCGCGCTCTCGCCGTCGTTCGCGCTCGGGGCGAACGCACTGTCCGCTCTCGGCGACCGAACCCACCCGGCTGGGACGGCGGCGACGGCGGTGGCATTCAACGGCGGGCTGATCGTCGGCGGGGCACTCGGAGTGGTGTTTGCTATCGGACTTGCGCTTTCAGTCGACGGACTGCTCGCCCGGCTCGGGGCGTTCCTGTTCGGCGTGACCTCGACGTTTCTCTCCGCGATCGGCGTCTTTCCACAGGGGCACTCGCTACACTTTCCAGTCGCTTCGGGATTCTACATGCTGTTTTCCGCTTCCGTTCTGGTATTCGGTGCCGGGCAACTGCTCGTCGGCCGCCGTCGATCGGGAGCCGTCTCGATCGGGGCAGGGCTCGGAAACCTCGCCGTCTGGATGGTGTGGATCGGATCGGGTGGGCTCCGTCGGTCGGGGCTGGCCATCCCGGAACTCGCTGGCGCGATCTTCGTCGGGCTATGGGTACTCGTCCACGCTCGCCGGATGCCATCTCCCGATAGACAGTCACAGCAACCAGGTTGATACCTGCAAGTCGACGACGGAACCGTTTACTCCCAGCGGGGCAAACCAGGAAACAGATGAACAAGTGGTATCGTCGAACGATCTATTCGCTCGCCGTCCTCGTGTCGATTATCGCCTTCTATGCCGTCGTCTATCATTACGGGATGGTCTATCTCGAAGGAGAGTCCAAGTCGTTCCTGCAGTCACTGGAAGTCGTCGTCCAGACGTTCACGACCACGGGCTTTGGCGAAGACGCGCCCTGGAGTACCGATCTCATGAACGCCCTCGTCATCGCAATGGACCTGACCGGCGTCATATTGGTCTTCCTGGCGCTGCCGGTGCTGATCTTTCCGCTGTTTGAGGAGGTGTTCTCGACGACGGTGCCGACCAGCGTCGAAGACGATCTCGCGGACCACGTGGTCGTCTGCGCGGACACGCCGCGAGCAGAGGTGTTGATCGACGAACTCGACTCCTGGGATGTCGATCACGTCCTCGTTGAACCCGACCGAGGGACGGCCACCGACCGCTACGAGAGCGGGTACAACACGATCCACGAGGACCCGACGTCCGTCGCGGGGCTGCAAAGCGCGAACCTCGCAGACGCGCGCGCAATCGTCGCCGACGTCAGCGACGACGTGGATACGAGCATCGTTCTGACTGCTCAGGAGGTCAGCGAAGACGTACAGATCGTCAGCGTCGTCGAAGACCCCGACCAGCGACGCTACCACGAGCTCGCCGGGGCCGACGCAGTACTGTCACCGCGACCGATCCTCGGTGAGAGTCTCGCCTCGAAGGTCACCACGAGCGTCCGGGCGAGCCTGAACGATGCCGTTGCCATCGTGATCTACAGATCGCCGAACTTCCAGTCGGGGCCAAGAGTCCGCTGGCAGGGACGACGCTCGCCGAGAGCAACATCCGCGAGGTGACCGGCGTCAACGTCATCGGCGCGTGGTTCTCCGGGGAGTTCGAGAGTCCGCCGTCCCCAGAGACGACGATCGACCGGGGGACGGTCCTGCTGGTGACGGGTCGCGCGGAACAGCTCACACGGCTTCGAGAGCGAACGCTCACGTCCGTCCGACGCTTCGACGGTGGGCGCGTCTTGCTCGTCGGGTACGGCCAGGTGGGCCAGCGGGTGGCAGAGTTGCTCGACGGACAGGGGATCCCGTATACGACCGTGGATCCGATCGACCGGGAGGGCGTCGACGTGGTCGGCGACGCGACCGATCCCGAGACGCTCGAGGCCGCCCGGATTCACGACGCCAGGACGGTCCTACTGGCGATCCCTGACGACACCGCGTCAGAGTTCGTGACGCTCGTCGTCCGCGATCTCAGCCCCGAGGCGGAGATCATCGCTCGCGTCGAACAGGCCGAGAGCATCCAGAAGATGTACCGCGCCGGGGCCGACTACGTGCTCGCGCTGGAGACCGTCACGGGTCGGATGATCGCCTCGACCATCCTCGAAGACGAAGACGTCATCTCGTTCGACACCCAGATCGAGGTCGTTCAGACGGCGGCCCCGGCGATGGTCGGAAAAACGCTCCAGGAGGCGGACGTCAGGTCACGAACCGGCTGTACCGTCGTCGGCGTCGAACGCGACGGGGAGGTCCACACTGATCTCGGGTCGGATTTCCGGATCCAGAGCGGCGACGAGCTGATCGTCGTCGGTACCGACGAGGGGACGAACCGGTTCACCGAAGAGTTCCGGTAGGTCCGGAAGCGGCGGACACCCGGCCGGTGGACCGAACGCCTAAGAGCGTCTCACCCGATGGCCAGAGTATATCGGTATCGACCAGCAAGGAGTGTGGCGCTTTCGGAGCTGAAGTATGACTGCCATCGACACCACCGACCTCCGGATGGAGTTCGGGGACGTGACGGCGCTGGAAGACCTGAATCTGACCGTCGACGACGGCGAACTATTCGGGTTGCTGGGCCCGAACGGCTCCGGCAAGACGACGACGATCGAGATCCTGACCGGCCAGCGGCGACCGACGAGCGGGTCCGCGACTGTGCTGGGCGTCGATCCGGTCGAGCGGCCGCTCGACGTGCGATCGCGGATCGGCATTCTCCCCGAGCGAGAGGATCCACCGAGTTTCCTCACGCCGCGAGAGTATCTCGAGTTCGCCGCGGAGATCCGCGGTCTCGAGGACGCCCAGGATCGGATCGGTGAGTGGGCGGCGAAGCTGTCCTTCGAGGACAAACTCGACACGCTGGCGACCAACCTCTCGGAGGGCGAACGCCAGCGCGTCATGCTCGCGCAGGCGTTTTTCCACGAGCCGTCGCTGGTCTTCATCGACGAACCGCTGGTCAATCTCGACCCGATCCTGCAGGAGGAAGTCAAAGACCACCTGCAAGCCTACTGTGAGGCGGGCAACACGCTCTTTCTCTCGACGCACTTCGTCGACGTCGCCGAAGAGCTCTGTACGCAGGTCGGTATCCTCAGGGCGGGGCAGTTACTGGGGACGACCGATCCGCGGACACTCGAAAGTGAGCAGTCGCTGCTCGAATACTTCCTCTCGACGGTCGAAGGTGACAAACCAGAGGCGGTTCCGACGATCGGGAGGTGACTGCCGTGGGAATCTTGCGCGCCATGATCGTCGAAGAGTGGCGGCTGCACGTCGACCTCTTCGGCGGGCGTCGATTCGGAGCGTTCCCGGTGGGTATCGCGGCGATCGCAGCCGGGGCGTTCTGGCTGCTATCGGCGATCGGAACGGAAACCTCGACGATCGCCGCCGGGTTGCACGTTCTGGTCGGCTTTTTCGGGCTCCAGGTCGGGACGATCGGGCTCGTCGGTCGGGACGCGATGCGCGACGTGCTCGGTGACGTGACGCTTCTGGTGTTCAGTTCCCGGACGCTCCCGGTGTCGTGGCGACGGTTGCTCGCGGCTTTCCTGCTGAAGGACGTGCTGTACTACTCGGGACTGTTCCTGGCCCCGATCGCGCTGGCGTACGCACCGCTGGCGCTGACGACGGGGGAGGGAGCTCTGGCAGTCCTGTCGCTGTGGGTGACCCTGGCAGGAACCTTCGCGCTCGGCGTCGGGTTGAGTCTGACGCTGGTCGGACTCGCGAGCCATCACGGCGCACTCGCGCTGGCGGTCGCCGCGCTGGCGAGCGGTACCGTGCTTGTGATCGGCGTCGATCCGGTCGCCCTGACGCCGTACGGGGCTTTCGTCGATCCGACGTTCGCCACGGCCACGGCCGGGTTCGCGCCGACGCTGGTCGTCTCCGTGCTGGGCGTCGCCCTGTTCGAACCCGTCGAGCGGACCGACGGTCGCCAGCGGATCGGCCCCCTGTCGAGGTATGCGCAGGCGATCCCGGACGAGACGGGCATCGCCCGCCGAACGGTGCTGTCGGTCGCGCGATCGAGCGGCTCAGTCTGGAAGGTCGTCTTCTCGATGGGGGTACTGGTCGTCGTCGTGGTCGCGTTGCTCTCGGAGCTGGCTCGCGTGACCGTCCTCGAGCCGCACTTCGGGCTCGCGCTGGGGACCTTCCTCGGCCTAGGCGGGTTCACGACCTACGCCTGGCTCACGCAGTTCGAGGATCCGCGGGAGACGCTCCGCTATCCGGTGACGACCGGCCAGGTGTTCGCGAGCAAGCGACGGGCGTACCTGGCGCTGCTCCTTCCGGCTGGCTTGCTGTATATCGTCGTCGCGGCGCTGTGGCTCCCGCTCGCGGAGTTGCTCGTCGCCGTCGTCGTCTTTCCGGGCGTCGCGGTCTACGTCTTCGGGTTGACCGCGTTCGTCGCCGGACTCTCGCCCACGGAGTTGCTGTTCGACACGCCGCGGTTTGCAGCGTTCGGCGCGGGACTGGCCGTCGTTGCGGTACCGCTGCTGGTCGCGGCGCTGGCGTCGACGGCAGCACCGACAGTCACTATTGCCGTCGGTATCGGACTCGCCACACTCTCGGGACTGGGCGGCATCGTCCTCGCTCGCCGTGCCGGGCCGCGATGGGAAAAACGACTCCGTGCCTAGGCCCGTCAGATAGAGTTCTTCAGTTTCTCGAAGAAGCCCTCGTCGACGCTGATTTCCTCGTCGCTGGCCTCGGCGAACGCCTCCAGGGCTTCGCGCTGTTCGCTGTTCAGTTCTTCGGGCGTGTACACCTGCACGGTCACGTAGAGATCGCCGTGGCCGCGCCGACGCAGGTGTGGCATCCCCTTGCCTTCGAGCCGGAACGTCTCGCCGCTCTGGGTACCGGACGGAATCTCGAACTCGATGTCCCCGTCCAGCGTCGGCACTTCGATCGTGTCCCCGAAGACCGCTTGCGGGAACGAGATCGGCTCTCGCCGGTTGAGGTCGTCGCCGTCGCGTTCGAACTCGGGGTGGTCGCGGATCGACACGTCGATCAGCAGGTCGCCGTTCGGCCCGCCGTTCTCGCCGGGGGCGCCCTCCCGTTCCATCCGGAGCGTCTGGCCGTCCTGGATGCCGGCGGGGATCTCGACGGTGAGCGTTGCCTCGTTGCGGACGACCCCATCGCCGCCGCAGGTCGAACAGGTCTCCTCGTAGAGCGTCCCCTCGCCGCCACAGCGCCGACAGGTCGTCGTCTGCTGGACGCGTCCCATCGGCGTCTGCTGGACCTGCGTGACCTGTCCGCGCCCGTTACATTCGGGGCAGGTCTGGCTGTCTGCGTCCGGTGGGTGGCCGTTGCCGCTGCAGTCCGGACAGGTTTCGGGCCGGCGGATCGTCACCTGCTTTTCGGCTCCCTCGTAGGCTTCTTCGAGGTCGATCTCGAGCGTCGTTTTCAGGTCCTGGCCCTGGCGCGGACGGTTGCTGTCGCGACGCCGACGACGGCCACCGCCGAAGAACTGGTCGAAGATGTCCTCCATGTTGAACCCGCCGCCGAAGGGATCGCCGCGGCCGCCGCGGCCGCCACCACCGTCGAATCCGCCCCGCTTTTCGGCCTGCTCGAATCGCTCGTGGCCCATCTGGTCGTAGGCGCGGCGCTTCTCTTCGTCGGTCAGGACCTCTTTGGCCTTCTTGACTTGCTTGAACTTCTCTTCCGCGTCGGGGTCGTCGCTCACGTCGGGGTGATACTCGCGTGCCTTCTTTCGGTAGGCCTCCTGGATCTCCTCCTCGCTGGCGTCGCGTGAGACCCCGAGTATGTCGTAGAAATCCTCGCTCATTCGTTATCGCTGGGTAATCGGTTGAGACACTTCAAAAGCCCGGGTCCGGCCGGACCGACGGCATCTGCTCCGTGGACGGACAGGACTACGCCCGGACGGCAGCCGATGAGTGTGCTTTTACCTCCGGACACCCCACCCACGGGCAAGAATGCCCTTCGTCACGAAACTCACCTTCGAGAGCGGGGATCGCCATCTCCTCGAGGAGGTCGTCAGGGAGATCAAGGCCGACGCCGCACGGAAGGGCGTCGAACACAAAGGCCCCCATCCGCAGCCGCCCGACGACATTCGCGTCCCGCAGTCGAAGACGCTGCTCGACACCGGCGGCGAGTTCGACGCCTGGAACTACACCGTCTACACCCGAACGATCGAGATCGTCGGCCACGACGAGTTCGCCCGGTCGGTCGCCGGCCGCGATCTGCCCGCCGCGATCTCCGTCGAAGTCGAAGTCGAACAGCGGCGGGGCCAGGGACACGGCGACTGATTGAGTTCACAAGCATCGATTTTGCAGGTGAGATCCAGGCCGCTATCCTGGATTCCGTCGTGACGTCACAGCCGGCTGTATAAAGCGAGAGGGCGGCTCCGTCGTGACCCCACCGAAACCTTCGCCTTACAGATCTTATAACTTCGCCGAGCACGTACCGCTCGCGTATGGTCGAGACGATCACCGCCAGTCAATTGCGCGACTGGATCGACGCCGGCGAGTCGTTCGAGCTGCTCGATACACGTCCGGAGGACAGTTTCGACGCCTGGCACATCCAGGACGCGATCCAGTACACCTACAAGCCCGATTTCGAGTTCGACGCCGGCGAATTCCGGGAGGCAACGGGCCTGTCGAGCGAGGACGAGGTCGTGACGATCTGCGCGAAGGGGATCTCCTCACACGATCTGGCGACCCAGCTCGAGGACAGCGGCTTCGAGGACGTCACCGTCGTCGAGGACGGCATGGAGGGCTGGAGCGAGGTCTACGACGTCGTCGAGATCCCGACTGCGGGCGATCTCGAGGTACTCCAGTTCCAGCGACGCGCGAAGGGATGTCTGAGCTATCTGATCGCCGATCCGGCCGCCGAGGTCGCCGCCGTGGTCGATCCGACCCGCCACGTCGACCAGTTCGCCTCGGCCGCCTCGGAGCGTGGCTACTCCATCGAACACGTCTTCGACACCCACGTCCACGCCGACCACGTCTCCGGTGGCCGGGAACTGGCCGAGTACGTCGGTGCGACCTATTACCTCGGGGCCGACGCGGTCGATCGCGGCGTCACCGACGACTACGAACCCCTGGAACGCAACGAGGTCGTCACGGTCGGCGAGCACGATCTCAAAGCCGTCCCGTCGCCCGGACACACCTCCGAGATCGTGAGTTACCTGCTCGACGACGAGGCAGTGCTGACCGGCGACACCCTGTTCGTGGATTCGGTCGGCCGGACAGAACTCCAGTTCGGTGACGGCGACGCCGACACCGGCGCACAGCGGCTGTACGATTCGCTCCACCGCACGCTGCTCGCGGAACCCGACTCGATCACGGTGTTGCCCGGTCACTTCGCCGTCGGCGCCGACGGGTCGACCGACGTGACGTCCGGCGAGCCCGTCTGTTCGACTATCGGCGACGTCCGGACAGAACTGGATCTCCTGTCCGTCGATCGCGACGCGTTCGTGCGTCGGCTCACGGACTCGCTGCCGGAGAAGCCGCCGAACTACGAGGAGATCATCGCCATCAACGCGGGTCGGAACGAACCCGAAGACGAGGCGGCGGCAACGGAACTGGAGCTCGGCCCCAACAACTGCGCGGCGAGCGGGGACTGAACGTGACGGTCGTCTCTCTCGGATGAGCACAGACGCAACGACGCTCGCCCGGCGGCTGGTCGCGACGCCGAGCCACGACGATCCTGACGAGGTCGGATCGCTGCTCGAATCCTGGCTCCGCGAGCACACGGACGCGACCGTCGAACGCGACGAGGTCGGGAACGTCTTCGCTCGCCGTGGCGGCGGAGACTGCTCGCTCGCGCTCGTCGGCCACCACGACGTCGTCCCGCCGGATCCCGGCCAGCAGGACGAGTCCGGATACGTCGTCGAGGAGCGCGACGGGCGGCTGTTCGGCCGTGGTAGTGCCGACATGAAGGGATCGCTGGCGGCGATGGCCTGTGCGTTTCGTGACAGCGACCCCGCCGGCGAACTCGTCTTCGCGTCGTTCGTCGGCGAGGAACAAGGCGGTACCGGCTGTCGAGCGGCGATCCGGGACGGGTTCGCCCCCGAGTACGCGGTCGTCGGTGAAGGCTCGACGGGCTACTCCGCCCCGGGCGTGACCGACGTCGCGGTCGCCCACAAGGGACGGCGTGCGAGCACGATCACGGCACGGGGGACGGCGGCTCACGCCAGCGAGCCCGGTGCTGGTACGAACGCTATCTACCGCGCGACCGACGCCGTCGACGTGATCCGGGGACTGTCCACTCCGGAGACAACAGTGCGAGGGAAGCGCGTACAGGGGAGCCTCGAAGTCACCGAGATCCACGGGGGAGACGCCTGGAACATGATCCCGGACCGGTGTACGGTGACCGTCGACGAGCGGACCGTCCCCGGCGAACGGGCCGGACTTGAGACGGTCGAGTTGATCGAAGGCGTCACCTGGTCGGTCGAACAGGATCTGCCCCCGATGGCCTGCCGGGACGAACGGTTCGCCGCCGTCGCGCTGGCGGTCGCACAGGCGATTCAGGACGGTGACCCGGAACACGTGGTCAAACCACACGCGACCGACGCGGGCTGGCTCGCCGCTGAAGCCGACACGCAGACGCTCGTGATCGGCGCCGCCGAGCCAGGTCAGGCCCACACAGCAGACGAAAGCGTCTCGACCGCCGCTCTGGAGCGCTGCCAGCGACTCTACCGGACGCTCGCCGAGCGGTTTCCGTGACCCCGAATACTTTATCGCCGCGGTCGTATGCCCGGCCATGTCAGCGGACACACCACAGGCATACGACGACCTTCTCGAAGCGTATCGTCGGGTCAGCAATCTCGAATCTGCCGTCGGCGTCCTCTCCTGGGACCAGCAGGTGACGATGCCGGACGGCGGCGCGCCGGCACGGAGCCGACAGCTGTCGACGCTGTCCGGACTCCGACACGAACTGCTGACCGACGACGAGGTCGCCGACGCGCTCGACGCCGCCGCCGAAGCCGACCTGAACGACGAACAGCAGGCAGTCGTCCGCGAGATACGGCGCGAACACGAGCGCGCCGCGGCGGTTCCCCGGGAGCTGATCGAGCAGATAAGCGCGAAGTCCTCCGAAGCACTCGAAGTCTGGGAGTCCGCGAAGGCCGAGTCGGACTTCTCGCAGTTCGCGCCCATACTGGAGGAACTGGTCGAGCTGCGCCGCGAGTACGCCGCCGAGATCGATCCCGATCGCGACCCCTACGCCGTCCTCTTCGAGGAGTACGAGCCCTATCTCGGACTGGAGACGGCCGAGGAAGTGCTCGAACAGCTCCGCGAGGAACTCGTCCCGCTGATCGACGCCGTCGGCGACAGCGACGTCACGCTCCCGGATCCGTTCGCGGACGGGACGTACTCCGAGCAGGCACAGGAAGAGCTCTCGCGAGAGATCCTCACCGATCTGGGATACGACTGGGAGCGCGGGCGACTGGACACCTCGAGCCATCCGTTCACCTCGGGCAACCAGTTCGACTGCCGGGTCACTACACGATTCCTCGAAGACGATCCGCTGAGCGCGCTCACGGCGACGATCCACGAGTTCGGTCACGCCTTCTACAGCCTCGGCCTTCCGCAGGAAGAGTACGGGACGCCGCTGGGGTCGTCACGCAACCTCAGCGTCCACGAGTCCCAGTCGCGCCTCTGGGAGAACCACGTCGGCCGCAGCCGCCCGTTCTGGGAGCTGATCGAAGAGGACGTTCGCGGGGCCTTCGACGGGCTCGAGGATGTCGACGGAGAGGCGTTCTACCGGGCCGCGAACCGCGTCTACGACGACAACCTCATCCGCGTCGACGCGGACGAGCTTACCTATCACATGCACATCGTCGTCCGCTTCGAGATCGAGCGCGACCTCGTCAACGGCGACCTGGACGTCGAAGACGTCCCCGAGGTGTGGAACGACAAGTACGAGCAGTACCTGGGTGTCCGGCCCGAAAACGACGCCGAGGGAGCGCTGCAGGACATCCACTGGAGCCACGGCAACTTCGGGTACTTCCCGACGTACACGCTGGGCAGCGTCATGGCGGCCCAGCTCTACGCGGCTGCAGAGGACGACCTCGGCGACCTGGACGAGGCGATCCACGAAGGCGAGTTCGAGGACCTCCAGACGTGGCTCCGAGAGAACGTCCACCGCCACGGTGCGCGGTACACGACAGATGAACTCGTTGAACTCGCGACCGGCGAGTCCTACACCGCCGATTACTTCCTTGACTACGTGACAGAGAAGTACAGCGAGCTGTACGAGCTGTGATTCGTCCCGAGGATCGGACCTGTTCGGTCTGAAAGCGGTCGATTTATAAGCTCCGGAAAGGCTGACGGAGATTCCCTGAAACGTTCGTTCTTGGGCGATCGAGACGGGTTCGACCTCGTCTCGTCTAGCAACTTTTAACCGGGTCAGACGGGTAGGTATCGCCAACATGGCGAGTAACAAGATCCTCGGAATCGACCTGGGGACGACCAACTCTGCGTTTGCGGTGATGGAAGGGGCCGACCCGGAGATCATCGTCAACAGTGAAGGCGAACGGACGACACCCTCCGTCGTCGCGTTCGACGACAGCGAACGACTGGTGGGCAAGCCGGCCAAGAACCAGGCCGTCAAGAACCCCGAGCAGACCATCCAGTCGATCAAGCGCCACATGGGCGAGGACGACTACACGGTCGAACTAGACGGCGAAGAGTACACGCCCGAGCAAGTCTCGGCGATGATCCTCCAGAAGATCAAACACGACGCCGAGGAGTACCTGGGCGACGAGATTGAGAAGGCCGTCATCACGGTCCCGGCGTACTTCAACGATCGACAGCGCCAGGCGACCAAAGACGCCGGCGAGATCGCCGGCTTCGAGGTCGAGCGGATCGTCAACGAGCCGACTGCGGCCTCGATGGCCTACGGACTGGACGACGAGTCCGACCAGACGGTACTCGTCTACGACCTCGGGGGCGGAACCTTCGACGTCTCTATCTTGGATCTCGGCGGCGGCGTCTACGAGGTCGTCGCCACGAACGGTGACAACGACCTCGGTGGCGATGACTGGGACCAGGCCATCATCGACTGGCTGGCCGACGAGTTCGAGGACGAACACGGCATCGACCTGACCGAGGACCGCCAGGCCCTCCAGCGGCTGAAAGACGCCGCCGAAGAGGCCAAGATCGAACTCTCCTCCCGGAAGGAAGCCGAGATCAACCTGCCGTTCATCACGGCGACTGACGACGGACCGGTCCACCTCGAGAAGTCGCTCACGCGAGCGAAGTTCGAGAGCCTGACCGAGGACCTGGTCGAGCGGACGGTCGGCCCGACCGAGCAGGCGCTTGAAGACGCCGACTACGGCAAAAGCGACATCGACGAAGTCCTGCTCGTCGGCGGATCGACCCGGATGCCGATGATCCAGGAGAAAGTCGAAGAGCTGACCGGCCAGGATCCCAAGAAGAACGTCAACCCCGACGAGGCCGTCGCACTTGGCGCGGCGATCCAGGGCGGCGTGCTGTCCGGTGACGTCGACGACATCGTTCTGCTGGACGTGACGCCCCTCTCGCTGGGTGTCGAGGTCAAGGGCGGACTGTTCGAGCGACTCATCGAGAAGAACACCACGATCCCGACCGAAGAGTCCAAGATCTTCACGACCGCCGCGGCCAACCAGACCCAGGTCCAGATCCGCGTCTTCCAGGGAGAACGCGAGATCGCGGAAGAGAACGAGCTGCTCGGGGAGTTCACGCTCGCAGGGATCCCGCCGGCGCCCGCCGGCACCCCGCAGATCGAGGTGACGTTCTCCATCGACGAGAACGGGATCGTCAACGTCTCCGCCGAGGACAAGGGGTCGGGCAACAAGGAAGACATCACCATCGAGGGCGGCGCTGGCCTGAGCGACGAGCAGATCGAGCAGATGCAAGAAGAGGCCGAGAAACACGCCGAAGAGGACGAACAGCGCCGCCAGCGCATCGAGGCGCGCAACGAGGCCGAGGCAACTGTCCGGCGCGCCGAGACCCTGCTGGAAGAAAACGAGGAAAACGTCGACGACGACCTCCGCGAATCCATCGAAGCCAAGATCGAAGACGTCCAGGAGACGCTCGAAGACGAGGACGCCGGGAAAGAGGACTACGAGGAAGTCACCGAGGCGCTGACCGAAGAGTTACAGGAGATCGGCAAGCAGATGTACCAGGAGCAGGCCCAGCAGGCTGCCGGCGGCGCGGGCGGCGCTGCGGGTGCCGGTCCTGGCGGTGCCGCAGGCGCTGGACCCGGCGGCGCGGCCGGTCCCGGTGCGGGTGCAGCCGGGCAGGGTGAGGAGTACGTCGACGCCGACTTCGAAGACGTCGACGAAGACGAAGACGAGTAACGCGAGTCAAGTCTTCACGATCCAGTGTTTCGCTGCTTACGCGTCTGGCGTACCGATCGGCCGTAAGCGTACGCGAATCCGCCGGCCGTGCCGGCCACGAGCGCCCAGGGGACGTACACCAGCGGGAAGAGCATCTCCGCGTACCCACGGTACGGGCCAGTACCGACGACGATCAACAGCGGCGAGGCGACGATGGTCCCGGCCAGCACGACCGTGGCGCGCTGCCGTTCGGCCAGCGCCAGCGGCAGAAACAGAAGCGGCACGAACAACCCGACGGTCCCTGCGTACACGACCGCGCCCCGAGTATTCGCTCCGAGCCCCCAGACCCCCACGAGGAGCATCGTGACGGCGACTACGACACCCGTCTCGACGAGCCGACGCGTCGAGACGTCAGTTCGATCCACCAGCAGGTACTGCGCGACGACGGCGATCGGTATCGCGAGCGACGGAAGCCCCGAAACCACGCCCGCGAACAGCGTCTGAAAGAGGACAGCGTTTTCCGAACCGATCGAGACGCCCCCGGAAACCGGTGCGAGTAGCAGACTGGCGAGAGCGAGTCCAGCGCCAGTGCCGAGCAGACTCCGTGCCCGCCCGAAGCGTGACAGTCGGGCGAGGGTGTCCCCGTGACGGACCAGGATCACGACGAAGGCCGCGAGGATCGCGGCCGGGAACGGGGCGGGCCCGGGCACGGAATCGAGCTTGAGCTGTGCGACGTCGGCCCAGATGCCGAGATTCGCGGCGGCAGTGGCTACGAGGCCGGAATCGGATCCGAAGACGAGATACCAGCCGCCGGAGATCGTTCGATCGAACCTGTCGCCGTGCACACCGGTCAACACGAGCGTCGTCTCGTTCGCGTCGATCCAGTCCCGATCGTCGACGAACGCCGATCGAACCGGATCCCGGACGAGGACTGATTCCGGCGGGCCGCGGACGACGATCCGGTCGGCATTGACGCCGAACCACTCGGCGTCTCCACCGGTGTGAAAGTAATCGACGACGAGGACGCCGCCCGCGCTGCGGTGCCCCATCCGTGCCCCTTCGTGTGACAGCTCGACGCCGTCCGGGGTCGAAGTCACCGACAGGGTCCGGACTGACGATCCGTTCGGGGAGTCCGACAGTTCGCGGCGTGCCGCCGTCCGGATCGCTTCTGCGTCCGGTTGTCCGTCCAGTTCGAGCGTGACCGTCCAGCGACTGGCGCCGTCCTCGCCGATATCGATCACGACGGTCGAGTGCTCGACAGTGCTGTTTTCGACCACATCGTCCGTGCAGACGTCACAGAGCGGCGACGGGGGTGGTCGAGCGGCGACAGCACTACCCAGGAGCAGGAGTACTGTGACGACCGAAAGAGAGACCAGCACCTGACGGCGGCGCATATTCGTCTGGTGATAGTTAGACTACATAATGGTGGGTGTTTCGTCAGCGAGTGACGGCGCGGACCGGGTCCCAGTCACAGATCCTGGCTGAGCGGTTCGTCGGCGATCTGCCGGCGCAGACCACCGAGCGTTTCGGCGTCGAGCCCGCCAAGACAGGCCTCGATGACGGCACCGACCTCCTGGCGAGAGATCTTCACACCCTCCGGCCGAAGCACGTCCTCGGGCCGCGATTCGATCTCTCTGAGCGTGCCCACCGCGAGTAGGTACGGAATTGCCCACGCTGCAGTGCGGTTACCCGCTCGTTCGGGGACGTGTTCGAGCCAGGTCTGGGCGTCGTCGAGATAGTCACGTGCGTCCTCGATCGTGCGTCGAACGACCGTGACGACACCGTCGACGCTGTCCGGGTCGTCGAGGGCGCCCTGATCGACGTCTTCCGCCTCCAGCTCGTCGGCAGGCAGATAGACGTTGTCTTCCTCGTGGAAGTCCGCGCCGACGTCTTTGGCGATGTTCACGAGTTGCAGTGCGAGCCCGAACGCTTCGGCGTTCTCTTCCAGGGGCTCACAGGTCCCGGATGGCGTCTCCTCGCCACAGACGAGATTCGTCACGAGTTCGCCGACGGTTCCGGCGGCGTAGTGGCAGTACTCGTGGAGTTCCTGTCGAGCCTGCAGGCGCAGCCCGCCTTCGGAGGCATACCGCCTGACGAACGTCGCCATCCCACCGACCAGCTCCCGAGCCGGTGGCCGGATCGCCTCGCGGATTCGCTCGGGCCGGGATTCGAACACCCGCAGGACGCGATCGGTCTGGGCGACGAGTTCCCAGTCTGCGCCCCCGTCGTCTGGGACCCACGCTGCGACGTCGTTTTCGAACGCTTCGACGGTCGTGGTATCTGCCGGATCGAGCACCGAATCGTACGTCTCCAGCAGCGCTGCCTTTTGCTCGGGGGGTATGTGACCTGCGTCCTCGATCGTATCCGGGACCCGACACAGGAGATATCCCACACAGATCGACGAAGCCATGGGCTCTTCGAGTACGTCGATCGTGATCGCAAAGGTTCTGGAGACGTCCTGGACGATCTCGTGACTCCAGGCGAGATCGCGCTCGATCGTCGCCGCGTCGGCGGTTTCCGAAGTATCGGCCATTTGCTGTATCGTTCGTTAGGGTTGGAGGTTAAAAACTCCGCCACATTCGCGACCAGAGTGCAGTCTACCCACGGTGGTCCGGCTCACCGCGGTCATACTGCCGGCCACAACAGTTCGAAATGATTCGCTACCCCGGAGTGGCGAATATCCTTACAAACGTACAGCCGGCAGTATCAGTCCGTCCGCGGCAGTGCCAGCGCCCCGATACCCAGGGCGATCAGTGCCAGTCCGGTCAGAATCGCGAGGTTGACGAGCGGATCTTCCCCGCCGTAAGAGGCGAGCACGACGCCGTCGACGAGCGCGGGATTGTCGAACGTCGCCGCGCGCACGCCCCGGGAGAAATACGTCAGCGGCGACAGCTCCAGCAGGGGGTGGAACCACTCGGGCAACAGCGACGGCGGGACGAACGTCTCCGAGAGGAACAACAGTGGGAGCGCGATCGCGTTGCTGGCCGCGATGACGCCGTCCTGTGACTCCGTGATCGCCCCTAGCAGCGCACCGATCCCGCAGAACAGCGCCACACCGGCAGCGACGAACGGGACCAGAAGCGGCGACAGGACGATATCCGCGCCGGTGACCGCGAGCAACAGCCCGAGCAACAGCAGCGCGGCCAGGCCGATGACCGCGACGTTGACGACCGTCTGTGCGAGCAACCACTCCCAGCGCCGCAGCGGCGTGGTCGCCAGCTTCTCGAAGCGGTTGCCCTCGCGGTGGCGCGCCACCTCGCTGCCGACCCTGGACAGCGGTGTGAACAGCACGACGACAGCGAGATAACCCGGGACGTAGTACCCGGGCGGTTCGGTGAAGAGCCCGCCACCGGTCGGCTGTGTCTCGACCAGCGCGCCGAAGATGAAGACGATCAGAAGCGGGAACAGGAAGGTGAAGAACACGGCCGTCCGCCGCCGGAGGAAAGACAGCGCCGCCGCCCGGGAGGAGGCACGGACTCGGCCGAGTCGGCTCATCGCTCACCTCCGTCGGCCGCAACCGGACTCGCTGCCTCCAGTTCGGTCGGATCGAGCGGGTCACCGCCGTGGCCGACTGCCGTGCCGGTCAGTTCGAGATAGACGTCTTCCATGTCCGGTTCGCGCCAGGTCAGCGAGGCGGGGGTGATCCCCGAGTCGGTCAGCCGATCGACGACGGCACCGATCTCCGTCGGCGAGACGTCGTGCACGACGAGCCGTCCGTCGCTGCGGGTCGTCTCGAACCCGATCGACGGCGTTGTCTGGGGTTCCCCGTCGAGATCGATCACGAGCCGTGTCTGTCCGCCGTACTCGTCGATCAGCGCCTGTGGGGCGTCTAGCGCGAGCAGTTCGCCGTCCGAGAGCAGGCCGACCCGGTCGGCCAGCCGCTCGACCTCGGCCATGTAGTGGGTCGTCAGGACGATCGTCGTCCCGGTGTCCGCGAGACCTTCGAGCAGCCGCCAGACCGCCCGGCGGCCCGCAGGGTCGATCCCGGTCGTCGGTTCGTCCAGCACGAGCAGATCGGGATCGTTGACCAGCGCCGTCCCGACACAGACCCGACGCTGCTGGCCGCCCGAGAGGTCCTCGTAGGCCGTTCCGGTTGCGTCTTCGAGACCGACGTCCGAGAGCACGGCCGCGACGTCGCGCGTGTGGTCGTAGAGACCGGCGTAGTACTCGATCAGCTCTCGTGCGGTCAGCCGAGCTGGCGGGTCGAACGACTGCGGGAGCAGACCGATCCGCGATCGATTGACCGTTCGGGACGATTCACCGAACAGTTCGACCGCCCCTTCAGCGTCTGTCGTGCCCGTCAGCGCACGGACGAGCGTCGTCTTGCCGGCGCCGTTGGGTCCGACGAGTCCCAGCACCTCGCCCTCGCCGACCGAAAGCGAGACGCCCGCGAGTGCGACCGTGTCGCCGTAGGTGCGGGCGAGATCCCGCGCGACGAGTACGTCAGTCATACACCCCTCTCGGGGCACGCGCGGCAAAGCCGGTTCGGTTCCGGCATGGCCGTCACGCCGTCGGGCGCCAGTACAGCAACCCGACAGTGACGACGAACACGGCGACCGAGAGGTCGTACCCGCCGGCGTACACCGCGCTGGCGATCGCCGCCCCGCCGCCGATCGTCCCGGTGACGAGGGCGGCGACGATCGGCCACGTGCAGGAAATACACGAGAATAGCCCGAGAACGCCCGTTATCGCCGATCCGGCTGCGTCGATGATCGTCGCGTAGACCAGATACGTCAGCGCCAGATAGCCGACCAGCTTGTAGGGAATCACGGTGAGCTTGAGCAGGCTCCCGTCGTACAGCACGGCCGGACTGAATCCGGGTGGCGTCCCGAGGGCGAGATTCGGCGCAACCGCGTGATGGGTTGCGGGCCCGACGAGCCCGCCGACAGACGCCAGAAGCAGGAAGTAACCCGTCGCGAGCGCGCCGGCGAGGTAGCGTCGGCGCGGTGGGGCCGGTGCGGGGGTAGTCCGCCAGAGCGCCCACAGTCCGACGTTGATCCAGACGAACGGATAGAGCACGTAGCGCGCCCCGAGCAGCGAATCGAACTGCGGCTGGGCGGTCACGAACCACAGCCACAGCACCAGGAGTTCGGCGTTGACGACGAGCAGTGCCCAGCGCGCGGTCTCGTGGGTCGGGCGCAGGCGGGTCGCCCAGGCGGTCGCGTTCGAGGCCATCTCAGATCGCCAGGGCGTCGATCACGACGGCCACGAGGAACGCCCCAAGGTAAGCGTTCGAGGCGTGGAACGCTCGAAACGCGGCCGATTCGGTTCTCTCGCGGTGCAGTCTGACGACCATCCACAGGAAGACGGCTCCGAGGGCAACAGTCGTTGCGGCAACCAGCGCGCCCAGATCCGCGATCGCGGTCACGGCCGTCGCCGCCAGCAGCGTCGCCGCGAGATACCAGAGGATGTGCTTGCGCGTGGTCGCCTCCCCGCGGACGACCGGCATCATCGGGAAGCCGCCGCGGGCGTAGTCGTCCTTGTACGCCAGCGCGAGGTTGTAGAAGTGCGCGGGCGTCCACAGGAAGATCAGCGTCGCAAGCGCCAGTCCCGGGAGCCCGATCGTGCCCGTAACGGCCGCCGAGCCGATCAGCGCCGGGAGCGCACCGGCCACCCCCCCGATGACCGTGTTCTGGACCGTGTTGGGCTTGAGCACGAGCGTGTAGACCACGCTGTAGAAGACGATCGCGACCAGCCCCAGCACCGCCACGAGGACGTTGACCGTCAGGAAGGTTGCGAGCGAGAGCGCGCCGAGAACGAACCCGAACGCCAGCGCGTTCGTGACCGGAACCTGCTGGGTCGTCAGCGGCCGGTCCGCGGTCCGGTTCATCCGGCGATCGACGTCGCGTTCGAGCACGTGGTTGAACGTGCCGCTGGAACCGATTGCCAGTACACCGCCGCCCAGCGTCGCGAGGATCGTCTCGGCCGGGATCGACCCGCCGGCCGACAGCGCCATCCCGGCCGCGGCGACCAAACTGAGCAGCCACATCAGTCGCGGCTTGGTCAGGCTGACGTACGCACGAACGGTCTCGACGAGACCGCTCGGCCGGGTCACCGTCACGTCCTCGATCGGCTCCGGCGCGGGTTCGGGGTCGGTCGTCACCGGCTGACTGTCGTCCGCACCGGCCTCCAGGTGCCAGGCCAGGGCGGCGACGAGCGCGCCGAAGATCGACGCTGCGACGCCGAGATGGATCCCGGGAAGATCGCCGGCCGCGCCGGTCGTCGCGACGGCGGCCCCGACGCCGATCTGGACCGGGAAGAGCACGAGAGCGAGCGCCAGCGCGTATTTGACCCGGCGTCGCTGCGCGATGCGCCAGCCCGCGACGGCCGTCACGAGCACGAGCAGGCCGACGAGCAAGGCGGTCACGCGATGGCCCCAGGCGATCACCAGCGCCGGCTCGGCCAGTGACGGCGGCTGTGTACAGACCGGCCAGCTCGAACAGGCGCTGGCAGCGTCTGCGATCGCCGCTGTCGCACCGGCGACGATCAGCGTGTAGACGCCGATTACCGTCCCGACAAGCAGCGCAGTGAACCTACGTGTGTGTGTCTCGCCCACGGGAATCGCCTTACGTATCCGGTCCGGCTCTGGATATTTAATTCTCGCGTTACCCCTCGTTTCGTGCAGGGTTTTGAATATAAGCAACCAGTATATTGGGGGTAAGATATCAAGGACAATTCCGCAGGAGAGCCAGGTTATTTATACCCGAGTTCCCAAGAGAATGGCAATGACGCGCAACCGTGCCGGGGCCGCCGCGGTGCTGTCGGGCGTGCTTATCGCCGTCGGGAGCCAGCCCGCGCTCGCCCAGTCGACAGCCAGTTCCTCGACGGAAGAGGCGATCTGGGGGCTGAACTTCGAGTTGCTCGCGGTCGCGATCCCGATCACGATCCTCGTCGAGGCGATCCTCTTCTATACCGTCTGGCGGTTCCGGTCGAGCAACGTCGAGGAGGCAAAGCCGACAAAGGAGAACCGACGACTCGAGATTACCTGGACGATCGCGACGGCAATTGTCCTGCTTTTCGTCGGCATCGGGGCCTACGGCGTGCTCGCCCAGGACGACGTCTCCGGACAGGGAGAAGCGGACATGGAAGTGCAGGTGTTCGCCGAGCGATACGCCTGGAGCTTCGAGTACCCCGAACAGAACGTCTCCACCAGTGATCAACTTGTCATTCCCGTGAACCAGACGGTGAAGCTCAACGTCACCTCGAAAGACTGGCTACACGCGTTTCACGTGCCGGATCTGGGGCTGAAATCCGACGCGTTCCCCGAGCAGTCGAATTACCTCGTCACGACGCCACAGGAGACCGGTACCTACCAGCTCTACTGTGCCGAGTACTGTGGTGCCGGCCATTCAGTGATGATGTCGGAAGTCAACGTGACCACCCAGGAGAAATACGAGTCCTGGCTCGCTTCCGAGCGAGGCGATACGAGCGGGAACAGCTCCGCAGAGTGATCAGCATCGCACGAACGGACTAGCGGCAACCTTTTTCTATCCGCCCCGTGTGATAGACACACATGGAGGAAGCGTACGTGCGGCTGGTGTGTCCCGAATGTTCGAAAGACTGGCAGTCGACGCCACGGGACCTTCCGGCGCCGAGCGAGACCTATAATTGTCCGAACTGTCACGCCTCACGTCGCCTCTCGGAGTTCATGCGGACCGAACAGGACCTCCAGACGCTCAAGGAATTGCAGTAGTTCGGGGCTGTTTTCCGGCTGTCGCCCGCCACCGAACCGGCTACCCGCTCGTGGAAGACCGCGCACCGCAGGCCTCACACTGCAGCAACACCGCCCCTTTCTCGCGGATGATCTTCGTATCCGGCAAGCCACACTCCGAACAGAGGACGAACTCCGAGACGTAGGCGTCAAGCGCCTCGGAAATCCGACGCTCGTTGAAGCTTCCTGTCAGGCGCGCGCGCCCGCTCTCGTCGATGTGGCCGCTGGTCCCCAGTTCGTTCTGGAGGAACTTGATGACGTGATCGTCCTCGCGTCCGAGGCGATCCACCGTGGTCTGAAAGTTCTCGTAGACAGTGACGTTCCCTTCCTGGCGGATGTCTGGGTCCGGCACGTCGAAACGCTCGTCCCCGCCCTCGATGTCTGGCGTCTCCGAAATCGCGCGATCGAGCATGTCGTCGTAGTCCATATCTGGTCGTATCCGGCGGTCGGGTAAAAGCCTTTCATAGTGGCCGTTGTAATTGTTCACTGCTACGATCGCCAGAGCGCGGGCGATCGATCGGACATTGATTTACAACGAGAACTGTTAATACCATCCCTCAATTGCTGTCGCTTCATCGATTTCATCCTCAGGTCGACCGGCACACCGCTGGCGATTTCCCAACGCCAGAACGAAGTCTGTGAGGTAGTTTTTCGTCCACCCTCATATCGGGTAATAGACCCTGACAAAACCCGCGAATATGGGGGGCTAGTGTTAACAGTTCTCAGGATACTACTATAACCCTCCAGTTGGTAGGGTTGATTGACTATGAAGAAGCAGGAACTCATTCACCTCCACGGCCTGCTCGCACAGGTACAAGAGCACTACGAAGAGCACACGGGTAACACCGTCGAACACGACGAATACCTCGATCAGGGCGTTCGGCCGACATCGATTCACAAGTCGAAAACAGACCACAAAGCGGCCGTCTTCGCCCTCGCCGACGGGCTGACGTCGGAACTGGAATCGGAAGTCAAAGAACCTGTTTCTGCCAGCGCGGACTGATCTCTGCACTGCGGCTCCTGTAGCCTCGATTCTCCGGCAGTCACAACGCTCTCGACGCGATCAGTGGTCGCGGACGTCGTGACTGTGCTCGTCGTGGTCGTGGGTATCAGGACCGTCAGAGTGGCTGTGATCGTCGTGGACTGCGTGTTCGTGGCCGTGTTCGTGGCCATGGCCGGGGTCGGCGCCGCCGACGACGACGACTTTCACCTGACGAACGCCGCCGAGTGCCCGGAGCTGGTTGGCCAGCGCGTCGATCTCGCCGGCCGTCCCGTCGACCACCAGCGTCTCCATACACCGATCGTGAGAGAGGTGGATGTGCTGGACTGACGTGACGATGTCGGCGTGGTCGTGCTGGATCGACTGTAACTGTCCCGGGAGGTCGCTGTCGTGTTCGTGTTCGTGGACCACGACGATCGTGCCGTGGTGGCGCCCCCGGTCGCCCGCTTCCCAGTCGTAGGTCGTAAAGAAATCCCGGAGCGCGTCCCGCACGGCCTCAGACCGACTCGAATAGTCCCACTCGCGCACGATCTCGTCGAGACGGTTGGTCATCTCTGGCGGGAGCGTCAGGCTCACCCGGTCTAGATCGTCGGCCATACCCGGCAGTTACAGCCTGGCCTACAAGAGCGTTGATACTGCTGCTCTCAGTATTACGGAATTATAGAAAAGTATTATCCCAGGGAGAACGATAGATCCAGCCACCGATGCACATTCCCGACGGATACGTCGATCTCCCGATCGCAGCCGTATTCGCCGTGCTTGCTGGGCTGGCGCTGGCGGTGGCTGCCCGTCGAAGTGAGGGGCAGCTCGAAGGAGGGCAGGCACCGCTCGTCGGCGTGACCGCTGCCGGGATCTTCGCCGCACAGATGTTGAACTGGCCGCTTCCGATCCCCGGCGGGACGAGCGCCCACTTCGTCGGTGGTGCGTTCGCCGGGATCTTGCTCGGCCCCCATCTGGGCGTGCTCGCGATGAGTTCGGTCGTGGTCGTGCAGGCGCTGGTCTTCGGTGACGGTGGCCTGACCGTTCTCGGCGCGAACCTGTTCAACATGGCTGTCGTCGAGGTGTACGTCGGCTACGCGATCTTCCGGCTCGGACGACGCTGGCACGACGTCGGTGCGGCCTTCGCGGCCGGCTGGATCGCCGCCACAGCGGGCGCGCTCGGCGTGGCCGTCCAGCTCGGCGCCTCCTCGGCGTTCAACTACGAGTTGCTGACCGTCCTGGCGATCATGGGCGGTGGCCACGCGCTCCTCGGCGTGATCGAGGGGGCGATCACGGCAATCGTCTATCAGGCCGTCATCCGGTCTCGGCCGGACGTGCTCCCCAGCGCGACCCGGGAGGTGGCCGCATGAGCCTTCGGGCGTACTGGGAGCGACGGTGGCTCAGGCGCGCACTCGCGATCGTCGTCGTCCTCGCGCTGCTCGCTCCGGTATTCGGGATAGCGGCGGAGCGCGTCGGATACACTGAACCGATCGAAGAGGCCGCCGAGACGACCGGTGCGAGCGGGGCCGCCGACCCTGTCGCCACGGAACCGTTCCCGGACTACTCGGTTCCGGGTCTCCCCGGACCGTTCGGCACGCTCGCGTCGGCACTGCTCGGTAGTGCCGTCGTCCTGACCATCGCGCTCGTCGTCGGTCGCCTCCTGTCCGCCGACACGACACAACAGTGACGGTCGTCGATCGGACGCTTGCCGAGATCAGCTCGCGGGTCCAGCGGTTGCTCGAAGCCGAAGAGACGCCGCGACGCGACGGGTTCCTCCAGTCGGTCGACCCGGCCGTCAAGATCGTCGGGCTGTTCGCGACGATCGTCGTGACGGTCTCGCTGTCGTCGTGGCCGTCACAGGTCGCCCTCCTTGCGGTCGTCGGGGGGCTGGCCGTCGCGTCCCGCGTCTCGCCGGTCGAACTCGCTCGCCGTGTCGCGATCGTCCCCGCCGCGTCGCTGGTGATCGTCGCGCCACAGCTCGTGCTCATTCCCGGCGATCCCGTCGCTGGTCCCGTCACCGACTCCGGTCTGGCGTACGTGCTGACCTTCGTGCTTCGGGTCACGGTGTCGGTGTCGCTGCTCTCGTTGTTGGTCGCGACGACTCGATTCGCCGATCTGCTCGACGGCTTCCGCCGGCTGGGCGTTCCAGCCCTCGGCGTTTCGCTCGTCGCGATCACGTACCGCCACCTGCAGGTTTTCTTCGAGGAGCTGTCGCGCGTCGTCCGGGCACGGCGGAGTCGGACGATCGCCGACCGCGGAACCGGCCAGACCTGGCGTGAGACGGGATCGATGCTGGGATCGTTCCTGCTCCGGGCGTTCGAGCGTGGCGAACGAGTACAGCGCAATGCCCGGGCACGGGGCGGGACGACGATGGCCGCGTACCCATCCGACAGCGACTTCACCCGCGCGGACGGCGTCTTTGCCACGATGGTCGTGACGATCGTCCTCCTTCGGGGGGTGTGGCTACTGTGACGCGTGTCCTCGATGCCCGCGACGTCTCCTACAGCTATCCCGACGGAACGGCTGCGATCGAAGCGTTCGATCTCACGGTCGAGGCCGGCGAGCGGGTCGCCGTCGTCGGTCCGAACGGTGCCGGCAAGTCGACGCTGATCCAGTTGCTCGGCGGCTTGATCGAGCCCGACGGGGGAACGATCACGTACTTCGAAAGCGGCGCGCCGGCCGACGACCTCCGCGACCGGATCGCAGTGCTGCCCCAGCATCCCGACGAATACCTGTTCAACTCGACCGTCAGAGACGATCTGGAGTACGGTCCGGCACAGCTGTCGATCCCGAAGGAGCAGGCTCGCGAGCGGGTCGCGTCGCTCGCCGATCGGCTCGAACTGACAGCGCTCCTCGATCAGCCACCGTTCCGGCTGAGCGGGGGTGAACAGCGACGGGCCGCGCTGGCCAGTGCCGTCGCGGTCGACCCCGATCTGCTGTTGCTCGACGAACCGGTCGCGGACGTCGACGCGGACCATCGCGAACGCGTGCTATCGCTGCTCGACCGGCGCCACGAACAGGGGGAGACACAGATCGTCTCGACGCCGAACGTCGATCTCGTCCCGCAGGTCGCCGATCGGGTCGTCCTCGTCGATTCGACCGGGAGCGTCGTCGCTGACGGGCCGGTGACCGAGGTCCTGGCCGACCGCTCGCTCCTCGAAACGTGCGGTCTCGAGGCGCCGACGGTCGCGCGAGTGTTTGAAATGGCCGGCGTCTCGGACCCGCCGCTTACGGTCGCGGAGGGCGCCGCCCGGCTGTCTGATCTGCTTGAGTAGGCTCGGGCTCAGTGTCCGCTTCCATCGACGGACAATCCTCGGGCCAATCGATCCACGACTTGAGTGCGAGCGCACCGGGGATCTCGGGAAGTTCTCTGACGTTCTCGCTGCCGCAGTGTGGACAGAAGCGGTCCGGTCTGGGATGGCGACCGTCGGGGGCAGTCTCCTCGTATCCGTACCAGATCGCCTGGCAGGAATCACAACCGAACGCCGCCTGCCGTTCGGGAAGCGGCCCGACGAGCCGCCCCAGTTGCTCGAAGTACTCCTCGTTCATCTACCTGCAGGTACGGAACTACACGTTCAAAACTGTCCGAGGATTTCCACCTCGTGAGAACAGCGGGCTAACCGCTTTCGGGCGCTTGGAAAGCAGGTCGGTCGTGACGATTCAGCAGAACGTCGGATACGTCACGTCGGCTCTATCGACCGCTATCGCTGACGGTCCGCTTGTCGGTTTTCGACCAGAAGTACAGCACTTTGTCCGAAGACGCGGTGCGCGAATCAGTGCGTGAAGTGGAGCTCGATTTGGAACTCATTGTGTATCTCTGTACACACCCGACTGTCGTATATATCTTGCCCTATGCGAAGGAATAGGTATAATGTCTCATTGGTAGTGTTTAAGGTATTTATACCACACGGTCTTTCAAGTGGAAAATAGTGTAGGACCCCCGTGCGAATAAATTAATTCTGTCTGTCGCCTCGCGTATACTAGTCTTTTTCACGATAGAGGTTGTGTGCACAGATATGACCACTACCGGGCAGTTACGTTCTCATGGGGATCGGAACGAAGTCCCCGATGACATGTCCCCAACAGCAGCGTCGGCGAGTGCGACCGAGCGACTCTCCGGGTGCGGGACGCGAACCCCTCCGTTCAACGCGTTCACGCTACCCCATATGCGGACCGCTGATCCTGACGACGTTCGTTGATATTGTCCGCGCGTTCGAGTAGTCTGCCACCGCTCGGTGAACGTTTTGTGCCTGGCCGTTCGACGTATCGATATGAGCGATCGCGCTCGCGCACACGTATTCGTTGCCGGTCGCGTCCAGGGCGTGTTCTTCCGTGCGACGACCCGCGACACCGCCCGCCAGCACAACGTCGACGGCTGGGTGAAGAACCTCGACGATGGCCGCGTCGAAGCCGTCTTCGAAGGCCCCCAAGCGGACGTCAAGGCGATGGTCGAGTTCTGTCACGAGGGGAGCCCCCAGGCCCGCGTCGACGACGTCGACGTCGAGTACGAACGGCCGAAGGATCTGGACGGCTTCGAGATAAGATACTGATAGTTGCTGGTCCCCGAACCAAGATCCCTGTGGGCTTTTGGGTGGTCCGGCCGAAGACGAGGGTATGAGTCTCGGCGAAGCGATCACGGGCACGCAGATGGCGGTGATCGACGGGAACAGCGCCGCACTGGGGGTCCCACCGAAGCAGCTGATGGAGTCGGCGGGCAACGCCGTCGCTCGCGCGGTTCGTTCGGTCGTCGAACCGGGGGGCGACGTCACGATCGTCGCCGGACGGGGCAACAACGGCGGTGACGCGTTCGCCGCGGCCCGGTTCCTCGATGAATACGACGTTCGCGTCCGGTTGCTCGGTCACGCGAAGACGATCACGACCGACATCGCTCGCGAGAACTGGGCGGCGCTCCAGCGCTCGGAACTCGATGCCGCGGAGTGGCGAGATTCGTCGGCGATCGAGTTCGACGATCCGGTCCTGTTCGTCGACGCGATGCTCGGGACAGGCATCAGTGGACGGGTCCGCGAACCGCTCGCCACGGCAGCAGGGCGGCTAAACGACAGCGAGACGCCGGTGCTCTCGGTAGACGTGCCCTCCGGGCTCGACGGGGAAACGGGCACACTCGCCGAGAACGCCGTCGAGGCCGATCACGTCGTCACGTTCCACAAGCCCAAGCCCGGGCTGGACGCACTGGACGCATCCGTCACAGTCGCAGATATCGGGATTCCGGCGGCGGCAGAGCGGTTCGTCGAACGCGGCGACCTCCTTCGACTCTCCCGGCCAGCCGACAGCCACAAGGGCGATTTCGGTGAGGTGCTGGTCGTCGGCGGCGGGCCCTATACCGGTGCGCCGGCACTGGCCGCCCAGGCAGCGTTGCGGGCCGGTGCCGACCTCGTCCGGGTCGCCTGCCCCCGGTCTGTCGCTGACGAGATCCAGAGCTACAGCGAGAACCTGATCGTCCGGCCGTTCGACGGTGAGCGGTTCACCTCCAACTCGGTCGCGAGGGTGCGGGAGCTCGCTGCCGAACACGACAGCGTGGTCCTCGGTCCCGGCCTCGGTGCGGCGGAGAACACGCTCGTGGCGGTCCAGGAGTTCCTCGGGAACTACGACGGCTTCGCGGTCGTCGACGCTGACGCGCTTCAGGTCGTCCCCAGTGTCGAGACCGACGCCACACTCCTCTGTACGCCCCACCAGGGCGAACTCGAGGCGATGGGCGGCGAGACGGCCGCCGACTGGCGCGAGCGTGCCGACCTGGTCGAATCGTTCGCGGCCGAACTCGGACAGCCGCTACTGGTCAAAGGCCCGTACGACGTGCTCTCGGACGGCGAGCGGACCCGGGTCAACCGGACCGGCAATCCCGGGATGACCGTTGGCGGAACCGGAGACGTACTGGCGGGTACGGTGGGCGCGCTCGCGGCGACCCAGGAGCCACTAGCCGCGGCGGCGATCGGTGCGTACGTCACCGGCAAAGCGGGCGATCGAGTCGTCGACCGGCAGGGCTACGGCCTCGTGGCGACCGACCTGCTCGGTGCGATTCCACCGGTGATGTGGGAGGACAACGATGCCTGACGCGGGCGACGATCAGGGAGAACTGACCCACACCGACGAGTCAGGGGAGGCGCAGATGGTTGACGTCGGCGACAAACCCGACAGCAAACGACGGGCGGTCGCCCGCGGGACGATCCACTTGCAGGAATCGACGGTGGCAGCGATCCGGGCGAACGAACTCGAGAAGGGCGACGTCCTTGCGACCGCCCGAGTGGGCGCGATCCAGGCGGTCAAACACACCTGGGAGACGATCCCGATGTGCCACCAGATCCCGATCACGAACGTCGAGACGGACTTCGACGTCGGCGAGGCCGACGTGACGCTGACCGTCGTCGTCGAGACGACTGGCAAGACTGGCTGCGAGATGGAAGCGCTCGAAGGCGTCACGACCGGGCTGAATGTCGTCTGGGACATGGTCAAAGCCGCCGAGAAAGACGAGGCCGGCCAGTACCCCGACACTGCAATCAAAGACGTGACCGTCGTCGAGAAGACGAAACGACCGTAATATCTGAGATCCGGAAAATATCTCTTCGTAACCGGAGAACAGGCATCAATATCCGGATCTCGGCGCCTGAGGGTCCAGAAATATCTTCATATATAAGTAAGCTTTAACTGTCTGCCTATTAGGATGATAGATGGTGACATAGGATGGCAAGACGAACGATCGAGACCGATATCTTCGGGCGCAAAACGGACTTCGAGTACTCAGAGCGTTGGGTCGGGTACTCGCTGGTCACGCTCCGGCTGGTCATGGGCTGGGTGTTCTTCTACGCGGGCGTCGACAAGTTGCTGGCCGGGGACTGGTCGGCACGCGGCTACCTGATGGGTGCGGCCAACCGCGAGGGGGTGCTCCTGCCCGGTCTCTGGGAGACGCTCGCCCAGGACTACATTGGCATCGTAGACCCGCTGAACGTGTGGGGGTTAACTCTCGTCGGGCTGGCGCTACTGCTGGGTGCGGCCGTCCGCTGGAGCGCGCTCTGGGGCTCGGTCATCATGCTGTTCTATTACCTCTCGGGATACCCGCTCGAGAACAGCCTGCTCATCGATAGCCACGTCGTCTATATCATGGTCCTGTTCGGTCTCGGGGCCTTCGGGGCAGGACGAATCCTCGGCGTCGACGAGTATCTCGAATCGACGGCGCTGGTCGAGAACAATCCCTGGCTGCGGTATCTCCTCGGGTGAGGTCGTTGCAGTGACAGCGTCGGGGCTCGCCGTTCAGTTTCGTCGGAGAAGGTTTGCGAGGGAAGACCGCTCCGTGCGGACTTCCGCGCACTGTTTTGCGAGGGGCCGTAGTGGCCAACAGTGCGAGCGTGCATCTCGTCCGACGCGTGGTGGCGCCGGAACGCGATGCGAGGGAAGGGATTTGAACCCTTGGACCCCTACGGGAGCGGATCTTGAGTCCGCCGCCGTTTCCAGGCTTGGCTACCCTCGCACGCGCGCATCTGTCGATAACGGGACGGGATATAAACGTGCTACGAAACAGGGTGGCGGTCCGAAGACCGGACTCCGTCGCGAAGTCGGTCAGTTCCGCCGGGAGCGACGAGCGCTTTGCCCGACCTGCGAATAACTCCCCATGGACGAGCATACGCGCGACGACAGCGTGCCACCGCCCGACGGATCTCCGACCGGGTGGAATCCGGAAACCCGGACGTGGGAACACGCGACGCTCCGGCGGGCAGTGGTGCACGGCGTCCGGCTGTACAACGACGGCGCGTTCCATGAATCGCATGACTGTTTTGAATCAGAATGGTACAATTACGGCCGCGGAACCACCGAGAGCGCCTTCGCCCACGGGATGGTCCAGGTCGCGGCGGGCGCGTACAAGCACTTCGACTTCGAGAACGACGACGGAATGGTGAGTCTCTTCGAAACTGCGCTCCAGTACCTCTACGGCATCCCGAACGACTACTACGGCGTCGACGTCCTCGACGTGCGAACGACGCTCACGAACGCGATCGTCGATCCGGACACGCTTGATGGGTGGCGAATCACCCTCGACGGGGCGCGGCCCGTCGGGACACAGTCGGATTACGAGTATGTTGACGGTCTCGATCCGTGAGGTTCCGTCCTGCCGATGTGCGTCCAGCGACTCTGCGCCTTATTTTTCGGTGATATTCTCTCCTGGTGTCGGTACTTTTAAGACGGTCCGTCTCCCAAAATCGAGATGACGCTTCGCTTGGAGGGCCGAAGCGTCAGCGGGGACCAATTCAGGGCGGCAAGCGTCCGGCCGGGGCTTTCCCGGCCGGTTCGCTTTCCACTCGTTGTTAGTCTGGTAGTGCCATCTGTGGTCGACTGTCACCGCGACCGGTATCCGTGTCTGGATCAGTGGCGACCGCAGTTCGACCGGCGACGATAGCCACTTCGAGATAACTACCAATACAGAATTACGACCAGTAGTTGTCGACGAGCGGCCACCCTGCCGTAGGCACTCCCCTCAGCGGTATTATCCTTCGGTTCACCCACGACGACGGTCTGATAGCGTACTTACCGCCAAAGCGTCACTTTCAGGCCGATATATTTATATTATTCCGACAGTAACGTAAAAGTGGACATTACCGATGTACGACTTGACAGGATTCCAGCGAGACCTGCTATATGTCATCGCCGGAAAAGAGGAGCCGCACGGGCTCGCAATCAAAGAGGAACTCGAGGAGTACTACGAGAAGGAGATTCACCACGGACGGCTGTATCCGAACCTCGACACGCTCGTCGACAAGGGACTCGTCGAGAAGGGACAGCGCGACCGACGGACGAACTACTACAGCCTGACACGGCGTGGCCGTCGAGAGATCGAGGCGCGACGCGAGTGGGAACAGCAGTACGTCGATCTGTGATCGCAGTTGCCGTGACCGGTCCCGTTTCCAGCAGTTACTGATGGTGCGGTGGGCTCAAAACGTCCCGGAGCCACCTTCGAGCCGGTCGACGACTTCCCGAAGGTCGGCCTCGCTCTCGATTGTCTCTTTGACGCTCTCGCGCTTGCGGACTTCCTTTGCCGTTGCGTCGTACGCCCGGACGTATTCGGCCCGACTGTGCTCTTCGAAGGCGTGCCGGATCGCGAAGTAGCCATCGGGCAGGACTGTCCCGCAGACCTGACACTCGACACGCTGGTGGTCAGTCGCCTGATGGACGATCAGATCCTCGACCCGGTCGAACGTCCGTCCGTCGCCCTCGATTGCACACTCCCAGCTGGTCATACGCGACATAAGCATCGAGACGACCGTGAATGTTTCCCCGGGCGCAATCAGAAGCGATAATTCCCCCTCGGGAGTAAATCGACAGGTGACAGGGAGCGATGGGACCCGCGTGGACCTGCACGTCAAGGTACTCGACGGCGGCGTCGTCGAGCGGGCGAAAGCCCGCGGGCTCGACGTGCTGGTGTACGCACCGCACTTCACGCGCTGGCCAACGATCGAACGGCAGGCCGAGACGTTCAGCGACGACGAGTTGACCGTCGTCCCGGGCCGGGAGATCTTCACCGGGCCGTGGCACGACAGGCGGCACGTGCTGGCGCTCGATCTCGACGCTCCGATCCCGGATTTCATCACGCTCGACGGTGCGATGGCCGAACTTCGCCGCCAGGATGCCACCGTGCTCGCGCCTCACCCGGCATTTCTGAGCGTCAGCCTCGGCCGCGAGCAACTCCTGGAATACCGGCACGTGATCGACGGAATCGAGGTGTACAATCCCAAACACCTCCCCTGGCACAACCGGCGTGCCCAGTCGCTCGCGAGCGAGCTCGGTCTCCCGGCGTTTGCGTCCTCGTACGCGCACCTTCCGGGTACCGTCGGCGAAGTCTGGACGACTTTCGAGGCAAATCTTCGGACAGCGAGCGACCTCGCCGAAGCGCTCGAAGACGGCACACGGCGACGGCTGTTCCATCGATCGGGGTACAGCCATCGCACCCGAAAACTGCTCGAGTTTTCCCATCTGGGCTACGAGAACGCCTGGAAGAAGTTCGACCGGATCGTCCTGTCAGGGATGGAGGCGACCCATCCCGGCCACGTCGCGTACGGTGGGCGGTTCGACGATGTTCGCGTCGTCTAGAGGCCGATGACCTGCTGGACCTGTGCCTGGATCTCGGGCGGCGTCCCGTAGATGAGCCCGGCTGCAACGACGAGTTCGAACGCCGTCACTGTGAGCATCATCGGGGTTGCCCACTTGCTGCTGACGGGCACGCCGATCGGGAGATCAAACTCTTCGTCCCAGAAAGGATAAAAGAAAGCGATCCCGCGCCGGCTCCCGAGGACGTCGAGCACGTAGTGAGTGAGGACGCCGATCCAGACGTACTGGAGATTCGAGAAGTAGATCGGATAGGCGAGCACGATCCCGAGGACTGGGAGGTTGTGTAGCGTTTTGCGGTGCTTTCCGAACGCCGTGTCGACGTCCGGGAACAGCGCCCCGAGCACGACCGGGACAAGCACTTCAGCGATCGTTCGCACGGTCTCGAGGTCGCCACTCGGCTGGACGATGATCCCGATTCCGACACTCAACAGGACGGCGTTCAGCACGTGCCCGCGTTTGTTCATCACCGGAATCGACGGACGGCGGGGACTCAAGCGTTTCCCTCCGACGGCAGCGCTTGCCAGCCGTGGCCTGGGTTTCGCTACCGCTCTCGTTTGATCGCTTCGAGCAAATCGGTCAGCGACTGTCGGACGACCTGCTCGCGGACTGCCTGCCGATCGCCATCGAAGCGATACTGATCGACGGCGGTCGTGGAGTCGCCGCTCTCCCAGGGGGCGGCGTAGGCGACGCCGATGATGGCCGTTCCGACGGGCGTTTCGCCGGTGCCGCCGCCGGGACCGGCGACGCCGGTGTTGGCAACTCCCCACGTCACGTCGGCCAGATCCCTGGCGGCCCGGGCGAGCTCGGCGGTCGCGGCTTCGCTGACGGCACCGTGTCGGTCGAGCGTCTCGCGGTCGACACCCGTCAGCGTCCGCAGAGCGTCGTAGTCGTAGGGGACGAGCACGCGGTCGAGATAGTCGCTGGCTCCCGGGGGTGTCGTCAGTGCCGCACCGACGCCGCCGCCGGTGCAGGTCTCGGCGACGGCCAGCGTCTCGTCGGTCTCACGTAGCCGATCTCGCACGCGTGTCGCCAGTTCGCGCGTCTGATCGCGGGCGTTCATGCGGGACTCAGCGCGCGCCAGACAGGTGAGACTTACTGTTGGGCGCGAAGGTGTTCGCACTCGGGTAGCGAAGCCCCCGAGCGTTCATTTCCGCCGGTAGTTACCGGCTCGTGTCGTGATGTCCGATCACCACTCGAAAGGACAGCGGCTCCGATATTCTCTTAAGTAACGATCGAGTATACATCAGTAATGATAGAGGCCACGAGCGCGGGAGCGATCCTCTTTCGCGATACGCGTGGCCGTCGTGAATACCTCCTGTTGAAGAGTCGGCCCGGCGACTGGGAATTTCCCAAGGGCGGGGTCGAAGGCGACGAGGAGTTACAGCAGACGGCCATCCGAGAAGTGAAAGAAGAAGCCGGGATCGAAGAGTTCCGGCTCGTCGATGGATTCCGCAAGGACTACGATTACATCTTCGAGGCGGACGGCAACACCATCCACAAGACCGTCCACCTCTTCATCGCCAAGTCCTACGAAGCGAGTGCCGAACTGTCCAACGAACACCGCGACCTGCAGTGGCGCGACTACAAGCAGGCGGTCAACACCGTCACGCAGGACGGGCCACGGGAGATCCTCGAGGAGGCTCACGACTTCCTCGACGAAAAGAAAGCCGAAGGTGAGCTCTAGAGCCACGGCAGCCACCTCAGACGAAAGACCGGGCCCGCGAACGATACTCCGGACGCGAGGCCGGATCGGCTGGCGATACGGTTTTCCACGAGCAGCGTCTGCAGGCGCACGTGGACCCGGACAGCGAGTTCGTCTTCGAATTGCAGGTCTGCCAGTGGGCCGAGCTGTCCTGGCCCCCGGGCCGAGAGCGGACGCAGCCCGTCCTGATCGCCCGCCAGCTCGGCACGGAGCGACGGCGCTGGGACACGATCATCATCGAGTGTGATCCGGACGCACTCGAAGCACGCAGCCGGTTCGGTCGCGAACGCCTCGATTCGGACCTGCTCGACGTGCTCCGGTACGCGCCCGACGAGTGGACGTGGTATCGGGACGCCCTGCCCGATCCCGGCTACCCCTGGCGGTACGTCCGGGAATCGATTCACCGGGCCGGCGATCGTGGGATCCTCGAAACGCGAACGCGGGGCAACCGACTCCAGATCCGCCGGCGCTGGGCGTATCCGGACTGGGTCGATCGGATCGTTGCGATCGAGAACAAACCGGACTTCGACGCCAGCGCCGCCCGCGTGCTGGGCGAGCAACTCCAGCGAGACGTCGCCGTCGGCCTGGCCGACGAGGTCTGGGTGGCGACCGCGGACGGCCAGGAGCGATTCGAGCGCGCCTTGCTGGAGGACGTTCCCGTCGAGGTCGGGATCCTTCTCGTCGACGGGGCCGACGCCGAGGCGATCTGGCAGCCGCGGTCGCTGTCGCCCACCGAACCGGGCACCCGCATCGAAGAGCGACCGGAAGGAGGGACGCGCGACGCGTCCGCGGCCCGGTTTTCGTACGTCGATCCGGACTGGAAGCGCGAGAAGCGACTGGCGATCGCCGAGCGGGCCTACGAACGCGGCTTCCGGTCGTACGTCGACACGATGCGCCCGGACTGTCGACACTTCGAGTTGCGCGACGTGCCGGCGGGGTTCCTGCCCTATTGCGGTACGAAAGCGTGCCATCAGACCGGGAGCGAGTGTCGCGGCGGCTGTCCGGAATACGAGCCCGAGCCGCCGACCTGGCGGACGCGCGGCTGGCCGATTGACGGCGGCCCGGGGGCCGGGATCAGGCGACTGCTCGACCGCCAGCGCCTGCGAACTCGACCCGGGCTCGAAGAGTGATGCCGTCCGAGCCTCCCGCGACGAGAGTTACGTCCCGTGTTCCGGCCCCAGTGAGGCGACGGTCTTACCTACCAGCGCTTCGAGGGGTGGCGTATGGCAAAGACGGTACTGATCACGGGGTGTTCGTCCGGCATCGGGCGTGCGACAGCCGAGGCTTTCCTCGATGACGAGTGGACGGTGTACGCGACTGCCCGCGACGAAGACGACATCGCGGAGTTGGCCGAGGCCGGGTGTGAGACGGCCGAACTGGACGTGACGAACGCTCACGAGGTCGATCGCGTCGTCGACCGGGTCGTCGACGAGCAGGGCCGGATCGACTGCCTGGTCAACAACGCCGGGACGGCCCAGTTCGGACCGCTCGAAGACGTGCCTACCGACGCCCTCGACGACCAGTTCGACGTCAACGTCTACGGCCCACACCGGCTGATCCGAGCAGTCCTGCCGCACATGCGCGACCGCGAGACGGGACGGATCATCAACGTCTCCAGCATCACTGGCTTTCTCGCCACGCCGGGCGAGGGCGCCTACAGCGCCTCGAAGTTCGCACTGGAGGGGATGAGCGACGCGCTCCGTAACGAGGTCGACCAGTACGGGATCGAGGTCGTGCTCGTCGAACCCGGGCCGGTCGCGACCGAGTTCGAACGGCGCGTCGAGGCTTCCCGCGACCGCCTGGAACGCTCCGGTGCGTACGAGGCGATCTACGAGATCCAGGACGACCGCGTCGCCATCGAGGCCAGCGATTCCTTCGGCATGCCGCCCGGGGCTGTGGCGACGACAATCAAAGACGCCGCGACGGTGACCGATCCCGAGCCACGCTATCCGGTCGGACGGCTCGCGAAGACCGCCACGCTGGCCCGGTATCTGCCCGATCGCGTTCGCGATCGCGTCTGGCGACTGTTGCGGCGCGTGACGTCGCTGCGGCGGTGATCGGGATGATCGAGGACCGCGACGCGCTGGCGCGGACGCCGGCACACGACCTCGCACTGTCCTGCATCGAGGCGGGGATCGAGGCCGCCCGGCCCGAGCGTGTCGTCGCCGAGCAGGTTTCCGTCGAGGACGACACTCTCCGGATCGCCGACGCCCGCTACGATCTCACTGCATACGACGAGATCGTTCTGCTTGGCGGTGGCAAGGCCGCCGATGTCGTCGCCCGGGCGCTGGGGGACGTGCTCGACGACCGGATCGACCGCGGACTGGTCGTGACGACCGACCCCGTCGAGACCGAGGCGGTCGACGTCGTCGAGGGGTCTCACCCTGTGCCGGACGAGCAGGGTCGCGAGGGGGCCCGCGAGATCGTCGATCGCGCTCGCGAGCACGGCGAGAGCTCGCTGGTGCTCGTTGCGATCACGGGCGGCGGGAGTGCCTTGCTCCCGTTGCCCGCGGGCGACGTACGACTGGCTGACCTGCAGGCGATTACCGAGACGCTCGTCGAGAGCGGCGCGGCGATCGAGGAGATCAACGCCGTCCGCAAGCACCTCTCGGCGATCAAGGGAGGCGGGCTGGCGGAAGCGGCCGCGCCGGCGACGGTCGTCGGACTGGTCTTCTCGGACGTCGTCGGTGACGACCTCGCCACGATCGCCTCCGGGCCGACCGCTCCGGACGAGACGACCTACGAGGACGCACTTGCCGTGCTCGATCACTACGGCGTGGACCCACCCGAGGCGGTGGTCGAGCACCTGGAAGCCGGAGCGACCGGCGAGCGGCCGGAGACGCCCTCGGGCGAGTTGCCACACGTCGACAACCACGTCCTCGCGAACGCGTGGACGGCGCTGTCGGCCGCCGAGGACGCCGTCGACGACACCGAGTACGAGGCCGTGGTCCTCTCTTCACGGATACGGGGCGAGGCGAGCGAAGCGGCGCTCAGCCAGGTCGCCATCGCCGAGGAGTGTCGTGAGACCGGCCATCCGGTCGAGCCGCCAGCCGTGTTCCTCTCGGGCGGGGAGGCGACGGTGACCGTCCTTGGCAACGGCGAGGGCGGGCCGAACCTGGAGTTCGCGCTGCGGGCAGGGATCGAACTCCCGGCGGGCGTCGTCTGTGCGAGCGTCGACACGGACGGCTCGGACGGTGCGACCGACGCCGCGGGAGCGATCGTCGACGGCGAGACCGTCAACGACCCGATGGCTGCCCGGCGCGCGCTCGTCGAAAACGACTCGCTGTCGGTGCTCGAAGACGCCGACGCGCTGATCGAAACCGGGCCGACGGGGACGAACGTCAACGATCTCCGCGTGCTGGTCGTCGAGGACGGGTGACGACGCAGATCAAACACCGCGCTATTCGAGACAGGCCGCGACGGCTTTCAGCAGCGTCTCGCCGCGAACCTCCTCGGCGAACAGCGGGACGCGCTTGACGTCGTGGCCGCGGAAGACGTCCTGGGATCGCTGGAGAGCTTTCTGCTGGACGTCCCAGCGGCGCTTGCAGAACTCACAGCTGTCGAGATTCGGCGAGACGAACCAGTCGGCCTCGATGTCGGCGACGTCGGTCAGGTCTTCCATCACGCGATTGACGACGATCGTGCCGACAGGAATCCCGAACTCTTCCAGCTGGGTCAGGAGTCGCTCGGACTCCATGACGCTGAGTTCTTCGGGCACCATGACGACGCGGAAGTCGGTCTTCGCCGGATCCTGCAGGACGGCTCGCAGGCGTTCGATCCGCTGGCTGAGCTCGCGCAGATCGCCCAGTCCCTCTTCGACCTGTTCGTCCTCGTCCCCGAACATGCCCGTCACCGACTCCAGCACGCCGCTCATGCGCTCGCGGAAGGCGATCAGGCGTCCGACCATCGTCTCCATTACGTCCGGTAGTTCGAGCAATCTGAGTGTGTGGCCGGTCGGCGCTGTGTCGACGACCACGCGATCGAACCGCTCGTCGTCGAGATACTGCAACAGCAATCGCATCGCCGCTGCCTCGTCGGTGCCTGGCATCGCGGCCCCGAACGGATCCGCCATGTCGTCGCCGAGCATGTCCGTGAGCGGGCCGAGGCTGTCCTCGACGCCAAGCGGGTTCTCGCCGAAGGCGTTCTCCGGGTCGATCTCGACGGCGTACAGCGGGATCTCCTCGCGGATCTTTGCCGGCTCGCCCGGGATGTCGGTTTCGAGCGTGTCAGACAGCGAGTGTGCCGGATCGGTCGAGACGATCAGCGTCGCGGTGCCGTCGCGGGCACTGGCCAGTCCTGTCGCGGCGGCCATGGTCGTCTTGCCCACGCCGCCTTTGCCCCCGTAGAGGACGTAGTCGGGGGCGTCGACCCCGGTGGGCACGGCCGCGTCGTCGATTTCCTCGACTGCCTCGACGTCGATGTCCGTCATGTCCGGCGCTACCCGGGCCGGACTTGTGTACTCGTCGGTCTCCTCGCGGTCGCGGCCGCATCACCAGGGTAAGACGGCCACTTCGAAATCCCTCACGGCAGTTCTATCGAGTCCGTCTTCGACCAGTCAGTCTCGTCCATCACGACCAGTTCCTGGTCGCTGAAGACGTACAGGTGATCACCGATGTAGGCTGCGCGCTGTGGCTGACCGTCGATCCGGATCCGTGCCGTCTCCGTGAGTTCCCCGTCGGTATAATCGACGACGTAGCCCTCGCTGTCGCCGGGCAGGAAGAACACCTCATGTTTGCGATCGATGAGGAACGCGTGATGGGACTCCGCGATCGCCGACCAGCGTGATCCGGGGTAGTACGTGTCGTCGATGGTCGGATCGCTCGGGTCGCTCGCGTCGAACAGCGTCGCCTTGACCGTGCCGTCTTCCTCGCCGATCCCGAGGACGTGCCCGTCGTCGATGGGGTGGAGGTACGAGGAGTAGCCCGGCAGTTCGAGTTCGCCGACCTCTCCCGGATTCGCGGGATCGGAAAGATCGATCACGTGGAAGGGGTCGATCTGCCGGAACGTGACGACGTAGGCGGTGTCACCGACGTATCGGACGGCGTAGACGCGCTGATCCTGACCCATGTCTGTGACCGAGCCCTGGCGTTCGAGCGAGTCGGCCTCAAGCGTGTAGAGATCGTTGACGCTCTCGGTCCCGAACTGTCGGGGGATCGTCGTCGCGATCCGCAGGGTGCCGTTGTGTTCGTCCAGCGAGAACTGGTCGAGCGGCTCGCCGGGAACCTGACCGGTGGCCTCGACCGAGAGTCCATCCCCGACACCGATCCGGGCGATCCCGGTCGTCGCGAGTTCGCGACGGTGGTCGTCGACGTAGGCCTGCAGTCCATCCTGGTACGTCGAACGGACCGCCTCACGCTCGTCGGCAGGGACGCCGTCAAACCACTGCTGGATCGTCGCCTCGACTTCGACCTCCATCGCCCGCGCCGAGAGGTTGTACGACTGGATCTCGCTCACTCGCCGTTCGACCCACCCGGGCGCGTCGATCCGATCGGAGCGGACGGCTTCCGCGATGACCTCCCCGCGCTGCGTCCGCTGGGTGTAGGTGACGTACAGGGCGTTCTCGGACATGTAGATGGCCGAGCGATCGCGCGTCCCGACGACGCTGACGCTGTCCGCTATCGCGCCGTCAGCCGGGTCGAGTTCGTACGCCGTGTAGGTCGCGTCGACGGGAATCTGCGCGTGCGGCCGATAGATCGACGTGCAGGGAATCGCGCTGCCTTCCAGCGGTTCGACCGGGCAATCCATCCCGGGTGATACCGGCGACTGTGTCACGACGTATAGCTGCCCGTCCAGCAGCCGCGCCGTTTCGATCGTCCCGTTGACCGATCGCTCCCAGGTCTGTCGCGGCTCCGCCGGATCGCTCACGTCGTAGCCGACGAGCCGCGATCCCTGGAAGACGACCAGCGAGTCACCCGACAACAGTAACTTCCCGCTCTGATCGATGCCGGTGATCCGCTCGGGTGCCGCCGGATCGCTCGAGTCGATGACGTGTGTCGTACCCGGAGAGTCCCAGGTATCGTCCACGTCGGAACTCGAACCTTCGAGAACTGGCTGGATTCGATAGACCGGTCTATCGGCGTAGTAGGCGTGGTCACCGGTCGTCTTGAGTCGGTCCGGTTCGTCGATGCCCGCCACCTGGACGTTCGTCGAGGAGTGGCGGTCAGGGTTCGTATCACTCGGCTCACTCGCCTCGGCTCTCGTGGCGTCCGTTTCGACCGCCAGATCGAACGTCTGCGGCGTCAGCCAGAAGCCACTGCGAGCAGTGTCTGGACTGTTCTGGACGTATTGCTGGAACTCCTCGACACTCTCGAACGTCGTGACGCCCGTTTGCGCGGCGTCCGATCCTGGATCCGTCAGCCCTGGATCGTCGCCATTGGGTCCGTCACCGATGTCGTCCGGAGTCGATCCATCGTCAGAGATCGCCACCGTCGCGACGCCCGCTCCCACCACGGAGCCGACGAGCAGCGCGACGACGACGATCGCACCGAGATTCAGTTCGTCCATACGCGATGATACTCTGCCACCCGCTAAGTACTCGCGAAAGCTCAAACGCCGCTTTGAGCTATCCCTCACGCCGTCGAGCTACCGCTCCGACCAGAACTGCTCGATCTTCCCGGCGAGAAAGTCGGGCGTCATGCGGACGAACTCCTCGCGCTCCGCCGGCGAGAGATGACCGTTGACGCTGTGGCGCGCTCCCCCGACGTAGCGGCGGTCGGCCAGGATCCGAACGCCGACCTCCTCGGTGCCGCGGATCACCCGACCGATCGCCTGCCGCGCCCGCCGAACCGCCGGCACCGTCAGCGCGTACTCGAAGGCGTTGTCCTCGCCGAAGGCGTCGCCGTAGGCCCGTCGGACAGCCTGCACGCGCGGGGAACCAACGTTGACCAGCGGTACGCCAACGACCGCGGCTGTCGAGAGCTTCGCCCCGTCGTAATCGACGCCCTCGGTCAGCGTCCCGCGCGTGCTCGTGACGATTACCTTTCCCTCACCGTCGAAAAACCGCTGTTTCAGCGCTTCCGTCTCGTCGTTGCTCGTCGACTCGTCGACGAGGACTGGCTTCTCGACGGCCTCGGAGAGGTAGGAGCCAGCCCACGCGGCTTCCCGGTAGTTGGGCATCGCGATCAGGACGTTGCCGGGACTGCGCGCGACCGTCCGCAGGACGTGGGCGTACTCGTCGCGAGTGTTCGTCCACGACCGCTGGTCCTGGGTCGGCTCACCCCGATTGCGCGCGGTGAAGGGGCTCGCGTCGACGATCCAGCTCGCCCGGTTGGACTCGGGGAACCGCAACGGGTACGACCGCGTTTCGATCGGTCGGCCAGGGTTTTCTCCGTCGGGGTCGCCCTCAGTCAGCGCGTTCAGCCCTGCGACCTGAGTGAACACCGACAGCGGCGAGAGGGTCGCGCTCATCAACATCCCGCCGCCGAGCGCGTCGAAAATCTCCCGCAGGGCTTCTGTCGGCATACAGTCGAACAGGACGAGTCCGGCAGTGTATTCCCGCTGCCAGCCCTCGACGCGCTGGTCGTCGGTCGGGCTGTGTTCGAGTTCGATCTCCCGCAGTTTCGTGGCGTGATCGCGCTCCCACCACCGGGACATGATCGCTCCCACGGCGGCCGCGACCGGCTGGCGCGCGATCCCCAGCTGGTCCATCGTATCCTCGACGGCCGCGCCGATCTTGGGGAGACTTCGCCACAACGAACCAGTGTATCCCTCGTCGGTAGCCCACTCGGTCAGTTCGTCGGTCTCGACGGTCTCGGGATCGCGAAGTGGAACCTCGATGTCGTGTTCGGGCAGGGTGTCGGGGTCAGCCCGCCAGCCCCGACCTGCCTCTTCGTCCAGAGCACGCTCGACGCGCTCGTCCAGCCATCGCAGCACGTCGTCGTAGAAATCTCGCGCTCCTTCGACTGCTTCGAGGTTCACCTCGTGGCTCGTCAGCCGCGCTTCGACCTGCGCGCGGTGGTCGTCGGTCTGGCGCGCCCGCTGGAGCAGTTGATGGCAGTCGTTGCGGGCCTGTACGAGGGTCTGACGACCGACGCGGTCCGAGAGGAGATCGCGGACGCGTCCTTCCAGTCTATGGGCCTCGTCGACGATCACGAACGTCCGCTCGTCGAGGATCTCCGCGAGGAGGGGCCGAGAATCGGGATCGAACAGGTGGTTGTAGTTGCCGATCACGACATCGGCGTTCGCGAGCAGGACGCCCATTGCCCGATGTGGGCAGGTCCCGCGCTCGGTGGCTGCCGGGAGATAGTCGTCGGGCGTGAGGACGAACTCCTCGCCGGCGGCGAAATCCACGGGCGAGCCTTTGTTCCGGGCGTACCAGTCGGCCTCAAACGGACAGTACAGCGGCGGGTCGTCGCCGGCGACGTCTTCGGGTGCCGTTGGTTGGCTCTGCCGGTACGGGGAAGTCGCGCCGGCCGTGGAGAGACCGCCCCCGAGTGCTCGCTGGCCCGTCGCGTCCGCCCGGGCGGCTTTCGCGAGGTCGCTGGCGATCTGCGGGTCCCACCAGATCTCGTCGGGGTCGCCGCCCACGGCGCTCTCGGCGGCCGGCGGCTCGTCGCCGCCCTCTCCGTCGCTTTCGACGAGTTGAGCCGTGTTCTCACGGAGGTCTTCACAGCGGTTGTGGACGCTCTTCTCGGGCGGGAACACGTCCTCACGACCGTACGGACAGAGGTCGCGCTTGCCGACGAGCGAAATGCCCGCGAGAGGTTGCTGCAAGCCCGCGTTGAGCGTCCGGAGGTCCGCGACGAACTGCTTCAGTTGCTGTTTGACGGGCGTGACCACGACGACGGACTCGTAGTGATCGCCCTCCCGGAGGAGCGTCGCGGCCGCGGTCAGGGCGGCCATCGTCTTGCCGGTCCCGCAGGGTCCCTCCATCGCGAGATAGCCCTGCCGCTTCCCGACGTCGATCGCCGACTCGATGGCGTCGGCCTGGCTCTCGTAGGGCTCGTCGAATCCGAAGTACGGCTCCCAGTCCGGGTCGGCCATTTCGTAGTCCGGGTTGGGGCGTCGCCACTCTTGAACGTACGGATCCGGCCTTGCGGCTATCTCCCACGGCGCACTCCCGGCATCTGCCGGCGGTCGCTACGACTCCTCGTCCTCGGAGATGTTCAGTCCCTTCGAGAGGCGGTCCGTGATGACCCGCTCGACGATATCGAGCAGCTGTTCGTCGTCCGTCGTGTAATCGGCGAAGATGCCGAGCGGGATCTGCCCGCCGGCCACGTCGTGGTGGCCGCCACCGCTGCCGACGTCTTCGAAAGCGTCGCGAAGGAGGTTGCCGACGTGCACCCGCGGATCCGGTGACCGGGCGCTGACGTGGATCGTGTCCTCGACGATGCCGAAGACGATTGCCGTCTGGACGCCCTCCAGTCGCGCGAGGTAGTCGACGGCCTGGGGAAGCGAATCGCGTTCGGACGTCCGGCCGACGTGCGAGATGAGGATCGCCCCCGTCGTCATCCGGTTGTCGATCGCCGTCGAGATCGCGTCGAGTGTCGCCCCGGTGACCGACGGCGACGATATCTGCCGGACCATATCTCCGTCGACATCCTCCTGGAGGAACCCCGCCGCCTCGTACTCCGCGCGGGTCGCCCCGCGAAGGAAATCGAGGGTGTCTGACCGGATCGCGACCATGAGGGCCGTCGCCAGTCTCGAATCGACCTCGATACCGAGCGCCTGGACGTACTCCGTGAGGATCGTCGCAGCCGCGCCGACCTCCTCTCGGCGGTCGACGAAGCGGGCCTCGACCTCCTCGGCGGGATGGTGGTCGATCACGATATCGATGGGGGTCCCTTCCGGAACCTGGTTGTTCTCGCCGGGTATCGAATGGTCCACAAACGCGAGCAACGAGTCCGGCGGCCGATCCGTGACGGCGGCGGGATCAAACGGCTGGATGTCGATGTCGAGCAGGTTCACGAAGGCGCGGTTCTGCTGGTGGGAGATCGCCCCGCTGTAGAGGATGTGTCGCTCGTCGATGCCCGCAGCGGCCGCGATCCGACCCAGCGCGAGCGCGCTCGCCAGACAGTCCGGATCGGGGTTGTCGTGACAGACGATGTTGATCTCGTCTCCGTCAGCCAGCAGCTCCTGGAGTTCGGCGGCCGTGCTCATTCGTGGATGTACTTGCTCTATGTAGTTAGGTGTGCAGGGGAGTTGTGGATCGATTACTCGGTTGTCGCACGGGTCGAATTATACGTTTCGGGCGCGGTACTCGCCGTGCTTGACTCCGAGGAACAGCATGATCGCGCCGAATGCCAGGGCAGACGGCAATACCATCATGAGCGTCGTTTCGAGTCCCATCGGCGTCATCGCGGCTCCGCCGACGCCGAGGGCGATCAGGGCGGCGAATGTGAGGGCCGTGGTTAGTGTATCGAATTCCATCGTTTTGGGTTGTGTGCTGGCCTGGCTTGAAAGGCGAGTTGGCGGTGAAGGTTTCCGGATGGCCTATCGAGCGACGCGAGAACGCTTTCTGATTGGCACGCAGCACGGTTAGTCGCGGTCGATACGACGACCGGCGGAGTCAGTTGTAAGCGGTTGATCTAGGCTGTCGCACACGTGCCCTATTCGTGCACTCGATACCGACATTCTATTTACTCCTCTCCCCAATTCTGGGACAGATGCGACTGCTCTACCTCACTGAGGAGCCCATCTCTTTTTCGGGCACGATGGTGCGTGGCGGGCAGATCCACGTCCGGAACGTAGTCTCCGGGTTACGGGCACGTGGCCACGACGTGAGGCTCATCGACTGGAACGACGAGCCCGAACGATCGTTTCAACGCTCACTGTCTCCACACTTCCGGTTCGGGTTCGATCCGACCAGAACGCTCGTTCGAGCTATCTCAGTGGGTCGACAAATGGACGCCGACGCGATAATCTCGAAAACGCGTAAAACATATCTCGCGGGATTGGGAGCTGCCGCCGCGCTCGATATCTCGCATGTCGTGCACGTGGGATCGAGCCCGACTGCAGCCGGTGGCAGCATATCTGATTGTCTTCTCGACAAGTCATTCGAGGCGCGTTTGCGCGCCCCTCACGACGCCTATTTCGTGGTCTGTCAGGCAATCGGTGACGAGCTCGAAGCACTGGGTATCGACCCGAACCGCGTTTTTGATGTTAAGAACGCGGTCGACACTGACCGGTTTCACCCAGACGGCCCACCGGATCCGCTCTCTTCGTCGGATATGAAACGCTTGCCAGATGATGACGACCTTCGACTCGGCTATGTCGGAGGACTTCACGAGTACAAGGGCCTAGACGACCTCGCGGATGCTCTCGACCGAGTACACTCGGACTCGCACCTCATCGTCGCAGGCGACGGTCCCGATCGGGAGCGACTCGAACGGAAGTTCGGCTCGACGGCGACGTTTCTCGGAGCGATTCCCTACGAGCAGATCCCCGCATTCTATCACGAAATCGACGTGCTCGTACTCCCATCCCATACCGAAGGGTTGCCGAGAGTCGTCCTCGAAGCGCAGGCGACGGGCACGCCCGTCGTTGCGACTCGTGTCGGCGGTGTTCCCGAGGTCGTTGAGGACGGGCAGACGGGCCTTCTCTGTGACGCACATGATCCGGATTGTCTCGCTGCTGCTATCGATCGCCTTGCAACTGATGGTGCCGAACGGTCACGTCTTGCGGAGGTGGGTCGGGAAGCCGTAGCGACGTCGTTCACGTGGGATAGTCTGTACGGCAGGTACGAACGATTCCTCCGGACGATCTGTGATTAGTATCGATGAGTGACAACGATCAAGCGATCCGGGACGTCGTCAAGGGTGCGAGTATCGTTTACGTTGGTTTGTTTTTGGAGTTGGTTATCGCCTTCTTCGCGCAGGTGCTCGCAGCACGGTATCTCTCTGTCGGTGGGTTCGGTGGGCTGACAACCGGAACAGCTCTCCTCGATATTGGGTCGATTATCGCCGGACTGGGGTTAGCAGGTGGGTTGACTCGATACCTCCCCCGAATCGAGAGCAAACAGAAGCGCTCACTGGTGACGACGGCGGTTGGGATCTCACTCACAAATGCCGTCATCATTGGTGGTCTAGTGGCGCTCGGAGCCCCTGTGATTGCCACAGAAGTGTTTGGAGATCCGTCAGTGACTGTTAGTATCCGTATTTTTGGGGCTGCGATTCCATTTTCGGCACTTCTCAATATTGCGATTGGCGGCATTCGTGGTGAGAAAGAGCCACTTTATCGGGTTTACGTAAAGAACATCACACAGCCGTTGATCCGGTTCTTTCTGGTTATAGTTGCTGTCGTCCTCGGCCTTGATCAGGCAGGGATCGCTGGCGCCTACGCGTTTCCGTACGTCGTGACGAGTGCACTCGCACTATTTCTTCTCTATAGAACACTCCCCCAAACACCACTCCAAATTGATGTCGACCTTACAGAACGAGTTGCGCGATATTCGATTCCGCTCATTGCGTCCGGTCTCGCCGGATTCGTGTACCGCAGCGTGGATATATTCCTCATATTATATTTTCTCGATAGTTCGGCAGTCGGCGTTTATGGAGTCGCGTACGCGGCCGTCGGATTCATGCAGATGTTCTCGACAGCGTTCAATTTCCTCGGCGCACCCGTAGCAAGCGAGCTCGAACACGATGAGGACACCGAAGGGGTCATGAGCGTGTTTCGGCCGGTTTCGCGCTGGCTTGTTGTCGCCAGTGCCTGTGCGTTCGTTCCGCTTGGGGTTTTTTCATCAGAGTTCATCAGCATTATATACGGATCAGCGTACGCTGGTGGCGGACTTGCGCTCGCAATATTGGCATTCGGGTACGGCTCACAAAATGTGTTAAGCGTAAACGGACCGATACTACAGGCTCTCGGTCGGTCGCGTCTTCTTGCGTTCAACAGCGTTCTCGCCGCAATCGTAAACGTCGTTCTCAACGTACTATTTATTCCGCGATTTGGGATTGTCGGTGCCGCTGTCGCAACTAGTATATCATTTGTCCTACGGGACGGGCTCGCAGCAGTCGAGGTTCGTTACCTCCTTGATACAACACCGATTCGTGGGAACGTGTTCGGGCCAGCACTTGTTGCAATCGGGATATTTGGGGTGTTTGGGTTCATTGTCGCGCCAACAGTTCCGACAACGGTGCTCTGGCTACTTGGTGTCTCGGGAGTGGCATGTCTACTGTACGTCGTCTCCGTGTTGGTGCTCTTCGGAATCTCGCGAACGGAGGTTATGATCCTCCGTTCAGCGGAGGAACAGTACGGTCTCCCGGTCCCTGACCCAATAGTCGAGTTACTTCATCGACGCTGAATATCGATGCTCAGCGGTAGCCGAGATCACGGAGCCGCTGTTCGACCTCGTCACTCGTCTCGACTTCGGGGAGGTCGATATCCGTTGCTTCGGCTTCGTCGAGGTACGCATTCATTTGTTCTCGGAACTCGGCGACAATGTCAGGGTGTTCCTCGCTCACGTCGTTTAGCTCGTCGGGATCTGACTGGAGATCGTATAACTCAACCTGATCTTCCTCAACTAGCCAAAAACACTTCCATTCGGATGTCCGGCAAGCGAGTGTCCCCCCGCTTGCCGCTGTTGCGATGGTAACCTCTTCTTCCATCTCCTCGCCACGGAGTAGGGGCGCAAAACTCGTCCCCTGAACCGCATCGGGTGTCTCGATGTCAAGGAGATCGTACAGGGTAGGTCCGAGGTCAAGCAGGGAAACCTGCTGGTCAATAGTCCGCGATTCAATTTCGGGCGCATAGATGATGAGCGGGACGCGAAGCAGTTCGTCGTAAAGGTAGGGGTGGTGACCGAATCGGTCGTGCTCGCCGAACGCCTCCCCGTGGTCAGCAGTGACGACGATGATTGTCTCGTCAAGGATGCCACGTTCCTTTAATTCGTCGAGGACCTTCCCGATATAGTGGTCCGTGAAGCGGATCTCCCCTTCGTATAGTTTGAGTAGGTCATCGACATCCTCTTCTGTGAGTTGGTCGGGCTCTTCCTGCATCTTGCCGTTGAGTTCGGCAACGCGACGCTTCGGGAGTGGATCAACGTTGAGGTCTTCGAGGAACTGCTCGGGTGGCTGGAAAGGGTAGTGGACGTCCATATAGTGGAGCCACATAAAGAAGGGGTCCTCATCGTCCCACTCACTTTTGAACCAATCAAGCGCGTTTTCGGTAATCGTCGGCGCCTTCGCGTACGCGGAGGAATCCGTGGTGAGCGTGAAGTAGTGCCAGACGCGCCGCAGGAGGCTGTAAATTTTCGAATCTGGGTCAAGGCGGCGCTCGACGCGGTCCTTCAGCGAGGCGACGGAGTCCGAACCCTCAGCAGAGTCGTTGAAGGTGTCGAATCCACTGTCGTAGTTCTGTTCGGAGCCGAGATGTGGGTTAGAGTGATAACCGATAGTGTAGTATCCCGACTCTCGAAGCGTACGGGCAATAAACGGGCGATTGTCGTTCAGATAACTATATCCTCCGTACGTAAGCGGAAGAGTGCTAGTCAGAATAGAAGGAAAACTAGAAGGCGTAGAAGAGCCGTTGGCAACGACGCCGGTCAGATTTACCGAATCGCTTCGGAGAGTGTGTAGGTTGGGTGCAAGTGGTTCATTTTTACGTCTGGAAAAGATATAATCAAACCGAAGGCTGTCGACAGTGACAAGAAGAACGTTCTCAGAGTCCATTTAGTAGTTTATCGCAGAGACAGTCGATAAAGCTTATTATACACGCTAAAAACCCCATAACAATGGTAGCTACTAGGTACAGTATCTGTGCGACTCACTATAACAACTCAGCTTTGCACGTTAGCGTCAGCTGTTGAATGAACGAACAGGTGATCGATTT
>JAOPKD010000008.1 GCA_025517565.1 Halapricum hydrolyticum
AGACGGCTTGCCGTCTCGTGATGACGAGAGAGCTCTGCTCTCTCGAACCACTCGACCCCGAGGCAGTTGACACGAGTCCGGAGTGATCTACCGCGACGCGCTGTCGACAGACGCCCCCTCGTCGCTGGATCCAGGGGATTCGACGACCGGCTGGAGATACTCTTCGTAGCAATCTCGACAGATGTAACTGTCGATGACGCCGTCCTCTCCCTTCGTGTGGACGAGGACGTGGACGGTATCGGCGAACGGAACCTGCTCGCCACAGCTCCCGCAGGTCTCCAGCGCCATACCTAGCGGTTCGGTGACGAGTACCAAAGAACTTGCTCCGAGAATCGCGAGTTTACACTCACGTGATGTCGCTACGGCACCGTGCCACAGAAATTCGCAGACTGAGACGGGTTATTGTGCCGATTTACCGCTCTGACTGCCACATATCGGGCGGTCGGATACAAAATCCCTGTGAGGGTCGATCAGTCCGCCGCGACCGGTCCCTCCTCGGCAGCCGGCAGGTCTCGCGTCGCGACGATGGCGACGCCGGTGTCGCAGATGTTTTCGACGATCACGTCACCGAGTTCGACCGGGGCCTCGACCTCGACGGTGGCGAGTTCCTCGACGGCGGCCTCGAGTTTGCCTTTCGGGATCGGTTCGGCCGTCTTCACTGGCACGTACGGCAAGACGCCGCCCGTGACGCGCACCGTCGTCGGCAGCACTCTGGTCGGGTTGCGGAACTCCTCCCGGGCGTATTCTTCGCCCTGTATGCAGTCTGCACCCTCTAACGAGAGGATTTCGCCGTCCTCGACCTCCAGTTCGATATCACAGCCAATCGGGCACCTGATACACGTGATGCTGACGGTTTCGGTCATGCTTCCTCCCGTTGAACGACGTCCAGTTCGAGCCGTGGCTCGGGCAATTCCGCGAGGGTGTCGCTGTCGACGTTCAGCGTGACCATCTCGCCGGGCTCGGCCCGCCGTTCGAACGTCCGGGTCAGTTCCTCGCCGCCCGAGGAGAGCGTGACGAACACGTCTTCCATCGGCGCGTGGACGCGCATGTACAGCGGGATCTCCTCGCGATCGGGATCGATCGTCGAGATCCGGTCCGGGACGACGTAGCGCAGTTTCGCCGTGCTCTCGATCTCGATCGGCTCCTTGCGGGTCTCGACGCGATCCTGCAACGATCGGGCGGCACTGCGACCGGCGATCATGCTCTCCTCGGTGACCCAGTCGACCACGTCGTGGACGTGCAGGACGTTCCCGCAGGCGTAGATGTCCTCGACGTTCGTCTCGCGCGTCTCATCGACGATCGGCCCGCCGGTCACCGAGTGCAACTCGACGCCGGCGTCGACCGACAGTTCGTTCTCGGGGATCAACCCGACCGAGAGCAGTACGGTGTCACACTCGATCTCGTATTCGGTCCCGGGGATCGGTTCGAAGTCGTCGTCGACCTCCTGGACGGTGACGCCTTCGACGCGGTCGTTTCCGTGGATCTCCGTGATCGTCTGCTGGGTGCGAAGCGGGATGTCGAAGTCCTCCAGACACTGGACGACGTTGCGAGTTATCCCGCCCGTGTAGGGCATGATCTCGAGTACAGCCTCGACCTCGGCACCTTCGAGGTGCATGTGACGGGCCATGATGAGCCCGACGTCGCCGGAACCGAGGATGACGGCCTTCTCGCCGGGCAGTTTCCCCTCCATGTTGATCAACCGCTGGGCCGTCCCCGCGGTGAAGATGCCGGCCGGCCGCGAGCCGGGGATGTCCAGCGCGTCCCGGGTCCGCTCGCGACAGCCCATCGCGAGGATCACCTTCTCGGCGTCGATCTCGGTCACGCCGTCCTCGTCGTTGACGGCGTAGACGGTCCGGTCGTGGGTGACCTCAAGGACCATCGTGTCAAGCCGGATGTCGACGCCACGTTCGGCGACGTTCTCGATGAACTCCTGGGCGTACTCAGGCCCCGTCAACTCCTCCTCGAAATACTCCAAGCCGAAGCCGGGGTGGACACATTGCTGGAGGATGCCCCCGAGTTCGAAGTCGCGTTCGAGGATCACGATGTCGTCGACGCCTTCGTCGTAGGCGGCCTGTGCGGCCCCCAACCCGGCGGGACCGCCGCCGACCACGACCAGGTCGTGTTCCTCCCGGCGCATCGCGTCGACGTCGCTGGTGACCGCCTGCCGGCTTTCAGTCATCTGCGTTCACCTCCGAGCTCTCGTGGGACTTCTCCAGCAGTGGCTGTTTGATCTCGTCGGTCAGCAGCTCCGATCCTTCTTCCTCGAGTTTGACTTCTGTCATGGGGATGTCGAGTTCCTCCGAGAGGATTTCGATGACGCGCGGGCCACAGAACCCGCCCTGACACCGGCCGGCACCGGGCCTGACCCGACGCTTGATCGCGTTGACGGTCTGTGCAGGGACGGGCTGGTTGATCGCGTCTCGAATCTCGCCTTCCGTGACGGTCTCACACCGACAGATGATCTGTCCGTAGCGGGCATCCTCCTCGATTAGCCCCGCGCGTTCCTCGTGGCTCATGTGCCGGACCTTCGGCGGACCGCTGTAGTTGGGGTCGAACGCCGGGTCCTCCTCGAGGTCGCCGCGGAGTTCCTCGACGAGATCGACGACCAGTTCGGCGGTCGCCGGTGCCGAGGCCAGTCCTGGGGACTGGATCCCGGCGGCGTTGATGAACCCTGGCACCTCCTCTTCGATCTGGATCCGGAAATCGCCGGTCTCTTTGATCGCCGGCCGCAGCCCGGCGAACTCCTTGATGACGTCTTTCTTCGTCAGGTCCGGAACCGTCTTCTGTGCGCCGTTGAGCACCTTGTCCAGCCCCTGCCGGGTCGTCGCCTTGTCGCGCTTGTCGTCGATCTCCTGGGCGTTGGGACCGATCAGCAGGTTACCCTCGTCGGTCGGCGTCACGACGATTCCCTTCGTGACCTCGGTCGGAACGGGAAAAATAGTCGTGTCGATGTCGATGTCGAACTGCTTGTCGTAGAGATAGTACTCCCCGCGCCGAGGCGTGATCTCGAAGTCGTCGACGCCGACCATCTTCGAGACCTCGTCGGCGTACAGCCCGGCCGCGTTGATCACGATCTCGGCGTCGATCTCGCCTTTCGCGGTCTCGACGGTGAACCCGTCGTCCGTCTTCGTGATGTCGGTCACTTCGGCTTCGAGTTCGACGCTCGCGCCGTTCTCGACGGCGTTGTTGGCGAACCCGACCGTCAACTCGAAGGGATTGACGATCCCGGCAGTCGGCGCCCACAGCGCGGCGACGGCGTCGTCGGTCAGATGTGGCTCCTTCTCGAGCAGCGCCTCGCGCTCGAGGATCTCCAGCCCGTCGACGTCGTTTCGCTGTCCTTTTTCGAGCAACTCTTCGAGCTTCGGCCGTTCGCTTTCGTCGGTCGCGACGACCAGGGCCCCGCGCCACTCGATGGGGACGTCGAGTTCATGCTGGATTCGCTCGTGATATAGTTCGTTGCCTCTGACGTTCAGCCGCCCCTTCTGCTTGTCCGGGTCGGCGTTGAACCCAGCGTGGATCAGCGCCGTATTGGACTTGCTCGTCCCGGTGCAGACGTCTGGCGATTTTTCGACCAGAACGACGTCGAGCCTGTACCGTGAGAGTTCCCGTGCGATGGCCGTCCCGGTTACTCCACCGCCGACGACCAACACGTCTGTTTCTGATTGCATGATGTATTCTCCGAGCGACACTCTGGCAGAGCGGTTGTCGCCTCCCATCGCAGCGATGCCATCCAGATCGCCGGAGTGTCGCCTCCGATGGTAGTATGATACGGATCGTAAATTCTTTATCGACGATTCCCAAAAGCCAGTAAACAATAGGCATGGGCTGGGAGCCCTCCGTATAGCGACGTATCGGAATAGCTGAGGGCACAGATCGACTTCAAAAGGGTGTCCAACCGGCCGTCCTGCCGAGATTTTTGCACGATTCTATGGGGGAATTTTCCTGAAGTTGGTCGTGTAAAAGGCGTCTCATGCCTATATAAGTCGTGTGAGATTCGTTACCGTTGGACCTTCTCCCCTGATATTTGGGACTGATATACAAAGGGTATATATATTCGGTTGAGTTGCCGTCCCATTTTCCCCATATATCGGGGGTTTCGGTGGGTTTATACAAAACAGGTGCCCAGAGTGTGGTACATGCACAGGCGGGACTTTCTCCGGACGGCCGGCGGTGCGGCCGGCGGGGCAGGCGCACTCGCGGCCAGCGGGTCGGCGACAGCCCAGGCGGCCGAGCAGCCTGATTACGGCGGTTATCTCAGTGGCGCGAACGGCTTCGACGGGTCGACGGTCGACCTGCGCGGGCAGGATGCGGTGACGATCGCCGTCGGTGCCGGCAGCAGCGGGTACACGTTCGACCCTGCCGCGGTCTGGGTCGATCCCGGGACGACCATCGTCTGGGAGTGGACCGGTGAGGGCGGCGCGCACAACGTTGTCGGCGAGAACACCGACTTCACGTCCGGGGATACGATCGACCAGGAAGGCTACACCTACGAACGGACCTTCGAGGAGTCGGGGATCGTCACCTACTACTGCAATCCACACCAGGACCTCGGAATGCTCGGGGCGATCGCCGTCGGCGACGACGTCCCCACCGTCGAGGTCGAAGCCGGCGGCGGTGCCCAGAGTCCCGAAGAGATGGGCGTGCCCTTCCAGCCGCATTTCGTGGGCATCGCGACGCTTCTGATGCTCGGCATGACGTTCGTCTACACGTTCTTCTTCCTGAAGTACGGTGAATCGGCACACACCAGCGGGGGGCGAAACTGATGTCCTCGGGTAGTACCTACGGCGACATTCACCGCTACGAACAGCCCCGGGAGAGTCCGGCGGCGGCGCTGGCGATCGTCCTGCTGACGATCGTCGAGATCGTCTTCGTCGGGTTGTTCACCTGGGGGCTGCTCAACGGCTGGGGCCTCTCCGGCGAAGGAAACATGTTCCTTGGCGGGATTCTCGGTGTCATCTTCATCGACCTGTCGTTCATCCTGCTTCTGTACCGCAAGGAGTTCCTGCCGGACGTGATGATCGTCAAGAAGCGCCGGCGCAAGTGGGAGGACCTGTACGTCCGCGAGGAGGACGTCGACGGAACCTCCGTGACTGACGGCGCTCTCGAGAACGCCAAGCGCGCACTCTACCCGTACTACAAACGATAACCATGTCCGCAGACGAAGACAAGTATCCGAGTGAATCGGGACGACGGCGGTTCGTGAAAGGCGTCGTCGGCAGCGCCGCCCTCGGCTCGGTCGCGACCGGGACCGCGGCGACCATCGAGATGGCGACCTCGGCCGCCGGTGCCGGCGGCGGTATCACGGAGTACTTCGCCATCGAGAACACGGACGGCCCGGCGCCACGCGGCATGCCGATTGTCCCCATTGAGATCCGAAACGACAACGAGATCCACGGCGTCTGGCCCGAACCTGAGACCCGGACTATTCAGGGTCAGGAGGTGACCGTCGCCGAGACGGATATAGGCGGGACGACCTACAGCACGACCTGGTATCAGTACTGTGGCGTCCAGACCTACGAGGGGATCCAGCCCGACGCCGACCAGGACAACGCGTTCCGGTCAACGGGTGGCACCTACGACTGGCAGGACGACGTCGACGACGGGTCAGTGATGACGCTGGATATGTTCGACGACTATGAACAGTGGGGCAACGGGATCGGCCGGGACGGGCTCGGGAAACCGGCGGTGGCGAACTGGCGTTCCGAGGGCGACGTCCAGACGATTCCCGTCCAGGTCCTGCGAAGCCCCGAAGTGAGCAAGATGATCGACGGAGAGGGCAAGTACAGCTCGCTGTCGGGCGATACGCGAAGCTTCCTGGAAGCGGCGACACAGGACGACGTCATGGCCTGGCTCAACAAGTGCACGCACTTCTGCTGTGTACCGGGATTCAAAGCTTTCGGCGGTAGCGCCCGTTTCGGCGGCGAAGACTCCGTCTACTGCCAGTGCCACCAGTCGATCTACGATCCGTTCAGCCCGGTGAAACGGACCTTTACCGCACTGCCGCGGTCAGAGTGATACCATGAGCCTCGAACGCAAAGACGACCACGACCACGGCGCCTGGCTGGAGAGTCGCGACGACCTCTCGCACATCGAGACCGCCTACCTGACGGTGCTGATGTGGCTCGACAAGCGGCTTCGCATCGTCGACTACCTCGAACTGCTCGAGGACCTCTACTACAAGGTCAACATGCAGATGCCAAAGAGCCACACCGAGCAGTACGGCCTGGACAACAAGTTCTGGTACTGGTATCCGCTCTACGCGCTCGGGTCGTTCTCGACGCTGGCGTACGTCGTCGCGGCCATCTCCGGCGCGCTGCTCGGCTTCTACTACACGCCCGGTGCCGGAGCCAGCGAGACGTCCTCGCTGGCCTACCAGCAGATCGAGTTCATCATGCTGGAGCTGAACTTCGGGTACTTCCTGCGGAGCTTGCACCGCTGGTCTGCACAGGTGATGGTCGCAGCCGTGTTCCTGCACATGCTGCGGGTGTACTTCACCGGGGCCTACAAGGAACCGCGCGAGCTGAACTGGCTGCTCGGGATCGTGCTGATCAGCCTGACGATGGTCTTCGGATACACCGGCTACCTGCTCCCGTGGGACCAACTGGCGTTCTGGGCCGGCCAGATCGGCGTCGAGATGAGCCTCTCGATCCCGCTGATCGGCGAGTGGGTCGCCCAGTTGCTGTTCGGCGGCTTCACGCCGAACCCGGCGACGCTACAGCGGATGTATATCCTGCACGTGTTCTTCTTGCCCTTCATCGTGACGGCGCTGATCGCCATCCACATCGGCATCGTCTGGATGCAGGGGATCGCGGAACCACACTGATCAGCCATGACTGACGACACTGACACGACCGACGAACGCACCGACGGCGGGGAAACGGGCATCGTTCCCCCGGACGACGAGACGCCGGCCTGGAGCGAGCGCAAGGCGCGCAAACAGGGCCTCTCGCGTCTGACGTACGAGTATTTCGAGCGCGCTCGTCGTGAGGACCAGGATCTGCGCCAGCAGTCCAGCTACGTCGAGCGGGACGTGCTGGGCTTTCCGGCCTGGCCCCACGAGATGGTCCGCAACCTCGCGCTGACGAGCTTCTTCGTCGGGATGATCATCATCCTCTCGGCGACGCTGCCACCACACATCGACGCGCCGGCCAACCCCAGTAGCACCCCGGAGGTCATCCTGCCGGACTGGTATCTCTACTGGTCCTTTGGCCTGCTCAAACTCGGCTTCCTCAACCCCGAGCTATCGCTTCTGGGCGGAGAGAAGCTGATGACCGACCGGACCTACGGCGTCCTCGCGAACCTCGTCGTCGTGGGGATCGTCGCCATCGTCCCCTTCCTGAACAAGGGAAGCGCCCGCAGACCGGTCGAGCAGCCGTTCTGGGCCTCGGTCGGCGTCGCCGGCGTGGTCTTCTCGTTCACCATCGCCGTCCTCTCGATCAAGAACCTCGTGCCGATCGAAGAGGGGCTGTTGAACGACCTCACCTTCCTGTTGCCGATCGTCGCCGGGTTCATCAGCTACGCCGTGCTGAAATCGATGCGCGAAGGCTACATGTTCAACCTCAACCGCCGGTACTACCGGCTCAGACCGCCCAAGTAAACACATGAGTAACGATACGCAACCGCCACGCACGCCCGACGGATCGGTCGTCGTCCCGATGCGCGTCTACAAGGGAATTACCGTCTTCTCGACGCTCGTCGCGACGGCGCTGGTCGTGTTCGGCTTCTTCATGTTCGATGCGGCCACCCGGCTCGACAACCCGATCCGCGAGGCTGCCGTCTGGGCGGTCGGACTTACTGGCTGGACGCCCGCTGTTGGCACCGTTAACGTCGCGTTCGGCCTGCTCGGGATCGGCGTACTCCTGCTCGGAGCGGGATCGTACGTCCTCGGCACCCGCTTCAAGACCGCCGAGATGGTCGAAAGCGAGGATTCGACTGACAGTGACACAACCACGATGGACTCACAGGAGGAACACAACGATGGCTGACGAATTCGCGAAAGGGTTCGGTATCCTAATGACGGCAGGACTGGGCTGGATGATCATCGCCGGCTGGTATCAGACGCACGGTTTCGAAGAGACACAGCTGTTCGGCGAACGCCCGTCCGATCCGGGCGTCTACGCGGAGATCGCACTGACTGTCGGTGACGCGCTGTTCTGGTTCGCCATCTTCGGCGCGCTGACGTTCTGGATTGTTATCCCGGCCGGGCGCAAGCTCCGCGCGGAGATCGAGTCCCGGTCTGCCTGACCACCGGCAGCACGACGCACCGGCCACCCATCAAGAGTTAAGGCCCCACATCCCGAGACACCGAATATGACTGTCGACAGAGAGACCCCTCCGTCGGAGATCACGACGCTGGTCGGTCGCGAGGTCTACTCGAACAATGGCGTTTTCGTGGGCGAGGTTGAGGATCTGCGGCTCGATCTCGCAGCCGAAAGTGTCACCGGGCTGGCGCTGCACCAGCTCAACCAGGAACTGTTCGATCAGGAGATCAATCAGGCGCGCGGCGTCATCGTTCCGTACCGGTGGGTGCAGGCGGTCGGAGACATCGTTATCGTCAACGACATCGTCGAGCGACTCAACCGCCCCGGCGAGGGCTCCGGCGAGTCGGACGACGAGGTCGTTGCCTGATCGCGGTCGTTAGCTTCCGTTCGAACCGTCGCTGCTGCTTTCGACGCCCATCGCCTCGAACAGCTTCGTCTTGACGGCCTCTTCGGTCAGCGAGAGCAGCAGGTCGCGGTTGTCCTCGGTCGATTCGATCCCCGTGAAGATACCCAGCGGGATCTCGACGCTGGCGTCGGTCGAGTGGCCGGCCGCGTCGCCGATATCGGAGAAGGCGTCGCCGAGGACGTTCCCGATGTTCAGCCGAATGTCCTTCGAGCGCGCGGCGAGATAGATCGTGTCGTCGACGATCCCGAAGACAGCCGTCGTCGTGATCCCTTCGAGATTGAGCAGTTGCTGGGCGGCCTGGGTCAACGCCTCGCGGTCGCGGATGAAGCCCGCGTTCGAGATCAGGTGACTCCCCCGGACGTCGCGGTTGCGGATCGCCTCGGCGAGTACGTCCAGCGTCTCGGGACTCATCGACGGCGATTCGACCTGCTCGAGCGTGTCGTGATCGGCAAACGGATACAGATACGCCGCCGCAGTGAGATCGGCTGGTGTCGTATCCCGCTTGAAATCGAGCGTTTCAGCGCGGATGCCGTACAGTAGCGCGGTCGCGACTTCCTGGCTGAGATTCAGGTCGAACTCCTGGACGTACTTCGTGAGGATCGTCGAGGTGGCCGAGACGTTCGGACGAATGTCCGAGAAGTCGGCCTCGATCTCGGCTTCCGGCTCGAGGTGATCGATGACGATGTCGACGACCGTGTCGGGCATCGGTTCCGTATCGCCGGTTTTGGAGTAATCGACCAGCGCGACGGTATCGTACTCCCCGAAATCGACCTCCTTGCGGGAGACGAGTTCGATCCCGAGCAGGTTGACGAACGCCCGGTTCTCGTGATGGCCGATCTCGCCCTCGTAGACGATGTCGGCGTCGATGTTTCGATGTTCGGCGATCGCCTGCAACGCCGCAGCGCTGGCGATCGAGTCGGGGTCCGGGCCGCGATGGATCAGGATGGCGAGTCGCGACTCGGTGCCGTCGATGAGCGCCGCCAGTTGCTCGGCCCGGTGTTCGAGCTCCCCCGTCTCCAGCGAGCGCAGCGCCGAATCGGCGATGACCGCCGAGGGATTGATGACGACGTCGGCCCCCAGCTCGGTCAGTTCGTCCGCAGAGACCGGGTCCGACGCCCTGGCGACGATGAAGTGGTCGGCGTCGGCGTCCCTGAGCGTCTCCGTGGCCGCCTTGTTCGCCTCGACGTCCGACGAGAGGATCAACACTGCATCGCGCCCCTCGACGTGACCGACGATCTCCTGGTCTCTGATGTCGCTGACCTGCGCGTTGAGATCCTGGTCACGGAGCGCCTCGACCCGCCCCTCGTCCTTGTCGAGGATCAGTACGTCTTTGCCCTCCCCGACGAGTTCCTCGGCGACCGCGTGTCCCACGCTTCCACAGCCAAGGATGGCATACGAGGACATCGACGCCATCGTAGTCCCGGTGCTCATGGTACCTCGTTCGTGGGCGTCGAGGCTCTTATAATCAGGACTTTCGTCTCACGAGCGACAACGAGGGGTGATTCGACCGAAGGCGAAGACGCGAGCGATGACGGGAGTACGGCTCGTCCCGTGGCACGCGGTTTTTACCCACCGCTCTCTAACCGTTCGACATGGGCAAGGTCAGTATCGGGTTGCGGGGCTGGCGCTTCGACGAAGAGGACGTCTTCGATTCGAACGGATCGATCAAACCGCTCGCGGAGATGCCGCCGGAGCCTCGCCAGCGCGTCTCGCGGCTCACGGCCATCATCGGCAACGCCTGCGACGCCTGCATGCTCGTCGAGGACGACGAACGCCACTGCAACGTCGCGCTCGCGGTCTACGGCGAGCCGATGAACGAGGTCCTGCTCTGTGATGAGCACGAACCGGACTTCCTCTACTGGTTCCGCGAGGAGGGCGGTACCGAATACGCCGGCAGTGCAGCGATGAAAGACCGGTTCCTCACGTGGTTCGCCGACGGCGGACGCGCCCCGGACGACTACGCCGGGATCGAACACGTCGACTCCGAGCCGGACGCGCTCCCCGACGCGGCGGTCGCCGGCGAGATCCCCTCGCTGGAAGAGGAACTCGAAGCAATGGACGAGGGCGAGCGAGAAGCGCTCGACGTGGACTTGAGCGACATCGATATATGATCAGTGTCGCTGTCGTCGACGCTCAGACGCCGGGCAACGTCGGGACGATCGCCCGCGCGATGAAGAACTTCGGCCTCGACGAGCTGCTGCTGGTCGATCCGCCCGAGTTAGATCCGGACGGCGAGGCCTACGGGTTTGCGGGCCAGGCCCGCGAAGACATCCTCCCGAACGCACGGGAGGTCTCCTTGGAGTATCTAACCGACAACTACCACACGGTCGGCTGCACGGCGATCACCAACGAGGACGCCCGCAAGCACGTCCGGTATCCCTTCAAGACGCCGCGGGAACTGGCCGACAGCCTGGCCGATGTCCGGGCCGACACCTGCCTCGTGTTCGGCCGCGAGCGGGTCGGGCTCACCAACGAGGAGATCGCCGAACTCGACGAAGTGTGCTCGATTCCGGCGGCCGAGGACTATCCCGTGTTGAACCTCGGCCAGGCCGCGACGATCGTCCTCTACGAGATGCGCTCGCTCACTCTCGAATCGACGCAACTTCCCGACCCGACCCACGACCGGGCGAGCGAACGCGAGATCGAAGGGCTACACGGCCAGTTCGAATCGTTCCTCGAAGCGATCGACCATCCCGAGGAGAAACGCGACAAGGCCGGCCGGCTCTTCCGACGGCTGATCGGGCGCGCCCACCCGACCGACCGGGAAGCCGTCACGCTCAGGGGGATCTTCCGGCGCGCCCAGCGACGGATCGATAGCCGCGACGAGTAACAGCTACCGGACGACGCGAGTCTCGCGGACGTCTTCGATCAGATCCGCCAGTACGTGAGCGTACAGCGTCACGCCTGTCACCAGCCCCAGATCGGGCTCGACCCACCAGGTCAGCGGGACGGCGATCCCGACGATCACGACGTGGCTCAGCAGGCGCTCGAGCCGTTCGAGGTCGTGCTCGCGGAAGATGGACTGCTGATCGGCTAGCGCCGCAACCGGGTTCGTGAGGACGTACCGTAGCGCTCGCCAGTCGCCGGTGTTGTACCGGGCCCACAGGAAGTGATCGAGGTCGACGAGCACGCCGATTGCGGTCGCGTAGCCGACGACGAAGGCCGGATGGACGACGGTGACGCCGGCGGCGACGAGCGCGATCCCGAGTGCGAGCGAGATCGCACCGTGGGCTTTCGAGTACACGCTACGCTCGCTTCTGGATCTCCTCGCGAAGCACGTCGCTCACGAGGTCGCCGTCGGCCTTGCCGCGCAACGCACCCATGCACTCGCCCATCAGCCCGGAGAACGCGCCCATGCCCTCTTCTTCGACCTGCTCGGCGTTGCGTTCGACGACCTCGACGACGGCCTCCCGGACCTCGTCCTCGGCGACGCCGCCCAGGTCCTCCTGTTCGACGGCTTCCTCGGCGGACAGCGAGGGGTTCTCGGCCAGCGCCGTCAGCAGATCCTCCAGCCCCTCGTTCGGCACGCCGCCGTTCTCGACCAGCAGGAGTGCGTCCTCGATGTGCTCGTCAGTCAGGTTCTCGACCGGCACGGCGTCGCGCCGGAGTGCCGTCAGCGTCGATTCGACCGTGTCGGCGGCCAGCGTCGGATCGACGCCCGCCTCGACGACCCGCTCGAACAGCGGCATGTCCTCGCCGTAGGCGACCTGCTCGGCGAGTCCGGCGTCGAGGTCGAACTCCGCCTGGTAGCGATCGACCTTCTCGGTCAGGAGTTCGGGCGTCTCGACCTCGCTGGCGTCGGGCTCGACTGGCGGCACGTCCGTCTCGGGGTACATCCGCGCCGCCCCCGGGAGCGGCCGGAGGTACCGCGAGGTCGCGTCCTCGTTTGCGTCCCGGGTCTCCTCGGGGACGCCCTCGAGCGCCGTCTCGGCCCGTTCGGCGACGGCCTCGATCGCCAGTTCGGCCGTCTCCGGATCGTCCGCGACGATCGCGACGGCGTCGCCCGCTCGCGGCTCATCGCCGCTCGCGCTATCCGAGGCGCTTCGCGCCTCGCGGGCGTCGACGGCCTCGCGCAGCGCCTCGACCTCCGCCTCGGTGACGCCGTAGGCGGGGAGTTCGTCCGTGTGGAAGATCCCGCCCGCGCCGTGGCGCTTGGCGTGATCGGAGAACTCCGTCCCGAGGCGGCGATCGGGCTGGATCTCCCGGCCGACGAGCCCGTCGAAGCCCTTCAGGCGGACGGCCCGGACCACACCACCGGACGTGAGTGCGCTCTGGATCACTCCCGAATCAGTGTCCTCGAAGACGTCGGTCACGTCCCGTGGTTCGCCGACGGCGGCCTCCCGTTCGTCGAGTTCCGCGGCGATCTCCAGCAGTTCGACCTGCCGGCGCACCTCGTTGCGCACGATGTCGTCGATGTCGTCCAGACTCTGGACGCCTTTTAGCTCGACGCGAGCGCCCTCGGCGATCGAGACGTTGACGTCCTGTCGGATCGTGCCCAGGCCGCGCTTGACCTTCCCGGTCGAGCGCAACAGCATGCCGATCCGCTCGGCGGCTTCCCGAGCCTGTTCGGGCGAGCGGATGTCGGGGTCGGTGCCGATCTCGACTAGGGGAATGCCGAGCCGATCCAGCGAGTAGCGGACTCCCGAGTCGGTCTCCTCGACGCGCTGGGCACTTTCCTCTTCGAGCATGAGGTCCTCGACGCCGACGGGGCCCTCGTCGGTCTCGATCTCGCCGTCGCCCGCGACCAGCATCGTGCGCTGGAATCCCGAGGTGTTCGAGCCGTCGATGACGAGTTTGCGCATCGGGTGGACCTGATCGACCGGCTCCATGTCCAGCAACTGGGCGATCTCCAGCGCCACAGTCATGGCCTCATCGTCGACCCGGTGGGGCGGTTCGTCGTCTTCCTCGACGAGACACGTCGAGTCGTAGGCCAGGTACTCGAACTCCCGCTCCACGCGGCTCTCCTCGAGGGCGGCCTCATCGAGTTCGCCCAGCTCGCTCCGGGTCGGGTGGAGATAGCGGGTCAGTCGGCGGGTCGATTCCTCGGGCTCGCGCAACTCGGTCGGGCACGCACAGAAGAGCTTCGTCGCCGTGTCGAGTTGCTGGTGGATCTCCAGACCGGCCACCAGCCCCAGATCGTCGTAGTCGAACTGCTCGGTCATTGGCGGTAGCTGGGAGGGCACGAACAAAAAGCACACCGTCTCGCTGTGGCCGCAACGCTGCCTGCGCAGCCGTCGTTACCGCGGGTGAACAGAAACCTGATACATACTACCACTATAAGTCAGTTCAGAATCAACAATCAGTCGATAGCGTGTGAGATGAGCTCATACGACCCACCTGAAGAAGACGAAAGCACGTCGAGTTACGATCCAGGGGTCAAAGAGCGGGAGGTCACTGACAAGCGCGAATTCAAGGACCTCCTCCTGGAAGCTGATCGGATCGATTACATCGTGTATGGGGTGCTGTTGGGGATCCCTGCCGGCATACTGACGACGATTCTCGTCTGGCATTTCATCCCGGGGTTTTCAGAAACTGCCGAAGCACTTCTCCGCTGGCTTCTGGACGTCGTCTCGGCCGCGTGGGCGTGAGATTGCTGACCGTTACCGCGTGGGCGTGAGACTGCTGACCGTTACCGCGTGGGCGTGAGACTGCTGACCGTTACCGCGTGGGCGTAAGATTCCCGATCGTTAGGCCCTGAGACTGCCGATACTGCACTGGGGCACATCTGCCCCCGGCGTTTACCCCGCCGCGCGGGACGACTAGTCGTCGCCGAGGATTCCCGGCTCGGTCATCTTCGCCGGATCGAGCACCTCATCGACCTCGTCCTCGTCGAGATAGCCCTCCTCGAGGACGACCTCGCGGATCGTCTTGTCCTCAGCGAGGGCCTGCTTGGCGACCTTGCTGGCCTTGTCGTAGCCGATCGCGGGATTCAGGGCGGTCGCCAGCGCCATCGACTGCTGGACGCGCTGCTCGCAGTGCGTGCGGTCGGCCTCCAGCTTCGCGACGAACTTCGTGGCGAAGGTCCCGGAGACGTTCGCGAGCAGTTGCGCCGACTGCAGGAAGTTGTACGCGATCACCGGCTTGTAGAGGTTGAGATCGATCTGCCCGTTGGCCGCGCCCGTCGAGACCGCGGCGTCGTTGCCGACGACCTGTGCGTAGACCTGGTTGACCGACTCGGCGACGACCGGGTTGATCTTCCCGGGCATGATCGACGAGCCGGGCTGGTTCTCGGGCTGATCGATCTCGCCGAGACCGTTTCGCGGTCCCGAGGCCAAAAGCCGCAGGTCGTTTGCGATCTTGTGTAGCGAACCCGTCACCGTCCGAAGCGCGCCGTGGGCCTCGCTCATCGCGTCGTGGGCGGCCTGGGCCTCGAAGTGGTTGTCGGCCTCGCGGAAGGGCAACAGTGACCCCTCGCTGATGTACTCGGCGGCCAGTTCCGGGAACTCCGGATGGGTGTTCAGGCCGGTCCCGACGGCCGTCCCGCCGAGCGCGAGTTCCGCGAGCCGATCGGTCGAGTCCTCGACGCGAGCGATCCCCTTCTCGACCTGCGCCCGGTAGCCCGAGAACTCCTGGCCCAGCCGGACCGGCGTCGCGTCCTGCAGGTGGGTTCGGCCGGTTTTGACCACGTCGTCGAACTCTTTCTCTTTGGCTTGCAGTTCCTCGCGGAGCGTCTCCAGCCCGGGAATGACGTCCCGCTCGACGGCCTCCAGGGCGGCGACGTGCATCGCCGTCGGGATCACGTCGTTGCTCGACTGCCCGAAGTTGACGTGGTCGTTGGGGTGGATCTCCCGCGTGCCGACCTCTCCGCCGTAGATCTCGGTCGCGCGGTTGGCGATCACCTCGTTTGCGTTCATGTTCGTCGAGGTGCCGCTACCCGTCTGGAAGATATCGACCGGGAACTGGTCGTCGTGCTCGCCGGCGATGACCTCGTCGGCGGCGTCGATGATGGGGTCGGCCTTCTCTTCCGGGATCGTTCCCAGATCGCGGTTGGCCTGCGCAGCGGCTTTCTTGACGATCCCGAGCGCGCGCACGAAGCGCCGCCCGAAGCGCGCGTCGCTGATCGGGAAGTTCTCGACGGCGCGCTGGGTCTGGGCCCCCCAGTAGGCGTCGGCCGGCACCTGCATCTCGCCGAGGCTGTCGGATTCAGTTCGGTATTCGTCCGCCATACCCACACGCACTCTCGGAAGTAACAAAACACCACTGGTGGTTTCGGGCGCGATCAGTCGACGAACTCGATGCCCGTGACGGTGAACCGGGCCCCGCCGTCGTCGCTCTCGGTCACGCTGACGTCCCAGCCGTGGGCGTTGGCGATCGTCCTGACGATCGAGAGTCCGTAGCCGCTGCCGTCCTCGCTGGTCGTGACGCCGTGGTCGAAGACCTGGCCGCGGCTCTCCTCGGGGTCAAGTGGTTCGAGACACGAAGCGTCTCGTCAGCACGGAAATCTTCGATTTCCGAACGACCCCGAGGCACTCGGCCTGCCCCGTCTGTAGAGCGCTCGCGCGGACGCGGACCACGCCGAAACGATCCCATCCGGATCGAGCACGAAGATGGCGTGTGATCTGATCCCCTCGATGACCTCCGAGGGATACCGTCCGGTCGCTCCGAACCCGGCTGTGCGCTCTCGGGCCCCACCATATGGGGTCATCAGCGACAGAAAAAATTCCTGTTATGAATTGTCTATCAGGGCCTTTATCGCCCCTTGTCGCGAGAACGGAGTTCTGTGACTATGACTTCCCAGTCAGACGGGAGCCCGTCACTGCGGTATTCCCACGAGCCACCTGGATTGACGCCGTTCTCCAGAGCCGCGACCAATAGGGAGTGGAGAGCGGCCTCGAAGTCGGCCGGACTCTCGATCTCGCCGTCAAATGTCGGATTAGATGTCATAGGTTTGTTCCAGGCGCAACCCGAGTAGTGGCGGTTCGCGCCACCCTCACCGAAGGCCTACCAGCACAGAGGAACCCACGGCAGATAGTAGTGGCGGAAAGCCTGGTACACCAAGCAGAAACGGCCAACCAGCTGGCAGAACGAGACAGTCTTTAACGACTAGGCTGTGAAACGACTAGTATCCGATGACAGTCATCGTCGAGCTAACGGTCCCGTCCGAGGCGTTCGAGTTGGGACGAATCCTCAGCATCGAAGGGCCCGGGCGGGTCACGCTCGAGACGATGGTGCCGCTGGGAGGACGGCCTACCCCGTTCGTCCGCGTCAGACACGATGTTCGAGACGAGTTCGTACAGAGCGTCCGCAAACACCCGACAGTTTCCGACATTCGTCCGCTCAATACCCACGATGGAGAGACCCTGTACGCGCTCGAATGGGATCCATCGGAAGACACTCTCTTCAGGACGATTCTGGAAGACGACATCGTACTCCTGGAGGCGGCCGGGAGCGCGGATCGCTGGGGGTTCGAACTCCGGTTTCCCTCACACGAGACACTGTCGGAGTTTCAGGAGTTCTACCTCGAGCAGAATCTGGACGTGACGATCGACCGGATATACAATCCGACGAAACCCGACGCCGGACCGTGGTACGGGCTGACATCGCCACAGCGGGAAACGCTGGCCCACGCCGTCGAGCACGGGTACTACTCGCTGCCACGGGGCATCTCGACGAAGGAACTCGGTGTGGAGTTCGACATCTCCGATCAGGCCGTGACCGAACGCCTTCGCCGCGGTATCACGACACTGGTGTCGAACACCATCTCACAGCTCGAAGACGAGCCGTGACGGCGACGCACCCACGACGTTCCTGACGCTGGCGACGCGCGGAGGGTAAGCCGTATGTCTCTCCCGGGCGACCGACCGAACATGGATCCGCTCAATCGGATGGCGACCGAGCTGGTCGACGAAGCTATCGACTTCGCCGACGAACTCGCGATCGCCGTTCAGCAGCTCGATTCGGATGCGACAGTACTCGACTTTGGCGTGCACGTTCCCGGCGGGATCGAAGCCGGGCTGATGCTCGCGGAGATCCAGACCGCCGGGCTGGCGACGCTCGACACGACGCTTCGCGAGATCGAGGGGGCGCCCCGGACGCACGTCGAACTCTCGACGGACTACCCCGGGCTCGCGCTGCTGGGCTCACAGAAGGCCGGCTGGGAACTCAGCGTCGGGGACTTCGAGGGATTGGGTAGTGGTCCGGCCCGCGCGCTGGTCGCCGAAGAGGCAGCGTTCGACCGACTCGGCTACCAGGACGACTTCGAGTTCGCGGTGTTGGCCCTGGAAACCGAGACGCTGCCCGACGAGGCGGTCGTCTCGGAGGTCGCGGATCGCACCGGCGTCCCCGAGAGCGGCGTGTTCCTGCCGACGTACGCGACCGCGAGTCTGACGGGGAGCGTCACCTCGGCCGCCAGAGCGGCCGAACTGGCTGTGTTTCGCCTGTCGGAGCTGGGATACGATCCGCTCGACGTGCTCTCGGCGTCGGCGTCGGCTCCGATCGCACCGGTCGCGGACGAGGAGGCAACTGCGATGGCCCGAACGACCGACGCACTCGCCTACGGCGGACAGGTTCATCTGGTCGTCTCGGAGTCGTTCGATCGATTCGACGAAGTGGTTTCGACCGCCTCCGACGCGTACGGAGAGCCGTTCGAGACGATCTTCGAGTCGGTCGACTGGGCGTTCGAAGACCTCTCGACGGAGCTGTTCGCGCCCGCGCAGGTGACGGTCGACGTCGTCGGCGGCGACACCCACGTCTACGGGCAGCAACGCGAGGACCTGCTCGCCGCGAGTTTCGATCTGTAGTCGCTCCCGACAACTGCCGAGTGTCGACGTCGGGAGGTATTTGTCCGGGCGGGTCGAACTTCGCCTATGGCCGAGCAACTCCAGCCTGGCGTGTGGTTTCTGGACGTCGGGCTCGTTCGGCCGGTGAACACGAACAGCTATCTGATCGACGACGGGACGGTCACGCTGATCGACACCGGGCTGTGGATCAACTGTCCGTCACTGCAGTCGGAACTCGCCGACGCAGGGTACGAACCGTCCGACATCGATCGCGTCTTGCTCACCCACTACGATCTCGATCACACGACAGGGCTGGGTCGACTCGCGCCCTCGTTCGACGGCCAGGTTTACATCGGCCGTCGCGATTACGACCTCTCGACCGGCGCGTTCGATCCGCCGCTGCTGCACCACAAGGGCCTGTTTCATCGAGTCGTCCGGCTGTTCTTTCCGATCGCTGCCGACGACGTTCGCCCTGTCAGGGACGGCGAGCGGATCGGCAACTTCACCGCGTTCGACACGCCGGGCCACAACCCCGGACACGTCGCGTACGTCCACAACGACGGTGCGGCGTTCGTGGGTGATCTCGTCTGGGAGCGCGGTGGTCGTCTCAGGCCTCCGGTCTGGCTGGACAGCTACGATATGAACGAGCTCAGGGAGAGTATCGCCGAGTTCTGGTCCCGGGCACCGCCGTTCGAGGTGCTCGGAGTAGGACACGGAGCCCCGATCACGACCGACGCGAGGCAGGTCTATCGTGAGCTGCTCGATCGGCTGTGATACGGATTAGCTGATAGCAGGCGCTAAGCCCCCTCCCTCAAGGAGTCGTTCGAGAATCTTCGATTCTCGTGATCCCGAAAATCGAAGATTTTCGGACGACACCGCAGTCCGCGCAAGCGGACAAGGAGCGTTAACGAGAGCGAAGCTCTCGTTCGCACATCAGAACGCTTCGCGTTCTGAGGACGCAGTAGGGAGGGGATACAGCGTCCCCAGAAATCGAAGATTTCTGGTGTGCGAACGAATCGCTCCGCGATTCGTCAACGCCGTCTTCGTTTTTCAGACACCGTGATTGTTGCAGGCCCACGCAATCCAAGCATATATTAAGCATCAAACGTATAGTATGCATACGGTGAAACGGAAGACAATCACCATCCGAGAAGACCAAGAAGAATGGATTCAGGAGAACCACCTGAATCTCTCCTCGTTCGTCCAAGAACAACTGGATGAACTTATCGAAGAACGCGACTCATAGCCCATGAACTACAACTACAGGTATCGCCTCAAGCCGACCGAAAGCCAGCGTGAGACGCTGGACTACCACCGCGATACCTGTAGACAACTCTACAACCACGCCCTGTACCGCTTCAACCAGATTCCCGAAGATGAGGGCACCGTCAAACAGCGTGTGCGGACAATCCGTGACGAGCTTCCCGCCCTCAAAGACTGGTGGGACGCACTCACCGACGTGTACTCGAAGGTTCTCCAGCCCACAGTCATGCGGATTGCGAAAAACATCAACGCACTCGGGAAGCTCAAAGAACAGGGCTACAAGGTTGGTGAACTTCGGTGGCAATCACCTCGGGAGTTCCGCAGTTTCACCTACAACCAGTCTGGCTTCGAACTCGACAAGAAGAGTGGTCAGACCGTGTTGTCGCTGTCGAAACTCGCAGACATTCCCATCCAACTCCACCGACCACTGCCCGAGGACGCCACAGTCAAACAAGTCACGCTCAAAAAAGAGAAAACCGGCGAGTGGTTCGCTATCTTCGGCATCGAGATGGACACAGAACCGCCAGCCAAGCCATCACTGGAGGATATTGACACTGACGAGATGGTCGGTATTGACGTGGGGATTCTGAAGTATGCCCACGATACAGACGGCACAGCAGTCGAGTCACTCGACCTCTCGGAAGAACGCGACAGGCTTGAACGGGAGCAGCGGAAACTCTCACGCAAAGAGTACGAGTCGAACAACTGGGAGAACCAACGTCGGCGTGTCGCTGCGTGCCATCTCGATATCAAGCGCAAGCGGCGTGATTTCCTGCACAAACTCTCGAACTACTACGCTCGGGAGTACGAACTGGTGGCGGTCGAAAACCTCGACGTGAAAGGGATGCTGGAATCGCCGCGTAACAGCCGCAACACGGCCTCGGCAGCATGGAATACCTTCACCGATGTGCTCGAAACGAAGTGCGAGCGGGAAAGGACGCACTTCGTGGAAGTTAAACCCGAAGGCACCACCAAAGAGTGCGCTCAGTGTGGCGTCGAAACCGACAAGCCGCTGTGGGTGCGTGAGCACTCCTGTCCGGCCTGTGGCTTCGAGGCCGACAGAGACGCAAACGCAGCGTGGAACATTCTTTCTCGCGGACTTACCGACCTAGGAGTGGGTCACACCGAAGGCACGCCTGTGGAGACTGCGCTCCCTGCGGGGACTGCGGTTGTTCCTGCAAAGCGCGTCGTGGAAGCAGGAAGCCCCACCCTCAGCGAGCGTAGCGAGGCGCAAAGCGCCTCGGACCATTCGAGCGGGCAAAGCCCGCGAGAAGACGTCAGCGCGAGCAGGGTGGGGTAGTTCACTGTACGTCCCTTCCACATCGACTGCGGGGCGGTCGGAGCGGTAAATCGGTACAATAGTCCGTATGAACCCGTCCGCTCGGCCGTGAACGTCACGTCTTTCTGCGAGCCCCGACAGATGCAGGTATGGACGAAAAGCGGGAGCTGACGAGCGTCGACATCGCGGCGCTGGCCGGTGAACTCGGTCAGTACCGCGGCGCGCACGTCGACAAGGTCTATCTCTATCCCGAGGAGGAGCTGCTGCGGTTTCGTATGAGCGACTACGACCGGGGGCGGACCGAGCTGCTGATCGAAGTCGGCGAGAACAAGCGCGCGCACGTCGCCGACAAGGAGAACGTTCCGCAGGCGCCGGAGCGGCCGCCGAACTTCGCGATGATGCTTCGTAATCGGCTGTCCGGGGCGACGCTCGAGGCCGTCGAGCAGTTCGAGTTCGATCGCATCCTCAAGTTGCGATTCGAACGAGAGGCCGACTCGACGACCGTCGTCGCGGAGCTGTTCGGCGACGGCAACGTGGCGGTCCTCGACGAGAACGACGACGTCGTCGACTGTCTGGAGACGGTACGGCTGAAGTCCCGGACCGTCGTGCCCGGCTCACACTACGAGTATCCCTCGGCCCGGTTCAATCCGCTCACCGTCGATTACGAGACGTTCACCGATCGGATGCGACAGTCCGACAGCGACGTCGTCCGGACGCTGGCGACTCAGCTGAACTTCGGCGGGCTGTACGGCGAGGAACTGTGTACTCGGGCGGGCGTCCCCTACAACCAGGACATCGACGGCACCGACGAGTCGGAGTTCGAGGCCCTCTATCGGGAGATCGAGTCCCTGTCACGACGGCTCGGCGAAGGCGATCTGGACGCTCGCGTTTATTATGAATCCGACGGCGACGAGCGGGTTCGCGTGGACGTGACACCGTTCCCCCTGGAGGAGTACGCCGACCGGGAGAGCGAGGTCTTCGAGACGTTCAACGAGGCGCTCGACGATTACTTCGCGAACGTCAACGCCGATCACGACGACCGCGGCGAGAGCGGGAGCGGCCGACAGCGGCCGGACTTCGAGAGCGAGATCGAGAAACAGAAGCGGATCATCCAGCAACAACAGCAGGCGATCGAGGACTTCGAACAGGAGGCCGAGGCCGAGCGCGAGAAGGCCGAACTCCTCTATGCTAACTACGACCTGGTCGACGAGGTGCTCTCGACGATCCGAGGCGCCCGCGAGGAAGATCGCTCCTGGGAGGACATCGAGGCGACGCTGGCGGCGGGAGCCGAGCAGGGTATCGACGCCGCGGAAGCCGTGATCGACATCGATGGTAGCGAGGGCACGGTGACAGTCAACGTGGACGGCACCCGGATCACGCTTGAGGTCTCTGAGGGCGTCGAGAAGAACGCCGATCGGCTCTACACCGAGGCAAAACGCATCGAGGAGAAGAAAGAGGGTGCCAAAGCGGCGATCGAAGACACCCGGGACCGCCTCGAAGAGGTCAAAGCCGAACGGGAAGCCTGGGAGACGGCGGACGACGAGGACGCGGACGAGGAAGACGAGAAAGACGAGCAAGACGTCGACTGGCTCGCCCGATCGTCGATTCCGATCCGCCAGACAGAGCAGTGGTACGAGCGTTTCAGGTGGTTCCACACGAGCGACGACTTCCTGGTGATCGGCGGGCGAAACGCCGACCAGAACGAGGAACTCGTCAAGAAGTACCTCGATCGCGGCGATCTGTTCTTCCACACGCAGGCCCACGGTGCCCCGGCGACGATCCTGAAAGCGACCGGACCGAGCGAGAGCCCGGACGAAGACATCGAGATCCCCGAGACCAGCCGCGAGGAGGCCGCGCAGTTCGCGGTCTCGTATTCGACGGTCTGGAAGGACGGCAAGTACGCCGCAGACGTGTACGTGGTCGAGCACGATCAGGTGACCAAGACGCCCGAGAGCGGGGAGTACCTGGAGAAGGGGAGCTTCGCGATTCGCGGCGATCGGACCTACTACGAGGACACGCCCGTCGGCGTGGCAGTCGGGATCACCTGTGAACCGGAGACGCGGGTGATCGGGGGGCCGCCGAGTGCCATCGACCCGCGGGCGGAGACCAGCATCGAGGTCGAGCCGGGTCAGTACGCCCAGAACGACATCGCGAAGCGCCTCTATCGGGAGTTCAAAGAGCGGTTCGCCGACGAGACCTTCGTCCGGAAAGTCGCCAGCCCGGACCTGATCCAGGAGTTCCTGCCCCCTGGCGGCAGCCGGATGGTCGAGTGATACTGTCGGCCGTCATGGCTGGTCGAGTGATACTGTCGGCCGTCGTGGCTGGTCGCTATCGGCTGTCGTGGTTAGTCCCTTCTCGAGGGCACCGCCTTTATTTATCATCGCGCTGTTGATTAGTCCATGATCGAAGACGCACTTGAATTCCCGCGCAACAGCGACGACTGGCTGACGACGGTCATCATCGGTGCGGTGCTGTCGTTGCTCTCGTTTCTAGTGATACCCGGGCTCATCATCCAGGGCTACCTGCTCAGCGTCGCCCGAGATAGCGCCGAGGGCCGGGACGGAGCACCCTCGTTCGACGACTGGGTTACGCTCCTGGTCGACGGTCTGAAGGCGTTCCTCGTGGCGTTCGTCTACGGAATCGTTCCGGCGATCGTCCTCACGCTTTTCGTGTCTGTGCTCGCGGGAGGGGCAGCGCTGTCGGCGGCCGGCGGGAGTACGGGTATCGCTGCCGGGTTCAGCCTCTTGACAGTCTTGGTCGTCCTGGTCATGCTTCCGATCTTCCTGCTGGTCGCGTACCTCACCGTCGTCGCGCAGGTTCGTCTGGCGGTCACGGGCAGTCTCGGCGCGGCTTTCGAAGTCGGGACGGTCGCGCGGATCGGGTTCAACGCTGACTTCTTCGTGGCCGTGCTCGTCGCCATCGTGGTCGGGATCGCGCTCAGCATCGTCGGTGGGTTGCTCACCGTGATCCTCGTCGGCTTCCTGGTGTTGTTCTACGCCCAGATCGTCATGTACTACCTCTTCGGTCGGGGATACGCGGATGCGACGGCCGAGACGACCGGCGTCTGATCGGTCGGTAGGATCCCTCACGGGCCGATGACTACGCAGGCGAGTCACTGGATGTCGATACAAGAGAACTGAGCGTGTCCATAACCCTGTCACCGTGGGCAGTCTGGACCACGGTAGAAAGTCACGGACGGCATTCGAATCACAACCCTTAATCGTAGTGCTGAATTATGATCCGGTAGCGGGATGGGATAGCCAGGAGATTCCGGCGGGCTCATAACCCGCAGATCGGTGGTTCAAATCCACCTCCCGCTATGTTTTGCCGTTCACAAAACCGTGAGCGGCAAGCATCGGTCACGGTGATTTGAACCTGGGGACGAGGGAGCAGAGCGACCGAAGTCCACGTGGTTCAAATCCACCTCCCGCTACTTTCTGACGACGCAACACGAGGAGCGGAAGACAACTCTCGATTCGTGGCCTAGTCCGCCGAGGTCGCCATCGCGTCGGTTTCGGACGTCTGGAGGAATTCGATGTCACGCAGCGTCGAGTAGGCGATCAGACCGAACCCGACCTTCGCGACGATGTCGATGTAGGTGACCACGAGCGAGGCGGTTTCGGTGTCCATGAATCCGAACCCGGGGCCACCGAGGAGCCAGATAATCGGGTAGATCAGCCAGAGCACGACGACGAAGTTCCGCAGCGTCCGGTACAGCGCCAGCGTCATGTCGTCGCACTCGTGGGCCAGATCGCTGATGTCGGTGTACAGCAGGTACACCAGCACCGCGAAGACGACAGAACCGGCGGCGAACAGCACCAGGTTCAGCGGTGAAGCGACCATCCCGCCCGCGAAACCGAGCACGATCGTCGCCGCCTGGAGTCCGGCGAGTTTGCCGAGCGTCGATCGGTCGGCGCCGGCCAGCCAGCCGATGTAGATGACGTGCAGCGGCGTCGTCAACAGCCAGTCGACGTACCTGGGCACGTACAGCGTCGCGCCGCGGGCGCTGGTCACCGCGCCGATGTCCAGTGCCATCAGCCCGTATGCGACCGTCGCGATCGCCGTGACGGCGACCAGATCGAGAAACGGGAGCCGATGGGGATCAGACAGGCGCGTGTACCCCATGGCGAGTGCGATCGTTCCCGCTGCCATGCCGACGGTGCCGAGCGCGAACCAGGTGGTGAGTGTCAGATCCATGGTTAGTCGTCCGTGGCCGCGGTTTCTCCGGTCGGAGCAGTCGAGGCGGCCGTCTCGACGGTGAAGCGTTCGAGTAGCTGTTCGAGGTCAGCTGCTCGCTGACGCAGATCGCTGGCGGAGTCAGACACCTCCGAGATAGCCCGCTCCTGATCGTCCGCGGCCGCCGCGACCGTGTCCGCTTCCTGGGTGGTCTGCTGGCTGATCGCCGAGAGGTCGTCGATCGTCTGCATGACCTCCTGTGCGGTCCGGGCCTGTTCGGCGGTCGCATCGTCGATCTCCTGGATGCCGGCGTCGGCGTCTTCTGTTCGTTCGACAATCGTCTCCAGCGCGTCGACAGTCTCGGTGACGGTCTCGACGCCGTCGGTGATCCGCTCGCTGGTCGACTCCATCGTTTCGACGGTCTCGCCAGCCTGGCTCTGGATGCGCTCGATGCGCTGTTCGATGTCGCCGGCGGCCGCTTTGGTCTCCTCGGCGAGGCTCTTGATCTCGTCGGCGACGACGGCGAATCCGTCGCCCTGGCCGTCGGCGTGGGCGGCCTCAATGGAGGCGTTCAGCGCCAGCATGTTCGTCTGCTCGACGATCTCGGTGATCACGTTGATGATGTCGTTGATCTCGTCGAGGTCGTCGTCCAGGGCGTTGATCTCTTCGACCATCTCCTCGGTTTCGGCCTCGATGGCGTTCATCTCCTCGATGGCTTTCGTGGCGGCCTCTCGGCCTTCCTCGCCGGCTTCCGCGGCAGCCTGGGACGTTTCTGCGACTTCCTGTGCGGAGGAGGCGACCTCTTCGGCGGTCGCAGAGAGGTTCTCCATCTCCCCGGAGGCGTTCTGGAGACGCTCGCTCTGCTTGCGCGCACCCTCGAATATCTCGTCGATCGAACTGGTGACCTGCTGGCTGGCGTCGCTGACTTCGTCCGCGTTTCGCTGGACCTGGTCGGACGCCGAGAGCACGTCCGCGGAGAACGATTCGACGTCCGAGACGATCCGTTCGAGCGAGTCGAGCGTCGCGTTGATCCGCTTGCCGACTCGCTCCATCGCTTCGCTCTCGCTCTGTGGCTCGACTCGGCCCGTCAGGTCGCCGTCGGCGGCCCGATCGAGCACGGACTCGTATTCGCCGGCCTTCGACGTGAGATGGGACGTCATCGCTTCCATCTCGGCGCGTTCGTTTTCGGCCTCCTGTCTGGCCTGTTCGGCCTCACGCTTGGCCTGTTCGGCGTCTTCGCGTGCCGCTTCGGCTTCGGCGATGTTCTCCCGTAGCGAGTCTCGCATGTCCGCGAACGACTGGTACAGCGATCCGAACTCGTCCTCGCGAGTCGTCCGGAGGTCGACCTCGAGGTCGCCGTCCGCCATCTCTTCGGCCCGGGCGGTCAGCCGACGCAGCGACGTGATCGTATTGCTGCCGATGGTCACGCCGACGAGCCCCAGATTGATCACCGCCAGCAAGACCAGCGCGAGCAGATCGGCGTTGATCTGATCGACCAGTGCGTAGGCGTCGTCGCGATCCGCGTGGACCAGTACCGTCCAGTCGATCGTCTCGAGTTGCGTGGCGCTCATAATCGTCTCGTCACCGGAGACGAACGTGTTCTCGCCGGGGCCCAGTGACCCGATATCGCTCCCGGTGGCAGTGTATTCGGTGAGGAGTTTACTCCCGTTGGGATGAGCCGCATACCGTCCCTGCTGATCCACGACGACTGTTTGTGTTTCGTCGGCGTTCTGTGCGATCCGATCTGCGTGGGCCGAGAGATCTATCATGTACACCAGCGCCCGGTCCTCGGTGCCATCGATCGGTGTGATCGCAGCAATGATCGGGTGATCGACGATCGGCACGGAGAACGGCTCGGTCACGACGACGTCGTCTGTCCCGTCGAACGACGGTGGATCAGTCGCGAACGGTGCACCCTGCGCTTCGGCGTCGACGCCGATCATCCCGTCGGCCGAACTCGTCGGGAACTCCATCGTCGCGGTATCGAGGTAGTGTACTGCGACGACGTCTTCGGGGACCTGGTCCGTTGCGATCAACTCGTCGAGATGCTGTTTTATTTGGTCAGTATCCCCGCTGGCGTAGACGGGTAGCTGTGAGGTCGTCCGGATGTCGCTCTCGACCGAGCGCAGCCAGGTGTCAATCTGGCGTGCCTCGGTATTCGACTGTGCTGTTAGCTCCCCCTCGACGTCGTCCTGCAGTTGCGCACTCGTCTGGGCGCTGATTACGCCACCGAACGCGACGATCACTGCCACTGAAAACGCAAGCGCCATACCCAGGCGCATCGCGTAACTCTGTCGAACGGCTGCAGGAAGAAGCGACCGTTTCGATGGTTGCATCGCCGTAACGTTCGGCCAGTGATAGTAAAATGCAGGCCCTCGATTTTCATCGGTGATAACACGAACCGATAGACGACCGTCGTGGCTGAGAGCAACTGACAGAGCCGGTACTATCATTACCCGGGACCGAATAGTATCATAACACTTACCACAGCAATGTCGGGTGCTGACAGTGAGGGCGTGCGTGCAGTGCTCGCGGACATCATCGGTGATGCCGACCGGGGCCAGCAATCCCTGCCGCGCCTGTTTGGCAGTCTCGATAGCGACGATAGGACCGTCCGCATCGGGGCAGCCTGCGGGATCTGTCTGATTGCCAGCGACGATCCCGCAAGCGTCGAATACGCCGTTCGGCGACTGGTCGACCGCCTTGACGACGACACCTCGCGGCCGGAGACGATCCTGGCGTTCGAATATCTCGTGACGCAGTTCCCCGAGCGTGTCGACGACGTCTTACAGCAGCTTCGCGAAGAGCGCGAGTCGGAGCCGCTCAAGTACACCCGCCAGGGCGGCTTTGTTCGGAGCGGCTATTTCCAGCCGGCCGAAACGCACCGGGACGGCGTCGGACGGGTGCGCCGTCCCGGCGAGGGTACGACACCGGGAGCGGGTCTCGTCTATGGTCCGACTGACGAACGACCCGACGAGCGATCCACGTCCGGGGGCGAGTCCCCGGAAGAGACAGACGAACGGTCTGCAGGGCCGGCGGGATCGTCCGAGCCCGATGAGACCCCTCGCCAGCGAGTCAACCGCCTCTACGAGCGGGTCGACGCGATCGTCGAACGAAGCATGTTCGACCGGTTGATGCTGATGACGGGACAGACGGCCGGACGGTACGCAGACAAGTATCGCGTGCTGGCGACACGAGCGGGCAGCGAAGAGGCGGTTTCGCTTCGGCTGTTTCACGAACCGGCCGCGGGTCGCGAACGGTTCCGGTCGCAACTCGAAGCCGCGATCGAGCAGTGGGGCCAGATCGACCACGAACACGTCGTTTCGCTGTACGACGGGGGCTCCCGACCGGAGCCGTGGGGGGCGACACAGCACGTCGAGCTGACGCTTGCGGCTGACATGCCGGCCTGGAACGTCTCCGAAGCCGTCGGGACCGTCGCACGACTCGCCGATGGGCTCGCGAAGATCCACCAGCAAGGCGTCATCCACGGCGGGATCGATCCCGGGAGCGTCGCTGTCGAACTCGAAACCGAAGCCGGGCGTCGAACCAGGCTCGACAACGTCGGCCTGTTACCCGTGTATCGGCAGTTTGTTCATCCCTCGAGGTGTCTGGATCCGCGCTTCGCCGCGCCGGAATACTTCGACGCTTCCTTCGGCGGGATCGATCAGGCGACGGATGTCTATCACCTCGGAGCCGTTCTCTATTATCTACTGACCAGTGAGCCACCGTATGACGGCGCATACGACGAGGTGCGTGCGCAGGTTCCCGGCGATACTCGACCGACGCCGCCGTCCGCGATCGCTGACAGTCCCGCCGAACTTGACGGCGTCGTCTCGAAGGCGCTCGACCGGCAGAAGCTGACGCGCTACGAGACCGCGATCGCGTTCAAACAGGATCTCCTCGACGCCCGGGAGCGGATATAATGGCTGATCTGATCGGTCTCAACGAACTGGCGAACAACCCGAACCTCACGTTCATCGCGTTCATCGCGTTTTTCCTGTTGGCGGCTCTCGGCGTCCGATTCGCGCTATACGCCTACTGGAACGGCCGCGTCAGCGACGACACGCAGACGACGCTGTGGGGCTATCTGCTGCTCGTCGGCGCGGTCGCCGCGGGATACGGACTGCTCGGGATCGGCCGGATCGTCCTGTTTCTGGACTGGTTGCTGGAGATGGCAAGTGGAGCCGCCCTGTTGTTTGCGCTCGTCCTGGCGCTCGCACTGCGGGAGATCGACGCCGCCAGTACGGGAACGGGGCGACGACTGGAGGCTGATACGTCGGTGACAGTGCTGTTTCTGGCGGCCGTCGGACTGATTACGGTCGGACTTCTCGCGTTACCGGAGCACCGCCGGGGGACCGCTGGGGTGGTGGGGGCCGGCGGTCTCGTCTTTTTGCTGTACGGGTATCGGTTCGGACAGCGACAGCTGGACCGGACGCGAGTCCGCGGAACGCTGCTTGAGACGCTGCTTCGACATCTGCTTCCGGTCCTGTTGTTCGCGGCGCTGATCTCGATCGCGGAACTGGCCGTGTTCGCGGGACTCGATCGCGTGATCGTGCTGCACGTCCAGGTCGTGCTGGTGATCATGACCGCGACGACGCTGATGACGTCGACGATCAAACTCCGGCAGAACCTCCGGGGGATGCGGACTTGATCCGCGAGCAGCGCTATCGACAGGCAGCAGGTTCGTCGACGATAACGCCGTCAGCGCCCATCTTCTCGTACTCCACTGTCCGTTCCGGGTCGCTGATCGGCCAGACGTTGACCGCCAGCCCGGAACGGTGAGCACGCTCTAGCAGCGCGAAATCGACCAGTCGCCAGTGGGGGTGGATCGCGGCGCAATCCAGGCTCGCCGCCCGTTCGATGGCCGCCTCAGAGGAAGAATCGACCAGCAACGCGCGATCGACTGACGGATCGGTGTCGCGTGCGGCCGCGAGCGTCTCGACGTCGAACGAGGACAGCAATATCTCGGTCTCGAATTCGTCGACGAGTTCGAGCACCCGCTCGACGAGATCGCGCTCTTTGAGTTCGATGTTGAGCCCGACGTCGTCGGGTACAGTTCGCAACACTGCTTCCAGCGAGGGAACGCCTTCGCCGGTGCCGAGCACGTCCATCGACTGCAGCGTTGCCAGCGAGATATCGGCCACGGCCCCGGTCGAGTCGGTCACTCGATCGACGGTCTCGTCGTGGATGACGACCGGATCACCCGAGCGGCACTGTCGAACGTCGACTTCGATCATGTCCGCTCGGTCGGCGGCCTGACGGATGGCTGTCAGCGTGTTCTCGGGATAGAGCCCTGCGAATCCGCGATGGGCGATACAGCGCATATCGGTAGCCACGGCCGGGGTGACAATAGGGCTTTGGAGCCGTTCTCGGGTCGGAGGGCGAACGTGGACCATGTTTTATTCACGCTCGGCCCTTGAGAACAGTCACCGATGTCAGTCGAGTTCGATTTCAGCGATTCAGTGATGCTCGTGACCGGCGCTGGCGGCGCGCTGGGGAGTGCGATCGCGACGGCCTTCGCGGAGTCAGGGGCGACCGTTGCGGCCGTCGACATTGTCGAGCCCGAAAGTGAAGACTTCCTGCTTGATCCCGACCACGAGCGGATCGACGTCTATCAGGCCGATTTCGTCGACGAGACGCAAGTGAGCGAAACTGTCGAGGCGGTCGTCGCCGACCACGGCGGGATCGATTACCTGGCCAACGTCGCCGGGACCTGGCGTGGCGGGACCCCGATCGACGAAACGGACGTCGAGACCTTCGAGTTCCTGATGGACGTCAACCTCAAGACGATGTTTCTCGCCTCGAAACACGCGCTCTCGCACTTGCGCGAGGGCGTCGGGGCAATTGTCAGTGTCTCGGCACGCTCAGCGCTCGAAGGTGGCGAGGGCGACGGCGTCTACCGCGCCTCGAAGGCGGGCGTCAAACTGCTGACCGAGACGCTCGCGGAAGAAAACGAGGAGGGCGTTCGGGCCAACGCAGTCTTGCCGAGCGTGATCGACACGCCGATGAACCGCGAGATGATGCCCGATGCCGACCACGACGCGTGGGTCGAACCGCGCGAGATCGCCCAGGTCGTCCAGTTCCTCTGTAGCGACGCGGCGGGTGTCACCAGCGGCGCCTCGATCCCGGTCTACGGCGAGGCCTAGAGCCCGAAGACGGGGACGAACTCGAAGGTCAGATACGCGCCGATCGTCGCGATCACCGGGACGACGTTCTGCAGCAGAACGACGCGCGCCGTCGTCGCCGGATCGAACAGGTCCGTGGCGCTGGGGATGGCCGTTTCTTCCTCGCCGATGTCCGGGAGCGACTGGCCGGGTTCATCCTCGGCGAGCGCGTCGACGGAGACCGGCGGCGTCTCGTCGCCGGTGACCGCCTCCGGTAGCGTCACCGGACGCGTCGCTCGGCCCCAGCCCAGTCCGATGATCGAGACCGTGGCGATCACGACGAAACTCGCGGGGATCCCGATCACCGAGAGGAAAACCACCAGCGCCGAACTGACGGACGCGACGACGATGGCAGCCGTCAGCGGGAGTTCGGTGATGTCGCTGCCCATCGTCTCCAGGGTTCGCCGGGCGATCGTGAACGTCCCGATTGCGACGGCAGCGCTCCCGAGGAGGATCGCTCGGTTCATCTCCAGGGAGTCACTGCCGACCAGCGGCGCGACGGCGTTGGCGATGTTCGAGGTCCCGGAACTGAACGCCATGAGACAGCCGATGGCGACGACCGTCACGACGCCGATCAGCTCGCGACGGTTCGTCGTGTCGTGGGGGCGCGGGGTGGGGACGGCACCGGAACGATCGACCTCGATCAGCGGCCCCGTAGAGCGGTCCATCGCGATCGCCTCGTTGATCCGGGCGTAGAAGTACCGGCCGATAATCAGTGATACCCAGAACCCGAGCACCGGCGCGACGATCCACCAGATCGCGATCGCGCCCATGACTTCCAGGTTCAGCGATCCCGTCGCGACGCCCAGTCCGGCGATGGCCCCGACCGCAGTCATCGACGTCGAGGCCGGCACGCCGAAGACGTTTCCGACGAACAGCGCGAGCCCGATGAAAAACAGCACGCCGATACTCGTTTCCAGCGTGAAAACGCCGGTACGGGTGACCAGGTCCGATCCGAGCGTCTCGACGACGTTCCGGCCGATCGTCCACGCACCGACGAAGAAAAAGATCGACATCAGCCCGGCCGCACCCGTCTTCGAGATGGCTCCGGCACCGACAGCCGGACCGAAAGCCGGTCCAGTCGTCGAGCCCCCGATATTGTATCCGACGAATACCGCGACGAGCATGCCGATTGCGAGCAGGAATTCGACCATACGTGTGCTCGTAGCGAGAGCGTCAAATAGTTCGTGTTCTGGTCTTCGTAGACAAACGCTCGCAGCCCTACTCTTCTGACGCCTCTTCGTCGTCGATTTTTTCTTTGACTTTCTCCTCTACTTTCTCCTCGACGGTTTCGTCGACTTTCTCTTCGACAGTCTCGTCCATCTTCTCCTCGACGGTCTCGTCGACTTTCTGTTCGGTCTTCTCCTCTACTTTCTCCTCGACGGTCTCTTCGACCTGTTGCTCGGTCTTCTCTTCGACCTGTTGTTCGACCGTTTCGCTGACAGCGTCTTCGACCGACTGCTCGACGGTCTCGCCGACCTTCTTTTCGACCGTCTCGTCGACGGCCGCTTCGACCGATTGCTCGACAGTCTCGTCCATAGCTGCTTCGACGCTCTCACCGACCTGCTGTTCGACAGTCTCGCCGACAGTCTCCTCGACGGTTTCGCCGACCTGCTGTTCGACAGTCTCGCCAACTTGCTGTTCGACGGTCTCGCCGACCGTTTCGTCGACAGTTTCCTGGACGGTCTCTTTGACCGTCGTGGTCATCCAGTCGGGATCGAACCGGGCCATCTTCCAGACGACGTGAACGATGTAGGATACCAGCACACCGAACCCGAACGCCAGCCCGACGTTGGTGTCGGCGATCAGAATCGACCCCACTGACAGGGCAATCAGCAGCCCGTATATCAGATCGACCAGTGAATCGACGCGGCTCGGATTCATGCAACCACCTCACTGCAGACGCGTCCCCGTGTCGCATTCGCTCCCCGACGACGTGTGAAAGTCATACTCGAATGGATGAAGGGACCGCTCAAGTAGCTTGCTACCTCACCCGATACGGATCTCCGCCGGGGATGAACCGTCCGAGATCGACTTCCTGCCGGTAATCGCGTTCCTGGAGTGCGATCAGTGCGTCGGTCAGCGCCCGTTCGTCGTCGTCAGTCCATTCGCTGGTGTCTTTGATGGGATAGATCAGCCAGCCAGCCCCCTGAACCTCGCTCGCGTGCAAGGCGTCCATATCTACCTGGCCGTTGCGTGCCGAGTAGTTGGCGAACACGTACTCGGTTGCTCGCCGACCGACCGGCAGGAGGACGTGGGCGGTGATCGCTCGCAGCTCCGAATCGAAAAACCGCTCCAGATCGGCGTAGTCAGCCCTGTCCGGCTCCGTTTCGTGGACGCACATGTGAAGATACGAGAAGTACGTCCGGTCGACCGTCGGGGGCGTCCCGGTCGCCTCGAGCAGGCCCGCCTCGAGCAATGCACGCTGGAGGCGCTCGCTCGCTTTCGTCCCCGTGAACGGAAACCCGGTGTCGGTACCGCCGTGGACGCCGGGGTGGTCGCCGATGACGTGGAAGTGCGCGTTCGCGTCGCCGTATCCCGGGACGAACTCGGGGCAACCGGGATCCATCCCGAAAGGATTCGACTGCCTGTGCGTGACGTTCTTCACGACGTCCTCCACGGGCCAGAGCGAAAAAACTCCGACGGTTTCTCCCCATCGTTCTCGAATGATAGTGTAAAACCAACACCTCTCTCGGCGACACGTTGCTCAACCGTACGAACCTGGAGCCGTCAACCGCCGTCCGGATGGCGCGCAGACTCGATGCCGAAGGGGCACGGCCCGTCACCGAAGACGAGGTCGTGGACGCTCTCTCTCTCTCGGCGACAGACGATCCTGAACCAGGGCTACCGGAACATCGCGTTCCAGCCGTCCGTTTCAGCGCTGCGAGACGACCATCTCGTTTGGCGTCTCCAGACTCGCGGGCAGGTCGGTCTCGCCCATCAGATACTCGTCGATGTGACGAGCGGCGTCGCGGCCGTCACCGATCGCCCAGACGATCAGCGATGGGCCGGAATTAGCGTCGCCCGTGGCGAAAATCCCGTCGACGCTCGTCTGGTGGTCCTCGGTCTCGAAGGTGCCGTCGTCGGTCATCTCCAACCCCAGCGACTCGAACGGCGTCGATTCCGGCCCCTCGAACCCGGCGGCGATCAGGACCATCTCGGCCTCGACGCGCATTCCTTCCTCGATGATGGTGCTCTCCCACTCGCCGTCTTCGTTCTGGTCCCATTCGACCCGGTGAGCCCGCAGTTCGTCGACCGTTCCGTCGCCGTCGGCGTCGAGGAACCCCTGGGTTTGCACGCAGTATTCCTCGACACCGCCCTCTTCCTGTGAATAGGACTTCTCGTACGTCTGGGGCTGGTCGGGCCACTGGTTACCGGGCGGCCGCTCTTCCGGGGGTTTGGGCAGCAGTTCGATCTGGACGACCTGTGTCGCACCCTGGCGATGGGCCGTACCGACACAATCCGCGCCGGTGTCTCCACCGCCGAGGACGACGACGCTCTTGCCCTCGGCGTCCATCGTTTCGGGGACGGCGGCCCCGCCGCTCTGGCCGGGATTCGCTCGTGGCAAGTACTCCATCGCGAAGTGGATGCCGTCGAGATCACGCCCGTCGATCGGAATGTCGATCGGCTTCTGTGCGCCGACCGCGATGCAGGCGGCGTCGTACTCCTCGTCGAGTTTCTCGGCGGGAATGTCCTCGCCGACCTCGACGCCGCACTCGAAGGTGATCCCCTCCTGGCGGAGCTGATCGATCCGCCGATCGACCTTCTGTTTGCTGAACTTTGCGTCCGGAATGCCGTAGCGCATCAGGCCGCCGGGGTGTTCGTCACGCTCGTAGACCGTGACGTGATGGCCCACCCGATTCAGTTGCTGTGCGGCTGCCAGCCCTGCGGGGCCGCTGCCGACGATCGCGATCTCCTTGTCGGTGCGCTCCTCGGGCGGGTCGGGCTCGATCCAGCCTTCCTCCCAGCCTCTGTCGACGATCGCCCGCTCGATGGACTTGATCGTCACGGGGTCGTCGTTGTACTTGAGGGTGCAGGTGTTCTCACAGGGGGCCGGACAGTTGTACCCCGTGAATTCGGGGAAGTTGTTCGTCGCGTGCAGCCGCTCGAGGGCACGTTTCCAGTCGCCCCGGTAGACCAGGTCGTTCCAGTCGGGGATGATGTTCCCGATCGGGCACCCGCTCATGCAGGCGGGCGTACCACAGGACATGCATCGCTCTCCCTGCGACCGGAGGTGGTCTTCGTCCCACTTCTGTTCCCAGATCTCCTCGAAGTCGCCCTTCCGCTGTTCGGGGTCGCGTTTGTGGATCGGTTCGCGCTCGTGTTTCAGGTAGCCGTCGGGATGGTCTTTGCTCATCAGTCGTCACCCTCCGTTGGAGACGCGGTGGTGGTCGGCGCGGGCGGCGAGACGCGGATGTCCTCGCCCGCTTCGAGGTGTTCCTCGACGACCTTCGCGTAGGCGTCCGGCATGACCTTCACGAACTTCTCGCGGTACTCATCGAAGTTCTCGAGGATTCTCTGCCCCTTCTCGCTGCCCGTGTAGCGGACGTGGTTTTCGATCATCCGCTTGATCATCTGGACATCGCGCTCGTCTTCGATCGCTTCCAGTGAGACCATATCCTTGTTGACGTTCCGTTCGAAGTCACCGGTCTCGTCGAGGACGTACGCCTCGCCGCCAGACATACCGGCACCGAAGTTCTTGCCCGTCCCGCCGAGGATGACGGCGATTCCGCCGGTCATGTACTCACAGCCGTGGTCGCCGACGCCCTCGACGACGGTCTTGACCCCGGAGTTGCGGACGGCAAAGCGCTCGCCGGCCTGGCCGTTGAAGTAGGCTTCGCCGTCGGTCGCCCCGTAGAGTGCGACGTTGCCGATCAGGATGTTCTCGTCGGCCTCGTAGGTGGCCTCGGCGGGCGTCTCGACGATCAGCTTGCCGCCGGAGAGACCCTTGCCACAGTAGTCGTTGGCGTCGCCCTCCAGGTGCATAGTGATCCCGTCGGCCAGGAACGCGCCGAAGCTCTGTCCGCCAGTCCCGTCGACGTCGATCGAGACGGTGTCCTCCGGCAGGCCGTCCTCGCCGTGGCGCTTCGAGATCTCCGAGGAGAGCATCGCGCCCAGCGTCCGGTCCTCGTTGCCGGCTCGCAGATCGACGTGGACGCTGTCGCCGTCCTCGATGGCAGGCTCGGCCGCCCTGAGCAGTTCCTGGTCGAGCTTCTCGTCGAGGCGGTGATTCTGCTCGGTCGTCTTCCTGCGGTCGTCGCCCTCCGGCTGCCAGAGCAGTCCCGAGAGGTCGACGTGCTTGGCCTTCGGGTGGTCGACGTCTTTCTGTTCGAGCAGGTCGACCCGACCGATCATCTCCTCGACGGTTTCGAAGCCGAGTTCGGCCATGTACTCTCGCACCTCCTGGGCCATGTGGCGCATATAGGTGGCGACGTACTCGGGGTCGCCGGGGAACCGCTCGCGGAGGTCCTCGTCCTGGGTCGCGACGCCGACCGAGCAGGTGTTGTTGTGACACTGCCGCAACATCAAACAGCCACAGGTGATCAGCGGGGCCGTCCCGAAGCCGTACTCCTCGGCACCGAGAAGCGCTCCGACGACGACGTCGCGACCTGTCTTCATGCCGCCGTCGACGCGGACTTTGATCCGCGAGCGCAAGCCGTTCTCGACCAGGACTTGCTGGGCCTCGGCCAATCCGAGTTCCCAGGGCAGTCCCGCGTTCTTGATCGAGGTCTGCGGGGAGGCACCGGTTCCGCCGGCCGCCCCGGAGATGAGTACCGAATCGGCCTTGCCTTTCGAGACGCCGGCAGCGATGATGCCGACACCCGCCTCGGAGACGAGTTTGACGTGCACGCCAGCCTCGGGGTTGGAACATTTCAGGTCGTGAATGAGCTGGGCGAGGTCCTCGATGGAGTAGATGTCGTGGTGGGGCGGCGGCGAGATCAGCGGGACGCCCGGCGTGGTCGAACGGGTGTCGGCGATGATCTCGTTGACCTTCTCGCCCGGCAGGTGCCCGCCTTCGCCCGGCTTCGAACCCTGGGCCATCTTGATCTCCAGCATCTCGGCGTTGGCCAGGTAGTAGCTCGTCACGCCGAACCGGCCCGAGGCGACCTGCTTGTTCGCGCACTCGCGTTCGGTCCCGAACCGCTCGACTGGTTCGCCACCTTCGCCGGTGCCGGCCCATCCGCCGACGCGGTTCATCCCCGCTGCCAGCGTCTCGTGCGCTTCCTTACTTAGCGAGCCGAAGGACATCGACCCCGTGAAAAAGCGCTGTGTGATCTCCTCGACGGGCTGTACGTCCTCGATCGGAATGGACTCTCGCTCGTCGGTGTCGAAATCCAGCAGCCCACGTAGCGTCTGCAGGCGCTGTTCCTGGTCGTTGATCATCGAGGCGAACTCCTGGTAGGCCTCGTAGTCGTCGTTCTGGGCTGCGTCCTGGAGCTTGCCGATCGTATTGGGGTTCCACTGATGGAACTCGCCGTCGCGCCGCCAGTTGAGCTCGCCGCCCTGGTCGAGGTGGAGCGAACCGCTGACGTTGGTCTCGAAGCCGTACTCGTGACGTTCGAGCAGGTCGTGTTCGAGTTCTTCGATACCGATCCCTTCGGTGCGGTTCTCGGTGCCGCGGAAGTACTCCTCAACGAAGTCGCTGTCGAGCCCGACGGCCTCGAAGATCTGCGCCCCCTTGTAACTCTCCAGGGTGGAGATGCCCATCTTGGCCATGACCTTCTGGATGCCGTCCTCGATGGCGTGGCGGTACTGCGCGAGTGCCTCCTCGGCGTCGTGGTCGACGATCCCCTCGTGGACGAGGTCCTCGATCGTCTCGTAGGCCAGATACGGCGTCACGGCGTCGGCACCGTAGCCGACGAGCGTGGCGAAGTGATGGACTGCACAGGGCTGGCCGCTCTCGACGACGATGCCCGTGCGCGTGCGCAGGCCCTCGCGGACGAGATGGTGGTGGACGCCGCCCGTTGCCAGCAGGCTCGGGATCGGCACCCGGTCGGGCCCCGTCTTCCGGTCGGAGAGAACGAGCATCTCGTAGCCGTCCTCGACGGCCGAGACGGCCGTCTCGCGAACCTCATCGACGGCCGCTTCGAGGTCTTTCCCCTTCTCGTAGGTGATGTCGATGGTTTTCGCCTCGATACCGTTTTCGTCGATGTCGGCGACTGTGGCCTGCTGCTCGCGGGTGAGTATCGGCGACTGGAGGTGGAGCTGGCGGCAGTGCTCTGGCGTCTCGCCGAGCAGGTTTCGCTGGTGGCCGACGTGCTGTTCCAGCGACGTGACCGTCTCCTCGCGGATGTAATCGATCGGCGGGTTCGAGACCTGTGCGAACAGCTGCTTGAAGTACGTGAACAGCGTCTTGTTCCGGCTCGATAGGACGGACAGTGGCGTATCGTTGCCCATCGCGCCGACCGGGTCCTTTCCGTCCTCGGCCATCGGCTCGACGAGGTGTTCGACGTGGTCCAGGGTGTAGCCGAACGCCCGCTGGTGGGCCGTGATGTCGTCGTCGACGTAGGTGGGCGTCGCTTCGGGGCCACCGTCGAGGTCTTCGAGGCGGACCTCGTTTTCTTCCAGCCAGCGGCCGTACTTCTCGTCGGTCAAGCTGTCGAACATCTCCTCGTCGGAGACGACGCCGCCCTCGTCGGGGTCAGCGTAAAACAGTTGGCCCGGTTGCAGGCGGTCCTTGTGGACGACGTTGTCCTCTTCGACCTCCAGTGCGCCGGTCTCGCTGGCCATCACGAGCCGGTCGTCCTCCGTGACGACGTACCGGCACGGTCGCAGACCGTTGCGATCCAGGACTGCGCCGACCCTGAAGCCGTCCGTGTAGGCGATCAGTGCCGGGCCGTCCCAGGGCTCGTTGATCGTCGAGTGGTAACGGTACCACTCCTCGCGATCGGCGTCGAGCTGATCGTCCTGTTCCCAGGCTTCGGGTACCAGCATCCGCAGGGCGTGGGGCATCGAGCGTCCGCCTTCGACCAGCAACTCGAGGACGTTGTCGACGACGGCAGTGTCGGACTGGTCCTCGTTGGTGATCGGCTTGAGCTTCTCGATGTCCGAGCCGAACTCGGGACTTTCCAGTTCGGATTCGCGGGCCTGCATCCAGTTGAGGTTCCCGCGTAGCGTGTTGATCTCCCCGTTGTGGATGATGTTCCGGTACGGGTGTGCGAGTTCCCACGCGCCCAGCGTGTTCGTCGAGAACCGCGAGTGGACGAACGCCAGCCGCGAGACGACCCGTTCGTCCGAGAGGTCGGGGTAGTACTCGCGAACCTGAGCGTTTGTGAGCAATCCCTTGTAGACGGTCTTGCGACGGTCAAGCGAACAGATATAGAAGCGATCGCTGCCGGTCGGCTGTTCGAATCCGACGCGGTTCTCGATCACCCGTCGCAGAATGTACAGTCCGGAGTCGATCTCCGCGGGTTCCAGGTCCGCCTTCGGCTTCACGAAGAACTGTTCGACGTCCGGTTCCGTCGCCAGTGCCGTCTCGCCTAAACTGGCGTTGTCCGTCGGAACCGATCGCCAGGCGACGACCTTGAACCCTTCCTGTTCGGCGGTCTCCTCGATCAGCGTTCGGAGTTCGTCGCTCGGTTCGTCTTTCGGCAGGAAGACGACCCCGACGCCGTACTCGTCGAACCCGCCGAGTCCGTCGACCTCGTCGGTGAAAAACGCGTGCGGCTTCTGGATCAGAATCCCTGCCCCGTCGCCGGTGTTCGGCTCCGCCCCGCGGGCACCCCGATGATCGAGGTTCTCGAGCAGGTCGAGCCCGTCCTCGATGGTCTCGTGGCTCCGCTCCCCGCCCAAATCAAGCGTGATACCCACGCCACAGTTGGCCTTCTGCCCTCTCATATCATATAAACTATCTTTAATTCCGGTGTCGGTGCTGTCCATGGTCTGCATCCATATGTGTGAAATAGACTCATAAATCGCACGGTGTTTGAAGCTCCATTTGGTTTCTGGGCGGCAAATATTACGAACGTGAACCTAGGACAGGCGACTGAAACAATACCTATCGAAAGACGTAGTATTCATAATACTGTTTAATCACCCTAGCATACCTTCGCCGGGGGACCACGTCGGAAACGGGACTGGCGGCAGGCAAGTCAGATCGGTTTCCGAAGTCTGATCCCGAGGAGACCGTGCCACTCGGCGGTCTCTATCCGCTCGAATTCGTTGGCGTCGAAAAACGGCATCGCGGAGCGGGGCACGGTCGTCGACAGCGACTCGTGTCCGTGCTCGCCCGCTGCGGATTCGATGCGGGAAAGCACCGCACTCCCGAAGCCCTCCCGCTGGTAGTCGGGGCTCGTCACGATCGTCAGGAGCGTTCCGTCCTGTCGGTCGAGCGTGGCATACGAGACGGGAGTGACTTCGGTTTCGGCGACGACGACGAGATACTGATCGTCGTCGATCCAGGTTGACAGCTCCTCGTCGACGGTCGCGACGAGATCACCGACGGTCTTGCGATCGTACTCGTCTTCGAAGGCGGCCTTGAGCGCCTGGGCACGAAGGATGTCGAGACTGCTCGCATCCCCCGGCTCGGCGTCGCGTATCGTGACTTCCATCGGGCAGGTGTTCGTCCGGTAGCACCTTGACAGTAGTGCCGTGGCCGACGATCAGCGGCTCAGCGACTCGACGTACTGCGTGACGTGATCGTCCATCCGGCGCTTGAACCCGGCCTGGCGGGCCAGCCGATCGAGTTCGCGGGCGACGAGACTCCCGTACTGGACGGCCTTCTTCTCGCGGGTCGCCAGCTCTTCGGGGAGCCACCGCCAGGCCGCCTCCCGGAGTGCGACCTTCCGGGTGTCGCCTTCGACGAGCAACTCGCCGGGCAGACCGAGCGCGGCCTCGACGATCGCGTCGTGCAACAGCGGTGCGACCGGTTCGACGCCGGCCGCGCGGATGGTCAGTACGTCACGTTCGAGCTGGTCGGGGAGCGTCTCGATCATCTCGCGGGTCGCTCCCCGGACGGTGTCGCTGTCCACTCGCGGGTCCGTTGGTGCCTTCGCGACCTTGGCGTACCCACCGAACAGCTCGTCTGCGCCCTGTCCCAGCGCCAGCCGGTCGAACCCGTCGGTAGCGACGCGTTCGGCGACCAGGTACAGCGGGAGCGCGATCTGGATATCCATCGCGTTGGTCCGACCGGTCGCGGCCACGATCTCGGGCACCGCTCGCTCGAGATCGGCGTGTGTCACTTCGACGACCGTGAGGTCGCTGTCCAGCAGTTCCGCACCGCGCTCTGCCGCTTCGACGTCGTGACTGTCCGGGAATCCAACGACGTACAGGGGCACGTCGAACACGGCCGCGAGCAGCGCCGAGTCCAGCCCGCCGGAGAAGGCAATCGCGAGGCCGTCGGTGTCGATCGTCGAGAAGGCCCGTTCGAGTGCCGACTGGACGGCTGCGACGCCGTCGCTGGGTTCGGCGGGTGAGGGATCGGGGAGCGACCCCCAGCGCTCGAGACCTTGCTGGGTTCGGATGTGGCCGGCTGGGAACGGGTGCGGATCGTCGAGTTCAGTCGGATCGAACGCCCACGTCTCGCCGTCGACGAACAGCGGATACCGGCCGAGCATGTCACGGACCAGCATACCGTCGATCTCGCCGGCGAAGCCCCGGGAACCGGGGAGCGGATCGCTTCGCTGGATGGCCGCGCGTACGACTGTCGGAGACGCACCCTGGAGAGTCATTCGAAGAACTTCAAGAGCCGGGCTCGGACGCGCCGTTTTGCCCCACCAGCAGCCTGTTTGAAACTGATGTGCCACGGCGTCCGTCGCCCTTCGATAGTTGTCCGGCCGTCGGCAATCGCCGACAGGATCGACTCGACGGACTGTTCGTCGGTCTCGACGTTGGTGATCGCCCGGCCGACCATCTCCGCGATGTGTGCGTCGCTCCCGGCGGTCATCGGGATGCCGTGTTCGGTCGCGAACTGCCGCGCCTGACGGTTGGCGTAGCCGGTCAGCAGCCGGGAATTGTAGACCTCGATCGCGTCGGCACGGGCGAGGTCGGCCCGCGATATCTTTGCCATCACGCCACTGCGAGATTCCTGGAACGGGTGCGGGACGACGGCGATCCCGCCCTGGTCGTGGATCCGGTTGAGCGTCTCCGTGAACGGCAGTCCTTTCGGTATCGCGTCTGAAATCCCCAGCGCGAGCACGTGCCCCGCTGCGCTCGTCACTTCCATACCGGGAACCCCGACGAGATCGTATTCGGACGCCTTCTCGACGGCCGCAAGACTCGCGTCGATCTCGTCGTGGTCGGTAATTGCAAGCGCATCGAGAGACGCATCCTGCGCTCGCGCCAGGATGTCGTCGACGGAGTCACGCCCATCGTATGAAAGCGAGGAGTGAACGTGAAGCTCGACCGAGAGCACGACCGGGGATTCGATGGCACCGAAGAAAAACGGCTCGATATCATACCGCCGCCTGTACGTTCGTGAAGAATACTCGCCAGACTGGGGTGTGACTTCTCTTGACGCTCAGCCAGCAGTGTCAGACGGTCCGGCCGGAATGCGGACGGACACCGTCAGTCGGCCGTCGATTCGGCCGGGGATCCCCCGGCAGCGGCTTCTTTGTCGACGTAACACACCGGATCCGGTTCGAAGGGGTCGTCGTGGACTGCCAGCGCACGTCCACGAGAGCCACCGCTGCAGATGTCGCCGAACTGGCAACCCCGGCAGCGATCGGGGAGGCCGGCCTCTTCGTGGCGGAGTCGCTCCAGCAGCGGGTTGGACTCGTCGGTCCAGATCGAGCCGAACGGCCGATCGCGAACCGATCCCAGCGCGTACCGATCCCAGAACGGACCGGGGTAGACGCGCCCGGCCGGGCCGAGTTTCGCGACTGGCGGCGACGGCGCCGTGCCGAGTCGTTCGCGCAGCGCCTCTCGAACGTCGGTCGAACACGCCTCCTCGAGGCGATCCTGTGCGTATTCGGCCACGTACCCGGCGTCGATACCGCCGCTGAGGACTGTTTCGAGGTGGGTGCCCCGCTCGTGGGCGTCGCGCGCCAGATCCGCGAGCCGCCGGACGGCTCGTCGTCGCTGCTCCTCGTCGAGTTCGGGTTCGGGGACGTGCGTGAGCCGGAAGCGATCGGCCGACAGCAGCGCCGCGAGGTCGTAGATTTCCTCCATGTCGGTGACGCTCTCGGCCTGCAGCGGGAAGCGCAACTCGGTCGCCAGATCGGTGTCGTCGGCGGCTCGGAGCGTCTCCAGCGCGGCATCGATGGCATCCGAGGAGGTGTGTTGCTCTCGTGGGGTCGACAGGCCCTCGACGAGCACGCTAACCCGGGTCAATCCGGAGTCGGCCAGCGATTCTAGCCGGGATTGATCGAGTTGCTGTCCGCTGGTACGGAGTGTCGTCTCCAGTCCATGATCGTCGGCGCGCTCGATCAGTTCGTCGACAGCGTCGAGCCCGGAAGTTCCAGTCAGCCGAAGCGTCTCGACACCGAAAGCGGCGAGTTGGTCGATGACGACGGGGCGCTCGGACGTCAACAGCGGTTCACGGTCGCCGAGCAGTTCCTCATCTTCTAGCACCCACTCGACTATCGGTGCACTCGAGGGTGCGATCGTCGGGTGCTCGCAGTCACAGAGGAGTGCGTCGAGTTGAATCATGCCGGCTCACCTGCCTCGAGCGTCGATCCGTCTCGATCGATCGCGTCTGCGGGACAGAGCCATCGAGCGTCGACGCCGGGAAACAGCGACGCCGCACGCTCGCGGGCGTCCGCCTCGTCGTCCGCCCGGAGGGTTCCGGTGTGAACCATCGGATCCGTTGGCGTTTCGCGGGTGAACACGACCCACTCAGTGGCAGGGATCGTCCCGGAGCCGTTCCGGCCTGCCGTCGTTCGTGCCGCTGGTCGGACTGGCATTGCCCATTCGTAGTCGTGGCCTGCTCTTACGGCTCCCGTTCGTTCCCGGCGATTGGGAACACACCGGACGGCTTATGGGCTGTATCGCCAGTTTCCGGCAATCGTTTCTGGTTATGGGGGTGATCGATCGCCGATCGCAAGCGGTTTTCGCCCGTCCATAGAATCCGTTCGTATGCAGGTCATCGTCAATGCCGCCACGAGCGTCGACGGGAAGCTCTCGACGCGCCGTCGCGAGCAGGTCGCGATCAGCGGCCCCGCGGACTTCGATCGCGTCGACGCGCTGCGAGCCGATAGCGACGCGGTGATGGTCGGCGTCGGGACCGTGCTGGCCGACGATCCGTCGCTGACCGTCGACGACCCCGAACGGATCGACGCCCGGACCGGGCGCGGCGATCCGCCACAGCCGGCCCGGGTGATCGTCGACTCGCGACTTCGCACCCCCACAGACGCGACCGTCTACGACGACGCGGCCGAGACAGTCTTTCTGGTCAGTGAGGCCGCCACCGACGAGGCCGTCGCCGACGCACGGACGCGGGACGCGGTCGTCATTTCCGCCGGTGACGACCGGGTCGACCTGTCGGCAGCACTCGATCGACTGGAAACACACGGCATCGAGCAGTTGATGGTCGAAGGCGGTGGCGAACTCGTCTTCTCGCTGTTCGATGCCGGGCTCGTGGACGAACTGTCCGTGTTCGTCGGGTCGATGGTGATCGGCGGACGCGACGCGCCGACGCTTGCGGACGGTGACGGCTTCGTGGAGACGTTCCCGGATCTACGGCTCGGGGACGTCGAGCGAATCGACGACGGCGTGCTCTTGCGATATACGGTCGTGTAGCCGCCGCTCGCTACTCTTCGATGTCGTGGCTGTCGCTTGCCGAGAGAAGCGGTATGCGCCGGGGGAACCGCCAAACATATAGCAGCCTCGACCTGATGAGGGGATAGTTAGTATGTCGGTAACAACAAACTGCGGGGTGAGTCCGTGAGCGCCGCCGACAGGATCGTCGGTGCGGTGACCGACCATTCCCGGCTCGCGATCGCTGTCATGCTCGTGTTGACGGTGATCGTGGGCGCGGGTGCGGGGGCTGTCGAACAGGAGTCGTCGCTCGATCAGTTCCAGTCGGACACGCCCGAGGCGGACGCCTCGGAGTACATCGATGCGAACTTCGCGTCCGGGCCGGAGAACGTCACGCGCGTCCAGATCATCGTTCGGGGTGAGAACGTCCTCTCGAAAGGGTCGCTGGTCGAGACGCTCGAATATCAACAGCGGCTCCGAAACGATCCCCGTCTCAACGCGACGCTGTTCGAAGATCCGACTGGCGGGACGCCGCCGACGGTCGGCGTTGCGAACCTGCTGGCTCAGAGTGCCCTCCAGCAGGAGATCGGTGGCGAACTCCAGCGCACGGCCGCCGAGTTCGAACAACTCAACGAGACGGTCCAGGTCGAGCGTCAGGCTCTCAGACAGAACGCGACCGAACTACGACGGTTTTCCGACGACGTCAACGCGACGAGCGCGGCGTTGCGGGGCGGTCTGACCGAACTACAGGAGGACCCGAACGCCTCGGCGACGGCTGTCTTCGAGGAGACGAACGCGGCGACGCCGATCGATCTCGACGCGGGAGACGCTGCGACGTTCGAACAGGCAGCCGCGCAACTGCGCAACGCAAGCACCGAAGCCGAGCGAGCACAGGCCTACGAGCTGGGCACCAGGGGAGTACTCGAAGACGAGCTAACCCGTGTGCAGGAATGGGCACAGACGCTGGATCAGCGTCGGTCCGATCTGCAGGCACAGGCCCAGCAGCTCGAGGAACTCGGTGCACAGTTGCAGTCGCTCCGACAGGAACTCGAAGGTGTCCGGTCCGCGTCACTCGACCGGCAGATCGAGGCCATCGACTCACTCGAAGAAGACGAACTCAAGACGCTCATCCAGACTGTCCTCGGCGGTGACGGCGGGCAGGCCTCCGAGCAGGCGCTCCGGTTCATGCCGGCAGGCGAGTACTACGAGACAGGTTCGACGCAAGCTGACGCGACGATGCTGCTGGTCACTCAGCAGACAGAGCGGGAGGTCGCTCCCGGCGGCGTCGCCAGCCAGGAACTCATCGACGCACAGCTGGCGATGCAGGACCTCGGTTCGGGGAGCGACCTCGAGTTCCTGGTGTTCGGCAGCGGGATCATCACCGAGGAGATCAACCAGTCGATGAGCGACAGCATCACCCTGGTCGGCCCGCTCGCCTTGCTTTTCGTCGTCGTCGCACTGGCAGTGGGATACCGTGATCTGCTCGATATCGTTCTCGGCGTCCTCGGGATCGCCGCAGTCCTCGTCTGGACGTTCGGGTTCATGGGATGGGCCGGGATCGATTTCAACCAGATTTTCATCGCCGTGCCCGTCCTGTTGATCGGGCTGTCGATCGACTACGCGATCCACATCTTCATGCGCCACCGCGAGGAGCGTTTCGAGATGGGTAACGGCGCGCTCCGGCAATCAATGCGGGTCGCCCTGGGCGGCGTCGGTATCGCGCTGGCGCTGGTGACGGCGACGACGGTGATCGGGTTCCTCTCGAATCTCGTGAGCCCGGTGCCGCCGATCCGGGAGTTCGGGATCGTCAGCTCGTTCGGAATCGTCGCTGCCTTCCTGGTGTTCGGCGTCCTGACGCCGGCGTTGAAGGTCGAAATCGACGAGTTCCTCGAAGCTCGCGGGATCGACCGGAAGAAACGGGCCATCGGGACTGGTGGCGGACGGCTGAGTCAGACGCTCAAGATCGGCTCGCTTGGCGCGAAGTGGTCCGCACCCGTCGTGATCGTGATCGCCCTGCTGATCAGTGCCGGTGGCGTCTACGGTGCGACGCAAGTGGATACCTCCTTCTCCCAGGAGGACTTCCTCGCCGAAGAGCCGTCCGACTGGACGCAGAACCTGCCCGAGCCGTTCGCGCCCGGCGAGTACAACGCGAAAAAGAACCTCGAATACGTCAACGAGCGCTTCCAGCGCCAGGACGCACAGGCGAGCATCCTGATACGCGGCGACGTCGCGGCCGACGGCACGCTCTCCTCGATCGCTCGCGCCCAGCGCGACGTCGCATCCCGGGACGTAACACAGCGCCTCTCGAACGGGCAAGCGTCGATACAGACGCCGCTGACGGTGCTCAACGACACCCGCGAACGGAACGCAACCGTCGCTGCGATCGTATCCGACGCTGATACCGACGGTGACGGCATCCCCGACGAGAACCTGACGGCCGTCTACGACGCGCTGTTCGAGACAAATCCCCAGAACGCGGGTGCCGTGCTCGCCCGGGGCGACGACGGCGAGTATACCGCCGCGCGACTTGTCGTCGACCTGAAGGGGACCGCGTCCGGCGTGGAGACGACCGAACAACTCCGTGACGTTGCGGCGGACGTCGAAGGTGACGGACTCACGGCCATCGCGACCGGACAGACGATCCTCTTCGAGATCATTCAGGACCAGCTACTCGACACCGTTCTGGAAAGCCTCCTGATCACGCTCGTCTCCGTGTTCGGGTTCCTGATGATCGTCTATCGCGTCACCGACGGGAGCGCAACCCTCGGGTTCGTGACGCTGGTCCCGGTCGCACTGAGCGTCTCCTGGATCCTCGGGACGATGTATCTCTTCGGGATCCCGTTCAACGTCCTGACGGGCATGATCACCAGCCTCACGGTTGGGCTCGGGGTCGCCTACAGCATCCACATCTCCGAGCGATACAACCAGGAGCTAGAGCGTCACGACTCCGCCTGGGCTGCCCTCGATCGGAGCGTCACCGGCACCGGCGGGGCGCTGCTCGGGAGCGCGGCGACGACTGTCGGCGGGTTCGGTACCCTGTCGATCGCGCTCTTGCCCTCGCTCCAGCAGTTCGGGATCATCACCGGGCTCACGATCATCTACGCGTTCCTCGCGAGCGTGCTCGTGCTTCCGAGCCTGCTCGTCGTCTGGACGCGGGTGATCGGCCCGGCCGAAAAGCTCGATGTCCCGCCGAGTGCCGACGACGGTCCTGGGGATACTGACACGGTCGGGACTGCCGAGTAGCGGCCTTTCGGACGGCGCTACAGGTCGGTTTCACTCTCGACGTACCAGCCGAGATAGCCACCGAGGGCACTCAGACCGACGACATAGACGGCCGAGGCCAGGATGGCGAAGATAACGAACACGACGACGATCCCTGCGAATGCGCCCGGAACGTCGAAAAACACCGGCAAGAACGGTAATCCACCGGCGAGAAGCGCGACGACGAGCAAGAACGGCAACATGGCGATCGCTCCCGAGAGCGCACCGACTTTGAGTGCCGTCGACGAATCCTCCTTCTGGAGGTATCCGGCGACTGCACCCCCAAGCACCGGCGAGAACGGGATGAACGTCGTGACGACCGTGACGACCGCGCCGATTACAGCGTTCAGGACGGTATCTCCTTTTCCCATGCACGCTACCTGACCGACCGCTCATGTGAACCTTTCGGAGACACGAGTGGCTGTCGGAGTGCGCGAACGGACGAAACGTCTCGAAAAACCGCGATCAGATCTCGCTCTCGAAGTCCTCGAGCGCGTAGGCAGGCTCGGCGCCGCGGCGGTCCAGGGTCTCGTTGGCCAAAAGCCAGTAGACGACGCTCAGGGCCTTGCGACCCTTGTTGTTCGTCGGAACCACGAGGTCGACGTTGGTGACCGTGTTGTTCGAGTCGCACATCGCGATGACCGGGATGCCGACCGTGATGGCTTCCTTGACGGCCTGGGCGTCGCCGATCGGGTCCGTGACGACCACGACGTCGGGCTCGATGTAACCCTCGTAGTCGGGGTTGGTGAGTGTCCCGGGGATAAACCGGCCCGTTCGCGCTCGTGCCCCGACGGCCTCGGCGAACTTCTCGGCCGGGAACCGACCGTACTGCCGGGAGGACGCCACGAGGATCTGCTCGGGGTCATAGTTCGCGAGGAAGTTCGCGGCGGTGCGGATCCGCGAGTCGGTCATCGAAACGTCCAGCACGTACAGCCCGTCCGTGCGGACGCGGTGGATGAACCGCTCCATGTCCGCGGTCTTCTGCTGGGTCCCGATGTGGACCCCTGCTCCGAGGTAATCCTCGACGGGGATGAGGAGGTCGGCCTCCTCGCCTTCGGGCATGACGTCCTCGTCGAGAGCCGGCTGCTCGTCCTCGGTGTCGGGTTCGTCGGCTGCGGATTCCTCAGCAGCCTGTGGCTCGTTCGCAGCGTCCGTCGGCGCGTCGGCCTCGGACGCCGGCGATTCCTCCGTCTCGGTGACAGCGCCGGCGTCGCCGGCGGCCTCCGAAGTCTCGTCGATGTCGTCTTCTTCGTCCTGACTCATGCTTGTTCTTCGATGCGGATGAGTTCGTTCAGCTTGGCGGTGCGTTCGCCGGCGACGGTGCCGGTCTTGATGTAGGGGGCGGCCGCGCCCACGGCGAGGTGGGCGATCGTCGTGTCCTCGGTCTCGCCCGAGCGGTGGGAGACCACCGACTGGATGCCGTGTTTGGCCCCGAGTTCGATGGCGTCGACGGCGTCGGACAGCGTGCCGATCTGGTTGGGCTTGATGAGAATCGAGTTCGAGGAGCCCTTGTCGATGCCTTCCTGAAGGCGGTCGACGTTGGTGACGTACAGATCGTCACCGCAGATGAGCGTCCGGTCGCTGACGCGGTCGGTGAGTTCGGCGAAGGCCTCGAAGTCGTTTTCGTCGAGGGGGTCCTCGACGTAGGCCATGTCGTACTCGTCGACCATCTCGACGACGTAGTCGATCTGTTCGGCCGTCGAGCGGTTGTCCTCGCCCTCGTAGACGTACTCGCCGTCTTCGTACATCTCGGCGGCGGCCATGTCCAGGCCGAAGGAGATCTCGAAGCCGAGTTCGTCGCCGACTTCGGTAGTGGCCTGGTCGACGATCTCGAAGGCTTCGTCGTCGCCGATCGGTGGCGCCCAGGCACCCTCGTCGCCCTTGTTGGCGGGGACGCCCTTCTCTCCGAGGAGCTCGCCGATGCGAGCGTGGACCTTGGCGTTGGCGAAGACCGCCTCAGTGACGCTCGGCGCGCCTACGGGGGCCGAGAGGAACTCCTGGATGTTGGTGGCTTCCTCGGCGTGCTCGCCGCCGCCGACGACGTTGCCCAGCGGTGTCGGGAACTGATCGCCGCGGAAGGTTCCGCCCAGGTGCTGATACAGCGGTGCGCCGAGCACGTCGGCACCGGCTTTGGCGGCGGCCATGCTGATCGCGACCGCGCTGTTGGCACCGATGCCCGAGAAGTCCTCGGTTCCGTCGGCGGCGTGCAGCGCGGCGTCGACGTCGCGCTGGCTGCCAGCGTAGACCTCGCCGACCAGCCGCGGGACGGCGTGTTCGCGGGCGTTGGCAATCGCCTCGTGGGCCGGCAGTTCGATCGCCTCGTGTTCGCCCGTGCTCGCGCCGCTCGGGGCGGCTGCGCGGCCGAACCCACCACTCTCGGTGGTGACGTCGGCCTCGACGGTGGCGTTCCCTCGTGAATCCAGTACGCGTCGCAATCGGATATCGGTGATGAGTGTCATGTGTGTTGTCCTCGGTTGACGGTGAAGGGAAGGACGCCAGCGTCGTACTCCTCGGCTGCGATGAGGATCGGCTGGGTCTGGTCAGTCTCGATCAGCACCGGCGCGCCGTGGGCGATCTGCAGCGCTCGTGCACCGATGATGCGAGCCTTCTCGTAGCGGTTGTATCGCTGTGTACTCATCATTGATACGGTGCGACGACGTCGACGAGGTCCTCGTGCGAGACGAGCATCCGCCGACAGCAGTGTCGTTCGACGCCCAGCTCGTCGAGCACCTCCTCGGGATCTTCATCGCCCTCGCGGGCGCGCTCTTTGAACTCCTCCCATTCGCCGCCGATGACGTTTCCACAGGTGAAACACCTGACCGGTACCATCATATTTGAATCACCTTAGCGGTAGGACTTCTGATAGCGCGCACAGGCACCAGGTCCGCCCCACTTCTTGGGTTCGGACTGGCGCACGTCGTTGACCAGCAGCGAGCGGTCGAACTCCATGAACGCGTCGCGCAGTTCCGCGTCGTTCGTGTGCTGGACGAGCCCGCGGGCGATCGCCGTTCGGGTGGCGTCCGCCTGCCCGGTCGTGCCGCCGCCCTCGACCGTCACGTCGACGTCGACCGACTCGCGCAGGTCGTCGTCGGCGATCCGGAAGGGCTCGAGCATCTTCAGCCGTGCCAGCTCCGGTTCCACCAGCTCGACGGGTCGAGAGTTGATCCGAACCCGACCCTCTCCGTCGCTCACGGTCGCGCGAGCGACGGCGGTCTTCTTCTTGCCTGATGTGTTCGTTACCATGTTACCTTGGCTCCAAGGCTCTTTGAGAGTTCGTCCAGTTCGACGAACTTGATGTTCGACAGCCGATCCAGCGACGTGCCCTCGAGGACTTCGCCCTCATCGTCGTAGGGGTTGCCCACGTACACGCGGACGTTCTCGAAGGCTTTGCGACCCTGCTGCTCCTTGTAGGGAACCATGCCACGGATCGCGCGCTTGAAGATCCCGTCGGGCCGCTTGGGATAGGCCGGCCCCTGATCGGAGCCGATATCGCGTCGCTTCTGATACTTCGCCACGACGTCGCCCTCGCGGCCGGTGATGACGGCGCGTTCGGTGTTGACGACGGCGATCGTCTCCCCATCCATCGCGCGTTCGGCGACCTGACTCGCCACACGACCCATGATGCAATCACGGGCGTCGACGATCACGTCGGCGTCGATCGTGTCTGCTTTCATCGAATCACCCGCACGTTGGATCCGTCGGGGTTGTTCTGTACTGCCTGTTCGAGCGAGACGGTCTCGCCGACCTGTTCGATCTTTGTCTCGGCCGAGCTAGAGAAGTCGACGGCTGCGACAGTGACGTCCTTTTGCAGGACACCACTGCCGAGCACTTTGCCTGGAACGACCACGGTCTCGTCTTCCTGGGCGTACCGTTCGATACGTCCCAGGTTGACTTCTGCGTGGGTGCGCCGCGGCTTCTCCAGCCGGTCGGCAACGTCGCCCCAGACATCTCCGCCCGACTGCCGGGCGGCCGACTTCAGATCGGCAATGAGACTACTGAGTCTCGGGTTACTCTTGCTCATAACGTCCCTCCTGAAAAGTGCAGGGAGCAGGATTTGAACCTGCGGACCCCTACGGGACAGCGCCCTGAACGCTGCGCCGTTGGCCAGACTTGGCTATCCCTGCTCGCATTAGTCTGTTTTTCGTGGCCCTTCAAACCCCTTTCGGTCCGGCGGTCCGTCGCGCTCGCACCGCTGGGGGCAGCGGACGGGTGCCGTGGGGGACGAAGGGCAGTTTTCATCGTTATAGCTGTACCGCTTCTTTCAGTTCCTCGGCGCGGCCGCGGATCGAATCGATCCCCGCCTGCACGAGTGTGTCGACGTCGAAGGAGCCGTCGGTCTCGACGTCGAAGACGAACGCGTTCTCGACGTCGTGAACCTCGACCTCGCTGTCAGGGTACCGCTCGGTGAGGTCGTTGTCGAACTCCTCGGTCGGGACCAGCTCGCCGCCTTCGGTCTCAATGACGCCACGGACGATTTCGGGTTCGTCGTCGCGGAACTCGTCTCGATCGCCGACCACCTCGACGCGCTGGAGGTGCCGGTATCCGACGGCCACGCCACCCTGATGCTTGGCGTGGTCCTGACCGTAACCGAGCACGGCGTCGGCCTCCAACTCCAGACGCTGACCGTCCTTGAGATCGATGATCGGCACGTCTTCCTCGGCCGGCTGCACCATGTCGTCGCTGGAGACGAGATCGCCGGAGTAGGCTGTCTCCGGGCCCTCGACGTCGAGCGCGAGCGTGACGGTGTCGTCCTCGTCGAACTCGCCGCCGAGCGGCGTCGTCAGCGGGATCAGTCCCAGCCGGAGCGCGAGCTGCTCGTCGAACATCACCGAGGAGTTCTCGATAAACCGGACGGTATCGATGCTAAACGTGGGCACGTCGGCGATCATCGCCCGGCGGATGCCGTTGGCGAACGCCGGCGTGACTCCACGGACGAGGAACCGCGCCTCGGTGTCGTCGCGCTCGATGAACGTTACGTCGTAGTCTGCCATTGTAGATTACCCGCTGGATTTCGGACTTCGCGTACCGTCGTGTGGAATCGGCGTGACGTCCTCGATGCGGCCGATCTCCAGGCCTGCCCGGGCCAGGGCGCGAATCGTCGCCTGCGCACCCGGACCGGGGTTGGTCTGGAGGTTTCCGCCGGGGCCGCGCACGCGGACGTGAACGCCCTCGACGCCCTGTGCCTGGGCGTCCTCGGCGACGGTCTCGGCCATCTGCATCGCTGCGTAGGGCGAGGCCTCGTCGCGGTTCTGTTTGACGACCGTCCCGCCGCTGGATTTGGCGAGCGTCTCCGCGCCGGTCAGGTCGGTGATCGTGATGATCGTGTTGTTGAACGATGCGTGCACGTGGGCGATGGCCCACTTGCTGTCGTCTTCGTCTGCCATGTTATTGTTCCTCCGCGCGTTCGGGGTGGAGTTCGTCCGCGAGTGGACTGTTCTCGTCGAAGGCGATCGCGCCCTCCTCCTCGACTGCGACCTTCTTCGAGGGGGTCTGGACCCGGGCACCGTCGACGGTGACGTGTCCGTGGACGATGAACTGCCGGGCCTGATCGGGCGTGTTGCCCAGTCCCTTCCGGTAGGCGACCGTCTGGAGCCGTCGTTCGAGCACGTCGGTCACGTCCAGCCGCAGGACGTCGTCGAGCGTGTCCTGCTCGCCGAGAATGCCCAGGCGCCTGAGCCGCGTGATGAACTCGCTGGCTTCCTCGTCGCCGCTGTCCGCACGGCCGAGCAGTTCTCGGGCCTCGCGGCGATAGCCGCGCAGTTCGGACTGGGCGCGCCAGAGTTCCTCTTTGTTCTTGAGACCGTACTGGCTAACCAGCCCGGTCTCCTCACCGATCCGCTCACCCTGGTAGGGGTGGTTCGGAGTCTCGTAGAACTTGGTGTTCGATCCGAGTGCCATTATTCTTCCTCAGCTGCGGCTTCCTCAGCCTGTTCTTCTTTGATCGCTTCGACGTTGACACCGATCGTCCCCTCGGTACGGCCCGTGGACTTGGTGCGCTGGCCACGGACTTTCTGTCCGCGCTTGTGGCGGACGCCCTTGTAGGAGTCGATCATCTTCATGCGGTTGATGTCCTGACGACGCGTGAGATCGAGCTCGTTACCGATCTCGTGGGTCGTCTCACCGCTGAAGAAGTCGTTGCGATGGTTCGCGAGCCACTCCGGGACCTCGTCGGCGAACCCTTCGACCAGTTCGACGATCTCGTCGATCTGCTCTTCGTCGAGGCGGCCGAAGGTTTCCCGGCGATCGACGCCCGCCTTCTGGGCGATGATCCGAGCGGCGCGGTGGCCGATACCGTTCATGTCTGTCAGCGAACGCTCGACCGACTTGGTGCCGTCGAGGTCCGTCTGTCCGATGCGGACGAAGTACTGGAGGTCCTCGTCGTCCTCCGGCACGTCCGCGTCTGGGTCTTCTGCACTCATGTGTGGGTTGGGTGAAGCGTCGTGGCGGGGATTCGAACCCCGGAGGCTTGACGCCACATGGTTAGCAACCATGCGCCTTGGGCCGCTTGGCTACCACGACTCGCTTGCAGTGTACTCGCGCCCTCTCGGACTCGGGGGCCGGTCCCCCTGCACGATTCGTACGTGACTGCTCTGTTGTGCCGGCATATAAGCCCAACGGATCGACCGCCGCGTGTCAAAACGGATCAACCGTCGTGGGGCGCTGTCGGACGGCGGCAAACCAGCCGCCGTCGGGCGCTGCATGTCGACGGCAAACCAGCCGTCGTGGGGCGCTGCATGTCGACGGCAAACCAGCCGTCGTGGGGCGCTGCATGTCGACGGCAGATCAGCCGTCGTCTAGCGCTGGCGGACGGCGACAGTTCAGTCGTCGTCTGCCGTGACCCGGCCGTGTTCGACGACAAGCGGTTCGCCGACGTACTCGTCGTTTCGCACCCATTCGCCGTCTTCCTCGACCATGAACTCCCCGTAGTAGGGCACGCGGTCGCCGACGACCTCGTGGAACGCGGCCCGGATCTCTGCTTCGGACAGTTCGCCCATCGGATGCACACGCGGACGGTTGAGACATCCCTTCAGCGAACCGTCGTGGGTGACGCGCACGCGATGGCAGCTTTCGCAGAAATCAGCGTTTTCGACCGGATCGACGACCTCGACCATTCCCTCACCGTCGCCGTCTTCGGCACGGACGAAGTACCGCTTGCGGTCGTGCATCTCCCGGGTTTCCACGCGGTCGGCGCGGTCGTCCAACCACTCGTGGACGCGGTCGACGTCGACCGCCCACTCGGGGTGGCCCGCGATCTCGGGCATGTACTCGATGAGCTGCAACCGCAGGCCGTCGCGCTCGGCGACCCGATCGACCAGCTGCGGGACGTACTCGACAGTGCCCTCGAAGACCACCATGTTCAGCTTGACCGGGTCGAGTCCGGCCTCCAGCGCGGCGTCGACACCCTCGACGACCCGGTCGTAGGCACCGCTTTTCGTGATCTCGGCGAACGCCTCGGGATCAACCGCGTCCTGGGAGACGTTGACCCGTTCGAGGCCGGCTTCCACCAGCCCTTCGGCACGACCCGGCAGGAAGGAACCGTTCGTCGTCAGCGAGACCTCCATGCCATCGGGCGCACGCCGGACGATCTCTTCGAGGTCCTCCCGCAACATCGGCTCGCCGCCGGTGAGCTTGACGGCCTCGACGTCCAGATCGGCGGCGACCGACAGCACGCGGACGACCTCGTCGGTAGTCATTTCCTCGTCCCGTGGTGCCATCGGTCCGCGGGTATCGCCCAGCCCCTCGTTGTGGCAGTACACGCAGTCGAAGTTACACCGGTCGGTCAGCGACATCCGGATCTCGGTCAGCTCGCGGCCGAACCCGTCGACGAGCATTACTCCTGTAGGTGTTCTCGGACGAGCGATTTAACTCCGCCGCCCAACGGGGCTTCGACGTAACTCCTATCGATTACCGTCACGACGAGCGGTCGTTGTCACAACCCTTATCGACAGTCCGGCGCCAACTCCGTGGCATGGACGAACAGGAGATACGCGATCGGCTCGCAACCGTCGAGGACCCGGATCTCGGCGACGACATCGTCTCACTGGGACTGGTCAACGACATTACGATCGATGACGACAGCGTCACGATCGACCTCGCACTCGGTGCGCCGTACTCGCCAACGGAGACGGCGATTGCCGAGAACGTCCGCGAGGCGCTCGCCGACCTCGACATGGAAGTCGAGTTGTCCGCGTCGATCGACCGTGGGCTCGAGCCCCACGAGCAGGTACTGCCGAACGTGACGAACATCATCGCCGTCGCCTCCGGGAAAGGTGGCGTCGGCAAGAGCACCGTCGCGGTCAACCTGGCTGCAGGACTGTCCGACCTCGGTGCCGACGTGGGCCTGTTCGACGCCGACATCTACGGTCCGAACGTCCCGCGGATGCTGGGCTCGGACGAGCGGCCCGAAGCGACCCCCGACGAGCAGATCATCCCGCCCGAAAAGCACGGCCTGAAGCTGATGAGCATCGATCTACTGATGGGCGAAGACGCGCCCGTGATCTGGCGCGGCCCGATGGTCGACAAGGTGCTCACGCAGCTGTGGGAGGACGTCCAGTGGGGCGATCTCGATTACATGGTCGTCGACCTGCCGCCGGGGACCGGCGACACCCAGCTGACGCTGCTGCAGACCGTTCCCGTCGCCGGGGCTGTCATCGTCACGACGCCACAGGAGGTCGCACTCGACGACGCCCGGAAAGGACTGGAGATGTTCGGCAAACACGAGACGCCCGTCCTGGGCATCGTCGAGAACATGAGTTCGTTCAAGTGTCCCGACTGTGGCTCCGAGCACGCGATTTTCGGCGACGGCGGCGGGGAAGCGTTCGCCGAGGAGATGTCGATGCCGTTCCTCGGACGGATCCCGCTCGATCCGGCGATCCGCGAGCGCGGCGACGCGGGCGAGCCGATTGTCTTCGGTGAGGGCGAGACCGCCGGCGCGTTCCGGTCGTTCGTCGAGAAGACCGCGAACAATCAGGGCTTCGTCAACCGGCGGCGCGCGTCCGAGAAGTAAGAGAAATCCGACAGTTCTAGCGTTCTTGCCGGAGCCGGTCGACGACGAACGACCGGTCCAGTTTCGCCAGGAACGGCCCGAGCTTGGGCCCTTCTTCGAGGTCGAAAAAGAGTCGATAGCCGGCGGCGAACAGATCGGCTACCTCGACGCCGTGGCGGTCGGCGGCCTCGTAGATCTCGGCCTGGATATCTTCGCCGTCGCCACCCGACTGGACGACGTCGGCCACGTCTTCCAGAGCCTCGGCGGTCGCCGTGTCGAACTCGACGTCGGGGATCGATTCGCGCTTGAGTTCGTAGTTGAACTCGTTGTCCGTCCGGCGGGCCCACTCGCGGGCGCGCTCGACCCGCGACAGCGCCTTCTCGACGGCCCAGTCGGGGGCGTCGTCGGGAATATGCCCCTCACGGCGCGCGATCTCCTCGCGGAGGTCGGGGTCGTCGGTCATCCCGAGTACCGCGGCGAACGTATAGGGGATGCGGATCCGCTCGGGCCGGGGCTCTTCGAGTAGCGGATACGCGCGCTCGGCGAGCTCGGCCTCCTGTTCGGCGAGTTCTGCGGCTCGATCGCCGTCCGTCTCGACCTCTCCGAAATAGAGCTGCTCGAAGCGGTCGAACTCGTCGACCAGCTGATCGAGACCGTCGATCGAGAAGTCCCGCGCTGTCGTCGGATCCTTGAGGAAGAAATACCGGAGTACCTCCGGCTCTAGCAGTTCCAGGACCTCTTCGACGGTGACGATGTTGCCCGAGGAGGAAGAGAGCGCCTCGCCGTCGAGAGTGAACCACTCGTAGACCATCGGCACCGGTGGCTCGGTGTCGAAGACGTTCCGGGCGATGTCCTCGCCGGAGGGCCAGGACCCCTCGGCGTGGTCCTTGCCGAAGGGCTCGAAGTCGACGCCGAGCACGTCCCACTGGGCGGGCCACTCGAAGCGCCAGGGGAGTTTCCCCTCACGAAGCGAGGCCGTCCCCTCGTGGCCACACCCCTCGATCGTCTCGTCGCCGGCCTCGACGTCCGCACAGACGTACTCGATCTCGCCGGCGTCGAGGTCGACGTTCGTGATCTCTTCTGTGAGATGTCCACACGCTTCACACTGTGCCTGGAACGGAACGTAGTCCTCGTCAATCTTCGCCTGGTACTCGCCGAGCACCTCGCGTGCGCGGTCCTGGTTCGCGAGGACGTGTTCGATGGCGTCGTCGAACGCTCCCGACTCGTAGAGTTCCGTGTTCGAGACGAACTCGATCGGGACGCCCAGTCGCTCTGCGTCCTGTTCGAGAATCTTCGTGAAGTGTGCTCCATACGAGTCACAGCAACCGAACGGATCGGGGATGTCGGTGTATGGCTTGCCGAGGTTCCGGCCGAGTGCCCCGGCGTCGACTTCGCCGAGCCCGACGATGTTCCCGTCCAGATCCGCGAGTCGTCGCGGGAGCTTGCGCAGACGATCCCGGTCGTCGCTGGTGAACACCTGCCGGACCTCGTGACCGCGCTCGCGCAGGACCTCGGCGACGAAATACCCGCGCATAATCTCGTTGACGTGCCCCAGGTGGGGAACGCCCGACGGGGAGACGCCGCCCTTGATCACGATCGGTTCGTCGGGGTCGCGCGACTCGATCGCGTCGGCCACGGCGTCGGCCCAGAAGACCCGATCGCTCGATCGACCGACTTCGTAGGGATCGAGTTCAGTCATGGTCCGGTGTGATTCGGGTTCCCTCGAAGTCGTCGTCCAGAACGGCCCGACCGACCGACCCGGGGTCCGTCCCGTCGAGTACGATGGCTTCGATCCCCGAGCGCTCGATCACCTTCGCTGCGAGCAGGTCGATCGGGGCGTTCGACCCGGCGGAGCCGAGCGACTCGCCGCGGGCGACCAGTTCGACCAGTTCGCCCGCGGTCATCTCCTCGTAGCGCTCGGCGTCGGGGTCCTCGTTCGGATCGGCGTCGAAGACGCCGGGGACGGAGGTCGCGAACACGAGCTGGTCGGCGTCGACGTATTCGGCGAGGGCCGCGGACACGGCGTCGGTCGTCTGGGCCGGCACGACCCCACCCATCACGACCACGCGATCCCGGTGGAGCGACTCGGCTGCTTCCTCGTAGTTCGTCGGCACTGTTGGCGATGCGAGATCCTCGTCCAGCGCCGCCAGCAGGAGACGGGCGTTCAGCCGCGTCGTGTCGATCCCGAGCTGGTCGAGTTCGCCCTCGTTGGCACCCAGCGATCGGGCCGCGCCGATGTACTCCCGGGCGGTCGGACCGCCGCCGACGACGACCCCGAGGTCGTGGCCCGCTGCCGCCAGCGATTCGACGACGTCGGCGTACTCCGCCACCCGCCCGGCGTCCAGATCCGGTACGAGCACGCTCCCGCCGATAGAGACGACTGTTTTCATTGGATCGGCGTAGCCGCGATGCGCTCTTAAGTATTGTCAAGCAGTCTCTGGACGTGCTCCCGTCTCGTGTCACCGAACACCACGGGAGGACATCGACGGCTGGCTGCAGCATGACCGCTACTGTCAAACCGTCGGCCCTCCTCTGGGAGCACATGCACGTACTGGGTGTCGTCGGCTACTCCGACACCGGGAAGACGACGCTGCTGGAGCGACTGGCCGAGCGACTGGCCGAACGCGGGCGCGTGGCGACGATCAAGCACCTCCACGAGTTCGACATCGACGTCGAGGGCAAAGACACTGATCGCCACCGCGCGGCCGGCGCTGACCGGACTTACGGGATAACCGACGACGGCGAGTGGTTCGCGACAGGGTCGGACCGGACGCTCCGGGACGCCCTCGAGGACGTCGCTCCGGAGTTCGACTACGCGCTCGTCGAGGGGTTCAGCGGGGCCGCGATCCCGCAGGTCGTCATCGGCGAGCGCGACCACGCCGGCGACGCGATCGCGACCGCGCCGGAGGCCGACGCGGTCGACGTCGACGACGTCGTCGACGCGCTTGAACAGACGGAGCCGTTCGAGACGCTCGAATCGCTCGTCTGGCGCGTCAAAGACGATCCCGCCGCTGAACGCGCCGGAGCGATCGCGACGTTTACCGGGCAGGTCCGGGCGAAAGACGGCCCCGAAGACGACCGTACCGAACACCTGGCCTTCGAGAAGTACGAGGGAGTCGCCGAGCAGCGACTTGCGGGTATCGAGCAGGACCTCGAATCCAGGGACAGCGTGCTGTCGGTTGAACTTCACCACCGGACCGGCACGATCGAGGCCGGAGAGGACATCGTTTTCGTCGTCGTGCTCGCAGGCCACCGCACGGAGGCGTTCGAGGCCGTTTCCGACGGGATCGACCGTCTCAAAGAGGACGTCCCGATCTTCAAGAAAGAAATCACCGTTGAGGACTCCTTCTGGGTACACGAGCGGTAATACCGGTTTTCGATTTTGCGAACACGGGGGTTTTCGGGTACTTCAGCCCGCGATCGTATGACGATAAAATCACAATAGGATGAAGATCAGAAACGCTAATGTGCTGTTTTAAAATGTCTCGGGGGTTTTGAGAGTGTTTTAAAACGTCCGGGAGATACCGGCCTGCGCTAAAATCGGCCGAACTCCATCAAAGCTTCCTGCGCTTATATGCACCCACAGACGATACGGGATGTTGAGGCGATTTCAAATGAGTGCGACGACACAGCCCTCCCCTGACAGTGCTGAGCCGGAGTCGACGGCGTCCAAAGAGGAACGTCTCCGGTCGTATCTTCGCGAGAAGGTGACCGAGAACGGCGAACTCTACTTCAAGAGCAAATTCATCGCCGACGAGGTCGGTCTCTCGCCGAAAGAGATCGGCGCGCTGATGGTCAAGCTCAAAGAGTCGGCGAGCGACATCGAAGTCGAAAAGTGGTCCTACACGAGCGCAACGACCTGGCGGATCGAGCCAGCCTGATGGATACGGATCGCTGTACGTCCCCTCCGCATCGACCGCCCAATGGCGGTCGGAGCGGTAAATCGCTACAGCAACCCGTCTGACATTGTGTCCCCGCGGCTGTCGCTCCTGCGGTATTCGCCGTTTCGAACCGTCGATATTTTATGAACCACTCCCCTGTCGATAGACAGGAATGTCGACGGTGCCGCCAGCGGACGCCCCGACGGCGGAGGACCTCGCGCCGGTCTTCGAGGTACTCGAGGTGCGCCACGAGGACGACCGGATACTCTACGTCGGCCGTCCGCGCGCACCGCTATCGACCGTCGAATCGGAGCTCGCACCGCTGTTTTACGAGCGCGGCTTCGACCTGCAGTTGACGGCCCGCTCGGGGGACGGGAACCCCGAGCACGTCCTGGTCGTCAGCGAGCGCTCGATCGGGATCGACGGCGTCCCTTGGAAGAACCTCGCCCTCGCGCTCGCGACGGTGCTGACGACGCTGTACGCGGGGACAGTCTGGTATCACGTGGACGTGACTGCCGACCCGCTGAACCTGTTGCGAGCCTGGCCGTTCTCGCTCGGGATCCTTACGATCCTGGGCGTCCACGAGTTCGGTCACTACCTCACCAGCCGGATTCACCGCGTCGACGCCAGTCTGCCGTATTTCATTCCGATCCCGCCCCCGTTCGGAACCGCCGGCGCGATCATTCGGATGCGTGGCCGGATCCCGAACCGGAAGGCGTTGCTCGACATCGGTGCCTCCGGCCCGCTTGCGGGCATCGTCGCGACCGTCGTCGTGACGGTGATCGGACTCTCCCTCGACCCGATCACGGTCCCCCGGTCGGTCGCGACGAGCGACGCCGCCCGGATCGAGTTCGCCGAGCCGCTGTTGTTGCGCGGGCTGGCGTGGCTGACCGGCCAGCCGATGTCGTACGCCGACCCGACGAAACAGCTCCATCCGCTGGTGTTCGCCGGTTGGCTCGGCATGCTGGTAACCTTTCTCAACCTCCTGCCGGTCGGACAACTCGACGGCGGACACGTCCTGCGAGCGCTGATGGGTCCACGCCAGGAGACCGTCGCTGCCGCGGTTCCGGCCGTGCTGTTCGGATTCGCCGGTGTGTTGCTGCTGGTCGGCGACGTCTCCGTCGAGGTCGGGATCTGGGTCGTCTGGGGCGTGTTCACGACGGTGCTGGCGTTTTTCGGCCCGGCGACCCCGATACGGGAGGAGCCACTCGACCGCAAACGGCAGGCGGTCGGTCTGCTCACGTTCGTTGTCGGGGTCCTCTGTTTCATGCCGGTGCCGTTCCGGATCATCGTCTGAGGTGACCGACGTTCGTCCACAGAGCGGAAATCGCTGTCGGAGCGTCACCCCTGATGGGTGTATCCGCGATCCGGCATCGGTTCCCCGTCGAGCGTAATTCCCTCCTCGACGACAGTGCCGATGCGGGTTAGCGGCGTCGGTGTCGCCGATTTCGCCTTCGGGAGGTGAGGTTCGGGGATCGTACAGACGAGTTCGAAATCCTCGCCGAAGAACGCACCGAGTTCGAGTCGTTCGTCCGGGCCGGCGACCGAATCGACGACGTCGTCGACGGGCAGCGGCGTTTCGACGGCCATGCCACAGGCGCTCGCCTCGGCGAGCTGGTGGAGCGAGCGGGCGAGTCCGTCGCTGGAATCCATCATCGCGCTGGCGTAAGGTGCCAGCGCGCGCCCTGCCTCGATCCGCGGCTCGAAGCGAAAGAGCTCGTTCGCCCGCTCGAGTTCGCCGCGTTCGAACAGCCTGACGGCCCCGGCGCTGCGTCCGAGCGTCCCCGTGACGCAGATCGCGTCGCCGGGCCGAGCCCCAGACCGCAATACGGGGTCGTCAGTCCGGCCGACGGCGGCCGTCGAGACGGTAAATTCCTCGTGGCTGTCGAGATCGCCGCCGACGTACTCGCTCCCGGCCCCCTCACAGACGTCGCGAGCACCGTCGACGAACGCCAGGATCTCCGCCTGCTCGAAGACGGGTGCACCGTAGACTGCGACGGCCGCCGTCGGTTCGGCCCCCATCGCGGCCACGTCCGACAGGGAGGCGCCAACGGCCCGCCAGCCCGCCGTGTATCGGGTCGTTCCCGGCGGGAAGTCGGTCGTCTCGTGCAGCATGTCGATCGTCACGACCAGCCCGTCGATCACGGCCGCGTCGTCGCCCGCGCGTGGGAGGCGATCGGCGAGCAAGCCCAGCATCGTCCGCTCGTCCATACACCCGGTTGAGTGTCGAGTGGCAAAAGCACCGGCGGTCGGGACCTCGATCCGGAGAGTTAAAGCCGCCGTCGGGCGTGCACCCGGTAATGAACGGCGACCGGTGGGTGACGGTGTTGCTGTTCGTCGTAGCGCTTGCAGTCTTGGGCGCGCTCGTCTGGGTCGCCGGGGTCGAGGAGACGCTTGCCGCACTCGGACGTGCCCGCCTGTCGCTCGTTGCGGTCGTCGTCGCCCTCACGGTCGTGTGGCTCGTCTCCTGGGGGCTGTCGCTGCACGTCGTCCTGCGTGCGCTCGGCGCGCCGGTGTCCGTCCCCAGGGCCGTGCTGGTGTTCACGGCAGCCATGTTCTCGAACAACATCACCCCGTTCGGGCAGGCCGGCGGAGAGCCGGTCAGCGCGCTTCTCATCTCCGAGGCAGCCGACAGCGAGTACGAGACCGGGCTCGCGGCGATCGCCAGCGTCGACACGCTCCATTTCGTCCCGTCGATCGGGATGGCGCTGATCGGGATCGGGCTGTTCGGGATGGAGGCGGTTGCGACTTCACGCGACCTGTATCTGTCCGTCGCGGTCCTGGTCGGCCTGTTCGTGCTCGTCATCGGTGCCGCTGTCCTGGTCTATCATTACCACCACCGGATCGAACAGATGCTCGCGACTGCCGTCACCCCGATCGTCCGCGCCGTCTCGCGGATGGTCCCCGGCCGGACACCGCCGGGGACACAGGCCGTCGAAAACCGGATCGGCAACTTCTTCGAATCGATCGACCGCATCGGCACCGACAGGCGGGCACTCGCACTCGCCGGTGGGTTTTCGACGGTCGGCTGGTTCACGCTCGGAGTAGCGCTGTGGACAGCAGCGATCTCGGTCGGTGCGTCGATTCCGCTGGCCGCCGCACTGGTCGCCGTCCCGATCGGCTCGATCGCCGGGGCGACGCCGCTTCCTGGCGGCTCCGGTGCGATCGAAACTGCGTTCGCCGCCATTCTTGTGTCGCTCACGACGGTTTCTAACGGGGGTGCCGTCGCCGCCGTACTCGTTTATCGGCTCGCGACGTACTGGCTTCCGACGATCGCCGGCGGCCTCGTCGCGGCCGCGCTCGGCGCAAAAAGCGCACAGGTTCAGTCCTAGCTCCGGGACGGCGAACGTCCCCTGCTCGCCACGGCCGCGAGTACGCCACCGAGGCCGGCGAAGACGATCGGGTACGCGATCCCGGCGAGGATCAGAGCGGCGAGGAAGTCCGGGCCGGCGGTCGCCCCGGCCGTCGTCACTTCGACCGCGATCGCCGTCACGGCCGCCGCGAGTGCGTATCCGGGGAGCGCCATCAGGCCGGACAGCCCGCCCCCGGAGACGTCGGTGTCTCCGTTCGCCATCCCGAGCAGGAAGCCACCGATCAGCAGCGTCCCGGCGGGGACCAGATACAGCAGGACGGTGAACCCGTTCTCGCCGCCGACGTACGACGCCGTTCGGCTACCGAGGACCGGCAGTCCCTGGAAGACGGTCTCGACGAAGTGTGCGTTGAAGAACACCCAGCCGACGAGTTCGAACGTGGCGGGCTCGCCGTCGAGCGCCTCGATGAGACGGTTGAGCCCCGAATCCCTGACGTCCGGGGCGACGACCAGATACGTGAGGATATAGCCCACGATCCAGGCCAGCGCGCCCGTGACGAACCCGATGATGGGCGACGGGTGGGACGACTGCGCCGTCGGAGCCGACGATCGGGCCGCCATCTAGCTCCCTCCGCCAGATACTTTCTCGGCGAACAGGTCCGCGGCTGGATCGAGCGAGGCGTACAGCCGGACAGAAATCGCCAGTAGCGATCCCAGTGCCGCCAGCAAGAACGCCATGTCGTAGATCCACAGGAGGCCGCCGAACAGCCCGGCGAAAAGCGGCGAAAGTCCCCAGTGGGTGATCAGTACGGCAGCGAGAACGACCAGCCAGTAGCCGATCGACGCCGCGTTCGCTGTCAGTTCTCCCCGGACTCTTGTCGCGACGAGCGTCGCCAGTCCAGAGGCCGTATAGACCAGCACGCCCGCGACAACGAGTCCGGCGATCGCACGGGCGAGCGCCTCGACGGAGACGTCTGTCCCCGGCAGTAACCGGTCGATACCCGGAAGCAGCGTCACGAGCGCCAGGACGAACACCGTCGCGACGGCACCGAACAGGAGCTTGCCGATAGAGCGTGCGGTTTCGCGGCTCGGTTCGAATCTGTCTTTCTCGAATGCGGGAACCATGTCTGCACCCGAGCGATCGGTCCCCAGGGACAAGTATCGGTGCGATACTCAATCCGGATTAACTCGAATTGCTCGCTCGTCGTCGGTGGGTTTTACGTCGTCGGGGACGGAGGCACTTCGTATGGACGACCAGCTTACGGCGCTCGAAACGGCGTTCGAAGACAGCGGCTACGACGTGATCGATGTCGCGCGAAACCGCAACCAGATCCGGATCGTCCTCGGCGAGGACCGGGCCGACGCGGAGCAGCTACGCTCGATCCCGGCCGAGGTCTTCGACGACGCTGATCTCCTCGGTGTGAACGTCACGACCGAATCGGTCGAGGGACAGGACGGAATGAATACCGTCGTCACTTGCCGCGTCCGGTAGCACTTCGTGCCGCGTCCGGTAAGCAGGCACGGGACTCTCGAAAGCAGCGACGACAATCAGCGAGGCGTCTCTAGTTCGAGACGCACCGTCTCGCCGTCGACCTCGGTATCGTAGCGGTGCAGTTCCAGCGGGTCGTCGGATTCCGCGACCGTGATCATCAGTGCGCCGTCCTGTGCGACGTCCCTCGTCTCGGGCGGGATCGCTGTCCGTCTCGGGCTCCGTCGGGACATGTGGGCGTGTTCCGAACAACTGAGAGAGCGGGAAAGGGATATTTTATCACCACTGATATTCTTCCCGGAGGCAGACTTGCCCGGAAGACACCGGACGGCGAGTTGCCCTCATCCAAAGATGGCCGTTCAGGAACACTCCGAAGAGCGAACGACGAAAGCGGTCCTCGAGATCTGCCCGAGCGAGCAGTGTCCACTCACTACAACTGGCGAGGACGTGATCGACGCGCAGATGCTGATCGCCAACGACGTCTGCCACTGCGAGTTCGCCGTCGAAACGACCGGCGACATCGCCGTCGAGCACTCGAGCCAGAACCATTCCGATCCCTGTAGCTGTCACGTGTTCGCGGAGTTCGACTGCGTGCCCACGATCGTCGGCGTCGAGCCGGATGGCATCGTGGTCAGTGTCTATCTCCCCGGCCACGACGTCATCTGGGAGCTCGTCACCGCCCTCAAAGAGGTCTCCGAACGGGTCGTCCTCCGGAAGATCATCGAGGAGCAGGGCACCACCGCCGAACGGACGCGCACGGTCGATCTGGAGACGATGACGGACAAACAGCGACGAGCACTCGAACTCGCCGTCGAGCACCGCTACTACGACCAGCCGAGCGAGGTCTCTCTGTCGGAGATCGCCTCGGAACTGGACATCTCCAAACAGGCACTGTCACAGCGACTCGCCACCGCCGAGCGACGAGTCTTCACTCAGCTGTTTCCGGACTGATCCGGGATCATCTTCCGGCCTGACACTTCTTTATCGAGGGTGCCACAATCCCGATCGCTGACCCGACTTGTCGCCGGACATGGCTGTTCCTGCGTCGGTATTTCCGGCTGTAAACGTCGACGTGCTGCCGATAGCATATAAACCCTTGCTCAGTCAAGAGCAATGTGGAAACGCCCTCATGTATTCTTTACTCCTATGTCTGAGTTGCCAGTAAAGAAATCGCGCGACGAACACCGAGGCGGCGCTTCCGAGTACGACCTGGAGCTCGGGCGTCGGATGGGCGAAGACGCCCGCCGAGTCGCCGCCGGAGAGATGACACAGTCGGAGTTCTACGCGAAGTACCACGAGGACGTCCTCGAAGAGTTCGGGGAAGACGAACGCGATCCCGGCTTGGAAGGGGAGGGTATCGATGGGTAGCCAGGATCTGACTGTCTCCCGCCGAACGTTCCTCAAGGGGAGCGCAGCCGGGGCGATCGGCGCGGCAGCCGGTTGCCTCGGTCGGTCGGCGGAGTCAGGTGACGTCACTTCACAGGGCGAGCGCAGCGTCGTCCACGGGAACTGCTGGATCTGTCGTGCGGAGTGTGGCCAGGAGATCACCGTCGAAGACGGACGGGCGATCGATCTCACGGGCGTGGACGGACACCCGAAAGCCAGTGCAGGCCCCGACCGAGAGGGCACGCTGTGCTCGAAGGGGATGGCCCAACTCGAGAAGACCTACAACCCGAACCGGATCACTCAGCCCCACATCCGCGAGGACGGCGAACTCCGGGCGGCCTCCTGGGAGGAAGCGCTCTCGTACGCCGCCGACGAACTCGAGACGTTCGCGGAGGAACACGGCTCCGAGAAGCTACTGCGCTACCAGGGATACCCGCTCGCGAAACACCCCTGGCACGATCTGTTCTTCAAGAACCTCTACGGCGCGCCGCTGAAGGTGGGTCGCAAGACCACCTGTCACGGGCCGTTCTCGACGTCCTGGGAGTGGATGTCCGGCTACGGTCGGGAGTGGCCCGACTGGCAGAACTCCGAGTACATCATCGCCTGGGGTCGCAACGTGATGGAGTGTTTCCGCGGTCAGTGGGAGCCCAAAGGCGTCATGGACGCCAAGGAGAACAATGACGCGACGGTCGTCGCTATCGATCCACGCTACACCAAGACCGCCCAGAAAGCCGATAAGTGGATCCCGATCGAGCCCCGGACCGACGGCGCGCTGGCGCTAGCGATGGGTCACGTCATCATTGAGGAAGAACTGTACGACGAGGCGTTCGTCGAGGAGTGGACCCACGGTTTCGAGGCCTACAGGGAGGCCGTCGCGGACAAGACCCCCGAGTGGGCCGCGGAGATCACCGGTGTCGACGCCGGCGAGATCCGCGAGATCGCGATCGGGTTCGCGACGGCGGCCCCGAGCGCGGTCGCGTTCCCGTGGACCGGGCTGGCTTACCAGGCGAACGGGTTCAAGAACTGCCAGAACGTCCATGCGCTGAACGGGCTCGTCGGCAACATCGACCGCCCCGGCGGCACGCGCCAGTGGTCGAAGGGCTTCAGCCTGGCCGACCCTCACGAGAAGCAGGGCATCGACGTCCCCGCGAACTACGAGGACAAGCCGACGCCGGACTACGACGACTACCCGTTCCAGAAACACGGGATCCGCGACGTCTCTCACAACCTCGTCCCCAAAGCGGTCGAACGCGGCGACATCAAGGGTTTCGTCAACAACTGGTCGTCACCGCCGAAAAGCGGCAACACCGACGAGTGGCTGCAGGCGCTCGACGACATGGACCTGGTCATCACCGTCGACGCGTTCTGGGACGCCGTCAGCAAGCGCGCCGACGTCGTCTTCCCGGGCGCGTCCCAGCTCGAACAGCCGTTCCTCAAGGGCGGTGGCGACAGTTCCTACAGCACGAGCGGCTGGGTAACCGCCTCCAGGCCCGCGATCGACCTGATCGGCGACTGCAAGCCGGACTACCAGGTCTACAAGCTGCTCGCCGAGGAGATGGGCTGGGGCGAGTACTTCCCCTGGGAGAGCGGTGCCGAGTACTGGGACGAGCAACTGGACGCCATCGACATGTCCTTCGACGAACTCGCCGATCAGAGCTACGCGATCGTCTCGGAGGTCGGCTACGAGCAGTGGAAAGACGGCGGGTTCGACACCGAGAACGGGCTGTTCAACTTCGATCTCGACGTCAAAGACGAGTACGCCGAACTCGCCGCGGAGATGGGTGCGAGCACGGCTCCGGAGTGGCAGCCCCCGGACGACAAACACTACGGTGAGACGACCGACGACGACTATCCGCTGTTGTTCACGGACGTGTTCGTCGAGCAGCTCAGCCGCGGCCACTGTCAGGCCCTCGAACGTTCCGTCGCGGCCTATCAGGAACGCTACGACGTCGAGGACTGGGACTACGACGGGAACGTGTTGCACATCAACCCGGTGGACGCGGGCGAGCGCGGCATCCGGACCGGCGACATGGTCCGCGTCGAGTCGGCCGACGATTCGATCGAACTGATGGCCCACGTCTACGAGGGTGCCCGTCCCGGGTGGGTCGCCACTGTCAACGGGTTCGGCGAAACGTCTTCGCACCCCGATGGGGCGGGTGCAAACAGTATGAAACTCAACAAAGAACGCCACGTCGAACCGGTAACGGGAATGACCGCACGGAATCACCCTGTCGAAGTCTCCAGGGTCGGAGGTGAGAACTGATGAGCGAAGAGTGGACCTTCTATTTCGATCCGAACAGCTGTATCGGCTGTCACGCCTGCTCGGTCGCCTGTGACGTCCGGAACGATCGGGAGAACGCCGACGACAACTGGCGAACGGTCAAACACGAGGGGACCGGCGAGTTCCCCGACTACGAGGAGACGACCGTGTCCATCTCGTGTATGCACTGCGGGAACGCACCCTGCGAGAAGGTGTGTCCGACGGGCGCGATCACCAAGCGCGACGCCGACGGTATCGTGACGGTCGACCAGGACAAGTGTATCAGCTGTCACTACTGTGGCTGGGCCTGTCCGTACGGGGCCCCGACGTTCGACGGCGAGAAGATGTCGAAGTGTCACCTCTGTCTCGGCGAGGGCGCAGGCGACGGTGCCGGGAAGCCGCCACGCGAGCGACCGAAGGCGGGCGGCACTACGCCCGCCTGCGTCGACAACTGCGTCACTGACGCGCTCCACGCCGGGCCCGTCTCGGAGATGATGGAACTCGCGTCGGACGCGGCCGTCCGGAAGTTCACACAGAACGACCGGCAGCTGATCGTCGAACCGACCGAGGAGGTCGACCCGGAGACGCTCGGTGACTGAGACCTATGCCAGACAGCGATACTATCCGGTCACAGCTCGTCGAAGCCGATCGGTGGCGGAGTCTGACAGCCGTGGTCGCCGCTGCCATCGGGACGGCGGCGGTGCTGGTGGCGTTCGACCAGCTTCCCGAGATCGTCAACGGCTGGGAGCCGATCGTCGGCGGCCACGTGACCCGGGAGACGGCTTACGACCAGTTCAACGCGATCTGGCTGGCGGTTCGAGCCGTCATGGGTCTGTACATCTCGTTCGTGTTCTTCGTCATCGCTGGCCAGTTGCTTGGCCACTGGCGCCGGTATGTGGTCGAAGGAGGTGAACCATGACGGCCCGGGCGACCGACACGGGCAGGGGCGTCATCGAGCGGTTCAACAGCGTCCAGGTCTACGTCCACGCTCTGCTGGCGATCAGCATCTTCCTGCTGTGGCTGACGGGACTGCCGATGACGTTCTACGAACCGCTCGGATGGCTCATCGATCTGTTCGGCCACTCGAACGTGGTCCTGATCCACGTCGTGGCTGGCGTCGGGTTGATCGCCGTCATGATATACTATGCCGTGTACATGGCACTCGGGCTGACGACCGGCAACACGACCCTTCGGCACGTCATGTTCGGCCTCGACGACGTCCGCGAGGTCCTCCAGCAACTGCAGTGGCTCGCCGGACTCGGCGCAGAGCCCGAATCGGGGAAGTACACGTTCCTGCAGAAGGCCGAGATCTGGATCATCGCCTTCGAGGTCGGCGTGATGATCGTCACCGGACTGGTCATGTGGTACATCGGCGTGCTCGCGTCGACGTCGCCCAACCTGGTGATGCTGATCGTCCGGGACGTCCACGCGATCGTCGCCGTGACGATGCTGATGGGCGTGACGTTCCACCTGTTCATGACCCACGTCAAGGAGTTCCCGATGGACCGGTCGATGTTCGACGGGACCGTCGGGATCGGCCAGGCGTGCCGGGAGTGGCAGTCCTGGGCCCGAGAGGAGATCGGCGCGTCGAGAGTGCCCTGCGAGGAACGGACCCACTCGTCGGTTCTGACGACGGGGATGATCGTCACCGTACTGCTGTTCGCTATCATCTGGACCGGGGTCATCCTCCAGTACGTCCTCTCACCGCTGCCGACCGGCCCGAGCCTGAGCCAGCACATCGCACCGAACGCGCTGCCGGGCGGGACGCTGGGACTCGTGTACTTCCTCGGGTTGAACCTCGCCGCGCTGGTCTGTATCGGCAGCGTCGTCGCGATCGGCTACGGGATCTACTCCCGATACGGCCGGACACAGCCTGCCTGACCGCCCACACAATGATGAACCAAGACACGCACGGCACGGCGGAGCTGGCACAGTTGTACTCGCTGCTATCGGAGTGTCTGAAACACCCGGACGAGGCGTTCTACGAGGACGTCGCGGCGGGTCGTTTCGACGCCGAACGCGAGCAGTTGACCTCGGCGCTCGGACTCGACGCCGACGCGGCCCCCTCGGCCGAGCACCTGCCGGACAGTCGGGCGGCCCTGGACAACCAGTACATCTCGCTGTTCGAGGCCTTCGAGACGCCCTACGCGCCGCCGATCGAATCGCCCTACAAGGAGTGGCACGAGGGCGCCGGCAGCGACGGACTGCTCGGGGGACCGCCCGCCGACGACATGCGCCGGAAGTACGCGGCGCTCGACGCCTCGCCTCCGGTCGCCTACCAGCCCGACCACCTGGCGCTGCTGCTAGAGTACGCCTCGCTGCTGGTCGAGAGCGCCGATCGAGACGTCTACGCGACGTTCGTCGACGAACACCTGGACTGGCTACCGGCGTTCCGTCACCGTGTCGAAGACGCTGCCGCCGACGCGCCGTTCTACCGTCGCAGCGTCGCGCTGGTCTGTGACGCCGTCGCTGCCGAGCGGGATCGCCTGGGCGTGACCGAACCCGATTCGGCGACTATCGCGACGATGCTCGAGCGCGTCGAACAGGGAACCGCAGGCATCGACGAGGAAAAAGAGTTCAGAGGGTGACAGCGACAGACGCGCGTCCACCGCGCAGTCGCCCGGTCTCGTTTTCGGCAGTACTACCGGCGGTCGAAGCCGTCAGGCTGCGTCTCGTCTTCGTTGCGGATTCGTGTCGTCTTCGTTGCGGATTCGTGTCGTCTTCGTTGCGGATTCGTGTCGTCTTCACCGCGGGCTCGCTTCGCGTCCCACGCGACGATCGTCCGCGTGAGCCGCGAGAGAGCCGCGAAGACTCCCTCTGCGCGGTCCTGGCCAGCGACAGCCTCGTCGAAGGCGTCGAGCCAGCCCATCGCCGCGAGCGTCTCGCGTTCGATCTCCTGGAGCGCGTCCCCCGCTGCGTCGTCGGCGTCCGCTCGTGCCGCTGCGAGCGTGGATAGAAACGACAGCTGCGCGGCGACGTGATCCGGGATGCCGTCGCCCCGTTCGGGCGTGAAGCCGAGTCGTTCGTAGCGACGGGCCATCCGCGCGGCGGGGTCGCCGTACAGTTCGCCCGCGCTCCCGGCCTCGTGGAACGCCGAGTCGGACTCGAACTCGTGACTCGGCTCGTCGGCGTGTGCCGAGGCAAACGGCGGCACGTAGTGCGGACCGGGCACGACGAAGAGGTTGTCGTAGCCGATCGACAGTGCCTCCGGATCGGGGTCGTCGGCCACCAGCGGGTCGACCTCGACCGCGACCGGCAGTACCGACGCCAACTCGTGAAAGGAGCCGTCGGCCATCGCCTCAGCCAGCGTCTCGATGTCGCCGTCGAACGCCGACGCGAGCAACTCGTAGACCGCGGCGCGGGCCCGCGTGAAGGCGACGTCCGGCCCGGCTCCGTCGGATGCAGTTGCGGCCATCTCAGTCCCTCCGGCGGACCTCGACGAAGGCGTCGTACTGGGCGTTGCTCCCGCCGACGGGGTCGCTCATCCCGATGTCGCCGAGGTCGTTGTCCAGCGGCTGGAGGTGGTTGATCGCGAAACCGGCGTCGCGCGGCCCTGCGATCCCGGCGTCGTCGGTCATCGGCTCGTCGAACTCGTAGGGCGTGTGGCCGTCGTCGCCTGCGGGCTGGCGCGTCTCGCCGTCGATCACCGTCTCGGTCGCGCCGTCCCCGTCGCGACCCCAACCCCACATCGCGCCGACGACGCCGGGCCGGATCCCTTCGGTGACCATCGCGGTCCCCTCGACGCTCCGGCGGCCGGCGTCGATCTCGATCGCATCGCCGTTGTCGATGCCGCGCTCGCCGGCGTCTACGGGGTTGATCCACAGCGGGTTCTCCGGGCGGGTCTCCCGGAGCCACGGGGAGTTCGTCGTGCGATGCATCCCCTGGGTCCGCGGCTTCCAGTTGATGAGATGCAGCGGGCGGTCTGGCTCGCCGTCGCTGACGATCGGTACCTCGACGCTGCCGTCGAAGTGCGTGACGTCCTCGACGCCAGGCAGCCCGTCGAATCGCTCGCCGGAGTAGGCGTCCTTGCCCTGGGGCGGGACTTCGCTGTAGAAGTTGACCCGACTGGCGAGTTTGTAGCGCATTTTGCCGTCCACGTACCCGTTCGACGGCTCGTAGCGATCGACGTAGTCGTAGTCGTGGCCGTGCTCGGCGAAGGCTTCCTCGTAGTTGACGACCGGCTCCTCGAAGCGGCCACCGCGGTTGAGGACGGTGACGGCCTTGCGCCACTCCTCGTTCCGCACGGCCTGCTTCCAGCGGTCGTAGTCGAACCGATCGCCGAGCCCCTTCTCGTGGGCCTGCCGGAAGACCGCAAGCTCCTCGTCGTCGGCGTCCGGGACCGGCCCCTCGCCGAGGTCGTCGAGCGTCGCGTCGCCCGGCAGGGAGATGCCCTCGATGTCCGCGTCGGCCGCGGGATGGTCCTTGGTGGCGTACGCGAGGTTCGTCACCAGCTTGAGATAGAAGTCCTCGGCCTGGTGGAGCGGCCACAACTCGCCTTCGGCGTCCGGGATCGCGTCCTCGCCGACGCCGGGGAAGTCCATCTCCTTCCAGATGTCGATCAGCACGTCCTCGGCCGGTCGGGCGTCGGGCACGACGTCGACTGTCGGGTGGCTGATCTTCTCGTCGGCGAGACGCTTGTTGGGGTAGGTGCCGAAGTTCTCCCACCGACCGAGGTACGTCGGTTCGGGCAGGACGTAGTCGGCGTACTTGCTTGTCTCGCCGATCACCGTGTCGAACGCGACCAGCAGCGAGATGGCGTCGGTGTCGGTCATCGCCTCGGGGATCTTGTCGCCCCCGGAAGCAGCCATGACGTGGTTCTCCGAGTACGGCCGGATAAAGAGTGCCTCGATGCTGTAGGGGTATCCCTTCCGGCGCTCGCCGCCGGCCTCGAACTCGTGACCGGCACTGGCGTACAGTTCCTGGACCTGGTGAGGCGGCGCGACCGGGAACCACGGCCGCTCGGCCGGGTAGCCGTCGTCGCGATCGAACAGCGAGGTGTCCTCGTAGTTGGTACCGGCCCGAAGGATCGGCAGCCCCCAGGGGGATTTCCCCTCCGGGACCGTGCCGAGTTCGTACCGGCCGTTCATGGTGTCGTAGCCAGCGTAGGGCGTGATCTGGCCGCCCTGCCAGTCGTAGTTGCCGATCAGGTGCTGGAGCGTGGCGATCGCACGGGTGTTCTGGAACCCGTTACTGTGCTTGGCCGGCCCTCGGTAGGACAGGATCGCGGCGCGCTTGCCGTGGCTGGTGAACTCGTCGGCCAGTTCGGCGATGTCGTCGGCACTGACGCCAGCCATGTCGGCGTACTCTTCGAGGGTGTGCTCGAAGACGCGCTCGCGGTACAGCGACCAGGCGCTCCGGTAGCGGTCGCCGTCGATCCTGATGTCGACGTCGAGTGCGCCGCGGTCGACCTCGCTGGCGGGCCGGACCTCGGCGGTCTCCGCGTCGACGACGACGTAGCCCTCGCCGTCCAGCCCGAGATCGCCCGCCCGGGCCTTCGGCTGGGCGTCCTCGTCGACGGCCACGAGATGCGTCGCGTCGCTCCAGGTGGGTTCGTCGTCGGCCTCGGCGGCCTCGCTGTCGGGATTGCGGAGGTACGCCAGATCGTGGCGGTTGTGTTCGATGATCCAGCGTGCCATGCCCAGCGCCAGCGCGGCGTCCGAGCCGGGATCGACCGGCACCCACTTCTCGGCCTTCTCGGCGGTCTTTGACATCCGCGGGTCGATCACGTCCATCCGCATGCCGTCCTGGATCGCGTTCGTCAACTTCGGCGCGAGCCAGGTCGGCCCCTTGTTGGCGACCATCGGGTTGGTCCCCCAGACGATGAGATACTCCGTGTTCTCGATGTCCGAGTACTGGCGCTTCTTGCCAGCGCCGTAGGATCGGACGTTGCCCAGCACGCTGGAGAACCCGCAGGTCCCGGCGTGGTGGTGGCTATTGATCGATCCGAGGCCCTGCTTCCAGAGCCGCGTCCGGATGAAGTTCCGGCGGAACCCGCCCACGTCGACGATCTGGTTTGCCTTCGGCCCGAGATCGGGGTGGTCGGTGTCGACCAGTTTCCCCTCGTATTTCTCGTCGAAGGCCGATTCGTCCATTTCGCCGTTCTGGACGGCCTCCCAGTCGTCCATGACTTCCCCCTGAGGAGCGTAGCCGTACATCTCCCGGAGCCCGTCGTGGCTGACGTGCTCGCCGTCGACGCCCTCGACGATCTCCTCGATTGCCTGCTCCCAGGAGATAGTCCGCCACTCCTCGGAGCCGCGCTCGCCGACGCGTTTCATCGGCTTGCGCACGCGGTAGGCGTCGAAGGCGGTCTGGATGCCGGCCTGGCCTTTCAGGCACATCCGGCCGCCCGAGAGCGACCATCGGTCGGCGTCTACGTCGCCCGTTCCTTCCAGATCGCCCGTCACGACGTCTTCGGGATCGCTGCCGTAGGGGACCTGCGAGAACGGCTGGGTGTTGAGGAACGAGTAAGGATTGCCCGCCAGCTTGCGGATCAGCGAGGCGTACTCCCCGTTCCCGCTGTCGTCGGCCAGCCGGACCTTGATCGGGCAGAAGGTGTTGCACTGCCCGCACGTGGTATACAGCACGTCGCCGGCCTCGTAGTCGCCGTAGTCGGTGCCGACGTAGTGCTGGGGGTCGTCCTCCCACAGCGAGGAGAGGTCGAGCCCGCTCATTGTGGCGCTCGTCGACAGCGAGACGGCGCCCATGCCGCCGACGGCGGCGACGAACTCGCGTCTGGAGACCGATGCGTCCGCTGTCGTGTCCGACTCGTCGTTCGAGGTGTCGTCAGTACTCATTTGTCATCACCGAGAGGTTCGAGGGGGAGCAGTTCGACGCCGAGCGTGTACAGCACGAGCCCGACGGCGACGATGCCTGCGCTGGTCGTCCACTCGACGAGACTCGGGAAGTACTCGCCAGCCGGTAGCCCTTCCATCACGGGGACGATCAGCGGCGGGACGACGATGTTGAACCGGACGCCGACGATCCCAATGACGACGCTCAGTGCGGCAAGCAGCATGAGCGCGGGCGTCCGGCGCCAGGACCGCTTCGAAAGGAGTGCGAGCGGGACTGCCCAGCCGAGACCGGCCATCACCAGCCAGAACGACCAGGCCATCTCGCCGGTCAGGATCAACAACCAGGTCTCGACATCGTGGGGGTGCAGGCTGTTGAGCGCGATCAGCATGTCGATCAGGAAGAAGGCCAGGTCGACGAGCACGAACGCGGCCGTCAGCTTCGCGAGCCGATCCAGCAACGACCGATCGAGATCCCCGCCGAGGACCTTGCTCCGGAGCACGTACAGGCCCATCACCAGCGCCGCCCCGCTGACGATCGCGGAGACGACGAAGATGATCGGGAACAGGCCGCTGTTCCAGTAGGGGCGGGCCTTCGCGACCGCGAACAGCACGCCCGTCCCGCCGTGGACCAGGAAGATCGCCAGCGGGATCCCCAGGATGCCGACGCGCTTGAGCCACGTCTCGTCGCGCTCGCGTGCGCGCTCGCCAGTATCGGTCCGTCCGAGGGTCAACGCGCGATACAGTGTCCCGCGCCAGCCGCCGACCCGTGCGGCCAGTCGGGCCAGATCGACCCGCATGGCGAAGTACAGCTCGGTCACGAGTACCGCGATGTAGGCCACGTAGGCGTGGACCTCCCACATCAGCGGCGAGGTGATCTGTCGCCAGATGAACGGATGGTACATCCGGTCCATCCGTCCCAGGTCGATCCAGACGAACAGTAGCGCGACGGCCATGCTGATCGCCGCCGCGAACAGCGCGTCGCGGTCGACCTTCTCCATGCCTTCCATGCCGAAAACGTTCGAGAGCGTGCTTACCAGGAACGCTCCGGCCGAGAGGCCGACGAAGTAGATGTAGAAGGCGACCCACGCGCCCCAGGGAGTAGTGCTGGTGAGGTTCGTGCTCGCCATGCCCTGCGTGATCCGCAGGTACACGGCGTACGCGCCCACGAGTAGCAATACTGCCAGCAGTCCGTACCAGCCGTACCGTATCCGGTCGCTCGTGAAGCCGAAGTCGGTGTCGAACTCCAGGCGACCGGTGTCTGTCTCTGTTGCCATGGTTACTTGAGGTAGTAGACGTTGGGATCGGTGCCGCCCTCTTCTTTGAGCTGGAAGGCCCGGTCGGAGTCGGCCATCTGTGCGACGTCACTTTCGGGATCGTCGAGGTCACCGGCATTGCGCGCGTCACCGACGCAGGTCTCGACGCAGGCCGGCTCCTCGCCGCGGTTCAGCCGGTGGTGACAGAAGTGGCACTTCCGGACGTTGCCGACGGGTTCGACGCGCCCTTCCTCGTGGCGGTCGATGCCGTACTCGGGGCTGGTGATCTCGTCGGCCTCCGTGATCTCGTCGTCGTAGGACTCCCCGAAGTCGAAGTACCGCGCGCCGTAGGGGCAGGCGATCATGCAGTACCGGCAGCCGATACAGCGCTCGTAGTCGATGTTGACCACGCCGTTGTCCATCTTGTAGGTCGCGCTGACCGGACACACCTGCACGCACGGGGGATTGGTACACTGCATACACGGCCGCGGGATGTTCGTCCGGGAGACGTTGGGGAATTCCCCGTGCTCTTCCTCCATGACGACGTTGTAGCTGACTCCCGGCGGCGTGCGGTTCTCGGCCTTGCAGGCGACTGTACAGGAGTCACAGCCGACGCACTTCTGGAGGTCGATCACCATTCCGTAGGTCGGGTCGTCCGAATCGCCGTCCACGTCGGCTGCCGCTGTCGATGCCTCGACGGCTTCTGACTCGTCGAGTTCCGCGGCGACCGAGTCCATCGATCCGACGGAACACGAGAGGCTCTCGGCGGCCGCTTCGTCGATCGTCTGGTCGTCGCTGTCGACTGCGGGGTTTGGCGTGACCTCGTAGGCCTCGCCGAACTCCGCGCGGGCGGCCTCGTCGTATTTCGCCCAGAACTGCTCGCTGGACAGTTCGCCGCGCCCGACGCGTTTGGCGTCCTCGGCCATCGCCAACCCGAGGTCGGTGCTGTGGTCGGCCTCCGCGAGGACCGACTCGGGGTCCTCGCGCTCGTTCTCGACCATCCGATCCACGTCCATCGCGTCTACGTCCGGAACGCCCGGTGTGTTGGACTGGCTCATCGGGGAACACCCGACCAGCCCGGTCGATGCTGTGACATACACCTATAGATAGCACGGACGCGGGGGAGAGCGTACCACCAATATCGCTTGGGCCGACGCCGGCCTTTATAACAGACGGCCCAATACAGCTCGGTCCCGGGAACTGAAAACGAGTGAGCGACATTTATCGGCGCGGCCCGGAACGATAGCGTATGGACTGGCACGCAACGGAACACAGACGGGGTGGTCAGCCGTGACCGACTGGCTCCCGCTGGGGATCGCGCTGCTCTCGGTCTCGCTTCGCGTCGTGGGCGTCGGCTACTCCGCGCTGTTGCTCTATCGGGTTCGTGACCTCCGATTCGGCTTTCTGACGCTGATGTTGACGCTGATGGCCGTCCGGCAGGCACTGACGCTAAGCGTCGCGAACCCCGGGATCGAGGAGCTCCCGGGGCTGATCGTCAGCGGTCTGGCGGTGCTGACTGTCTACTACCTCTCACAGTACGTCCGCCAGGAGGAGCGAACCAAGGCGCGCCTCACGGCGAAAAACGACCAGCTTCGCGGGTTCAGGAAGGCGATCCGCCACGTCGGGCACGGCATTTTCATCACCGACACCGACGGGACGATCGAGTACGCCAATCCGGCCGTCGAGACCCTGACCGGGTACGACCGCGACGAGGTCATCGGCGAGAACCCCCGGATGTGGAAGTCCGGCGAACACGACGGGGCGTTCTACGAAGCGATGTGGGAGACTATCGCGGACGGCGACGTCTGGGAAGGGGAGATCGTCAACGAACGCAAAGATGGCGAGCGGTGCTGGGTGGACATGACGATCGCGCCGATCACCGACGAGAGTGGCGACATTGAGCGGTTCGTGGCAGTCGACACCGACGTGACCGAACGCAAGGAGCGCCAGCAGCGCATCGAACACCAGAACGAGATGCTCCAGCGGTTGAACACCACGAACAGGATTCTCAGGGACGTCAACCAGGCGCTGGTGCAGGCCGAGAGCCGCGGCGAGATCGAGCGGGCGGTCTGTGCGGAGTTCGCCGACGCCGAGCCCTACAGCTTAGCCTGGATCGGGACGCGAAACATGGTCAACGACTCGCTACGCGCCAGCAGGCACGCCGGCATCGACAGCGACGCGATCGGGGCGATTGTGGACGCGCACAACCATAGCGATGCCGAAGACCTCCTGCGCGAGGCGATCCGGACCGAATCCCCACAGGTTCTCCAGGAGATCGACGATCCGGACCAGCGATGGCAGGCCGAACTCGCGAGTCGGGGCTATCGCTCGGTCGCTGCCGTCCCCCTGATCTACGACGGCACGGTCTACGGCGGTCTGGAAATCGCCTCGACCGAACCGTGGGCGTTCGAGGCGATCGATACCAGCGTGCTCGTCGATCTGGGCCGGACGATCGCCTACGCGATCAATGCGACCGAGAGCAAGCAGGCGCTGCTGGCCGACAGCGTCGTCGAGCTGGAGTTCCAGCTTTCGGGAACTGACGGGCTCGGGACGCTCGCGCGAGCGCTCGACGCCGACGCGACCCTGGAGCGTCTCACCCGCTCGCCCGACGGCCACCTCGTCGCCTACGCCACGCTGACGGGCTGTCCCCGAACCGACGTCGAGGCTGCCATCGACGACGTGCCGGCGATCGCCGACGCCGCGTTCGTCTGTGATCACGACGACGGCGGTCTCTTCCGGCTCGATCTGACCGACGAGAGCGTCGAGTCGACGTTCCTCGATCACGGCGGCGTCGTGACCAGCCAGACGGTCGAGGACGGATCGGGGCGACTGACGGTCGAGTTCCCACGGCGGACTGACGTCCGATCGCTCGTCGAATCAGTGACTGCCTCCCACGACGGCATCGACCTGTTGGCTCGCCGCGAGCACGAACGGTCCGTCAGAACCGACCAGGAGATCCGGTCACAGCTCGAGTCGGAACTGACGGACCGCCAGCTCGAAGCGCTCCGGACAGCCTATCTGGGCGGCTTCTTCGAGTGGCCGCGCGAGAACACGGGCGAAGACATCGCAGAACTCATGGGCGTCTCCCAGACGACGTTCCTCCAGCACCTCCGGACCGCACAGCGAAAGACGTTCGCGCTGCTGCTTGACGATAATGGCACCACACAGTCGGTGACAGCCCGACCTAGCTGATAAACTCGTTGTTGCGCCAGTCGACGCCGTTGCCGTCCTGTTCCTCTGCAGGGTCTTCCGTGACCGTGATCGTCGCGGGCCGGGGCTCGCCGTCGACGATCCGGACGGCTTCGAGTTCGTCGTCCTCGTTGACGACGATTGCCGTCAACGTCCCTTTCTCGGCGATCTTCGCGATGTTACGAAGCACCGTGAACATCGGGTACTGGACGGCAGTGTTCTGGAGGACGGTTTCCCGATCCCCTTTGAAACAGGCGTACTCGACCAGTTCGGATTCGATTTCTTCCTCTTCCTCTTCGAGCGCACCCCACTGCGGGCCGCCCCCGGTTCGCGACGGGCCGGGTCCGTCGAAGTCTTCCGGATCCTCTTCGTAGACGCGATTCTCTGTCACGCTGGCCTTCAACTGGGCTGTCGGCGTGTACTTGCTCATGCTGGTGTCGGTGGCGACAGCACTCAGAATGAGCGTGTTGTTTCGCCTAGTGATCTCTACGTCCTCGATCTCCTCCGGGAGATCTGGGTCCTCGAAGTACGAGTACACGTCTTCGAGCGGCAGTTCGAGTGTCGAATGGAGTCGGTATACGCGACTGGTCATAGTTGTGGGGGGGAATCGGCGGTCACAGTCGGCCGCCCGCGCTGGTGGTCGTCTCTACATAAGTTGCCGTCGCTTATATGGCCTACCCTTCCGGACAGAGCATCACGACGTATCACATAACCGCTACTCGTCGCTTCGGAACGCGACGTCCTGATGGTCGCTATCGCTGTCGGACAACCGTGTGCGGGGCGATCAAAAACCGACACGGCCGTTCTGACGCCGGTAACCTATTCCTGGCTGAATTGCCGTCGACACTACTCGTCTCCCGGCTGGACTGCCGGTCGACACTACTCGTCTCCCGGCTGGACTGCCGGTCGACACTACTCGTCTCCCGGCTGGACTGCCGGTCGACACTTCTTTAGTCGTCGGCGGGTGCGTCGGAACTCTCCTGCTCGTACTGCTTTTTGGTGTGCGACAGCTTGCCGCCGTCGGCGAGGATCTCGCGCTCGCGTTTGGACGCATCGAGATAGCCGGTCGCCTCCCAGTCGTCGTTGACGCGGATGGTGAACTCTTCCTGGCCCGAGCGGACTGCCTCGGCCACGTCGTCGACGATCTCGATGTTGTCGCCCTGCTCGATCTTCTCGTAGGTGTCTTCATCGATCTCCAGAGGCAGCAGACCGAAGTTGAACAGGTTCGCCTTGTGAATGCGGGCGAAGCTCTGTGCGAGCACGCCTTCGACGCCCAGGTACATCGGACACAGTGCCGCGTGTTCGCGCGAGGAACCCTGCCCGTAGTTCTCGCCGGCGACGAGGAAACCGCCGTCGCTCTCCAGGGCGCGGCTGGCGAAGCTCTCGTCGACCCGCGAGAGGGTGAACTCCGAGAGCTTGGGGATGTTCGACCGATACATCAGGATGTCCTGGGTGGCCGGGATGATGTGGTCGGTCGTGATGTTGTCGTCCATTTTCAGCAGGCTCGGCCCTTCCAGGTGTGCGTCGAGGGGATCCTTCAGCGGCACGTCGCCGATGTTCGGTCCCTTCACGAGCTCGTCGTCGACGGCCTCTTCCGGCGGGATGAGGTCAGCTTTCGAGCCGTCGTAGACGTCGGGCATCTCGAAGCCCGGCGCTTCCATATCGCCGAGTTCCTCGGCCAGATCGCGCGGATCGACGATTTCGCCCTTGATGGCGGCTGCGGCGGCGACCTCCGGCGAGCAGAGATAGACGTTGTCGTCTTCCAGACCCGAACGGCCCTCGAAGTTGCGGTTGAACGTCCGCAGGCTCACCGAATCGGAGGCCGGCACGTGACCGATCCCGATGCAGGCACCGCAGGTCGACTCCGAGAAGTTCACGCCGGCGGCCATCAGCTCAGAAGCCCACCCGTCGCGGGCGAGCATCTCCGAGGCCTGTTTCGAGCCAGGCGCGACGATCATCTCGGTGGTCTTGTCGACCTCGCGGCCCTCGAGCATCTTCGCTGCCGGAAGGATGTCCTCGTAGCCACCGTTGGTACAGGAACCGATGATGACCTGCTCGACGTCCTGTCCGGCGGCCTCGCGCACCGGCACAATGTTGTCCGGCATCGAGGGTTCGGCGATGAGCGGCTCCAGATCCGAGAGGTCGACGACGATCTCGTCGTGGTACTCGGCGTCCGCATCGGGGCCGATCTCCTCGTAGTCCTCGCCGCGACCCAGCCGTTCGAGGTAGTCTTTGGTCTTCTCGTCGGTCGGGAAGATCGAGGTTGTCGCGCCGAGTTCCGTCCCCATGTTGGTGATCGTCGTCCGCTCGGGAACCGAGAGGGTCTCGACGCCCGGACCCGTGTACTCCAGGACTTTGCCGACGCCGCCCTTCACCGAGAGCCGGCGCAGCAACTCGAGGATGACGTCCTTGGCGGTCGCCCACTCGGGGAGTTCGCCCTCCAGGCGGACGTTGACGACCTCCGGCATGTCGATGTAGTACGCGCCGCCGCCCATCGCGACGGAGACGTCCAGCCCGCCGGCCCCGATCGCCAGCTCGCCCAGCCCGCCGGGCGTGGGCGTGTGCGAGTCGCTGCCGAGCATCGTCTTGCCCGGGGCGGCGAAGTTCTCCTTGTGGACGTTGTGACAGATCCCGTTGCCCGGCCGCGAGAAGTGCGCGCCGAACTTTCCGGCCGCAGACCGGAGGAACCGGTGATCGTCCGTGTTCTTGAAGTCGAACTGATACGTCTGGTGGTCACAGTACTGTGCCGCCAGTTCCGTCTGGACGTCGTCCAGATCCAGCGCTTCGAACTGCAGCCACACCAGCGTGCCCGTAGTGTCCTGTGTGAGGACCTGATCGATCTCGATCCCGATCTCCTCGCCGGGCTCGAGTTCGCCCTCGACGAGGTGATCGGAGAGGATCTTCTCCGTGAGCGTCTGTCCCATAACGTCCAAGAGTCCGCCGCGGACAGACATAAATCCCGCGTGTTGGCGCGAAAACTGCCTGGTTCCCGTCTTGCGGTTTCGATAATTGATACGAATCGACGATGAAGGTCCGGGCAGGATCAGCGGGGTCGAGGTGGCCACTTGCCCCGAGCGGACCGACGGCGACGAGGTGGGAATCGGAGTCGTTTAGTCGCCGGTGGTCGCCTGTCTGGACATGTTCAGAAGTGGCCGGTTCGTGGCCGAACACCTCGACAGCGTCGCCTCAGAGCAGGTCCAGCCCAACGGCGTTGATCTGACGCTCGATACGGTCTTCGAGCAGGTCTCGCCCGGCCGGATCGGGACCGACGGCAAGGAGATCGGCGAGCGCGAGGAGATCGACGCCGACGACGGCGTCTACCACCTCTCGCCAGGCGGGTACGTCGTGCGATACGCCGACCGGATTCGCATTCCCGAGGATCACATCGGCTTTCTGTACCCGCGGTCGTCGCTACTACGCAACTCCTGCATGCTGGACACGGCGGTCTGGGACGCCGGCTACGAGGGCCGCGGTGAGGGGCTGCTGGAAGTCTATCACGATATCGAACTCGAAGCCGGCGCGCGGATCGCTCAACTGGTTCTCGCCGAGGCCGACCACGAGGGGACCTACGATGGGTCTTATCACGGCGAGAATATCGAGTGACGGTTATCGGAGTTCGATCACCGAACGTCGGCGAAGTAGTTGTTCACTGTCCCATCATCGAATAACACAGACAGCCCAATGAAATCGCCCTTCACCGCCGTCTTGTCTGCTTCAAACGCAACTGTCAGCTCGTCGCCGTCCGAGATGGTGAAGTCGGGGACGTCCGTGTAATCGGAATATACCCTGATCGAACCGGAAGTGACTGGTGCCGTGATGTTAAGTGCCGTCCCCACACCAGCATCGTCCGTTCGGAAGAACAGGAGGCGCATTTCGTCGAACGTCATGTTTCTGCCTGCATCGTTTTCGAACGTCACATTGACAGCGCGAGAATTGGCCCCGCCAGGAGACGAGACGTCCGTGAGCTTGACTCCATCGCTACCCGGATTGATCCTTGACACACCGTCGTCAGTCGTGTTCCTGGGTGGACTACCAGAACGATCCGTGTCGATGACGGTCAAGTGGAACGTGGCGTTCTCCAGTAGGTCGATCCTATCACCCGGATCCGTCCCGTCGCCTATCGATGTCCTGATCCGGACGTCCTGGTTTCCATCGACGTTCTCGGGAGCAATGTACCGGAATGTCGTCCGGCCGTCGCTACCAGTAAGAGAGGTATCCACGGGTTCAACCGTGCCCACCAGATCCGCGTTGGTCGGAGTCGTCGTCACCGGCACGCCGCTCACCGGATTGTTATACTCGTCGCGGACGGCGACGGTGAACCGGTGAGTCGTGTTCTCCGGAACGCTCGTCTCGTTGCCGGCGACGTCAGTGATGTACCGCGGACCCGGCTCCAGAGTAGCTGTCGGACCGACACGGACTTTTGCGATGCTCAGTTCGTACTCCGTGTCGTCTTCGAGGTTGATTCTGAGGCCGTCAGCACGCGCCTCGATCTGACTCCGGTTGATTTCGTCGACCGCGTCCGCGAACTCGTCGGGCGTGAGGTCCGTCGCAATGTCAATACTCAGGGTTTCACCCGGTGCGTTGCGAATCGTCACTGTTTCGGTCCGGGTGCTGACAGGGGCGATCTGGACCGACGTCGAGAGTCCACCGTAGGAGAGTGACCCGTCCAGCAGCGTCAGCTGAATCTGTCGGCCGTCGATGAAACTCGACCCGTCGTAGAAGTAGTGCTGACCGTCGTCGTACCCGGCGTGTAACATCGAGTGTTCCCAGGTGAGCGTTCCTGGATTGGCGAGTTCGTTGTAGTCCGGCCGGTAAGTGATCCCCTTCGTCGTGAACGTCTTCGACGAGCCGTTCCAGTAGTCGCCGACGTTGCCGACTGCGGTGGCGTTGTGGATCGTCAGCGACTGCGCGTCGGTCGTCTGTATCGAACCGGTCGCGGGGCCAGGGTTCAACAGAAAGAACCGGCTCGGATAGACCACACCAGTCTCGACAGAGACGGTGGCGCTACTCCCGGTCGTGCCGACCTGATAGAGCTCGTCCTGCAGCGTCTGGAAGTCCTGAGTGACGCGCTGGTCATGTTCGAATTCGACCTGCTTGTTCGCGGCCGGGACGGCGTTGAGCTGGATCAGCGCGATGACGAGAAACAGCAGTGCAAACACGAGAATCGCGCCGATCACTTCGGAGACGGCGCGGCTGTCGGTTCGGAACGGGCGATCGGACTGGGTGGAATGGGTCGGAATCATGATCAGATGAGCGCGAACGCCGCGATAGCGACGACGAGCAGGAGGATACTGTATTTCAGGCCGCTGAAGGCGTCGTCGGCGAGCTTGCCGGCGAGGACGCCACTACCCAGCGCCTGGACGACGGCGGCGTGCAGGAACAGCGCCTTGTACGACTCGACGGGGACGCTCGTCATCGACAGGGGCAGCCCCGACCCGGCCGTCGTGGGCGTGGTCGGTTCGGCCTGTGCCTCGGCTATCGGTGCCAGGTAGGCGGTGTCGAGCAACACCACGACCAGCAGGAACACCAGGAAGCCGATCACGACGACGGCGATGTAGGGGCTCAGCTCCTGGCGGCGCTCGCGGTCGAGCTTGAACCGCTCTTTGGTGTCTCTGGCTGCAATGCCCAGGACGGCCGCGACGTCGGTGCTCGATCGGACCCCCTCGGCGATCAGCGTCATCGTCCGGGACAGCTGCGGGACGCCGACCCGATCGGCGAACGCGCGCAGCCCCGATCGCGTGTCGTAGTTCCAGCGCAGGTCGTTGCGGAGCTTGGTCATCTCTTCGGACAGCGGGCCGCTGGACCACCGCGACGCCAGACCGAGCGCGTCGTCGATGGGGACGCCCATTCTGTTTGCGCTGGCCAGTATCGAGAGCGTGTCGGGAAAGCGAGTGGCGAAGTACTGCTCGCGGCGGCGCTTGCGCTCGTGGAAGGTCGACAGCGGCACGAGCACGACCAGGAGCGGCACGACGAACAGCCACGTCGTCGTCGGGATCGGCCGCTCGAGCATCGCGTCCCACGTCGGCGTCGCGACGCCGGTCGCGACGAAGACCGCGCCGACGAGCACGGCCAGCGGGAGCGTGACGAGCACGGACCAGACCGGCTTCGAGCGGAACGCGGCGAGCGGATCCGCGAACTTCGCCCGCAGCACCTGGCGTCGGCGGTGGGCGAGATAGCTCCCCTGTCGGGACTCCAGTTCTGCCGGCATCGCTGTTGCGGCGGACGGTCTGGGCTCGACGCCGGGGAGAGCATCCCGGACGACAGCCCACAGCAGCGCGAAGCCGGACTCGACCCCGCTGTCTTCCTCGTCGAAGTGGACGTCCGGCTGGACGTACGGTTCCGAAAGGGTATCCAGCAAGACCAGAAAGCCGATCATCGCAAGCGGGAGCATCACGTAGACGAGCAGCGTCAACTCCGTGAGAGTCTGGGCGCCGAGCAGACTCATCACGACCAGGATGACGATGACGAAAAGCGGCGCGGCGACGAACAGGACGACGAAGAACTCGCTCAAAAGCGCCAGCACTTCCAGGAACGACTGCTGTTCGTCCCGCGCGTCTTCGAGGTACGATTCGGACTCGTCCTCGAAGAAGACCGTGACGTCGCCTCCGGAATCGAGCACACCCAGGAGGTCGTCGAGGAACCGCTCGAAGTTCTCACTCGGGGTGAGGTTGCGGACGTTCCGCAGTGCGGTGTACATGTCGTTGCCGAAGAACTCCACCTCGCGGACGATCATCTCGGCCTCGTTCGCGATCTCGCCGTAGGTCTCTTCGGAGTCGGCGAGCACGCCGAAGGTTTCGAGTAGATCCATCCCGCCACGCGAGAGCGCGTACATGAAGACGATCGCGTGTGGCAGGGTGACGTCGATGTTCCGCTGGCGGGACGAAACGATCAGTCGCGGGTAGTGATATCGGACATACCAGGTTCCGAGCCCGAGCGTCGCGGCGAAGACGGTCGCGATCGCCGCACCGGCGAACAGTGACTTGTAGTCGGCGATGTAGTAGACGACGGCCCCGTCGTAGGCGAGGGGATTCGTGAGTCCTTCGACGGCGCCACTGGCGGCGAGCAGCCAGGCGACTGCGAGCCCGAATACGGCTCCGGCGGCTACGCCGCCCACCGCGTACCAGGCGCTCCGGGCGAGATAGACGTCGAAGCTCTGGCCGTACCGGGCCTGATTGAGCCGCTGCTGGAGGTCGAAATACCGGCGCGGACGAGCCTTGTAATAGCTCCGGAACCAGCCGTAGGTCTCCCGGAGTTCCTTCTCGTCCAGTCCGGGTGCCTCCTGCACGTACGGGAACTGCTGGAAGCCGAACTCGCTCTGTTCGGTATCTCCGCTGCTCTCCCGGCTCATAGCCGCTCCACCAGGTTTTCGATGCCCAGATCGCTCGGGTCGATCGTCGACGGGTCCGGCGCTCCGTTGGCGAGAGCGGCGCGATCGAGCGTGCCGGCCTCGATCGCTTCGAGCAGCGCGTCGGGGTCACGCGAGTATCGACGGATCGCGCTCGACACGGGACCGTAGCCGGTGATATCGTTGTCGAGCAGGTACTCGAGGACGCGCTGGCGGCGGTCGAACTCGCGGGTGAGATCACGGTCGCTCCAGCCACGATGGGCGGCGATGTCCTGCAGGAGGTGCGAGTCGGCGACCATTTCGTGGGTGTCGCTGGCCGGGTCCCGTCGGAACACCTCGCGGGTCTGGACGGCGTTCGGATCGTCGGGATCGGTCAGGATTTCGGTCACGGAGTCAGTCCGGCGGACGCGCTTGTTGTTGATGAACGTCTGTTCCTGGACGGAGACGACGTCCAGCTCCTGGACCATCTGGGCCGGGACGTTCAGCGGCGGGTTCCCCAGCCGCGAGAGCACAGTCTCGATCGAATCCGCGTGCAGCGTCGTATACGAGGTGTGACCGGTCGACATCGCCTGGAAGAAGGTTAGGGCGACCCGTTCTTCGGTGCGGATCTCGCCGACGAGCAAGTATTCAGGGCGCTGGCGGAGCGCGGCCTGCAGGAGCTGGTACATCGTGACTTCGCCCTGCCCTTCGGCGGTGACGGCGCCGCGCGTGATGCTCTGAATCCAGTTCTCGTGGGGGAGGTCGATCTCGCGGGTGTCTTCGATCGTGACGACCTTGCTGGAGGGCGGGACGAAAAACGACACCGCGTTGAGACTGGAGGTCTTGCCCGAGCCGGTCCCGCCGGCGAAGATCAGCGACTTGTTGTTCTCGATGGCCAGCCAGAAGTAGGCCATCTGCTGGATCGAGAACGTTCCCCAGTCGATGAGTTCGACCGGCGTGAACGGGATATCGGAGAACTTCCGGATCGTGAAGTTCGAACCGCGCGTGCTGACGTCGCCGCCCAGCGTGAGTTGCACTCGCGAGCCGTTCGGCAGTGTCGCGTCGATTAAGGGGTTCGAGATCGTCAGTTGCTTGCCGGCGCGCTGTGCCAGCCGGAACGTGAACGCGTCGAGCCGGTCGGCGTCGAGTCGCACGTTCGTCCGGAGGTCGCGGTACCGCCGATGGTAGACGAACACCGGGATGTCGTGGCCGTCACAGGAGACGTCCTCGATGTCGTCGTCGCGCATGATCGGGTCGATCGGGCCGAAATCGATGAAGTCCCGGATGAGGTAATACAGGAGCTTGTGGATCGTACCCGGTTCGATCGTCGCGGCCTGTTCGTCGATGAGCGTCCGTGCCTCGCGGCGGAACGCCGCTTCACGGTCGTTCTCCTCGAAGTCGCGGTACATCAGGTTGTTTCGGAGCAACTCGATGAGATCGCGCCGGACGTATCGCTCGAAGTCGTCGAGCACGGGCTCGACCACGTGGTAGCGGTGTTCGTTCTCTTCCTCGTCGTGCAGGATCGCGATGTAAGCGAACGGCTTGTGCACCCACTTCCACTCGAGTTCCTCGTAGCGGTCGAGATAACTGAAATCGAAGAAACGCGATACGATAAACTCCTCCGCGGGCGGTTCGACGCCTTCCTCGGCGTGAGCCGCGAAGTACGCCCTGACGTCCTCCAGGACCTCGGCGACCGTCGGGTGGTCGTAGAGGACGATCTCGCTACCGACGTCCTCCGGCAACGCGAGTTCGTCACTCAAGACGTCTTCGGCAGGGAGCTCCGTCACTGCCGTCGAGTCGCCGCTGGCCGCACCTCCGGTCTCCGCGAGTGAATCTCGTTCGCTCATCTATGACAATACGTATAGTAGTAATATAAACCAATCTGATAATAAACAGTCATTTGCATTATCAGATGAAACGTGCGAGAGAGACAGATGTAGCCGCGTGACTCATCGTCAGAGTAGGCGAAAACGACCAACAACACCACGTGTGCGACGCACAGATCCGGCTGTGTGACCCCATCTCGGTACGCTTGTCCTACTAAACCCTGGCAGGCGGTATGATCAGTGTACACCGATTCGGCGGGGATTACCTACCATCTTACTGATAGCGCTTATTATCACAATTCGAAGATTCCGCGGCGGTAATCGATTTCACAGGCGCAATCTATGGATTTCTATGATGTCATGACAATCACTGCCTGGACTGCACGGAAAGGCGGTCTCCAAACCCGGACAGGCAGGCTCTTTCTGAGTCTGAAACCGCTCGCGGACACTATATATCGAGCACGGGGTACAGAGAGGTATGAGCGCCGACGAGCCGTACATCGTTCGCGACGAGGACGGCGACGCGGACGACGCAGCGGCGTGGGTCGCCCCGGAGCCGGCATCGGACGTGATTACCGACGCGATCATCTCCGAGAGCGACCTCGAACGTGGCGACGTCGAACCGCTACGCGAGCACGTGGACTTCGAGACGCTCCGGGCCGTGTTGACGGGCAAACAGCGACCCCCGGAAGTGACGTTCTCGATCGGCGACTGGACCATCACCGTCGATCGGGACGGTGCCGTCGAAGTCACCGAAGAGTGATCAGACGCGACCGAACCGGCTCTCGAACGCGCGAAAGTTGTTTCACGGTGCGTCGAGACAGTGAACTATGACGCGCATCGCGCTGATCGCACACGACGACGAGAAGCCAGAGATGATCGACCTCGTCGAGAGCTACCAGTCGTATCTCTCGACGGTGGACATCGTCTGTACGGGGACGACGGGCCAGCGGATCGCCGAGGCGACGGGGCTGGAGGTCGAACGCAAGCAGTCGGGGCCGCTGGGCGGCGATATGGAGATCGGTGCCGAAGCCGCGAACGACCGGATCGACGGGATCGTCTTCCTGCGCGATCCTCTGACAGCACAGCCCCACGAGCCGGACATCTCGGCGCTGTTGCGGATCTGTGACGTCCACGACACGCCGCTTGCGACCACTCGGACGTCCGCGGAATACGTGCTCGAAGGCCTGGCACGCGAGGACGGGCACGAACTCGGATAGCGCAGGTCTCCCGGCGGCCACCAGAAGGTTCTTGCCGGACGTGACCGATCTAGACCTACAATGGATCGTGCGGTCGAGGTGAGCGTCGTCCTGCCCGCCTACAACGAGGCGGACACGATCGAGCGGACCGTCGAGGTCACGCTCGCGACGCTCGAGGAGTTTCTGCCCGCAGGCGCTTTCGAGGTGATCGTGGCGGAAGACGGCTGTGAGGACCGCACGCCCGAAATCGCCACCAGACTGGCTGCCGACGACGAGCGTGTGCGCCACGTCCACAGCGACCAGCGACTCGGCCGGGGCGGCGCGCTGGAGTATGCCTTCCGGCAGGCCCGCGGCGAGACGCTGGCGTACTTCGACACCGACCTTGCGACGGACATGTCTCATCTGGAGGAGTTGGTCGAAAGCGTTCGCAGCGACGGTTACGAGTTCGCGACCGGCTCGCGGTGGATCCCCGGCAACACTGCGGATCGGCCCCCAAAGCGCGGAATCCCGAGCAAGGGGTTCAACGCCCTCGTCCAGTTGCTGTTGCGCTCGGAGATAGAGGACCACCAGTGCGGCTTCAAGGCCTTCGATCGGGCGGCCCTGTTCGACGTGCTGGAGGAAGTCGAAGACGACCACTGGTTCTGGGACACGGAGGTACTCGTCCACGCCCAGCGTGCCGGATACGACGTCAAGGAGTTCCCCGTCGAGTGGACGCCGAAGGGCGATTCGAAGGTCGATCTCGTTCGGGACGTCTTCGGGATGGGCAGCCAGATTGTCCGCACCTTCTGGCAGGTATCGGTCTCACCACGGATCGACCGCCGGGTGAACGCCGCGGTCGGGACGGGACTGGTCGCCCTCGCACTGGTGTTGATGACGACGTATCTCGATCCCGGAGAGGTGTGGGCGAACATGCGCGAGGCCGACCTGCTCGTTGTCGGTGTCTCGGCGCTCGTGTACGTCCTTTCCTGGCCGCTTCGCGGGACGCGTTACCGGGACATCCTCGAACGACTGGGCTATCGCTCGGATCCGGGATTCCTGACGGGCGCGATATTCATCAGCCAGACCGGAAACCTGGTCTTTCCCGCACGGCTGGGTGACGCCGTCCGCGCCTACGTGATGAAAGCTCGTCGGTCGGTGCCGTACCCCTCGGGGTTCGCCTCGCTGGCGATCGAACGGGTGTTCGATCTGTTGACGATCGCGTTCCTGGCCGGCGTCGTCGTGCTGGGGATGGTGATGACGATGTCCCCGACAGAGTTGCAGACCGCCATCGTCGGCACGGAACTGTCCGGCGGTCAGGAACAGGCGGGCCGGACCGCGATGGTCGTCGCCGCGGGCGTCGGTGTGGCCGCCATCGTCGCGACCCTGGGGATCGTCTTCAGCGCCCGGAGCGACCGCAACTACGTCCGGGAGGCCGTTTCCAGGCTCAGCAGTGACAGTTACGCTGACTACGTCGCAGGTGTGATCGAACAGTTCGCGGGAGACGTCCAGACGGTCGCTAGCGACCGACGGGCGTTCGCGCTGGTCGGGACGACGAGCCTGTTGATCTGGACGATCGACGTGTTCACCGCGGTCATCGTGTTGGCGGCGTTCGGCGTCGAACTCACACCGTTCGTCATCGGCGTTGCCTTCTTCGCGGTCAGCGTCGGCAACCTCGCGAAGGTGTTGCCCCTGACGCCCGCCGGACTCGGGCTCTACGAGGGGGCGTTCGCGATCATCGTCGTCGGCCTGACGCCGATCGGGGGGGCACTCGCGATCAGCGTCGCGATCGTCGATCACGCCGTCAAGAACCTGGTGACGCTCGCGGGCGGGCTGGTCTCGATGGCCTGGCTCAACGTCTCGCTGACGAGAGCCGTCGAGGAAAGCGAAGCCTACAGCGGCGCGGAAAGCGACCGGAAACGCGTGACTCGCGAGTGATCGCCGAGAGTGTGATGGTCGAGAGCGCGAGAGGCCAGCCGCTCCACTATTGTCTGTCCTGATTTGTGGTCGAAAACGTCGACGAAGGCTGATGAACCGATCAGCGACGGCTCACATGTAGCCGAGGTCGCGCAGCCGCTCCATCAGGTCCTCTTTGTCCTGGGCGCGGCCGGCGCGCTCGGTGGTGTTGGCCATGTCCTGCAGCCAGGCAGGCTCCTCGGCGGACTTGTCCGTGCTGACTTCGCTGCCGAGAGATCGGAACCCGGCGAAGTACTTCGGGCTGACCGGCACGTCTTCCTTCTCGACGCCCTCGGGCAGGTCGTCCTGGCCCTGGGGCACGTAGCCGTCTTCCGGGAACCCTGCGACGGTGTCCGGGACGACGAAGTTCCAGAACGTCTCCCAGACGTCTGCCTCGGCGAACTGGAGGATCGGCTGGACGCGGTCGTGGGGCGGGTAGATGTCCGGATCGTGACGCGGCGAGAAGAACGTCTCGTCGGCGCGGGCCTCCTGTTCGTCCCAGCGGACGCCCGAGAGGACGGCGTCGACGTCGTGCTCTTCGAGCGTGTCGTTGAGCGCGACCGTCTTCAGCAGGTGGTTGCCGACGTAGGTGTCAAGCAGGAACGGGAACGTCTCCTCCTCGTACTCCAGCAGGTTCCGGACGTGGTGCTGGTTGTGCTCGCTGAGCGCGTCGATCGGGATGTCGTCACCCGGCTCCAGGCCGTTCTCGTCGACGTACGCGCCGACGTCCTCGTTGCGGGCCCAGATGACGTCCAGATCCCACTCGTCGGCCCAGTACTCGACGAAGTCGATGAGCTCGTCGAAGTGCTGGTAGTGGTCGATGAACACGACCGGCGGGACCTCCAGATCGAAGCGGTCGGCAACCTCCTTGACGAAGTACAGCGTCAGCGTCGAATCCTTGCCGCCGGTCCACATGACGACCGGATTCTCGTACTGCTCCAGGCCTTCGCGGGTGACCTCGATAGCCTTCTCAATCTTGTCTTCGATACTCTTGTAATCCTCGGGGTTCTGCCCTTTCCCGTCGGTGTAGTCGACGTCGAGATACTCGGGGAACTCGATGCGCTTCGACATTGTGTAATTAGATATAATTATATCGTGCTGTAAGTGTCTTTCGGGACTGTGTCGTCGACGGCTCTCGCTCGAACCGATCCCGGATGCAATCGCTTTGCCCCTGTCGAAATCGCTTTGCGCGTGCGTTTCGTTCGATCGACCATGCGGCTGGTCAGCGACGGAGAGGCCTACTGTATCCACCGGCGTTCGAGCGGCGGGGAGTGTCGGGTCAGAGAGCTGTCGGACGGAGCCGTGACGACCAGGCCGTGCTCGGAGCTGACGCCGGTCGATCCGGGCGGGTTTGCCGAGAGGTTCGACGTACCTATCGGCGTGTCGGGGCCGCGAGAGCGGTCCGGGCGGGCGCTCGCACTCCTGCTCGAACTGGCGATCGGCGGTGCCGCGTCGGTACGACAGCTGCTCGATCGGTTCGACGCATGCGAGAGTGAACTCCACGGGACTGCAACCGAGCTCCGCGCGGCCGGACTGATCGAGACGACGACTGTCCACGGCCAGCGGGGCTACCGGGCGACAGAAGCGACACGGGACGAGATATCGACGGGTGGCGTCCAGGTTCATTCGCCGCCGGATCTCGACTAGTCCGACCCGACGGATTCGGCCAGCACCGGCGAGTCGAGCCGTTCGACGTGCGATCGGTTGGTCGTGGGGTCTTTCTCGACGTGGACGAGGTCGTCTGCCGCGCCGATCAGTTCCTCGTCGTGGCTGACCACGACGATCTGCTCGACGCCGAGCTCGCGCATCTGCTCGATCAGCGCCACGAGCTGTGAGACGTGGCCCGAGTCGAGGAAGACGGTCGGTTCGTCGAGCACCAGCGGCGGCATCGGGGCTGTCCCCTCGATCCCCTCGGATAGCAGCCGGTAGATCGCGGTCCGCAGCGAGAGGTTGAACAGCGCTCGCTCGCCGCCCGAAAGCTGTTCGGGATCGAGCGTGTCGCCGTTCTTCTGGTGGATCGTCAGCTCGTAGTCGCCGCTCAGCTCGATCCGCGAGTAGGAGGCGTTCTGGTAGATCAGGTCGAACGTGTCGTTGAGCATCCGTTCGAGCGTCTCGACGTTTCGCCGGCGCAGCTCCGCCCGGAGCTGCCCGTACATCGATTCGAGTTGTTCGGTCTCCTCGTACAGCGACTCGAGACGTTCGACGACCGCCTCCAGTTCCTCGCGCCGTTCCCGGAGAGCTTCGAGTTCTTCGAGTTCCTGTTTGACGCCACCGATCCGACTCTGGAGGTCGTCACGGCGCTCCCGGAGCGACTCGAGTTGCCCGTCGACCTGTTCGATGTACTGCTCTGCGTCCTGCTTCTGGTCTCTGGCGGCCTCGACCTGTGACTCGTCGACCGCCTGTGCGAGTTCAGACCGGCGGTCGCGTTTCTCGGCGAGTCGCTCGCGACGCTCCTCGTTCGTCTCGGCGAGATCCGACCGACGCTCGCGCAGTCGCTCGATCTCGCCTTCGGCGTCTTCGATCGCCTTGAGCGCGTCGAGTGCCCGCTCGAGTCGCTGTCGGCGCTCCCTGAGGTCGGTCCGGCGTTCGTTGATGGTGCCGATCTGCTCGCGTGCCTGTTCGGCCAGCGCCTCGGCCTCCTCGGCATCGTCGCGCGCTTCCTCTGCCTCTCCTTCGAGTTCGGCCGCCGACTCCCGGAGTTCGCTCACGCGCTCGCGGTCGTCCTGGAGATCCTCGGCCTGTTCATCGAGCAGTTGCTGGATCGTTTCGCGGCGTTCGCGCAGGCGGTCGATCTCGTCTTCGGCTTCGAGGAGTTCTTCCGCCCGATCGAGACGCTCGGTCAGTCGATCACGCCGATCCCGGAGTTCGGCACGCTCCGCTTGCAGTTGTTCGAGTTCGTCTCGCTGCTCGTCGAGCGACTCCACGTGCGGTGACCCCTCGACGTCCTGGCCACACTCGGGACACTTGCCCGCCTCCAGTAGCGACTCGGCCTCCTCGATCGATTCGCGCTGCTGGTCGATCTCGGCCGACAGCTCCGCCAGTTCGTCCCGGACGCTGTCGAGATCGGCGTCGATCTCCTCGCGGTGCTCTTCGGCCGCCCCCACATCGATCGGCGCGTCCGCAAATTCCTCCCGAAGCTCCTCGATCCGGTCCTCGAGGTCGCTCACCCGCTCGCGTCGCTCTTCGAGCTTCGACTCGGCCGATTCGATCTCGGCCGCCAGTTCGTCGGCTCGCTGTCGCTTCTCGGCTGCCCGCGACTCCAGCGAGTCGGCCCGCTCGCGGGCGCTTTCGGCGTCGCTCGCACGCTCGCTGGCTTCGAGTCGATGCTCTTCGAGGTCGTCCCGGAGCTCCTCGTCGCGCTCGTCCAGCTCTGTGAGTCGTGCTTCGACGGTCGCAGTCGTCGCGTCGGCGTCGAGCTCGGACTCGGCGAGCGCCGTTCGGGCCGTCTCCTCGCGGTCTTCGATCGCCGAGCGCAACTCGGAGACCTCCGACTGAAGCGACTCGCGCTCGCGTTCGGTCTCGGCGATCGTGTCCTCCAGCTCCTCGATCTCCGACTCGACGGTCTCCAGTTCGTCACGTTTCTGTTCGTACTCTTCGAGGACCGCCTCGGCCTCTTCGAGGGTTTCGACGGCCGTCTCGCGCTGCTCCTCGTAGCGGTCGATCTCGGATTCGACCTCCTGTAGCTCCGTCTGGAGGTCGTTCAGCGTCCCGTGCAGGTCTTTCTCCTCTTTGGCTTCGATCTGCTCGTCGAGCTGTGCCAGCGCTCCCTGCTTGTCGTCGCGGACGCGGCCGACCCCGACGCGAGCGTCGCTGGCACGCGAGCGGTACCCCTCGAGCTTGCCCAGTTGCAGGAGTTCGTCGATCATGTCCTGGCGCTCGTCCGGGGTCGCATTGATGAGCTTGTTGACCTCGCCCTGGCGGACGTACGCGCAGTTGACGAACGCCTCGTGGTCCATCCGGAGCAACTCCGCGACGCGCTCGCCGACGTCTCTGGCCCCGTCGTAGGTCGCCTCCGGCCCCTCAAGCACGCACTCGGCGGTCGTCGGGCGGTCGCCGGTCGCCCGGACCCGGCGCTTGAGGTGGTAGTCGCCGCCGGCGTGGGTGAACCACAGTTCGACGATCGTCTCCTCGGCCCCCGTCGTGACCACGTCCTCCAGCGTCGCGTCGAGCGCGCGGGCCCCATACAGCGCGAAAAACGCCGCTTCCAGCAGCGACGTCTTGCCGCTGCCGTTGACACCGTGGATCACCGTCACCCCCGGGTTCAGGCGCAAGTCGGCGTCCCCGTAGCATTTGAAGTTCTTCAGAGCGATCCGCGTGAATTTCATAGGTACTCCTCCATCGTGGCCTGCCCGTCGCCGTCGGCAGACTGTGCGTCCTCAGCAGTGTCTGCGTCGGGTGTGTCCTCAGCCGATCCGACGTCAGGTGCGTCGTCGGACGATTCGGCGTCGGGTGTGTCGTCGCCGGCGTCGGATGCGTCCTCAGCGGTGCCCGCGTCGGGTTCGTCGTCGGCCGCCTCGAACGCGCCGGGGTCGGCTTCCTCGACGATCTCGGCGACGCGTTGCTGGACGCGGTCGGCGACGTTCGAATCGGCGACCTTGCTGGCCCGGACGGTCTCGTCGATGTCCCGCGCGGCCGGGCTCAGCCCCAGCTCGCGGATCCGTTCGCTGACGGCGTCGTCCGGGTCGGCGAACGAGACGGACACCTCCTGGGCCGGTTCGATTTCCCGGCGGTCGTTGACGCGGGCGACCAGCGCGCCCGCCTCCAGCGCGACCGTCTCGATCTCCGCGGGAGTGATCGGCTCGCCGTCGCCCTCGATCGTCACGATGACGACCGACTCTTCCAGTTCGTGTTGCAGGACGCGCTTGCGGACCCGATCGTACCCTTCACCGTCTTTGAGTTCGACGTCGACGAAGACGAACTCTCGGGTCGGCAGCCCGCGTCGTCGGATGTCGACCCCGTCGTCGAAGGTGACGAGATTGTAGCCGCGGTCCTCCCGCTCGGAACCGCTCGTGCGCTCGGTCGACCCGCAGTATGTCAGCCACGTGCCGTCGACCTCCGCCCGCTTTGGCGTGTGGTCGTCGCCGAGCAACATCGCGTCGAAGGCGACGGACGACTCGGCGAGCACCGTTTCGGCGTCCCAGTCGCCATGGTCGAACGGCTGGAAGAGCCCGTGGGCGACCAGCGCCGCGTACTCGGCGTCGTGTGGCTCGAAGTCGTACGCCAGCGAGGACCGCTGGGATTTCGGGACGTAATCGAGCCCGTAGAAGGCCGTCTCGCCGATCGTCACGGGTTCGGCCCCTAGCCGGGTGGCCAGCCCGAGCGACTCGAACAGGTCCAGCCACTGGGCGTCGCGCTTGGTCTCGTGGTTACCGACGATGGCGAGAAACGGGATCGACGCGTCCTCGAGCGTTCGCAGGACGGACAGCGTTCCCATGATGTCGGCCAGTCCCGGGCGCCGGTCGTGGAACAGGTCGCCGGCGTGGACGACCGCGTCGACGTCCTCGGCGACGGCGTCCTCGACCACCTGTCGGAACGCAGATAGAAAGTCCTCTCGACGGGCGGGTTCGTGGTACTGTTGATACCCGAGGTGCGTGTCGCCCGTGTGGATCACCCGCGTCATCGACTGGCCGTAGGCCGTCCCGTCCTAAAGGGATTCCGAGACCAGGCTGAAAGTAAAATCGACCGCCGTATTTTTACTCGATCTGGAGGGAGTAGACGCGCTTGCGAGCGTCGGTAAAGGAGAACCGGGCGTCGACGACGCCGATATCTTCCAGGCGGTTCAGGGCGTACCGAACCGTCCGGCCGGGCAACAGCGTCTCCTCGGCGAGCTGGCTCTGGGTCAACTGTCCGTTGTACTCCAGGACCTTCGCGACGAGTTTCGCACTCGGGGGGAGCTCTCGAACCGCGTCCCAGTCGTTGTCCTGTGGTGCGTCCGTGGATACCGTCTCGGTCGTGCTCATCGTACTCCGAACGAGTGGATACAAGGTAATAATATTTTCTCTTCTAAAATATGCGCATCACTCATTCACCGATAGTCCTGATCGGCGGCGTGGCATCGCTTGACACCACCCGAAACCTCTTATGAACACATCCACTACCCAGGGGGTAATGACGGACACCGTCGACGACGTTAGTCTCCCGTACGACGACGACGCCTCCCAGCAGGAGAAAATCGAGGCCCTGCAGGAGCGTCTCGAAGTGCTGGAGGCCCAAAACGAGGAGATGCGGGACAAGTTGCTCGATGCCAACGCCGAGAACAACAAATACCAGCAGAAGCTCGAACGACTCACCCACGAGAACAAGAAACTCAAGCAGTCGCCGCTGTTCATCGCTACCGTTCAGGAGATGACCGACGAGGGCGTCATCATCAAACAGCACGGCAACAACCAGGAAGCGCTGACCGAGGTCACAGAGGAGATGCGGGAAGACCTCGAGCCGGACGCCCGGGTCGCGGTCAACAACTCCCTGTCGATCGTCAAGTCCCTGGACGACGAGACCGACGTCCGTGCTCGCGTGATGGAAGTCGACCAGAGCCCGGACGTCGGCTACGAGGACATCGGCGGTATCCAGGAGCAGATCGAGGAGGTCCGCGAGACCGTCGAGATGCCGCTGAAGAACCCCGGCATGTTCGAGGATGTCGGGATCGACCCGCCCAGCGGTGTCCTCCTGTACGGTCCGCCCGGCACGGGCAAGACGATGATGGCCAAGGCCGTCGCAAACCAGACTGACGCCACGTTCATCAAGATGGCCGGCTCGGAGCTGGTCCACAAGTTCATCGGCGAGGGCGCGAAACTCGTCCGGGACCTGTTCGAACTGGCCCGCCAGCACGAACCCGCCGTCATCTTCATCGACGAGATCGACGCGATCGCGAGCAAGCGGACCGAATCGAAGACCTCCGGCGACGCGGAGGTCCAGCGGACGATGATGCAACTCCTCTCGGAGATGGACGGTTTCGAGGACCGTGGTGAGATCCGGATCATCGCCGCCACCAACCGCTTCGACATGCTCGACCGGGCGATCCTCCGGCCCGGCCGCTTCGACCGCCTCATTGAGGTGCCAAAGCCCGACGCGGAGGGTCGCGAACAGATCTACCGGATCCACACCCGCGAGATGAACCTCGCCGAGACCGTGGACTTCGAGTCGCTGGCCGAGGAGACCGGCGCGGCCTCCGGGGCGGACATCAAGGCGATCTGTACCGAAGCCGGGATGTTCGCGATCCGCGACGACCGCTTGGAGATCGTCGAACAGGACTTCTACGACGCCTGGGAGAAGATTCAGCAGGAAGCCGATGACGACGAAGACGTCTCGCGGACGTTCCACTAGATTCTTTCGCGTCTCTGTTTTCGTTGCGCCGGTCTGGTGTTGTGTTCCACCTGCAGTGGTCACGCGTTGTCTTCCACGGCTGCGACGAAGTAGTCACGCGCCGTGCTCTACGGCTGCAGCGATCACGTCGACCGCGGGCTTGACGGCCGCACCGCTTTCGACCTGCAGCACGGCCATGTCGTCTTCACGCCGGGCGGGAACGCCGGCGTTCCCGGCAGTCTCGATCACTGCGTCTGTACCGACCGAGACGGTCACCCGGACGTAGTCCGGGAAGAGCGAGGCGGTTCCGACGTCAACCTCGTCGACCGCGATCCCGTATGCCGGGGTGCCGTCCTCGCTCGGCGTCGCGTCGCGGTCGGCGTCGATCACCTCGACGCGTGCCAGTGGCCCGGTCTCGCGGGCCGACAGTTCCGACGCGAGCAGTTGCGCGATTCGCTTGCCGTCCGTGATGCGCTCTTCGACCATCACAGATCCCCCCGCACCCGCTCGACGTGGTCGTCGACGGACAGGCCCTGTCGGCGAGCGTAGACGACTGCGGCCGTCTCGAGAGTTACGCCGAGGTCGCTCTGCAGCCCGTTGATCGCCGCGACCGCTTCCCGCTTGTCGGCTCCGGCTTCGACGACCGCGTCGAGGATCCGCTCGAAGGTCGTCCGCTGCTGGAGAATCGATTCTTCGGGCGTGAACCCCTCGGGGATGGTCACCGTGCCGACGTCGAACGTCGCGACCAGCTCGTCGTCGTCGGGCTCGAGGAGCCCTTCGCTCGCCGCGACGTCGATCAATCGCTTGGCCTGATCGGGCGAGAACCAGTCCCGATCCAGCGACAGCGCGACGACGAAATCGCTACGGCCGAGCCGATCGGTGCCCGCCTGGACGAACGGTGCGCCGACAGCTGTCCGAAGACTCATCACGCGTTGGTGGTGGCCCCGTGGTGTAAATACTACCGTTTCTGCGAGTCGAGAGGTTCAAGTATCCGCTGGTGTTTCTCTCAGGTATGAAATTCCAGGGCCGTTCGACACGCAAGCGAACCGGTGGCCGCCGTCGCCACTCCCGAAACAAGCGCAAGTACGAACTCGGCGACGAACCGACCGAAACCGAACTCGACGACCCGTCGCTGAAGACGATCGACGCCCGCGGGAACACGACGAAGGTCCGGGCGCTCAGCACGAACGTCGCCAGCGTCGCCGACGGCGATACGGTCGTCGAGGCGGAGATCGAAAACGTCGTCGAGAACCCCGCGAACCTGAACTACATCCGTCGAAACATCATCACGAAAGGCGCTGTCATCGAGACCAGCGAAGGCGAGGCACGCGTCACGTCTCGCCCCGGACAGGACGGACAGGTCAACGCTGTTCTAATCGAGTAGTCGGCGCGAATTCCGCCGTCTCGCTCACGAGTCGATCTCGTCGGCGTACGCCTCGGCAGTGAGCAGCGACGCGAGTTCGTCGGGATCGGCCAGTTCGACCTCGACGAGCCAGCCGTCGCCGTACGGGTCTTCGTTGATCAACTCGGGCTGATCGAACAGGGCTTCGTTGACTGCCGTGACCTCGCCGGCGACCGGGGCGTAGACGTCCGAGACGGCTTTGATACTCTCGACGACGGCGAAGTCGTCGCCGGCGTCGATCTCCTCGCCCTCGTCGGGCAGTTCGACGAAGACGACGTCGCCCAGTTCGTCCTGTGCGACATCGGAAATGCCGATTCGTGCGGTGCCGTCGGTCGTGCGGACCCATTCGTGGGAGTCGAGGTATCGCAACTCCTCCGGGATATCGAAGCTCATCTATCGATGAATGGCGTGGTCCTGATACGTGCCTTCTTCGGTTCGTCCCTGACGACGACGCGAACGACGGTGTCCGGATCCGCGTGTGCAACGTCGACGTAGGCCAGCCCGATCGGCTCACCGAGCGTCGGACTCATCGTCCCACTCGTGACGTGTCCGATCTCCTTGCCGCCGGGCGTCGTGACGGGCTGTCCGTGTCGCGGGACGCCCCGGTCGATCAGCTGTACGCCCCGGAGTTTCGATTCGGGGCCTTCTGCGGCGACTCCCTCAAGCGCGTCGCGACCGACGAACTCCGTGTCGAGTTTGACGGCGAAGCCGATCCCCGCCTCGTAGGGCGTTCGCGGCTCCGTCTCGGGGTCGAAGTCCTGTCCGGAGAGGAGATAGCCCATCTCCAGGCGCAGCGTGTCTCGGGCACCGAGCCCGCAGGGCTGTACGTCGAAGGCGTCCCAGACGGTCGTCGCAGCCGCCTCCGGAACCAGGATCTCGAAGCCGTCCTCGCCGGTGTATCCCGTGGCCGCAACCAGACAGTCCGCGCCGGCGACATCGGCGCGTTCGATCTCGAACCGGTCGAGCGTGTATCGCGCGTCAGTCACCTCCTCGAAGCGCTCTGGCGCGTCCGGTCCCTGGGCCGCGATCATCGCCCAGTCGGTCGTCGCGTTGGTGATTTCGGCGTCGAGATCGAATTCGGAGCGAATCCACCGGCACCGCTCGGCCATCGCCTCGTCGTTGCCGGCGTTGGGCACGAACAGGTACGTCTCGCCGTCGGGCAGGCGATAGACGACCGTGTCCTCGAGCATGATCCCCTCTTCGTCGGTGATCGCGGCGTACTGTGCCTCCCCGGGATCGAGTGCGGTCACGTCGCTGGTCGTGAGCCGCTGCAAGAGTCGTTCCGCGTCGGAGCCGGTGACCTCGATCTGGCCCATGTGCGAGACGTCGAACTTGCCGACTGACTCGCGGACGCGCTCGTGTTCGGACCGGATCGAATCGAACTCGACCGGCATCTCCCACCCGCCGAAGTCGGTGAAACTGGCGTCCCGGTCCGCGTGGCGCTGGTAGAGTGGCGTCTGACGACCCATACCGTCAGCGGCGGCGGGGACAGAGGTAACTCTTTGGACCAGGGACGGAACTAACTCGCCGGACCTGGAAGCGGGAGGCAGTCGTCGGGACTACTGCCCTTCGAACTCGGGATCGCGGTCCTGCTGGAAGGCGGCCAGCCCCTCCCAGACGTCGTCAGTGGTGAACAGGTGCCCGAATGCAGCGGCCTCGACCTCCAGGCCGGCGCCGGTGTCGTCGCGACCCGCGTGCATCGCGCGCTTGGTGAACTTCTGGGCGATCGGCGGGCCGGCGGCCAGTTCCCGGGCCAGTTCCCGGGCCCGCTCCTCGAAGGACTCGTTTTCGACGACCTCGTTGACGAATCCGTAGTCGGCCATCGTCTCGGCGTCGTAGTCGTTGCGCGCGGTGAAGATGATCTCCTTGGCGCGCCCTTCGCCGACGATCGCGCTGAGTCGCTGGGTGCCGCCCCAGCCCGGCAGGAGGCCCAGGTTGTGTTCGGGCTGGCCGAACTGCGCGCGCTCGCTGGCGACCCGCAGATCCGCGCCCGTGGCCAGTTCCATCCCGCCGCCGAGACAGTAGCCGTCGATCGCCGCGACGACCGGCTTGGGACACTCCTCGAACGCGCCGGTGACCTGCTGGCCGTACCGGGAGATCTCGGTTGCTTCCAGCCCGCTGCCCGGTGCGGCCGAGGCGGCGTCGAATCCCGCCGAGAACGCCCGGTCGCCCGCACCGGAGACCAGCAACGAGCGAACGTCGTCGTCTTCCTCGAGAGCCTCGACCGCGTGTTCGATCTCCTCGAGCATCTGGACGGTGATCGAGTTCATCCGGTGGGGTCGGTCGATCTCGATGTGGCCGACGCGTCCGTCGATCTCGACGCTGATCTGCTCGTAGGCACGACCGCTCGCCTCGCCTTCGTCGTCCGCGTAGAAGCCGCCGTTGTCAGCGATCTCGCGGAGCCCGTCGCTGACTTCGTAGCGCGGGTGTCCCGTTTCGGCGTGTCGTCCTTCCAGCGTCTCGACGAGCGTCTCGACGCCAGCCGCGTCGGCCAGCTTGCCCGGGCCGTCCGGGAACCCGGCCCCGAGCATCATCGCCTCGTCGATGTCCTCGATCGGTGCGACGCTGTCCTCGATCAACTTGGCTGTTTCGTTGGCCAGCACCGCGAGCAGTCGGCGTTCGATTGCTCCCTCGCCCGCGTCGGCCGGGATTTCGACGCCTTCGTCGTGGTCGTACCACCCTTCGCCGGTCTTCTCGCCGAATTTCCCTTCGTCGATTTTCTCCGTGAGCAACGGACACGGTTCGTATGCCTCCCCCAGCTCGGAGTTGAGGTACTCCAGCACGTGATGTGCGACGTCGTTGCCGACCCGGTCGGCGAGTTCGAACGGTCCCATCGGGATGCCGATGTCGTACTTGCCCGTGCTGTCGACGGTCCTGATGTCGGCACCGCCCTCGTTGACGGCCCAGCACGCCTCGTTCAAAAGCGGCGTGAGGATCCGGTTGACGACGAAACCGGGACTGTCCTTCCGCACCCTGATCGACGTTTTGTCGAACGATTCCGCCAGGGCTTCGACCGTCTCCAGCGTCTCCTCGCTGGTGTGTTTGCCGGTGATGACCTCGACCAGTTGCATCCGCACGGGCGGGTTGAAAAAGTGCATCCCACAGAACTGCTCGGGTCGATCTGTCATCTCCGAGAGGTCAGTGATCGAGAGGCTGGACGTGTTCGTCGCGAAGATCGCCCGGTCCGGGGCGTACTCCTCGAGTGATCCGTAGACCTCGGTCTTGATGTCCATGACTTCCGGGACGGCCTCGATGACGACGTCGGCGTCCCCGACGGCCGCCTCCAGGTCGACCAGCGGCGTGATCCGATCCAATACTACCTCGGGATCCTCATCGAGTCGGTCTTTCTCTGCCAGCTTCTCTACTGACCACTCGATGTTCTCGTAGCCGTCCTGCACGAGGTCCTCATCGATGTCACGCAACGCGACCTCGTAGCCTGCAAGCGCTGCGACCTCGGCGATCCCATGGCCCATGCTTCCGGCGCCGAGCACCGCGACCCTCGTGATGTCGTCGACGTTCATAACGTGCGTCCCCTGTCGTGGCACACGAATGAAGGTTTCCTTCCCGGAAAATCATTAATTATAGATAGCGGACTACTCCGGTCGCGTTAACTTTGGCGTGAGTTGTGATAGACAGCGAAGGCTTCGAGCCACTCTTCAGCTGTCTCTAGCTCGACATGGCTGAAACTATTTGCAAACGATGATGTTCTCCGTTCTACCTCCCAGAAGACACGTTCGATAGCATTCCGATTTCCATGTGACAATATCTGAAATCGGTAGCCATCTTCGGCCAGTACTGGACCGAGATAATTGGCGTCGTCAACGAGAAACAGCACGTTGTCGAGCTGATAGCGACGATGTAGCTCATCCAGAAACCACCGCGTTGTCTGTTTTGTTGCTGTCGGAAACAGACTGACGTGGAGGATTTCGTTCGTCTGGGGATCGACAGCGCCGTACAGCCAAAACTCTTGACCGTGCAGGCGGATCATCTTCTCGTCGACCGCAAGTTGATCCGCAGTGACCGTCGAGATTGGCTGTAGATTGGCTTTATGAACCCACTCGTGGATTGCCACATGACTCCGTTGGACTCCCAACTTTTCGAGAAACTGACTGGCATCCCGTAATGACATACCTGCCAAGTGACACCGGATGCCCACTTGAATCGCCCACTCGGGAGTCCGATCTCGCTCCACAAACGACAAGTCTATCCACGCGATACTCTCGCTGAGGCGGTCGATTTCTGCCATAGACACTCAGAACTCGTCCGCCTCATCCTCTAACTTAACGCGACCGACTACTCCCGTGGCAACATATATCACGATAGCTTCAGAACATCCCGTTCATGGCCTCGGTGCGCCGATCGTATCTCCGTAGCGTGGGAACACTCGCTAGCGCGATGATAGCGGGGGCGTTCGGTGGCTGTAGCACCAGCGGGCTCCGTCCTCGGTCGGTCCCGACAGTGCGTGTCGGATCCAAGCCCTTCGCCGAGCAGCGCATCCTGGGGTATCTGGCGTACGAGCGCCTCCAGCGCATCGAGGGGATCGAAGTCGTCGACGAGATCGAGTTCCGTCGCCCGGTCGAAAGTGGTTCTTCCACCCACCGGCTACGATACTCCCCCTCAGTTCCGGGTCGATCGCACCGGTAAATCGTTACGCAGCCCCTATCGTGATAGAGTCGCAAACATTTCCAAATCCTTATGTGCCAGGTTCATCCAGGTACGACGTAGCACGGGGATACGGGACGCACCCGTCGAGAGCAAACATGCCGTCCGGCCGCGATTCCGGTTCGAGCGGATCGCCCACGAGTGGGAGCCCGGACACGTCGGATCGCAACTCGGGATCTCCGCCGCTGTACCGGCAGGTCTACCGCTGGGTCACTCCGGGGTTCATTCGCCGTCGGCTCGGGATGAAGTTTCTCGTCTCGCTGCTTCTCGTCGTCGTCCTCATCAGCAGTATCGGTCTCGCCACGTACGTCGAGATCCAGGGCACGATACAGGAGGAAGCGACGGCTGAACTCGAAACGACGGCCGAGTTGCGTGCCCAGAGCGTCAGCCAGTGGGTGGCTGGAACGCGTGCGCAGACGTCCCTGATCGCGGATCCGAAACGCGCACCGAACGGGACAGAGCTCGACGCGTATCTCTCGGCGGCGAAAGCCGGGGGTGGTGACGCGATCATCGACATCCATTACGCCGACACCGATACCAGTACTGTCATCGCGAGCACGAACGACGCATACGACGGCCGCGAACTGACTGCGGTCGGAACGCACTGGATCGACCCGCTCGCCCGCCTGGGTGACGATCCTGACGCAGTCACGTTTTCGAATCGATCCTACGCCGTCGGAGACGACCGGGCGATCGCGCTGGCCGGACGGACGACAGAAAGCAGTGCCGTCGTTGTCGTCAGCCGGTTCGTGCCGACGTTCGAGGACAACGACATCCGCACGACGCTTGCAACCACCGACGGAAGTCGGGTCGTCGCAACTGACTCCGGGCGAGACTCGGCGCTCGAACGGACAGACGCGTTCGCAACGACCGTCGAGAAACGAGTGACGCGGACCGTCGAGACCGACGGGGAGGTGCGCACGTACGTCCCCGTCGAAGGAACCGACTGGATCGCCGTCTCGACAGCTTCGAAGGAGGATCTCTACAGTGTCAGTGCCACCGTCGGGCGGAACGTACTGTTTCTGGCTCTGACGGCGCTCGTTTCGCTGGTGGCAGTCGGCGTTGTCCTCGGCCGGAGTACGGTCGTTCCGCTTGTACAGCTCAAACAACGCGTCAGAGAGATCGAATCGGGCTCGCTCGACGTCGATCTGGAGACGACCCGCGAGGACGAGATCGGCAGGTTGTTCGACGCCTTCGAGAACATGCGTGACGCCCTCGAAGGGCAGTTCCAGCAAGCCCGGCAGGCCAAACACGAGGCCGAGAGCTCGCGCCAGGAGATGAAGCGGCAGAACCGCCGACTCGATCAGTTCGCTTCGACGCTGAGTCACGATCTTCGGAACCCACTCGCGGTCGCGCGCGGACACGTCGAACTCCTGCGGACCAAACTCGACGACTCGCAGGGGGAACTGCTCGAACACGTCGAGAAGATCGACGGGGCACACGACCGGATCGACTCGATCATCAACGACGTGCTCACCCTGACACGCAAGGGTGAGTCCGTCGAGGAGACCGAGCGATTCGAACTCGAGGACGCGGCCAGAGAGGCCTGGAGCAACATCGACAACAAGGGCGCGACGCTGCGAGTCGAGGACAGCATCGCGATCGATGGCGACCGGAACCGCCTGTTGCGAGCACTGGAGAACCTCTTCCGGAACTCGATCGATCACGTCGGCCCGGAGGTGACGGTGACGGTCGGGCTGACCGAGGACGGGTTTTACGTCGAGGACGACGGCCCCGGCATCCCCGACGAGGAGATGGACGCGATCTTCGAATACGGGCACACGAACAGCGAAGACGGCACCGGAATCGGCCTGTCGATCGTCAAGACGATCGCCGAGGCCCACGGCTGGTCGGTGTGGGTCGACGGCACCTCGGGTCGCGGCGCACGGTTCGTCTTCTCTGACGTGTTCGCGACCGAGGAGCGCCTGTTCGAGGAGTCGGCGTTCACCTGGGAGCACGCCCGTGCGGACGACGACTAGATCGACAGCGACGGACGCGAGCGCCACACTCAAGGGCGCGTGGCCGAACCAACTGGTGATGACCGAGGCGTCCGCCGAGGGGTATCTCCCCGACGACGTCGAGCGCGTCAGAGAAGCCCTCGTCGAGTGGTACGAGAACGACCACCGTGAGTATCCCTGGCGAAAAACGACTGACCCGTACGCGGTCCTCGTCTCGGAGGTGATGAGCCAGCAGACACAGCTCGATCGCGTGGTCGACGCCTGGGAGGCTTTTCTCGACCGCTGGCCGACCGTCGAAACCCTCGCCGAAGCCGATCGGGCCGACGTTGTGGGCTTCTGGACCGACCACAGCCTCGGGTACAACAACCGCGCGAAATACCTCCACGAGGCCGCCCGACAGGTCCTCGAAGCGTACGGCGGGCAGTTTCCCCGGGATCCGGACGGGCTGCAGGAGTTGATGGGCGTCGGCCCCTACACCGCAAACGCCGTCGCTTCGTTCGCGTTCGACAACGGTGATGCGGTCGTCGACACGAACGTCAAACGCGTGCTGTATCGGGCCTTCGACGTGCCGGACGAGGACAGCGAGTTCGAACGCGTCGCGGGGGCACTCATGCCCGACGGGAAGTCGCGGGTGTGGAATAACGCGATTATGGAACTGGGCGGGGTTGCCTGCGAGAAGACGCCCGCCTGTGACGGCGCGGCCTGTCCCTGGCGGGAGTGGTGTCTGGCATACGAAACCGGCGACTTCACCGCGCCCGACGTGCCGACGCAACCCGAGTTCGAGGGGAGCCGCCGCCAGTTCCGGGGACGGGTGATTTCGATCCTCAGAGACGGCGGAGAAGTCGAGCTAGACGCTCTCGGGTCGCGGGTTCGCGTGGATTACGTCCCCGAGGGGCAGTACGGGCGGGAATGGCTTCGTGGACTGCTCGATGACCTGGCTGACGACGGACTCGTCCACGTCGCCGACCGTGAGGGAGAGACGTTCGCGAGGCTCCGAGAGTAACCTTTTCTGGCTAGTCAATACCTTACACACTTTTTAGTGAGTGCGTGACAATCGATTGGAACATGTATCACTCGGATACCGAGGGTTCCGTGGAGACAGACTGCTGTCGGGGACGACCGATCGGCCGCGAGAAACGAATCACATTCGGTTTGCCGGGGGCGAGGACGGACAGGGATCACGATGATCGCTAGTGGTGGGACAAGCGGCGATCGTGGGGACGATTCGAGTTTGCTCGCTGTGGCCAGGCGAGATCTGTTGCACACGATGGGCGCGGCTACGATTTTCAGCGGTCGCTCCGCCGCGGCGAAATCGGAAGCGGTGACGGCGAGCAGCGAGTCGTCGAGTGAGAACGGTGCACACGTCGGTGGTGCGGTCGATCTCGATGGCGACACGGCCCTCGTCAGCACACGTGTGGTCGCCGGCCCGACCACGACGGAATCAGGTACCGTCGCCGTCTACAGGGCAGCGGGTTCCGGATGGAAACGAACGGCCACGCTAACGCCGGAGACCACTGGCGGCGGGTTCGGTGACTCCGTCACGGTGGACGGGTCGACGGTCGTTGTCGGTTCCGGGTACCATGAACACGCGGCCGGCGGAGCGGCGGGATCGGCAACCGTGTTCACCCGAACGGCGGGGACGTGGGACCGAACGCGGACGCTCACGCCGACCGCGACCGCGGGTCTCGTCCAGTTCGGAGCCGCGGTCGCGGTCGACGACGGGACGGCCGTCGTCGGGGCGCCCCAGGCGAGACACCCCGAAGGAGGTCGAACCGGATCGGTCGACCTCTTCACGCTATCGAACGGCACCTGGAACCGCGAGACGACTCTGGTTCCCGTCACTGAACGCGAGCGGTTCGGTCACTCGGTGGCACTCGACAGCGACGTCGCTATCGTTGGCGCGAGAGCCGACCGGTCGACGGTCGAGGATAGCGGCGTCGTCTGTGTGTTCAGGCGCTCGGGTCACCGCTGGCGGCGAACGGCACGACTCGCGCCGGAACGAACCGGCCGGGACGACAGGTTCGGCGAGGCAATCGCCATCGACGGCTCGACCGTCGTCGTCGGAGCGCCGAGCGAAACCAACGCGAACGGTTCGAACGCGGGTGCAGCGTACGTCTTTACTCGCGCAGGGGGCCGGTGGCGCCGACGGAAGTACCTGGCACCGGATGGCAGCAGCGACGAACGGTTCGGAACCTCCGTGGCGGTATCGGACGAGACCGTCGTGATCGGAGCCGAGTTCGGCGGTCGGGCGGAGCATACGGACCAGCAACCCGGCGGGACAATCTACGTCCTCGACAGGCGCCGGTCCGGTGCTGTCCCTACAGCACTCGACCGTCGAGGCCAGACGACGCCCACACACCTGGCGACTGCGGTCGCAACGGCAGACGGGAGCGTACTCGTGAACGCCGACGGACGGACACACAGCACGCAGACGAGCGATTACATGGACGTGTTCGAACCATGAACGGGCGGGTGACGCTACTGTCCACCGCTCGAACTACCCTGGAGGGACAGTGATCAACCATGTCACAATCACTACAACAGGCGACTGGGGCCGAGACGTTCTCGGTGATGGATCTGGCCGAATCCGCGTCGATGGACGTGCCCGTTTCAGTACGCGAACTACTCAGCCGACGGCCCGCGCCCGGAGCGATCACATACGATGGGGAGATCACGTACGATCGGACGAAGTGGGCGAACTGGATCAGCGACCACGGGGACACGAAAGGGGAGGCGGCCCCGAGTAGCAAGGCGGAACTGTTCGCCACGGTCCAGGATAACAAGGACGGGAAGATCAGAGCAGTCGGCTCCGGGCACTCTCACTCACGAGCGCCCGTTCCGGAGGAACGGTACATCGATCTGAAGAACCTCACCGGGACGCTTAACCACAACGGCTGGCTCAAAGACACTGACGACCTCGACGTCGAGGACAAGAGGCACCTCGTCAGGTTGAAAGGCGGTACGCGAATCCGGGATCTCAACCGACAGATTCTGGCCCCGAAGGGGCTGGCGCTGAAGAACATGGGCTCGTTCGACGGCCAGACGATCGCCGGTGCTGTCAACACAGGCACACACGGGACCGGGATGGGGCTGTCGACAGTCGCTGACATGGTCAAATCGGTCGAGCTCGTCACGGTGATGCCCGAGGGTGACGAGCGCGTCGTCCAGATGTACCGGATCGAGCCGAGCGACGGTATCACTGATCCCGCCGAGTTCGGGCGGGACAAGACAACTCACGGCATGGGGTTGATACAGGACGACGAGACATTCTACTCGGTCGTCGTCGGATACGGCTGTATGGGTGTCGTCTACGCGTACACGATGGAGGTCCGGGACTACTACTGGCTCAAAGAGGACACCCAGAGCAGGTCCTGGCTCGATTATAGCAGTATCACCGACGACTACACGGGGAAGCTAGAAACCGACGAAATATCGACTGCAGAGACCGATCCGGGAACGATTCCGGAGGACGTTCCAGAGCTCCTTCGAAATCACCGACACGTCCAGTTGCTGATCAACCTGCCTCGGGTTCACGATGACGGCCAACCCCGGGCCCAGACCACTGTGATGGAGCGGACACACGACATCACCGACCCTGAGGAGAAGCCAGAAGACTGGGAGGCGCTCGTCGACAACGCTGCAGGGCAAGACAACAAGTGGCTGGACGTCTCCGACGACCGATGGCCGCCCGAGCGGCGGAAAACGACGTTTCAGGACATTTCGAGGGCGCTCGGAAACGCCTTCCATCCACTCAAGGACAAGTCCGGATGGGGTGGCACTCTCCGTACGTTCTTTTTCAAGCCAGCGGCCGCTCGAGAGCCGTTCGTCAAGAAACGGACCAAGACGGCCTGGTACATCGCACTTCGACGGTTGCGCGACAAGAATACCGACGACTCGAACTACGAGCAGATGCCGAAGCCTCCTTCACCTCCGGCGATATCCACGGACGTGGCCGTCCCACTGCATCATCTCGAGGACGCCATCGAGGACGTCTTCGATATCGCGGATGACATCTATCAGGATCACGAGGTCATGCCGTTCTGGCGACAGGCTGCCGATGCGGCTGTGGGTCTCTTCGGTGGTAACGTCGAGCCCAGAGTCGAGACGTACAAGATCCATTTCGCATCGCCTATGGGAATCCGGTTTGTCGCTCCCAGCGACCATTACCTCTCGGCGGCACATGACGAGTGGTCCGCGATGATAGAGGTACCGTTCCCCGTCGAGGCCGCCAACGCCCAGTTGCTGGCGAACGTTCCGAACGTTTCCCAATCGGAGATGATCGAGATCGCCAAAGACGCCCTCACGGAGATCGAAACGCACCTCGTCGAGGAGTACGACGGTCGACCTCACATGGGCAAGTACAATACGCTGACCAAACAGGATCTCTCGGAACTGTACGACAACTTCGACAGGAACGGTGACTGGCTCGAAACGTACCGGCGATTCAACTCGTTCGGCATCTTCGACAACACGTGGACCGATCAGTTCGACATCAGCCAGGCCGAGTGATCCGCGTTCCGAACCAACACAGATACCATGAAATTCGAAATAGAACTCCCGGACAAGTACGCCGAGAAGGTCGAAGAGGTCGAGGCGGTCGAACCGACGATCCGCGACCAGATCGAGGTCGAAGTACTCCCGGAAGTACTCCGGTTGATCAACGACGCACACCGACAACTGCGGGAAAACGAGTCGACGTTCGATCCCCCAGGTGATAACAGGGACCGATAGCGTCTCGCAGTCGTGACTACCCGGCCGTGTCGGGACTATCCCGCGCCGAGGCGTCCCGAATCACTTCTTTGTCTTCGTGTCCGTCTCTGGTTCCCCTGACCGTGTAGGAGACCTCATAATCGACCGCGTCCGAACCCACGTCCTCGATGACGATCCGTTCGGTCGAGCGCTCGGTCACTTGCGGCTGTACCTCGTTCTTGCTGTGAGCAGTCACCTGCACGAGCAACGGCTCTTCGTCGCTGGTCACCCAGCGGAAGTGTTCCGGCAGTTCGACCACTGCGGAACCGTTCTGGAGCTCGGCGAGTCCGGACGCTTCCGTACGGGGGACTGCGGACTCCGTTGCAGTGTACACGACGTCTTTATCACCGTCCTCGTTGGCAACCGGATGGACGAAGTTCTTGCTCGGGGCGTTTATCGTCCCGTCTGCTTCGATCCTGACAGTCCCGGCCGGCATCGAGAGGATCCATTCTTGATCGGATTCGTCGAAGTAGTGGTAGGCTCTGGCGCTTCCGTCGATCGAGTAGCCGTAGAACGGCATCCCCCTGCTCGTATCGGTCGAATCGATGTACATCCCGCCGAACCCCGACGACTCAGAGCGGACACCGAAACGCTCCGCACCCGTGACCTGGCTCGGGTTCGAACCGCCGAGAACCGCCCACCCGTTGTCGCCGTCCAGAACCATCGACTGGCCGCCGGAGTCCATCACGAGTGATTGGCCGGACGGTGCTGCCTGGATCGTTCCGGCGGCGGTACCGTCGTCGTTGTACATCGTGACGCTCGCGCGCGGATCGCTTTCGATCGCTACTTTCTCCGTGCCGTCTTCGTGCTTGACCGAGACGGTGCCGGACTCTCCGGGCTCAGAACTCGACGTACCGTCTTTCTTTTTGTCGCGATTGCCCCCCATCGCCCCACCGAGTTCGAGACTGCCGTCGTGTCCGGACAACGTCCCCATGACGGATCCAGACTGGTTCGAAACCGTCAGCGTCCCCGGGGGTCCCGGATCCGTCTGCGTCCCGCCACCCAGGCTAAGCTGTCCGTTAGTAAGCACCCCGACCTGTCGATCGGCGAAATCGAGGAGCCGGAGACTTCCCGCCCTGTCGTTGCCGCCCAGCACGACACTCCCGGTCGAAGCGTTGGCGTACAGCCTGACGGTGTCGGATATCGCACTGTTCTGCCTGGCGGCGTCGCTGGCACCTGCGAACTCCAGACGTGGCGTTCCATCGGTCTCGGCGACCTGCACATTGCCGGGCGTCTGTTCGGCACCCAACTTCAGGTCGGCTTTCGAGGTGAGATGGACCGGCTGCCGTGTCTCGCCCGCGTCGTCCTCGACAGCCATCGTCAGGCGGGCGTCTTCCGCGTCCAGCCGAACCTCGTTGTGACCACCTGAATCGAACTCCGCGGACTGCAACTCGACTGCGCCGTCCTCGTTCGGGTTTCCGGCCTCGTACGTGGCTGTCTGTCCCTGCAGCGTGAGCGTCCGCTCGCCGTCCTGGTAGAAATATTGCGTCGGGAGACTCCCGTTGATTCTAACCGTCTCCTCGTCGGCCTTCCGACGAAGCCGTATCGTCCCGGACGCGGCACCGTCGGTCTCTCCGTCGCTACCGACCCACAGCGTCGCCCGTCGCGCGTCGAGTTCGATGTTGGTCTCTTCCTGTCGACTGCGCAACGTCAGCGTCTGGTCGCCGGCTTCCGCCGAGATGATGATGTTGCCGGCGCTGTCGTTGAGGTTGAACCGCCCGGTCTCACCGTCGCCTCCGACTCGTCCGAACCCGTCGGAGTGAAAGAGCACGCTTCGGGTACTCACCCCGTCTTCGGCACTACCCAGCGATAGAGTACCGAGGTTCTCGCCAGCCCCAGCGCGGATCTGTTCCGTTCCCGAGCCGTTCGTCAGCGACAGTGTCCCGTGCGTTCCGTTGCCCCCAGCGGTAACGTCGCCGTACTGGGTATCGATCCGGATCGTCCGCTGGTCTTCGGTGTCTCCGCGGGTCGATCTGATATTAATCGTCGCCGCATCCACGTCGACCTCGTCCTCGTTCAGAATTATGTCAGTTGGTGCCATACTACTTGTCGACACACCAAATATAAAAAACCCATACAAATTGGGATAATGTTTATCAGTTTCGAGGCGCGCGGAAGCGGGCCGAGTGGAGAAACAGGAGACCTGCGGCAGTCCGTATCAGTCGTCGGCAACCGCCCTCTCCGGGGCAGGCGCTGGGGGTTCGTGCGTCCCGAACTCCGGGTGGGTTTCTTCCATCCAGACGTACACGACTGCGCCCGAGAGGAACATCAGGCCGGCAGTCATGTAGAAGGCAGCTTCGGCGCTGACAAGTTCCATCGAGAGCCCGATGAGGATCGCGCCGACGCCGTAGCCCGCATCGCGCCACATCCGGTAGACGCCCATGCCCGCCGAACGCCAGCTCGGGTGGGCTGCGTCGCCGGGGACGGTCATTAGGTTCGGGTACAGCAGTGCCATGCCGAGCCCTGAAAGCCCCGCCAGCACCACCCAGCCGAGATAGCCCTCGACGAGGACCATTCCGAGGACGCCGCCACCGGCGAGAAACATCCCCCAGACGACCGGCGGCCGACGGCCGATTCGATCGGCCAGCCCGCCGGTCCCGATCTGCAGGAAGTACATCGCGCTGTGGATCCCGACGACGACGCCGACGGCTTCGATCGCGAGCCCCTCGCTCGTGAGGTACAGCGGGACGGCGATCCAGAACAGCGTGTCGACGAAGTTCTCGACGTGGCCCGCCTGGGCTGCGGCGAACAGCGTCCGGTCGCCGTAGGTCGCTCGTTTCAGGACCTCCCGGAACGGGAGGTTCGCGTCGTGGTGATCGTCGTCACCCTCCTGTCGTGCCAGCTGGACCGTCTCCCTGACGAGAAAGACCGACAGCACCAGCGCCAGCACGACGACAGCTGCCAGGAAATAGAACGGTTCGGGCCGGAGGCTGGTCCGACCGGCGATGACGCCAGTGATCCACGCACCGACGGCGACGCCGGTGTACCCGAACGCCTCGTCGATCCCGACCGCCAGTCCGCGCTGGTCAGGTCCGGCGAGGTCGATCTTCGCGTTGATCGCCATGCTCCAGGTCAGCGCCTGGTTGATCCCGAGCAGGACGTTCCCGACGGAAATCCAGGCCCAGCTGGGTGCGTAGATGAGGATCACCGGGATCGGCAGCGCGGTGAGCCAGCCGGCGACGAGCACCGGCTTGCGGCCGTACTCCTCGCCCCACTTCCCGGCGTAGAGGTTCAGCAGCGCTTTGACGAATCCGAAGGAGACGACGAACGACCCGATGACGAGAAACGACTCGACGCCGAGAACGTCCCCGCCAAGTACGGGAACGACCGTCCGCTCGGAGCCGATCGTTAGTCCGGTCGCGAACACCAGCAGGACGTGCAGCGAGAACTGTCCGAGGTGCTCGCGGATCCCCTGTCGAATCTCTGTAGCGTCGTCCATGGTTGGTCGTCCGTACGAGCAACTATCGATTGTATATGTTGCCGGCCATGTCCGGCACCCTTAATTCTTCAGAGTGAGAAAAGCGGGTATGAGCCTCTACGAGGCGTCCTTCCGGATCAGACACGAGTGTCCCTACCGGGAGATCTCAGAGCGCCATCCCCAGTTGACGATCCGGGAGTGGTATCTCGACGAGTGCCAGGTCGTCGAGATCACGTCACCGGATGTCCCGGAAACGGCCGTGCTCGAACGGATCGACGACATCGGGACAGTTCTGCACGAATCGGTCGACGAGTCGGGGCTACACGTCGTCACGCAGTCGTGTCTCTGTTCGCTGGAGGGGTCGATCGTCGAGCGTTTCGAGGAGTACAATTGCCTGTATCAGCCGCCGACGATCCACCGCCAGGGGTGGGAGCACTACACCGTCATCGCGTTCGAGGAGGGCGATATCCGGGCGTTGCTGCAGGACCTGGAAGACGACCGTGAGATCGATGTCCTCTCGAAAACGGCGATCGCGGACGAGCCGGTACCCCACAGCATGCTCGCGCCGGTCGACCGGTTGTTCGAGGATCTGACTGAACGACAGCTTGCGGCACTCCGACTGGCGCTGGAGAGTGGTTACTACGAGCAGCCGCGCGGGACCTCACTCCGGAAGCTGGCCGAGCAGACGGCCGTCGCCCGATCGACCTACGAGGAGCACCTCCGGAAAGCAGAGAACAAACTGCTCACCAACGCGGGCGAGTTCCTCCGACTGGTGGCCGCACAGTCGACAGCGGATCCCCTGTCGGTCGCACAGCGGCGATCCGAACGACCGGCGGATTGAATTCGACCGTCGCGTTCGGCTCTCCTCGCCCTATCCGATCGTGACCACTTTGTCGGCGTTCTCGACGATCGACAGACAGTCGCTCATCGTCCCCCGCGGACGGAGTTCGTCGGCTTCGATGTCACGCGAGTCGAGACAGGTGCCACAGGCCAGTAGTTCGCCATCGTTGAGGGCGTACTTGCGCATCACCCCTCGCGGGTTCACCTTCGGGTGTTCGATGTCGGGCGCTTCGACGCCGTCGCCGAGGAGGAACGTCTCGACCGAATGGCCGTCTTCCAGTGCCGTATTCGCGAGTCGGAAGCCGTTCCAGACCTTCTCGGGGTCGTTTGTCTCGACGATGATTCCGAGATCCATGCGTGTCGTTGCACCTGCGACTGGCTTGGTTCTTTGGTCACTGTCTCCGGGAGCTTCTTTGTACAGGTGGGAGTACGACGGGCTATGGCCGAGCCACACGTCATCGCTATCGCGGGGAGCCTCCGCGAGAACAGTTATACGCGAGTCGCAGTAGAGCGTGCGTTACAGGAAGCTGATACGGCCGGTGCGAGCACGGATCTGATCGACCTCCGCGAACTCGACCTCCCGGTCTTCGACGCGGACGCCCGGGAGGCCGGCGACGCGCCCGAGCTCACGCGGCGGATCCGCCGGGCCGACTCGATCCTGCTGGGGACGCCGGTCTACCATGGATCGTACTCCGCACCGCTGAAGAACGCGCTGGATTACTGCGGGTTCGACGAGTTCGAGAAGAAGACAGTGGGGCTGCTCGCGGTCGCCGGCGGCTCGTTCCCCATCACCGCGCTGGATCACTTGCGGTCGGTCTGCCGGGCGCTCGACTGCTGGGTGATTCCCCACCAGGCTGCCGTACCGCGGGCCAGCAGCGCGATCGAAGACGGTGAGTTCGTGGACGGCGATCTGGAGACCCGTGTGGCGGCGCTGGGCGAGGACGCCGTCCAGTATGCGAACATCGAACCCGAGCCGGCGTCGTTCGAGAGCGAGGAGAACGTCGGCGCCGACGATTAGGCAGGATATCAATCCGTTTTCTTCCGTTCCTGCTTCGGGTGGTCGGCGATGTAGACGCTCGTATGGTCGGGCACGTCGTCAGTGATCCAGGAGTTCGCGCCGATGCTCACGTGATCCCCGATAGTGATCGAACCCAGGATCTTGGTTCCGGCTCCGATGACGACGTGGTCGCCGATGTCCGGGTGGCGTTTGTAGCCCTTCTTCAGCATGTGTTGTTCGTCCTCTTCCTCCTCGAAGTGGAGGGCACCCAGCGTCACGTCCTGGTAGATCCGCACCCAATCGCCGATAGTCGTCGTCTCACCGATGACGACACCGGTCCCGTGATCGATGAAGAAGTAATCGCCGATCTCGGCCCCGGGATGAATGTCGATTCCGGTTTCGGTCTTTGCGTGTTCGGTGAGTTCCCGGGCGTACGCCGAGATCCCTTCCTCGTAGAGGAGATGTGCGACGCGTTGCATCATGATCGCCTGCATGCCAGGGTAGGAGCGGATGATCTCGGTGTAGCTTCTGGCGGCCGGATCACCCTTGTATGCGGCTTCCACGTCTTTCTTGAGCGTTCGCCGGATAGCGGGAAGCCGGTCGAGCACCTCGTTCACCTGTTCGGTGCAGTCCTCGCACGTGTACGGTTCGATGCCCAGGCAGAGTAACGATCCGATTTCCTGGAGTGTCTCGCGGATAGCGTCGGTGTTCTGTGTCATCGATCCAGCGTTCCAGCATCTGGGAAAGAACACCTGTTTGAGGAGGGCGACCTCCCTGCGGCCCGCCTCGCGCTGTGGAAAGCTCAGCGTCGTATCGGTCGGATACGGGCTTTCGTCCGCGTCGTAGGAGTCACGCAACTGGTGATGTGCGTCTCCTGTATAGCTGTAGCTCATGTGTTATCGTATGTCGAGACGCCCTTCTAATGTTGCCGCTCTGGTTCCGCGTGCACCTGTGTACCGAGGAACGGAACGAGCAGCCGATCGTCCTGGCCTGCTCTCTCTCGTGTAAAACCTCGGATATCAATATATCTACCTCTCAGCAGAGAAAGGGACTTTTCGGCTCCGGACGTACGTGAGACATGGAAAACGGAACAGCAGGCGGGCGATTCGAGGCGTACAGACAGCGATTCGACGCGGTCGATAGGGCCATCACCGGCGCGATGGACCAGTGGAGTATCCCGGTCCTTCGGGTCTCCGTCGCCGTGGTGTTCATCTGGTTCGGGACGTTGAAACTGTTGGACGTCAGCCCGGCAGCAGACCTCGTTTCGTCCACGGTGTACGTCGTCCCTCCGGAGGTGTTCGTTCCAGTGCTCGGAGTGTGGGAGATGCTCATCGGGATCTTCCTGCTGTATCGGCCACTGATCCGCGCCGGTATCTTCCTGCTCTTTCTCCAGCTTCCGGGCACGTTCTTGCCGCTCGTTCTCTTGCCGGAGGTCGTCTACACGACCGCGCCGTACGCGCTGACCGTCGAAGGGCAGTACATCGTCAAGAACCTCGTGATCATCGGCGCTGCGCTCGCGATCGGGAGTACGGTCAGGAGCAGTGCGGAACGGTAGTGTGTCCGTCTCGCGAGCGGACGGCCTGATTCCAAACGGACAAATCACTGCCGCCACAACGGAGGGGCGTGACGCAGTGGATCGAAGATCCCGAGGGCGGGCGTGATCGGGGGCCGCGAGCGGTCGCTCGCGCCTGGTTCGAAGTCCTGACGGCGCCGCGGCGGTTCTTTCGGGCGGGCGTCGCCCCGGCGGATCAGGCGCCGGGGCTGTTCTTTCTGATGGCGGTCGTGCTCGTCGCGGAAGGGGGGCGATATCTCCTGATCGCCGACGCCGCGCCCGCGGTCAGCAGTCTCCCGGTCGCAGGGCCGGTACTGGCGCTTTCCCTGACGGTCGTGCTCGTCGCGCCGGTCGCGTTGCACCTGCTGGTCGCACTCCAGACAGTCGTTCTGATGGCGCTCGTCCCCGAGCGAGCCGGAGTCAGCGAGACGGTGCAGGTGCTCGCGTACGCGAGCGCCCCGTGCGTTCTCGCGGGCGTCCCCGTTCCGGCGGTCAGAGTCGTCTGTACGGCCTACGGGTTCGTACTCCTGGTCGTCGGACTCGCTGTCGTCCACGAGACCTCTTACTGGCGGGCAACAGCGGCCGCGATCCCGACGGGCGCGATCGGACTCGGATACGGTTTCCGGGGGTTCGAAGCTGCCAGTGCGATCCTCCCGACGGCGTCCGACCTTCTCACACTCGGCGGAATTGCCTGATCGTCCGAGCGTCTCGACAGCCACTCTTGACCGGACTCGATTCGACAACAGTTTTAATCCGGGTGCATTTGATCAGATCAATGGGTTCGTGCATCATTTGCGGCAAATCTGTCGACGGTAAGATCTGCGACATTCACCAAGAAGACGTCGCCTTCGAGTTTCGAGGGTCAAGCCCCGATCAGCTGACACCCGGTCGCTACTACAAGGGAACGGTCGACGGCTTCGCCGAGTTCGGTGTCTTCGTCGACATCGATGACAGCGTGACGGGGCTGCTCCACGAGAGCGAGCTGGACAGCCGGCTCGATAACCTCGAGTGGGAGCCCGGCGACACCGTGTACGTCCAGGTGAAAAACGTCAGAGACAACGGCAACGTCGATCTCGGCTGGTCGATTCGCCAGTCTGACCGCGAATTCCGCGGGAAACTGATCGACGATCCCGAGTTCGACGAACCGAAGTTGCCCGACGAAGTCGAAGCCGACAAGAAAGAAACGCCGGACGCGAGCGACGCGACCGCCGAATCGGGGTCGTCAGCCGATTCGAAAGCAGCGTCAGAATCCGACTCGGTATCGGGCAGCGAGCGGTCCGACCGCCCCGAAGCGGGGAGCGTTCGAGCACGCCAGGCCGAGTCGCCCGGCCCCGAGGCGGGCGAGACGCGGGCGGCCGCCACCGAAGACGAGAAAGCAGTCCCGTCCGAAGGCACCACAGCGATCGAAGAGGCGCCACTCGTGACAGTCGACTCCCTCGACGATCGCATCGGCGAGATGGTACAGCTCGAAGGCCGGATCGAGAGCGCGCGACAGACCAGCGGCCCGACGGTGTTTGAGCTTACCGACGGGACTGGGACGGTCGACTGTGCGGCCTTCGAGGAAGCCGGCGTCCGTGCGTATCCCGACGTCGGTGAGGACGACGTCGTTCGCCTGACTGGCGAGGTCCGCGAGCGCCGTGGCGAACTCCAGGTCGAAACCGAGCAGCTCGTCACACTCGCGGACGACGAGCGCGAGGGCGTTCGAGAGCGAATGGAGGAGGCACTGACCGCGAAGGCCCGGCCGGACGCGGTGGAGTTGCTCGCCGAAGACGAGACGCTGTCGGACCTCTCCGAGGCGTTCCGCGACGCGGCCGGCGAGATCCGTCGTGCGGTCTTCGAGGAGCGCCCGATCGTCGTCCGCCACAGCGCGACTGCCGACGGGTACGTCGCCGGCGCCGCGATCGAACGCGCGACGCTGCCGCTGATTCGCGAGGAGCACACGCGTTCGGACGCGGAGTATCACTACTTCGACCGTCGGCCGCTGGAAGGCGACGTCTACGAGATGGGCGATGCGACCAAAGACGTCACGACGATGCTCGACAACCGCGAGCGTCACGACGAGCAGTTGCCGCTGTACGTGTTCGTTGCGGTCGGCGGGACGCGTGAATCGCTAGACAGCCTGCAGTTCCTGGACGTCTACGACGCCCCGCGGCTGGTGATCGACACCGTCGCCGAACCGGAGATTACCGACGAAGTCGAGACGGTTGTCAGTCCGGATACCGACCCCGCGACCCTGACGACTGTCGACGGTCAACTCGACGGGCCGACGACGGCTGCGATCGCAGCGAACGTCGCAGCCCACGTCAACGACGACGTGCGCGAGGACCTGCTGCATCTGCCGGCCGTGAGCTTCTGGGAGGTGCCGCCGCGGGTCTACGCCGACGCTGCAGCCGAAGCGGGCTACGAGGAAGACGCGATCGCCGACATCCGGGACGCCGTGGCACTGGAGGCGTACTACCAGTCCTACGAGGACAAGCGCCAGCTGATCGCCGATCTCCTCTTCGAGGGTCGCGCAAGCGACGTCGCCGACGACGAGGCACGCGGGCTGGCCAGCCACGTCAGCGAGCAGTTCCGATCGAAACTCGATACGGCCGTCGAAACGGCCAGAGCCAACGTTGACCACCGGACCGTCGATGGCGTCGACGTCGCCGTCTTCGACACCGAAGCGTTCACCCACCGGTTCGACTTCCCGCCGGAGACGCTGTTGCTCGACGAGCTGCTGCGCCAGCTCCGCGAGGACGTCGACGCGATCGTCGGGATCGGTGACGACGACCTCCACCTCCGTAGCGAGCACGCTCTCGACGTGCGAGAGGTCGCGACGCAGGTCGCCGAGGCGGTTCCGGACGCCGGCGTCGAAGCCGAGAGCAGTCGATCACAGCAGCTCGCGTTCCTCGCGGGCCGACGCGCCGACGTCCTCGAGGCGACGCTGGAGACGGTCGCCGATCAGCTGGCCTGATACTCGTTTCGATTGCTACAGTCGATCCACGATCACTCGTCGTGCTCTGAAGGAGGGAGGACCGTCTCCCGCTCGCCGTCGGAACGGTCGCTCGTCAGGTTCCCGTCCTCGTCGACGGGGAGAAAGTCGGGACGCTCGCCGCCGACGTTGACCGCACGCAGACGGTCGCGAAACTCTTCTGACCGGAATCGGTCGGACAGGCGGGCGTTGGCCACGACGAACAGCAGGCCCACGCCGATGACCAGGAACCCGAGCCCGGCGACGAGCGGGATCGGCTCCATGCCCAAGACGATCCCGGCACCGAGAAGGATCACGCCAGCGAGTAGTTGTACGATCGCGATCGCCTGGACCATCAGGTTCCCGAGTTCGCTCCCACCCTCGGGAACGTCCTGTGGCTCGGGCAGGATCTCGCCGTCGGGAACGTCCGGCGCGTCGTAGTCGTCCATCGAGCACAGTGCGATCACTGGCTTGACGTCCCGCAGGACCGTGCCCTCGCCTTCGACGCTGCCGTCAGGGTAGACGAGAGCGAAGCCGGTCTCGGAGTACGCCAGCAGGTAGTCCTCGCCGCGTTCGATCCGGGCAAAGGCGTCTCGATCGAGCACCCGTTGTTTGAGGTCGGCCTCGACGCGGTCGAGCAACTCCTGGCCGGTGATCCAGCTATCGGCGTCGAATGCCACTTCCCACTCCTCGGCAGTCATCTCGGCCATGTCTCGCGGGCCGAAGTCGTCGAAGTCGTACTTCTGTTCGACCCGTTCGCGGAGCTGCTCCGTCGAGAGTTCGCCGTCCTCGACGCTCGACTCGTCTCCTGGCTCGTCCCCACTGGTCGCCGACTCGTCGGGGTCTGGCGGCGTGGAGCCGGACGCGTCCATCAGCCACGGATTCGGCTTCCGTGGCCTTACACGTATCGTTCAATCCGCCCGGGCGTCTCCGGACACTCTTTAACGACCCCGTCCCTACGACCGCCAATGCTCGGCCTCGCCGACGAGACGGTGGCGACGCTGGTCGTGCTCTCGGTGACGGTCAGTTTCCCCTGCTTTCTGTACGGGGCCTGGATCGTGATCGACAACGATCCCGTCACCTGGAGCGTCCTCGTGCGACACCTCTCGTTTGTCTTCACCGGGCTGGCGCTGACGACGATCCCGATGGTCGTCTGGATGCTCCCGAACCTGCTCGAACAGTTCTACGGGTTCAGCGTCCTGCACGCCGTCGTCGGGCTCCACGCGTACGCATTTCTCGCGTTCGCACTCACGGGTATCGTCCGGATCTTCCGCGCGAAGTGGGAGCACGACCTCTATCACGACTACGACGAGGACCTCCTGCTCTCGGAGATCGGCGGCGACCGCATGGACCACTGGCGCTCCCGGCTCCGGGTCGGTGTCGCCGGCTACGTCGTTCTGTGGATCGTCGCCTACCTCAGCGGTCTCGCCCAGTACGTTACCAAGTACGGATTCCCGCCGTTTTGAGTCCGTTCGACGGCACGAATGAGCCCGGGCGGATTTGAACCGGAGGGAGACGGTCGTTCACTCCGTTCGCGTTGCGACTCCCGAGGTTCAAATCCGAATTCCAATATAGCCGTCTCACGTCCGTTCGACGGCACGTATGGGCCCGGGCGGATTTGAACCGCCGACTTCGGCCTTGTAAAGGCCGCGTCATAACCAACTAGACCACGGACCCGCATCTCGGGCTTGACGGGGGACGTGAATAACGCTTTCTCTCTGGACCGACGACCTTACCCTCCCACCGCCCCTCGAATCTGTATGGACTGGCCCGACCGTGACCGACTCGTCACCTTCGTCATCGTCGGGCTTGTCGTCCTCGCGGTCGGAGTCTGGGCGTTGCACCCGACCGGGCCGCTCGGTGGACTCTTGCACCCGCTCGACTACGAGGAGACGACGATCGCGCTGACCGATGAAAACGGGACCGAGCTGGCGACTGTCGACGTCCGGGTCGCCGACAGCGAACGCGAACACTACGTCGGATTGAGCGAAACCGATTCGCTGGCCGACGGCGAGGGTATGCTGTTCGTCTTCTCGGAGTCACAGCACCGGGAGTTCGTCATGCGTGGGATGGACTTCCCGCTCGACATCGTCTTCGCCGCACCCGACGGCACGATCACGACGATCCATCACGCACCCGTCCCCGAACAGACGCCCGGGGACGATCTGCGACGATATTCCGGCACCGGTAAGTACGTCCTTGAGGTACCGCGTGGCTTCACCAACGCGACCGGCGTCGAGGTGGGGGATTGCCTCGTCGTGCCGGACGGGAGCGAAGGGACGTCGTGTCCGGAATGACGCAGACTACTGTTGCGTCGTGGAACCGTCGTATCAGGTGTGATAACTGCGGAGTCACGTTTAATCAGTCGGGCCGCGCGAGTATCGATATATGGCTTCAGATGGCGGTCTCGACGACGGATTCGGAACGGGCGATATCGAGGCGGCGGATCTTGGGGGCGCGATCGACGAGTTGCTCCGCGCGTCCGAGAACGTCTCTCAGAGTTCCCAGCAGATCAGCGACCTCGCACAGGACCAGTCGGACAACATGCGCGAGGTCGCCGGCGAGGTGTCGAACCTCAGCGCGACCGTCGAGGAGGTCGCCTCGAGCGCCAACGAGGTGAAATCGATCAGCGAGCAGGCTCGACAACTCGCGGACGACGGCCGGAACGTCGCTGACGATGCGATCGACGCGATGGAAGCCGTTGACGAGGCGAACGAGGACGTCAGCAAAGACGTCACGCAACTTCGCGATCGCATCGACGAGATCGACGAGATCGTCGAGGTGATCAACGACATCGCAGACCAGACGAACATGCTGGCGCTGAACGCCTCGATCGAGGCCGCCCGCGCTGGCGAGGCGGGTGAAGGGTTCGCCGTCGTCGCCGACGAAGTGAAGTCGTTGGCCGAGGAGTCCCAGCAGAACGCTGCCGAGATCGAGGCGATGGTCGCGGACATCAAAACCGAAACCGAGAGTACCGTCGAATCTATCCAGGAAGCCAACGACCAGGTCGAATCGGGGATCGATCAGGTCGAGGAAGCCGTCGAGATCCTCCGGAAGATCGACCAGGCAGTCAGCGAAGCCGCGCAGGGTGCCGAAGAAGTCGCCGAAGCCACTGACGACCAGGCCGCCTCGACCGAAGAGGTCGCGAGCATGGTCGATGAAACTGCCGAATCCGCCGAGCGCGTCGCCGACGAAATCGAACAGATCGCTGCCGCTAACGAGCAACAGGCCGCCAAGGTCAACGAGATCCAGCGCATGATCGAGCGCCGTGACATCGAGTGACCATCTCGGGGCTGTCACTTCGGGCGCGCCAAGCGCTCCCGGTTCGGGTGCCTGGGATGTCCTGAACGACGTGCGTCAGACGATTTCGGCCCGATCGCAACGGCTTTTTTCTTCGAGTCGAACCCCATAGCCATGCGTTTCGGCGTCGACGAGGCCGGCAAGGGCCCCGTCCTTGGTTCGATGTTCGCCGCGGCAGTCCTCGCTGATCCGGACGCGTTACCCGGAGACGTCGGTGATTCGAAGGGCGTTCCTCGGGAGCGACGAGAAGCGATGGCAGCGGAGATCCGGGAGGCCGCCGACTGCGTCGCTGTCGCCGAGATCATCGTGGAGGAAATCGACGCCGAGGAAACTGACATGAACACCCTGACCGTCGAGGCCCACGCGAGGGCACTGTCGAAACTGCTTGCCGGACGGGACGGCAGTGAGAGCTACTCGGGGTTCGTCGACGCCGGCGACACCAACGCCGTCCGCTTCGGTCAGCGCCTGCGCGAGCGACTCGACGCAGACGTCGAGCTGCGGGCCGAACACGAGGCCGACGCCACCTACCGGATCGTCGGCGCGGCCAGCGTGATCGCGAAAGTCGCCCGCGACGCCCACGTCCGGGCACTGAGCGCCAAATACGGCGACGTCGGCAGTGGCTACCCATCCGATCCGACGACTCGTGCGTTTCTGCAAGCGCACGTCGAGACCTACGACGAGCTGCCCGAGTGTGCGCGAGCGTCCTGGCAGACCAGCAAAGACGCACTCGCAGCCGCAGCACAGGCTAGCCTCGACGCTTTCGAGTGAGCACGGACCCGACCGCGCGTACCCTTTTGTTCGATGCGGCCCAATCCCCGGTAGATGAAGACGATCAAGGACAGCGTCCACGACTACATCGAGGTCGAGGACGTCGCCCGCGATCTGCTCGATACTGCGCCCGTCCAGCGACTTCGCCACGTCAAACAGCTGGGCACGGTGACGCTGGTTTATCCCTCGGCCAACCACACCCGCTTTGAGCACTCGCTGGGAGTCTATCACCTGGCTAGTCGTGCGCTCTCCCAGCTCGGAATCGAGGGCCAGCAGGCCGAACGAGTCCGGGCGGCCGCGCTGTTGCACGACGTGGGCCACGGTCCCTACAGCCACAACATCGAGGAGCTGATCCACCGCCACACCGGGAAATACCACGACGAGGTCGGCGACCTGCTCGGGTCGGGTGCAGTCGCCCGGGTTCTGACCGAGCACGGACTCAATCCCGACCGGGTCGCGGCACTCGTCGCCGGCGAGGGCGAACTCGGGCAACTCGTTTCGGGCGAACTCGACGTCGACCGGATGGACTACCTCGCGCGAGACGCCCACCACACCGGCGTCCCCTACGGGACGATCGACCACGGTCGGCTCGTCCGGGAGCTGCGATTCGTCGACGGCGACCTCGTGCTGGCGGAGGGCAACGTCCAGACCGCCGAGAGCCTGTTGCTCGCCCGCGCATTGATGAATCCAGTCGTCTACTCCCATCACGTCGCCAGGATCGCCAAGGGGATGCTCCGGCGCGGGACCGAACGCCTGCTCGCCGAGACGGACGTCACGCCCGAGCGACTCCGGCGGATGGACGACAAGGACCTGCTGGTCGCGTTGCGATCGAACGACGCCACCGCGGGCTACGGCGAGCGGCTGAGCTACCGCGACCTGTTCAAGCGCGCGGTCTGGGCGGAGATGGACGCCGTCCCCGAGGATCTGATCGCCGCCGACCACGACGAGATCCGCCGGCTAGAGGACGATATCGCCGCGAAAGCGGATGTCGATCCCGAGCACGTGGTCCTCGACGTGCCCGACGAACCCGAGATGAAAGAGACCTCCAGTCGGGTGATCGTTGGCGGGGAGGTCCGCCGGCTCGAAGACCAGTCGACGCTGGTACAGGCACTGCAGGCCGCCCAGCGCGACCAGTGGCGGCTCGGCGTGTACGCGCCCGCTGACGTACAGAACCGCGTCGGCGACGCCGCCGTCCGGGTGCTGGGGCTGGACGTCGCGGAGACGCTGGTCAGTGACGTTCGGCCGGGGATCCACGCGACGCTCGACGAATTTCAGTAGGGTTCAAACGTCACGACCCTCAACGGCTGGGCATGGAGATCGAAGGGACGGTTCTGACGGGCCGGGAGTTCGAGCCGATCGAGGGCCGAGTCGTGATCGAGGACGGCGAGATCGCGGCCGTCGAGGAGACATCGACCGATAGCGACGCGATCGTGCTGCCGGCCTTTGTCAACGCTCACACGCACATCGGCGATTCCATCGCCAAAGAGGCTGGAGCGGGCCTTTTGCTTGACGAACTCGTCGCGCCCCCGGACGGGCTGAAACACCGACTCCTGCGGGAAGCTTCACGCGAGGAGACCGTCTCGGCCATGCGGCGTTCGCTGCAGTTCATGGAACAGTCGGGCACGGGCGCGTTCGTCGAGTTCCGAGAGGGCGGCGTCGAGGGCGTCGAGATGCTCGAAGACGCGCTTGAGGGGCTCGCAATCGAGAGCGTCGTCCTCGGCCGCGAAACCGTCGATGCGATGCACGCGAGCGACGGGTTCGGCGCGAGCGGCGCTCGCGACGCGGATTTCGACGCCGAGCGAAACGCGACCCGGCGGGCCGACAAGCTGTTCGGGATCCACGCCGGCGAACGCGACAGCGCCGACATCAACCCCGCGCTGGATCTCGACCCGGACTTTCTCGTGCACATGGTCCATCCCGAGCCGCTGCACTACCAGCGACTCGACGACGAGGCGACGCCGGTCGTCGTCTGTCCGCGCTCGAACCTCGTGACTGGTGTCGGCGTCCCGCCGATCCGCGAACTCCTCGATCGGACGACCGTCGCACTGGGGACCGACAACGTCTTTCTGAACAGCCCGTCGATGTTCCGCGAGATGGAGTTCGCGAACAAGCTAGCCGATGTCTCCGCCCGCGACGTACTCGGAATGGCGACCTGGGCCGGTGCCGACATCGTCGGACTGGACGCGGGTGAAATCGCTGAGGGCAAAGATGCCCGCCTGCTCGTACTCGACGGGGACTCGGATAACCTCACCGGCGCACAGGATATCGTCCGGGCGGTCGTCCGGCGGGCGGGTGTCGACGACGTGCGCGAGGTCGTACTGGGTTGAGAGACGCACACAGGGTCGGCGCGTGACGGGCAGCTTTTAATCTCTGGGGGAGTAGCGCCGACATGGACCGCCTCAGGCAGTCGATGCTCGACGCCCCGATCATCGAAAAGGACGGCTACCACTACTTCGTCCATCCGATCAGCGACGGCGTCCCGATGCTCGAACCGGAACTGCTGCGCGAGATCGTCATCAGGATCATCCGCAAGGCAGAACTGGAAGACGTCGACAAGATCGTCACGCCGGCCGCGATGGGGATTCACATCTCGACCGCGCTCTCGCTGATGACCGATATCCCCCTGGTCGTCATCCGCAAGCGCCAGTACGGGCTGGAGGGCGAGGTCTCGCTCCAGCAGGCCACCGGCTACTCCGAGAACGAGATGTACGTCAACGACGTCTACGAGGGCGACAAGGTGCTCGTGCTCGACGACGTGCTCTCGACCGGCGGGACGCTCGTCGGCATCACCGGCGCGCTCGAAGAGATCGGTGCCGAAATCGTCGACATCGTCGCCGTGATCAAGAAGGTCGGCGGCGCGAACAAGGTCGACGACACCGACTACGAGGTCAAGACGCTGATCAACGTCGACGTCGTCGACGGCGAGGTCGTCGTCGAGGACTCCCACGGCGACGGATAGAGACCGACAGAACGATGATTCTCTCGGATGCGCCTCGCCGAGGAATGCCGTCTACGTCCAGGGAACCGACCGGTCCTGGATCTCGCCGGCGAGTTCGGTTCCGATAGTCTCCGCGACGTCCTCGGCGTTCGCGAGCGCCCACATGAGCTTGACCTTCGCCGTTCCGGGCAGCATATCCTCGCCTTCGATCACGCCGGCTTCGAGCAGGTCACGGCCCGTATCGTAGACGCGGTCGCAGACCCGACCTTCCAGACACTGGCTGGTCATGACGACGTGCGTGCCGTCGCTGATGAGGTCGTCGACGTACTCGATCCAGTCCGTGTTGACGTGGCCGAGCCCGGTCCCCTCCAGGACGATCCCGGCCTTGTCGTCGTAGGCCTCGAGTACGGCCGGGTCGGTCCCGGGCGTGAACTTCACGAGCTCGACCTCGGTTTCGAGATCGACGGCCAGTGCGAGATCCGCCTCGCCACGTTCGCGGTAGTCCTGCCGGAACGAGACTTCCCGATCCTCGTAGACGACTTCGCCGAGCGGTTCCGCGCCGACGGTCTCGAAGGCGTCCCGGCGTGAGGTGTGGTTCTTGCGGGCACGCGTGCCGCGATGGAGCGCACAGGTCTCGTCGGATCCGTCCGCGTGCATGCAGATCATGACCTCTGCGGCGTCGCTTTTCGCCGCCTCGACCGCACAGACGGCGTTCATCACGTTGTCCGAGGACGGGCGGTCGGCCGAACGCTGGCTGCCGGTGAAGACGACCGGCACCGGCGTCTCCAGCATGAACGCCATCGCGCTGGCGGAGAACTGCATCGTGTCGGTGCCGTGCATGACGACGACGCCGTCCGCACCCGCCTGGATCTCCTCGTGGATGGCCTCGGCCAGGTCCTGCCAGACGTCGGGCGTCATGTTCTCCGAGAGGATGTTCGCGACGACCCGCCCGCGGTAGTTGGCCAGTCCCGCGAGCTCGGGCACGGCACGGAGCACGTCCTCGGCGTCGAACTGTGCGGTCACCGCGCCAGTCCGGTAATCGACCGTCGAGGCGATCGTGCCACCGGTCGAGATCAGCGAGATCGTCGGGAGATCCTCGTCGAAGGTAATCTCGGATTCGCTTTCCTCGGCCTGTGCGCCCTCGATGTCGTAGACGTCCTCCTCGCGAACGTCGACGTCGGCGGCCTCGCGATCGATCCCGACGTTGTAGCCGCTGTCGAGCTTGATCACGAGATGGTCGTCGGTCGAAGACGGTAGCAACACCCCGTCGTAAGACTGCTCGCCGCGGTCGACGTGAACCCGGTCGCCTGGTTGCATGGCTCTGGCTACCGTTCGCGCGGACTTGAAACCATCTTTTGGCGACGAACGCGTGGAACACGCTGGAGAGCAAATTCCTATCAACTTGGCCTGCCTACCGGGTGGTATGGCCGAGCGCACCGACCAGTTGAGCCGCGAGGACGACGCCGGCGAGGTCGACCTCGACGCCATCATGGACGACCAGCCGGACGTCACGGACGAGGACGTCGCCGACGACACCAGCGACGGGTTCCGGAGCCGCATCGGACGCCGGCTCGGAAAGCTCTTCTCGATCAGGACGTTCGGGATCGCGCTCGTGTTGACGATCACGCTGGCGTTCGTCGCCGGCGCGATCGTGCCGTTCATCCCCGACAACGTCACCGGCCTGCTCGGGGTCTTTCTGGCCGGTATGACGATCGGCGTCGGATCGAGCGACCGGCGGTATCTCGAAGTCGGTGCGGCGGCACTGATGGCCGGTGCGCTGACGGTCCTCCTCAGTAACTTCACGATCGCGGTGTTCGGACCGGGCGTCCCGCTCGTGGCTATCGGTGCCGGTTCCAGCGGCGTCGCCGGCCTCGTCGGACACTACGTCGGCCGTGACCTCAGAGCGGGCCTGACGCGCGAGATCGAGTAGTACCGCGCCGCACGGGTCCGCTATGTCTCGGCCAGCGTCCACCGGTCGCCGTCACGCTCGACGGCACCCTGTGCTTCGAGCACTCGCAGCACGTCCAGCACCAGCCCCGGCGGCGCGTCGACCTGCCGGCTCAGTCGGCGCGGGGTCGCCGCTCCGTCGGTCAGCGCGAGCAGGATCTCGACGATCAGTCGATCGTCGCCCCCGTCGATCCGATCGCCGAGTTCTTCCATGACCTCTGTCAGTCGGCCCTGGACCCACCGCTGGGCGAGTGACAGCTCGTTTCGCAACCGCTCGAGTTCACGGAGATCCGTCACGAGCCCGCTCAGGCCTCCTCCGTCGTTCGGCTCGACATCGACCGACAGGTGCTGGCAGGAATCGAGATCTAGCCCCGAACTGGCCGGATACGCGCTCTTGGCCCCGTACTCGTACGGTGAGACAGCGACCTCCAGCCGGAAGCCCCTGGAAATGTAAAAGTACTTGCGGCGCTGGTCGTCGACACGACTCTCGATCAGCCCGGCCGATTCGAGCTTTCGCAGGTGGTCGATGACCGCCTTCGGACTGACTCCGATGTACTCGCTGATCTCCGTCACGTAGCAGGGCTTGCGCGCGAGTAGTCGGAGGATACGCCGCCGGTTCGCGTTCCCCAGAAGATCGAGCAGTTCGGCGGAGTCCATTCACCTGATGTAATCATTTCCTATATAAAAGTCTTTCTGTAATCCGGATCCCGGAGACAACCGCCGTGACCGATTCATACGGATCGCTGTAAGTCCTTTCCGCATCGACCACCCAATGGCGGTCGGAGCGGTAGATCGGTACAGCAATCCGTATCAGTTGTTCGGTCGTTCAGATGGCTGTTCCGCAGAAGGGGATGAACTATCGGGCTGGCCCGTTGATGGCTCTTCGGAAGTGTCATTGCCTACTTTGGGAGAGTCAGCGTCCGAATCAGCTGTTTCATTCGTGTTGTCGGATCGTTCCTCAGATGGCCCTTGCGTTCTATCGCTGCCCTGATCGGGTGCCTGGCCGGTCGACGGACCTTGTGTTTTGTTGTCAGCTTGGCCGGGCGTATCGTCAGTGGGCCCCCCTCGTGTGTCGTTCTCGTTCTGACCTGGAGACTGGTTAGCTGGTGGACCTTGTGTTTTGTTATCAGCTTGGCCGGGCGTATCGTCGGTGGGGGGTCCCCGCGTGTCGCCATCACTCTGGCCGGGCGGGCCCTCTCCGGGTGGGCCACGGTTCTCAGGCGGGCCCACCGTGGTGAGGTTCCGGGCTATCCTCGCGACTTCCTGTCCGTGGAGCTTCGAGGCGTTCTCCCGGAGTCGGTCGAGTTGCGTCGTGTTCACTCCCGATGCATTTGCGACTGTCCGGGTGCGTTCGATTGTCGCGTTGAGCGCGTCGACCCGCGCGTTCAGGGACGCGATCTGTCTCGCTTCGCCGGGGTCGCTGAGATCCACGTCCCCGGACGCGTTGTGTTTCTCCAGTTCCCGCTCGAGCGCCTGGAGCCGGTTCTGCAGTGCGTTCGCCCGCCGCTCGACCATCTCGGTCCTGTTCATGCCGGTTGCGTTGAACCGCGCGATCCACATGCCGGTCTCGATGCTGCTGTCGGCTGCGGTCGACGACGATTCCATGAACGCGCTGATCTGACTGCCCATCGTCTCGTTCGTCTCAGCACCCGATAACGGCTCGAACGGGTTCGCCTCCCGGTCGGCGCGTTCGTCGACGGGTGACATCGCGAGTGTCGGGGTTACCACTCCCGCAACCGCCAGCAAGACGACGATCGCGACGGTCCAGCGCGGTGTCATCACGACAGTTATTCGTCTGGATCACGTAAAAACCCGAACTTTCGTTCGCACTGTTCAATCACCCGTCTTGAGCGTTGATATCTGTTTAGAGCGTTCATACGGCCATCTGAGACCCTCATAATGGTAGTCACGACATTTCGAGGGTTTGGAACTGGCGTGGTGAATTTCCCGGCGCTCCCGCAGTCGGCAGTTCCGTACTTCTGGCTGTACCATTTTGAAAGAATTCGGCATCCTGAGTGGCGAATATCTGAACGAACGTACAGCCGGAAGTATCAGAAGAACTGGAACAGATCGTCCCGGCCGGCCTCGTGGAGGTGATGTCTGACGGCCTCAGTGAGTGCGTCGATGTTGCCGCGCTTGGCGCTGATCGGGGCGATCGTCTCCTGCCACTGTTTCCAGGGTGGATACAGTCCCAGCCGATCACAGAGATCGTTCAGTCGCTGCTCGCGGTCGTCGACCTTGTCCATCTTGTTGACCGCGACGACCGGTGGGATACCGACGTCCCGCAGGAAATGGAACATTTCGACGTCGTGGGGGATCTCCTCGTCGCCGGAGTGGCGGTCGATGATGTCGATCACGCTTTTGCCGTCGACGACGAGGATTCCGACGAGGATTTTCTCGGCGTTGTCCTCGACGTACCGAACCACGTCGGTCTTGATCTGCTCGCGAACGTCTTCGGGGACGCCCTTCATGAAACCGAAGCCGGGCAGGTCAGTGATCACGAAATCTTCGCTGGCCCAGTCGTAGTGGTTGGGCTTGCGAGTGACGCCTGGCCGCTGGCCGGTGTCGAACGTGTGGCCGGTCAACTCGCGCATCAGCGTGGACTTGCCGACGTTGGATCGGCCGACGAGGACGACCTCTGTGTCTCTGTCCGGCCGCGTCTCGAACATACAGGTGGTAGCGCTCCGACGCCGAAAAGCCTGTCTGGTTCGTCGCGACAGTCGGACGCGCGGTGTCTGGAGCCGTCACAGGCACCTCGGAGCAAAAGACGGGTTCGGCATGACGAGAGCGCCACCTTCACCACCGGATCTCGTATTGAACAGCACTTCTTCTGGTCTCGGTGGTCAGTACTCGGGTCGCTGGCCGCGGATGATCTCACCGAGGTGTTGCTGCTCGTCGGCGAGCAGTTCGGTTATGTCGTCGGCGGTAATGATCCCGACGAGGGTGTCTCCCTCACTGACGGGGAGCCGGCGAACCCCGTGCTCAGCCATGAGAGTGGCCGCCTCATAGAAGCCAGCGTCGGGCTCGGCAGTGTAGAGATCGTCAGTCATCACGTCCTCGGCAGCCTGCTCGGTCGGGTCGGCCGCTTCTTTCAGGACGCGAACGGCCAGATCTCGATCCGTGACGATCCCGATGGGCGTCTCATCGTTCGTGATCACGATGCTCCCCACGTTCTCCTCGTCCATGGTCGCTGCGAGGTCGGTGACCGGTGTTTCGGGCCCGGCTGTGACGACATCGCTTCGAGCGAGGTCTTCGATTGGCATGTGGACTCACCCCGTGTGAATATCGAGCATGAATAGAATAATAGATTATGTTGATTGTCACTGGGCGGGAGTTCGGGGTTCCAGCGTCGCTATTTCTCTCGTCTCCGTCACCCCATCGCGTCCGTGAGCACCCTGACCTGCTGATCGTCGAAAGCGGTGTAGTAGAGTCGGATTTCGTAGACCTCGCCGTCGAGGTAGTCGCCGTCGAACTCCACGTCTTTTCCGACGTTCAGTTCGCCCATGCTGCTGTCACCCTCGTACTCGCCGGAACTCGCTCGCGCGCCGTCGACGTAGAGGGTGTGGCCGGTTCCGTTGAAGGTGCCGACGAGCGTCTGGCGGGTACCCGATTGCTCGCCACCGCCGAAGATCTGCTCGTCCTGCGTGCCACCGGCCTGATCGACGCTGAAGACGGGGACGTATTCGTCGTTCCCCTCGCATCTGTTGTCCGGAACCTGGCTGTTGTCACACGGCTTCAGTTCCAGCAGCCAGTTGTCCTGGTTGCTCTTGTGTTCGACGAGTTCCTGTTTCGCGCTCCCGTCGTTCGTTCGATAGGTGACCGCGACGGTGAACTCCTCGACGCGGTCGACAGGCGTGTTGAACTGATCGACTTCGACGTAGTCGCCGCTCCCGTCGAACGCGAGCGAACTGTCCAGCCAGTCGGGGTCGCCGTGCAGGCCGCCGTCGTTGCCGTTCCCCGACCGGTCGAACAGCGTGTTGCCGCTTCCGGCCTCGAACGTGTAGTCGGCGATGAAGTCCCCGATCTCATCGCGGTCGTCGATCTCTCTGTCGACGAGAACCGATTTCTCGCCGTCCTGCGAAACGACTGTGATCCGATCGCCGGGTGCCGTCGGGACGATTACCGACTTGCCGGCGTCGCCCGCCGCAACGGTGGCGACTGTCCGATCGTTCAGTTGGACGGTCACGTCGGTTCCGATCGCCGTCGCCGTCATCTGCAGGCCGACCGGTGTCTGTTCGTACTCGAAGGACGCCTCGGCGCTCGGTGCACCGGTTCCTTCGAGAAACGAAAACGAGAGCGTCACGAGGACGATCCCGATCACGATCACGACGGCGACCAGCAGGACGTTGCCGACGACCGGCGTGGCCCCCCGATCGGTACTATCGATCCCCATCGCTCGCCAGTTTCGTCTGCTAACATGATAAAGACCGGCGTCGCGAACAGCTCTCACCTGTCGGGCACCCGATCGCTGGAGAGCAATCGACCACCGGTTATTTGCCCGTTCGAGTAGATACGACAGGCGTGCGACTCCTGCAGGTGACCATCCCGACGGGAAAGCGGCGGGCCATCGAGCGGGCACTTGAAGACGAAGGTGTCGACTACGTGTTGACCGACGAGACGAGCAATCGAGGATACACGGCCGTCGCCTACGTGCCGCTGCCCACGAACGCCGTCGAACCGGTGCTCGAACAGCTGCGCAACGCCGGACTCGACGATCAGGCTTACACCGTCATTGTCGACGCCAACACCGTCATTTCTCGGCGGTTCGAGACCCTGCAGGAGGAATACGCCGAGGAGAAAGACGAAGAGCGGATCGCACGCCAGGAGCTCACCTCGAAAGCCAAAGAACTCGCACCGAGCACGAGCAACTACGTCGTCCTCACGGTGGTTAGTGCGGTCATCGCCACTGCAGGACTCCTGCTTGACTCGCCGGCGGTCATCGTCGGGTCGATGGTGATCGCACCGCTGATCGGGCCGGCGATGGCCGCCAGCGTCGGCACCGTCGTGGACGACTCCGAACTCTTCCGTCGGGGCGTCATCTTGCAGTTCGCTGGACTCGGTCTGGCGGTGGCTAGCGCTGCCGTCTTCGCCTGGATGGCCCGAACGGCGCACCTGGTTCCTCCCGGGATCGAGATCGCTGACGTGCCGGCGATCCGCGAACGGTTGCTCCCTGACTTCCTCTCGCTGGCGGTCGCGATCGGTGCGGGGATCGCGGGCGTGATCAGCCTCTCGGCGGGCGTCTCGACGGCGCTCGTGGGTGTCATGATCGCCGTCGCGCTCATCCCGCCGGCGGCGACGGTCGGCATCGGAATCGCCTGGGGCGATCCGTGGATAAGCCTCCCTGCCGCAGTGCTGACGCTGGTGAACGTCCTCTCGATCAACTTCGTCGCGCTGGCCGTGTTGTGGTATCGCGGGTATCGTCCCAGCGAGTGGTTCGACCAGGCCGACGCCCGACGGACGACCATCCGCCGTGTCGCGGTGCTGGTCGCTGGGGTCGCCGTCCTCTCGGTGTTCCTGGGTGGGATCACCTACGATTCCTACCAGCGGGCGACGACTGAGGACGCGATCCAGGCGGACGTCGAGAGCGTGCTCGAACAGCGTCCGACTGCGACGCTGCTCGACGTCCACGTAGAGCGAACAGAAGACGCGATCTTTCGGGACGCCCAGCGCGTCGTCGTCACGGTCGGCGTCCCGCCCGGGGAGACCGAACCCAGTCTCGCGACGACGCTCGACGAGCGTCTCGATCGCAGGGTCGGCCACGATATCGAAACGGAAGTCCGGTACGTTGGCGTCGAATCAGTCCCGTAGCCACGCGGACGTGCGACGGGCAGATCAGGCGTCGAAGGGCAGATCAGGTGCCGAAGGGCAGATCAGGTGTCGAAGGGCAGATCAGGTGCCGAAGGGCAGATCAGGTGTCGAAGGGCAGTTCGGGTTCGTAGTCGACGGCGTCGATCGCGGCCCTGAGGACGGCGTCGACGTTCTCGTCTTCGGTGACGCTCATGTAGTAGTCTGCCTCCACGTCCCGGGAGCGATCGGACTTGTTGGCGATCGTCAGCACGGGTGCGTCGGTGAACCGTTCTCGGAGGGCGTCACGTAGTTCCAGTTGGACAGCGATGGGGTAGCCACACTCGCCGCTGGCGTCGACGAGGACGAGCACGGCGTCGGCGAGGTGTTCGAGCGCGCTCACGGCCTGGGATTCGATCTCGTTGCGCTCTTCTGGCGGGCGATCGAGCAGCCCCGGCGTGTCCACGAGCTGGTAGCGGATGTGATCGTCTTCGAAGTGGCCGACGTGGATCTCCGTGGTCGTGAAGGGATAGGAGTTGATCTCGTTGCTGGCACGGGTGACCGCATTGACGAACGAGGACTTGCCGACGTTGGGATAGCCGGCGACGACAATCGTCGGCTCGTCCGGGCGGATGTCGGGCAGGTCCCGCAGCGCTTCGCGAGCGGCCGCAATCGCCAGCAGCGAGTCCTCGACCTGTTCGACGACGTCGGCCAGTCGGGCGAAGGCCTGCTTGCGGAGTTTGCGGGCGTGATCGATGTCGCTCGCATTGCGGAGCTTCGTGTGGTACTCCCCGCGGATGTCCGCGGCCTTTCGGGACGCCCAGGTCACGTCCGAGAGATGCTGGCGAAGCGCGTCGACGCCGCGGTCGTCCTCGCTGCCGATGGCGGTCTCACCGGTGATCACGGCGTCGGCGAGGTCGCGGTAGAACGGATCCAGGTCGTCGAAGTCCGGCCACTCGGTGACGACGTTTTCCAGGTTGTCCGAGCAGATGTTCGCGGCCGTCTGGAGCATCGACGACTGAGCATCGAAGCCGTCTTTGGCCCGGCCGGCGCGGGACGCCCGCGAGAAGGCCTTGTCTATGATCTCCGACGATCGCGGGGTCGTCGGGAGGTTCTCGAAGGGTTGGCTCATTGGGGTCTCGTAGACGACGGGGACGGAAAAGCGACCCCATTGCGGTCGAGAACGGGACGGACGGCCGCGGCCCGACCCTCACTCCAGCCGGACATTGTCCAGGATCCCGGCAGCACCGGTTTCCCAGATGATGTTCAGCCCGACGGCAACCAGGCCGGTTCCGTCGTGGTCGACGTCGTACTCGTAGGTCTTCCAGCCCTCGTGATCCCACAGCGACGGCTCGGTGACGAAATCGGTCTCGACGAGCCCGTCCTCGGGTACAGGCCCGGTGTACGTCGAGACTTCGAGGATCGTGTTGAACGAGTTCTGCTCGCTGTAGCCGTCGACCTTCAGCGTCGAGACGTCCGAGAGGTCGACTTCCTGCTGTACCCAGACCGTCCCGTCGTCGGCGCTCCCGTCGATGAAGATCCGGAGTGCCGACTCCCCGTCGGAGGCCTGCGACGTCACGACCTCGACGTCGGAGTCGACTTTCTCGTCTGAGTCACCGGGCTTCTCCGGGAGGTCCTTGCCGATTGTCCAGCCGTCGAGTCCGGACTCGAAACTCCCGTTGGCGAGGGTCATCGGTTCGCTCGGTGGTTCTGTCGTGGGTGGCTCGGTCGTGGGTGGTTCCGTAGTCGGCGGCTCTGTCGTGGGCGGTTCGGTCGTCGTCGGATCCGACCCCGGCGTGTCGGTCGGCTCGTCGGTCGTTTCGGGCGATGCGTCGCTGCCGGAACAGCCGGCCAGGATCGCAGCGGCCGAGGCCGTTCCAGCCAGGAAGTATCGTCGTTTCACGTCCGGATCGACGGCCGAGATCGTAAAAGCTGTCAGGAACGCTCAAATGGCCGTTTGACCGAGGCAGTCGCTGGCGCGGTTACGGTACCAGTTGTTCGCCGTCGTCGTCATAGACGGTGATGGCGTCGACTGGACAGGTCCGGGCGGCGAACTTCGCGTCGAGTTCGGCGTCTTCGGGCACCTCACGAACGAATACGCCCTCGCCGTCTTCCTCGCTGTCGGCCAGGACGGCCTTGCCGGCGTCCTCGTCGCGCTCGAAGGCGCCCCACTCCTCGACGCACTGGAACATCCCGATGCAGGTGTCGTAATCGTACTCGATGCGCATACACTCGCTTCGGTCCCGGGGATCAAAGCGCTGGCGACAGTACGACAGTTTAAACCCGACGACGACCCAATCACGTCCCAATGGACGTTGCGGACATCCCGGCGGTCCCGGAGTGGCTCCCCAACCACCTTCGGGACGCAGGTATCGAGTCGCTGTATCCGCCCCAGGCCGAGGCCGTCGAGGCCGGCGTCACCGAGGGCGAGAACCTGGTGGCGTCGATCCCGACCGCCAGCGGCAAGACGCTCATCGCGGAACTGGCGATGCTCGCCAGCGTCGCCCGCGGCGGGAAGGCCCTCTATATCGTCCCGCTGCGGGCGCTGGCCAGCGAGAAGCACGCCGAGTTCGAGCAGTTCGAACAGTACGGGCTGGACGTCGGCGTCTCGACCGGCAACTACGAGTCCGAGGGCGGCTGGCTCGCCGGCAAGGACGTCATCGTCGCGACCAGCGAGAAGGTCGACTCACTGGTGCGAAACGGTGCACCCTGGCTCGACGATCTGACCTGTGTCGTCGCCGACGAGGTCCACCTGGTCGACGACGGCGAGCGCGGCCCAACCCTGGAGGTGACGCTGGCGAAGCTCCGTCGGATCACCGCCGACCTCCAGACGGTCGCGCTGTCGGCGACGATCGGCAACGCCGGGGAACTGGCCGATTGGCTCGACGCCGAACTGCTCGACTCGGAGTGGCGACCGATCGACCTCAAGAAGGGCGTCCACTACGGCCAGGCGCTCCACCTCGAGGACGGCAGCCAGCAGGAGCTCAGGGTACGTGACGGCGAGAAACAGACGGCTGCCATCGTCCGGGATACCCTCGAACCCGACCGCGACGAGGACGGGGCCGTCCGCGAGGAGGGCGGCTCCTCACTGGTGTTCGTCAACTCCCGGCGCAACGCCGAGGCGGCGGCCGGTCGGCTCGCTGGCGTCGTCTCGGAGTATCTCGGCCCCGAGGAGCGCGAGGCACTTGCCGACGTAGCCGAGGAGATCAGAGACGTCAGCGACACCGAGACCAGTGACGACCTGGCCGACGCGGTCGCGGACGGCGCGGCCTTTCACCACGCGGGCCTCTCGCGGGGCCACCGCGAGCTCGTCGAGGAGGCGTTTCGCGATCGGTTGATCAAGGTCGTCAGCGCGACGCCGACGCTGGCGGCGGGCGTCAACACGCCTTCGAGACGAGTGATCGTCCGGGACTGGCGGCGCTACGACGGGACTGCCGGCGGCATGCAACCGCTGTCGGTACTGGAGGTCCATCAGATGATGGGTCGGGCCGGCCGCCCCGGGCGGGATCCGTACGGCGAGGCGGTGCTGATCGCCAAAAGTCACGACGAACTCGACGAACTCTTCGAGCGCTACGTCTGGGCCGATCCCGAGCCCGTCCGGTCGAAGCTGGCCGCGGAGCCGGCACTCCGGACGCACATTCTCGCGACCGTCGCGTCCGGGTTTGCCAGTACGCGCGAGGGGTTGCTGGAGTTTCTGGAGGCGACGCTGTACGCGACTCAGACCGACGAACGCGGTCGCCTGGAAGGCGTGACCGACGACGTGATCGCGTATCTCGAACGGAACGGCTTCCTCGAGCGCGGGGACGGAGGACTCACGGCGACGAACCTCGGCCACACCGTCTCGCGGCTGTATCTCGATCCGATGAGTGCCGCCGAGATCATCGACGGGCTGGAGGACGCCGACGACCGGCCCACGGTGCTCGGCCTCTACCAGCTCGTCGCCCGCACGCCGGACATGTACGAACTGTACCTCCGGTCGGGCGAGGACGAGGAGTACACGATGCTGGCTTACGAGCGCGAGTCGGAGTTCCTGGGGTCGATGCCAAGCGAGTTCGAGGACAACCGCTTCGAGGACTGGCTCTCGGCGCTGAAGACCGCGCGGCTACTCGAAGACTGGGCCAGCGAACTCGACGAGGACGAGATCACTGACCGGTACGGGATCGGGCCGGGCGACATCCGCGGCAAGGTCGAAGCCGCCTCGTGGCTGCTCGGGGCCGCCGAGTCGCTAGCGGGGGAACTCGGGCTGGAGTGGACGCCCGCGATCCGTGAAGCGCGCACCCGCGTCGAGGACGGCGTCCGAGAGGAGTTGCTCGATCTGGTGAGCATCCGTGGCGTCGGGCGCAAGCGCGCCCGTCGGCTCTACGAGGCCGGGATCGAAGACAGGGCGGCGTTGCGTGAGGCCGAGAAGTCGGTCGTGCTGGCCGCGCTCCGGGGACGTCGTTCGACGACCGAGACGATCCTCGAGAACGTCGGCCATCGCGACCCCTCGATGGACGGCGTCGAACCGGACGCGGACGCCGCGCCCGAGTCGGTCGGATCCGGATCGGCCGACGCCGGCTCGGGCCCAGCTGATTCTGCTTCGGACGATCAGGCGAGTCTGGGTGATTTCTGATGGAGGTGATCGAGGCGACTGTCACTGTCGCAGATCTGGACGGGTTCGTCGCGCAACTGCGCGAGATCGCCGACGAACACAGCGTGGCCGTCCAGGCGCTGGACGCCCGCTACGTCGTCGACCGCGAGCACCTCCAGCGGGCGGTCGAGTTGGCCGATCAGGCCTTCGAGCGCGACGACAACATCGCGGACGACCGGTCGGTCGAGATCCTGCTGTACGCTGCCGGAAAGCGCCAGATCAATCGCGCGCTCGAACTCGGCGTCGAGCCGGGCGGCTGTCCGGCGGTGATCGTCGTTCACGATCCAGACGGGAGCGTGGACTGCGAACGGGCGGCTGTCGAGGCCGTGCGATCGCTTCCGGCGGTCGAGCCGGCCGACACGCTCGGTGACTACGACGAGCGACGGGTCCGAGACTGGTTCGAGGTCACCGACGCCGAACTCGAGACGGGCGCGGCGCTTCCGGCGCTGGTTCGCGAGCGCGTCGCCCTGCTCGTCGTCGAGAAGTAATGCGGTCGATCTACTCGGAACGCCGGCTCCAGCTCGTTTTCGGGGTCACGATGATGGGGGTCATGGGCGTCTCCCTCATCTCGCCGATCTTTCCGGCGGTCGTCGAGCACTTCGAGATCTCCGAACGCCAGGTCGGATTGCTCGTCACCGCCTACACGCTCCCGGGGATCTTCGTCGCGCTCGGCATCGGCGTCCTGGCCGATCGTTTCGGCCGGAAAGTCGTGCTGGTTCCCTTGCTCGTGCTGTTCGGAGTTGCCGGTACTGCCGGTGCGTTCGCGCCCGACTTCCGGACGCTCGTTGCTCTCCGCGTCTTCCAGGGCGTCGGGGGCGCAGGGCTCGTCACGCTGTCGATCACGCTCATCGGGGATTTCTACGACGGGCCGCAGCGCGGCGCAGCGATGGGAGTCAACGCGAGCGTGTTGAGCGTCGCGACGGCGGTGTATCCTTTCCTCGGCGGGGTCGTCGGCACCCTCGGCTGGTATGCGCCGTTTCTCCTCTTCGGAATCGCCGTTCCGATCGCGTTCTTGGCCCTGTTCGTGCTCGACGAACCGACGCCGGAGACGCCGGTCACGCTCCGTGAATACGCCGATCGGGTCGCCACGATCGCCGCTTCCCGGGAGACGATTCTCGGTGCGTTCGCGGCGTTTCTCGCGTTCACACTACTCTATGGCGGGGTTATCACCTACCTGCCGGTACTTCTGGAGCAGCGTTTCGGGTCGTCGTCGCTCGTCATCGGGGGAGTGCAATCCTCGATGTCAGTCGTCGTGGCCATCGTCGCCAGTCAGACCGGAGTACTGGTGAAGCGGTTCTCCGAGCGCTCGCTGTTCACCGTCGGATTCTTCGGCTACGGTTCCGGTCTTCTCGCGATCCCACTCGCGCCGGATCCGGCGTGGTTTCTCGTCCCGATGGCTCTGTTCGGTCTCGGGCACGGCCTGGTCGTCCCCACTGTCCAGACGTTCATGACTACACTCGCTCCCGATCAGTTCCGGGCGGCCACGATGAGTCTGTACAACATCGCGCTCCGACTCGGACAGACGCTCGGACCCGTCAGCTTCGGCGTCGTCTACGTCTTCGGTCTCGACAGCATGTTCTTCGCGAGTGGAATCGTCGCGATAGCGGGATTTTTCGTCCTGGCAGCGGGCTTTCGCTTCCGACCGTCCGATATCCCTCGACGTGATTCCGCACCGTGATGGCTGGGTGGTCCCCCGCCCCGACGCGACCGTCAGCTCTCGGCGGCTACCTCGACCGCTACTTCGTTCCGTCGCAGAAACGGTGGCGTCCACGGGTCGTTGTATCGAAGGAGGGTGGGCTCGCCGAGTGGTTCAATCCCGTCGCTCTCGAGCGCCGCAAGCAGTGTTCGCGACTGGCGCTCGACCTGCCACTCCGGCGCGTACCACGAAAACCGGGTTACTGCGATCGTCTGTTCCGGTTCGACGACGAGTTCGACGCCGGGATCCGTCGGCTCGGGTGCCGTGTCGGGATCGTACTCGGCGGGCAGATAGAACGCCATTCGTACCGCGTCAGCCTCGCTCTCGGCCGTCTCCGACCGAACCGGTGCAGTCATCGAAATCGACGTCCCGCCCTGCGTTTCGACCGGAGCGGTCATCGAAATCGACTCGTCGCCGTCGTTGGCTCCCGAGATATACCGGAAGAGCCGTCGAAAGGCTGTCCGCTGGTCGTCCGCCGTCGTCTCGACGAGGACGGTCCGGGGATAACGCCTGAGTTCGACGTCTCCGATCTGTCGGACCCGCTCGTACGGCACCGATTTCACCGACCGAGTCGAGTAGATCCCCCACCCGATCCACCCGACGAGGAGCGCGCTGGCACCGACGAGCACTGCCTTCGTGATCCGTTCCATACCAGACCTTCGCGGCCCAGCGATATCAACAGACTGCCCGTACGGAACCGTCAGTCGCCGTGGACGCCGTCGACCGGGGCGGGCTCCTGGCTGTCTTCGACGTGAGACTGCACGATCGGGAAGACGACGTAACAGCCGTAGGCGATAGTGGCGCCGACGATCAGGTCGCTCACCCAGTGGATGCCGAGATAGAGCGTCGAGAGCGCGATGAGGCTGGTGGCACTCCAGCTGAGGAATTCGTAGCCCCGCGGGGCGTGTAGCGACGCCGTCGCAGCCAGTGCGAGGTGTAGACTCGGCATCGCTTTCTGAAGCGTATCGATGCTCGTCACGAGCGAACTGACGATGCCGCTCCCCTCGTAGAGCAACGGTTCGACACCCTCGACGGTGTAGCCGGTGACGCCGACGGGCGCGAAATAGAACAACGGTGTCGCTGCCAGGACGACAGCGGTGTACGTGAACGCATAGTCGACGTGTCGTTTCCCCCGCTCGCGCTTGAGGCCGACGTACGTCAGCCCCAACAGCAACGGATAGAGCCCGACGTAGATCAGGACGAAAAACGCCGTGAGGGCCGGGTTCGAAACCGGCTGGAACAGCGAGACGAGGCCGCCCTCGAGCCCGTGAACCACCGACGTCTGGAGTGCATGCGGCGTCACCTTCGACGCCATGCTTGCGATGCCGGACGCGAGAAGTGGAGGGACGACGTACCGTGCGTCGCGCGGACCTATCGATATGTTCATCTACAGTGTCCCTACCAGCCACGTCTGGCAGAATTGTAAATAATCTTTCGGTTTCGGCAGTCGGGATCCATCGCTGACCGGATACACATCTGATGACCCCCTCACAATTCACAGAGAGTATCTGTGGGTGGTGCTCGCCAACACGATCGGTGACGCGCATCCGATCCACCTGCATCTGGTGGACTTCGACATTGTGAAGCGGGAAGGGTTCGACGCGACTGGCTTCACAGCCGCCCGCGAAGCGGAGGAGGACCCGATGGTGAGCGACTACCTGACCGGGGTGACGTACCCGATCCCGGCCAACGAGGTCGGGCCCAAGGACACAGTAAGCGTGTATCCAGACGAAGCAGTGACGATCCGTCCGTCCTTCGAGGATTACACCGGATACTACGTCTGGCACTGCCACATCCTGGTGCACGAAGACCAGGAGATGATGCTGCCTTACGTCATCGAGTAGGGCTCGTTCGTCACCGTTCGACGCTTTTCTGGACCGGTGGCGCTTCGTCTTTCTTTTCCGGCCTACCCACTGGACCGATCTCAGTATCCCGAGCGAATCCCTCTTCATACTGCCTGCTGTACGTTCGTACAGATATTCGCCACCCCGGGGTGGCGAACCATTCTGAAATGTTACAGCCGGCAGTATCGGGCAGCGCCCGTTCGCCGCACTGCCGCGTGTACACACGGCTCGCTGCTAGTATTATATTCTCAAACGACGTATACGTACCATGGCTACAGAAATACAGTCTCCTGACGCTCACCAGTCGCTCGTCGCAACTGTCACGACCGAAACGGTCCCGGGTCATGAAATCGTGGAAGTTCTCGGAATCGCCCGAGGCAACACGGTCAAAGCACGAAACGTGGGTCGAGACATCACCCAGGGTATCAGGAACCTTGCCGGTGGAGAACTCAAAGCGTACTCGACGCTGCTCTCTCAGGCCCGCGACGAGGCGATCGCGCGAATGGAAGCTGACGCAGTCGAGATGGGCGGCGATGCCGTCGTCAACGTCCGAATGGAAACGTCCGAAATCACCAAGGGTGCATCCGAAGTGATCGCTTACGGGACTGCTGTCCGCCTCGAGTAGTCTATTCACTTCTTTTGCACACTCCTTATAACGATAGTCTGACATATCGGGCCAGGCGTGCAAGATACACAGGGCGCCGGTCAGAAGGAGGTCATCTAGGTCATCGGATCGGGAATCATTGCAGGCAAACCGATCGGGCGACTGGCGGCTACGGTTCGAACGACGCTCCGATCACCGCAGCAATCGCCTGGAGGTCGGCCTTCCGGAACGTGGAGTCGTCTGCCGTCTCCGGTGACTCCGCGATGTCAACCTGCGCCCGAATCAGTCGGCGCATCCGCGTTGTCGACGGCCGCCCCGCCTCGTCGACATCGACCTCAAGCACCTCACAAATCGCCTGCAGTTCCTCCTTCGTGAACGACGCCTCGACCTCCCGTTCGAAGCGACCTGTTGCCGCTCGAATCGCGTTCCGGACCTCGTGAACAGTAGGGCTCATCGTTCTTCACTCTCCTGTTGGCGCCTTCACGGTTCCGACTCGGTAGCGATGAACTGCTCAGCGGCTTCGAGGTGGAGCCTCCGGCCTCATGCAGGGCTTCCGACAGCCCAGTCGGAAGCACAAACGGGTCGGACGGAGAGGAATCCGACACCACCATCGACCAAACCCTGGGTGTCCAACGCAGTCGCAAAGCGATGGACAGATGTCGTATAGACTTTTATGTATGCGAACCTACCGCGAGTATGGAAGACACAGTCGTTGTGACCGGTGCGCTCGGCGGTGCGGGCAGCTGGATCGTTGATGATCTCCGAAACGATTACGATGTAGTCGCGATGGATCAGACACTTCCGGAGTCAACCGATATAGCTGGGGTCGATTTCCAGGCAGTTGATCTGACTGATCAGGGAACAACGTTCGAGACAATCCTCGATGCGGACCCGACCACCGTCGTTCATTTTGGAAACATTCCACACGAAGAGAATCACGCGGGTGGCGACGTCTACGAGAACAACGTATTGAGTACCTATCACACACTTGAGGCCGCTGGACGCACCGGCGCCGACGTCGTCTGGGCATCCAGTGAGACTGTGTACGGAACCCACTGGCCAGAGCCGGAACTCCCGGAGTCCCTTCCCGTAACCGAAACCCATCCGGTCAAGCCGTGGAACGGATATGAAACTTCAAAACTCGCCGGTGAAGCAGCCGCTGAACGGGTTACGAATGCGTTCGATGTTTCGGCTGTTTCGATCCGTTCGTCCTGGATTCAGTATCCCGGCCGCTATGAAATCACCTCTGTCCGAGAGCAGTTCGATTTCGAGAGCGCAGACAGGTTCGGCAACCTCTGGTCGTACATCGACATCCGGGATATTGTTTCACTTGTAAGAAAGGCGATCGATCAAACGATCACTGGCCACGAGGTTGTCAACGCGTTCGGCCCGGACAATTTCCTCGGTGTCGAAACGACTGAAGCGATCAAGGCTGGTTTCGGATACCTTCCCGACAACTGCGATCTGTCGGGAGACGAATCCGCGTACTCGACTCTCAAGGCGAAATCGCTTCTCGGGTGGGAACCCGCTCACTCCTGGAAAGGTGCCGAAGACGAATCGCCTCGATATCCGGACTTCGCCCGTCCTTTCTAGAGCGGGACTCCATGAGAATCCCGTTGCAAAGCTTGAAGTATCAACTGCCTCGGAGTCAAGCCCCGTGGCATCCGCCTCGAAATTCTGTGAACCTACCACAAAACACCGCTGCATAGACAGCACGTATCGGTCACCGATCTTTCGGCAACTGACGGGGAGACGGATCGGTAGAGACAGTTGAACGATGTACTGTTTTGGTAGACTCACTTTTGCACGTTGGACTGTCACAATCTTTGGTAGTATGATGCACCATGCAGCAGCAACTACTGTCCCGATCTCGTATCATATGTATGATACTCGGCCAAGCAGCCGTGAATCTATCGACGTCAGCACAGATAGTCCCGCTGCAATTTGGAGGGGGATTCATCGAACTCGCGATTTTGTTCTTGGTACTCGCGGTCGTTGCGGCGATTCTCGGTGCGAGGGGGATTGCCGGGCTCAGCATGCAGATCGCCAAATGGCTTGTCATCATATTCGTCATTCTGGCTATCATCTCATTCATCCTCTAACCTAACGTCGATTACCGGCGGAAAACCCGGCCCCGGACGACAGGCCTTCCGGGTCAATGATTGTTGATGGCGCGCTTTCGGGTGGGTTCCTGATATCGGTGACGGACCCAGAACCGGATTGTGAGAAAACTTCGCTGTCGGTCAGCGACGACGCTCGTCCCTCTGAAGCGATATCCACAACCCCCGCTAGAAGAGCGTCATAAATTATAATAATTTCCCGTATGCATCGCTCGTATGGGTTCGAGCTACACCCGTCACGAGTTCGTACTGAGTGCTGTCGGGCAGCGCTGGTGGGTGACTGGTATCGGAACGAGTGTCGTCCTGTTGTACGTCATCTCTGCGTTCTTCCTCCGAGGCGTCGAGATCTGGGGAACGACTGCTCTGTACGCCGGTGGTGCCGTCGGTGGCGTCGTCGCCGGGTTCGTTCTCGGGACGAATGTCTACGACGGTCTGGTTGCGGGGCTACGGGCCGGGATCTACGGTTTGATCGCGCTCTCGGTCGTGGGCGCCGTCACGCTCTTCGTGTTGTGGTACTCCAACTCCGGGGACTTTTTCTTCTACTGGGTGCCGCTCTACGGGTTCGTAGGGTTCGTAGGTTTCGTCCCCGTCTATGCGATCACCGGAATGGTGAGCGGCGCGGTGGGTGTCCTCGCGCGGCGCGTGGTCGTTCCGGACCACCTGAATCCCGACCCCTACTGACCGACCGGTTGTGAGTCCTGGGGGCCGGACTCACGGTAGCTACCAGCGTGCCACCCACACAGCCTGCTTACCTGCCGAACGACAGCGCCTGAGAACCCCGGCCGCCTGACGGCACGAGTTCACCGACGAGACGCTCTTTTAACGGAGATTGCTGATGGCGCGCTTTCGGGCGGTTTTCTGGTATTGGCAACGGACTCAAAACCGGATTGTGAGCAGACTTCGCTGTCGATCAGCGACGACGCTCGCCCCTCTGGAGCGATATCCACAATCCCCGCTAGAAGAGCGATGAACCAATCTGCTCTCTCTGTCAGTGCAAGAGACACGCTCTGCCTCGGTCACGACATTACTGACAGGAGTCGATCAAATCGGTTACGACTGTGCAAGATAGAAGGCGCGAATTCCCCACAATCGTCTCTGAATGTTTCAGTCGGGACACAATGTAGAGGGCAGTAACAGCTGATGCTGCCGGCAATGGATTTCGGGAGTCTCTGAACGTGCAGAGGCGAGGGTGTTATTGAGTGCTAGGCCGATGTCCAGTTGTCATGCACTCTCTTGGCGAGTACTTCGACGAGTTCACCCACCGAGACTGGCAGACCCGCGATCCAACTGCCGTCAGCGACACAGTCAGGATTGCAGTCGTCGGCCTAGGCTGGTTCACCCGTGAGTGGGCACTTCCGGGCATCGAGCGCTCGGGGTTCACCGAGGCGACTGTCGCAATCGATATCGACCCAGATGCCGTAGCCACCGTCGCGGACGAGCACGATCTCATAGGACTCACGCCCGAGAAATTCCGTAATGGGGTGGCCAGCGAGGCGTACGACGCGGTCTACGTCGCGACGCCGAACGCGACCCATCTCGAATATGCCGAAATCGCGGCCGATCAGGGCGCTGCACTCCTCTGTGAGAAACCACTGGAGGCATCTCTCGACCGAGCAAGGCGCCTCGTAACTATCTGTGACGATGCTGATATTCCCCTGATGGTGGGATATCGGATGCAGACCGACCCCGCAGTGCGTCGTCTCAAAGAACTCCTCCGCGGGGACTTCATCGGTGATGTCCTCCACATTCACGGCACCATGTCACAGACGATGCTCGGAGAGTTGGGTGAGGAGACCGGTCAGTGGCGTTTGGACCCCGACCTCTCGGGTGGGTGTGCACTCATGGACATCGGCATCTACCCGCTCAACACGACGCGGTTCATCCTTGACGCTGACCCGACGGAAGTGTACGGCCACACACGCTCGGCGCACGACCCTTTCGAAGAGGTCGACGAACACGCCACCTTCCAGCTGCGATTCCCCGATGACGTTCGTGCGCTCTGTTCAGTGAGTCAGAACGCACAGCACGCCAGCCGACTTGAAATCACTGGCACTGACGGACAACTCATCCTCGATCCCGCGTTCTACGAGCGGGAAGCCCGTGAACTCACACTCGTCCGCGATGGTGTCGAGTCGGAGATTGAATTCGACCCCGTCCACCAACTCGAAGAGGAGTTCGCGTACTTCGGCCATCACCTGCTGACTGACACCAATTTCGTCCCCGATGGCGAGCATGCACTGGCCGACATGCGCGTCCTCGATGCGGTGTACGAGTCCGCAGCCACCGGCACTCCCATAGCCGTCGAGTGACCGCTCGTGTCCGGGCTCAAAGATAGTCACTGTAGTGCTCGTGTTGCGACGATATCTGTGCTGACTCCATTTTCTATATCCAGCACGCGCATCCTGACAGAGTATGAGGGTGTTGTATCAATCAGCGATTGATTTTCTGAAAGGCCACCAGTTTGGCTGTACGCGAATTCCCGTGACACCCACTCGGCCGCTCCCCCATCGAACGAAAGCAAAGCCTTTGCGTTCGTCCAATCTCACCCCGTTGCTGTCGGGTGATTACGGCCGCGAAAATACGGGCGCGAGGGGATTTGAACCCGATGGCGAGACTCGCTGTGCTCGTCTCGCGTGATTCAAATCCCCTCGATGGCGCATTTGCTGCTCGCGAATTGCTCGCAGCAAAATGCGACGGGCGCGAGGGGATTTGAACCCCTGACAACTTGGTCCGGAACCAAGCACTCTGTCCACTGAGCTACGCGCCCTCACGGAGCAGTATCGCCGACGAGAGTATAATGGTTGTGAACTGCACTGACCACGACCGCCCGTCGATCGGACGGGGATGATCTACGGTTGTTCGCCAGTCTTGATCGTAAATTCGGCGGTCGGGTAGGCCACGCACGTCAGACAGTAGCCGTTGTCCATCTCCTCCTCGGAGAGGGTGTCGTTGTTGCTGTGGCGGACGAACTCCTCGGCCGGCCCGTCGTCGATATGGCCGGCACACGAGAGACACTGGCCCTGTCGACAGGAGTACGGCAAGTCCCAGTCCTCATCTTCGCCGGCCTCCAGGATGGTCTCGTTGTTGGCGACTTCGATCGTCTGGCCTTCCTTCGCGAACTCGATCTCGTAGTACTCGACTTCCTCGATCGCTTCGGGATCGAACCCGGACTCTTCCTCGCTCTCCTCGAGTTCGCCCTCCGAATCGCCGGCAGCGATCGCTTCGGCCGGCACGCCGCCGCCGCCACCGACGCCGCGGTTATACGGCTCGGGGAAGTCCGTCTCCGGCACGGTGGCGGCTCGCCGTTCGAGCACCTCGCGGGAGATGTCCTCGCCGGCCTGCCAGCCGGTCCCGCGCGCGAAGTGTAGCACGACCGCGACGAGCGTCAACGCCAGGCCGAGCAGGAGGCCCACTGTCTGAACCATGTGCCCCGATATGAAACAGCGTCTTATAGGGGTTGGTTCACCGGCAAATCCCCCGGCGATCTCCCGCTCCCCCTCCGCTCCGCTGATGGCCGCTCACCAGTTTACTTCCGCGCGATCTCGTGGCGGCCGAACCCGTACCGGAGTCGGTTGGCCAGCCGGCGGGAGAACCGCCCTTTGCCGTCGCCGGTCGCTCGCGAGGCGAACCGCTCGGCAAGCGCCTGATAGATCAGCGGGACCGGTACCTCCTGTTCGAGCGCTTCCTGGACCGTCCAGGTGCCGGTCGAGCCGCCGGCGACGTAATCGGCGACATCGCCGAGGTCGTTGCCCTCCTCGCGGAACGCCTCCTCGGCGAGTTCGAGCAGCCACGACCGGATGACAGAGCCGTTGTTCCAGGTGTGAGCGACGGCCTCCAGATCAAGGTCGTAGCGGCCGTTGGCCAGCAGCTCGAAGCCCTCGCCGTAGGCCTGCATCAGCGCGTACTCGACGCCGTTGTGGATCATCTTCACGTAGTGGCCCGACCCCGAGGGGCCCATCCGGTCGTGGCCCTCCGGCCCGGTCGCGACGGCGTCGAACGCCGGCGTCAGTTCCTCGTAGGCCCATTCGGGACCGCCGATCATCATCGAGAAGCCCAGCTCCGCGCCGGCCGGGCCGCCGCTGGTCCCGCAATCGAGATACGTGGCGTCGGTTTCCTCCCCGCGCCGGATCGAGTTCTCGAAGTTGGAGTTGCCGCCGTCGACGACGATGTCGTCGCTGTCGACGTACGGCTCCAGTTCCTCCAGCGCGGCGTCGACGGGGTCGCCGGCGGGCACGTTCAGCCAGATCCGTTTGGGCGAGGACAGCTGCTCGGCCAGATCCGGGATCGATTCCGCGGGCGTAGCGCCGTCCTCGGCGGCCGCGGCGACGGTCTCGGGGTCGACGTCGTAGGCGACCACGCTGTGGCCGTCCGCGAGCAGTCGATCCGCCACGATGCGTCCCATCCGTCCGAGTCCGATGACTCCGATCTCCATACCCCACTCTGGTCTGCCCCCGATAGTAGGGGTTGTGATTCGCATCGCGAAACCCTCCTGCCGCCCCACTATATTCACATTTGATACTCCCCGATCACGGGGGGCTATCATAGACATCAGAGATAAAATTCAGGATTTCCGGGAGTATCAGTCAGTTTTCCGCGTCGAGAACCGTCGCGGGGGTCTTTTCACGCCGAGAAAAAGGCCCGACTGCAACCGATTGTAGGCTGGTTGAATCGAACGATAGTAAAGGTTTATATAGGAACCCGGAGACAGAAACGAGCAGACACGGCAGTCGGGCACGCGGGGCAGATCGAGTCGTCGGTCACCGTCGAACGCGTGTCCGTGCTGGCGTGCATCAGAACGATACAAACCATGCAACTGAAAGAACTCATCACGGACGACGATGCAGTCAGTCCAGTGATCGGCGTGATCCTGATGGTCGCGATCACGGTGATCCTCGCGGCTGTCATCGCGTCGTTCGTACTCGGACTGGGCGACACGACGAACACGACACCGCAGGCTAGTTTTGACTTTGATTACGACCAGGGCGATACCTCTACAACCGATTCATTCGGGAACACTGGTACGGATGGTCTCCTGACTATCACTCATGAAAGCGGGGATAGTATTGAAGCCACCCAGCTGTATATCAGAGGTTCATCTGATAGTTCAGATGTTGAAGTTGCTACGGACTCCAGTAACAGTCCGAAGTACAGTTCGGGCGACAAAATATCAGCTGGTGATACAATTAATGTTGGGGTAGCGAATGGAGACACCGTTCGCGTCGTCTACGAAGATTCTTCTGGAGACAGCTCCAGCACACTCGGCTCTTGGGAAGGCCCTGACGCATAAACAATGAAACTGAAAGAACTCATCACGGACGACGACGCAGTGAGTCCGGTGATAGGCGTGATCCTGATGGTCGCGATCACGGTGATCCTCGCGGCCGTCATTGCGTCGTTCGTGCTCGGACTGGGCGACACGACGAACACGACGCCGCAGGCGAGCCTCAACTTCGACTATACGAACGCAAGTGGCGACATTGATACGCTTGACATCACTCATGAGAGTGGTGACACGCTCGCTGTCAGTCAGACATCGCTGACAGTCAACGATGCCTACGGTGATGACGGTGGTGGTTATGCTAGTGTATCATATGATACAGACCTCATAACTAGTAGTAATGTAGGTAGCGACGAGCTCACTGCGGGTACGACGATCACATTAGATGATGGTGGCTTTAGCTCCCTCGGCAGCAGTAATACTCTCGACCTTTCTCAGGCTACCGTCAAAGTCATTTGGACCGACGATTCGGGCGACAGCTCCAGCACACTCGGCACCTGGGAAGGTCCCGAGGCCTAACTAACGAACATCCTTTTCCCTTTTTACTCAGCTTTGCACGTTAGCGTCAGCTGTTGAATGAACGAACAGGTGATCGAT
>JAOPKD010000009.1 GCA_025517565.1 Halapricum hydrolyticum
GGCATGCCTTCCATCAAGTCGGTGCCTACGACGGTCCCTCGATTTTCCTGTACGACCAACACGGTTGCGGGATTCGCCACCGAGACCAGCTGGATCGCATCATCGACGAGAGTGACGACCTCTGGGTCGTTCCGGCGGACGTTCACTTCTGAGGAGTGCCCGATATGCTACGGATCCTCTACTGAATCTTATAGAATCGAACAACGTGTGTGCAGTGTCGAAACACGGTACAAGATGAAGCTTCAGCTCCTGGGAGAAGTTCTACGATTTCAATAGCTACAAGACAATCTACTGGCTATATTGTCAGAACGTTCAGAGATGTTTGATGAGATAGAGACAGCGACCGAGGCCGAAGTGTTTGAAGTGCTCGGTCGGTACACGGCTGGGAATGTGGGGGTCGTTGAGGCGGCAATCGAACTCTCGATCGCTCCGGATGTGTTTCGTGATATTTTAGAACAACACGATATTGCAGTTAGAGAGCCTTCGAAGCAAGAAATCGTTGAGAACGTTGCTGAGTGTCTCCATGAGATGGACACCGGTGACGGATATCAGTACAGTCACTCTGATGAGAAGCAGGTTGAGGAAGGCATTAGCGCCATTATTGAGCGGGTAAACGTTGATACGGACCAGTTCCGGCTTAGTGAACAAAGACTACGAAAGCAGATTAAGGAATCTGTCTGGAAAGCGAAATCCGAGAATGGTGATACAGCAGACCTATTCTGGTCGGACATGGATGACATTCATCGAACTCTTGGAACACAGGACCGTACCACGTATACCATCGTGTTCCCACTCAATGTAGTATTTGACGAGGTTGAGCGACCAGATGAGTACGACAGTTTAGGATACTCAGTACAGGCTATTTCATCAGATGAGTGGGACGACTACTGCGACAGGGCGTATGAGGCAGAGCAGGAGAGGGCTGAAGAATCAGACGTAATCAATGACAGAAATAAACTTGAGGAGTGGTTTAGCGACTCGCCGAATCAGTTAGATCGGCAGGGGCAAACCTACTGGTTGATGGAAATTGATGCACTGGATCCGAGATATGCAAGCGATAGGTGTGTAGAGGCACTCCAATATCTGCTAGGCCGGATCAATTTTGCGCTAACTCGAAATCAGCTTGAGGGTATGCAGATAAACAGCAGTGTCTGGAACACACGGTGGCAGGACTTACGTCTCCCCTTTATTTATTTGGTTTTTGAGGACAGTGATTATTTGAAGTTCTCGTACAGTACGGATCCGACACCACGCCGTTCAACGATATTGGCCGGACACGATGCCTCCCGTTATACAGAATATTTTGATGAGATTCTCTCGTTGAACGGAAGTCTAAACGAAATGGAAGCCAGGCTCGTCAAATCAATGTCTTCGTTCCAAGATGGAGTGACGAATACTGACCGAGAAAACGCATTCCTAGATTACTGGCGAGGTGCTGAACGGCTCACATTGACCACTGAGACGGACACGACATCGACCGTTGTGCAGCGAGCGAGAACGGTGGCCAGATCATCGAATGTAGTAAGCCAGTCGACGGTCCGCGACAAACGGAACAAACTGGTGCATGAAGGTGACTCAGTAGAGATTACGACTGATGATACGAATACGGTGAAGGATATGCTGGAGGTCCTCATTCGCCTTTACGTCGATAAGAGTGGTGAATGGGGACATGAGGAGTTCCTGTTTTTCTTCGAACATGCAGATAAGAGTGACGCGGCGCTGGAGCACCTAGAGGATGACCGCCAGTCTGATATTGACATGGTTGAGGAAATTCGGCAGATGAGTTGAGAGATTAGAAATGAGGGAAGTGATACATTGTCCCCCGCTAGACCAAATTAAATTGATTTTGGGACCGGAGATCGAAAGGTAGACCGATGAACATGCGTGTCCTCGTGATGGATTACCCGCACAGAGTATATACGGATCTATGTTGGGAGACCTTCCATCGAACCGAAGGGGAATAGGGCAGGAGAATGATCAAATTAGCTCTGGGGCACAGCCAGTGATTAACCAACAAAACGGGTTATTCCTCGTAAAGTTGGTTAACGTGGTTTCTATGCTGCTGTAAGCTACTGCTTCAAGAGAGTTTTTCACCCCCTGAGGGGTGCGGGGGTGCTCGAACGAGTACCTTCGAACAGACCCATGAGTAGAACTATCGACTCACAGTCGCTCCAACAAAGAAGCCAGAGAAGTGACCGCAACATCGTCTACATCGGCTACCGACAGCGAGGGCGTGCCGTCGTGGAGAAGCTACCTGAACAAGAACGCCTCACTCCAGACCGAAGCCTCAAGCTGGTAAACCACAGTCCCTCGGGGTTCGAATGGGGATACAGTGGGAGTGGGCCAGCGCAGCTCGCACTCGCTCTCCTGCTCGACTACACCGAGGACGAAGAATTTGCGCTAACGCATTACACCCAGTTCAAGAACGAGGTTGTGAGTGAACTGGAGTGCGCCGGTCCCACAGAGCGTTGGCGACTCCCCGGTAGCGAGATTGAGTCCGCCCTTGGTGTGAACGGCCCAGAGGTTCTCGCAGCGTCTGCAGGACAGTGATATTGCCTGTTACAGGCTGCACGGATAACCCAAGGACGGCGTCTGATAGAATCGTGTTTTTTGCCCTCGGGAGGGGTGCGAGGACCTTCCAATAGTCCTCGTGGGAATAAAATGTCTGACTCGAAGCAACCAGCCACCGGCTCGGCAGAATCGGCAATGAACGGAGATCAAACGGAGCGAACAGAGCACGTCGAGCGCACTGATGTTGGTGTCTCGCTGACCGTGAAGCTCAAACGCGGAACCGGGACACGAGATGAAGACCAGATCAAAGCCAAGGTGAAGGCGAAAACGCTGGAAGACGCCCGCAAGGATATGGAGACGCTTCGCGAATACATCCACGACCTCGCCGAAGACGCTCGCCAGATCCAGCCAGCAGACCCACACGAATAGTACTTCTTTTGTCTGTTGCACAGAATTGTGTAACCATAGGATGTACGAAGTGTGCGGTGAGAAGGAACTCAAGGTCATTCTCGCGCTTGACCCAGGGGATTCCATCTCCGGCGTCGCGCGGAAGATCGACGAGAACCGGGAGACGATTCGGCGCGTCGTGAATCGCCTCGAAGAGGCGGGATACGTCGTGTACGATGATGGCCTCCAGCTCGTCGACCAGACGATCCGAGACGCCGGTCTCGAGTTCCTGACGGCGGCAGCAGGCATCTCGCCGCCGTCGATCTCGGAGGCGTACGTCCTCCCGCAGTTCGCGGGAATGGAGTATGCATTCACTGGCATCGATGCGGTCTACGTCTGGACCCGTGGTGGCTATCAGGTCGCTCGCGACCCAGAGGACTATCCGCTGTTCATCGCCGTCCACGAATCCGAACTCGACGCCTGGGTGGCGTTCTTCGATCGGTTCGGAATCTCGACTGCAGAGGAGCGCCAGCCCGCTGACGACCTCGATGGTTCGATACAGGTGGTACTCGAGTCGGAGGCACAGATCGAGGCCGAGATGGTCGACGGACGGCCCGTTATCTCCCTCCAAGAAACCGTAGCGTTCGCAAACGAGCACTACGCACACTTCCAGTCAGCCCTCGACATGCTCGACCGTATGTACGACGAGGTCGACACTGACGCGAATTACCGCCCAAACTAACCTGGGTTGCCTGCAGTCGAAGACGATATTCGGTGGGGCCTGAATACGTATAGCCGGTCACGAAAGCAGGTCAACTTAGAGCCGTTTTTTTTTTCGCCTCAAAAGCGCGGAGGCGAACATCAGTGAGTGAGTCAGCAGATCAATCTGTAGAATCGAAGGGTCTTACGCCAAAACAGCGTCTCGAGCCACCAAACACTCGACTCATCAACGCCGGTATCGTGACGATCAACGACATGGAGACGCTGCGAGCCTGCGTTGCCTACGAGAATGCGAATCAGGGACGTGTTCAAATTCTCCGGCGTCTCGAACATCAGGCACAAGAAATCCGCTCACAAGAGGAGTGACACAACGTTAGAGGCGAGAATATTATAGCTCAGACTATTATAGTCTGATTCCTAACTCTGGACGCATAGGAAGTCGCCTTATTCTGCCGCTCTGGGTTCAGACGCTCGGTCGAAGAAGCTGCGGACGAGCGTGATAATCTCCGTCTTTTCTATCTCTCCGAGATCGTTGCCGTCCTCGAGAGTAGAGCCGATGAGTAACGCCGGATAGTAACAGCTGGAAAGGGTTTTACGATCCCCTCGTCGTCGGGTACTCCCGGGGATACGCCGATCGGCTCGCTCACGAGTTCTCAGAGCCGAGCGACTGGCGTGGTCGTCGCGTCCACATACTTGGAGGGAGTCCGACTCCCAACACCAACCCGAGCCATTTTAAATACAAGCATCTATATATGAAATACAGATGGTGGAAGGCTCACGCACTCGAACCGTTCCCATCAAACTCGATGTGGACGAGAGTGCCGCTGACCTCCTCCACCAGACAACCGACCACTTCCTCGACGCCGCCAACTATGTCGTAGACGTAGCGTGGGAAGCAGACTGGAAAATAACCAGCAAACAGAAACTCCACGACCGCACCTACTATGACGTTCGAGACGGCTCACCGCTTCCGGCCAACCTCGTACAAGCCGCACGCAACCGCGCCGCAGAAGCAGTCAAAGGCTGTGTCGAACGTTGGAAAGAAGGCAAGAAAGCCTCGAGACCACACTTCACGTCACGGTTCGCCAGCTACGACGCACGAACCGTCACCGTCAACGACGACCACGCAACCCTCGCCACCATCGACGGACGAGTGACCGCAGGATTTGTCCTCCCCGACGACCAGCGAGACACACCTCACTCGGCGTACTTGTTCAATGACGATTACGACGTGAAAGGGGCCACACTCCATTACGACGAAGTTGAGGACTGTTTCTACCTTCACGTGCGGACAAAACCCGCTGTGGAGAACGATGATGCCGGACAAGGCGACACTAAGCACGTTTCCGTCCTTGGTGTTGACCTCGGTATCACAAACATCGCAACCACCTCAACCGGACGCTTTTGGAGCGGTGGTGAAATCAACCACTGGCATCGAGAATACGAGAAACGCCGTGGCGATCTCCAGCAGACAGGAACTCGGTGGGCACACGAGAACGTCCAGCGAGTCGGCCGCAAGCAAACCGGGCGTTTCGAGCAGATGCTTCACACCATCTCGAACGGAGTAGTTGAGGAAGCCCTCGAAAACGACTGTACGCATATCGTATTCGAACAACTCAGGGGAATCCGCGAACGCTTGCCGCACGCGAAAGCGGTTCACAAGTGGGCGTTCCACCAGTTGTTCGAGTATGTCACGTACAAAGCCGAATCAAACGGACTCGAGGTGACGCAGATTAATCCAGCGTACACGAGTCAACGGTGCTCGAAATGTGGGTTTACCCACGAGGATAATCGTTCACACAACACCGGTCAGGACGAGTTCGATTGTCTGAAGTGCGGATACGATGTTCACGCGGATTACAACGCGGCGAAGAATATCGGTCTGAAGTATCTCCGCGACCAGCAAAAGTCTGGGCGTGGAGGCGCACCCGTAGGCGTGCGCTTGAACAGCGGGATGTTGAACGTGAACGGCGAGTATTCGCCTACTGCTCTCAGCAGTTAGAACGGGAGTCCACGCTGAATGCCACGCTCTTCAGGGCGTAGTAGCTTACTAAGCAGCTCACCCGTCCCACGTTGACGGAGGATCCACCCGCAGATATCGTCGGCCTCGACTGGAATGGTCTTCACCGTGGCGCACAGTTCGGCGAGTTCTGGACAGCTAGCGGGTGGGACGACAGTGGTCGCGACGCCGAGCACATGACGATCCGAAAAACGGTCCGATATAGTCTCGCGAAGGTTCGAGAATTCTGGCAGGCACGAGGCGTATGGCCCGAATCGACAACTCAGAAAGACAGCGTCGAGTTCGAGTATCGCGGCCCGTCACCGAGTGATATCGAGAGTGCAGCGTGTACTGAGTGCGATGTGAACGTTTGGACGACTGAACGAGGTCCCTTCGTAGCAGAGTATGATACGGGAGAGATCTGTGGGTACTGTAGCTACGACTGCTACTTCACGCATCGGCATCAGAATCAGCTCGAAGAGCTAGCCGGCGAAGAAAGCGTCTACTTCCCGCCAGCCTGAGCAGCGAGTCGTTTTTCCCTTGGAAGGGTTGAGGGCTCGAAAAAGAGCGTATGAGAGAGTGATTCTACATGAGTTAACAACAGAACCAGAGTGACATCTCAATCGACCAGATTCCAATCAACCTACCGAACACTCAATCACTCAGTGTAGACTAAGCAGAAGCCCCCGTTGAAATTCATTCGATTACCCGGGTTGGCCGAATACTTGTGGGCATCGAGCATATTAGAGACGGCTGCAAGAAGTGACTCAGTTCGAAAAGCGCGAAGATGTGGTATGTGAGCAGTTTAAAGAGGTGAGAGGTGAATTATGAGGAGTCGACGAGAGAGCCGAATAGTTCCTCAGCATCCCCTGGTACATCGAAGTCGTGGAAGTGTTCTCCTTTCTCTTTGGTGAGGATATTGAGCGCGGCAGCAGCGCCATCTCCAGCTGAAATGACGGCCTGCCACTCCTCCGCTCGAACCATCGCACCCGTCGCATAGGCATCCTCAATGGATGTCTCCATCGTCACGTCCACATCGACGATTCCTTCGTCGGTGAGTGCACAGCCAAGACCTTCCGCGAGATCTCGATTAGCACCCGTCGCGAGCACGACATATGACGACTCGTACTCGCCATCGTCGGTCGTGACGGTGAAGCCGCCGTCAGTTGATTCGACAGCAGTGACTTCGGTTTCTTGGTGTCGATCGACCCCGAAATCGTCGACCTGGTCGCGGAGCGCCTCGATATAATTCGAGCCGTCTATTGACCCAATCCCGGGGTAATTGAACAAATGAGCCTTGTGCATCCACGTCCCGTCAGTGTCGAAGACGGTCGTTTCGAGGCCATTCTTTGCAGTGAACAGTGCGGCACTGAGACCGGCCGGCCCGCCGCCGACAATTAGTACGTCTCCCATACAGAGATATACAGTTACAGAGGGATAAGCGTGGAGGACAGCCGAATAAATAGTTGATGCGGTGTTCGAACTCAAGCGGAGTCCGTCTCGATGCGACAATGACCTTTTCCTAGGCGAGCCCGTAGGAACAGTATGCCTGTCGAGACAGACACTGAAGTCCGAAGAATCCTCGATTACAAAACAGTCGCTGTCGTCGGTTGCTCGTCAACGCCCGGCAAGGACGCCCACGAGATCCCGAAATATCTCCAAGCGCAGGGCTACGAAATCGTTCCGGTCAATCCCACTGCAGATGAGGTTCTTGGACGGCCGGCTTACGATTCGCTCTCCGATGTTGAGGAGAAGGTCGACATCGTGGACGTCTTTCGACCGAGTCCAGAGGTTGCTGGAATCGTCGACGAAGCCCTCGCCCGTGACGACATCGAGGTTATCTGGCTCCAGCTCGGTATTCACGACGACGAAGCTGTTACTCGGGCAGAAGCAGCCGGGCGACGCGTCGTCCAGGACCGGTGTATGAAACCAGAACATCAGCGACTGGTCGCCTCGGCGTAATAATAAAGAGATTCAGGAGTGCCAGACGATAACGGTGTACCAATACCACAGGATGCCTGCCTCGACCCACCGGTTTATCCGACATCGACGAGTATAGAATGGCATGCCTGCGACGCTTGAAATCGCGTGCGAAAACGGCGATTGTGAACTAGATATGGCCGAACTCCACTACACGTACGATATGTCCGACGACGTCACAGTCGATGATTTCCAGTGTCCCTACTGCGGGCAGTCAGACACGCTGCGAGAAATAGAACTCTGAGCCCGGGTATTCGTTCTCCCATTCGCAGATCGAAGCGCAATCAGCTCAGAGCTCTGCAAGTTCGTCCTCGATCTCGTCGTAGTCGGGGAATTCTGGCCATTCTTGAGCCACCCAGGCGTACTGAATCGCCCGTTCCTCGTCGATAAGGAACACTGCGAGCCGTGGCTCACTGATTCCCGCCATCCCATCGAGATCGTTGACGATTCCGTACTCCTCGGCGACGCCGTTCTGTGGATCGCTGAACAGTCGGTACGACATCTCGCGCTCGTCGATGAACGTCTTGTGCTCGTAGGGCGACGAGATCGAGAGCCCGACAATCGTGACGTCGTAATCGTCGTCCCACGCACGGTCTCGCAGCTCGTTCCAGATGTACGTCGCCGGAAAATCCCCGTCCATTGTGTAGAACACGAGGAGAACCGGTCCACCGGCAGTAAGTTCCGACAGGGCAACGTCCTCCCAGTACTCATCATTCACCAGGGGACGGACGAAATCCGGGGCTTGGGATCCTTCGTCAGGATGGTTCGACTCGTCGAGATCTACAACGTCGAAATCGAGATCCATTGGTTACGCCTCCGCCCCGTAGGTGTTGTCGAGGTAGTCGACGATGTTCGCGCTCTCGGACATCGTCACTCCAGTATTCTCATCGACGATCGCCGGGACGGTGCGCTTGCCGCTGATGCGCTTGACGACGTCACGTTCGGTGTGCATCGCCTCGACGAACCGCGAGCGGTAATCGAGGTCGTACTCGTGGAGTTTCCGAACGACGCGTTCGCAGAACGGGCAGGCTTGCAGCCGATACAACGTTATCGATGGGTCGGTGGTGGGTGTAGATTCGCTCATTGTGACTCAGGTTGAATTGGGGTGACGTGTGGGTAAACACTGTGCTGGCAGCAGTCTACGAAAGCTGCCGAGCCTCCGCCAGTAGCTCGTCTATCGACGGCCGATCCGCTGGTGACGTACCTTTATGGACGTATGTCACGGTTGGGTCGTCTTCGCGGACATCGACGACGAGTGCCTCGGGCATTCGTCCGATCATGTCGTGGAGGTTCCCGAGGACACCGAATCGAGACGGTTGGTCGAGGTCGTCACCCAGTTGCTTCGCCGGATCCGCAAGGAGTGGGAACGGCAGGTCGTACGACTCCTGCCAACCGCGGGCTTGATCGACAGGTTCGGGGAGAACTGAAACGACGAGGGCGTTTTCGCCTTCGAACTCGTCGTAGCGCGCAGCGACATCCTGCACCTGTTGTCGGCATTTCCGGCAGTGATAGTCACGCTGGAGTAACAGAACGACCGCGTCGATATCGGGATTCGAAAGCGTGTCTTTGAGCCGAAACGGCGACATCCCCGCCCCGGCATTTTCTAACTCGAAGGTCGTGACACTCACAGACATTAGTTCTGGTATGGGGAGTTCGGCAGTAAACGACAGGGAGGCGTGCAAAAACGGAACACACCCGCGAGTGGCAAAATCACGTGCCCTCGACGAGTCGCTCCAACTGTTCCGGCGACACTGCACCCCGGGCGCCATATCCATCGTAGACGAACGTCGGAACGCCCGTCACACCGTTCTGCTGTGCTTCAGTAAATTGGTCCCGGAGGCGGTCGCGAAGCTGCTCGTCCACGACCGCAGTTCGAATCTCGTCACCGTCCAGTCCAGTTGCGTCCGCAACATCGGCTAAAACATCGATATCGCCGATGTCTCGTCCATCGATCCACAGCGCCTCGAAAATCGCTTCGTCGAAGGCGAACCACTGCTCGGGATACTTTTCGTTCACGTGGAACGAGGCGACTTGCGCCTCGAACGAATCCACGTTCTCCGGAAGGTCGTCGAGGTCGAGCATCTCGTGGGCGTCGTACTCGTCTTTCAGCCGGGCGACGTTCTGTCGCACTTGGTCGAAGTACGCTTCGTCTTTTCCGTCGTCGACCGAGTGGTCGATCTCGCCATCTGGTCCGCGCTTCTGACTCCGAAGATCGAAGGGGTGCCAGTCAATCTCGAGATCACCATCACGCGTCTGCTGATACTCTTCGAGGGAGCGTCGGCCAAGGTAGCAAAACGGACACACGTAGTCGGAATATACCGTGATGTGGTCCTCGTTTTGAGCCATCGCTCGGTAGTATGTGGGCGAGTCGGAAAACACCTACAGTGAGTTCGGGGTTACTCTATTGGGATTTCGACAAGCGACATCTCGTCTGTCGCGAGTGCATCCCGCAACGTCTCCTCGAGTTCGTCCCAGTCTTCGGGGCGATACCCCTCGATATCGAAGCTCTCGGCGAGCGTCATGAAATCGGGATTCGTGAGTTTCGTTCCGAACGACTCGCCGCGATGAGCGTGCTGCTTTTCGGAGATCAGCCCGTAATCGTCGTCGTTGAAGAGGAGGATCGTATAGCCACACCCCACCCGCGTTGCGGTCTCGATCTCGGCACCGTTCATCAGAAACCCGCCATCGCCAGTCGCCGCAACGACCTCCGCATCGGTCGTGAGATCCGCCGCGATCCCTCCCGGAACCGAGATGCCCATCGACGCCAGCCCGTTCGAAATAATGCACGTGTTCGGTTCGTAGGTGGGGAAGTTCTGTGCGATCTGCATCTTGTGGCTTCCGACGTCGGAGATCAGGACGTCTTCATCATCCATCACTTCCCGTAACACCGGCAGTACCGTCCGGACGGTGAACGGATCGTCTCCGGATGGGTCGGCGGCGACATCTTCGAGGATGTGGTCCCTGAGATCGCTGTACCACGTCTCGTCGAACTGCGTCTCGCTCTCGTTCATCCGTTCGGTGAGTTTCTCGAGTGCCGTCGAGAGATCACAGACGAGTTCGAGGTTCGGGTTGTACGCCTCGTACACCTCCGCCGGCTCACTATCGATGTGCACGATAACGGTGTCCGCGCCCTTATTCCAGCCGGCCGGGTCGTGTTCGGCGATGTCATATCCGACGGTGAGGATGAGGTCGGCCATCTCGATCGCGTCCGACGCCTCCTGGTGGTCGCCGGAATCAAGGGTCAACAACGACTGTGGCGATCGATCCGAAATCGCCCCTTTCCCGCTATACGTCGACGCGACGGGGATGCCGGTCGTTTCGACAAACTCACGGAGCTGTGTCGCGGCACCCGTTCGAACCGCTCCGTTCCCCGTGATGATCAGCGGCCGGTCGGCTTCTTCGAGGAGCGCTTGGACTTGTTGGAGCAGGTCCGAGTCCGGTGATGCGAGTCGGACACGCTCACGAGCGTCCATCGGGCTGGCGTCAACGTCCGACCCGGCGACGTCCTCGGGGAATTCGAGGTGGGTCGCGCCGGGTTTCTCGTATTCGGCGACTTTGAACGCCTTCCGGACGGATTCGGTGATGACGTCAGGATCGTTGAGCTGGGTGTTCCACTTCGTGATCGGCTCGAACATCTGGACGATATCCAGCGCCTGGTGGCTCTCTTTGTGGAGGCGCTCCAAGCCACCCTGGCCCGTGATCGCGACGAGAGGGGCTTTATCCAGGTTCGCGTCCGCGACGCCGGTCAGGAGGTTCGTCGCACCGGGGCCGAGCGTCCCAAGACAGACGCCTGCCTCGCCCGTAAGCCGGCCGTGGACGTCCGCCATGAATGCGGCACCCTGCTCGTGTCGGACCGGGATGAACCTGATATCCGAGTCCCGCAGCGAGAAGAGCAGGTCTTCGGTTTCCTCGCCGGGCACACCGAACACGTATTCGACGGCCTCGCGTTCGAGACAGCCAACGAGCAGATCAGAGGCTTTCATTCGATCGTTACCTCGTCTTCGTCGTTCGTCTGGGGCTGCTGGCTCCAGACCGTCTTGGGGTTGACGAACTCCTTGATCCCCGCTTCCGAGAGTTCGCGGCCATACCCGGATTCCTTCACGCCGCCGAACGGGACCCGCGGATCGGACTTCACCAGTTCGTTGATGTACGTACAGCCGGCGTCGATGCGACCGGCGATTCGCTCGCCACGGTCGAGGTCGTCCGTCCAGATGCTGGCGCCGAGCCCGAACTCCGTGTCGTTTGCCTTCTCGATGGCGGCATCCTCGTCGGAAACCCGATAGACGGCAGCCACGGGGCCGAACACCTCCTCGGCGTCGACGGGACAGCCCGGTGGAACGTCCGCGAGCACCGTTGGGGGATAGTACGCGCCCTCGCAGTCGAGTGGTTCGCCGCCCGTGAGCACCGTCGCCCCGGCATCGACGCTTTCGGCCACCTGTTGGTGAATCCCCTCCATGAGGTCCTGTCGGGCCTGCGGTCCGACGTCCGTGTCCTGCTCCATCGGGTCGCCGACAGTGAACGACTCGATCTCGGCGACGAACCGTTTGATGAACTCCTCGTAAACGGCATCGTGGACGACGAACCGTTTGGCCGCGATACAGGACTGGCCGCCGTTCAGGTTGCGCGACCATGCGCCAGTCGTTGCGGCAGCCTCGACGTCCGCGTCATCGAGGACGACGTACGGATCGCTCCCGCCGAGTTCGAGGACGGTCTTCTTGAGGTTCTCACCGGCCGTTGCGGCGACCGCCTGTCCCGCCGGACCGCTCCCGGTCAGGGTCGCTGCCTTCACACGGGAGTCCGAGAGGACCGTGTCCACGCGATCCGAGGGAATCAGCAGTGACTGGAACGTCCCTTCGGGGTAGCCAGCGTCGCGGAACACCTCCTCGATCGCGAGCGCACAGCCCGGCACGTTCGAGGCGTGTTTGAGCAGCCCGACGTTGCCCGCCGTCAGGTAGGGGGCGATGAATCGAAACGCCTGCCAGAACGGGAAGTTCCACGGCATTATCGCAAGGACCGGCCCGAGTGGCTCGTAAATCGTCTTCACCTTCGATCCCGGGGGGCTCGCATGCTGTTCATCCTGCAAATAGCGTCCCGCGTGCTCGGCGTAGTGGTCACAAACCCACGCACACTTTTCGACCTCCGCCTCGGCCTGGGCAATCGGTTTGCCCATCTCCCGGGTCATCAGCTCCGCGTACTCCTCAGTACGCTCACGGAGCAGGGTAGCAACCGCTGCGAGTTTCGTTTCGCGTTCCGCTACGGGTCGCTCTCGCCAGGCTTCGAACGCCGTTTCCGCATTCGACAGCCGCTCCTCGATTTCGGATTCGGTGTGGTCGTCATACGTTTCGATCGTCTCGCCGGTCGTTGGATTAGTGCTTTTCATTAGGATCTCAACTGAGACGGTTCGTGTGTCGAGTCGGTCGTGATGTCGGTACGATCATGTTCCCTTCCAGAGCAAATTGGAACAGTTACCTTCGGTTCCGGATTGAAAAAAGGCGCGCCGAACGGATAACGCCATCGCGAGCCGCAACTCTCTGTAGACGACTCCGGCGTCACCGTCGATATCGGAGCGTTCCGATCCGTCGACGAAGACCCAGAAAACGGGTAGTTCACTCGTGAGTGCGGCCGGTTCGCTCCTCGATAATCTCCTCCTGCATTTCCTCGATCTTGATGAAATGACAGAGTGGATTCCCGGGGTACACTACCGGGTTTTCGAGGACCCCGACGAGAACCCCGGTAAACGGTGCCTCCACGGTAGTCTCGTCGGCCATGAACGGGTTGGTGATCCGGCAGATCGTTTCTCCCTCGTGAACGAGGTCGCCTCGTTCGTAGAACATCTCGACGATGCCGCCGGCATCCGCCCGGAGCCATGTCTTCTCGTCCCTCTTCTCGATAGTGGTCTGCCAGCCCGGCCAGCGAACGGTTTCCTGTTGATAGATACCGTACTCAGCGAACACACTCCGTACACCCTCGAGCGCGTGGTCGATCAGTTCCCGCTCGAAGCGGTGGGCCTCGCCCATCTCGAGAGTAATGGTGGGGATGCCGTCGTCGGTCGCCTCGCGGCGCAACATCCCCTCCGACCCTTCGCCTGCCATGATGAGATTTGTCCCAAACGCGCGGGCGAGTCTGGCGGCGCCCTCGTCGTCCATATCCGCACGGACGTGAAACATGTTCGTCCGCCCCCGTGTCGACGTGTGGAAGTCGAGCCCGAAATCGCATGGTTCGATGAAGTTGTGATAGATCTGGTAGGCGATCCGGTTCGAGCTCGTACTGTCCTCTCTTCCCGGGAACGCCCGGTTCAGGTCCCGCTCGTAGATCGGCAAGTATCGCTCCTGTGCTGTGAACCCCGGGACGTTGAGGACGGGGAGACAGACGAGCGTTCCACAGACCTCGGTATGTTCCCACTCCTGGGCGACTTCCCGGACGATTTCGATTCCGTTGAGTTCGTCACCATGAATCGCAGCTGAGAGAAACGCAGTCGGCCCGGGCTCTGGCCCGTTGATGATCGTAACTGGGATACGAACCGGATCGCCGAGATAGGTTTCGCTCACTGAATACCGGAGTTCCTCAGTTTCGCCCGGCTCCACTCGGCCGCCATCAAAGGTGAACGCCTCTGCCTGTTGCGCGGTCATCAGTCCCTATGTGGTGGGTCCTAACGGCTTAAATCGAAAGAGCAGTTGTAACTGTGTCACACGCACGCAGAACCCGTAATGACAGCTATCCCCAATCAGTACCAGAGCAACGCTAATGACTGCCTCTTCCAATTCGCCCGGGCCAGAGGGTGCGACGGACTCGGCACGGTCTTCGAGCATCGACGGTGCGCAGACCGCTGCGGGGACACAGCAGGTTGGCGTGTTGAACCCCCACAACAGCAAGGAGACCAAAGCGATCCTGAATGCGGTTCGGGTGCTGGGGCACGAACCCGTCTGGATCCGCGACGAGAACGTCACCTCGTGGATCGAGGACGGCACTGTCCAACTTTCGCCACGGGTCGATGTCCTCGTAAACCGGATGCTCCTAACCAAGAGTGAGCACCAACTCGAAGATCTCCAGCTCGCTGCGCTCTACGAGGAAACGACGCCCGTCGTGAACCCACCGCAGGCCGTCGCGAGCACGCTCCACAAGTATCGCGCTGGTGCGAAGCTCGCCGCGGCCGACTTGCCGGTGCCGGACGCCTTCTTCGGCCGCTCTCCGCGAACCTTCGAGGAGTGGCCGGAGTACCTCCCGGACGCCGCCGCGCACAAGCATACCATTGGAACGAACGGGCAGGATATGTCGGTCGTCTCGCCGAACGATCCCGTCGGCCCGATGATCAACGACGAACACGCGTTCGTTCAGGAGTTCCTGGAAAACACCGATGACCGTCCCTCTGACGTGCGTGTCTACGTCGTCGGTGGAGAGATCGTCGGGGCGATGCGACGCCACGCACCGGACGGCGACTGGCGGACGAACGTCGCGCTCGGTGGTGAAGTGGAGGGCGTAACTGACGAACTTGGTCAGGAGCCTCGCCGACTAGCGAAGGAGGCCACGGATATCCTTGGTTTGGATCTGGCCGGGGTCGATCTGATGCCAATCGACGGCGAATGGTACATCCTCGAGGTTAACGCTACTGCCGGATTCAAAGGCCTGTTTTCGGCGACGGGTGTCTCAGCGGCACCACACATCGCACGCCTCGCTATCGAGCGAGCGGGTGGCAACGTTGATCCATCTCAGGTCGGTGAATTGGAATCAACGTTGGACGATTCAGTTCCCGATTGTAAACCACCGCTCGTTCAAGAACAGAGTGACGACGGCGTCCTCGGCTATACCTCACGAATCCGAATCAATGGTCGTGACGGGGCAGAACAGGCGATCGCAAAGTCGGACACGGGCGCGAAGCGAACGAGCATCGACACCGACCTCGCCGGTCGAATCGGTGCCGGGCCCCTCGTCGGGACAACCGACGTGCGGTCAGGAACGGGAAGTGACACCGAAACTCGCCCCCTCGTCGACGTCGATCTCTGTCTGAACGGCCGCTGGCGGACGGTCACAGCCAGCATTGCCGACCGGTCTGAGATGACCTATCCAGTTCTTCTTGGACGTGACGTACTCGAAGCGTATAAGCTCCATATCAGCCAGACAGTTGAGGAGTAATCACATGCAGAGCAGCCCACCCGTCGACAAAAATCGAAGCGATGAACCTCCTCCTGAGCGAGCGCTCGCTCCCAACCCGCCACTTCCAGAACAGCCGGGCGTGTTGACCCGGGAGAGACACACAGACGCCCTTCAACCATGTCCGTAACTAGACGAGCCGTCCTAGAACAACTCGCCACAGCAAGCGACGCAGACCAGCGAGAGACGACGACAACGGCGGCGCTCGCAGCGATGCTCGAGACCAACGAAGGGACGATCGAATCTCATCTGAATGGACTCGCAGCGTGCGAACTAGTCCGAACGTACCCGGACGGTCGGGTCAGGATAACGATTACCGGCGAAGAGCTACTGGCTCTCGATACCGATGAGATAGTGATCGTGGATTCGAATTAGGAGATTCGAGCAGATTGAGAGGCCAGTATTTATCGGCTCCCCACATAACAGTCGATATAAATGGAGGTACACGGTATCGATGTCTGATCGAAGTACAACCCAGTCCGACGACGAGAGTGCCGAGGTCCAGTACGACCCGAATTCAGGTCGGTACGATATCTACGAATGCACCGTCTCCGATTGTGACAACGTCGTTCTCGTCGTTGGAAATGACGATCCACCGATGTCCTGTCACGATGAACCTATGGAGCGGGTTACAGAGTTGGATATGAGTGTGAAACCCCCGGACGTGAGGCAGGTTCTCCTCCAGGCGTTCGGTCTTCCGAAGGCCGGACTGGATATCTGTCTATGCGTTATTGGTGAGGGCCCTCTCTCAGCGAACGAAGTCGCCGAGCAGCTCGGGTACGACCGAAGTACAGTCACGCGGTATCTCAACAAACTCGTCGAACTAGGATTGCTCAGACGGTCCGAGCTCAATCGAGAAGGTGGTGGCGTCGTGAAGGTGTATCATTCGGTCGATCTCGAACGAATGCGCCGCGAGACGCTCATCGGGTTCTACGTCTGGGCCGGGGAAGCAGCCTCCCTAATCGAAGACGCAAATTTGACGAAACAAGACTACCTTGAAGCGAATCCCGATCAAGAGCTGCCGGACGTCTTCTGGGAGAATTTCAACGAAAAGTAAACTGGGCCCACCATTCTCCCGAGCGATATCCGACTATCCACTGAGTAGTAGGGATGATAGACTGTTTTCCGGTGTGTGACATCGTTGCACACATGCGGCGAATTCATCATTCAGCCAATAGAATTTGTCACCGATGACCGAGCCACCAACCGACTTCGCAGTACCCAGTGACAAGGATGCCATCACGAGCACACCGGCCGGTCAGAGCCAACACATATTGGTGACCGCGAATCGGTACGCGGACAACCATAGAGTCGAGTACGACGGAGCAATCATCGAAGAGACCTCAGCGTTTCGATCGGACGTCGAACTGTTCTACGATCTGCACACGCTCGTGTGGGATCGAGATCTCGGGGAAACGCACGATGGACGGAACGACGCTATCGAGAGCGCACTCGACTGGGCGTCGTCGACCGTTCCGGAACTGAAACTGGAAAATGAGCTTCGATTTGGTGACGGAACCGAGGGTGTCGTCCGACAAGACATCGTCGCGAGTTCCAATCAGTGTTCGATCCTCGTTCGAAACACCGCGACTTTTGAAACACCACACGAACGGACCTTGTTCACAGTGTTTAATCTTGGGATCAAGGGGCACAGCCACGAGGATCCGAATGCCGTCCAGTCGGCCCACGTCGTCCACGCCGAGGAGTATGACGCACTGACGGCCACGGACGGGAACCGACATCTCGCGTTCGTGCAATCTTACGATAATCGGCGTCGCTTCGACGGCCACCGAATCGGAACCACCGGCGAATCACAGGGGCCAGAACGCAGTGCATGGGCGGACGTGTACGAGGAAAACGATGGATGGATCGACTCGACAGCCTCCGGTATCGGGAATCTCGACGCTGGGTTCGGATTATATGTGGGAGATGCCGAGTCGATAGAGTGGCTCACCGCGATCGGCTTCGCAAAGGAGAGTGAAGACCGCGCCATCGAACACGCACTGGATGCACTTGACACAGGCTACGACGCAGAACGGGACGACTTTGCCGACGCGTGGAATGAGTGGAACGACGGGATCACGACAGGGCCGACTGGCGACGAGTTCGTCGACAATCTGTACGAACGGTCACTGACGAGCCTGAAGTGTGCAGAAGACCACTGTCAGGCGATGATCGCCGGGGCATTCAAGCCGACGGACATGACGTATAAGTTCATCTGGCCACGGGATCAGGTGATCATCATTCAGGCGCTCGTCGCCGCTGGGGCGTTCGATGAGGCCCGGCAAGCGCTCGACTGGCTCGACCGCGTACAGATCACCGACACCGACGAGGAGACCGCCGACGATCGAGGAATCGACCGGCGCGGTACGTGGTGGCAGAACTACTACACCACCGGCGAACCCCACTGGCGCGCCCTCCAACTGGATCAGGTCGGCGGACCGATCTACGCCCACTGGCTACTCTGGCAGGAAACCGACGACAAGGAACTTCTCGACTCCCATTACGAGATGAGCGAACTCGCGGCGGAGTTCCTCTTAGAGTGGGATAATGGGTACGGATTCCCGGAGAAGCATCAAGATCCGTGGGAAGAGGTTTGGGGCTACTCGACCGAAGGGAGCGCTGCCGCGATCGCCGGCCTACGCTGTATGGCCGAGATGGCGGACGCGGTTGATGACGAGGATTTCGCTATCGACTGTCGCGAACGGGCGAGCGTCTGGGCCGAAAACTTCCAGCAGTACTGTTATCGGGAAGGGACGGCGTACGGCGATCATTACGTGACTGCGGGCGAACCCGAGCACGGGACGCCGGCACCCGACGGTCGACCGGACGCGGCCGCGTTCATGGCCTATTGGCCGTGGAACGTACTCGATAGCGACGACGACACTCTCGTCTCGACCGTCGAACTCGCCGATGATCCGGTCTGGAAGGCCGATGGCACGCCGTGTGTCGGGCGATATCCCGGGGACGTCTACACACCGAGTCGGACCGCCGAGGACGGCGGCTGGCCCCTGTGTGAGGCGTATGCCGACGTGGTTCGCTGGCGCTCGGGGGTCGATCCGGGCGCAGTTGAGGACTTTGTGACCGACCACGCTGGAGAGTGGACGACTTCGGCAGGACTACTCCCCGAGCGAGTCGACGGCGACGGGACAGTCACCTGGAATTCAAATCTTCAGTGGAGTCAGGCGATGTATGTCCTCTTGGTCGAGAGTCACCGCCGAAACGAGCCGTACGGGATGGCTCCTGGAGAGTAGGTGGACTCATACCGACTGTTGTAGGGATTTATCCGATTCAGCGAGTTCTGTCGATCAGTGGAGTGACTGTCCGCACCAATCGATTCAGGCAGGTGATCGTATTCGCTGTCGAAAGCGTCCATGCGATCGAACCGAACCGCCGGGAGAGCTTCTTTGTCGTCGACGTTATCGAAATAGATATGCCCGACTTCGACGCCCTCGTGATCGGCGGCGGAACAGGCAACAACGTGGCTGCAGCGCCAGCCGACGCCGGACTAGAGATTGTACTCGTCGAACCGGGTCCGCTCGACGAGACACTCGTCGGGTTCTACGCCTGGGCCGGGGAGGCAGCCTCCCCAATCGAAGACCCAAATCTGACGAACCAAGCCAACCTCGAAGCGAATCCTGATCAAGAACCGGTGGACGTCTTCTGGGAGTCATTTCCGAAAGAGTAACAGTTCGGGGAGTTCATCGAGATATAACGTACAGTAACTGATTTTGTGTCCACTGATACGACCAGAAAATGAAATACGAGTACACCGGCGACATCCACAGAGAACTTGTCGAATCATATCGAGCAGACGAATCTCCGTTTCCAACGTACTCCTCACGGACCTATCCTCGTCGCGATTTCCTGCGTGACGAACCCCTGCTTCTCAAACAGCTCATGTTCCCTCGGTGCTGGAACGCGACAGAGTTACTGAATGATCCCGATGAAACTCGCACCCATCTGACGGCGCTCGGTCGCTGCATACAGAACGGCATCACAGCCTATTCGGACCACGACGAGGAGGTCTTGACTGCGATCGTCGACGGAACGCTTGACCGGTTGCCGGCGGTTCGACGTGCCCTCAAAAAAGACGTTGAGGCCGCGTATAAAGGCGATCCCGCAGCAAAGAGCTACTGTGAGATCATCCGATCGTATCCCGGATTCCACGCGATCATGTCTCACCGTATTGCGCATATCCTCTACGAGGAGGATATCTTCTCTTACGCCCGGGAACTCGCTGAGTACACGAAAACCGAGACAGGCATCGACATCCACCCAGGTGCGGAGATTGGCGAGTACTTTTTCGTCGATCACGGGTCCGGAGTCGTCATCGGCGAGACGACGACGGTTGGCGACTGGGTCCGGATCTACCAGAACGTCACTCTTGGCGCTCTCCACTTCGAAGAAGACGAAGAAAGCGAGGAACACATGCTTGCGAAAGACTATAATCGCCATCCCGACATCGGCGACCACGTCGTTATTGGCGCTGGAAGCAACGTACTCGGGACGATTGAGATTGGCGATCATGTGAGTATCGGTGCGAACTCCTGGGTGACTGACGATGTGCCCGACAACACGAGCGTGTTCATTGCTGATCACCCCAAGCAAAAGCAAAAATCGAACAGGTAGCTCGACCACAAACTGATCGACACGTCGAACCAGAACCTAGTTGACTGTGAGAATCACCGGACACGGCCACTACTACGAGGACCGGGACTGGAAAGAAAGGAGAAACGTGGAACTCTCGCGTTCTGTCGATAATCTTCACTGCCGTCAATGCCTGAATCGGATCAAATCGAACGGCGTATCCGAGGCCGTTTTTATGCCTGTAGCCCGTCCGTGCAATCAAACCGAACCGCCGGAGGAGCTTCATTGTCGTCGACGTTGTCAAAATAAATATGGCCGACTTTGACGTCCTCGTGATCGGTGGCGGAACAGGCAACAACGTGGCTGCAGCGGCAGCCGACGCCGGACTAAAGGCGGCACTCGTTGAACCGGGTCCACTCGGTGGGACGTGTCTCAACCGGGGATGCAACCCCTCGAAAATGCTCATTCAAGCTGCCAACGCGGTGAACCACGTTCGTGCCGCCGAGCAGTTCCACGTCGACGCCACCCTCAACGGCATCGACCACGCCGCAGTCGTGGACGAGATGGACGACTTGCTCGGGGGAATCGCGGAAGACATGGAGGCACGCTACCGCGATAAGGAGAATCTCACGCTGTTCAAAGAACGCACGGAGTTCGTCGACGAGCGGACGGTTCGTCTTGAGGGTGAAGCTGTCACGGCCGAGAAAGTGGTCGTCGCAGCTGGGAGCCGCCCCATCGTACCACCGATCGACGGCCTTGATGACGTGGACTACCTCACGAGTCAGGATGCCCTGTACCTCCGAGAGACGCCCGAGAGCCTCGTTATTCTCGGGGGAGGATACATCGCTGTCGAGCTGGGATACTTTTTCGACGCGATGGGAACGGACGTGACCATCGTCGAGATGGTGGACTCGCTGGTCCACCGGGAGGACGGCGATGTCGCCGAGGCGTTCACCGACATCGCGGCCGACCGCCACGACGTGTACACCGGTCACCGGGTGACTGCCGTCGAGGAAACGGGCGAGAGATATGCCGTCCACGCCGAAACCGAAACCAGCGACGAGACCACCGTCGAGGGGAGCGAGGTACTGGTTGCACTCGGACGCCGCCCCAACAGCGACACGCTCAACCTCGAGACTGCAGGCATCGACGTCGACGATCGAGGCTTCATCGAGACCGACGAGTACCTGCAGACCACCGCCGAGAACGTCTGGGCGCAGGGCGACATCGCGGGCAACGCCCTGTTCAAACACTCTGGGGACTACGAGACCCACCACACGGTTGCGAACGTCGTCCACGGGGAGTCGCGGGCGATCGACCTCTCGGCGATGCCCCACACGATCTTCACCGAGCCACAGATCGCCGGCGTCGGGGAGACCAAGGAGGAACTCGACGACGAGGGCACCGAGTACGTCGTCGGGCGGGCCGACTACGCGGACTCGGCGATGGGTCGGGCGAAGAAGCTCGACCACGGCTTCGTGAAAGTCCTCGCGTCGCCGGACGGCGAGATCCTGGGTGCCCACGCTATCGGGTACGAGGCCTCGACGCTATTGCACGAGGCCGTTCTCGCGATGCGTACTGGTGCGACCGTCGACGACGTCGCCGGGACGATTCACGCTCACCCGACGCTGAGCAAGGTGGTCGAGGCGGCGTTCCAGGATGTCCCTCTCTAAACGGCCTCGTCAGAAGACACCATCTCAGTACCCACTTGTAGGTGATATTATGCCATCTCAATCGATGACTGGATGACGTTGAAAACGTTTCACGAGCGGCTAGATTCGTTATTCGAACTCCGAACGAATCTTCGAGCCGCAGCTATCGACCTGTTCTCACAGGAGTTCTCCTATTCGACGGGGTATTTCGCTACAATACTGAACGGCTGTTTGTTCGCGCCGTCGCTGCTCACCTTCTGGTTCGTCAATGGCCTCATCGACTTCTCCACCGCCATCACTATCGGTGCGGTCGCCACACCCGCCGGCCTACAGATACGACTGCTCGCATACGTCCTGCTGATCCCGACGTTCTTTCTCGTGAGGGTCAGTATCCATCTGCTCCACCCGACGCACCGGCAACAGATTCTGGGGGGATCGTGTCCAAACGCCCGACTGTTGAGCCTCGACTGGTTCAGCATGGGGATTCTCGCGACAGGGCTTCCGCTTGCCCTACAGGACTTCGGCCCATGGCTGGGAATGAATACCGCGTACCTTCTGGGCCTGTTCGTCCTGCCACGCCCGCTCTCCGCCCGGCGAGGGAAATTCGTCAAACTCACCGCGATCGTACTCGGTGTCGCGCTGTTCCTGTATGCAAAGTACGGGCAGGCGATGACGGTGCTACCGCAACCCCAGTTGGTCCTCGGACCGGTCGCGACGTTCGCCCTCGGAGATGGGGCCACGGAGTGGCTCCTTCGGCTGGTCAATAGCCTACTCTTCGGCCCCCTGCTAGTGGGCATGTTTGGGGTGTTCCTGAACCACGTCCTTACGCGCCCTGAACTCACCGAGATCCCCCTTCTCCATCACACGCTCCCCCGACGCGATCCCGATTCCGTCGTCGTGGCGAGTGCAGCCCTGGGCACCACGTTCTATTTACTGGTCGTCACGGCAGCAACCGGGCGAGTTGTTATGGTGCCATAACAGTCAGTGAAAACAGTTCGATGCGGGTTTATCGCTTTCGTGGTCTCGGTGACGGTACCTCTCGAATCAGTGGAGCAAGGTGAGGACTGGCCTACGAGGGTCATCGAGCCGTTACGAAAAATACATATCCAAATACCCACGCGTACGTTCCTGGCCTGTCCTTGTCGGGCACGAATTACATCTCGGCTCGAAACTCCGTGGCGCGTTGCTCACCGAGGTCCATCAGCTCTTGGAGGAACGAGGGGCTCCGGTCGACCTTCGTCGAGCAGTGGTACGCCCGTCCCATCTCGATTCGTCGAATCTTGGTCTTCGAAAAGTCGCTCTCTGGGAGGTGGCCGGCATCGATCCATTCGTTGACTCGTTCGATCACCCGCAGTTCCTGGTTCAGCGAGATGTTGCCCGCGAGTTCGTTGCGCCGGTCGGCGATCTCCTCGAGCGAGGTCGGTTCGCCTTCGCTTTCTTGCGGGTTGATCTGGATCACCCACAGCTCGTCGGGCTTCCGGTCTGTGCCGACCGTCATCAGATCGTCGACGGGGGGATTCTGCGAGAAGAGCCCGTCCCAGTGGTAGTGACCGTGGATCTCGACGGCCTCAAACATGGCTGGAACGGCTGCGGACGCCAGGATGGCCTCGGGTGTCACCTCTTCGTTCACGAACGTCTCGAAGATGCCAGCGTTGATATTGACCGTTCCGACGACGAGTTCGGGCGTGTTCCGGCTACAGAGGTCCGGAACCGAGTCGAAGTCTATGTGTCGTTCGAGCGTCTCCCGGATTTCGTCCTTGCCCACTTCCGAGCCGGGGATATCGTACGGGCTGACCTGAAGCATCGGCACGCCAGTGCTCCCAAGCCGCGACAGGCCGACGACGAAATTGTTCATGAATCGATCGAAGAAGCTAGATGCTGACAGGTCCTCCCAGATCGCGTCGAGCAGTTCTATCGCCCTGTCCTCGTCGGCCGTGACCAACCCGTACCAGGCCGCAAGCGCGTTGAAGGCGCCGCCGGAGGTCCCGCTGATGCCGACCAGTTCGTATTCGTCGTCCCACTCTCGGAGGAGCTCTTTCAGTACGCCGGCAGTGAATGCCGTGTGGCTGCCACCGCCTTGACACGCGATGGCGACCTTCGTCGGGTTTTGCTCACTCATAGGTCGTGGTGTAGCCGCCGTCCCAGAGCAGGTCGCCACCATTGAGGTGTTTGCCGTGACCGGAGAAGCCGAACACGAAGAGGTTCGCCACCTCGACAGGCGTCATCATCTCCTTCGTGCGGGCCTGTCCGAGCATCACGTCCTCGACGACCGCTTGCTTGGAGATGCCACGCTCCTCGGCGGTGTCCTCGATCTGGTTCACCATCAGCGGCGTGAGGACGTACCCGACGCTGACCGAAAATCCCCGAAGCGTCCCCTCGCCCTCGGCGGCGATCGACCGCGTGAGGCCGTTGAGGCCGTGCTTGGCGGTGATGTACGCGGGTTTATCCTGGGTCGCGTAGTGGCCGTGGACTGAAGACATGTTGCCGATCGCGCCGACCCCGTCGTCGGTGGCCCGGATGTGGGGCATCGCGAGTTTCGCGGTCAGGAACGGGGCCCGAAGCATGATGTCCAGGAGGAGGTCGTACTTCTCCATCGGGAATTCGGGAATCGACGCGATGTGTTGCATCCCGGCGATGTTCGCCACGTACCGCAGCTCTCCGTAGTCGGCTGCGGTATCGATCATCGACTCGACGTCGTCGTCGTCGGTGAGGTCAGTCAGAACGGGGTGAATCGTGCCAGGTACATCGAGTTCGTCGGCGAGATCGACGGTCTCTCCAAGACCGTCTTCGTCGATGTCCGCCCCGACGACGGAGAGTCCATTTGCCGCCAGTGCGACTGCCGTCGTTTGACCGATTCCAGAGGCTGCGCCCGTGACGACCGCGACAGTGTGTGGGCCGAAGTGGGGGTCATCCAGCACGAGGAGGTCGCCAGCGGTTACCTCCGGTTCTGAGAGGTCGAACGTATTGGTAGACATACTCGTTCAGGAGTACGCCGGCAGCGCGTAAAGAGGTGCGCCGAGCGTGTAACGCAGGAGCAACGCCAGTCAGTATTCCCCCGAGTTAACGGGTTATGTGTCCCTATGCAAGGAATTCGCTTGCGAGCACAATCACGCCGACGATGGCGAAGACGACACCGAGTGCCGGTTCCATGATCTCGCTGGGAACGTATTTCCCGACCCGGGTGCCGATCGTCCCGCCGATGAGAACCCCAGGAATCGACCACGCAACGACGTACCAGACGGGCGTAGCAGCGAGGGCGTGGACAGCTGCGCCGGCGATCGCGGCGATCGCGAGGACGAACACGCTCGTCGCGATTGCCACCCGTGGGGGCAGGCGACACCGGACAATCAGCTGGGTTGTCGTGATCTCCGGGAGGCCGGCGCTGATCAACCCGGTGATGAACCCGCCGGCGGTCGCCAGACCGAGGCCGGGCGGGCGCCAGCAGGTGTCGTAGGTGTACGTCTCGCCGTCCGTCGTCTCGATGGTCGTCGTGCCGCGTCTGGTGTTCTTCCGTTTCAGGAACTCACCTTCTCGCTCGCCCGGGACGCATTCTTCTGGTGGGTCGTAGTAGACGAGGAACGCGCCCAGGAGGAGGAGCCCGGCACCGAACGCGATCGTGAGGAGCGCCGTCGGCACGACGTGGGCGGCGAGCGCCCCGACCACGACGGCCGGGACCGCACCGATCAGGAGCCACTTCGCCGTGGCGTAATCGACGACCCCTTGTCGGACGTAGTTCAGCAATCCGTTGCCCATCCCAAACACCTCCGTCATGAGCCCCGCTCCGATTGCCTGCGAGGGGGACAGCCCGACGAGCAACATGAAGAATGGACTGAAGAACAACGCACCGGAGACGCCCGAAGCGAGCGCGACCAGCGAGAAGAGGATCGAAGCCGGGAACACCCACCAGTGGGCAAGGAACTGATCGACGGGGAATCCCGCCGGCACAGGTAACGATTGTAAGGCGACCGTCCCGACACCGAGACCATTGCCCGCTCCGAGTATCGGGAGGGCGAACACTCCCGACAGTCCAACTACTCCACCCACTGCGAGAACCTTTGACCGAATCATCCTCGCAGACTCCAGGGGGAGACTCGTTCGTCCGGACGCACGGTCAGCCCGCGTCACTGGTGATTCTGACCTCCAGAATTCCGCCTCCCATCAGTTCTATCAGTATGTTCCATCGTCTCCATCTATTCGAAGAGTGCCGACACGGTTTCCTCCTCAGGGGTCCAGCCGACGAACTCGCCGCCTTCGAACGGGAGATCGACGGAGGCGATGTAGTTACACAGCCCCACGTAGAAATCCACGAGCAGACCGAGCGCGACGATCTCGCCAGACGAGTAGTGCCGGGTCAGGGCGTCGTGAATCTGGTCGGTGACGGTCCCCGACTCGACGGCACGGGCGTACTGGAGTAGGACGAACTCGGCGTCGTCGAACATGGAGAGGTCGCCCCCGCCGATGGCTTGCATCTCCTGGATCGTGACGCCCTTGTCGCGGGCGATGTCGACGTGCTGGTGCCACTCGTAGCGAGCCCCACGGGCGCGGGCCACAGTCAGGATGACCAGCTCCTTGCGTCGCTGGCCGAGCTGGTCGTACAGGACGTTCAGGTACTCCAGCGTCGCCTCAAGGACCTCCGGGTTGTGCGCCCACGCCCGGAAGATGTGGCGATCGCCGAGGTACTCGTCGGTGAACAGGTGGTGATACTCCTCTGGGATGTCGTCTAATTCGAGTAGCGGGAGTCGTGACATGTGTGTCTGTGTAGTATGATTGGTGTAATCGTGGGTCTTGCGGGGATGTTCGCTTCGGCTCGCAAGTCGGTGTTCCCTTACGCGAGGATGCCCGCGCCGAGGAAGGCGCCGAGAACGACGCCGTAGATGACGTGGACGGTGCCGAACATCATCATCATGCCCTTATCGGGCTCCATCCCGATGATCATCCGCATCCAGAACATCATCCCTCCGATCATGAGGACGATGCCGTAGACGAGGCCGAGGCCGACGGCAACAGCGATGGAGTCGAGACTGAGCCCAATCAGCGGAACGCCGACCGCAAACACCGCGCCAGCGCCGATGCCGTAGACGAAGTGCAACACCATTCCCGGCATCGCGTAGTCCTCTGGCTCACCGCCAGCGAACTTCGCGACGAGCGCCGCCGTCGGCGGCGGCCCCCCATCGCCCATCATCATCGCGATGGTCATAACGATCGTTGCAACCACGCCGCCAGCGAGACCGGCAATAACTGATGCCATGTGTTCAGTTCTATCAGACGCACGATGACTACTAAACCACGATGCGGTCGTTGAACAGAGTCACACACCCGCACAAACAGCCGTGAGGAGGACGGGTACCGTGCGGAATCTAAGACCTGGAGAAAATGAAAGCGGCTATCGTGTGCATAGCTATACCTCGTTTTCTTATCCCCGGAACCGATCGTTGCCGGCCCGTACGACGACGGACATACGGCCCGGCGGTGCGATATCCGACCCGTTTGGTGTGGCTCACGGTAATACCCCGAACGATTAATCCGATCGAGTGTCATTAACTATCATGGATATTACGACGACAGAGACCACTGGATCGCCGGTCGAACTCGAGTTCGAGATCCGCGACCACAACTGTCTGTTCGTCCACGCGTCCGCAGTCACTGACTGTCGGGTCCAACTCGAACACATGGTCGACCGCTCCGACGACCGGCTGTTGGAGTTCTTCACCGTAGAGGGGACGCCGCCGGATCGCGTCCTGTCGATGGCCGAGGCGTCGAGTGCCATCGACGAAGCGCGGCTCGTCAGTCGCGGGCCCGACGGCGGGCTGTTCGAGTTTGTCGTCTCGGGCCCCTGCGTGACGCGAACGCTCGCCGATACGGGGGCTATCGCCCGGTCGGTGTCGGCCGAGAGCGGCGTCGGTGCGGTCCTGGCCGACGTCCCCGGTCACATCGAGGTCAGGCGGGTCGTCGAGCGATTCCGGGACAGGCATCCGAATTCTGAACTCCTGGCGTGCCGGGACACGGCGGAACCCATCCCGGTCCGGAGCGAGCGCGGCGTCCACGCGATGCTGGCCGACCGGCTCACCGACAAGCAACACGAGGTGCTCCGAACGGCCTACCTGAGCGGGTATTTCAGCTGGCCGCGGCGGACGACCGCAGAGGAATGTGCCGAGGCCCTCGGAATCTCCCAACCAACGTTTAGCCAGCACATCCGAACCGCGCAGGAGAAACTCCTGGATCGGCTGTTCGTCGACGCACCCGAGCGGTAGTCCGATCCCCCACGAGGCAGCCGGGGACCTGCCGTCCTATTCGAGGACAGACACTTGCTCGCCGTACGCTCCCTATTACCATAGGCACTACCCCTTTGGGCGCAACTGTACAATGTTCTCCAAGGAGTGCCTGTTCCGATGACAATACCCTACGACGAATGGACGGCAGCACAGGACAGCGCGACAGTCACCGTCGACGACCACGAGGTCGAGATGGCCTACCGCGACGAGGGAGCGGGCAATCCGGTGGTCTTCCTGCACGGGATCCCGACGAACTCGTACCTGTTCCGTGAGCAGTTCGAGGCGGTCGCGGCCGAGCGACGCGCCATCGCACCGGACATGGTCGGCTACGGGAACTCCGAGATGACCGACGGGTTCGACCGTTCGATCCGCGCCCAGGAGCTGGCGGTCCGGGACCTCGTCGACCAGCTGGGATTCGACACGATCGATTTCGTCGGTCACGACCTGGGCGGTGGTGTTGGCCTGCGCTACGCTGCCCGGACGCCCGAGGCGATTGATCGACTAGTGCTGTCGAACTCCGTCGCCTACGACTCCTGGCCGATCCAGACGATCACCGACCTTGGACTGCCCGAGACAGCCCGCGAGACCAGCGTCGAGGAGTTGCAGGAGATGCTCGACGGCCTCTTCCGACAGACGCTGTTCGGCGACGATCACGACGAGGCGTTCCTCGACGGGATGAAGACGCCGTGGTCCTCCGAGGCGAGCGTCACCTCCGTCGTGCGCAACGCGAGCGCGACGAACACGAGCCACACCACCGAGGTCGACCCGAGCGACGTAACCGCCGAGACGCTCCTGCTGTGGGGGACCGAAGACGAGTTCCAGCCGATCGAGTGGGCCGAGCGTCTCGAGGGCGACATCGCCACCTGCGAACTGATCGGTCTCGAGGCCAACCACTGGGTCCCCGAGGACCGGACGGTCGAATTCACCGACCATCTGACCGGGTTCCTGCTGTAGCCGGCCACCGGCGGCCTGTCCGTGCACCGCCTTCGATGCCCTCGTGTTTTTGCATCCGGGCGACGGAGCGTGCGTATGGAGAAGGTCCGTATCGACGAGGTCGAAAACAGCCTTCAGCCCGCGGCCGTGATGCGTCCGCTCACCGACGCCCTCGGCGCGACCGATCTCGCGATCAACTACTACGAACTCGAACCCGGGGACAGTTTCGCGTTCGCCTACCACAGCCACGAGATCCAGGAGGAGGTCTTCTACGTCCAGGAGGGAACAGCCACTTTCGAGACCGAGGACGGCCCCGTCGAGGTCGCGGGGGGCGAAGTCGTCCGGTTCGGTCCCGAGGAGTTCCAGCGCGGCTGGAACCGGAGCGACGAACGGGTCCGCGCGCTCGCGCTCGGCGCGCCGCTTGAGTACGGCACCCAGCCGAAACTGCGATACTGCCCGGACTGCGAGGAGGAGACCGACAACCGGCTCGCTCGAACCGACGACGACGCGGCAGTCGTCGCGTACTGCGAGCGCTGCGGGGCTGAAACGGGACGGTGGTACGAGGGGTCGATGGACGGGGAGGTGCCCTGACCCCGATTCCGAACCCGATCAGGGCGTGATGACGGCGCGGCCGTCGATCTCGCGGTGTTCGAGCTTCTCGGCGACGGTGTTGACCTCCTCAAGATCGTAGCGGCTGGTGTGCAGGTCGACCTCGCCCTGTTCGACCAGCGAGACGAGTTCCTGGAGTTCGGCGTAGCGCCCGACGATATTGCCCACGAAGGAGAACTCGCCGTTGACCAGCGCCTGGGCGGGTTCGTGGATGTGCCCGCCGTAGCCGATGATGTGGTGGTCGCCGCCGGCCGCGGTGATGTCTGGCGCGTATTCGGTGGTGACGTCAGCCCCGACGAAGTCCATCACCTGGGCCGCGCCCGTGCCGTCGGTGACGCTGTCGACCACCTCCCGCAGGTCGTCATCGGAGGGGTTGACCAGATGATCCGCGCCGTAGCCGTCGGCCAGTTCCAGGGCGGAGTCTTTGAGGTCGACGGCGGTGATCTGGGCCGCACTCATGGCGTCGACACACTGCAGGCCGATGTGGCCGAGGCCGCCGATGCCGATGATGACGGCGTGATCCCCCGGGTTGAGTTCGTCGACGACCTTCTTCGCTGCGTGGTAGGCGGTGATCCCCGCGTCGGCGTGGGGCGCGATGTCGATGGGATCGACATCGCCGGGGAGCGGGATGACCGCCCGCTCGTTGGTGAGGAGGTAGTCGGCGAACCCGCCGTCGGTCGTCAGCCCGTTGAACGACTGGTTCTCACAGTACATCGTCTCTCCCTGGCGGCAGGGCCGGCAGGTACCGCAGGTCTGGACGGGGTGGCAGATCACCTTGTCGCCCTCCGAAACTAGCTGGACCTCTTCGCCGGTTTCGACGACTTCACCGGCGTTCTCGTGGCCCAGGGTCATCGGGAGTGGCTGTGGGACGTACTGCTCCCACATCCCCTCGATGATGTGGTTGTCCGTCTGGCACCAGCCCGCACCCTCGACCTCGACGAGAACGTGGTCCGAGCGGTCGATCTCGGGGCGGTCGATCGCTTCTACTGTGAGTCCCTCTCTCATGTCGTCGGTGTACTCGTGTAATCTGGCTGCGTCCATGGTCCGTCTGTCACGACGCTGTCGACCGGCCTAAGCGGTCTGCCTATGAGTATTGGTAAAACGACTATCGGTGTGTGTTACCATGGTACAAAAGCCATGTACACACACAATGGCGAGGACGTGTTCGTGATCGACGGGCACATCCACCTCTGGGACGCCAGGGAGGAGAACATCATCCACGAGGGCGGCGAACAGTTCATCCAGTGCTTCCACGATTATCACACGGGATTCACGCCCGAGGAGGAGCAGTGGGACATGGACACGTATCGGAACTACGGGGCCGAACGGATGGTCGAGGACCTCTTCCGTGACGGCTACGTCGACATGGGCATCTTCCAGCCGACGTACCTGACGGACTTTTACGACGAGGGGTTCAACACGACTGGCCAGAACGCCGAGCTCGCCGAGGAATATCCCGAGCGGTTCGTGCTGAACGGGAGTTTTGACCCCCGGGACGGCGACGAGGGCATCGCGCACCTCGAACGGCTCAAGGATGACTACGACATCCAGGGCGTGAAGCTCTACACGGCGGAGTGGCGCGGCGACTCGAAGGGCTGGCGCCTCGACAGCGACGAGGCCTTTCGCTTCCTCGATAAGTGCGTCGAACTCGGCATTGAGAACATTCACGCGCACAAGGGGCCGACCATCCGGCCGCTGAACCGCGACGCCTTCGACGTGGGCGACGTCGACGACGCCGCGTCCTCGTTCCCGGAACTCAACTTCATCGTCGAGCACATCGGCTTCCCGCGGGTTGACGACTTCTGTCACATCGCGACCCAGGAGACCAACGTGTACGGCGGCCTCGCCGTCGCGGCTCCGTTTGCCCAGAGCCGTCCCCGGAAGTTCGCCGAGATGATGGGGGAACTGCTGTTCTGGGTCGGCGAGGACAACATTCTCTTCGGCAGCGACTACGCCATCTGGGAGCCCGACTGGCTCATCCCCGCAGTCATGGACGCCGAACTGACCCAGGACGAACGCGCCGAGTATGGCGTCGAACTCTCCCCGGAGGTCAAGCGCAAGTTCATGGGCGAGAACGCTGCGCGACTGTACGATATCGACATCGAGGCGAAGAAAGAACAGTTCAAGGACGACGCGATCAGTCGGGAGTTCGATCTCGGAGATACCTACGAGGAGGCCTCGGCGGACTGATCCATGGGAACGACAGACTCACCCGCGGACGCGACGGAGACGCCCGTCGATCCCGACGCCATCCGCGAACGTCTCGACAGGGTCAACGATCCCGAACTCGACCGCTCGATCGTCGAGTTACAGTACATCGACGACATAGACATCGACGGCGGATCGGTGACCGTCACGTTCGTCCTGCCGACGGCCTGGTGTTCGCCCGCGTTCGCGTGGATGATGGCGACGGGTATCCGCGACGAAGTGCGGGCGCTCCCGGGCGTCACCGACGTCACCGTTCGCTTGCCGGACCACATGCACGGCGAGCAGATCACGACCGGCGTTAACCGGGAACAGTCCTTCGAATCGATCTTCGAGGACGCCGAAGACGGCATCGCTGACGTTCGGCGGAAGCTGGACGAGAAGGCGCGGTTCGCCCGACAGTACGACGCGATCCGGGCACTCCGGGACTCCGGTCTCGACCCCGACCAGATTGTGTCGCTGACGCGGGACGACATCGACCTCGAATTCCGATCAGCTGCGGTGGCGGTCTCGGTTCGGGACGGGGTGCTGACGGTCACTGCTCCGCGCGAACCGCTATCCGAGTACCTCGAGAAGGCCAGGGCGACCGGTCTCGTCACGGACGGGACCGACCGCCTGTTCGCCGACCGAGACGGTTCGCCGCTAGACCCGGAGCCCGAGGCGTTCGAGTTCTCCCTTCGGGACGCCCGCCTCGCCGTCTCGAACATCGAGGGCCAGGCGACGATCTGTGCATCGCTCCACGAGTCCCGCAACGACGTCACTATCGACGAACCCGGCGACTGAGAGTGATTGCTGTACCGGTTCGTCGGCGCGATCGCCTGTCATCCGGCGATCGATCCGGAATAGTACTCATTGGGATCTGTCTCTCGGACAGCGAACCGACGAGAGACTGCCGCCGAGCGTAGCTATTTTACTGTCGGCTGCATCGTTCAGTGCATGAGCGACGAGGCCAAACTCCACGAGTACGAAGTCGTCGTGATCGGCGGCGGGCCCGCCGGAATGACAGCAGCACTCTACAGCACGCGACTCGGACACGATACGGCCGTCGTCAACCGTGGTGGCGGACGAGCGGCGATGATGCAGGAGGTCCACAACCTCCTGGGCGTGAAAGAGGAGACGAGTGGGGCGGAGTTTCTCGGCATCGGGCAAGAACAGCTTACGGGGTACGGGTGTGATATCCACCGCGACATGGTCACGAGCTGTTCGCGACCCGACTCGGACGGAATTCGGCTCTCCGGCAACAGCGCGGAGTACGAGGCGAACCGTGTCGTTCTCGCGACCGGGTTCAACGACGTTCGGCCGGAGCCGCCACTGCCGCGAACCGGCCGCGGCCTCCACTACTGTCTGCACTGTGACGCCCACATGTTCGTCGACGAACCGGTGTACGTAATGGGACATGCCGAGAGCGCCGCACACGTCGCGGGCATCATGCTGAATTTCACCGACGAGGTCGACCTGCTCACTCGCGGTAACGATCCCGAGTGGAGTGAGAAGACCGCCGAGATGCTCGAGAATCACCCGATCGACGTCATACACGACGATGTCTCGGGGATCCAGAACGGCGAGGACGGCTGGCTGAAAGCCCTCGAGTTTGAGGACGGGACTGTCCGGGAGTACAAAGGCGGCTTCGCAATGTACGGCGCCGAATACAACAACGGGCTCGCCAGGGAGCTCGGGTGTGACATCAACGACGACGGCACGATCGAGGTGGACGACCACGGGCGGACGTCAGTCGACCACGTCTACGCCGTCGGCGACTGTACGCCGGGCCACAATCAGATTCCAGTCGCCCTCGGTCAGGGCGCAAAAGCCGGAATCGACGTCCACTTCCAGCTCCGAGACTTCCCGAGAGACCCCGAACTCCTCGAGGAGCAGGGACCGGTGCGTTCTGAAGAGGTTCCCGGGATTCCGGACGAACTGCTCGAACAGGCCGTCGACTTCCACACGTACGGGAAGTGAAACCGTTCCAGCGGATGCAGAGCGGTTAGACTGACTCTTTGGATTCGTCGATAGCACACTCGTCGTCCCGACAGTTCGTCGCCTTCCGCAACACGTCGAGGCCAGGCGGTTCGTCAGGACTGCGAACTGCCCACACACTGGATGACACGATCGGCATCGACGACGAACATAGCCCGACGCGAGACCTCGCGATGGTTCTCGGATTTCTCCGTTAGTACCTTCTCGCACTGTGTCTTCGCCTCGTTATCGCACTCGTCAACTACGAACGCAGAGACAACCCCAAGAGCACCGTTGTCAAGGTGTGAGACCGATTACAACACTCTCTGTTATTTATTGCCGGACGAGTCCCAGAACACGCCCGGTGGCTTCTGGTCAGGGTTCTCGTCGAGAGAGTCCCGTTTCGTCGCGTTGGCGTCCTCGATTAGTGCGGCTGCTTCACCGGCCCAAATATATAACCCAATCAGCGTCTCGCGTCGACTCTGTTCAAGATCAACCGAGTGGTATACGTAGACCACGCCGCCACCCTCGCGGTTCAACTCTGATCGCCGGAGCAGACCCAGGTCAACGAGATTATTGAGATACCGCGTGACCGTACTTCGGTCGTAGCCCATCGATTCGGCGACCTCGTTTGCGGATAGCGGCCCGTCGCTGATGACACGCAGACAGATGTCGTTGCCGGCCTTCGGAAGGCCGAACGCCTGGAGCAACACCTGTTCGATATCCGGGGGCTTCACACTCATCTCTCCGTCCCTCACGCGCTCCATCGGCTGGTCGTGACAGGACATCGCCGGTTCGTCGCGTCCGACCGCGAGGACGACGTTATCACAGCTTGAGCATTCGTAGAGATCGTATCGACTTGACTCCGGGTCGTACGCCACCTCTTCAGGATCTTCTGCGGATTGGTGTAGTTCGTTTCCTGATAAAGAGAGTGTCATACAATAGTCCTCATTTTTGTGTGGAACTATAACAACCCCCATAGTCACCCATTTAATAGTATTGGTAAATACAGTCACAACACGACGAATCTGTGTGTTCGTCAGCACCGGTGGCCGATACGTACGCGCACCTACGTACAGGAGGAGTCACCAGATAGTCGTCTGAACTCAAGCCATACGAATAGTTCTACGACAACTTAGTCGGGTCAACTGCCCCGCGCACGGTGGCGCGGGGCTTGTCAGTGAACTCGGCCTCTGCCAACACTCAGTCGGACGGGACAAATCCCCGATTCGGCGTCACTGTTCCTGACTTCAGAGCGAGTTGACTGTCGCCCGTCCGCCGAGACGACTGTAGGCCCCGGCGGACAAACCGCCATCCGACATTCTTCGCACCCACGTAATCCGCGTTCTGCGTCGCACCGCACGATTCACACTCGAACTCGGCCTGCCGTACACGGTTCCCCTCACTCGTATGCCCGCACTCAGGGCACCGCCGCGACGTATTTCGAGGTGACACAAACTCCACACAGATGCCTTCGGCCTCGGCCTTATACTCGACGAGGTCAACGAGTTGACGGTGCGCCCACTGGTGGAACTCTTTGATAGGCGGCGCACGCTCTCGGATGTGTTTCAGATTCTCGAACGCGATGTACTCACAGTCATGGTCGAGTGCTTCTTGGAGAATCCGATTCGCAACCTGATGCAGTTGATCGCGGACGTACCGTGACTCTCGGCCATTCATCTGCTGCATAGTTCGATGGGCCGACTGTGTCCCCGTCTGCTGAAGTTCGCCGCGAATCCGCTCGAACTCTCGATGCTGGTGCCGGAGTTCTCTGCCGGAGGCGAAGTACGCTGTGCTGGTGGTGGCGATGTTGACGATGCCGAGATCAACGCCGAGAACTGTCCTGTCCTCGTCGTCATCTTGCACCGCAACCTGCTTCGCCGGTTTGTCCTTTCGGAAACCGAGATGCAAATAGTACTCCCCGTCACGCTTCGAGAGCGTGGATTCTGTCATCTCCCAGTCGTCGTCTTCGAGGTAGGCGTGCTGATAGCCGTCTTTTTCGTCCGGGAGGTTCAGGCCACATCGAATCCGGCCATCGACGGTGGTCAGTGAGACTGAGCTGTCATCGAACAGCGTCATCGTCCGCGTGTCGTATTTTACCGTGTTGCTAGTGAACGTTGGTCGGGATGTTTTGTAGTCTTCGTCTAGATCTTCGATTTCCTCGACACCCGAAAGCGCGGCTGCGGCTTGGTGGGTGGCGAGAATGACGTGCTGACTCCCGAGATGGGTCTCCTCGCGCACGTCATCGTATGTGAGGTCCTGGAGATAGGTTTTCCGCGTTTCCCCGTGGTCCCATCCGATTCGGCTACTGATGTTGCAGGCAGTCTTCCACTCGCCGATTGTCGCGTCGAGCAACTCCTGTTGCTCGTCGGTAAGGATGGGGCGGGTAATCGCGGTACGTCTCAGATACTCATCGTCTGCCACACCCTTCAATAAACAAGAGAGGTACTTAATAGCGAGTGGTTTGTGTCACAGCGTGTCGGCTTCAACCCCGCCCACGGTGGGGCGGGGAATCCGCCTCGGTATTCTTTTGAAAATTGAAAGAATAGCTGGGACCACTGTCCAGCCCTGACCCGTGTATTCCGAGAATCCCTGCATTTCGACTGTCCCGGAGGCTGCTCCAGGGAGCGTGAAATCCGGTGTCCCCCTGCCGACACGAATCATGCGAACCAGTAGCGTAACTACGGACTTCAAGAAGCGAAGGGCCCCGCAACGACGTCACACAGAAGCGACGCCTGCTCACTGTTCAAGTCGAATCCAGTCGTCGTCTCCGAACGGCGGTTCATACTCTATTCCGAGCCGCTCGTACACGGTTCGAGGGATACTGATATCCGCGAGATAAAGCTTCCCTGCAAGGGCATCGAGCCCCGTTTTCGGAAGAGCAAGGGTGACCGTGCGGGCTGGCGAAACTGCCTCGCCCAGTGGCTCGCCAGAAGTAGCGTCGATACCGGACGGAACGTCGAGTGAGACAGTCGGACCAGATAGGCCATTCATCCGGTCGATGTACGCATCCGCCGGTGGCCGGACGTCACCACTGAGTCCGTAGCCGATCAGTGCGTCGACGATGGTTGTCCGTTCGGCGACGTCGGCGAGTGATTCGACACCGGAAGTGACTGAGACACCCATCTCGTCGAGAATGTGGTACTGGTGAGCCGCCGCGCCACTCAGTTCCTCTGATGGTCTGTCCAGAACCACTCGAACGGGGACATCTCTATTAGCGAGGTGTCGTGCACAGGTGAGTCCACCACCGCCGTTCCCACCGTTCCCAGCAACAACCACCACGTCGCTCTCTCGAACGTCACGTACGTGCCAGGCAAGTATACGACCTGCATTCTCCATCATCTGGAGTAACTGTAACCCGACATCCTCGACGGCGTCACGGTCGACGTCTCGCATCTCGTCGGCGGTGACCGCGGTGACCGACCGCCCAGTCGACGTGCGAAACGAGTTTCGGGACATGTCTCAGTCATGGTAGAGCAGGGACAAATACCTCGCCAGTGGCGTCCGAAGCGGGCGAAACCCTCCTGCCTCCAATGCGGCTGTTCAGAGCTGTTAGGCCTTGTTGAAACCCTCGATCAGGTCCTCGGTGAGGAGGTCTTCGACAGTCATGTAGACGATTTCATCGTCCGCGCCGGCGAAGAACTCCAAGACGCGTTCCGTGACCGCAGTCTGTCCGTCGACCGTCCAGACGCCGCGCTGTTCGGCCCGACGTTCGACGGGTTCGATTTCACTCAGCGCCGTCTGGAGGATTTCCGTGCGGTGCTGGAGTTCGTGTTCGAACGTCCGACTCGCGGTTTCGGCGGAGATCGCCCAGAACTGCTTGGGCGAGGCTTGGAGGATATCGACGAGTCCCCGGTCGTGTAACTCGTCGATCGCATCGTATACTCTGGTGCGGGGCACCTCTGACACCTGGCTGACGTCTCTGGCAGTCCCCGTGCCGAGGCTGGCAAGTGCGACGAACGTCCGCGCGGCGTAGGCACTCAACCCGAACCGTTCGAGTTGCTCGATCGCGGCGGTCTGTGGATCTTCGATCGGATCACTGCTCATCGATCAGGTGGATGTGGGTCATTGTGAGCCCAGCCACGGAGAGTGGCTGGGCCGGCACGCAACAGTACGGTGGTTGGGACACTGAACTGAACTGCGTGCCGATGGAAGGATTAGCTTCCACCCGGTATATCTCTTTTGTGATTAAACGGGTTACTTTTCGATTTCTAGTTTATCTATGCTTTGACGCGGTACAATCCTGGACCATCTATTGTAACTGAAAAAATCACAACGAATTCGAAAGGGCGTCTCTGCGGCGGATTCGGACGCTTATATTCCCCCTGTCACGTCTCATCCGCACTAGCCGTCATGACAGGAGTGACAATGCCTATCCGTGTCGGGAGCGAACGTTCAGAGAATCGCCGGGGAACTCCCCGTGAGGTTGGGACACATGACCACTAATAATAGTCTGGAGGAAGCGATCGAAGTCCTCCAGCAACTCGGCTTGAAAGAGTACGAGGCGCGATGCTTCGTCGGCTTGTCCCGTCTCCACACGGGTACAGCGAAGCAATTGAGTGAGATGACGGAGGTTCCTCGGACGCGGGTGTACGACGCGATTCGCGTGCTGGAGGCACAAGGTCTGGTCGAGATTCAGCACTCGAGCCCCCAGCAATTCCGGGCGGTTCCACTCGACGAGGCGACCGAGACCCTGCGCGACCAGTACGAAAACCGCGTCGAGCGACTCCACGATGCGCTGGACACGGTCGAAATCGTCGAGCACAAAGACGAGACTCCCGTCCAGCAGATATGGGCGATGTCCGGACGGGACGCGATCGAAAATCGGACGGACCAACTCATCGAGGACGCATCCGAGGAGGTCGTACTGGTCCTGGGCGACGAGTCACTGCTGACCGAGGACCTCGTTGCCACCCTCAACGAGGTCGGCAATGGGGTCGACCTTCTCATCGGCGCGCTGACGGAGTCGCTTCAAGAGCAGATCCAGACGGCCGTGCCGGACGCTATGACATTCATCTCTGGGTTAGAGTGGTTACACGGTGAGAATGCTACTGCAGACGAGACGGCAATCGGCAGGCTCCTGCTGGTCGACCGCTCGACGATCCTCGTGAGTTCACTCATGACAGACACCAAGGAAGAACAAGCGATATTCGGCGAAGGATTCGGGAATGGGCTGGTCGTCATCGCTCGGCGGCTCATGGCAGAAGGGTTGCTGACCGCCCACGATCCCAAGCAGTAATCTCGCGACGAGCAACTATTAGCTACTCCGTCAGCGGACGCGACTGTCAGAGTGTTCCTGATCGCGTTCGTCGCTGAAACGGTCTTCTAGCAACTGGAGCGTGAGATACTCGCCATTGTCGATCGTGATGCAACAATTGTTGTATATGAACGAGAGGCGGCCGCCTGTCCGAGGAGTTCCGCCGTACCGCGGGTCGAACAACGAATCTAACGCAGTCGGATCGACGACATCCGCCAGTGGTCGAAGAAAACACGGTTCACGGCCTTCAACTGCGCTCACCGCGCGTACGACGGCCGTGCTGACCGATTCCTCCGGCCCGATTTCGTACTCCACAGATTTGATTCGTGCTAGACGACGAAAAGTCCCGGAGATTTTCACCCAATTCATCAAAACAAGTCTCGGATGGACGAGTTGGATACGCGTGTTGGTACTGCTCGTGTCGGTGGAGTCGAAAATAACGCATCATAGCCCCGCTAAACCCGGTATGATCTCAACTCCCAAGCGTCAGTCATTCCTCAGTGCTGTTGTGGAACGAGATTGCAGACCCGGCCAATGCTTATGCCCTTTTTCAACCGACTACTGAACGGGGCGTCCTGTCACACGCTCCCGCCCCCTTGATGATGAGCGACGATTCACGCCTCGGCGTGTGCCCGAACTGTGGTCACGATATCCAGCCGATAGACGAGCTGATCACATACGAACGGTCGGATAACTCGATCGGGGTGTTCGCCGAGTGCCCCTCGTGTACAGCGGTAATCGCCCCACGGTAGCGGAGCCATTTGTCCCGCGTTCTACTGATTCGAGTGTGGGAAAGAACCGAACGGCGGCGCAGATGATTATTACTCACGGGGACGGATAACAGATGTATGAACGAAGTCGATTTTCTAGTCATCGGATCCGGCTCCGGTTTGGATGTCGCGAACGCAGCAGCCAACCGAGGCCAGTCAGTTGCAGTCGTAGAGAAAGGACCGCTCGGTGGGACGTGTCTCAACCGTGGGTGCATCCCGTCCAAGATGCTGCTCTACCATGCAGACGTATTCGAGACGATCGAGAGTGCCGGCGCGTTCCACATTGACGCAGAAATAACTGATGTGGACTTCGCGGAGATGGTTCGCGAGGTCAACGAGGACGTGAGTGGCGACGCCGACTCTATCCGGAAGGGGCTCCGTTCCTCCGCGCAACACGATCTCTACGAGGGCGAAGGCCGATTCGTCGACGAGCGAACGGTCGAAATCGTCAGTGGCGAGGACGAAGGAGCCCGAATTCGAGCCGAGACAGTGCTGATCGCTGCCGGGACACGGCCGGCAATCCCCGATATCGACGGGATCGACGACGTGGACTACCTCACCAGCACCGAAGCGTTGCAGTTGGAAACCCCACCGGACCACCTCGTGATCGTCGGAGGCGGCTACATCGCAGCCGAGCTCGGTCACTTCTTCGGCACGTTCGGGAGCGACGTGACGATTATCGGGCGACGACCGAATCTCCTCCCGGAAGCCGACGAGGAGGTCGCCAAAGCGTTCACTGAGCGATACGCCGAGCGGTTCACTATCCACACCGGACATGCAGCGACAGCTGCCTCAGAGAGTGATGGTTCAGTGACTGTCGAAGCCCACCCTTACGAGTACGGAGACGACGGCGGGATACGCGGAGACGAATCAGTGACCGTAACCGGGGACGCGCTACTCGTGGCCGCTGGCCGTACTCCGAACACCGATCTACTCGATCTCGACGCAGCAGGGGTCGAAACCGACGAGCGAGGCTTCGTCGAAACCGACGAGTATCTCCGGACGACCGCTGAGGGAGTCTGGGCACTGGGTGACATCGTCGGCGAGTATCTCCTGAAGCACAGCGCGAACCACGAAGCCCAGGCCGTCGCTCGAAATCTCTTCGGCGACGACCTCAAGCCAGTCGACTACACTGCGATGCCCTTCGCTGTGTTCGCGTCACCAGAAGTCGCGGGGGTAGGTGCACACGAATCTGAACTTCAGGAAGCCGGCACGGAGTATGCGACGCGAACCTATCGGTACGACCAGACAGCACGTGGAAGTGCAATGAAAGCCGACGGCTTCGTCAAGGTCATCATCGACTTGGAGGGCGAAATCCTCGGCTGTCATATCATCGGACCCGAAGCCTCCGATCTCATCCAGGAGGTCGTCGTCGCGATGAAAGCCGGGACGGGGACAGTCACGGATATTCGCGAATCCATCCACATCCATCCTGCACTCTCCGAGGTGGTTCAGCGAGCGTTCTCGGGACAGTTCTCCCAAGGAGGTCACTCACACTGATTTTGCCAGGGTCCCCGCTTGTCTGTCCGGGCGTCAGTATGGCGGCCTCATAAGTGCGGTATACTGGGAGTCCTCGCATTGATCAGTGAGTGGAAGGTCGGTCACACCCGTGTGCTTCAGTTGCACAGTTGCTCAAGACATAACCAGCAGTCGCTCCTCGGTGCGGTTGGAATGTTAGTAGTCCATGCGGCGTTTCCGATCGCTGCGGAACATCGTGAGAGAGCGACCGAATTGGTTCGAGAACTAGCTGAGAATTCACGGGAGGAGGAGGGAATCATCGAATATCGAGTCGCGGTCGACGTGGACGACGAGAATCTCTTCCGGTTCTTCGAACAGTATGAGGACGAGGCAGCGTTCGGAGCCCACGCTGAGTCCGACCACTTCGAGCAGTTCGAGGCTGAACTACCGGAGTTACTTGCAGGAGAGCCAGCCGTAACCCGCTTCGAAGTCGAATCGGCCACGGACATCGAACTCTGACCCAGGACACGAAGTAAAACTATCCCACACAGCATTATCCCCAACAGAGAGAACGTTCTACTTTGGGTGAGCGGTGTCGCGGTTCTGTCGCCTCTCCTTGTGTTTGTATTTTGCACTCCCAAGACAGCGCTATATCGGAGCGAATACTCTCCTCAGATATGCACAATGTGAGCGTTGAAAAGGTGATTTCAGCCCCGGCGACAGACGTATGGACTGCACTCGACGAGTTCGGTCGCGTCTCCGAGTACAATCCACACGTTGCGACGTCGAAGATCATAGACGGCCCGGAGACTGGTGTCGGTGCGACCCGCGAGTGCGTATTCGAGGATGGTGGCCGTATCGAAGAGAAGATTATCGAATACAGTCCAGGATCGGAGTACACTGTGGAATTCATCGATGTCGGCAGTATGCCTCTGAAGCAGAATCGGGTCCAGATCCGCGTTGAGGAACGTGGTGATACGGCTGCAGCGGTCACGATGGCCGCCACGTTCGAACCCAAGTACGGATTTCTCGGGACGATAATGGCGAAAGTGATGATGGAGTCCCGATTCCGGAAAACGTTCGAGGAAGTCCTCAATGGCCTGGAAGCGTACGTCCTCAAGCGAGAGGACGTTACAGAGGAAGGCCGAACCGATGTCGCTTATGAGTAATCAGTCCCCCTACCAATGGATAGTGTATCCTGAGACGGCAGCTCAGAGCGAATTTTGCTGCCGTTGGTCTCGGCGAATAGCAGGAGGTATATAAATCACGTTCGCAAGCGTATCCTCGTTGCACGGCCGCAGACGGATTATATCTTCGGAGACTGTTCTAGCTGATGCAATGACAAAAGCAGCAGTTGTGATTCTCGCTGGAACCGAGGGACACGCGAACTTGGGTCGAATCGTTAACGGTCTCGAGACGGCGAAGGAGTTCGCAGAGACCGACGGAGACGAACTAGAGCTCATCTTCGACGGAGCAGGAACTCAGTGGATCCCTGAACTCGAAGATCCGGACAGTGACCAGCACGAACTCTACCAGGCGGTCAAAGATGATGCGTCCGCGTGTGATTTCTGCTCCGGAGCGTTCGGTGTCGACGATGCAGTGAACGACTCCGGCGTAGTTCGGCTCGACGACCACGACGGGCACCCCAGTATCCGTTCGCTCGTCGACGACGGCTACGAAATCATCACGTTCTGACGTTCGGAACAGCTAATCCCATCTCAGAATCAGTATACGAGTATTATCCAGGGTGAGTCTTGTCGCCCTGGTCCATGTCGCTCTTACGCGAACACGCTTGGTCGGTTGTTGTATAATAGAGTCATCCTCGCAGCCTGAAAGTGGAGCGGGGTCATCCGCGGCCGCCAGCCAGTGCAGTTGCCTCAGGAAGCCGTCGGAGCCACAGCATTGCAACAGTCCCGACAAACGGTCCGATGACTAGTGGCGCAAAGGCCCACTGCCAGCCGACGGCATCGGCAATAATCGGTGTGACTTGGATCGACCCCACCGTGAGTAGAAATCCGATGGCAGTCTGGAGCGTCAGGGCTGACCCGACGTAACTGTCCTCGGCGAGTTCGGAGACGGCCGCCGAGAACTGCGCGGAGTCGGCGACAATAACGAACCCCCAGATCAACAGGAAGGGGATGAGGATGAGCAGGGGCCCACCAAACACGAAGCCGGCACCGATACAGGCTGTGCCGCTGACGATCATACTTCCGCTCGTGACGGTTGTCCGTCCGATACGATCTGCGAACACACCGGCGACGACGGCACCGATACCCCCTACTGCAATAGTTCCGAATGCGAGCAGCGCAGCGAGTGTCGGTGCCGGGTCGCCGCTGGTAGCGAAACTTGCAGCCAAATAGACGGGAATCCACGCCCAGACGGCGTATAATTCCCACATGTGACCGAAATATCCGAGATTGGCGAGCATCGTTCCGCGGTCACCGAGCATCCGCCGAACGGCTCCGGGATCGAACGGTGCTGCCGGAGCTTGATAGGGGCCTGGACGCACAAAGAGAACGAGCACACCACTGACTGCTGCGAGCCCAGCCGCACCAAGTAAGACGAGTCGCGGACGACCGACACCACCGATCGCCCGAAGCAGATGCGGCATCGCCGACCCGATCGTGAGTGCACCGACAAGCGTGCCGATAGCGAACCCGCGGCCTTCCCGAAACCAGCCAGCCATGATTTTCATGCCTGTCGGGTACACACCGGCCAGTGCGATACCGGTGAGAAACCGTAACAGAACGGCCGGGATGAACGACGACACGGCAAGGGCGATAAGGGCAGTCGCTCCCACACCGATGGCGGCTGAGACAGCAAACAGGTACCGCGGCGGAATCGTATCCGACAGGGTGAGTGTCGCAGAAAGCACGGCACCGACGACGAATCCGAGTTGCACCGCGTTCGTCAACCATGCCGTCTCAGCGCTCGAAAGATCCCAGAGCGCCGCGAGTTCCGGCCCAACCGCTGATGCACTGAACCAGAGCGTCATCGCCAGCAGTTCGGCAACAGCAAGAATGAGGAGGACACGGTAGCGACTTGATTTCGGCTGTTCCTGCTCCTGTGACTCCGTATCCATTATGTTGGTGTACTAATCAGCGTAAATAAAAACCCACGGAGGGGTTCGGATGTATTGCACACCGCAGCGCGTATTATATATAGAAGACATCTGTACCTACGCTAGGAAAATGGCTGAAGATCAGGATCGTGATGACCCTCCGAGTGACCGTTCGGCGAGGACGTCCGCAGCCCCGGATTCATCTCCTGAAGAGCGTTATCGCAAGATTTTCCAATATAACAACGACGCAGTGATGGTCGTTGACCTGGAGACCGAATCCTTTCTCGATGTCAATCCCGCAGCCTGCGACCTGCTCGGATACTCCCGCGAGGAACTCCTCTCGATGCATCCGGAGGATATTCATCCAAATGACGTCGAGCGCGTCCGAAAGGAGTTCATCTCTCAAGTCTACCAGGAAGGATCAGGCTTCACCGACGACCTGACTTGTCTCACCAAGGACGGCGAAGAGGTTCCGACCGAAATCTCCGGAGCCGCACTCGACGCCGGAGAAGATGGAACCGACCCGACCCAGATGATCGCGATGCTCCGTGACATCTCCGACCGCGTCGAACACCGTCGAGACCTCGAAGAGAAGATCGAACGGCTAGATCGATTCGCCAGTATCGTTTCACACGACCTGAAGAACCCGCTCTCGATCATCAACGGCCATGTGACCCTTGCCCGGGAGAATGGCGATCCCGAACACTTCGACGCCATCGAGGACGCCGTAGACCGGATGGACGAGATGTTGTCTGAACTCTTGCAGCTTACCAGGGAAGGACACCTCGTCGGCGAGAGAACGGACATCGAGTTGGAGCCCCTGGCACGAGAGGTCTGGATCGACTGTGAACTCGACCCAGCGACTCTCGAAATCAAGTCATCGAGGACACTTTACGCGGATCGGGACCGCCTCCACGAACTCTTTGCAAACCTCTTCGAGAACGCACACACTCACGGTGGGGAGACGGTTACTGTCCGTGTCGGAACGCTCGACAGAGACGATCGTAACGGGTTCTACGTGGAAGATGACGGCGAAGGGATCCCAGCAGACGAACAAGATACCGTATTCGAGTGGGGACATACAACGACCAGTGACGGAACTGGCTTCGGCCTCGCTATCGTCGCCGAGATCGCCGAGGCGCACGGCTGGGAAATTACTGTCTATGATGCCGAAGCAGGGGGAACTCGCTTCGAGATCGAAGTCTCCTAACCTCGAGCGAGGGAGAACGGGACTTCACTCAGCAAACAGTATATAAATACTGCGGGTAGATGGAACGCGTCTCAACGCCCACAGCGTCATTAAGCCTGTTCTCCAAGCTCTACAAAGACATGGCTGATAGCTCTTCCCCGAACACGCCACACGGAGACACGACGTGGTACAAAGCTCTTTCACCTGGTGAACTACCAGAAGGTCGAGTCAAGGCTGTTAGCTGTGGCGATACGACCGTGGCTGTAACCCATTATGACGGTGAGTATGCTGCTCTCGACAACAACTGTCCGCATCAGGGCGGACCCCTCGGTGAGGGATCCATCGAGACAGGATATCTCCGATGTCCGTGGCACGGGTGGGACTTCGACCCGCTGACCGGCGAGACACCCGGTCCACACGACGACTGCGTCCAGACGTTCCCGGTCGAGGAACGCGAGGACGGAATCTACGTCGGATTTCCGGAAGAAGAACCTCACGAGCGAACGGTCTCCGACGTCATCGCCGAGACGCTGGTCAACTGGGGCGTCCGACAGGTCTGGGGGATCGTGGGTCACTCGAATCTCGGCCTCGCCGACGCGCTCCGCCGTGAGGCCGACCAGGGAAACCTCGCGTACTACGGCGTTCGGCACGAGGGCGCCGGCGCGTTCGCCGCCTCGGCATACGGAAAACTCACCGGGCGTCCGGCGGCCTGTTTCTCCATCGCAGGCCCCGGTGCGACGAACATGCTCACGGGCCTGTGGGACGCCAACGTCGACCGCTCGCCGACGATCGCCCTCACGGGGCAGGTCGAGTCGCAAGTCCTCGGGACGGGGAACTTCCAGGAAGTCGACCTCGAAGCCGCCTACGGCGACGTCGCCGAGTTTGAGGCGACCGTCCTGCCGGACAGCCAGCACGCTGAACTCGCGACCCGAGCGGCCAAAACCGCCATCCTCGAACGCGGTGTCTCGCACCTGATCTTCCCGGACGAGATACAAACGCAGTCCGCCGAGGGTGTCGAGCCCGGCGACCCCGAGGGGCGCATCACGGAACGCGACATCAGCCCGCCCGAGGACGCAGTTCAAGATGCGGTGGACCTGCTCGAAACCGCCGAGCGTCCGGTCATCATCGCTGGCCACGGCGCTCGCTTCGAGATGGACGGCATCGTCGACCTCGCCGAACGGTTCGACTGTCCGGTGCTGACGACGTTCAAGGGCAAAGGACAGATTCCCGACTCCCACCCACTCGCGGGGGGCGTCCTCGGCCGGAGCGGAACGCCGATCGCGAGTCACTTCATGAACGAGGCGGATCTGCTGGCCGTCTTCGGCGCGAGCTTCTCGAATCACACGGGCATTGCCGAGTACAAGCCGATAATCCACGTCGACTACGATGCGATGACGCTGGGCAAGTTCCACAGCATCGATGTTCCAGTGTGGGGCGAGATCGGCGTCACTGTAGACGAGCTCATTGACCGAATTGAGGGCGTCGAGGCAGAGAGCCAGCGCGAAGAACTCGCCGATCGGTGGGAGATCTGGCGCGAGGAGAAGGCAACTCGACGCGCCGGGACGCCCGAGCGTGGCGTCAACTACGCCACCGCCTTCGAAGCGATGACCCGACTCGTCCCTGACGACGCCATCATTCCCGTCGACGTCGGGAACAACACCTATGCGTTCGGCCGGTATTTCGAACCGGAACACCAGTCCGTGCTCATGTCCGGCTATCTCGGGTCGATCGGCTTCGCGTTCCCGGCGGCCCTTGGGGCGTGGGCAGCCACGCAGGAACCCGAGTCACAGTTTGCCGGCCGGAAGGTCGTCTCGGTGTCCAGCGATGGCGGGTTCGGCCAGTACATGAGCGAGTTCACGACCGCCGTCAAGTACGACATGGATATCACGCACGTCCTGTTGAACGACGACGAACTCGGGAAGATCAGCAAGGAGCAGCGTACGGGCGGGTGGGACGTCTGGCAGACCGACCTCGTGAACCCGGAGTTCGCCGCATTCGCGGAGAACTGTGGCGGACACGGCCTCTTCGTCGACGACCCGGACGACCTCGACGAGGCGCTCGAAACCGCGATCGACCACGATGGCCCCGCACTCGTCGAAATACTCACTGACTCGGACCCCATCTGAGCGATCGTATGGTCGTGACTGAAACTTCCATCGGGGCGAACGCGTGAGCGGGTTCACATCGCTGCTACTCAGCGTCCTTGGAGTATTCGCGCTGGCGTTGGTCGTCCGATTGGTGGTCCGCAACCAGGATCGGGTCGCGTTTGCGAGTGCGCTTGTCTTCATCGGCGTGGTCGTCTCGGCAGTGGGACTCTCCTTTGACCTCCCGCTCACCGACGACCTGATCCTGACAATCTTTTTGCCGACGATAATTTTCCACGGGACGACGACGATCGACGTCCAAGAACTGTGGCGAAACACGAGCCTAATTGTGGTTCTCACGGTCATTGGACTCCCACTTGCGGTCGTGATTCTCGGCGTGGTCGGCTCGGTTGCGTTCGGATTTCCGTTGCTTGTCGCGCTGCTGTTCGCGACGATCATTCTCCCGACCGACCCTGCCGCAGTGCTGTCGATCTTCGACGAGCTCGACGTCGCCGAACAGCTCGCGGTCACCATCGAAGGCGAGAGCCTCCTCAACGATGGCGTCGCGATCGTGATTTTCTCCGCGGTGGTCGCCGCCTTCGAAGCCTCCGGATCGGTCGCGGCGCTTGCGACACCGCGTTCTCTCGTCGGCATCGCCGGCGACATCGCCCTCGTCGGTGGTGGAGGGCTCGTCCTGGGCATGGTTGTCGGCTACCTCGCCCACATCGCGATGCGCCAGCTCGACGACAGGATGAGCATCCTCCTGCTCACCGTGCTGGTCACCTACGGGAGCTTTCTGCTCGCCGAACACTTCCTCGGAGTGAGTGGGATTCTCGCGGTTGTGGGTGCGGGACTGTTGATGGGTGCACACGAGGAGACCCACCACAAGATGAGCACGAGCGAGTCCCACGTCCAGGAACTCTGGACGACCGCGGCCTTTCTCGTCACGACGATGCTGTACGTCCTCATCGGTGCCGAAATCCGGATCGATGCGTTCATCGAGAACGCCGGACTCGTGGTCTCGGCCGCTATTCTCGTTGTCGTCGTCCGCGCGGCCACGATTTACCCACTGGTCACAGGAACCAATCTCATACGCGGCCAGCCGGTTCCCCTGTACTGCCAGCACGTGATGGTCTGGGGCGGTCTGCATACCGTCGTGCCGGTCGCGCTGGTGTTGTCGCTCCCGCAGGGGTTTCCGTTCCGCGAGCAACTGCAGGTGATGGTGTTCGGCGTCGCCGTGATCAGCATCGTCGTCCAGGGGCTGTTGATGCCGCCCGTCCTGACGCGGCTTGGGCTGGGCGATTCGAGCGGCGGGTGACGCAGTTACCTCGTCACGCGGCGGCCGAGCGAGAAGACGAAGACGGCAGTCAGAAACGCGCCCGCGAGTCCCTCCGATGCAGCTACGAAACGGCCGGCATCGCCAGCCGGATGGACGTCCCCGAGTCCGAGTGTCGCGAACGTCACGACGCTGAAGTAGAGCCCATCGAACGCGGCGAGCAGACCGTGAGTGCCGTAGCGCACCACCTCCTCGCCCGCAACGAGTCCGCCGACTGCCGGGTACAAGAGTGCGCTGCTCACGATGACCCCCAGCGCAAGTGCAAGCGTCCGCTGTGGTCGCTCGCCGTAGCCGGCGACCAGATCGAGAAATCCGTTCGTGGCCCAGCGCAGCGCCGCGTCCGCGCGATGTGTCAGTGAGTGCTCGGAAGCCCGGGCGTGGGCGGCGTAGCGCCGGCGACGGTATCGCAACTCGCGGACAAAGAACATCGACGCTGTCTCGCTGTCGCCCGTCCCCGTCGCCCCCTGTTTTCCTTCGAGATATGTGTGTTCCAGTCCCTCAATGCTATCCGCCGCCGCGGGGGTCCCGACGTACTCGTGGAGCCGCCAGCGGTTCGAACGCAACACCTCACGGTAGGACGCGAAGGGGAACCCGTCGAACCGCGTTCGGTAGAATCGGTATCGGTCGAAGGTGTCCGGTTCGCAGTCGAGATCCACGTCACCGAGGGTGACATCTGTAAGGTCGTAGCAGGCGACAGCATCCTCCGGTTGGTCGAGCCGTCCTGCTGAGACGGTCGCGTCTTGGAGATGGCACGTCAGGTCGCTGCTGGGACGGACACGAAGCAGGTCGAACGTCCCTTCCGAGAGATCGAGCGTCCCGTCGGCATCGTCGAGACAGACGCCTTCGAATATCGCACGGGTGCCGTCCGCACCGACGAACTCGGCACCCTCCTCGAACGTCGTGGACACGAACTGCACAGTTCCAAAGGTGAGGTTGGGAAAGTGTGCCGAGCCGGCGACAGTGACGTCGTCGAAACCTAGCCATCCAGCCACGTCGCAGGCAGCGAACTCCACGCTGCCGTCGAACCGGACATTGCTGATCTGAAAACTGCGTTCAAACGACCCACGGCGAGACCGAAGACAGGTCAATGGTTCTGACGCCGTCCCGAACACTGTGTCGTCGATTGTGACGTCCATCTCGAAGGTCGCCGTAGTGGTGTCCAGGTGCGATATGTGACAGTCTCTGATGTGGACCGGGTGTCGAACGACCGCCCCGGACAGATCGAGCCTCCCGTCGACTGTGACGTCACAGAATATAATACGCCCGACATCGCTCCCGTCGACGACGAGCGCGGAGAGATCCAGTTCGTCGAGCTGGATGTCGACGTACTCTCGACGAGCAGGGTCGTCCGCGTCGACGTCCGCGAGGAATGCCGACCGCAACGTCGACGAGGTGATGTCCGCCGCCACGCGCTCCTCGGGCGTGAGGTGGAACACGCACCGGTCGTGGTCGGCGGCCACCGACCGCGGACAGCGTCGCTCCGATCCGTCCACGGTGTACCGAACGGTACAGCAGGTCACGTTACTCCCCTCGCGTGCCAGCCTCGACGCGTGTTCGGAGGAGCCCGTCGTCGGGGCGGTGTATCGTTCATATCCATGTCAGCGGGAGGGGGACTGAAGGAAGTCGAGTCGAACGGACGCAGTCGACCGCAGGACGCTCGCCACCAGCACCACCAGCGAGAGCGACAGGAGGACGATTCCGAATCCCAGGGGGAGCCCGATTGGATCCGGGCCCAAGACGCTCCCGAGCGTCAGTGCGAGGCCGAACACCCCGAGGTAGCTTCCGAGGAGAAACAGCGGCACGACGCTGTAGGGGCCATCAGTGTAGGCGTACACGCCGGCGAGCACGCCGGCGGCCGGGAGCACGACGAAGTAGACGACTGTCGCGACTCCATTAGTCGCGGCGTCCAACCCACTCACCGGGTCCCGGTAGAGTACGAAGAGGACCACCAGGAATCCGGCCACGAGTGCAGCGCCGCCGATTTCGTTTGTGTCCATACAGTGATAACCCTCAACGGGGACGGAGTAGTTGCTCCGGTCTGTGTCTCTCGAGTTACTCCTGGGCGCGCTCCATCGCGTAGCTCAGCCGGTGGGGCATGAGGCTCAGCGCGCGGACGATGGCCACCAAAGCGATGAAGATGCCCAGGAGGATGTGGCCGATGCCGCCGAGTTTGAGCCACAGCAGCGTCGAGGGCCACTTGTGGATCGAAGCGAGTGCGCCGTTGACCGCGGCGCCGCGGGTCCCGCCGCTCCCGCCGGCGAGGCTCGTGTCGGTGTACGTGCTGAAGAAGTTCTCCAGTAGCGGGTGGAACTCGGTCAGCTCGAAGAACAGTGCCGCGCCGACCAGCAGGTATCCTACGGCGGCGAAGACGGCACCGACCATGAGCATCTTCTTGATCGAGCCGACGGTCGATTCTATCTCGTCGATTGGTTGACGGTCCGGGTAATCGGATGCCATACACCCTCATTCACCCCCCTAATAGATAGGAGCACCGCGGCCGTGGAACTCGCTTACACGGACACATGGACGTTCTAATACTTCCGGATGAAACGTCAGCGCGACCAGAGACAATATGCCGTCAATAGCCCGACTACCGATCTCACGGGGTGACGTGATTGTGCATCGAAATCGAACAAATCCGTCCGACGCAACCGACAGACACCGGTCCCGAACACGGGCCGTGCAGCGGATCGGACAGTCAATCCGGACTCGGACGAACAGAGTGTGGAACCGATGAGTCACTCCGACGAGCAGGCAGCAGAACAGGTCGCCGTCTGGAGTGACCTCCCCGACCGAGAGCCGACGCATGCCCGCGTCGAGGGCATCGATCTCGTCGTCATTCGGTACGGCGACGAGGTGTCGGTTCTGTATGGCCGCTGTCTGCATCGCGGGGTACTCCTCGGTGACGGCCACGTCGAGGGACACAACCTCATCTGCGGCGTCCACGGCTGGGATTATCGGTACGATACGGGCGTCAGCGAGTATGACAACTCGGAAGTTCTCGAGAAATTCACAGCGTGGGTCGACAAGGAGGAGGACGCCGTCTTCGTCGACGCGTCAGAAGTTACGGCCTGGGCGGAAGAGAATCCACAGCCGTACGATCCGCCCGAAGCTGGAGACGGCGACGACGGGGCAATGCAGGGAGCTACCGACGACATCGACGGCGGCTCGGTCGACCCCGAGTTCTACGGCGAGCCCGATTACGACAAAGAGCCGTACACACACTACATCCAGAGCCTCGCCCAGAAGGGACCCGAGGGAATCGGTGAACACGGGGACGTTTCGGCGATGGGCGTTCCGCGCTCAGAGCTCCCGTCCTGGGACGACCTGCAGATCCTGACTGCCCAGCTCGCCCGGACGCCGCTCGACGACGAGGCAGCCGTCGATACGGGGCTGGTGATCGGTCCGAACGCAGAGAACCCACTGCACCTCGATATCCCGATCTTCGTGAGCGACATGAGCTTTGGCGCGCTCAGTGAGGAAGCGAAGATCGCAATCTCGAAAGGCGCAGACCAGGCAGGTACGGGCATCTGTTCCGGTGAAGGCGGCATGTTACCCGAGGAGCAGGAAGCGAACTCCCGGTACTTCTACGAGTACGCGACAGGGAAATTCGGCTGGGACATCGACCTCGTCGAACGGGTCCAGGCGTTCCACTTCAAAGCCGGACAGGGTGCAAAAACGGGGACCGGCGGCCACCTCCCCGGCGAAAAAGTACAGGGACGAATCGCCGAGGTCCGCGATCTCGAACCGGGAACGGACGCCGTGAGTCCCTCGCGCTTCCAAGATTTGGAAACGCCCAAGGATTTCGCCGAGATGGCCGACCGGGTGCGCGACGTCGGTGGTGGCATCCCGATCGGGTTCAAACTCTCCGCCCAGCATGTCGAGGAGGATATTGACTTCGCGCTGGATGCTGGTGCCGACTATCTCATCCTCGACGGGCGCGGGGGTGGTACTGGCGCGGCACCAGACGTATTCAAAAACAATATCTCGGTCCCGACGATGGCCGCTCTTGCCCGGGCACGTCGCCACTTAGACGGACGCAACCGGTCGGACGTGACGCTCATCGCGACGGGTGGCCTCCGGACGGAGTCGGATTTCATCAAGGCGATGGCGCTCGGAGCGGACGGCGTCGCCGTCGCGAACTCGGCGATGCAAGCAATCGGCTGTCTCGGGATGCGAGCCTGTGACTCGAACAATTGTCCCGTTGGGATCGCTACCCAGCGGGAAGACCTCAGAAACCGTCTCGTCATCGACTCGGCTGCCGACGGTCTACAGAACTTCTTCGAAGCGACAGTCGAACTGATGAAGGTGATGGCTCGTGCTTGTGGACACGACAGTCTCTCCGGGTTCGAGTGTCGTGATCTAACGACCTGGAAAAAAGATATCGCCGACCTGACCGGCGTCGAATATGCGGGGGTTACGGAACCGTGAGACCGACGTCCAAACGCTTGAATTCCCGGCATGAACAGAAATCAAATAATGCGAGTGGGTGGCCGTCCAGCTATCCTGTGGGTACTGCTGGCGGTGCTTGGCCAGCTGGCGGTCCGTGCCGTAATCGGCGGTGTGGCATTGCTGATGGCCCCCTCCGGAGAGATTGTCGGACTCTCGTCGGTTCCACTCGACAGGACGCCGTTCGGGGACTTCCTGGTCCCAGGCATCATCCTCTTCGTGGTGTTCGGACTCGTCCCGGCAGTCGTGTGCTACGCGCTCTACACGCGACGCCGATGGGGGTGGACTTCGAGCGTCGGCGTCGCCGTTGCAATGCTAATCTGGGTACTCGTGGAGGTGGCTGCCGGCTTCGATCGGCCGACGATCTATCTGAACCTCGCAACCGCCGGAGCGATCGTAGTGCTTGCTGTTCACCCAGCAGTCCGCCAAGACAGATCGGACGCCAAGCGGTCGTGATAGAGGCAAACCTACCGGAAATACGCGGAGTCACCACCGATTGAACATGGATATAGAACTCATTACAGTGGCTGCAGTGGCAGAGAACGGCGTTATCGGCCGGGACGGCGAGATCCCGTGGCCGAGCATCCCAGCCGACAAGCAACAGTACAGAGATCGGATCGCGGATTCACCCGTAATCCTCGGGCGAGTCACGTTCGACTCAATGCGTGACGACCTCCCGGGGACCGCACAAATCGTGTTGAGCCGGTCGGAATCGGCGTTCGATGTCGAATCGGCGCACCATGTGTCGGGCATCGACGATGCGATCGCGACAGTCGAATCGCTCGGGAGCGACCATGCCTATGTCATCGGCGGAGCGGGCATCTACGACCTCTTCCAGCCGGCTATCGACCGAATGATACTCAGCCGGATTCCCGGCGAGTACGACGGGGACACGTATTTTCCGGACTGGGAGACCAATGACTGGACCCTCGTGGACCGCACCCCCTATGACGAGTTCACCCTCGAAGAGTGGGTTCGAGAACAAAGCTAACACTCCGGATACCAACGATGGATACGTCCGATCTGCCCGCGGCCGTTGCCGAATACCTCTCCGAGAATCGTACGGAACTGTTCGAGTTCACCGAGACCATCGTCGGATACGACACCCAGAACCCACCCGGACGAACTGTCGATATCGTCGAATGGGTCGAAACCACGCTCGAGGAATCGGCGTTGTCCGTCGAGCGTTTTGAAGTCGACCCTGAAAAGCCGAATCTCATCGCCACGCTTCCCGGACAGACCGACCGCACGCTGTGTTTCAACGGCCATCTCGATACCGTTCCGTTCGACGAGGGCGATTGGTCGTACGAACCGCTCGGGGAGCGAGACGGCGAACGCCTCTACGGACGCGGGACGACCGATATGAAAGGGGCTGTCGCCGCGATGTTGCAGGTCGCACTCGCGTACGCTCGGACCGAGACGGAGCCGCCAGTGACACTCCAGTTCGCGTTCGTGAGCGACGAGGAGACAGGCGGTGACGCCGGCCTCACGACGCTGTTAGAGACGACAGAGTTCGACCCCGACGCCTGTGTCGTGGGTGAAACTACCTCCCGGAACGGACGATACTCCATCTCGGTGGCCGATCGCGGGAACATCTGGCTCACGCTCGAAGCGTCCGGGACGGCTGCCCACGGCTCGCGACCGATGATCGGGGAGAACGCGATCGATCGCCTGACTACGGCAGTCGAGCAGTTACGAAACGAGTTCGGGCAACGGGAACTCTCGGTCGATTCAGCGATGGACGAGATCATCGGGGAGTCCGTCGACTTCTACGAACCGGAAGCCGGAGCTGAGGCCACCCGCACCTTGTACCGGTATCCGACGATCAATCTCGGCATCATCGAGGGTGGAACGGCGATCAACACGGTCCCGGCCTCGGCATGCGCGAGAGTCGATATTCGATTGACGGCCGGTGTCGACACCAGAGACGCGCTCAGTGGGATCCGGAACTGCTTGGCCGGGATGGACGGCATCGAGATCACCGATATCTCGTGGACCCGTGGGTCGTACGAGCCGCTCGGGAGTCCGATCGTCGAAGCGAGCGCGCGAGCAGCCGACCACGTCGTCGACGACCAAGTCTACCGGCGGAGCGGTACCGGTGGCGGTGACGCCAAAGTGCTTCGGCACGAGGGGATTCCAACGGTCGAGTTCGGCTTCGGAACCCAGACAGCGCACGGAACTGATGAATACACAACGACCGAGGCCCTGGTTCGAAACGCTATCAGCTACGGAACACTCCCAGTCCTCTACGAGCAATTCACGAGTACTGACGGATGATTGCAGCTATCGGGGGGACGACAGTTGCGCTGATGACGCTCGTTATTCTGATCGCCGGAACGACGAATGGACTGGCTGGCTTCGGATTCGCCCTCGTCGGAACAATGGCGCTTGCAACAGTGATCGATCCGGCGACGGCAGTCGTGTTCATGATTATCCCCATTCTCGCGGTGAATCTTTCGCTGGTACGTGATCTCTCCCGGGAAGAGCTTCGAACCTGTAGTCGACGGTTTGGACCACTCATTGGTGCAGCACTGGTCGGCACAGTTGTCGGGATGGCCGTCCTCAGTAGTATTCCGACCGGCCCCCTGCGTGTCGGCCTCGGAGTATTGACGCTCGGCTTCGTCGCGACCGCTCAGCGACGGATCCCCCTCCCAGAGTGGTCGTCAGGTGGGATCGGTACGTTCGCTCAAACGCGAGTTGGGATGCTCGGTGTCGGCGGCATTTCGGGACTGTTGTTCGGCGGGACGAACGTCGGTGTACAGCTCATCGCGTATCTTCGGAGCTTCGACCTCTCACACGGATTATTCGTCGGCATCGTCGCGCTCGTATTCCTGGGACTCAACGGAATCCGCGTTGGTGTGGCGGGGCTGTTCGGGCTATATCCGAGCGGAATTGTTCTGTTCGCCTCCGTCGCCGCTGCCATCCCGGCCGTCATCGGAGTCGCAGTCGGGAAGCGCCTTCGAATCACCGCCAGCGAGCGCTCTCGCAGACTCGTCGTGCTGGGACTGCTTACCGTGGTTGGAATCCGTCTGGTAGGCGGCGGCGCCGGAATACTGTGAATAGCGATGTCAGTATTTCAGTCCAGATCCGCTTCAAGCGAATAGATACGCTGCCTGGCATCCATAAACGAGATACGCGACTTGACGAGCCCGTTCTCTTCGAGTTGGGTGAGTGCATAGCGAACGGTTCGCGCTGGAAGAAGTGTCGAGTCGGCGAGCTCCGACTGCGTACTATCGCCCACATATTCGAGTGTTTTCGCGACGAGTTTTGCACTCGGCGGGAGGTCGTGGAGGGCAGTCGAAGGTGCTTGAGTGGACAAAGACGACTGGTCTGGCATCAATATCAGAGAATGGGATGGAATCATCTTAACCGACTACCGGAGATGCAACGCGGTTACACAACCGTTCGTTGGTCATCGATCACTCGTCCGTCGAGGCCCACTCCAAGAGGGGTTCGAGCCGAGTTCTCACCTCGCCCCCGTCGTCGGTCAGCGAGTATTCGACACGGGGTGGAATCTCGTTATACTGAGTCCGAGAGACCAGTCCGGCCTCCTCGAATTCATCGAGCCGTTTCGAGATGGTCGAGGTACTGGCGCTCGAGAGGTGCTTCTCGATCGCCCCAAACCGGAGTGACTCGTGAGCGCCAATGATGCTAATCAACTGCATCGCATATTTCTGGCTGAGCGTGTCGATGACACCGGTCAGCGGACAGTAGCACGTTCCGTCGACATCGCACGTAGGGGCGGGTGATGATGTTGAATCTGCCATAGCTTCGTGGCCTCCGACCTACTCCATAGCTTTGGACTCCACAGTACAATTACTTCGCGTTCTAAACTTGTGACGAGATGGAGGAGCACAATTCGTATGATCTCGTGATTCTCGGCGGCGGAGCCGCTGCCTTTGCTGCCATCACGGAAGCGAGTGGACGAGGGCTTTCGACAGCAATGGTGAATACAGGACTCCCAATCGGCGGGACGTGCGTGAACGTCGGCTGTGTCCCGAGCAAACACCTCCTCGCTGTCGGCGAGAGTGCTGCCGCTCCGCAGGAGAATCCGTTCGAGGCGGTCAGGTACAGCGACGACGAGCCGACAGTCGACTGGGCGAAGGCACTCGACGGCACCGACGCTCTAGTCGAGCGGTTCCGGCAGGAGAACTACGTCGACGTCGCCGAGCACTTCGAGACGGATATCTACGAGGGCTACGGCCAACTGATTGACGACACGACCATCGAGATCGTCGACGGCCCCGACGAGAGGACCCAGATCACCGGCAAGAAAACGCTAGTCGCGACGGGGAGTTCACCCTGGGCACCACCCATCGACGGGCTGGACGATGTCGACTACTACACGAGCGAAACCATTCTCGAGGAACGCAATCTCCCCGAGAACATCGTCATCATCGGTGGCGGTTACATCGCGCTTGAATGGGGTCAGATCCTCCACCGAGTCGGTGTCGACATCACCATTCTCCAGCGCTCTGAGCGCGTGCTCTCGGCGATGGAAGGCCAGCTCGGACGAGAGATACAGCGCGCATTCGAAGACGAGGGGATCGACGTGGTCACCGGCAACGATTTCCAGCGCGTGCGAACGCCAGCAGCCGACGGTGGGACCGAAGCAGTCCAGTCGGGCGTCGCCGTCGAGACAGACGACGACGGCACCAAGCGGACAGTCACCGGTGACGCACTGTTCGTCGCAACTGGCGTCCAGCCAAACAGCGGGGGCATCGGACTCGAAACGGTGGGTGTCGAGACGAACGACGACGGGACTGTCCACGTCGACGAGCACTTCCAGACGACCAATCCCGACGTGTACGCTGCCGGCGACGTGATCGGTGAGCCCGAACTAGAGACGGTCGCCGCCAAAGAAGGGAATCACGGCGTCAAGAACGCCTTCGGCGACGAGGGCGTCAGCATCGACTACGATGCGGTCCCAGCAGTCGTCTTCACCAGCCCGGAGGTCGCAGCCGTCGGGACGACCGAACTCGAATATATGGACGAACACGGGACCTGTTCCTGTCGGACTATCCAGATGGAGGATGTCCCACGGGCAAAAGCCGTCAAGAACACGGATGGCCTTGTCCAGGTCGTCAAGCATCACGAGACCGACGAGATCGTCGGGGTCCACATGGTCGGTCCCCGTGCCGCCGACATGATTATGGAAGCGACGCTGGCGGTGAAGTTCGGGCTGACCGTCGACGACATCATCGACACCGTCCACCCCTTCCCGACGTTCAGCGAGGCGTTCAAACAAGCTTGTCAGGCGTTCCGGAGGGACACGTCGAAAATGAGCTGTTGTATCGAGTGATGCCCGGAAGCAAACCTTCTGGAGTTCGGCCTCCTTCCTTCGGGCAAGTGGGCTGTGTCGACGCTTGTGCGACTGCATTCCGGATCCGCGACGAGGTTTTAATATAGCTCCACCTCCTCTCGATTGAGATTCGATGCTGGAACTCTATCGGCTCCCCGGTTGTCCGTACTGTGCGAAGGCGGAGCGCAAGCTCGACGAGCTTGAGCTTGAATACGAGACCCACAATGTTCCTCCGTTCCGGTTCCTCCGGTCCGAAGTGAAATCGGTGAGTGGTCAATCCGGTGTTCCGGTTCTCGTCGATCCGGAACACGGAATCGAGGGCATGGCCGAGAGCGATGACATCGTCGCTCACCTCGAGAACACGTACGCCTGACGTGGGTACTGGAACCCATCAATCAGTAGAACTCTCTGAACGCAGTAACCTGCCATCTCCGTGTTGAACGAGACGAGTATCGCGTTGGCCGTTACCGGCGTCTTGGTCGCTGGGGTAGCGTGGGTTCTTCATCGCCGAAGAGTCGCTGTGACAACAGCGGAGATTGGAGCGACGCTTCCGTGGTTCGCCGTCATCGGTATTGCGGTTGCTGTCGGTCGCTCAACGTCCGTTTCGGGACTTCCCGCGGGTTTCCTCCAGAGTCCAACGGTGTACCTCGTCGTTGGGGCGCTCGTCGCTGGTCTGTGGGTCATCTTTGACCTCGTCGAAATCCAGCAGCGCTCGCGATGGACTGCCGGGACTGGCGTCCTCATGGCCCTGGTCGTCGGGGGAGGGACTGTCCTCACGATGGGAACACCCCAGCCGCGCGTTCTCGTTTGGAACGGTGTGGCGGTCGTACTAGCGGTCGGAGTCACCCTGCTCGTCCTGCGGACAGTCCCGAGTGGACATCGAGCCACCCACAGCTGGCTCGGTGCTTGGGTACTCTTTGCACACGTCCTCGATGCGACGACAACAGGCATCGGGCTCGAGAAACTCGGGACGACCGAACGAAATCCGATCTCTGCCGCACTCATTCAGATGGGGGAGGGAGCTGGTGTATCCGGTGTCGTCCTCTTTTTATTCGTGAAAGTCGCGGTTGCCCTGCTCATCCTGAGAGCGCTTGACCCCGGCATGAACCCGGCTGGCCGAGAGACCGTCGCGCTGCTTGTGGTGGCAGCTGGTGCTGGCCTCGTTCCTGCCATCCACAATCTCACACTATTCGCGCTTGCGATTTCCTAAACGATTCGCATCCGGTCTCGCTCTACCGTAAGTCGTCACGATAAGATGGTTTTGCACGCTCCGCTAGCGTGGGTAGTCACTCGGACACCACCTGTCGTCGTTCCGGATGCTCGAACTCGAACTCCTCAGACCGGATCATCCCCAGGGTCTCCTCGATAGACGGACGATCCCCCCAGAACGTCCCATAATAGGCGAATCGAACAGTCCCAGTCGGATCGAGAATGATCGTCGCAGGTCGATTGATATACTCGGCGTGGACGGCGTAAGCCATCGGATCGACGCCGTATTTCGCGCCAACAGCCCCTGCACGATCGAGAAGGTGTGGCCACCAAATCTCCTCGGCATACGACTCAATAAACGACTCCTCGGCGAACCAGTACTCCGGCTCAAGCTCCCGACTGACCATCACGCGGCCGCGATACTGACCGTGACACTCGATCGTCGCCACGTTGATATCTGCCTCCTGTAGTTCCTCGCGAAGCTCGAGCAGTTCGTCGAACTCGCGGTGACAGACCGGACACCAGTCGGCGAACACCCAGATTAGGACCGTCCACTCGTTGTCTCCGATCGAATCCGCGAGGTCCCATGTCCGTCAGTATCCGGCAGTACGAGTGACGGCGCAGCCTCACCGACAGTCAGCTGTTCGAACGTATCCTCGTCGAGATTTCGGTACGCTGCCTCCAGCTCGGGTTCTGCGACTTCGCCCTTTTTGATGCGGTCGACCGAAAGTTCGGCTTGATGACGGACGTCTTTCAAGTCGTCGTTCGCGTGCCGGTCACGTAGCAAGTCCATCGACTGGGTGGCACCGATTTGCCCCAACGCGACGATCGCCTGCGATCGTGCCAGTGCGTCCGGATCTTCGCGGACCACCCGTTCGAGCGACTCCACCTCGCTCTGGGATCGTAGGATTCCCAGCGCCGTTGCACAGACGTAGCGTACCTGTACGTCGTCGTCCTCAAGACCGACGGCGATTTCAGACGTTTTAGCGTCCCCGAGCCGAACGAGGTCGCGGACGGCGAGCAGTCGGACTCGCCAATCGTCGTCGTCGAGATCAGCGATACCGTGCTCTTCGAGCGTCCGATCGACTGTGAAGCTTGTCTCATCAACAGGGTGGAATGTGTGTGTCCGGACACGGTCGAGTACCGCCTCTACGGACAGTCCATCGGAGGAGCTCGCTTCGGTATCGTTCATACACCCACGAGGCGGCCGGCCCAGAAAAGGATACGCGACAGGGAGACCGAGACAGCCACAGAGATGCCGGCGAAGCGGGGTTGATCACTCAGTGCAATCAAACGCCGAGCGTCTCAGCCAGCTCGTAGAAGGTCTGGATTGTGAGATCGGGGTCGGGACCGAAAGGCTCCCACGGTGTTGATTTGCGATCCACCCAGGCGGCCTGCATTCCGGCGTGTTGAGCACCCATAACGTCGAACCAACCAGCAGTCACATGGACGATTCCGTCGATCGGCGTGCCGGTGCGTGCGGCCGCGTGTCGATAAATCTCTGCGGCGGGTTTGAACGTCCGGACCTCATCAGCGCTGATCGTGTCTTCGATGATATCGCTGATCTCGGCGTGGTCAACCATCGACTCTAACATCTCCGGATTCCCGTTCGACACGACGTAGCAGTCGTATCCACCGTCACGGAGCCGCTCGATGCCGTCCCTGACGTCGTCGAACACATCGAGTTCGTGGTATACAGCGAGGATCTCATCGCGCTCCGACGTGGAGATGTCCACACCATATACATCAAGCGCGTACTGGAGCGCGTCCCGATTCATTTCATAGAACGGCTGGTACCCACCGATAGCATTGGCGACGAATGTGTATTCGAGTGAGCGCGCACGCCAGAGTTTCGAGACCGGTTGCGGATCGTCGACACGCGCGGCGAGTGCCTTCTCTGCGGCATCAACGTCTACGAGTGTACTATACGAGTCGAAGGTGACCGTCGAGACCTGATCGGGGTCGAATCCCATGTAACACCTACACTGTGAGTCAATAGCATAACACTCCGGAAAGAGACAGTGGTGGTCGCGCTCAACCGTTCGAGGAACTAGGAGCGATAGCCGCCAAACGATACGCGTTCGAAATATGACCGGAGCCGTGGCTACGACGGTCGGGCCGTGGTTTCGTCGGGAGTTGAAAGTTGATCGCGGTCGTGGGGTTGTTCGTAATCGAGTCCCGGCCCGATCGGCGTAATTTCCCCCTGGTAGTAGCCGTCGTCTTTGATGTGCTCCATCCGCACCGTCTCGGCGAACCCTGGCGTCTGGTAGAGGTCTCGCAGGTACGGCCAGAGGTTGTCGTACTGGTGGATGTACTGTCGGTTGCACTTGAACGCCGTATGATAGCACTCGTCGAATCGGATGAGCGTCGGGAACATACGTACGTCGGCAAGCGTCAACCGGTCGCCGGCGAGGTAGCGTTGATTGCCGAGGACCTCATCCCAGTGGTCCAGCGCGTCGAAGACGTCGGTGACGGCCTCGTCGTATGCCTCCTGTGACTCCGCGAAGCCGGCCCGATAGACGCCGTTGTTGATCGAATCGTAGATTGAATCGATGATCCGGTCGATCTCGTCGCGATAGCCCTCGGGATACAGCTCACGGCCCTCGTCGCCGTAGTCGTCGAACTCGGTGGCGAACATCCGCATGATCTCGATGGATTCGTTGTTGACGATAGTCTCGTGCTCTCGGTCCCAGAGAACTGGCACGGTCACTCGACCGGTGTACTCGGGGTCGGCCGCGACGTACACGTCCCGGAGGTATTCACAGCCGTTGACTGTGTCGGGAGTACAGCCGTCTTTTTCGGGGGTGAACTCCCAGCCCTCGTCCTCCCGCCACGGGTCAACGATGTCCATCGAGACGACATCGGTCAGCCCAGCGAGGCGGCGCGTGAGCGCGGCACCGTGTGCCCAGGGACAGTTCCGCGCGATGTAGAGGTGGTACCGCCCGGCCGCCGGCTGAAATTTGGTATCCGGGGCGTCCTGGATCCAATCACGGAACGAGGTTTCAGCCCGATCGAATGCGCCACTCTCGTCAGTATACGGTCCGATATCCGTCTTCCAGTCCCCGTCGACGAGCATATTCCGACCCATATGACTGTGGAGGGGCTTCTCGCATACAATCCTGCCGCCCAGTCGTGCTCAACCAACACAACCGATGGGTGGCTCCGTTCCCATCTCAGTCAGATGAACTCGGAGTTCTGCGGGCCGTTCGTGATGTGGACCTCGAACGGCTGTGTACTGACGTCATCCTGTTCGACGAGGTGCCAGTAGGTCTCGGCCATCTCGTCGGGGTCGAGGAAGGTCTCATCCTCGCGGTCGGGGAATCGGTCACGAACGCCCGGTGCGTCGATCTGCCCGTCGATGACGACGTGCGCGACGTGAACTCCTTCGGGGCCAAACTCCTGGGCGATATCCATCGCCATCCCGCGGGCGGCGAACTTCGCGGCCGTGAATCCGATCGCCCCACCAAGACTCCGGACGGCAGAGGTTGCACCCGTGAAGATGACCGTCCCACCGCCCGTCTCGAGCATATCGCCAACGGCTTCCTGCGAGCAGACGAACGCACCTCGCCCATTGACCGCCCACGCCCGTTCGAATTCCTCAACATCCACGTCCATGAGTCCCTTCCAGGAGGCGGCACTGGCGTGATTAACGAGGATGTCGACCGGGCCGAACATCTCGCGAACCGCCTCAAACCCATCCCGGATTTGATCTACGTCGGTGAGGTCAGTCTGGACAGCAAGGCCCTCACCAGAATCTGGAAGATCGTCCGCGAGCTCCTCGAGGTAGTCCTCCGACCGAGCAAAGAGTGCTACCTGGCAGCCCTCGACTGCGAATTTTCGTGCGAGCGATTCGCCGAGTCCCGGACCGACACCAGCTATGACTGCAGTGCGAGACATACAGCTATCTATGAGTCGGGTTCACCAAAGCCGTGGTGACAGCCGTCTACTCAACGACAGCGAGGACTGGTATCTATACAATACAGATGGTGAAGGTTGGAAACGAACCTACACCGTCTCACCGAGAGTACTACATCGAGGACCTCGCGCAGAACCCATATAGCGGCTGAGAAACTACGAATTGGTAATGGACGATTCGCCCTCGGCACAGACGTACCCTCGCATCCACACGGCGCCGCGAACGGACATCTCGCAGAATCAGGGCAAGTTCCGAATCCATTTCAACTTCCCCGGACGGGCAGTCCCCCACTACGACGACCACGGCTACGGCCCGCTCGCAACCGTCGTCGAGTCGTTCATGGACCCGGGCACGCTCATCCGGATGCACCAGCACCGCAACGAGGAGATTATCTCGTGGGTCCCTGACGGCGTGATGCGCCACGATGACCGCCAAGGCAACGAACTCGTCACCGACCCCAGCCACCTGATGGTGATGAATGCTGGCAGCGGCTTCTGGCACGCCGAGGAGACGCTCGCCGGTGATCCACCACTGCGGATGCTCCAGATCTTCGTCCGCCCTCACAGCCTCGATCTCGACCCGGACATCCAACACGAGTCGATTCCCGATTCCGTTGCGAACGAGTGGCGGCACCTCTTCGGCCCCGAAGGAACTGACGCCCCACTGTACGTCCGCAACGACGTCGACTTCTACGACTGCCGCCTCGACGCCGGCGCCACGACCACGCTCCCGTCGCGACCGGGCTGGCACACCTACCTGTACGTCTTCGACGGCGCAGTTGAGGTCGGTGATGAGCTAGTCAGGTACACCGAGAGCGCACTCGTGATCGGCGACGACGACGTGGCCGTCACTGCAGCCGAGGACGCCACGGTCGTCGCGTTTACTATCAACCCTGACGCACCGATCACGCGCCAAGGCACAATCGGCCGCTAAGCCCTCGGGAGGCCGGCCACCGATGACGGATTTTTCCTTATAAGGGTGGCACTGATCCCGCGTTCTAGTGGGCTATCGAATGGATGCGGCAGCTCGCGATTGACGTGCCCAGCAACGTCCACCAGTTCGACGCGTAATTCGAGTACCTCGTCACGGTCGGCTTCGCTGATGAGAAGGCCGATCTTCGCTGATCAGAACTCGTAGCAGGCGATATCCTCGACACCGCAGCTTGGACACTCATCGGCGTCCTCTGAGAGTGTCTCCCCACAGTTTCGGCATTCCCACAGGGTCGATGTTTCTCCCTCGACAGCCCTGCGGAGTGTACTCAAGAGTCTCATCCTGGCTTCCCCGATGTACGCGCGGTTATTAACACCATTCACAGATAGCCGCCCTGTATTAAATCGGGGTCGTTGAGACGTGTTTTTTGCGCCCCCAAGGGGTGCGGCGCGATCTGAATCGGCGCAGTTGCGATAATTCAAGTCCTGAAAACCATGGCTACGAGTAGTGATTCGTCGGTCTCGTTCGAGGAGACCGATACCCGACACGACGAGATGCACAGTACCATCGAAGCGTGGATCGACGACCTCGTCGACCGCGTCGACGATGCACAAGCAAGTGAGGAGTTCCAGGAGTGGTTAGACGTCCAGAGTCGCTTCCACGACTATTCGCACCGAAATACGCTCCTGATCAAGCTCCAGCATCCAGAGGCAACGAAGGTCGCAGGCTACAACACGTGGCGGAACGACTTCGATCGGCACGTCCAGGAAGGCGAACAGGCCATCTGGATCTGGGCTCCAATCATCACCAAGCGATGTCCCGAGTGTGAGAATTCGCCCAGCTACCACGAGAAAATCGGCTGTGAGTACAACGAGACGTCGTCGGATGAGTGGTCGAAAGGCCTCGTCGGGTTCAAACCAGCACCAGTCTTCGACGTTTCCCAGACCGACGGAGAACCGCTTCCTGAACTGGAGACGGCAGCGATGGGCGACGCCGACGACCTGGTGCCAGCGCTCAAAGGAGTAGCTGATGAACTTGGTGTGTCGGTACGCATCGTCGATGCTGACGAGTGGGAGCATGGCGACGCGAAGGGAGTCTGTAAGCACCGGAGCCTACACGACCTCAACCCAGTTGTCGAAGCGAAAGCCCGAGCGAACCAGGCAGATCTCGCTGTCACGCTGATCCACGAGTACGCCCACGCGTTGCTCCACTTCGAGATCGGGGAGGAACCCGAGCGGGCAAAACGAGAAGTCGAAGCAGAAGCTGTCGCGTACATTGTCGGTCGATTTTTCGGACTCGACACGAGCAGATCTGCGTTTTATCTCGCTGCGTGACAGGGCGATGACTCAAAAGCAATTCAAGAGCGCCTCGGTCGAATCAGTTCCACCGCTCAGGAGATCATTGGATCACTCGTGGAGTAACGATTCAGACAAACTCTGGAACTCTCACAGTCGAAACTAATCGAGTGAAGTTCCGGGTGCGTTGGAAACGGTTTTTCACACCGTCGAAGGGCGACGGCGTGCGCGAACTCGTCACGTCGATTCAGCCGAAATCATGACTGAACGAACTGACGACGTCGAGACACGGAACGAAGACGAAACAGAACACGAAGAGCGGGTGTACTCTCCTGATGGTGGAGTTGTAGCATCGACTCCTGCAGCTTCGACACCTACTGAAGCTATCCAACAACCCACCATTGGCGAAGACCCGTCTCAGGAGGAACTCGAGCCTCGCACAAAGCGAGCTCGAACCGAAGAGATGGACGTCTCGCTACTCCAGAAGGGAGGAATCTACGAGGTGCAATCGGAGTCAGGGAACATCTACGAGGTCGACATTGCGAGTAAGACGTGTACGTGTCCAGATTTCACGAAGCGGAATCCAAGCGGTGGGTGTAAGCATCTACGGCGAGCCGATCTCGAAATTCGGGGAGGGAACGCCCCTCGTCCTGATGGCCGTCTCCCGGAAACGACGGACGTGATCGAACAGCTTTCAGCGGAAGTTCGTAAGCTGGAGCAAGAGATCGAAGAACGCGTGGAGGAACGGCAGAAACTCCAAACTACGGTGGGGGTTATCGAGGAGTTCTCGATTGAGTAGACGGGAGAATTAACCAACAGTTCTAAGATATCGGCCCACAACGTTGGTTAATAGAGTCGTGACCTATGTCCTATTCTCCACCAGATCCACCTCGAGAAGTCCCAGCTGACATCGTTTCGAAGCTCGATGAGCAATCCCCGGAGGTACTCCGACAAGTCGCTCGATTCGCCGAGGAACTTGCCGAACATCGCGAGCGGGAGGCACGGCTAGCTGAAAACGATGAGGATGAGGAGGTCGAAGAGCGACCAGAGGACCTTCCCGATGACGTCCCGTCGAAGGCGACGATCACGATCAAGGAAATCAATGACAACCGCTACTACTACTGGCAGTGGCGAGAAGGAGAGAAGATCCGTTCCCAGTACAAAGGTCCCGTCAGTCCCGACGAGTAGACGAGATAGAACCATAGCTGAATGTTTGTTCCAGCACCATTGAACACGTAGCAGGCGACACCCCCCAGAGTGTGAATGGGTTCAACCCACCCCACACCCCTCAGTGTGAATGGGTCCGATCAGCCCAGACAGGTGAAACTCGTAGAGAACATACCCACCCCACGTTTCCGTCGTAACTGGATGTAGGTGGAGAGGGTGCGGCTGACTTCGAAGGGGCCACACCCCCCGCGTTTCCTTCGTTTCGTCACCTGGCCAAAGTCGATAGTTGCGGAATAGAAGGTAACCTCGGATCACCTACCCCATGTTTCCGACGTATCGAGAGATACACTCTTGACTAGGGGTGTGGTGAGCGATCGAACCGGGAGCTAGGCCAAGTTTTCCAACCGGCTGTCCCGGAGGACAGATTTCAGCACGATACCGGTATCCTGCACCAGCCGGTGCTCAAGATAACTGCCTTCACCCCGACCACCACCGGTCCGAGTAGATTCAACGACACCGAGGAACGCCTGCTCTTTCAACAGTTCGTAGACGCGGTGCTCGCTGAGAGTCTTCGCGTCAGCCTTCTCTGTCGTCGCCTGATACCGTTCGTAAATCTGGTTGGTAGAGAATCCATCCTCGTTCGGATTCTCTTCGGTGAGCAGCGCGAGAGAATAGAGGATGAATTTGACCTGGGTCGTCGACCCGCGTAGCAGCTCCTCAAACCGATCGATTTCGGCCCACTCCTGGGCATCGCGAACGTGTTCCTCGACGACCGTCTCGACGTTTTCTCGCTCGGCTAGTTCGCCGGCGTGACGAAGAATCTCGATTGCCTTTCTGGCGTCACCGTGTTCTTGGGCGGCTAGTGCCGCGGTCAGCGGGATCACATCATCCGAGAGAGCGCCATCGTGGAACGCGTCCCGTCGGTGCTTCATAATCTCGCGCAGTTGATTCGCGTCGTATGGTTGGAAGACGAACTCCTCCTCACGAAGACTGGACTTGACGCGCTCGTTCAACTGGTCGCGATACTCGATCTTGTTACTGACTGCGATAACGCCCAGGTGGCAGTCCGCTTTCCCCGATTCGCGGGCCCGCGACAACTGCATAAGAATATCATCGTCATCGAGTCGGTCCACCTCGTCGAGGATGATGATGACTGACTCGTAGGCAGTATCCAGAATCTCCCAGAGATAGTCGTAGTATTCACCGCTGCCAATCCCTGCGCGCGGAATATCGAAGTCAGTCTCGTCCGTCTCGTTGAGTGAACGAGTCACCGTCCTCGCGACGCGTGTCTGTGTGTTATGCTGCGCGCAGTCGACGTAGACCGTACCGACAGACACACCGTTCGACTCCGCGGCTCGCCGAGCTCGTTCGGTGACGTGACGGGCAACCAGTGACTTCCCCGTACCCGTTTTCCCGTAAATAATCACGTTGTTGGGCGGATCACCACGAACGATCGGCCTGAGTTCAGCAGCAACGGCTTTGATCTCACCATCTCTGCCGACGATACGTCCGCTTTCAGGGACGTGACCAACCTTCAGCAGCTCCTTGCGAGCGAAAATGTTGGCTCGGTCGGGGTCGTCTTCATCAAAGTCGAAGAGGGGATCGTCAGCGGGATCCTCGTAGCGGCCGTCGAAGTCAGAGAGTTGGGACGGTTCCTCAGCCATCAATATCAGACATCGCGGATGGGACCTACTTAATGATTTGGCTACCTCGACCAGAGTGTAAATCGGGCTATGGTCGTCTTCTGATGTTTTGTCGCTGCCGTATCATCCTCACAAAGGGTCGAGTCGGTCCCGAGTGAAATCGGATTCGAAGCGTTCGTTACCGTCGCAGACCGGCACCCCTAATCCAGAGTGAAAACGCCGGACTGGAGCGGGTTTGACACACCCCTGGTCAAGAGTGAATAGCCCTCCACCCGGTGAGCAGCGTAGTTGGTTGAGACGACACCCCCCATCCAGAGTGTATCTCCCGAGCCGGGTAATCAATCATCTCTATGAGAGGACACATCGGCACTGGGTGTCTGACGCACGGCAGACACCCCTCGTCCAGAGTGAAACGCCGGTGTGACGAGCTGGGGTGGAAAGTAAACCTCGAGTGATGGTGACGAGCGTTCGTCGGCACCCCCAGTCAAGAGTGAAGACGCTGGCCAAATCTCCAACCGAAGCAAAGCAGGGTACAACCGGAACTGTCGGGATTGAGATCTTGATTCCGGTTGACGAGGAAGATCGAGAGATACCAATCCCGATTTCGGCTTTGATGCCGCTTAGCTGGTTAGCGAATAGTCAGAATAACGATTGTTCCTTCAACATCTCATAATACACTGACGACGGGATCGAACCCCCACACCCCTCGTCCAGAGTGAAACGCTACGAGAGTCCCTCGGTTGACCGGGCGGAAACCACACGACGAGTTGGCAGGGAAGTGCCGAAATCACAAGGCATGAGATGTGTATCCCTCTAACAGCAGTCGTCACACAGCCGAGGATCCTCTAAACATACCAATCTACATAGTATTACCTAGAAGTTTTATTACTACCTGCCCCTTACCACTCCCCAAGTGCATTCAGCACACAAAGGAGGACGAAGGCGGCATTCGTCCAGATGGTTTCGAACCGCTGCTCGTGTTCGCTGTTCCATTTCTTCCGTGTTCTCTCGTCTCAAGCAGTCTTTCCGTGATTCTTGCTGATCTTCTCTCACGAGAACCCCTATTTCCCGTGGACCTCACCCCACACCTCTGATTGGTTTTCACTCTGGACGAGGGGTGTGTGGGTGAGGTATTCTCTCCAGCTCCCTTCCGTGTCTCCACTCAGCATTAACCAACAAATCTCCCGATACCTCGATAGTGTTGGTTAACCTCTCTCAATCTCGGTGAAGGCGGCCAAATCCGTTTCCCGAGTTTCCGCGATCTCGCGTTGAATCTCCGTCCGATCCCAGCCAAGCGGTGCCAGCACACTCTCGACAGCTCTGACGAGTTGCGCCTCGTAGTACGACGCATCGTACGACTCTATCTCTTCGTGGGCTAACGCGACTCGCTCTCGCGAGCTCTTCTCCTCGTCGAGGACTACGTACTCGATGTCCTGTCCCGGGTGGACGGCGAGGTCCTGCTCTCGAGCCCGCTTCAGCGCCGCCACGTTCTGTGTGTTCTGCGTATATCCCTCCAGCGGCTTGGAGACACGATTCCGTTCGACGAGCTGCTCGACCGGCACCGTTCCAGCGTGGAGGCGCTTGATAGCATCCTGGAGACAGTCGAGTACGGCGTCCGGAGATCGAGTCGCGTCGAGCCGGCCGAGACAGTCCCGCTGGACGGCCTCGATGAACGGCGGGGTCGAGCGCTGCCGGACTTCGATGCCTCTGATCTTGAAATCGTCGTTGCCCGCAACCTTCCCGAAATACTTCGTTAGCGCGCCGGCGTCGCTCTCGCGCTGCGGCACGAACGCCACCCAGTCGTAGTGAGCTTCGTGTTCGAGCCGAATCTCGACGCATTCCGTAATCTCCGTCGCGAGCGTCTCGAGGTCCTCGCGGTCATCGTCGTCGACGTCGGGATGCGGGGTCACCCAGATCGAGTCGACGATACCGTGGACGACGCGCCAGCCGCCGGCTTCCAGTCGTTGTTTCGCCGTCAGGAGAATCTCGCGAGCGAACGCGTTGATTGCCTCGTGGCACTCGATGCGACCGAACTTCGCGTTGCTGAACCCTTGATAGCCGAAGCAGGCGACGAGGATCCACTTCAGCGCTCCCGACCGTCCCTCGAGTTCTGCCAGCCGGTCCTCGTCGGGGTCGTCTCGTTCCTTCTTGCGACGGATGGCCGCCTTGATCTCGTCGCGAGCGTCGATGATCGGCTGTAGCACGTCGACGAGGTAACCCCGCTCGTCGCAGATCGAGTACCCGAGGCCGGGGACGTCCTCGCGGTCGCTGTGGCAGTCACACCGGATGACGTCCGGCGAGACGTTCCGGGTACAGATGATGTTCGGGTACAACGAGGAGAAGTCGAGTTCGTGGACGTTCTCGTGGAGGCCGACCTCGGGCGCGAAGATGAACCCGCCGCGGTCGGCGTCGTGGAGCGTCCCCATCGGCTTGTAGAACTCGTGGCGCCAGGAGTTCCACGGAACGAGGACACCGCGGTCGTGGGCCTCGCAGATCTGGATCGCCGTGAGCACGTTCCCGATCGACGCCCACGCGAGCTCCTGGACGGGCTTGTTCGAGCGCGACACGAGGTCGAGGACGCCGTCGAAGTTCGTCTCCCCGTAGAAGAACGTGTTCGACTCGTCGATAATCACCCGGCCGGGCACGTTGTACCGCGCCGGCGAGTGACCGACGCGACCGTAGCTCGAGTACGTCGACCGGCTCGCGAGCTGCTGGTAGTCGACGTCCGGCCACCGACTCAGCGAGAAATCGTCGATGCCGGCGTCCGTCGCCATCTCGTACAGAGTAGGGACGATCTCGCTCGTCGAGCAGATCAGGACGTCCGGATCGTGTGATTCGAGCGCCCCCTGGACGGCGGTCAGGAGATCCGTCGGCGAGCCGGTGACGGCGTCACCGGCGACGGACAGCTGCCCATAGACGTCGTTGCTCGTTTCGGTCACCGGAACGCTGAGCCGGAGCGTCGACAGTTCGCTCGCCGGCGTCGGATCGGCGCCGGTCTCCAGACAGTACCGGAACTCTCGCGAGAAGTCGACGTTGAAACAGGCGAGATCCCCGACTGGATATTCCGACAGCTGGCGCGCTTGCCGAGCGAGTGGAGTGACGCGGTCGATATGGGCGACGTCGACGGCGAGGACTGGTTCCCCGTCTCGTCGAAAGCCGGGACGTCGCGTAACCATCTCGGTCGCGACGACGTCCGGGTGCTGGTCGTACACTGACTGGAGGGTCGTGAGATCGAGGTCGGTCGCTGGGTCGCGAGCGGCGACGTAGAAGCGCGGAGTGTAGTCATTGCGCTCGGTCGCGACGGCGCCGTCGGCAGTTGCCTCCCACTCCAAGACGCGGCCGTCGTCCAGAAAGTCGATACTGAACGGCATCGTCACGGGTTCGCGTCCGGTGGAGCGGCCTCCTGGTCATCGCTCGTTGTGACTGCGGCTTCGAGCTCCTCGAGACGTTCCTCGTGGTCGTCGAGGCGGGCCTCCTGTTCGAGATCGATGCTGAGTAGCGCCGGCAGCAGCGGATTCTGGTGGTTCAACAGCCCGCTCGCGTCGGCGTGCTCGCGGGCGTACTCGAACAGCCGGTCGAAGCGCGGCTGGTCGCGACGCCGCAGTGCCCGGCGGAACTCGGCCCAGCGCTCTTCGATGACTCGCAGCGCATCTCGGTACGTCGGGTTCGTACGCCCCATCGCTATCGGCCTCCTGTACTGCTCGCCGTCCACGCATCGAGCAAGGGATCCGTGGTGGCCGCCACCGCCTCACCGTCAGCGGTGACGCCCGTTCCGACGCCCTCCGGGGTCGGCGTCGACGGCCCCGGTGTCGTCGGCTCCTCGCCGACCTGCGTGGCGCGTGCCGCGAGCAGCTGCCGCCAATACGCGAACGTCGTCTGGTAATACGCGCCGTCGTCGACGGGATAGACGAGCGTCTCGAAGTCCTCGCCGACGACCCGTGGGCCCATCCGAGTTTGCTCGCACTCGAGGTGATGGTCGGCGACCGTCGCGACTGGCTCGGTGAATTCGTTTCGTTCGTTTCGCGTAACGAGCACCGGGATGTCGTACCCATCGGCGTAGGTCGCCAACCGGGCGAGAGTTCGGGCCTGGAGGGTTTTCGCGTGGGTCTCGCCAAGGGTATCGTCGGCGCGGTACTGGGCGTCGACGGCCGGCGCGACGATGAGGGCGGGCGTGTGGGGCGACGTGTCTTCGTCACGACCTGGCGCCACTCGACTGGACGCCCCGGCATCGACGGTGGACCTCTGGATCGACTTGTTCACCGCTGCCGGGAGATCACAGACCGCGCCGTAGTGCTGGTAGGCGGTAAATCCGCGTGCCACGTGGATTCGGTTGAGTAACCGTTGACTGGGGGCTATCTGCGTCAGCGTGGCCGTCGTCGCATGGCCGTTTGCGTCAATCCAGAAAGCGGGCCCGTCGTGCAAGAGGAGATGATCGAGTACCAATGACTGAAGGATCGGAACACCCCGATCACCGTCGACATCGAGGAGTGTGATACCGTCCTCAAGGGAGGGTAGCAGCATTCCGTCCGTCGCGGGATCGGCTTGATTAGCCAGATTCTGGTTGCGGTCAGCGCTCCGTGTTGGCTGGTCTACCGCCAATCGGTTCGACGTCGATGTGGAGCGGTCGGGCATACTCCAGTAGATGGCCACGTACCAGATAAGCCGCGGCGTGTCGCTTCCGCATTTCCAAGAAATGACTGAGTAATGCGGTACATCGGACTCAGGCGCTGGCTTTTGGCGATCGTCCGAAGGTTTCCGAGAAGGCTTCCAGAATGACCTTGGTTCGGATGATTCGTAGCGAGTGGGCCCATCCTTCCAGGCTGGGTCTGAGCGACAACACGGCCCCACAATCCAGGTGCTACGGCTTGTCTGGATGTTCCACCGCCTCTAGACCGGCTTCGATAATCTCTTGATAGGCTTCTTCGAGGTCCTTGTCCTCTTGTTCGGCGTAGTCTTTCACCCGCCCATTCAGTGTGTGCGAGATGTCGATGTTCGGTCGCATCGTTTGTGTCCAAAAGACATTTAGACATTCAAGAACAAATGTCTGTTGTCGTGAGGCGAACCAATACGTTCGCGGTGCGACCGCTCTCCGAGCAGGATGAGCAGCTGCTCCGCGAGCTGTTGGACGCCTCCGCCAGCCTCTGGAACGAACTGAACTACGAGCGCCGCCAGAACTTCTTCGACGGCGACTCCGTATGGGATACTGCCGACTACCGCAAACAGTACGTCGGTGTCCTCGGCTCCGCTACTGCCCAACAAGTCATCCGTAAGAACAGCGAGGCGTGGCGGTCGTTCTTCGCCGCCTGCGAAGATGGCGAGGACACAGCCCCTCCCGGTTACTGGGGCAACGAGGAGGCCGGTAGAGAGTTGCGGACGTACATCCGTAATGACTCCTACACCATCGAAACTGGTGAACGGAGTCGCCTCGAAATCCCGGTCGGCCAAGACCTGAAAGAGGAGTACGGACTTGGCTACTACGACCGCCTACGGCTCGAAGTCTGTGGCGCTCCCAAGTGGGACGGCGAACAGGGCCGATTGGAACTGTACTTCGACGAGATCGACGACACGTTCAGAGCCATTCAGCCTGTCACTGTCCCGGATTCTCGACAGGATTCACCACTAGCCGACGAATCGGCTGCTCTGGATGTAGGCGCGAACAACCTCGTCGCTTGTACCACCACCACCGGCCAGCAGTATCTCTACGAGGGACGCGACCTGTTCGCCCGCTTTCGTGAAACCACCGAAGAAATCGCGAGGCTCCAATCGAAACTCCGAGAGGGCCGAAACAGCAGTCATCGGATTCGATCCCTGTACCGCAAGCGAACGCGCCGCCGCGACCACGCCCAAGACGCTCTCGTGCGGAATTTGATCGAGCGACTATACGACGAAGGTGTCGATACGGTGTACGTCGGCGACCTTACGGACGTGTTGGTGGACTACTGGAGCGCGGAAGTGAACGAGAAAACCCACCAGGTCTGGGCGTATCGCTCGTTCATCGATCGTCTCGCCACGACCGCCGAGGAGTACGGTATCACGGTCGAAGTCCGCTCAGAAGCATACACGACGGCGGAGTGTCCAGTGTGTGGCGAACGAGAGAAGACGGAGCGGGACGGCGACGTGTTCCGCTGTTCGTGTGGCTATGAGGGCCACGCCGACCTCGGTGCGTCACGGACATTCCTCGAACGACAGGCTGGCGTGAATCTGGACGTCGGGTCGATGGCACGGCCTGTGCGCCTCAAGTGGGACGACCACATCTGGTCGGAGTTATCACGCTCTCCCGAGAGGGCCAGTCCCAACGAGGAGCGCACAAACCGGAGTACCCGCACGGGGAAACTTGCCTCCGTGGGTGCGGCATAGCCAATATCCCCACCGGAGGAATCCCATTCCCCTAAGGATGGGAGGATGTCAATGGGCGCGATCTGGGCAAGTGTACTAGTTGTCCCCAGTCCCGATACGCTTCGCCGTAGTGCTTCCGCGGTTCAGGAAAGCAACGAGATAGATGGCAGCCCGATCTCGGTCGTCGTGTTTTGCGGACGATTGACTATCTCCGCTGGCGCTCAGTTAACCAACACATCGGATTTTCCGGGGCTGTTTGTTGGTTAAGAACATCGGCGCTGACGCGATTCCTGTGCGATTACGTTGAAGATGCTACCCTCCGAACTCCTCGGTATGTGTGGCCGGAACTCGCTCTTCATCGACCAAGCAGACCTCGAGGCTCGCTTCGACGCCGAGGTCGTCGCGGACGGCGGGTACACACCCCGATACAACATCGCACCTGGTGAGGACCTCCACATCATCACGAACGAGGCCTCTGACGAGATCGACGCCTACCACTGGGGGCTGATTCCGTTCTGGGCGGACGAGCCCGAGGAGGGCATCATCAACGCTCGCTCCGAGACTGCCGACGAGAAGAGCGCGTTCAAGCGGGCGTGGGAATCACGTCCCTGCCTCGTCCCCTCGTCAGGGTTCTACGAATGGAAATCGCCGAACGGCGGGTCGAAGCAGCCCTACCGGATTTACCGGGAGGACGACCCCGTATTCGCGATGGCCGGGCTCTGGGACGTCTGGGAAGGCGACGACGAGAGGATCTCGTGCGTCACGATTCTCACGACGGAGCCAAACGACCTGATGAACTCAATCCACGACCGGATGCCGGTCGTCCTCCCGCAGGACGCGGAATCTGACTGGCTCACCGCAGACCCGGACACCCGCAAGGAACTGTGCCAGCCGTATCCGAAGGACGATTTGGACGCCTACGAGATCTCGACGCGGGTCAACAACCCTGGCAACGACGATCCTCAGGTCATCGAGCCGCTGGACCACGAGCAATCGGGCCTCGGCGAGTTCAGTTCCTGATAGCTGACGGGGTCACGGTCACTGCATCGGCGACGCAGCTGCCGAATCGACGAGCGAGTACTCTCGGTCTCGGCTCGTCCCTTCCGCCTCAAGGAGGTTGTACTGCTCCATTTTCGAGAGGTACGTGCGGATTGTCCGCTTCGTCCGCGGATCATCGACGTCCTCGGAATAGCGCTCGTGAATCTCGCTCGGCCCGACCGGGCCGTGCTCGCGAACGATGTCGTAGACGACGCGCTGGTGCGGCGTGAGCGAGTCGAGGCTCTTCTGCTTGATCTGGGCCCGAGCATCCTCGGCGGCGTCCAGGAGAATGTCGTCGGTGATGCGCTCGTGGTTCTCGCGATCGGCCTTGCCGGCGGCCGTTCGAAGGATGCCGATTGCGAGGCGGGCGTCGCCGGCGGCTGCGTCGGCGATCCGGTAGAGCTGGTCGTCGGTGATGACGTCCTCGTCGAGCCCCCACTTCGCCCGCGCACTCAGAATGTCGTACAGCTGCTCGTCGTGGTACTTGTCCATCCGGACGTGCTCGCTGGAGCGCAGTCGGCTCACGAGGCGGTCGTCGACGCGGCTGAACAGCTCCTCTTCCTTGTTCGCGATGCAGATGATTGCGAACTGCGGGAGGCTGTGGAGGTCGTAAATGACGCTGGGGTCTTCGAGCTGGTCGACCTCGTCGAGGATGACGACGGTTCGCGGGCCGTCATGCTGCTGGAGGCGATCGACGAGTTCGTCGTGGGGCGTCGACTGCCGGTGGATATCGATGGTCGCGCCGAGGTCGTCGAGGATCTGGTAGAGCGTCCGAAATCGGGTGTAGTTACGCCAGCAGTTGACGTAGATGGCCTCGACGTCGAGGACCTCTTCTCGAAGTCGTTCCGTGACGAACTTCGAGATGCACGTCTTCCCCGTTCCGCTGGGTCCGGTGACGATAGCGGTGTCGGCGGGTTCTCCGTTCGTGATGGGCTCGAGAACGCTGGAAAGGTGGTTGACTTCGGCGTCGCGATGCTCAACTTCCCGAGGGACGAACCCGGCGCGGAGAACGCGAGCATCGCGGATCATCGTTGCTTGATAGACTGGTTTTCTGGCTAGTACTAAAAACGTGACCGGGTTGCTTCCGGAAACACCCCATTTAGCTCCCTCGAACCTAACTAAATCCTCGCGCAGTAACGCGATTCCTGTTCGTGGAAACTCAAGGTTTCCGGGATTTCCGGAATCAGGTCACGGGCGGGAACTCGTCACACCGGGATTTTGCCAGTCGTCGGCTTCGTGTTCACTCCAGGGGATGAGGTATACTCCGTTGTCTGCGCGACTTTGACAGTCCAGCTCATCCATCAAGTTGTTCCACCGTTCTTCGATCGTATTGCCGGACTGCTCGAGGAGTGACTTATCGAGTTCGTCGATCAGCTGCTCTTGGAGTTTCTGGTGTCGTTCGCTTCCGTACTCGCCAAAGACACCCTCATATCCTTCCCCTCGGAGTAGCCGAACGAGTGTCGTGATACGGAGGGCCCGGTCCTCGCTTATGTCAAACTCCTCTTCTAGTCGCATACACATCCTGCCAGCCCAATCAGATGCGCCCATACTCCCCCCTCTTGTCGTCAGTATAATAGATGTTCGTGGGCCCAGACTAGAAGCAGTCAGGACATTCCCATACGTACCCTCGACTCTTTCGCCGGTCGCTTTTTGGCATTTGAAGAGACTCACAGAGGCCGCAGGTCTTGAATTCGGCCTCGGGAATTAGTTCTATGAGCTCCTCCTTCCAGATCCGAATTTCAGCCGTCTTGATGTTGTTTCGTTCGTTCTCTACCGTGGAACTGTTCCTGTTGAATTCCCACTCTCGATTTTCGTTACGGCGCCATTCTGCCAATATTCGGAGAAGTTCGTCTTGTTCGTCCACGCCATCAAGATCCTCCTGGCAATCCTCCACGACATCCCTCCGAATTTTCGGTTCCACCTTGTCCCAGACCGCCGGTGTGCTTCCATCTCCTTCGTGCCGCTCTTCCTGTCGTTTTTGCTCCTCTTCCAGCTCCTCGATTCTGGCATCAAGAGACTCCCGTATCGGGGCGAGATCGGGAATACTCATACGAAGATACCACGACTGGAACGTCATAATATTCTGGTGCTGTACCGCTTCTGGCTGGTTTAAACAGGTGTTGCGGATCGCCGGATTCTATCGTGTTCAGCTATTCTCTGGGAATCAGGTGTCGTTTGACTTCTCTGGAGCAATGATTGCAGAGTGCCGCTGGCATCGGGAGCGTATCTAGGGAGAATTGCCGGGTGTCGCCTGAACGGGCTTCATGACCACAGACGGTCGTCCCCGTTTCATTCCGTACGAGGTGGTACTTCGCCTTTCCCGATTGGCGGAGCGAGAATGCAGATTCGTCTTCTGTGGGATAATCGTCGTCTACAATATCTTCGACCGTTGCCGAGGAGATCCAGTATCTGCTGAGATCCGTCCACCAGGTGTTTGAGCATCGAATTTGCTGGCGGAAGAGCTGCCGGTAATCAACCGTGAACCGTTGCGAATCCTGCTGGATGAGGTCATCGGTGTGGAACTCGAGTGTCCGTGGGGATCGCTCCCCCCTGTTTGATTCAGGTTTCAACTCGATGGTCCACTCCGTTTTGACGTACGCTCCTCCGGTGTATTCGACAGTGTCTGCGCTGACAGACTTTGTACGGTCACGAAGCCAACGAACGGTCGGTGGACGGACCTTCTCAGTGAGTTGCTCTGAGAAGATGTCGTGTAGCAGTTCATCTGTGGTGAGTGCGTCTTCGAGGGCGGTTCCGAGTTCTTGAGGGGCCGTCTGGTTCGTATAGTTCTCTGCCTGTGCGATGAGTGTCTCTCGGGCTTCGGCAATCCCATCGACGGTCAACCAGAATCCGTACGGTTCGTGACCATCGGTGAGCACTTCGCCATCGGTGAGCCGAACCAGCATCGGCCGGATATGGTCAGGTGCCGGAAACAGATGTAACTGGTATTGGTCGGTGACCGGGACTACTGGATAGGGGAACTCTTCTCTAGAGGGTACTCCCCTCTCTTTACGGGGTATGGAGAAGTCTTCCAGTTCTGCTAGCGGAACGTGCCTCGGCATACACTCCGGGATACGTTCCCAGTACGTCCCATACCGGTGGTCGCGAGGACCGCGATTAATTTGCATTGTGAGTAGACCGATTACCCCCAGTCACTTAGTATTCAGGGGGTAGTGGGGGGAGGGGCTATAGAAGAACCCACATACTACAAATCGGGGACTTAGACTAAGTAAAGGTTATAACATTCCCGCTAGGTGATGTGACTATCCAGATGACTCAGAAGACAATTGGACAGAACACCGGCCAATCGGGTCGGGTGAATCTGTCGGGACCCGAACTCGACCAATTCGATGCGGAGGTTGGGGACGCTATCAAGGTCGATGTCGCGGAGTCGAAGGGGATCGCCAAGGCGATTATCGAGAACAGCACGGAGTGTGAATTCGTAATCGTATCCAAACCAGAAGCTGATTCCTCACCCACGGAGGAAATCGATGAGTAGTGAGTACCCCTCTCTCTTCGAAAGCTGTCAGCCACGAGACGACGTCTTAGACGGCTCGCTCCAGGAGGAACAGTTCGCTGCGAAACTCTCGACTGTCGTCCACAACCCTGAGAAGGCAGCACCAGTCTATCGAGACCCCGACTCGTTCTACGATATGACCTATCCCACGGAGGGCCTCCGCACGCTGCTCTCCAATCTCACGGGGCGTTTCTTGGCGACCACAAAGTACGACCCCGGCTCGTATACTTCGAGCATTCTCTGTCTCGACACACGGTTCGGTGGTGGGAAAACGCACGACCTCATCGCCTCTTACCATCTTGCTGAGAACCCCGTAGATATTGACGACCTCTCGCACTACCTGCTGGACGGCGACGAGGAGCTTGCGGCCGACTATCAAGATGCGGTGGCAGAGGGCCTCGATATTGCGACGGGGGTCTTCATCGGAACGAAGGCTGATAGCAAGGATGCCCGCCATGCCGACGACGATCCGGATGCTCCGAATACCCGGACGATGTGGGGTGAACTCGCGTACCAGCTCTATGGGCTCGATGGCTACGAGTACCTCAAGGACTACGACCAAGACCGGGACGCCCCCGGTGAGGGGACCCTCTCGAAACTCTTCGCTCAGCACGACCAGCCGGCCCTCATTCTGATCGACGAAATCGCCGACTACATGAACAAAGCCGCGGGCACGCCTGTCGGCGACAAGACGCTCGCCGATCAGACGCTTTCGTTCGTGATGGCGCTCCTCGAAGCGGCTGCCGAATCGGAGCACGTCACGGTCGTCTACTCTATCGCGGATACGGCCTTTGGTGAGCAGGCTGACCGGGTTCGTGATGGCGTCCGTGATCACATTGAGGAGGTCAATGAGATTGGCCGGCGGCAGCACAAGACGGTCACACCGACCGACGAAAACGAGATCGGACAAGTCCTTCAACACCGTCTCTTCTCGGAAGTTCCAGAAAACGCCGCGCGCGAAGCCGCCGACTCATACTTCCAATTCTATGATCAGGAAGACCGGCAGTATCCACAGGAAGCCACCGACGCTGGCTACGTGGATGTTCTCGCTCGCGAGTACCCCTTCCATCCCTCCTTAATCGACGCTCTCACGGACAAGATCGATACAATCCCTCGATTCCAGCGCACGCGTGATGCCCTCCGCTTGCTTGCTCGAGCCGTCTACTACCTCTGGAATCACCAGCCCGACAGTTACGACCGCCACTGGATTCGGATCTACGACCTCACAGTCGCTGATGACGATCCTGGCGGTGGGATTCAGACGATCCTTCGTGAGCGCCTATTCGACTTCGTCGATCTCGGTCCCGCAGTGACCGCCGACATCTACGACGACGATGGTACCGCGCACGCCCAGCTTGAGGACCGAAAATGGACCGAAAACGGTCTCCCACCTCTCGGTACCCATCTGACGACGACAGTTCTCTGGCACAGCCTTGCATACGGAGAACAGGCTGCAGGCCTAACTCACGCCGATCTGAACCTCGCTATCGGCCACCCCGATCTGAACTTCGACGACTACGATGCCGCCCTATCCGCACTCCGGGGCGACGATATGGACGTCGCGTGTTACTTCCTCTACGAGGAAGAGCGCCTCCGATTCAAGCAAGAACCAAATCTGATCCGGATCATCGACCAGCGGATCGAGTCTACTCCCGAAGCGAGCGCTCATTCGCGTTTCCAGAACCGTCTCACCTCGAAGGAAATCGGCGATGGTGGCTTCCAGCCGGTGGAGTTCCCTGAATCGCCGGCGGACTTACCGGATACCCCGGATACGCCGAAGCTCGCGGTGATGCATCCGGACACCGCTGCTGTCGAAGACGGCGGCGATACGCCGCCAAATCGTGTGACTCAGCTCTACGAGCAGCAAGCCGCAAAACACGAGGGAGAGACTGAGACGCGAATCTACAAGAACTACGCTCTGTTCCTCGCCCCTGACGCTGATCGAATGGATGCGGCAATCGACGAGGCTCGGCGTCTCGAGGCTATAGAGGCCCTGCTTGATAGCCCCGAACAGAAAGCCGACCTCTCCTCGGAACAAATCGAGGAGCTTCGAGAACGGAGCGACGAGGCACAGCTGATGCTCGGAGAGCTCGTTCGGAACGTCTACCGGCACCTCTACTACCCTGACCGGGACGGGCTTACCCACATCACCATCGGTGCGACCGAATCCAACGGCGGGACGACACTGGTCGACGCTGTCCAGACAACGCTCGAGGATAAGATCGTGAAACGCGACGCCGGCGCTCGTGGGTCCGCTCACGTCCAACAGAAACTCTGGCAGCAGACCCAGGACGCTATGTCCACCGAAGCGCTGGTCAACCAATACGCGAAGAAGCCGGGGCTGGACTACCTCTTCAGCACAAAACCGATTCGAGAGACTGTCTCCTCCCTCGTTAGTGACCACGGGTACGCATACTGGGATGGCGAGTCTGGGACAGCGTACTGGGTCGGGACAGCGGAGCCTGAAACGTGGCCGCATCCGGAACCGTTCGCGAAATCTCCCGATGTCGAGACCTCGATTCGGGACAGCGATGTCCAAATCGGGAGTGCATTCGTCGTTTATCGAGATATCGACGCGCTCGTCGACGACCACCTCGACGAAATCGACCGGCCAGAACAGACGGTTGCTACCTGTGCCGAGTGTGGGGCGGAGGTTGAAAACCCAGAAGGAAGCGAACCCTACTACTGTGAGGAACACCAGTCCGATACGACCTGTAGCTCCTGCGGAAAAGAGGTCGCTAGCGAGCAGCTGCTGGACGCACGCGGACGCTGCGAGGAATGCCAGCCAGACGAATCCTGGGAGGCGAGCAAGAAGATGATGTCCGCTTCGCGGGCGTTCTCAGAGGTTCGTCGCGATGCGGAATCGAAGGCCGGAACTGACCGGACGCCGCTGCTTGAAGAGGTGACCATCCAGGTCGGTGGGGACGAACCTTTCCAAGCGGCCAAGTTCATCAGTCAACGCCCCGGATTCAAAGCCCGCGAAGACTCGGTGACGGTTCGAATGCAGTACGAAACCCGGACTGACGACGGGACGTACAGCGCGGAATTCACGGGGTCACCGAGCCGATTCCGGGACGTGATCGACCAGCCCGGCTCGTTCGGCGATGATCGAGAAACCATCCAGTTCCGCTTCCAGTTTGACGAGCCCGAACCGATTACTGACGAGGGTGACGACCTTCTCGCTGCCCTCGATAATGACCTCGATGCGGGCAACATCGACGTTCGGGTCGAAGGGCGTGGCCCGATTCAGGCGAGCTCGGAGGTGACGGTCTGATGGCGAGTCGCGGTTCGGAATTTGAGACCTCACCCGCCGAGGGGACAGAGGAGGATCGGCTGGTTCGCTACGGGACGAGTATGTTCGGTGGCCGCCCGACGTTCACACTCGTCCGACGAGAGACAGACGGCGGCGGAGAGTGGACGCTGCATGAACTACTCCCTCGCGAACAGGCTGAAGCCCGTCGTGATCGCCTGGAGCGGGATGGTCGTTCGCTGAGTATCACACCAGTCGAGGATCTCGTCTCGGACATTGCTGGGGACGACCTCCTATCCAAGCTCGATGGTTGGACGTGGGATGAGTGGGCCGGCGCAAAGGTCGCACGGCTTGACCCGACCCGCGTCCGTGCGCTCCAGGACGTCGTCCGGGAGGCGATTGAAGGCACGCCAGGAGATTCATCAGAAGTTCTCACTGGCGGGGCTGGGTTCGTGTTCCTACCCGAAACGGCAGGCGTCCGGCTTGCTGTTGCCTTCCGTGGCGTGAAGCCGATCCAACGTATCGACCGGATGCGGTCGCTGGCTCGCGGCGTTGCACGGATGAGCGATGAGGAGTGTTACTACTGGTACGCAAAGTGTCGGTCTCCGTCGAGTCCGAACGGCGAAAAGGCCCTTCGAGTGTTGCTGACGGACCATATTGAGTGATTTAACGATGAGCCAAAATCCCGAAAGCCAGGACAGTGATTCGGAGCTGAAGCGTGTCGCAATTGAGGGGAACCTCCCCCTGAAGGCGGTTGGCATCGAGAATCTGAAAGAGGCTAACCCCTACTTTATGCCGCCTCATCGGTATCTTCACCCATGGTTTGCACGTCGTCCAACTCCAGCTTCTAGACTGGCTATCCTTGCGTCCATACTTCCTCCAGAGGTGGACGCCAACACGCTGCTGGATTGGATGCAGATCAAGCCTCGTGACGAAATCGACGTCGATATTGAGGAATACGTGGCAGAAAAGAAGCGTACTGAAGATGATCGGGATGGAAACTTAGAGGACCACTACGGATATCCTCGCCCGTACACTCGGACACCGACTACAGATGAGAAAGCGGAGATGCACGAGTTGCTTCGGGAGCATTGGGACGGAGAGCTACCTACTGTCTTAGACCCGACTGCCGGTGGGGGCGTTATTCCGTTTGAATCTCTGCGCTATGGCCTACCGACAGCAGCGAACGAACTCAATCCCGTCCCGACTGTGATGCTTAAGGTTCTTCTTGAGTATGCGCCGAGTGTTGGTTCTCTCCAGAGCGAACTCAATCGGTGGGGTGACCGAATTGATGAACTCGCTGAGGAGGAGCTTGAACCTTATTTCCCCAGCGAGGGTGAACGTCAGACCCCCTCACACTATGCTTGTACCTATGCAGTAGACTGCCCGGAGTGTGGTTGCGATATCCCTATGGCAAAGAAATGGTGGCTACAGAAGCGATCCTCCTCGAAAGGAGTTGCAGCACGTCCTTCCGTATCCGAGGACGGGACTGAGATTGAGTACGAGGTCGTTAGGCTACCGGACGATGTCAAGAAATCTGAGTACAATCCGCAGGACGGCCCCCATACTCGTAGTGGTGCTGAGTGCCTGAATTGTGGAATCGTGATGGAATCGGATGCAATACAAGACAGAATTCGCGATTCCGAATTCAGATACGAGATCTATGGGGTGAAATATGAGAAATCATCCGGTGGAACTGCTTGGCGAGCACCCACACAAGCAGACTACAAAGCACAATCTAAAGCCGCAGATCGTATTGACACAGACTTTGAGCTAAGTACACTCCTTGACGTCAAGCGATATATTGGCGATGAAGATAGAGCAGGTCCTTACGGCGTTACAAAGTGGAGAGATGCTTTCACTCCAAGACAACTTGTAACCCAGTATGAATATCTCCAAGCATACAAGCAGTGTCAGGAGGAGATACTCAACCAATATGATGAACAGAAAGCTGAGGCGGTGCTCACAATACTGTCCTTGGTAGCTAGCAAAGTCATCGACAGAAATACACGATTCTCGCCCCTAGACACAAGTAATGGGCTTCTGGGCGATGCATTAGGTGGTAAGCACTTTACTCTCCAATGGGCTTTCGTAGAGAACAATCCTGCTGCAGGCAACCAAGACCACCAGGACCATCTCGACCGTGTTCGAGACTCTTACGAAGAGATAGCCACATATCTGGAAGATGAAGATGCTGATGATGTTCAAATCTCACAGAGGGACGCGGCAGATCTACCGATAGACTCGGATTCTATCCAATCCATTATTATTGACCCCCCATACTACGATAGCATCATCTATTCTGAAATGTCTGATATGAGTTATGTTTGGCTCAAAGAGTATCTCCAAGATATTCATCCAGAAGTATTCACTGACGACCTTACTGACAAAAGCCAAGAGGCGGTTGCCAATGTGGCCGAATACGAGGAGGTCGCTTCGGATTCCAAATCTAAGTCCGAATTAGCTGCCGAGGACTACGAGAACAAGATGGCGGAGATTTTCCAAGAACTCTACCGTGTTCTCGAGCCCGGCGGTGTGATGACTGTCATGTTCACCCATAAGGAGTCTAGTGCCTGGGACACTCTCACAAAGTCGCTGATTCGATCTGGGTTCACTATCACATCAACCCACCCGATCACTAGCGAGATGCCCCAGCGGACCGACACCCGTGGTGGAGGTTCAGCTGACAGTACTCTGCTGCTCACAGGGAGAAAACCGCACGATAGTAAGACGGAATCTGAAGCGGTTCCAACCCTGTGGAGCGATGTCCGTGCTGAGACCCGTGAAGTAGCGAAAGAGGCAGCGAGAGACCTGCTTGATGCTGGCCTCTCTCTGACGAAAACAGACGTCATCATTTCGGCGTTCGGGCCGACACTGCAAGTTTACGCAGATGCCTATCCTGTCGTCGACGACCAAGATAATGAGATTCCTCCACGGCGAGCTCTAGAAGAAGCACGCGAGGCCGTAACGCGAGTCCTCGTCGAGGAATATCTTGAAGGCGAGCGACTAGACGACTTGGATGACATTACAGAGTGGTATATCCTCTCCTGGCTGGTTCACGAATCCGACACCTTCCATTACGATGACGGCCATCAGCTGGGGCTCGGTATTGGTGTCGACATTGACGATATTAAGCGATCTACGAAAATTTGGGGGAAGAAACGTGGGGATATTCAGCTGAAAACTCATGAGGACCGCGTCCAAGACATCACTCTGCCACCCGAAGAGAGATCTAACCGGACGCCCGTCGATCCTGAAGCGCTGTCCTACACGATCGCCCTCGATGCGGTTCACGCCGCTATGCACGTCTACGAGAAACAGGGCGAGGACGTCGCGATCGATTGGCTCAAAGAACGCAACTTCGACACAGACGCGGGCTTCAAGGCAACACTGAAAGCTCTCCTGCAAGTTCTTCCCCAGAGGAGTTCGGAATGGGAAGCCGCTCGTGACCTCGCCTTAGGTCGAACCCACGACGCACTTGGTCTCGAATTCACCCCCACTGATTTCACTGACGTCTCAGAAGACAGGGCCGAACAGACCGAACTCGGTGACCATGCCTAACTCGAAACTCCTCTAGTATGACTAATCTACGTGACCGCGAGTGGCAGTCCATCTACGAGAGCAAACCCGAGCAGGGACGCGCCCATCTCGTCAAGGACTTCTACGAGCCCGCATTGGAACGCAGCCAGCAATACGACCGGATTGCGGGCTACTTCTCCAGTACGGCACTCGCGGCTGCTGCCAACGGCATTCACGCCCTCGTCGAGAACGATGGTGAAATGCGTCTCATCGTCGGCACCGAACTCTACGAGTCAGACCGTCCGGTTCTTGAGACGCTCACCGACCGCCTCGAGGAAAACCTCGAGGACCTCGATGACGAACGCCTGGATGCGAACCTCCGTATTCTTGCGCGTCTCCTCCGCGAGGGCCGGATCCACATCAAGGTCGCCTATCCACGCTCTCCCTCTCACGATTGGGAGATCTTCCATCCGAAAGTTGGACTCTTCCACGATAGCGACGGAAACACGATTTCGTTCGAGGGCAGCGTCAACGAGACGGTCGGCGGCTGGGCTCGCAACTATGAGCGGTTCAAAGTTCATCGGTCGTGGGTTCCTGAACAGGCGGACTACGTCGCCGGCGATGAGGAGACCTTCGAGCGATTGTGGAGTGATGAACACCCCTTCGTCGAAGTGTATGACCTCCCCGAGGCGATCGAAGAGGACATCATCGACTGGAAAGCCCCAGACACCGAGAGCGATCTCCAGGAAGCGATTCAGATCGCGAACGGTACAGCTCCGCCGACGGAGCGCGACAAAGCGAACATCATACAGGATGGACCGCTCTCGCCGGGTGGGCTCGCACTGGCCGAGGAAGCGAGCACGATCACGCCGTGGCCACATCAACGAGTTGTCTCGGACACACTCGTCAATACATATCCACAGAGCTTCTTGCTGTGTGACGAGGTGGGGCTCGGGAAGACGATCGAGGCCGGTCTTACACTCTCCCGGCTTGGACTCACCGGGGAGCTTGAAACCGGGCTGTTGCTGGTTCCGGCGAGTCTGCAGCGGCAGTGGCAGGAAGAGCTCTGGGAGAAGTTCAACATCAACGCCGTCCGATTTGACCGGGACACAGCGGGCGATCACGTATTCCGGGACGTCCGCGGTCGCGACCACTATCCACCATCGGCAACGGACCTCGACCTCACTGGGGAGCGCGAATGGACGGACAGCCCCATCTGGCGGTTCCTCTACGAACAACAGTCGACTGATGCCGATGCATCGTCGCCGCTGGATGGGCCGACGGTCGTCATTATGTCCTGGCACACGGCTCGTCTCGACGATCGGTGGGATCAGGTCGCTCCCTTAGACCGGGTATCCGACCGGTCTCGAGACGTCATCCCGGCAAGCTGTCGCGGACGCGACCACGATACGGAAGACCGGATGGGCGTGTGGGACGCCGTCATCGTCGACGAGGCGCACAACGCCCGGCGTGGCAGTAATTTCTACGCTCTTCTCGAACAGCTTCGCGATTATACGCACGCCTACTACCTCTTGACGGCTACCCCGATGCAATTGCACTCTGGCGAACTCTACGATTTGATGCAGTTGCTGGATCTTCCGGGTGGTTGGGATAACCGGGATACCTTCATGGAGTTCTTCGAAACCCGAGACGGGCTGTCGCGGGCCCTCAACGAGGTTCTCGTCAACCCTAGTTCAGAGTCCGACAAAGCGGAGGCTTCCTGGGACACGCAAGCCACGCTCGATGGACTGGAACACCAAGACCGGCTCCCGACGGACCGACCATTCTCCTCAAAAGTCTTCCAGCACCTTGCAGACGAACTCGAGATCAATGAGGACAGACAGGACCGTGCCATTGCCAAAGAGCGCGTGCTGACTGCGTGCCGGCTCGCACGAGCCTATGGAGACGCCTACGACGGCTATCTCGACCATGTCGACGACGCGATGGCAGATTATGACATCGACCGCTTCGAGGCGAGCGAGGATACGAAACTCAAACGGCTCCTCTATCCCGAAGACGCCGACGAGTGGTTGATGGCGTCCCGCAGCGACCGACAGGACGCACTTGACGAACTTTCCCCGGGCGGTTGGCGAGTCATCCGCGATGTTCTCGCAGAGTCCACGCCCGTCGACGCGCTCATTCACCGGAATACACGGGATACACTCCGGAAGTACGAGGCAGTCGGTCTCCTCGATACGACCGTTCCGAACCGAAATCCCGAACAACGGAAAATCGAACTCACCGAGGAGGCACGGGCGGTCTACGACCAGATCGACGAGTACACACGTGAATTCTACAAGCGAGCCCAACAGACTGACGAAGCCCAAACACGCGCCATCGGGTTCGTGATGACCACGTACCGACAGCGACTCACGTCGAGTGTCTATGCGATCAGTCAGAGCCTGAAACACCGGCTTGAGACGCTTCGGGCTCAACGAACCGTGCTTGCCGGACGGGAACGCGCTCGTGATCGGGACTATGGTGATGCGGAGCAGGTCGTCCTCGAAACGCTACAAAACGCGGACCTCGACGACGGGGACGTTCTGGATGAACTCGACGCTAGTAGCGACGACTTGGACCTCTCTGAACTCATCCCGAGCGTGACTGAAGAGGGGAAACAGCTTATCGAGGAAGAAATCGAGGCCCTGGAAGCGTTCGTCAACGACTTAGACTTGGTTGATACAGACCCGAAGATTCAGCAGCTGTACAACGACCTCGACGAGCTGGACCGTGCTGGCCACAACCGGGTGATTGTCTTCACGCAGTACGCGGACACAATGGACTTCATCCGGGACAGTCTCGCGGACCTTCTTGGTGCAACAATCGCGACGTACTCCGGTCGTGGCGGCGAGCTGTACGACCCCGATTCTGAAACGTGGGAACACGTCGGGAAAGAGCGCGTGAAGCGTGAATTCTCACGTGATGATGGGCAGGTCGATATCCTCGTCTGTACCGACTCCGCGAGTGAGGGGCTAAACCTCCAGGAGTGTGGGGCGCTCATCAACTACGACCTGCCGTGGAACCCGATGCGGGTTGAACAGCGTATCGGTCGGATCGACCGCATCGGCCAACGATTCGACGAGATTCGTATTCTCAACTACAGCTACGAGGATACGGTTGAGACGGACATCTACGATCGCCTTGACGACCGGATTGGCCTCTTCGAAAACGTCGTCGGTGAGATGCAACCCATACTCTCCGGCGTCAGCCAACAGATTCGAGATGCGACCTTGAACGCCGACAGCGCTGACGACCAGTCTGCGGTCGAATCAGCTGACCGCGAGTTCTCTGAAGAACTCGAAGAACGCGATCAGGGCGACCGCGTCGATGTCGGAGAGTCACTCGAGGACGTCGACGACCTCGTCGCTCAGGATGTCGTCGACGAAGCAAAACTCGATGCGTGGCAGTCCTACAGTCACCCGGATCTCGTCGACGTCGGCGAGGAGGAGTACGAGTATCAACCCCCGTTCGAGACACCGAGTCTTCAGTTAGTGTTGGTCGATAACGACGCCCTTGCCGAGGCCGGTGTCGAATTCACTCCGGTTCACGAGATTGATTTCGAGTACGATGATGGAGACTTCGACTTTGCGGACAGTACATATCGTCTCTCGGTAGGTGACGCACCGATTGAGGTCCCAGCCGGGGATGGGGAACAGACGATTGCACAGGCTATTGCGACTGGTGCTGACGAAGTGGCGGTGACGTTCTCGGCTGTATGTGCTGACGAGTTCCCATCCGTTCAGCATCTTGCGCCAGGTCATCCACTTCTCGTGCAGCTCCTCACAGTACTCCAGGATGCGAGTGAGGATCCGTCGCGACTCCAACAGCGAATCGTAACTCGACCCGATCAAGACCAAGAGCCAGTCGTGTGTGCATGGGGGCGGGACGGCGTGTTTACCCGGATTGCAGGCGATGGGACAGTGACTGAAAATGGACCGATGGATTCCCTTCCGACGTGGTGTGATCAATTCCTCGATAACCGAGAGAAGTCAACAAAGCAGCCACAGTAGCTGGGTAGTTTTGTAAGCATGGACTTCCCAGATGAACCAATAGATGCCAAATACTGCTCTTGAAGCAAATCTCCGCGCTATCGGGGACGGTACGAGACTGGAACAGTTAGCTGTTGACTTGCTTGATCGAGAAGGATACGACGTCGTTCAACCGCCGTGAGGGGTCCGGATGGTGGGAGAGATACACTTTTTGAGTGCTCGGGGAAATCTGGCGTGCTCCATTAGCTATCTCTTTGTGGCTCCGATTAGATTCGGACAATATGCCGAAGCCGGATATTGAAGTCCTCGACGACGGCGACGCCTATCCATATTCGTCGCATATCAGCGTAGACGGTACAGAACTCCAGCTGGGCGATCTTCTTCTCGTGTTTGATTCTCCCGATGACAATAGTGTCAGCTTCTTCGAGCGTGTCTTTGGGTTCACTTGGCCGGGAATCATCACTCACGTCGTCGATGGGCCGGTTCCTGCTGAGTTTCACAATTTCGAGGACTTTGCTGCGGATCTCGACAGCGGGAAGATCGCGGTCGCCAGCAAGCGCGAGCAAACGAGCTTCTTTGTCGACGATGACACCGTCCGCACTATCACCCTCTACCGATACCAGTACCAGGGCGGGTGGCAGCCGATTGTGATTGATGAGCGACGAAATCCACTTGAGGACACTCCTCTCGCCCAATCTGTAGCTCTTTGCGATGACGGTGAGCAGGTGATCGAAGAACTACTCCTGACAAACTCTCCAGATGGAGAGCAGGAGTTTGAGCACATCCAGGAGCTCCTTGTGTCTGCTGGCTATCGGTCTGAATTGATCCCAGCTGTTAATGAAGTTCTTGAAAACTGATGAAATCTTTTGGAATCAACAAATGGTCGGGATAGAAACGCTTGCTACCGTAGGCTTAGGCCTAGATGCTGCTGGTGCCCTAATGGTCGTCCTTCCTGAGTTCGAACAATTTCGGGCATACAAAACACCTGAGGATGAAATCCAACAAATCGAACGGGGCCGGGTAACTCTCCTGAGCGAAGGGAAACTGACCTCGGATGATTCTGGATTTGAGGCCGTATGTGAGGCACTCGACGGGCGAGTCGAGGTACATGGCCCAATAAAGGAGATCGTCGTCGTAAGCCTGGAGGATGAGCCCGACGCTGTCGAAGTTCGATATCACACCGATGGGGATTCGATTCACGCTCGCGACGGACGAATCTCTCGAACACTCGTCGATCGATATATCGAACGCCACGTTCACCAGCTTGAACAGCGGGCCCGCGAGTGGTCTCTTCGGGCTGGCAGTTCTCTCCTCTTATTCGGCTTCTTGCTCCAGATTGCTGCGTCTCTCTTGTGACATCTGTTCTCGATAGACATCGGAAGGGTGTGCGGTGGCCGAGTTACCGTTCCAGTGCTTCTCTGAGGTCACTTCCAGGAGAGCCAAAGATGTCGTCGAACTCATCAGGTTGGTCCTCTGCAAATGTTCGGAGTTCCTCTCGTGATGTGATCCCGTATTCGAGCGCGAGGTAATCCTTGGTCGCCGCCCCGATTCGAGGGAGTTCGGCGAGATCGTCCTCGTATTCCAGCTGATGCGCTTTCAACCATTCGTGAGACTGTTCTAGGGCTTCCTCGGGGGTTAACGACTCATCAGGTCCCGCTTCGATTGAACGGCCTTTCCGATACCAGGCGTTCCGCTCTGCTTCTGGTGCGTTGCACGCGATTGTAGTACTCCCGTCCGGCGCCGGACTGATGGTAAGGTTGAATCGCCCGGCTGAAACCCATCGAATCCGGTTTGAGGACGCCTCCACGAGGTCCCATCCAGTGAACGAATCTTTTGGATTCAATTGTTGTAGCGGGCCTGTATCACCGAATGAACTCCCTGTCGAGAAGCCGTCGAGATGGTTCGTCGCGATACTGGAGACGACATCGCGGTCCACACCGGTATCTTTGGAGATATCGATCGGATCCGCTGTCCCCAGGAGGTCGTCGACCGTTGTGTATCCTGCGTCAGCAAACGCCACGAGCCGGTCACGATTCATTAGGTCCTCGTGATGCAGCTGGTCATCAATCCCTGTTTCCTTGAGGTGGTGAAGATACTCCTGGGCGACCGAGTCCTCGAAGCGGACGTTCCCAGCTTCTATTCTGTTCGCTTTGAGCGCTTCAATGAGTGCTGAAAGTGAGTATGAGGATTTGAACAGCGGATTCCACTCTTCCTCGTCATCGTCAAATACCTCTATGTCGGTTTCTGGTTTGAAGTAGATGAGTCGATTGGTGTTGGCAAATTCGAGAAGTGAGACTGATACCATTCTCACTGTTGGCTGACTGACTCTCGGATTAAATAGATATACCTCTCAAGCGAGGGGCACAACAGGGGTATTATTCTATAGGTGGGCTGCTAAACTGCGACAACTAGTATGCCGTTCTTGGCCCTCCACGACGGTACCGAGGTTATTCCGAATCAGGTACAGAAAGGGGATCTCCTCGAGTGCCCGAAGTGCGGCGATCAATTGAAAATTCGCGACTCCCATCGCCGGAAGGGATCGTTCGTCGCGCGGCATTTCTACCACGCTGCTGAAGAGGAGACTGACTGTGGCG